>NZ_CP028105.1:0-1200000 GCF_003019675.1 Fusobacterium ulcerans | reverse complement strand
TACAATTAGAATCAGATTGGAAAGCACCAGCAAACTATAAAGATCCTATAAAAACTTTCTATACAGTCAGAGAAGGATATAATTATCATGATGGAGATATCTATGGAGATATTTCTTATGTTGAATGGCCAACAGTGGCGCCATCTAGCATAAATTATTATGCTGGTGGACCTATGAAAGGATGGGATAACAGTATTTTAATGACTACTTTAAAAGCAGGGACTCTTTTTAGAATAAAATTAAATAATCAAAAAGATAATGTTCAGGGAGAGATAGCAACATTTTTCCATACACCAAATCGTTATCGTGATATAGCTGTAAGCCCAGATGGAAAAACATTTTATATTCTTACTGATAGTGAAGGATCAGCAAGAGACATGGATTTAAAACCAACTACTAAATTACAAAATCCTGGTTCGATATTAATGATAAAATATAATGGTGAAAAATAAAAAATAATTTAACTCTCAAATTTTAGATAGCCCAAAATAAAAACAGCTTTTTATGATGAAATAAAATTATAAAGAGCTGTTTTTTATAGTTGAGAAAAAGATGGAAATAGTTATGAAACTCTATAACTAAGGATAAGAAAAAGAAAGTATGCTATAATAAATCTAGGGGTGGTTTAAATTACAAAAAAATAACATCTGAGGAGGAGCAATGGATTATAAAAACAAAGCAATAAATTGTGTAAAAGATACAGTTTTATTGGAACAAAAAAGACAATTTGAAGAATGCGGTTGTAATTTAGATGAACAATATAAAAAATATGGAAACACAGAGGCATTTTTTGCAAATATAATTGAAGCAGGTCATATTTATGAAATTGGTTATCCTAAATGTGTTTGTCCAGAAGTATTATCAGGAAAAATAAATGATATATCACATTGTGAATGTTCGAAGCAAAGCATATTATATATTCTTGAAAACTTATTGCCAGATAAGAATATAAATGTAGAGATTATTGAAACTGTCTTAAGTGGAGCAAAAAAATGTTGTTTCAAAGTTAGTGTGGATTAAAATAAATAAAAGGTCATCTGAAAAGGGAGATACATAATGAAAAAATAGTAGTTTTTATACTTTTTATATTGCATGCAATGACATTTTCTAAAAATTTGATAGTTAAAGATGGAGAAACTATAAGCAGCAGATTTCTTGTTCCATCAGAATATGAGAGAGAGTATTATCCAGAAGACTCTTTTGGTACTTACTTAAGAAGCTTGAAACTTAAAGAGATGGGAGCACCAGTACTTTTATATGATGGAAGAGAAAAATTTGTGCAATCTTATATTTCAGTAATAGATATGCCTATCTTACCTCAAGATCTAATTCAGTGTGCTGATGCAATTATAAAGCTGAGGGCTGAATATTTATATAGTCAAAAAAAATATGATGAAATATCTTTTGATTTGACAAATGGTATGAAAGTTCCATTTTCAAAATTTGTGAATGGGGAAAGAATTAAAGTCAGTGGGAATAAAACTGTATGGATAAAAGGGAAATATAAAACGGGACATGGAAGAGAAGTATTTGATGAATATCTGAAATTTATATATACATATGCAGGAACCCTTTCATTGTCAAGAGAATTGAATAAAGCAGATATAAAAGATATAAAAATAGGAGATGTATTTATTCAAGGTGGATCTCCAGGACATGCTGTAATAGTAGTAGATATTGCTGTAAATAGAAAAACAGGAGAAAAAATTATGATGCTGGCTCAAAGTTATATGCCATCTCAGGAACTTCATATTTTAAAAAGTATTTTTGATATTTCTCCATGGTATAAAATAGAAGATGAGAAGCTTGTAACTCCTGAATGGTTATTTGAAAAAGGAAGTTTAAAAAAATGGTAAGATATAGAGAAAGATAAAAATAAAAAATATTAAGGGGAAAAGAAAATGAAATATTTATTACAAGGTCTGACAATGGGGTTGGCATATGTAGCTCCTATAGGACTGCAAAATTTATTTGTTATAAATACAGCTCTTACTCAAAAGAGAAGCAGAGCATTTATAACAGCATTTATTGTTATATTTTTTGATGTAACTCTTGCGTTGGCATGTTTCTTTGGAATAGGAAGCATAATGGAAAAGTCAAAACTTCTAGAAAGAGGAATACTTCTTGTAGGAAGCTTTATTGTTATTTATATAGGAATAGGTCTTGTAAAAGCAAAAGGTTCTCTCAATAATTCTACAGAAGTAAATATTCCTTTGATAAAGGTTGTAACTACAGCTTGTGTTGTTACATGGTTTAATCCACAAGCAATTATTGATGGAAGTATGATGTTAGGAGCATTTAGAGCTTCTCTTCCGCCAGGTGAAGGGATGAAATTTATATCAGGGGTAGCTTTTGCTTCTTGTATGTGGTTTATAGGAATGACAATATTTATAACATGTTTTAGCAGTAAGATTACAGAAAAAGTACTGAGGATAATAAACATAGTATGTGGGGCAGTTATAATATTTTATGGAATAAAATTATTTTATAGTTTTATTCAAATGGTAATTTAATAAATTGATAAAATACAAGGAAGGTAAAATTTACCTTCCTTAATATAATTAGTTATTTTTTATCAATAAAAGTTTTTTGAAGTGAAGCTTTAAGGTCATTTCTTAATTTTTCAATTTCCTTAGGATAGTTTTCAGAAAGGTTTTTTGGATATCTGTCGTTCATAAATCTTCCATAGTTATCCATTCCCCACCAGTCAGCAAGATCATCATCAAAAACTTTATAAGCCTTCATATATGAATCCCACTTCTCATCAGATATTCCAACACCATTTCCAATAAATCCTCTTCCGCCACCAAGGAAGCCACAATTCATCATGGTAAAAAGACCTTTTCCTTTTAATAGACCTCTCAATCCATTATTATCTGCTGTATAAGCAAATTCTTTAGCAAATACTCTTTCTTGATATCCTTTTACAATAGAAGTAGCACTATCATGCCAGTTAGGATATATAAAAATAATATAATCAGCTTGAGTTACAAGTTTTTGTTCCTCAGCCACATCTTGGGTAGGAGTTCCTATTCCATCTTTTTGATAATAGAATTCATCGAATGAAAGAACTGGATTTCATTTCATAGCATAGAGATCACGAAGAGTTACCTCTATCCCATTTTCTTCAAAAAATTTCATAGCAGTATAAGCCATATCAAAAGTTACACTGTTATGTCTTGGATCTCCTATTATAAATAAAGCTTTTTTAGCTTTTGAATCAGTAAATCCTTTTGGAATATATTCTTTTACAATAGCAGCAGGAACAATAGAAGCAGAAGTAATAGCATCGATATTTGCCATATCAACTTTTTTAGATTCTGTAACAGAAGCTCCAGCTTTAGCATCAGCTTTTTCTGCTGAGAAGGCTGAAATGGATAAAGCAGCAACTAAAAATAATAATGATAATTTTTTCATAAATCCTCCCTTTATATATAAAAATAACCAGCCTTTTGGGCTGGTTTTTAATTACAATTCGCCCATAGTTAAGATTGGTTTAAACCTGACGAGTACTTTGGACGCCGTAGAAAAATATTTCTAAAGTTATTTAATTGTTTAAATTATAATAAGAAAATAAAATTATGTCAAATTTTTTAATTTTTTTCTAAAATTAAATTATTATCTGTTATATTTTTATCAAGTCTAAATAATGGTGTTTTATACCTTTTATAATTAGGATCAGATACAGAGATAAACACATCCTTATCCCCATCTATGCCATCAAATTCATAATATCCATTTTCATTGGATAAAACAGTAGAAATTTTATTAATATCTTCATCATGTATAGTTACTGGAATATTTATCAGAGCTTTTACTCCATCAGTTACTATACCTTGTACATTAAATTTAGATTTATTTAATACGATTTCCAAATTAGTAATAGAAGACTGTCGATCTATTTTTCTTATAAGCCCATTTTGTATAAATCCATCTTTTTTACAGATAAGAGTAACTATTCCAGCTTCTACTCTTTTTCTGAATTTTCCAAATTCATCAGTTTCTATTTTAGAAGTTTCAGTACCATTCTTAACAGTTATATCAGCTTTAGCCACTGGATTTCCCTTTTCATCAATTACTCTGCCTTCAATAAAACTTGATATTTCATGGAGGTTTATAATGATATTATAAGGCTTTCCTGTTGAATGTAATTCATATACAAGAGCATTTTTTTTGTCTAGAGAATATCCAAATCTGTTAGTTTTTATTCTATAATCTCCTTTAGGAATATAAGCAGTAAATTTTCCTAAAAAATCTGTTGTAACAGTGTAGCTTTTATTTCTACTGTTAACAAAAGAGATTTCAGCACCACCAATATTCATATTATCAGCTTGAACAGTGCCATTTACCACAACAGTATCAGCTTTTGAAAATTCTATAGAAAAATTATTTTCTTTTTTAGTGTTAATGTTCTTTTCAATAGGAGCATACTCTGGGGAAGTGAATAAAAAAATATATTCTCCATCTTTTAAGGAAAATTTAATTTCTCCATTAAAAAAATCTATACTTTTAACTTCTTTATCTCCAGGTTTATAATATTTTACATTACCTTTTAATGTATTAAATTTTATAGAAATATCTTTAGAAAAAGAATTAATTGTTAAAATAAGCAAAAGAAAAAAAGATGTTAATTTCAGCATGTTTTCCTCCATAAATATAATTTTATGTAATAATGTATGTTCAAAAAATATTTTATTTGAATAAGTACTTTGAATGAATTTATTATAGCATTTTTTTATATTATTCTAAACTTAAAGTTTTTTTCTTTTAATCGTTTTGTATTTAAAAAGTATTAGATATATGATATAATCACAAGTAAAAGTGTATTATCAAGGAGAAGAAAATGAGTGAGAATATTATAGATAAAAAAAATAGCACAAAAATTAATTTTTTAAAAACTCTAGGTGAAAAAAGCCTGTATCTTGATGAGTTTAAAGAAAATGTAATACTTGCTCTTACAAAAAAACAAATTATGTCTGGGATAATTTACACTGAAGTTATAGATGAGATGAAAAAGGAAGGAACAGCAGGTATAAAAATGAGAAGAGATGTTCCTCTTAAAGATTTTAATCCCTATATAATGGAGGCAGAAAAAGCAGGTATTCAGTACACATTAGTAGATGCTTTGGATATGAAGGGGGATATAGTTTTAGTTGTTGTTTCAAAAGAAGCTATAGATAATACAGATAGAGAAGTAATAGTGGAAGATGAGGAGGAAAAATTCAGAAAAGTAGGTTTAAGTGGAGAATACCCTAAATGTTTAGGGAAAAAGCTATGTTCAAAACATTACAAATTGCTTTCTGAAAAGATGCCATCATACAAAGGCAAGTTTGAAGAACTTAATTTATTAGACAGATTATTAGGAAGAACATGTCCTATATGTAAAGAAGAAAAGGAGAAGGATTAAATCGATGGTAGAAGCATTCAGAGTAATAGGCGGAAAAGAAATTTCAGGAGTATTGGAAGTAGAAGGATCAAAAAATGCAGCTCTTCCTATAATGATTGCAACACTTATAGAGAAAGGGACATATGTTTTAAAAAATGTACCTAATTTAATGGATATAAGAACATTAGTTAAATTATTAGAAAGTCTTGGGCTGGAAATAGAAAAATTAGATGATCATTCATATAAAATTGTAAATAATGGACTTACAAATCTAGTAGCAGGATATGAACTTGTAAAAAAAATGAGAGCTTCTTTTTTAGTAATGGGAGCTATGCTTGCACATGAAAAAAAGGCAAGGGTATCTCTTCCAGGAGGATGTGCTATTGGAGCCAGACCTGTGGATCTTCATTTAAAAGGATTTGAATCTCTTGGAGTAAAACTTACAATAGATCATGGATATGTGGATGCTGAAGCAGAGGAATTAAAAGGAGGAATAATAATTCTTGATTTTCCAAGTGTAGGAGCTACAGAAAATATAATAATGGCTGCTGTAAAGGCTACTGGGAAAACTATTCTAGAAAATGCAGCAAGAGAACCAGAGATAGAGGACCTTTGCTATTTCTTAAATGATATGGGGGCTAAAATAACTGGAATAGGGACAAGCAGACTGGAAATAGAAGGGGTTGAAAAGTTATTTCCATGTGAACATACAATAATTCCAGATAGAATAGTAGCAGGAACATTTATAATAGCTTCTGTAATGTTTGATGGGAAGATAGAGGTAAAAGGTGTAGTTAAAGAACACCTTGGAAGTTTTCTTATGAAATTAGATGAAATGGGTGTAAAATTTGATATAGAGGGAGACAGATTGAGAGTACTTTCTAAGCTTTCTGATTTGAAACCTGTAAAAGTAACAACTATGCCTCATCCAGGATTTGCAACAGACCTTCAATCACCTATAATGACTTTAATGTCTTTAGCAAATGGAACAAGTGAAATAAAAGAGACTATATTTGAAAATAGATTTATGCATGTCCCTGAATTAAATAGAATGGGAGCAAAAATAGATATAAGCAGCAGTTCAGCTACAATAGCTGGAGTTGGAAACTTTTCTTCAGCAGAGGTAATGGCAAGTGATCTAAGAGCTGGAGCCAGCTTAATACTTGCAGCACTAAAAGCTGATGGAGTAAGTATTATAAACAGAATATACCATGTGGACAGAGGGTATGAAAATCTTGATTTGAAACTTAAAAAAATTGGTGCAGATATAGAAAGAATAAAAGCAGAAATATAATAAAATTTGGAGGATAAATGGAGAGAATCATAGGAGTCAACCCTGTAATAGAAGTATTACAGAACAAAGAAAAAAATATTGAAAAATTAGAAATGTTTAAAGGAAATAAAGATGAAAAACTTAATAAAATAAAAAAAATTGCATCTGAAAGAAATATCAAGATATTTTATACAGATAAAAAAATAGAAAATTCACAAGGAGTTGCTGTATATATTAGTGAATATGATTACTATGTAGAATTTGGGGAATTTTTAGAAAAAATAGCTCCAATGGAAAAATCTATTGTCCTCATTTTAGATGAAATACAAGATCCAAGAAATTTTGGAGCTCTAATAAGAAGTGCAGAAGTATTTGGAGTAAAAGGAATAATAATTCCAGAGAGAAATGCAGTAAGAGTAAATGAAACAGTTGTAAAAACTTCTACAGGAGCAATAGAACATGTAGATATAGTGAAAGTAACAAATATTTCAGAAGCTTTACTTAAATTGAAAAAATTAGATTACTGGGTATATGGAGCAGAGGGAGAAGGAAGCAAAGATTATTCAAAGGAGAAATACCCAAGCAGAACAGCTCTTGTACTTGGAAGTGAAGGAAACGGTATAAGAAAAAAAGTAAAAGAGAATTGTGATGTCTTGATAAAAATACCTATGTATGGAAAGATAAACTCTTTGAATGTATCAGTAGCTGGAGGAATAATTCTTTCTGAAATAGTAAAATCATTCTAAATAAGACATACAAGAGAGGGAAAGAAATGGCTATTGAGTTGGTAAATGAAGATGTGATAAAGCAAGCTCAGCTGGGCGATCAGGAATCAATTAACATAATATTAAGAGAATATAGAAATCTTATTTATCTTAATGTAAGAAATTATTTTATAATAGGAGCAGAGCAGGATGACCTTCTACAAGAAGGGACTATTGGATTGCTTAAAGCATTGAAAGCTTATCAAAAAGGAAAATCATCATTCAAGACTTTTGCGATGATCTGTATAAGAAGACAGATATTAACAGCGGTGAAGGCATCAAATACACAAAAAAATACAGCCTTAAATCTTGCATCAGGAAACTATATAGAGTGTGATGGAGGAAAAGAAATAGAATATAGCAAGGGGTTGCAATCATATGTAAATTATGACCCTGAAGAGATATTTCTTACTAAAGAAAAGCTCAATAATTTTAGATCTTTTGTAAATGAAAACTTTAGTTCTTTTGAAAAAGAGGTTTTTGATTATATGATAAAAGGTTATTCTTATAGAGAAATAGCAAATGAGATGGACAAAAGTTTGAAAACAATAGATAACAGTTTTCAGAGAATAAAGAGAAAAAGTGAACTATGGATAAGTAGTTATCAAGAAAAACATGGATAATTAAATTTTCTATTGTTATAGAGATTTAAATATGATATATTGAATTGGAATATATAAAAGTAAATGGCAGAGGTGAGATTTTTGAGAGAGTATGATTTTAAAGAAGTAGAAGCTAAGTGGCAAAAAAAATGGGTAGATGGAAATATTTTCAGAACTGAGAACAGTGTTCCAGGAAAAGAGAATTATTATGTGCTCGAGATGCTGCCTTATCCTTCTGGAAAACTTCATGTGGGACATGCCAGAAACTATACTATTGGAGATGTTATATCTAGATATAAAAGAATGAAAGGTTACAATGTACTTCATCCTATGGGATGGGATTCTTTTGGACTGCCAGCAGAAAATGCAGCCATTCAAAATGGAGCACATCCAGCAGTATGGACTAAATCTAACATTGAAAATATGAAAAGACAATTGAAAATGCTTGGGTTTTCATATGACTGGGAGAGAGAGATAGCATCATATACACCTGAATATTATAGATGGAATCAATGGATATTCAAAAGATTATATGAAAAAGGATTGATATATAAAAAGAAATCACTTGTTAACTGGTGTCCAGATTGTAATACAGTTTTGGCAAATGAACAAGTTGAAGATGGAAAATGCTGGAGACACAGTAAAACTTCAGTTATTCAAAAAGAGTTAGAGCAATGGTTCTTTAAAATAACAGATTATGCAGATGAATTACTAGAAGGACATAAAGAAATAAAAGATGGATGGCCAGAAAAAGTTCTTACAATGCAAAAGAACTGGATTGGAAAATCTTATGGAACTGAGATAGTATTTACAGTAGAAGAAACAGGAGAAAAGCTTCCAATGTTTACAACTAGAATAGATACTATATACGGAGTTTCTTATTGTGTTGTAGCACCTGAACATCCAATTGTTTCTGAGATATTGAAAACAAATTCAGAAATAAAAGCAGCAGTACAGGAAATGAAAAATACTGATTTAATAGAAAGATCAGCAGAAGGAAGAGAAAAAAGAGGAGTATTTACAGGATGGCATGTAATTAATCCTGTAACAAAAGAAAAAGTACAATTATGGGTAGCTGATTATGTTCTTATGAATTATGGAACAGGAGCAGTTATGGCAGTTCCTTGTCATGACGAAAGAGACTTTGCTTTTGCTAAAAAATATAATCTTCCATTAAAAGTAGTAATAAATCCTATAGATAAAGAAACTAAAAAAGAAGTGATTTTAGAAGCAGATAAAATGACAGAAGCATTTACAGAAATGGGAATAATGACAAATTCTGGAGAATTTAATGGAATCCCTTCTAAAAAAGCACTTACAGATATAGCTGTTTTTGTAGAAGAAAATGGATATGGAACAAGAACTGTAAAATACAGATTAAAAGATTGGGGAGTATCTAGACAAAGATATTGGGGAACACCTATTCCTGCATTATATTGTGAAAAATGTGGAACTGTTATGGAAAAAGATGAAAACCTTCCAGTAAAACTTCCTGAAGATGTTTCATTTTCTGGAACAGGAAATCCACTTGAGACTTCTGAAAGTTTCAAACACGCAGTATGTCCAGTTTGTGGTGGACCTGCAAGAAGAGATACTGATACAATGGATACATTTGTAGACTCATCTTGGTATTTCTTAAGATATTGTGATCCTAAAAATATAGAATTGCCATTTGATAAAAATATTGTAGATGGATGGTTCCCTGTAGATCAATATATAGGTGGAATAGAGCATGCAGTAATGCATCTGCTTTATGCAAGATTTTTTCATAAAGTATTGAGAGATATGGGATTGCTTTCATCAAATGAACCATTTAAAAGACTTTTAACACAAGGAATGGTATTAGGAGCTTCTTATTATTCAAATAATGAGAATAGATTCCTTTATGCAGAAGAAGTAGAAGTTAAAGGAGAAAAGGCATACTCAAAAAAAACTGGAGAGGAACTTATCAGTAAAATAGAGAAAATGTCTAAATCAAAAAATAATGGAGTAGATCCAGAAGAAATGGTAGAAAAATATGGAGCAGACACTACTAGATTATTTATAATGTTTGCTGCGCCACCTGAAAAAGAGCTTGAATGGAATGAAAATGGTCTGGCAGGAGCATATAGATTCCTTACTAAGATCTGGAGACTGGTAATGGAGCACAAAGAAAATATGGAGTTTGGAGAAATAAATCTTACTGTCGTAAGCAGAGAAGATAAAGCTCTTATTATCAAATTAAATCAAACTATTAAAAAAGTAACTGAATCTATAGAAAATGATTATCATTTCAATACTTCTATAGCAGCTACTATGGAACTTATTAATGAAACTCAAGATTTCAAAACAAATATAATAGAAGCAGGAAAATCTACTTCTGAATCTAAAAAAATATTTGGTGAAGTAGTAAGAAATATAATACTAATGCTTTCACCTTTTACACCACATTTCTGTGATGATCTATGGGAAGAAATGGGAAATAAAGGATATCTTTTCAATGAAGCGTGGCCTACTTATAAAGAAGAGCTTACAATATCTTCAGATGTTGTTATAGCTGTACAGGTAAATGGAAAAGTAAGAGGAACTGTAGAAGTGGAAAGAGGAACTTCAAAAGAAGTTGTTGAAAAATTAGCTCTAGAAATAGAAAATGTTAAGAAACATATGGAAGGAAAAACTTTAGCAAAGGTTATAGTTGTTCCTGAAAAAATAGTTAATATAGTAGTAAAATAATTAAAAAAAATTGGCTCAAGAGTAAAAAAAGTTTTTGAAACTTATTTACTTTTTGAGCCTTTTTATATTTTTATAGATTATATTTTAGAATTTAAGATAATAATTGTATGAATTAATATTTCTTTTTGAAAAATTAATTTTGAAATTTAAAAAAATGAAATTTTTTTCAGTTTCAGCTATTGACAAAATGAATTTTATGAGGTAATAATATATCAAGAAAAGATACATGAGTCTAGACAATAAATTGTATCTAAAGGAGGGGAGACCAATGAAATAAAAGGTAAAGGAAAAAGAACTTAAATCAAATTAAGAGCTTTTTTCAGAAGGTTATAATAAAAGTAAAAATTTTAGTATATTTACCTTTAAATATCTTTATCATAAAAGATATTTAAAAAAATCTTTAGAATAAATCACTATCCTTATAATTAAAGAAGTTATTTTAGGACTTTTATAGAAATTAATTTTTATTTCTTAGTTGTGAATAGGATAAATATTACTAAAAGAAATAGAAAGAGGTTTTATAAAACTAAAAAACTTATTTGGAGATAATTAATTTAATAAAATTTTTAAAAATTAGAGAAGAATACAGAAACCAAAATTATATTTAACCTTTTATATTTGGTAGAAATATATAGAGAATAGAATCAGTTTATAGAGAAATATAATTTTAAGAGTTTAAGAGATTCTTATCTAAAGAATAAAATTGCAGATGAATATAAAATTATTAAAGGATTATATCTAGTTAAATTATTTTTTACTAAATAAAATCAAGGATTTAATAATAAAAAATATCTGAGGAAACAAATTAATTTATAAGATTTATTGTAGTATAAGAAATTTTTAACATTTGGAAGAACTAGTGATCTTCTAAGAAATGTGTAGATAATTTCTTTGAAAGTAATAATAAAAATTTAAGGATATGTGAAATAAAATTGATATAGATAGCTATAAAAAATGGGAGGAATTTTTGAACACAGAAGAGATAAGATAGGGGGCTGTTTGATAAGTTATGAATATCAGACAGCCCTTTTTAATTTATTTAAATTTTTTTATCCTTTTAAAATCCAGTAAAATAAAGGGTTCTTTAAAAGAATAAAAAATATTTGAAAATAATTGAAAAAAAGTTGTTGACGGGAATTAGTATTTGTGATATTATAATCAATGTGCCGCAGGAAAGCGGAACAAAACATGAAACAAATTAAATAAAGAAAATAAGGACATTAACAACAGAATAGAGAGAGATGAAAAAATCAACAAACAATAAATAGGTGTAAACAATCAGTTATATAACTGAGTAAATAGATTGAACGAAGAGTTTGATCCTGGCTCAGGATGAACGCTGACAGAATGCTTAACACATGCAAGTCTACTTGATCCTTCGGGTGAAGGTGGCGGACGGGTGAGTAACGCGTAAAGAACTTGCCTTACAGACTGGGACAACATTTGGAAACGAATGCTAATACCGGATATTATGATTGGGTCGCATGATCTGGTTATGAAAGCTATATGCGCTGTGAGAGAGCTTTGCGTCCCATTAGTTAGTTGGTGAGGTAACGGCTCACCAAGACGATGATGGGTAGCCGGCCTGAGAGGGTGAACGGCCACAAGGGGACTGAGACACGGCCCTTACTCCTACGGGAGGCAGCAGTGGGGAATATTGGACAATGGACCAAAAGTCTGATCCAGCAATTCTGTGTGCACGATGAAGTTTTTCGGAATGTAAAGTGCTTTCAGTTGGGAAGAAGTCAGTGACGGTACCAACAGAAGAAGCGACGGCTAAATACGTGCCAGCAGCCGCGGTAATACGTATGTCGCAAGCGTTATCCGGATTTATTGGGCGTAAAGCGCGTCTAGGCGGCTTAGTAAGTCTGATGTGAAAATGCGGGGCTCAACCCCGTATTGCGTTGGAAACTGCTAAACTAGAGTACTGGAGAGGTAGGCGGAACTACAAGTGTAGAGGTGAAATTCGTAGATATTTGTAGGAATGCCGATGGGGAAGCCAGCCTACTGGACAGATACTGACGCTAAAGCGCGAAAGCGTGGGTAGCAAACAGGATTAGATACCCTGGTAGTCCACGCCGTAAACGATGATTACTAGGTGTTGGGGGTCGAACCTCAGCGCCCAAGCTAACGCGATAAGTAATCCGCCTGGGGAGTACGTACGCAAGTATGAAACTCAAAGGAATTGACGGGGACCCGCACAAGCGGTGGAGCATGTGGTTTAATTCGACGCAACGCGAGGAACCTTACCAGCGTTTGACATCCCAAGAAGTTAACAGAGATGTTTTCGTGCCTCTTCGGAGGAACTTGGTGACAGGTGGTGCATGGCTGTCGTCAGCTCGTGTCGTGAGATGTTGGGTTAAGTCCCGCAACGAGCGCAACCCCTTTCGTATGTTACCATCATTAAGTTGGGGACTCATGCGAGACTGCCTGCGATGAGCAGGAGGAAGGTGGGGATGACGTCAAGTCATCATGCCCCTTATACGCTGGGCTACACACGTGCTACAATGGGTAGTACAGAGAGCTGCAAACCTGCGAGGGTAAGCTAATCTCATAAAACTATTCTTAGTTCGGATTGTACTCTGCAACTCGAGTACATGAAGTTGGAATCGCTAGTAATCGCAAATCAGCTATGTTGCGGTGAATACGTTCTCGGGTCTTGTACACACCGCCCGTCACACCACGAGAGTTGGTTGCACCTGAAGTAACAGGCCTAACCGTAAGGAGGGATGTTCCGAGGGTGTGATTAGCGATTGGGGTGAAGTCGTAACAAGGTATCCGTACGGGAACGTGCGGATGGATCACCTCCTTTCTAAGGAGATCATTTCTCTTTCTCTATTCTATTGATAATGTTCTTACAGCGTATTAAGCGCTGGATAACTTATCAAATGGACATTGGAAACTATATAGTAGATTAAATACAATTTTAACTCTTGTTTATATAAACAGAGTTAGCTGTCAATCAAATTAAACAAAAACAAAATAGGTTAAAATAATTAAGGGCACACAGGGAATGCCTAGGTAGTAAGAGCCGATGAAGGACGTGGTAAGCTGCGATAAGCTTGGGTTAGCTGCAAACGAGCGCCAACCCCAAGATTTCCGAATGGAGCAATCTGCTAAGATGGAGTCTTAGCACGAAAGAGGGTACCGAGTGAACTGAAACATCTAAGTAACTCGAGGAAAAGAAAGTAAAAACGATTCCCCAAGTAGCGGCGAGCGAACGGGGATGAGCCTAAACCATATAAGTGTCAAGGATACAGCCGTTGCTTATATGGGGTTGTGGGAAGAACGTTTGAAGAACTGTAAGATATTCAACATATCTAATGACCGAACTGGAACTAGTTGGAAAGCTAGATCGTAGAAGGTGATAATCCTGTACAGGTAAACTCATTAGAATGTATGTTCTCTCCCAAGTAACATGGAACACGAGGAATTCTGTGTGAATCTGCGAGGACCATATCTCGTAAGGCTAAATACTCTTACTAACCGATAGCGTATAGTACCGTGAGGGAAAGGTGAAAAGAACCCCGGGAGGGGAGTGAAATAGAACCTGAAACTGTGTGCTTACAAGCGGTCAGAGCTCTTCGGAGTGATGGCGTGCCTTTTGGAGAATGATCCTGCGAGTTACGTTCAGTGGCGAGGTTAAGTATAACGGAGCCGAAGGGAAACCGAGTCTGAACAGGGCGACATAGTCGCTGGGCGTAGACGCGAAACCTGGTGATCTAAGCCTGTCCAGGGTGAAGCTGTGGTAAGACACAGTGGAGGCCCGAACTCACCGCCGTTGAAAAGTTGGGAGATGAGGTAGGTTTAGGGGTGAAAAGCCAATCGAACTAGGAGATAGCTCGTTCTCTCCGAAATGCATTTAGGTGCAGCCTTGAGTGTTTAATTATGGGGGTAGAGCACTGAATGAACTAGGGGGCATATTGCTTACTGAATTCAATCAAACTCCGAATACCATAATTCAAAGCTCAGGAGTGAGACTATGGGAATTAACTTCCATTGTCAAAAGGGAAACAACCCAGACCACCAGCTAAGGTCCCTAATTATAACTAAGTGGGAAAGGAGGTGGAGATTCACAAACAACCAGGAGGTTGGCTTAGAAGCAGCCATACCTTTAAAGAGTGCGTAATAGCTCACTGGTCGAGAGTCTCTGCGCCGACAATGTAACGGGGCTAAGTTATAAACCGAAGCTGTGGAATTGCGTAAGCAATTGGTAGGAGAGCGTTCTGTAGGCCGTTGAAGGAGAAGCGTAAGCAACTCTGGAGGTATCAGAAGTGAGAATGCAGGAATAAGTAGCGAGAAAGGGGGCGAGAATCCCCCTCGCCGGAAGACCAAGGTTTTCAGGGTAAAGCTTGTCTTCCCTGAGTAAGCCGGGACCTAAGCCGAGGCTAAAATGCGTAGGCGAATGGAAAACAGATTAATATTTCTGTGCCAGTTATATTTTGTGATGGAGGGACGCAGAAGGGTATGTGCGCGGGAGAACGGAAGTTCCCGTAAAAGCATGTAGAGTGGTCTAGTAGGAAAATCCGCTAGATTAGACTTGAGGTGTGATATATAGTCGTAAGATGAATGCACAAATCCCACGCTGCCGAGAAAAGCTTCTAACGTTAAGGTATAACTGCCCGTACCCGAAACCGACACAGGTGGTCAGGATGAGAAATCTAAGGCGGACAGGCTAACTCTCGTTAAGGAACTCTGCAAAATTGCCCCGTAACTTTGGGAGAAGGGGTGCCCCTGGATGTTAACAGCTACGCGCTGTAAAGCATTTGGGGGTCGCAGTGAAGAGGCTCAAGCAACTGTTTAACAAAAACACAGGTCTATGCTAAGCTGTAAGGCGATGTATATGGGCTGACACCTGCCCAGTGCCGGAAGGTTAAGAGGAGGAGTGAGAGCTCCGAATTGAAGCCCCGGTGAACGGCGGCCGTAACTATAACGGTCCTAAGGTAGCGAAATTCCTTGTCGGGTAAGTTCCGACCTGCACGAATGGTGTAATGATTTGAGCGCTGTCTTGACGGGAGGCCTGGTGAAATTGTACTACCGGTGAAGATACCGGTTACCTACAGTAGGACGGAAAGACCCCATGGAGCTTTACTGTAGCTTGGTATTGGGTTTTGGCATTGCATGTATAGGATAGTTGGGAAACTATGAAGATATGGCGCTAGCTGTATTGGAGTTGTCGGTGGAATACCAACCATTCAATGTCGAAATTCTAATCTGTGGTTTGTAGCCACGGAAACAGTGCTAGGTGGGCAGTTTGACTGGGGCGGTCGCCTCCGAAAGAGTAACGGAGGCGTTCAAAGGTTCTCTCAGGTTGGATGGAAATCAACCGCAGAGTGCAATGGCATAAGAGAGCTTAACTGCGAGACTGACGGGTCGAGCAGGTGCGAAAGCAGGACATAGTGATCCGGCGATTCCGAATGGAAGGGTCGTCGCTCAACGGATAAAAGCTACCCTGGGGATAACAGGCTGATTTTGCCCGAGAGTCCATATCGACGGCAAAGTTTGGCACCTCGATGTCGGCTCATCGCATCCTGGGGCTGGAGAAGGTCCCAAGGGTTGGGCTGTTCGCCCATTAAAGCGGTACGTGAGCTGGGTTCAGAACGTCGTGAGACAGTTCGGTCCCTATCCACTGTAGGCGTTAGAATATTGAGAAGATCTGTCCTTAGTACGAGAGGACCGGGATGGACAAACCTCTGATGTACCAGTTGTCACGCCAGTGGCACAGCTGGGTAGTCACGTTTGGAACGGATAACCGCTGAAAGCATCTAAGCGGGAAACCAGCTTCAAGATAAGTATTCTTTAAGACTCCTTCGAGACTAGAAGGTTGATAGGTTGGGGGTGTAAGAGCTGCGAGGCTTTTAGCTGACCAATACTAATAAGTCAAAGTTTTAACCTAAAGATTGAAAGCGCGAAAGCGTATGCTACTATATAGTTTCAAGTGTCTATTAGAAATAATACACACACAGCTTGGTAAGAATAGCTGCGGGGGTACACCTGGTCCCATTCCGAACCCAGAAGTTAAGCCCGTAAACGCTGAAAGTACTTGGAGGGAAGCCTCCCGGGAGGATAGGAACTTGCCAAGCTTTTTTCTTTGTTAAAAAAAATTAAAATTTTTAAAATATTTTAATAAAAATATTTGACAAAGTTAAGAAAATCTGATATCATATTCTATGTCTTAGAAAGCAAGATAGAGTAAACTCTTTTTCACCATATTATAATTTAATATGGGAGGATCGCAAAGATACCGTTAATGAGTGGAGGTGTAAAATTGAGAGTAAATATTCAATTAGAATGTACAGAGTGTAAAAGAAGAAACTATAGTACATCAAAAAATAAAAAGAACACTACTGAAAGATTAGAAATTAATAAATACTGTAAGTGGGACAAAAAAGTTACTTTACACAAAGAAACTAAAAAATAGTTTTTTAACGTAAGTTTACAACATGCAGGTCAATGGCTCAATTGGTAGAGCATCGGTCTCCAAAACCGAGGGTTGGGGGTTCGAGTCCCTCTTGACCTGCCATTTTTTTTATTAAGTCGAAAATAAAGGTGATTTTATGAATCTGTTTCAAGGAATAAAAATGGAATATTCCAAGGTTCAATGGCCTAAGAAAGAAGAGATTGTGAATTCAACTCTTTGGGTAATTGTTATGAGCTTAGTTTTAAGCGTTTATTTGGGAGTTTTTGATTTAATTGCTTCTAGACTATTGAAAGTATTGGTATCTCTCTTTGGAGGATAATATAATGGAAAAAACATTAGTTAAAAAATGGTTTATGATTCATACCTATTCAGGGTATGAAAAAAAAGTTAAAACTGACCTTGAACAAAAAATAGAAACACTTGGTATAGGAGATATAGTTACAAAAGTACTAGTTCCTGAAGAAGAAACTATTGAAGAGGTTAGAGGAAAAAAGAAAACTGTAGCCAGAAAAATATTTCCAGGATATGTTATGCTAGAAATGGTAGCAACAAGAGAGGAAAGTGAAGATGGAATAAACTTTAGAGTTGATTCTAATGCTTGGTATGTAGTAAGAAACACAAATGGTGTAACAGGATTCGTTGGTGTTGGTTCTGATCCTATTCCTATGGAAGATGATGAAGTTTTAAATATCTTCAGAGTTATTGGATATGATATTCCAGAGGAAGAAAAAGAAAATAAAGAAGTTGTAAAAATTAACTTTGGCCTTGGTGAATTTGTAAAGATTCTCGGAGGAGGCTTTGCAGGTCATGAGGGAAAAGTAGCAGAAATAGATATGGAACAAAAGAAAGTAAAAGTTATGATCGAAATGTTCGGGAGAATGACTCCTGTAGAGGTAGATTTTAACAGTGTTGAGAAGGCATAGTAAGTTATGTCTTTTTAGTGGGAGATGACACCGTCATTACCACACAATTTATGGAGGTGTAATTAAATAAAATGGCAAAAGAAGTAATTAAGATAATAAAACTACAATTACCAGCAGGTAAAGCTAATCCAGCTCCACCAGTTGGACCAGCATTAGGACAACACGGAGTTAACATTATGGAATTCTGTAAAGCGTTCAATGCAAAAACTCAAGATAAAGCTGGATGGGTAATTCCAGTAGAAATTTCTGTATATAATGACAGATCTTTCACATTCATACTTAAAACTCCACCTGCATCTGACTTATTAAAGAAAGCAGCAGGAATCCAATCAGCAGCTAAAAACTCTAAAAAAGAAGTTGCTGGACAAATAACAACAGCAAAATTAAGAGAACTTGCAGAAACTAAAATGCCTGACTTAAATGCAGGATCAGTAGAAGCTGCTATGAGAATCATAGCTGGATCAGCAAGATCTATGGGAATCAAAATAGTAGACTAGTTAATAGTAAGCTAATTAATCTGTTGTATATGGTACAAAGTACCATGGTTATATTAAGTGGTAGGAATTAATTCCGCATCACCACAAAGGGAGGAAATTAAAAAAATGGCAAAACATAGAGGAAAAAAATACTTAGAAATTGCTAAGTTAATAGAAATTGGAAAGCTTTATGAAGTAAAAGAAGCTTTAGAATTAGTTTTAAAAACAAAAACTGCTAAATTTACAGAAACTGTAGAAGTTGCATTAAGACTTGGAGTAGATCCAAGACATGCTGACCAGCAAGTTAGAGGAACAGTTGTTCTTCCTCACGGAACTGGGAAAACTGTAAAAGTATTAGCTATCACTTCAGGAGCTAATGTAGAGAAAGCTTTAGAAGCTGGAGCTGATTATGCAGGTTCTGATGAATATATTGCTCAAATTCAACAAGGTTGGTTAGATTTCGATTTAGTTATCGCTACACCAGACATGATGCCTAAACTAGGAAGACTAGGAAAAATATTGGGAACTAAAGGATTAATGCCAAATCCAAAATCTGGAACTGTAACTCCAGATATCGCTAGTGCTGTTTCTGAATTCAAAAAAGGTAAATTAGCATTCAGAGTAGATAAATTAGGATCAATTCATGTACCAATTGGTAAAGCAGATTTTGCTCCTGAGAAAATTGAAGAAAACTTCAAAGCTTTCTTAGATCAAATCACAAGACTAAAACCAGCATCATCTAAAGGACAATACTTAAGAACTGTTGCTGTATCACTAACAATGGGACCAGGAATCAAAATGGACCCTGCATTAGTAGCTAAATATGTTGGATAAATAATTTAATATAGATCCAAACCAAAGACCGTAGGTGGTTTAACCTTAATTACCCTACCGAGGTTGGAAGCAGGTTTCGCTAGCCTCATAGTGTGATTTCAACCTCCGTTCCATTCTTTGGCACGGAGGTAATTTTTAAGAAAAGAGGAGGTGAAAAATAAATGGCAACTCAAGCAAAAATAGATCACGTAGCTGAACTAGTAGAAAAAATTAAAAAAGCTCAATCAGTAGTATTAGTTGATTATCAAGGAATCAGTGTTAATGACGAAACTGCATTGAGAAGAAAAATGAGAGAAGCTGGTGCTGAATATCTTGTAACTAAAAACAGATTATTCAAAATAGCTCTTAAAGAAGCAGGTGTTGAGGATTCTTTTGAAGATATTTTGGAAGGAACTACAGCTTTCGCTTTTGGATATAATGATCCAGTAGCTCCTGCAAAAATTGTTTTTGATTTAGCAAAAGATAAGGCTAAAGCAAAACAAAATATTTTCAAAATAAAAGGTGGAGTTTTAACAGGAAAAAGAGTTGAAGCTGAAGGAGTTGAAGCTCTAGCTAAATTACCTTCAAGAGATCAATTACTTTCTATGTTACTTAACTCAATGCTTGGACCAATCAGAAAACTTGCTTATGCAACTGTCGCTATCGCTGATAAAAAAGAAGCAGCAGCTGAATAATTTAAGAATTCAATTGGTTTAATTAATGAAATAAAATAATAATTATAATAAATCACAAATTTGTGTATAAAAACTAAGGAGGAAACAATAAATGGCATTCGATAGAGAAAAATTTATAGCTGAATTAGAAGCTATGACAGTTTTAGAATTAAAAGATTTAGTAAGCGCATTAGAAGAGCACTTCGGTGTAACTGCAGCAGCTCCAGTAGCAGTAGCAGGACCAGCAGTAGCAGAAGCTGCTGAAGAAAAAACTGAATTTGATGTAGTGTTAACTGCAGCAGGACCTAACAAAATTGCAGTAATCAAAGAAGTAAGAGGAATTACTGGATTAGGATTAAAAGAAGCTAAAGAATTAGTTGATAATGGTGGAAAACTTAAAGAAGCAGTTTCTAAAGAAGAAGCTGAATCTGTAAAAGAGAAATTAACTGCAGCAGGAGCTACAGTAGAAGTTAAATAATTGATTGGACTTTTAATTTTGAACTAAAAATCTTATTTAATTAAAAAAAAAAGGCACTCTTAATCAGAGTGCCTTTTTACTAATTATTAAGGATAACTTAAAAGTATGATTTGTATTACATCGTGATGTAAATTTTTGTTTTGGAACAGTGATAATTAATCATTTGGAAATAGATTTTAGCCTTTTATTTTCAAGTGATTAGGTATTAAACTTTAAAGAATTAGTAAGGGGTGTGAATTAATGGGGAAACTCGTTGAAAGATTGAATTTTGGAAGGATAAAAGAAAGAGGAACAATGCCTCATTTTCTTGAGTTCCAATTGGATTCCTATGAAGATTTTCTACAAGCTAAAGAGGCTCCAAATAATAGAAAAGATAAGGGGTTAGAATCAGCTTTTAGAGAAATTTTCCCTGTTGAATCTTCTAATGGAGATATCAAGTTGGAGTATGTTTCTTATGAATTACATGAAGCAGAGCCACCATTAAATGATGAGCTTGAGTGTAAAAAGAGAGGAAAAACTTATTCTACTTCTTTGAAAGTAAGATTAAGACTTATCAATAAGAAAAGTGGAAACGAGATACAAGAGTCTTTAGTCTACTTTGGAGAAGTTCCAATGATGACTGAAAGAGGTACATTTATAATCAATGGTGCTGAAAGAGTTGTTGTATCACAGTTACATAGATCTCCAGGAGTTTCATTCAACAAAGAGATCAATATTCAAACAGGAAAGGACCTTTTTTCTGGAAAAATTATTCCATATAAAGGAACTTGGCTTGAGTTTGAAACAGATAAAAACGATTTCTTGAGTATAAAAATAGATAGAAAGAAAAAGGTATTAGCTACTGTATTCCTAAAGGCTATTGATTTTTTCAACAACAATACAGAGATAAAAGACTATTTCTTAGAAACTAAAGAATTAGATTTAGCCTCAATATTCCAAAAATATAAAAACAAAGATGAACTTTTAAGTGTAATCAGAACAAGATTTGAAGGAAGCTTTATTAAAGAAGATATCTATGATGATGAAACTGGTGAGGTTATAGCTGAAGCAGATGCGGTTATAGATGAAGCGTTAATAGAGAAAATGATAGAATTCAAAATAGAAAAAGTTACTTATTGGGAAGTAAAACCAGAAGATAAACTTTTAGCTAATACTGTTTTGAATGATAGTACACTTACAAAAGAGGAAGCAGTAACAGAAGTATTCAAGAAATTAAGACCAGGAGATTTAGTGACTGTAGAGTCTGCAAGATCACTTATCAGGCAAATGTTTTTCAATCCTCAAAGATATGATCTTGAGCCAGTTGGAAGATACAAAATGAATAAAAGATTAAAGCTTAATGTTCCTGAAGATGAAATATTATTGACTAAAGATGATATTATTGGAACAATGAAATATGTAATTAATCTAAATAATGGAAATGGACATACTGATGATATAGATAACTTATCTAATAGACGTGTGAGAGGTGTAGGAGAGCTGTTATTGATGCAAATCAAAGCGGGACTTTCTAAAATGGGTAAAATGGTAAAAGAGAAAATGACAGTTCAGGATTCTGAAACTTTAACTTCTCAATCATTACTTAATACAAGACCATTAAATGCACTTATCTTAGACTTCTTTGGATCAGGACAATTGTCTCAGTTCATGGACCAGTCTAACCCATTAGCGGAATTAACTCATAAGAGAAGAATATCAGCTCTAGGACCTGGAGGACTTTCGAGAGAAAGAGCAGGATTCGAAGTAAGAGACGTTCACGATTCTCACTATGGAAGAATCTGTCCAATAGAAACACCAGAGGGACCAAATATCGGTCTTATTGGTTCATTGGCAATATATGCAAAAATAAATAAATATGGATTTATTGAAACTCCATATGTAAAAGTTATAGATGGTAAAGCTGACTTTAACCAAATAGATTATCTTGCAGCTGATGAAGAAGAAGGATTATTTATTGCACAAGCTGATACAAAAATTGGAGAAGATGGATCACTTCTTGGTGATGTTGTATGTAGATTTGGTCATGAAATTGTAGGTATTAGTGGTGAAAAAGTTGATTATCTAGATATATCACCTAAACAAGTGGTATCTGTATCTGCTGGATTAATTCCATTCTTAGAACACGATGACGCCAACAGAGCACTGATGGGATCAAACATGCAAAGACAGGCTGTACCATTGTTAAGAACTGAAGCTCCATATATAGGAACAGGATTAGAAAGAAAAGTTGCCGTAGATTCTGGAGCAGTTGTTATTTCTAAAACTGATGGTAAAGTTGTATATGTAGATGCACAAAAGATAGTTATAGAAGATCCAGAAGGAAAAGAGCATAAATATAGAATGCTTAATTTTGAAAGATCTAACCAATCTATGTGTTTACATCAAACACCACTTGTTTCTCCTGGAGAGGAAGTAAAAGCTGGAGGAGTAATAGCTGATGGACCTGCTACAAGAGGTGGAGACTTAGCACTTGGAAGAAATATTCTAATGGCATTCATGCCTTGGGAAGGATATAATTACGAAGATGCGATTCTAATATCTGATAGATTAAGAAAGGATGATGTATTTACATCTATCCATGTGGAAGAATATGAAATAGAAGCTAGAAATACTAAACTTGGAGATGAAGAAATAACAAGAGAAATACCTAATATTTCTGAGGAAGCATTGAGAAAACTAGATTCTAAAGGAATAATAACTATAGGTTCTGAAGTTGGGCCAGGAGATATACTTGTAGGTAAGACAGCTCCTAAAGGGGAAACTGAACCACCTGCTGAAGAAAAGTTATTGAGAGCTATCTTTGGAGAAAAAGCTAGAGATGTAAGAGATACATCGCTTAGAATGCCTCACGGATCAAAAGGAACTGTAGTAGAAATTCTGGAGCTTTCTAGAGAAAATGGAGATGAACTTAAAGCTGGGGTTAATAAAGCTATAAGAGTACTAGTTGCTGAAAAAAGAAAGATAACTGTTGGAGATAAAATGTCTGGACGTCATGGAAATAAAGGGGTTGTATCAAGAGTACTTCCTGCTGAAGATATGCCGTTCCTAGCTGATGGAACACATCTGGATGTTGTACTTAACCCACTAGGAGTGCCTTCACGTATGAATATTGGACAGGTACTTGAGGTTCACTTAGGTATGGCTATGGGTAACTATAATGGTGGGACTCATATTGCTACACCAGTATTTGATGGAGCGTCTGAAGACCAAGTTAAAGATTATCTTGAAAAACTAGGATTCCCTAGAAGTGGTAAAGTTGATCTTTATGATGGAAGAACTGGTGAGAAGTTTGATAATCCAGTAACAGTTGGAAGAATGTACATGCTTAAACTTCATCACTTGGTAGAAGATAAAATGCATGCTAGAGCAATTGGACCTTATTCTTTGGTAACACAACAGCCATTGGGAGGAAAAGCTCAATTTGGAGGACAAAGACTTGGAGAAATGGAAGTTTGGGCACTAGAAGCATATGGAGCTTCAAACATACTTCAAGAGATGCTTACTGTAAAATCGGATGATGTTACAGGAAGAACAAAAACTTATGAGGCTATAATCAAAGGTGAAGAAATGCCTGAGCCAGATCTACCAGAATCTTTCAAAGTATTGTTGAAAGAATTCCAAGCATTAGCACTTGATGTTGAGTTATTTGACCAAGAAGATAATGTTATAAATGTAGATGAAGAATTAAATAAAGAGGATATAACTACTGAATATTCTCCTTTAGCTGAATTCAAAGATTAAACAATTAAATAAAATGAACTGTTAGGGATAAACATGGGTTATATGTAACAAATAACCCATTTTATCATCCATATAGATAAATTATATGTAGCTTTATCTCAATTAAGGAGGCTTTGCATTTAATGGGAATAAGAAGTTTTGAGAAAATAAGAATTAGATTAGCATCCCCTGAAAAGATTGAAGAATGGTCATACGGGGAAATTACAAAACCTGAAACTATCAACTATAGAACTTTAAATCCAGAAAGAGATGGTCTGTTTTGTGAAAAAATATTTGGACCAACTAAAGACTGGGAATGTGCTTGTGGTAAGTATAAGAGAATGAGATATAAAGGTCTTGTTTGTGAAAAGTGTGAGGTAGAAGTAACTAGATCTAAAGTAAGAAGAGAGAGAATGGGTCATATTTCTTTGGCTGCTCCAGTATCTCATATTTGGTATTCTAAAGGAACTCCAAATAAAATGTCACTTATCATTGGACTATCTCCAAAGGAATTGGAATCTGTATTATATTTTGCAAGATATATAGTTACAGAAGCTGGAGAAAGTAACCTGAAAGAAGGAAAAATCCTTACTGAAAAAGAGTATAAATTGTATAAACAATTATACGGAAATAAGTTTGAAGCTCTTATGGGAGCAGAAGCTGTATTAAAGCTTCTTGAAAAAACTCATCTTGAGTCTTTAAGAGATGAATTAGAAAAAGAATTGGAAGATGTAACTTCTTCACAAAAAAGAAAGAAAGTAGTTAAAAGACTTAAAATAGTTAGAGATTTTATCTCTTCTAATAATAAGCCTGAATGGATGATACTGAAAAATGTTCCAGTAATTCCAGCTGACTTAAGACCAATGGTTCAATTAGATGGAGGAAGATTTGCTACTTCTGACTTGAATGATCTTTACAGAAGAGTTATTAATAGAAACAACAGACTTAAAAAACTTTTAGAAATAAAAGCTCCTGAAATTGTTGTAAAAAATGAAAAAAGAATGCTTCAGGAAGCTGTAGATGCCCTTATTGACAATGGAAGAAGAGGAAAACCAGTTGTTGCTCAAAACAATAGAGAATTAAAATCTCTTTCTGATATGCTAAAAGGAAAACAAGGTAGATTTAGACAGAACCTACTTGGAAAAAGGGTTGACTACTCAGCAAGATCGGTTATCGTTGTTGGACCATCATTGAAAATGAATCAATGTGGAATTCCTAAGAAAATGGCTCTTGAACTTTACAAACCTTTTATTATGAGAGAGCTTGTAAAAAGAGAACTTGCTTCAAATATCAAAACAGCTAAAAAATTAGTTGAAGATGCAGATGATAAAGTATGGGATGTAATTGAAGATGTAATTCAAGATCACCCAGTATTACTTAACAGAGCTCCGACTCTTCATAGATTATCTATACAAGCATTTGAACCTGTACTAATAGAAGGTAAGGCTATTAGACTTCACCCATTAGTATGTTCAGCATTTAATGCTGACTTTGACGGAGACCAAATGGCTGTTCACTTAATGTTGTCACCAGAAGCTATAATGGAAGCAAAACTTCTAATGCTAGCTCCAAACAATATTATTTCTCCATCAAATGGAGAACCAATAGCAGTACCTTCTCAAGACATGGTTATGGGATGTTTCTATATGACTAAAGACAGACCAGGATCAAAAGGTGAAGGAAAATGCTTCTCAAATATAGATCAAGCTCTTACAGCTTATAATAATGGAGTATTAGATACTCATGCTATTATTAAAGTAAGAATCAAAGATGAAATGGTAGAAACTACTCCTGGAAGAATTATGTTCAATGAAATGCTTCCTGAAGTGGATAAGCAATATCATGTAACATTTGGTAAATCACAACTTAAAAAACTTATTGCTAGATTATATGATGAGCATGGATTTGCTGAAACAGCAGAGCTTATTAATAAAATTAAAGACTTTGGATATCACTATGGTGCTATGGCAGGAGTTTCAGTAGGTATAGAAGATTTGGAAATTCCAGAAGCTAAAAAAGAAATTCTTGCAAAAGCAGATGATGAAGTTGCTCAAATAGATGCTGATTATAAATCAGGAAAAATCATTAACGAAGAAAGATATAGAAAAACTATCGCTGTTTGGTCTGAAGCTACTGAAGCTGTAACAAAGGCAATGATGGATGGACTAGATCAATTCAACCCAGTTTATATGATGGCGAACTCAGGAGCCAGAGGTAACATTTCTCAGATGAGACAGCTAGCTGCTATGAGGGGTAACATGGCCGATACGCAAGGAAGAATCATTGAGGTTCCTATTAAAGCGAACTTCCGTGAAGGACTAACAGTATTGGAATTCTTCATGTCATCGCATGGAGCAAGAAAAGGACTGGCAGATACTGCCCTAAGAACTGCCGATTCAGGATATTTAACAAGAAGACTTGTTGATATTTCACATGAAGTTATAGTAAATGCTGAAGATTGTGGAAGTGAGCAAGGAATTGAAGTTGGAGAACTTGTATCAGAAGGTAAAGTTATTGAGAAATTAGAAGAAAGAATCAGAGGAAGAGTTCTTGCAGAAGATTTAGTACATGAAGGTGAAGTGATTGCCACTAGAAATACTATGATTGGAAAAGAACTTATAGATAAAATAAGCGAATTAGGTATCAGAAAAGTAAAAATCAGATCTCCATTGACTTGTTCTCTTGAAAAAGGAGTATGTAAAAAATGTTATGGTATGGACTTATCTAACCATAGAGAAATACTTTTAGGAGAAGCGGTTGGAGTTATTGCAGCTCAATCAATCGGGGAACCTGGTACACAGCTTACAATGAGAACATTCCATACTGGAGGAGTTGCAACAGCAGCTACTGTAATAAGTGGAATAAGAGCAGAAAATGCTGGAAAAGTTGTTTATAGAGATATAAAAATTCTTGAAAACGATACTACTGGGGAACAAACAGTAGTAAGTCAGTCTGCTAAAATAATCATTGGAAACTATGACTATGAAATTCCATCAGGATCAATACTTAAAGTAAAAGAGGGAGAAAAAGTTGAGATAGGTACTACACTAGTAACATTCGATCCATTCCATATCCCTATTATAGCTGACCAAGATGGTAGAATAGAGTATAGAGAACTTTATGTAAAAGAAAATTACGACGAAAAATATGATGTTACTGAGTATATGGCTATTAAACCAGTTGAATCAGGAGATATTAACCCAAGAGTTGTAATATTCGATAATGAAGGGAATACAAAAGGAAGCTACACTATCCCATTTGGAGCTTACTTAATGGTAAGAGAGGGAGAAGAAGTTAAAAAAGGACAAACAATAGCTAAGATCATTAAAGAAGGTGCTGGAACAAAAGACATCACTGGAGGTCTTCCAAGAGTACAAGAGCTATTTGAAGCAAGAAATCCTAAAGGTAAAGCAATGCTTACTGACATAGAAGGAAAAATAGAAGTAACTGGTAAGAAAAAGAAAGGTATGAGAGTTATCATTGTAAAATCTACAACTGATGCAAAAGACTTCAGAGAATATTTAGTACCAGTTGGAGAACGTCTGGTAGTAACTGACGGTATGCTTGTTAAAGCTGGAGATAAGATAACTGAGGGAGCTATTTCTCCATTTGACGTATTGAACATCAAGGGACTTGTAGCTGCTGAGCAGTTTATACTTGAGTCAGTACAGCAAGTGTATAGAGACCAGGGAGTTGGAGTTAATGATAAACATATCGAGATCATCGTTAAGCAGATGTTTAAGAAAGTAAGAATCGTTGATTCTGGAGTATCTTTATTCCTAGAAGATGAGGTTGTTGAGAAAAGAGTTGTTGATATGGAAAATGCAAGATTAAAAGATTTAGGAAAACCTTTAATCAAGTATGAGCCAATCATTCAAGGTATTACTAAAGCTGCTGTTAATACAGGAAGCTTTATATCAGCTGCTTCATTCCAAGAAACTACAAAAGTTCTTTCTAATGCGGCAATAGAAGGTAAAATTGACTACTTAGAAGGATTAAAAGAAAATGTAATCATAGGTAAAAAGATTCCAGCAGGAACTGGATTTAATGCATATAAAAATGTAAAAGCAGTTGAACTGGAAGAGCAAGAATTAGAATTAGAAGAAGAATAATATAATAGGAATAGGCGACAAGGTCGCCTATTCCTGTATTTGTTTCATCTTTCCTGGAGGAAAAAATTATGAGAAGTATGACAGGATATTCAAAACTTACATACCAAGATGAAAGTTTTGCTATCAACATGGAACTTAAAAGTGTAAATAATAAAAATTTAAATTTGAAAATAAAACTTCCATATAATTTAAATTTTTTAGAAGGAGCAATAAGAACGGAAGTTGCTTCAAAAATCAGCAGAGGCTCTTTAGATCTAAAAATAGAATTTGAAGATAAGAGAGAACTTGGAAAACTTTTTGATTATGATAGAAATTTAAGCTCAGCTTATATGAATGTACTTAAAGAGATGGAAAATGATTTTAATGAAAAATTCACAAATAAAATGGATATTTTAGTTAGAAATTTAAATGTTATACAAAAAAATGATTTTGAGATTGATGAAAGTGAGTATTCAGCTTTTGTATTAGGGAAAGTAAATGAGCTGCTCATTCCATTTATTCAAACCAGAGAGGATGAAGGAGATAGATTAAAAGCTTATTTCCTGGAAAGAATAGATGTTCTTGAAGAAAAAATAACTGAAATAAAAAAATATAAAGAAATAGTAGTTGAAAACTATAAAGAAAAACTTATGGAGAGACTTGATAAAATCAGAGGAACTATAGATTTTAAAGATGAAGATATTCTTAAAGAAATACTTCTTTTTACTGATAAGTCAGATATATCAGAAGAAATCTCAAGGCTTGACAGTCATATGGAACAGTTAAGGAAAGAGATGGAAAATAATGATACAGCAGTAGGAAAGAAGATGGATTTTATTCTTCAGGAAATATTCAGAGAATTGAATACTACAGGAGTAAAGTGTAATCTGTATGATATTTCAAAGCTTATAGTAGAATGTAAAAATGAATTGGAAAAAATTAGAGAACAAGCTATGAATATCGAATAGGAGGATCTATGAGACCCATTAATATTGGATTTAATAATATGGTAATGGATGTGAGGATAATTGCTGTCATAAATCCTGACTCAGCTCCAAGTAAGAGATTGCGAGAGGAAGCTAAACTTCAAAATAGACTTATAGACGCAACTTTAGGAAGGAAAACAAAAACCTTAATAATAACAGATTCAAATCATGTTATAATGTCAGCTATAAATCCAGAGACGATATCAGCTAGAATTGAGAAAGGAGAATAAAATGCCAAAAGGAAATCTATATGTAGTATCGGGACCTAGTGGTGCTGGAAAATCTACTATCTGTAGACTTGTACGTAAAATGCTTGGAATAAACCTTGCTACTTCTGCAACTACAAGAGAACCAAGAACAGGAGAAGTAGATGGAAGAGATTACTATTTTCTTACCAAAGAAGAGTTTCTTAAGAAAAGAGAAAATGGAGATTTTCTAGAAACTGCAACAGTTCATGGAAATTATTATGGAACTTTAAAATCAGAAGTGGAAAATAGAATGGCAAAAGGTGAAAATGTAATATTGGAAATTGATGTACAAGGTGGTCTTCAAGTAAGAGATCAATATCCTGGAGCAAATCTTATTTTCTTTAAAACACCAACTGAGAATGATCTTGAAGCAAGATTAAGAGGAAGAAAAACAGATAGTGAAGAAACTATTCAGCTTAGACTTGCAAATTCAATAAAAGAGTTGGAATATGAGAAAGAATATGATATAACAATAATAAATCATACTGTAGAGCAAGCATGTAATGAATTAAAAAAAATAATAGAAGAAAAAAGTAAATAAATAGGAGGCTAACATGAAAAAAGATATAGTTTATGATGAATTACTTGATAAGATACCTAACAAATATATACTAACAATAATCAGTGGACAAAGAGCCAGAGAAATAGGAAAGGGAGCAACACTCTTAACTAAATGCAGTAAAAAGGACACTGATATTAAAAAAGCCTTCAGAGAAATTGCTGATGGAAAAATAGGTTATGAATTTGGTGAAGAAGAAGCTGGTGAATAGTGTGATAAAAAGACTTTTGATGATTTTGCTGCTTCCACTTATTTTTATAGGATGTACAGAAAAAAAAGTGCAGAAATTCGAAAGTGAAAAATTCCTCTTTGGAACTTATGTAAAAATAACAATTTATGATAAAGATGAAAAATTAGCCAAAACAGGAATGGAAGAAGCATTTAATGAAATAGAACGACTGGACAATAAATTTAATAGTAAAATAAAAACTAGTATAATAGGAAAATTAAACTCAGATCCTACTGTTCCAGTAGAACTTGATGATGAAGGACTTATGCTTTTTTCTAAGGTGAGAGAAGTATATGAACTTTCAGATAAAAAATATGATATAACTATAGGTCCTTTATTGAAAGCGTGGGGATTTGGTGAGGTTGGTGAAATATCTATTCCATCAAAAGAATGTTTAGCTCAGGCACTTAAGGAAATAGACTTTGATAAAGTAAAAATAGAAGGCAACAAGATATATATGGAACCTCCTGTAAATGAAATAGATACAGGATCTTTTTTGAAAGGATATGCAGTAGCGAGAGCTAAAAAATTAATGGAAGATGCTGGAATAACTAGTGCCTTTATAACCACTATATCAAGTATAGATGTAATAAATACAAAACCAGAAAATAAGCCTTGGAGAATAGGTGTACAAAATCCTGAAAATCCAGAAGAAATACTTGGAATTATAGAACTTAATGATGAAGGTATGGGTGTGTCAGGAGATTATCAAACTTATGTAGAGATAAATGGAAAAAGATATCATCATATCTTGGATAAAACTACTGGATTTCCAGTGAGAGATAAAAAGATGGTAGTAGTTATCTGTGAAGATGCTTTCTTAGCTGATTTATATTCAACAGCTTTCTTTACTATGCCAGTAGAAAAAGTTATGAAATTTGCTGAAAGTGATAAAAAAATGAAGGTTTTAGTTGTAGATAAAGATATGAATATATTAAAAACAAAAAATCTTGATTTTTTTAAAAAATAAGAGCACTTTTTAAATAAAAATGCTTGTAATAAATTAAGTTTTCAAATATAATGTAGTGTGTAATTTAAATTAATATAGGAGGATTAAGTAATGGAACATTCATTGATCTATGTTGGAATAATTGCTGGGATACTTGCATTGATTGCTGCCTTTGGTTATTCTAAAAAAGTGGAGAGTTATCAAATTAACATTCCAAGAGTAGCGGAAATAACAGACGCTATCAGAGAGGGAGCTATGGCTTTCTTACTAGCAGAATACAAAATATTGGTATACTTCGTAGTAATAGTAGCTGTATTATTAGGAGTTTTCTTAGATGTTAAAGTTGCAATAACATTTATATGTGGAGCTGTAACATCAGCTGTAGCAGGAAATGTTGGAATGAGAATAGCAACTAAAGCTAATGGAAGAACTTCAATAGCTGCTAAAGAAGGAGGGCTTTCAAAAGCTCTTGATGTAGCATTTGCTGGTGGAGCAGTTATGGGTCTTGCAGTTGTTGGACTTGGAATGCTTTTATTATCTATCATGATAATCATATTCAATTGGGATATGAGTATTGTTACTGGATTTGGAATGGGAGCTTCATCAATAGCTTTATTTGCAAGAGTTGGTGGAGGAATCTACACTAAAGCTGCTGACGTTGGAGCAGACCTTGTTGGTAAAGTAGAAGCAGGAATTCCTGAAGATGACCCTAGAAACCCAGCTACAATCGCTGACAATGTTGGAGATAACGTTGGAGACGTTGCTGGAATGGGAGCAGACTTATTTGAATCTTATGTTGGATCTATTATAGCTGCAATGACTATAGGAGCTACTATAACACATGCAACTGGTAACTTTGGATACCTAATTGCCCCTGTACTAATAGCAGCACTAGGAATTATTACTTCTATCTTAGCTACATTAACAGTTAAAACTGATAATCCAGATGAAGTTTATCACAAATTAGAAAATGGAACTAGAATAGCTGGAATCCTTTCACTAGTTGCTTCATTTGGAATAATTAAATATTTAGGATTAGAAATGGGAATATTCTATGCTATTGTTGCAGGATTAGTTGCAGGATTAGTTATAGCTTACTTCACAGGACTATATACAGATACTGGTAAAAAAGCAGTTAATAGAATTTCTGATGCTGCTAAAACAGGACCAGCTACTACTATAATTGAAGGATTAGCAGTTGGAATGGAATCTACAGTTGCACCTATAATTATTATTGCTTTAGCTATAATTGTTGCTTATATGGCTTCTAAAGATGTATCTGGAATCTATGGAATTTCTGTAGCAGCAGTTGGAATGCTTGCAAGTACAGGAATGGTAGTAGCAGTTGATGCTTATGGACCAGTAGCTGACAATGCTGGAGGAATTGCTGAAATGGCAGAGCTTCCACATGAAGTTAGAGAATGTACAGATAAACTTGATGCAGTTGGTAACTCAACAGCAGCAGTTGGAAAAGGATTTGCAATTGGATCAGCAGCTCTTACAGCTCTATCTCTATTTGCAGCTTATAAAGAAGCAGTACAAACTTCAACTCCAGGATTTGACTTCATTATTGAAGTAACAAACCCAGAAGTAATAGCAGGTCTATTTATTGGAGGAATGCTTACTTTCCTATTCTCTGCTCTTACAATGACAGCAGTTGGTAAAGCAGCTATGGAAATGGTTGAAGAAGTAAGAAGACAGTTCAGAGAAATCCCAGGAATCATGGAAGGAAAAGGAAAACCTGATTACAAAAGATGTGTTGAAATATCTACTCATTCTTCATTAAGAGAAATGATACTTCCTGGAATACTTGCAATAGTTGTTCCAGTAGCAGTAGGAATCTGGTCAGTAGAAGCTCTTGGAGGATTATTAGCAGGATCTCTAGTTACTGGTGTATTAATGGCTATAATGATGGCTAACGCTGGTGGAGCATGGGATAACGCTAAGAAACAAATTGAAGCTGGATACAAAGGAGACGGAAAAGGATCTGACAGACATAAAGCAGCAGTTGTTGGAGATACAGTTGGAGATCCATTTAAAGATACATCTGGACCATCTCTTAACATTCTTATCAAATTAATGAGTATTGTTTCACTAGTTCTAGTACCATTATTTGTAAAATTTATGTAATTATGTTATAATAAATAAAATGCTTTGGGGACAACCGAATGGTTGTCCTTCTTTTTTATTTATATGAAAAGTATACCTCATGTTCAAATTATTTAATAAATATGATAGAATATATATAAGATAAAAAGTATTTAGGAGGTCATCAGGTATGAAGTTAAATCCTATAAAATTAGACGGGGTATGGAATGAAGGATATGCTCTGGATTATTTTACTACTAAAAGTGAATATAAGGGTGAGGATATATTTGGATATCCAGAATTTGATGTAACATATAGTGAAATAGGAAAAGCATTAAATGAATTGAAATATCATAAAGATTATCTTAAAGCAGTGGAAATAGCGGATGAAGTAGCTGGATATATAACTGATGAATGGAGTCTTCTTGATAAAATAGATGGGATAATTGCTGTACCACCATCAAAGCCTAGAATAATACAGCCATTATTTCAATTGGTAAAATTGGTAGGAGAAAAAGTAAACAAGCCAATATCTCTTGATTTTTTTAGCAAACTAACTCCAGAGGAAATAAAAAATCTTCCTGTAGAAAAAAAATTAGATCTTTTTAAAAATAGTATAAGAAAAAATAGAGACCTTACTAGAAAAGGGAGTGTCCTTCTTATAGATGATCTATACAGCACAGGAACTACTTTAAAAAGCCTTTGTGCATTGTTAAAAGATGATATGAATGTAGAAAATATATATATATTAGTAGTTGCAAAAAGTAGTATAGATAAATAGAAAATGAGAGCTCTTAAAGGGCTCTTTTTTTATTTGTGAAAATTTCAAAATAGAAAACGATTTTAATAATGGGGGATTTAAAAGTGTTAATTTTTTCACAAATTTCCTTTCAGAAAATTATATGTTTTTTATAAAAATTTAAACAAATAAAAAAACTTTTATATGTTTGTAAAGAATGATTATTGCCTTAAAATTTTGAAATTGAAATAATAAAGTATTTTTAAGAAAAAATAAAGTCTTTTTTATAAAATAAATCATATAAAATGTATATAAAAAGATTGTTTTTTTCTTTTGATGAAATAAAATAGTATAGGAAAAGTTCAATAAACTCAACAGATGAAAACATATATATTTTTTTAATAGATATTGAGAAAAATGGTACGATTTTAATCACTTATGTTCTAAAAAATAAAAAAACGTTGACAAAATAAAAATAAAAAGTTATTATCAACTAATGAGCACGAGTACAATTTTAAATTTTAGATTAACATACAGTTAGTGAACGATATTTTCATAAATAAAGTGGGAGGTTTATGATGAAAAAATTTGTTTTTGCAGCAATATTATCTGCATTAGTGTTAGGAGGATGTACTTCAACTGAAGTAAAGATGCCAGGTGTAGAAAGAAAAATAACTTGGGAACATGCTGGTAATTTACCTGCACAAAAAGGATTTGAGAAAAATATAGGAACTGCTGGGGTATTATCAGGAGTTCTTGAAGAAAAATATGTAGTAGTTGGTGGAGGAGCAAATTTTCCATATGATACAGTATTAAATGGAGGAGCGAAGAAACTTTATTCTGATGTATATCTTTTGAAAGAAAAAGATGGAAAATTAGAAGTAGTAGAACATATTAATTTGAATAATGAAATTGGTTATGGAGCCTCAGTAACGGTTAAAGATGGAGTTTATTATATTGGAGGAGCAGCTACTACAGAAGCAGATAATGATATACTATTTTTAAGTATGAAAAAGGGAAAATTAAATGTAGAAAAAGTAGGAGATTTACCTTTCACTTTACAAAATGGAACAGCAGTGGAAAAAGATGGAAAACTATATGTTATAACTGGAAAACAAAATGGAAAAGCGACAAATAAAATGTATGAATATGATATTGCAACAGAGCAGTCAAGAGAATTAGCACCTGTACCAGGAGCAGCTACTAGAACACAAGCTGTATCTCAGATACTTGATGGTAAGTTATATGTATTCAGTGGAGGAGACGCAACTGCATATACTGATGGATATAAATATGATTTTATAACTAATGAATGGACTCCAGCTGCATCTGTAGAATTAAATGGAAAAGGAATATCTCTTCTTGGGGCATCTTCAGTAAAATTAAACGAGAAAGAGATGATGGTAATTGGAGGATTTAATAAAGAGGTGTATGATAATGCAGTAGCCAACTTAGGTTCTTTAAAAGGAGAGGAGCTAGCAAAATTCAAAGCTGGATATTTTGGAGCAGATCCTGCTGAATTTAACTGGAATAGAGAAGTACTTATCTATAATTCAGATAGCGATTCATGGAAATCAATAGGGCAGTTACCATTTGATGCTCCATGTGGAGAAGGATTGGTTTTAGTTGGAAATAAGGTGTTCTCAATAAATGGGGAAATAAAACCAGGTGTAAGAACTGACAGGATGTATACAGGGACTATAATAAAAAAATAGTTGAAAATTTTAAGAAGAGAATCTAGTTAAGTGATAAAAAAGAAAAAAATTAGAAAATATTAATAAATTTTTTATTAAAAAATTTCTAAAATTGAATCTATTTTTTACTTAAATTTTCTCTTCTTTTTTTGTTGAAAAATATAAATATTTCTAATAAATAACCCATATAAGTTGGGATACACTAATGAATTCAGATTATATAAAGAACTTTTTGTTTTGAAATAGTATTAAAAAAACTTAAAAAAATCATTGACAAACTTAAGAATAAAAGTTATATTTATATTAATGAACACGAGAACATTTTTGAGGAAGGTGATTTTTATTATGATTACACAAAAGGAAATAGCAGAAAAATTGGGAATCAGCAGAACAACAGTTGCCAGAGCCATAAATGGAAGTTCACTAATAAAGGAAGAAACTAAAAATAAAATACTTGAATTGGTAAAAGAAATGAACTATGAGAAAAATTATATAGGAAGTTCTCTTGCTGGAAAAAGAGCAAAAAAAGTTTATTGTTTAGTTATCAATTCTAAAAATGTATTCTATACTCAGGAAATAATAAGAGGATTGTCAGAAGCAGAAAAAGAATTTAAAGCATATAATTATCAATTAGAAATAATAACTAGTGATATCAATGATCCAGAGAGTCAATTAGAAGAGCTAAAAAAAGTTCTTAAAACAGGAGATATGGATGGATTAATAATCACACCTTTGGCTAAAGAGAAAGTTTATGAAATGTTAAAACCACATTTGGAAAAAACTAATGTGATTTCTTTAGGAATAAGACTTCATGAAGATATACCTCATGTAGGGCCTGACCATTTGAAACAGGGAAAAATAGCAGGAGGGATAATGAGTGCGCTTCTTAGAAAAGGAGAAAAACTTCTGATTGTAGATAATGGAGATGACAAAATATCTTCAAAATTGTATCTTGCTGGATTTTTGGAAAGAGTAAAGGAAACAGAAATAGATATAGTGGGGCCTTTAAAAGGAAATGGAATAGAAAAAAGTATAAAACTTTTACAGGAAGTTTGTGAAAAAGAAGAGATAAAAGGAATATATATAAATAGATATGCACAAGATATTTTTGAAAAATTATCTAAAAAAACACTAAATGATAAAATGATAGTGACAAATGGAATTGGAAAAAATATTAAAAGAATGATAAAGAATAAGATAATAACAGCAACAGTAATGGAAGAAATAGCAACTGAAGGATACAATGCTGGAAAAAAAATGTTTGATATTTTGTATAAAGAAGATATAAAAACAGGAAATTGGGAAATTTCAAAATCACATATTATCTTTTATGAGAACTTAAATGATTAAAAACATAAATTAAAAATAAATCAAAAACAGGAGGTTTCAATTTATGAAAAACACACTAAAAGTTTTAGGACTAGGAACAATGTTATTTGGAGTAATGACAACAGCAGCATTTGCGGCAGAATATAATTTAAAAATGGGAATGGTTCCAGGTACTGCATCTAATGAATATAAAGCAGCAGAATATTTTGCAAATAAAATAAAAGAAGAATCAAATGGAAGAATAGAGATAGCACTTTTTCCAAATGGACAGCTGGGAGATGACAGAAGTATGCTTGAACAAGTTTCAGGAGGAGCTTTAGATTTCTCATTTACTGAGATTGGAAGATTTGCAATATTCTTTCCAGAGGCTGAAGTATATGTATTGCCTTACATGATCAAAGATTTTGACCACGTGCACAAAGCAACTTTTGATACTACATTTGGAAAAAATCTAATAAGTAAAATACATGATGACTTGGGAATAACTATTTTATCACAAGCATATAATGGAACTAGACAAACTACTTCCAATAAAGCTATAAACTCAATTGAGGATATGAAGGGATTGAAATTAAGAGTTCCAAATGCAGCTTCTAACTTAAACTTTGCAAAATATAGTGGAGCAGCTCCTACACCGATGGCTTTCTCAGAAGTGTACCTTGCTCTTCAAACAAATTCAGTAGATGGACAGGAAAATCCATTGTCAGCAGTAAGAGCTCAAAAATTCTATGAAGTTCAGCCATATTTGGCAATGACTAATCATATATTAAATGACCAATTATATGTAATTGGAAATGAAACTTTAGAAAGTCTTCCTGAAGATCTTCAAAAAGTAGTTAAAAATGCAGCTGAGGAAGCAGCAGAATATCATACAAAATTATTCGTAGATGAAGAAGCTAGTTTGAAAGATTTCTTTGTAAAGAATGGGGTAAAAATAACTGAACCAAACTTGGATGATTTCAAAGCTAAAATGCAACCTGTTTATGACGAATTTATTAAGAAAAATGGAAAACTTGGTCAACAGGCGGTAGATGAAATAACAGCAGCTGGAAAGTAAATGTGTAATAAAGAGACAAGGTGGGAAAATAGATGAAAATTTTTAATAAATTAGAAGAATGGATAGGTGGGACACTTTTTGTCTGTATGTTTATAATACTTGTAATGCAGATAACAGCAAGACAAATTTTGGGAACCCCTTTGATGTGGAGTGAAGAATTGTCAAGTCTGCTGTTTGTATATGTAGGAATGTTAGGAATCAGCATGGGAATAAGAAATCAACAGCATGTACTTATAGATTTTCTTTGCAGCAGATTTTCTCCTAAAATGCAAAGAGTAGCTTTCACTATTGTACAGATAATAATTTTCATATCTATAATTTTTATGGGTTATTTAGGTAATAGTCTTTATAAGAAAAAGTGGATATTTGAGCTAGTATCATTAAAAATATCAGCAGGGTGGATGTATATAGCTCTTCCTATTGTAGCAGTATTAATGATGATACGTTTCTTTCAAGCATATAAAGAAAATTATGACAATAAAAAAGTGGTTCTACATCCAGGAGTTTTCTTAGTTGCATTAATAATTATAATAGGATTGATAATATACGATCCTAAAGTATTTAGATTATTCAGACTTGCTAATTACTATAAGTTTGGACCAATAGCAGGATATGTGACTATTGCAGTGTGGTTGGTAATGATTTTTATGGGAGTGCCAGTAGGATGGTCTCTTATGGCAGCAACAATATTCTACTTTTCAATTACTAAGTGGAATGTAATATATTTTGCTTCTGCGAAATTAGTAGATAGTCTTAATAGTTTCAGCCTTTTGAGTGTACCTTTCTTTGTATTAACAGGAATACTGATGAATGGGGCTGGAATTACAGAAAGGATATTTAATTTTGCTAAAGCTCTTCTAGGACATTTTACTGGAGGGATGGGACATGTAAATGTAGCTGCTTCTCTTATTTTCTCAGGAATGTCAGGGTCAGCTATAGCAGATGCTGGTGGACTTGGACAATTGGAAATAAAAGCTATGAGAGATGAAGGATATGATGATGATATCTGTGGTGGAATAACAGCAGCATCTTGTATAATAGGACCTCTGGTTCCTCCAAGTATCAGTATGATAGTATATGGAGTAATTGCAAATCAATCTATCGCAAAATTATTTTTAGCAGGGTTTGTTCCAGGAGTACTTACAACAATAGCTTTAATGGTAATGAACTATTTTGTATGTAAAAAAAGAGGGTATAAAAAAGCTAAAAAGGCAACTTTTAAAGAACAAGTAGAAGCTTTTAAAAAATCTTTCTGGGCTTTAATGACTCCTTTCATTATTATTGGAGGAATATTTTCGGGGTTATTTACTCCTACAGAAGCAGCAGTAGTTGCAGCAGCTTATTCAGTTTTCTTGGGAGCTTTTATTTATAAAGAGCTTACTGTGAGATCTTTCTTCAAACATTGTGTTGAAGCTATGGCAATCAGTGGAGTTACAGTTTTAATGATAATAACAGTTACATTCTTTGGGGATATGATTGCCAGAGAACAGATAGCTATGAAAATAGCAGCAGGATTTATGAAATATGCAAGTTCTCCATTGACAGTATTAGTAATGATAAATCTATTATTACTGTTCCTAGGAATGTTTATTGATGCACTGGCTCTTCAATTCCTAGTACTTCCTATGCTTATTCCAGTAGCAGATAAAGTGGGAATAGACTTAGTATTCTTTGGAGTGATGACAACACTGAATATGATGATAGGAATACTTACTCCTCCTATGGGAATGGCTTTGTTTGTGGTAGCACAGGTAGGAAAAATGTCTGTAAGTACTGTAACTAAAGGTGTACTTCCATTCTTGATACCAATATTTATAACACTGGTATTTATAACTATATTCCCTGGAATAATAACATTCCTTCCTAATTTAATAATGGGTGGATAGTAAAAGAGAGGTAATTCAAAATGCCATTAAGTGTAGATATGCCATTAGAGCAATTAAAAAAATATCACGGAAGCAGTAAAAGACCTGAAAATTTTGATGAATACTGGTCAGATATACTAAAAAAGAGGAAGAAACTTCCTGTTAATGTAAGAATAGAAAAAAATGAATTTGAAACTCCTTTTTGTAAATGTTATGACATGTTTTTTCAAGGAGAAGAGGAAGCAATTATACATGTGAAAGTTTTGAAGCCTAAAAATATATTGGGAAAAATTCCTGGAATAATAGAATTTCATGGTTATGGAGGTTGCAGTAAAGATTGGACTTACAAACTTCCCTATGTAGCTTGTGGAATAGCAGTATTTTCTATGGAATGCAGAGGTCAGATGGGAGATTCTACAGATAGTTTTGGTGCTGAGAATCATTTTAGAAACTGTAATCTCATAAGAGGAGTTATGAAACCAGAGGATCTGTATTATAAAAAAGTATTTTTAGATGCTCTCACTCTGGCAGATATTGTAATGGAATTTGATTATATAGATACTGAAAAAATTGGAGCAATGGGCTATTCTCAAGGTGGAGGAATAGCCTTAGCTCTAGCAGCTTTAAATAAAAATATAAGAAAAGTTTTTGCTGTATATCCATTTTTAAGTGACTATAAGAGATGCTGGAATATGGATACAGGAGCTGCTTATGAAGAAATAAAAGATTACTTCAGGCAGAGAGATCCACAGCATAAAAGAGAAGAGGAATTTTTTAATAATCTGGGATATATTGATATTCAGAATATGGCTCACTGGATAAAAGCTGATGTTGTAATGACAACTGGACTTATGGATAAAGTATGTCCTCCATCTACCCAATTTGCTGTATATAATAAATTACTATGCAGAAAAAAACATTTGATATTTCCAGAGTATGGACATGAGGATATGCTCAATGGATTACAGGATGAAAATATAAAATGGGCTATGGAACTTTTGAATGATTAGAAACAAGGAGAAAAAATTGAAGATAGCAGGTATAGATATTGGTGGAACAATGATAAAATATGGACTGATATCTCTAAATGGAGAGATATCTGCTGGAGGAGAAATACCTACAGAAGCTGAAAAAGGTGTAGATAATCTATTCCAGAAAATATCTGATATAGTGGAACTTTATTCAAAAGAGGAACTTTTAGGAATAGCTGTTTCTGGTACTGGTCAGATAGATGGAAGTATTGGAAAAGTTATAGGAGGGAATGATATCATTCCTGGGTGGATAGGAACTAATTTAGTAGAAAAATTGGAACAAAAATTTTCTCTTCCAGCAGTTTTAGAAAATGATGTAAACTGTGCAGCCCTTGGTGAAAAATGGCTGGGAGCAGGAAGAGGCAAAAAAGATTTTATATGTGTAACTATTGGAACAGGTGTAGGAGGAGGGATTATCATGAATGAGGATATCCTGAGAGGAGATACTTGTGTAGCAGGAGAATTTGGACATATACAGATAATAAAGAATGGACTTGAATGTATGTGTGGAAAAAAAGGGTGCTACGAGAGATATGCTTCAGCTACAGCTTTAGTCAGAATGATCAGAGAAAAAACAGGACTTAAATTAAATGGAAAAGAGATATTTGCAAGAGAGAGAGCAGGAGAAACTGTATTTAAAGAGATAGTAGAAGAATGGATAGATTATCTTACAGATGGTTTAAGTACTATTACATATATTTTCAATCCATCTCTTATAGTTATTGGTGGAGGAGTTACAAAGCAGGGAGACTATCTTCTTGAAAGAGTAAATAAAAGTCTCACATCAAAAATTGGAGTAAATTACAAAAAGAATCTTTCTATAAGATTTGCAGAACTTGGAAATAATGCTGGAATGTTGGGAGCAGTATATCTTTTGCTTAAAAAGACAGGGAAGCTTCAATAATAAAAATAAAAAAAGATTGACAAAACACCTAAAAAGGTATAAATTAAAATAAAATGTTCACGAGAACAAAAGATTGAAAGGAAGATAAAAATGATATATGGTGAAATAAAAGACCTAAATCAGTATAAGGGAATATCTGAAAATCTTGACAGAGCAATAGAATATATAGTTAATGGAGAGTATAAAAAAGGTACTCCAGGGAAAAATGTCATAGATGGAGATAATCTTTATTTTAATTATCCAAGCTGTGCAATGACAAAAGAAATAGAAGATGGCTTCTTTGAAGGACATAAAAAATATATAGATATACATATAGTCATATCAGGAGAAGAGAACTTGGGATATACTCCTCGTTCAGAAGTAACGATGAAGCAGGAATATGATTCTGAGGGAGACTACGAATTATATGATGGAGAATTAAAAAATGTATTTCATGTAACAGAAGATAGGTTTATAATGTTTTTTCCAGATGAACCTCACATGGCATTACTTAAAGTTGGAGAAATAAAAGAGATAACAAAGGTAATATACAAAGTGTTGGTTTAATTTCTTGGCTTAATTTTTAGTGATTAATAAAAAATAAAAATATATTAGGAGGAACAAATGAAAGGAATATTTTCAGCTTTAATGGTACCATATAATGAGGATGGATCTATAAATGAAAAAGGATTAAGAGAGATAGTAAGACATAATATTGATAATATGAAAGTTGATGGATTATATGTAGGTGGAAGTACTGGAGAAAACTTCATGATCTCTACTGAAGAAAAGAAAAGAGTATTTGAAATAGCTATTGATGAAGCTAAAGATCAAGTACAGCTTATAGCACAAGTAGGAAGCATCAATGTATTTGAATCTGTAGAGTTAGGAAAATATGCAACTGAATTAGGATATAAATGTCTTTCAGCTGTAACTCCGTTTTACTATAAATTCAGCTTTGAAGAAATTAAAGAATACTATTTCACAATTGTAAGAGAAACTGGAAATAACATGATTATTTACTCAATTCCTTTCTTAACAGGAGTAAATATGTCAGTTGCTCAATTTGGAGAACTGTTTGCTAATGAAAAAATAATTGGAGTTAAATTTACAGCTGGAGACTTCTTCTTATTAGAAAGAATGAGAAAAGCTTATCCAAATAAATTAATCCTTGCAGGATTTGATGAAATGCTTCTTCCAGCAGCGGTTCTTGGAATTGATGGAGCTATTGGAAGTACTTATAACGTAAACGGATTGAGAGCAAAAGAAATTTTCAGATTAGCAAAAGAAGGAAAAATTGCTGAAGCTTTAGAAATTCAACATGTAACAAATGATCTTATTGAAGGAATCCTTTCAAATGGATTATATGGAACTATCAAAGAAATAATGAAACTTCAAGGTGTAGATGCTGGATATTGCAGAAGACCTATGGCAAAAGTTACTCCTGAGCAGGTAGCTGGAGCTAAAGTTCTTTTTGATAAATACCTTGCTAAGTAATCACTGTATTTAAAGAGAGGCGGCATTGTAATGAATAGATTAGAAAAAGTGAAAGGGAAGCTTATAGTTTCTTGTCAGGCTTTAGAAGATGAACCTCTTCACAGTTCTTTCATAATGGGAAGAATGGCTTATGCAGCTTTAACAGGAGGAGCTTCTGGAATCAGGGCAAACACTGTATCTGATATACAGGAAATTAAAAAAAATGTAGAACTTCCAATAATAGGAATAATAAAAAAGCAATATGGAGACAATCAAGTATATATAACACCTACAATGAATGAGATAGATGCTCTGGCAGTTGAAGGTGTGGACATCATAGCTCTGGATGGAACAAAAAGAGAGAGACCTGATGGAAATACTCTTGAAAATCTAATGAAGGAAGCTAAAAGAAAATATCCAAATCAATTATTTATGGCAGATATATCTTCTGTAGAAGAAGCTATAGAAGCTGAAAGAGTTGGATTTGATATAGTAGGAACTACTTTGGTAGGGTATACAGAATATACTAAAGGAAATGATCCTCTGGCAGAATTAGAAAAAGTAATAAAAGCAGTAAAAGTTCCTGTAATAGGTGAAGGAAATATAGATACTCCAATAAAAGCTAAAAAAGCTCTTGAAATAGGAGCTTATGCAGTGGTAGTAGGAGGAGCTATAACTAGACCTCAACAGATTACAAAGAAATTTGTGACAGAGATGGAAAAATAAAATTTAAAATATGAAAAAGAGTTGTTTATCAGCTCTTTTTTGCATTTAGTCGAATTTAATAATTTTAATTAAAAAAATAAGTTTTAAAGATAATGATAATATTACTTGAAATATTAAGGATACTAATGTAATATATAACAAGAAGACAAATATGCTCTTAAAAGCAAATAAAAAGCATGAAATAAAATGATACTTGGGTTATACTATGTATTAAAATGATATGCTTTACATAGAATAGTATTTAGGGGGAAAAAGAATGAAAAATAAAAATAATAAAAGTGGAGATAAGAAGTGGGGTATATCATTTCTGCCAATATTAAAATATAATATTATTCTATGTATTATGACAGTGCTTATAATTATTTTTGGCGTAGCTATTTTTACAATTCAAAATATGAAAAACTCGACTTATGAAATTTTATTAAAAACAGACAGAGATATAGAGTATAGAATTGATCAATCAATTAGATTTTTAAAATCTTTGGCATCACAAAAAAGGTACTATGATCCTAAAGTGCCAATAGAAGAAAAGATAGCAGAATTGGATATGCTAAATACATATTACGGCTATTTAATGATTCGTTATGTAGATTCTGATGTGAATGTTTATTCTCAAAGAGGGGCTTCAAGTTTGGCCAGTCGTGATTATATGCAGAGACTTTTTTCTACAAGAGAAGTTCAGGTTACTGATAGTTTTGCAGCTGGAGCTGATGGAAAAACTTTAAACTATACTATAGCAGTTCCTTTGATCCAAGATAATAAAATAGTGGGAGCTATTTTTTGTGCACTTTATTTTGATGAAATAGTCAATTTATTAAAAGAATCAGCTCACAGTGATAAGGTTGATATAACTCTTATTGGAAGAAAAAATCAAATAATGTCTTCCATTGGAAATGAAAATTATGGAGAATTATTTTTAGACAGCATTAGAAAAACAAAGTTATTAACAACAACAAGTGATAAGATTCAAAAGGGATTATTAGAAAAGGATACAAAGCATTATTGGGGAATTGAAGATGGAGACATCATCTATGGGGAATATACAGATGTTAAAAATACAAATTGGAATATTATAGTTAGAAGTTATTTCTGGGATACATATAAAGCAGTATTTGGAAGATTTGTCCCAATTATATTTTTATGTATTTTATTCTGTGGAATAACACTATGGTTTATAAAAAGATATATTGAAAGCCAGATGAAAGCAGTAGATACACTGGTTCATTCAGTTCAGGAACTGGAAAAGAAAATATATCAAGATGAAAACCCAGATAATCCAGATTTTCAAGAGATACTTAGACTTACTAGTACTGGACTTTCTGATGGACTTACAGGAGTAGTTACTCGTACAGTATTTATGAATCAGCTACAAGGACAGCTTAAAAAGATAGCTCCAGAAAAGATAACAGCTTTCTGTTTTATTGATTTAGATGATTTGAAAATTATTAATGATACATATGGGCATAAACTAGGAGATATAGCATTAAAGAATATTGGATATGTTTTACGTGAATATGAGAAGAAGTATGATGGAATAGTGGGAAGGTACGGAGGAGATGAGTTTGTTCTTCTACTTACTGATTTGGAAGATGATAAAGAGTTAGAGGAAGTATTGAGCGAAATGACTTTAAGACTGCATTTTGATATTAAAGATGGAACAAAAGCTATTTCTGTACGTTGCAGTGTTGGAGTTTCAATATGGAAGCAAAATATGAGTATTGATAAGCTTATCACTGATGCAGATGAGGCTCTTTATTTTGTGAAACAGAATGGGAAGGGCGATTTCAAAATATGCCAGAGGTGAAAAACTTTATGGAAATGAAAAGTAAATATAAGAAAATACTTGAAGTGGCATTTGTATTAATAACATCAGTAATTGTATGTATGTCAGGCTCACTTTTCTATAAAAAAGCTGTAGAAGTACGTAAACAAGATGCTGAAACTATCTTAAAATTTTATAATGAAAAAATAGTATTAGAAATAAAAGAACGTTTAAACTTTTCAAAAAGTCTGGCAGAAATGATTGCTATAAATCCAGAGAAAATAGACTGGCTTGAAGAGAAATTCGAGAGTGTGTCTGGACGAGATGAGATTTTATTTATGTATTTTATTAAAGAAAATACAATAAAACGTGTATTTCCAAAAGAATTTGACAAAAATCTAGGAAAAACTTTAAATGAAATGTCTTATGTTTATACTTTGACAAAACTTTTAGGAGAACCAGTAGTAGAAGGACCTATTTCTTTGCAAGGAATTGATAAAAAGGGATATCTTTTCTTAAATCCAATTATGTATAAAGGAAAATATTGGGAGGAAGTTGTAGTTGCTTTAGATGAAGATTTTGTATTGAAGCAAATGGACTTGGAATACTTAAAAAGCAAAGGTTATGAATTTGAACTTTGGCACATAAATTCACAAAATGGAAGAAAAAATATGGTAGCAGTATCAGATAGTCAAAGAGACTTTTCTCATGGAGCAAAGGCGTCTTTCTTTCTTCCAACACAATGGACTTTAAGTATAATACCAACTGCTGGGTGGATGTCTGTTAATACTTTTTTCAGAATAATAATAACTTGTATTTTAGTAGAAATACTTTTATTAGGAAGTTTTTATTATTGGTTAAAATACAAAAAACGAATAAAAAATTTGAGGATCTTAGCTTTATGGAACTTTCAACTGGCCTCTATAGCTATAAAGGATTTGTAAAAGAGTTAACTGGAAGACTGAAAAAAGAAGAGAAACTTTTGCATTATTTTATTTTGTAATAGAAGATTTTAACTCTATTTCACAATTAGCGGGAGAAGAGCAGAAAAATGAATTTTTTAGAAATATTTCTAAAATAATAGAAGAATACATTAAAAGTGAATATATTATAGGTCATATTGGTGAAAGTAACTTTGTGATAGCTGTTTTTGAGAATATGGAAGAACAAGCAATGGCTGATATAACCAAAGGGCTTTCATTGGAATTGATCTGGAAAGTAAGATTAAATGATAAAAAGGTATTTTTAAATACTTATTACAGATATTTAAAAGTAGAAAAAGAGGAAGAAAATCCACTAGAATGTATAAGAAAGATTGTTGAAGAATATTATTCAGAAAAAACAAAAAAATCGCCAATTACTCTTCTTACAAAGAAATTTAATGAATTACTAGAGGGAAAATCTAATGTAGTATTTGATGAAGCAGACAATCAAGAAATGTTGGAATTGTCTATGGTATTGAATAAATATCGTAAACAGATGGAGCGAATTGCATATTATGATCCAATCTTTAATATAGGGAATCGTTTGAAATGTCAAAGAGATTCTGATATACTGATTGCTTACAATAAAAAAAGGAAGTTCACAATATTCTGTATAGATATATGTTCATTCAGCAGATATAATGAATTATTTAATATAGAGACAGGAGATGAAATACTTAAAGAAACTTCTAAGAGACTGGTAAAATTATTTGGTGACTACACATATCGTATAAATGGGGATGTATTTCTTGGAATATCTTTCTCTAAAAAAACACATGATGAAATTGTGGGAAATATAAGAGAAAAACTTACTGAGCCAATTTATGTAAATGGCTTGAAGTTTATATTGAAAGTTAATATTGGAATATGTATATATCCAATTCATGGAAATACTTCTGAAAAACTTCTTGAAAAAGTTCAAATTTCATTGAGATACGCAAAAAATTATCAAATGGCTAAAGCAGTAATGTATGATGAGACAATAGATGATCTAATTTCTAAAGAAAAAAATATTTTACGACTTTTAGAAGAAAAACTGGTAAATGGGGAACTGGAAGTTTGGTATCAGCCTATTTGGAATATTAAAAAGAATACTTTTACTTCAGCAGAAGCTTTAATAAGATTAAAAGATGGTAATGGTGGATATTTTCCAGCTATTCAGGTAATTGAAATTGCTGAGAAAAATGGAGTAGTAGAAAAAATAGGAAACTATGTATTAGAACATGTATGTAAATTTATGAGAGATTTTGGAAGAGATTTTGGTTTGGATAGTATTGGAGTAAATACTTCTATACAGCAATTTTTAGTAGAAGACTGTGTTGATAATATATTGAAAATAATAAACAAAAATAAAATTTCTCCAAATAATATTTCATTGGAAATAACAGAAACTTTATTAATGAGTTCTTTAGATAAGATGAATTCTATTATATTGGAATTAAAAAAATCTGATATATCTATTGCACTTGATGATTTTGGAAAAGGATACAGTAGTTTAAATTATCTATCAAATCTTCCTGTAGATGTTATCAAAGTAGATAAGTCATTAGTAAAAAATATTGTAACTTCTCCAAAACAGCTTTTGATATTGAAGTCTATAATAGAAATGGCAGAGATAAATAATATGAAAGTAGTAGTAGAGGGAATAGAGGAAGAAGAGGAACAGAAAAAAGTTGCTTCCTTTGGTGTAGACTATATTCAGGGATTCTATTATGCTAAGCCTATGCCAGAAAAAGATTTAATAGAACTATTGGAAGCGAAAAATAAAATATAAGAAACAGAGGGTCAGTTTAAGATCCTCTTTTCAATATATGAAATATTTCTTAATTTCTTGACTTTAGACAGTATATAAGCTAAACTGTTATTGATATTAAAGAATATTTTTACTTAATAAAATGATTAAACTGCAAAGCAAAAAACAACTTTAGAATTTACTTGAAAATAAAGAGATATATTTAAAAAGATGAGATGTCTTTGGAGAGAAATATGGGAGAAGAAAGAAAAAGTGGAATAAGGGAACTAATAACATTATTAGCTGTAGGAGCGGTGATATTTATAGCAGCTCTTTCTTTTTCGTTTGTTAATAAAGTAAAAGATTCTATACTTTCTGATACTTTAGGGAATATATCTGAAATAACAATTCAAAGTGCAGATAAGTTTGCTTTATTCTTAGAAGCTGATAGAGTAAAAGTTGAAGCTGCTGACTGTATAATGGAAATAGAATTGAGAGATGGATTTTCAGAAGAAGATATATCAACAGTATTAAATAGACTTTATGAGAAATATAAAACGTCGTTTATGGTTATCTTAGATAATGGAGAAATGTATAAGTTTGATAAAAGAAGTAAAAAAACATGGAAAAAACAATTAGACTCAATAGACATGGGAGCATATACAAAAAGAGGAGTAGAAGGACCAAGATATAATACAATAACAGGAAGAAGAGAAGTAAATATTTATAAAAAAATAAATATTTATGGAGATAGAGAAGCTCTTCTTATGAAAAGCAGAGATGTAGAAACACTGTATGATGAATATGAGCTTTCTTTTTATGATGGGGTAGGGTATTCTTATGTTGTAAATGCTTATGGAGACCTTTTATTCAGACCTAAAAATATAAACAGCAGCAAAGATATAAATAATTTTTTTGATATTTTATGTAAGGAAAATACTCAAGAAGAGACAGATAAAGTTAGAAAAGATTTGTTGGAAGATAAAGCTGGAATAAAAATAATGGAATATAGAGGAATGGAAAGGGTTATAAGTTATGTTCCAGTAAAAAATGTAGAAGACTGGTATGTAGTTTCAGTAATTCCTCTTTCAGCAGTAGAAAAAGCTTCAAATAATATAGTAGCAAGAGCATTGTTTTTATGTCTTTTCATTATACTTGTAGTGGGAATAGGAACATGGCTTTATCTGTTTTCAAGAACAAAATATGAGAAAGAAATAGAAAAAATAGCATACAATGACTCTCTTACAGGACTTATGAATTTTGTTAAATTTAAAATAGAAGGAAACAGGCTTTTAAAAGATAGACCATTGAAAAAATTTGCTGTTTTTTATATGGATATCAGAAATTTTAAAATGATAAATGATGTATTCAGTTATAAAACTGGAGATAAGATAATACAAGGAATAGCAGAGGAACTTAGATACTCTTTCAATAAAGAGTCTTTGGTGGCAAGAGTAAGTGCAGATAATTTTGTAGTAATGCTTGAGTATCAAGATAAAGATGTACTTGAAGAGGAATTGAATGACATAATCAAAAAAATGAGCAGTAATAGTTATGTACGAGACATGGAATATCATTTAGATATCTATGGTGGGGTGTGTTGTAGAGAAGATTGTGAAAAAAATGATGTAAATACAATGTTGGATAGAGCTAATATGGCTCGTAAACATGCAAAAGACAGTAAAACTAAAAAACTTGTTTTCTATAATAAAATTATGGGTGAACTTTTAATTAGAGAGCAGGATATGGAGCTTAGAAAAGAGGAAGCTTTAAAAAATGGAGAATTTATTGTATTTATACAGCCGAAATATTCTTTAGAATCAGGAAAAGCTGAAGGAGGAGAAGCCCTGGTAAGATGGAAAACCAATGAGGGATATATTTCTCCTGGCGAATTTATACCATTATTTGAAAAGAATGATTTTATTGTAAGCATAGATAAATATATGCATGAAGAGGTATGTAAGCTCCAAAGAAAATGGCTGGATAGAGGATTAAAAGTATTTCCTATTTCAGTAAATGTTTCAAAGAGACAGCTGTATAATCCAAATTTTGCAGAAGAATATATTGAAACAAAGAATAAATATGATCTGCCAGATAATACAGTGGAATTAGAATTTACTGAAAGTATTTTCTTTGAAAAATATGAAGTGATATCTGGAATTGTAAAAAAATTAACAAAGTATGGATATATATGTTCAATAGATGACTTTGGCTCAGGATATTCTTCGTTAAATCTACTAAAAGATGTATCTCTAGGAGTTTTGAAAATTGATAGATTGTTTTTTGAAAATCTGGAGAATAATAAAAGAGGAGATATAATTATTAGAAATGTTATAAATATGGCAAGTGAATTGAAAATGAAGACTGTTGCAGAGGGCGTAGAAACTTTGGAACAATTGGAATTTTTAAAGAGTGTAAATTGCGATATGGTTCAGGGCTATATTTATGACAGACCTATGCCAGTGGAAGAATTTGAAATTAAATATTATAATATAAAAGGCTGATTTAATAATCAGCCTTTTACAATTTATTTAAACTTTAACAGCTTTCTTTTTCTTTTGGTTATACTTATAAACATAAGTGGTCAAAACAGGAACTAAGAATGCTGTGAGTATAGTTGAAGCAGCAACCTGAGCAGTAGCTATTTTAGCTGTTTCCAGAAGTCTTGGATCCATAGCTGCTATTGCCAAAGGAGTAGCTACAGCGTTACCTGATGTGCTGGAAATTGCAGCACCAGCTATTCCACTTCCTCCAGTGATTTTGTCAAAGAATATATTGAATATCCCTCCGATAACTACAGTCATAAGCCCTAAGATTAATCCCGGAAAACCAGCTTTTACAAGCATAGAAAGATTTATTCCACATCCAAGTCCAAAAGCAAAGAAAGGAATCATAACACCACCTGCTTTTACTAGGAATTCCTTCATATCTTCATCAAGATTTCCAAGCAAAGCTCCCAAAAGAATAGGAATGATTGCTCCAATTAAGATAGAGAAGGGAATTGCAGCAACTCCAGCACTTCCAAGAGCTATCATAGTAAGGAAAGGGCCATCATTTAATGAAACTATCGCGATAGCTCCAGTGTCAGTAGCATCTCCAAATTCACCAGTAAGAGCAGCATAAAGTCCACCATTACTATTTGTCATTGCAGATATTATAGCTAATGCTGAAAGACCAAATAATCCATTAGGTCCTAAAAATTTACTTACAAGAATACCAATTAAAGCTCCAATTATAAATTTAGAAATTGTAATAACAGATCCTTTTTTTATAACTTGCGGAGCTGCTTTAAGATTTATTTCAGCTCCCATACATACTAAGAAAACTGCCAATATAGGCATTGCACCTCTAGCTAAGTTGGTAGTAAAACTACCTATATCCAAAATCTGTGGGCAGAATGTATTCATTACAGCACCAATTATAAGAGGTACTACCATCATTCCACCAGGAATTCTTTCAATACTTTTTTTTATTTTCATATAACTCGCCCCTTATATTATTAGAATGTTGGTGCTATTTTATAAATACAGAATTCTCTATGTTTTAAAGCTTCAGCTTTAGTAATTTTTCCATTACATACTTCCACTATTTCTTCAAATAACTGTTCTCCCATTTCTTTTATAGTCTTGTGGCCAGAAACTATTTCAGATACATCAAAGTCTATATTGTCTTCCATATTTTTAAATGTATGATAGTTACCAGTAAGTTTAATTACAGGTGCTAAAGGATTTCCAGTAGGAGTTCCTCTACCTGTTGTAAATATAACTACCTGAGCTCCACCAGCTACCATTCCTGTTATAGATTCAATATCTTGTCCTGGAGTATCCATGATGAAAAGTCCTTTTTCAGATGGTATATCTGCATACTGAAGTACACCTTTGAATGGTGCAGTTCCAGACTTATGAATACATCCAAGAGATTTTTCTTCTATAGAAGTAAGTCCTCCTTCAATATTTCCTGGCGTAGGCTGTCCACCTCTGATATCTTCTCCTAATGCCATTGCTCTCTCTTCACATCCTCTTACTAAATCTAGGATTTCCTGAGAAACTTTTTCATTTATACCTCTTCTTGCTACTACATGTTCAGCTCCAATAAATTCTGTAGTTTCAGATAGAATACTAGTTCCTCCCATTCCTACAAGTATATCAGATGCAACTCCACAAGTAGGATTTGAAGCTAATCCTGATGTAGTGTCAGAACCTCCACATTCCATTCCTAGTATAAGTTCTGATATATCACATTCTACTTTTTTCTCTAATGAAAGTTCTTGAGCAAATTTTCTAGAAATAGAAACTCCTTTTGCATAGGCTTTAAGTGTTCCACCTTCTCCTTGGATAGTTATCATTTCTACTGGCTTTCCAGTTTTTTTGATTTCGTTGTATACCTCTAAAGGTTCTGTTCCTTCACATCCAAGTCCAACAACTAAAACAGCTCCTACATTTGGGTGAATTCCTGTATTAACAACTGTTTTTAATGTAAGTCTGGCATCTCCACCTAATTGACAACAGCCAAAAGTGTTATTGATATGAGTACTTCCTTCAACAGCATTTGAAATATCTTCTGCTAACTTGTTAGAACATACACTCGTTGCTAAAATAAGTACATAATTTCTTATTCCTACTTTTCCATCATTTCTTCTGTATCCCATGAATTTCATAATAATTTCCTCCTGATTTTTTAATTTCTATATTTAGAATATTTATTAGTGTTTTTTATCTCCTCTTCCTCTGTCACTTTCTACATTATGAACATGAACGTGCTCTCCCACAGAAATGTCCTTAGTTGCAGTTCCGATACTTTCACTGTACTTTATAACATGCTCCCCTTTTTTAATATCTTTGATAGCAAACTTGTGACCAAATTTAACATCTTCTTTCATAACTACCTCGATTATTTCATCTCCCAGAAACATTTTAGCAATATCTCCTTTTTTTAAATCGACAGTAGCAGTAGCTAAAGAGTCATTTTTTGTTACTATAACACCTTGTTTTTCCATTTTAATCCTCCTTGAATTTCGTTATCTGTCACAAATATATAAAGCAATTTTTATGCCATAATTTTGAAAAAAATAAAAAATAATTGGAACTATTGAATAAATTTAGTTCATAGTATTATAAAAATAAAAAAATAATGATATAATATTAATTATATTTATAAAACGATGTATTTTACTGCTGTAAATTTCAGCTTGGAGGAAAAATGAAAAGGATATGTTTGCTTGCACCATATAAAGATTTTTTGGAACATGAAGAAAGAGATAAATTTTTAATAAAAAAATATGCAAATTTGACAGAAGCTGTAAAAGTAGCTAAGGATTTTCAGAATAATGATGGAGAAATAGTTATAACCAGAGGTGGAACAGCCAAAATAATAAGAGAAAATACCTCACTTACAGTGATAGAAATAGAAATATCTAGTATAGAAATACTAAAGACTTTGAAAAAAATAGAAAAAACAGATGCACCTTTAGGAATAGTAGGATATAGAAATGCAGTGTCTAAATGCAGTTATCTTGCTAATATAGTTGGATTCAAGGAAACATATGAAGTAATATTTGATGAAGAACAGAATTATGATAAATATTTAAATACTCTTGAAGAACTTATATATGAAAAAAAGGTAAAAATTTTCATAGGAGATACAGTTCTTTTAAATACTTTAGAAAAAAAATCATATTATATAGATTTTTATCTTATAAAATCAGAATATAATTCTATTCAAAAGGCTTTTGAGGAAGCTAAAAAAATGCTGGAATTTAAAGAAAATGAAAAAATAAAAAATAGATATTTAACAGCTATTCTTAATAATACTGATTGTGGAATGATATATACAGATAGTGAGGGAAAAATAAGTCATTATAACTCTATGGGAAATAGATTATTTAGTAATAAAGTGTATATTGATGATAATATTTTTGATCTTGTACAAGAAGTGGATAGAAAATTTATATTAGAATTGAGAAATGAAGTAAAGAATATATTGATTGATACTAAAAAAGAGAAAGTTTCTATGGATATAACTCCTGTACAGCAGTCAGAAAATAAAAATAGTTTTTTATTCATATTTAGAAGATTTAAAAATATTGAAGAATCAGCAAACATTTTAAGAAAATCTTTAGTTAATGTAGAATTTTCAGCTAAACATACTTGGAAAGATTTGGTAACTTGTAATAAAAATTTTGAAGAGGTAAAAAAGATTGCTAAGCATTATGCTGAAACAGAAAATACTATATTGATAACAGGAGAAAGTGGAACGGGAAAAGAACTTTTTGCTCAAAGTATCCATAATGAAAGCAGAAGAAGAGGAGAATCTTTTGTGGCATTTAACTGTGCTAATATTTCAGAAAATCTCATAGAGAGTGAGCTTTTTGGATATGAAGAAGGAGCGTTTACAGGAGCAAGGAGAAGAGGGAAAAAAGGTTTATTTGAACTTGCAGATAAAGGAACTATATTTTTAGATGAAATATCAGAAATTCCATATCATCTTCAAAATAAATTTTTAAGAGTACTTCAAGAAAAATGTTTTAGAAGAGTCGGAGGGGAAGATACTATATATGTAGATGTGAGAGTTATAGCTGCAACTAATAAAGATCTTTCTTTATTGTGTGATAAAGGAGAGTTCAGAACAGATCTTTTTTATAGATTAAATGTATTAGAAGTAGAAACTATTCCATTGAGAAAAAGAAAAGAAGATATTGTTATCACAGGGAAGCACATATTGGAAAAAGAACTTCTTGGGTTGAACCTTTTTGAAGCAGAAAGATTTACAAATATATTGGAAAAATTATCTGAATATTCTTTTCCTGGAAATGTAAGGGAACTTGAAAATATAATAAAAAGAGTAGTAGTTTTAAAAATAAATTTAAAACTTTCAGATGATAAGATATTAAATCTTCTTCCATTAGGAAAACAGGAAAGAAAAAAAGATGAATTTTCAAATATGACACTTAGAGAGATTGAAAAAAAAATAGTAAAAGAAATACTTGAAGAAGAAGGAAATAATAAGACTAAAACGGCAATCAGATTGGGAATTGATAGAGGAACATTAAACAGAATATTAAATTAAAAATAAAGTATATTTTAAATTCTAGCTAAAAAACGCAAAAAAGGTCGTAAAAGCGGTGTAACTGTTCTAAAAAATTAGTTTTTATGTTGACTGAAAAGATATATAATGGTATCATAAAGTACAAAACTAAAAATTAAGGAGGAATAGATGAAGAAAATAGGAATACTTTTTGGAATTCTAATTTTGTGTACAACTATTTTTGGGGAAACAAAAAAATATGAAACTGATGTAGTAATAATAGGTGCTGGTGGAGCTGGAATGACAGCTGCTATTGAAGCTTTTGATGCTGGAGCTAATGTTATCTTACTTGAAAAAATGGCTTTTCCTGGTGGAAATACAGTAAGATCAAAGGGTGGATTAAATGCAGCAGAAACTTCTACTCAGAAAGAGATGAAGATAACAGACAGCGTTAAAGATTTTTATGAAGATACTATGAAAGGTGGAAAAAATATAAATGATCCTGAAGTAGTAAAATATTTTACTGAAAATTCTGCTGAAACTGTAGAATGGTTAAAAGGTATAGGAATGGACTTAAATGATGTTGGAGCAGGAGCAGGGGCGAAGAATCCTCGTATGCATAGACCAACTGGTGGAATAAGTATAGGTGGAGTTCTTGTTAAAACTTTAGCAGGAAATGTTGAAAAAAGAAATATAACAGTTCTTTATAGAACTGAAGCTCAAAGCCTTGTAATAAATGATGGAAAAGTTGAAGGAGTAAAAGCTAAAGATTTAGTTAGAAATGAAGATCTTGAAATTTCTTCTAAAGCTGTGGTAATAGCTACTGGTGGATTTGCTGCTAATGAGGAGTTATATACAAAATATCGTAAAGATTTAAAAGGATTTATAACAACTAATCACCCAGGAGCAGATGGAAGCGGAATAGTAATGGCTGAAAAAGCAGGGGCAGAATTAGTAGATATGGAATATATTCAAACTAATCCAACTGTTGAACAGTCTAAAGCTGAAGTTATTTCTGAATCTGTAAGAGGTAATGGAGCTATATTTGTAAATAAAAAAGGAGTACGTTTCATTAGTGAAATGGAAACTAGAGATAAACTTTCAGCAGTTATTCTTGAGCAACCTGAAGAATATGTATATATAATATTTGATCAAGGACTTAGAGAGAGAATGAAAGCTGTAGAGGAAATGGATCAGATAGGTATATTAATAACTGGAAAAGATCTTAAAGAGCTTGCAGCAAAAATTTCTGTAGAGCCTAAAGTGTTGGAAGATTCAGTGGCTAAGTGGAATGGTTATGTAAAAAATGGAAAAGATGAAGAGTTTGGAAGAACAACAGGAATGAAATTTGTTTTAGAAAAAGGACCATTCTATGCAATTCCAGTGGCACCAGGAGTTCACCATACTATGGGTGGAATCAAAATTAATTCAAAAACTGAAGTTTTAGGAAAAGATAATAAAGCGATAAAAGGTCTTTATGCAGCTGGAGAAGTAACTGGTGGAGTACATGGAGCTAACAGACTTGGTGGAAATGCTGTTGCTGATATAATTATCTTTGGTCGCCAAGCAGCAAAACAATCAGTTGAATATATTGGTAAAGACAAATTAATGGGTAATAAAAATGTTGAAAAATCTGAAACAGCAGTAAAAGTTAATCCAGAATTGAAAGCACAATATAAAGATGGAACTTATAAAGCTACATCCAAGGGACATAATGGAGATATCACTGTTGAAGTTGTTGTAAAAGATGGATTTATAGACAGTATAAAAGCAGTGGAATCAAAAGAAACAGAAATGATTTTTAAAGGTGTAGAAAATGAAATGATCCCTGCTATGATATACAATCAGACATCTGATGTAGATATGGTTACAGGAGCTACTGTATCAAGCAGAGCTGTAAGATCAGCAGTTAAAAAAGCTTTAAAAAATTAATGATTTGAGGAGCCATATATAATTATGGCTTCTTTTTAAATTGCATATTGAAGATTTTTAGGGTATAATTTTTTTAGTCAGATATAAGGAGGGAAATATGCTGTCAAGAAAATCAATAGATTTGCTGCATTTTTTACTTAAAGAAAAGAGGAATGTATCTTTGAAAGAACTTTCAGATCATTTTGAATTAAGTGAAAGAAGCATAAGATATGAAATAGAAAAGATACAAAAAGAGCTTTCAGCAAAAGATGGATTTGAATTCATTATTTCTAAAGGTGAATGCTTTGTTGATGACTATACAGCATTAGAAAAATATCTTAATGAGAGTAGGCAGGACTATATTTTTTCTCCAAAAGAGAGAGAAATATATATATTGTTGAAGATATGCTTTGAAAGAGAGATTAATCAAAATGTAATATCAGAAGAGCTTGATACAAGCAGAAGTACTATAAAAGTTCACCTGAGAGATATAAAAAAAGTGCTGGATGAATACAATTTAGAGTTGGAGCTTTTGCATAAAAAAGGTCTTGGAGTAACAGGAGAAGAGGAAAAAATTCGTCAATGTACTTTAAAGATTATGAATATGGTAAAAAAATCCAACAGCAGTTTCTTAAAAAATATACTGGATGATTATTTGGAAGAGATAGATATAGAAGGGGTAAAACTTTTTATAAATTATTGTCAGAAACTTATGAATAAAATAGTTTCAGATGAAGCTTTTGATATAATATCTAAGTATTTGATACTTGCAATATACTTTAATAAAAAAGGGTATAAAATTACAAGTATAAAAAATTATAATTTTTTAAAAAATACTTCAGAGTTTGAATGCGTGGAAAAATCAAGAGCACTTTTAGAAGGATTCTATGAGATAGAGCTTTCAGAAGAAGAGTATCTAAAGATAACAGATTATTTTTTAGGGAGCCATACATATAATATCTCTTACTCTTATTATGAAAACTGGGTAGAGATAGAAATGATAGTGAAGAACTTTATAAATAAGATAAATGAAAAGTTAGATGTAGATATATCAGCAGATGAAACTCTTATGACAGGGCTGGTAAATCATATAAAGCCAACTATTTATAGACTGAAAAATGGAATAGAACTGGAAAATACTATTTATGAGGAAGTTGTAGAAAGCTATCCAAACCTTTTTTCATTGATAAAGGGAAGTGTAGGAGAGCTTGAAGATTTCATAAATAATAAATTTACAAATGATGAAATAGCTTTTATTACAATACATTTTAAAGCTGCAATAGACAGAAATATAAAAAAGAAACGTGAAAAAGTAAAAGTGTTAGTTGTGTGCGGTTCAGGGTATGGAAGTTCAAAACTTCTGGCACAGCAGCTAAAGGATATGTATAGGGTAGAAATTATAGATACTATTCCAAGGTATCTTCTGGAAAAAGTAAATAAGAGAACTGATATAGATTTGATACTGACTACTATTCCATTAGATGATTTTGATACTGATAAAACTATTATAAAAGTAAATCCAATTTTAAATAAAGAGGATATGTTCAAACTGGATAATTACCCAATATCAAGAGACAGTAAAAAGATAATATTTTCTGAATTGATAGAAGTGATTGAAAAAAACAGCAAGATAAAAGCAGATGAAAAACTGTTGGGAGCTTTAAAAACTTTTCTGGACAGTAAGCTGATAGACGATCTTTTTCATAAAAAAATTACAATCTCTGACCTGCTGTCAGAAAAAAGAATAAAGTTAAAAGGAAAAGCTGCAAACTGGAGAGAAGCTATAAGAGAAGCTGGAGAACTACTGTTGAAAGATGGCTGTATAGAAGAGGAATACATTGACAATATGATAAAGCTGGTAGATGATTTTGGAAATTATATAATGCTTATTCCAAATGTTATCTTTCCTCATACAAAGTCAAAAGATCTGGTGAAAAAAACAGCATTTTCTATAGTTACTTATGATAAAAGAATAGATTTTATAGATGAAGAAAAAATTGGACTGGTAATATGTTTCTGCGTAAAAGATGAAAGAGAACATCTGGATAGTCTGATAGAAATTGTAGAAAAAATTGAAGAAAATAATCTGGAAGAAAAAATAAGAAGAAGTAAAACAGCAAAAGATGTAATAAAATATTTAACTAACTAGAGTGACTGGTCAGCAGACCAGTCATTTTTTTTGAATAAAATAGAATCTTTAAAATAATTATTGGAAGGAGTACAATTATCTTAACAAGATCAAAAGGAGATATTAAGATGTTGAAAAATGCAGTTAAGGGAAGGGTAAATATAGTAGAAAATGTAAATGACTGGAAAGAAGCAATAACTTTAGCAGCAAAGCCATTAGTAGAAGATGGAAGTGTTGAAAATTCATATATAGATGCAATGATAGCCAATGTAAATAAGTTTGGAACATATATAGTAATTGCACCAAAAGTAGCTATGCCACACTCTAGACCAGAAGATGGAGTGAATAAAAATTGCGTATCTTTGCTGAAGGTAAATGAAGGGGTTCTTTTTGAAGGAGAAGAGGAAAAAGTCTATGTATTCTTTGTATTGGGAGCAGTAAACAGTGATTCTCATATAGAAACTCTTATGGAACTTATGGAGTTGATAGAAGATGAAGAGAAGATAGATGAAATTATTGAAGCAGGAAATGTTCAAGAAATAATGGATTTAATTTAAATTTAAAAGATAAATATTATGAAGGAGTGGTAATAATGATAAAAATATTAACAGTATGTGGAAATGGAATCGGAAGCAGCTTAATGTGTGCTATGAAGATTGAAGAAATATGTAAAGAAGAAGGAATCGAAGCAGATGTATCATCATCAGATTTTAACTCTGTATCAGGAAAAGGAGCAGATTTAATAGTAACTGTAAAACAACTTGCAGATCAACTTTCTGGATACAATGTAGCAGAAATCAGAAGTTACACAAATAAGAAAAAAATCAAAGAAGATGTACTTGATAAAATTAAGGAATTAGTAAAATAAAATTTATATAAAAAATATTTAGGAGGGAAAAGAATGAATTTTTTAAACGTTATAGGAAATGATATACTTACTAACCCGGCGTTCTTATTAGGACTTATGTCACTTGTAGGATTAATAGCTTTGAAAAAACCATTTAATAAACTTATAACTGGAACGTTGAAGCCAATACTAGGATATATAATGCTTGGAGCTGGAGCAGATTTCATCGTTAAAAATCTTGATCCATTAGGGAAAATGATAGAGCAAGGATTTGGAATTACAGGGGTAGTGCCAAACAACGAAGCAATAGTTTCAATTGCTCAAAATATTCTTGGTAAAGAAACAATGTTCATATTAGTTGCAGGACTTATTATCAATATAATAATAGCAAGAGTAACTAAATTTAAATATATATTTTTAACAGGACACCACAGCTTCTTCATGGCTTGTATGTTCTCAGCAGTTCTTTCTACTTCTGGAATGAAAGGAACTACACTTATTCTTATAGGTGGAATTTTATTAGGAGCTTGGTCAGCTATATCTCCAAGTATTGGGCAAAGATATACAGATCTTGTAACTGATGATGATGGAATAGCTATGGGACACTTTGGTTCTTTAGGATATTATCTATCAGCATTCATTGGAGAAAAAATTGGAGATAAAGAAAATAGTACAGAAAATATAGTTATCCCTGAGAAAGTAAACTTCCTAAGAGACAGTACTATATCAACAGCTATAACTATGATTGTATTCTATCTTATTGCAGCTATTGCAGCAGGACCTGAATATACAGAAACTTTATCTGGTGGAAAAAACTATATAGTTTTCGCTCTTACATCAGCTTTAAGCTTTGCTGTTGGAGTTACAATTGTATATAATGGTGTAAGAATGATACTTTCTGAACTTATTCCAGCATTCCAAGGAATTTCACAAAAACTTATTCCTAATGCAATACCAGCAGTTGACTGTGCAGTGTTCTTTACTTATGCACCAAATGCAGTATTAATCGGATTTATCTCTTCATTCATAGGTGGAGTAATTGGAATGGTTATACTTGGAGCAGTAGGAGCAGTTCTTATTATACCTGGTCTTGTACCTCACTTCTTCTGTGGAGCAACAGCAGGAATCTATGGAAATGCTACTGGAGGAAAAAAAGGAGCTATAGTTGGATCATTTGTTAATGGACTTTTATTATCATTCTTACCAGCAATGCTTCTTCCTGTACTAGGAAATATCGGATTCCAAAATACAACATTTGGAGATTTTGACTTTGGAGTATTGGGAATTTTAATAGGAAAATCAACATCATCTATTGGTACAGCTGGAATATATATAATAGTGGCAGTTCTTCTTGCTGTTCTTATTATTCCTAGCTTCATAAAAACAAAAACAAACGTTATCAATGCAAAAGATGAATATTAAAATCATTATGAAAGGATGATGTTTTATGAAAAAGATACTTTGTGTAGGGCATTCAGCATATGATATAACATATCTGCTTCCTCATTTTCCAGTAGAAAATAGAAAATACAAAGCTAAAGATAGAATAATGGTAAGTGGAGGACCAGCAGGGAATGCTGCTTACCTCTTAGGTAAATATGGAGAGAAAGTTTCATATATAACAGCTTTAGGAAATGACTTCTATGGAAAAAAAATATTGGAAGATCTCAATGAAGTAGGAGTAGATACTAAAAATATAGTTGTATCAAACAAACTAGTTACACCATGCAGTATAATAATAGCCAATGAAGAAAGTGGTTCAAGAACAATAATAAACTACAGAGAAGAAAAGCCTATAGATGATTTTAAAATGACATATGAAAAAGCACCAGAAATAATACTTTTTGATGGTCATGAATTGGATATAGCTTTAAAAGTACATAAAGAATTTCCAAATGCTGTGTCAGTATTAGATGCTGGAACATATAAAGAAGGAACTTTAGTCATAGGAAAATTTGTAGATTATCTAGTGTGTTCAGAAGACTTTGCAAAAGATTACTGTAAAATGGATAAGATAGAAGAGAAAGATTTTAAATATGTTCTTGAAAAATTGGAAGAGTTGAATAAGAATACTATTATAGTAACTTTAGGGGAAAGAGGTTCTATAATGAAAAAAGATGGAGAGTTATTGAAATTCAAAGCTTTCAAAACTAAAGCAGTAGATACTACTGGAGCAGGAGATATTTTTCATGGGGCATTCGTTTATGGATTGAGCAATGAATTTTCAATTGAGAAAAATATAGAGTTTGCTTCAGCATGTGCTTCACTGTCAGTGGAAAAACTTGGGGGACGTAACTCAATACCTGAATTAGATGAAGTTGAAAAAAGAATAAAGAGAGGATAATAGAGATGAAAAAATATAGTTTCAAAGAACTTGGGCTTGAAAATACAAGAGATATGTTCAAAAGAGCCAATGAAAATGGATATTCAATACCAGCATTTAACTTTGCAAATTTAGAGCAGCTTCAAGCTATACTGGATGCATGTACAGAAGCTGAAAGTGACGTTATAATTCAAATATCAGCAAGTGCAAGAACATATATAGGAAAAGAACAGCTTCCTCTTTTAGTAAAAGGAGCAATAGATGAAATAAGAGCGAAGGGATCAAAAATAGCAGTAGCCCTAAATCTTGATCATGGTAAGGGTCATGAATTGATCAAAGACTGCCTTGATTATGGATTTTCATCTGTAATGATAGATGCTTCAAAATATGATTTTGAAAAAAATATAGAATTAACTAAAGAAATAGTAGAACTTGCAAAAGATTATGATGCTTCTGTAGAGGGAGAAATTGGTGTTATTCATGGAACAGAAGATGAACATTCTGCTGATGAAAGTGCATTTACAAAACCTGCTGAAGCAGTGGAATTTATAAAAAGAACAGGAGTAGATTCTCTTGCTATTGCAATAGGAACTGCTCATGGAGCGCATAAATTCAAAGTAGGAGAAGCTCCTAAATTAAGACTTGATATACTTGAAGCTATTAAAAAAGAGATAGGAAGTTTTCCAATAGTTCTTCATGGATCATCTTCAGTACCTCAAGATTACATTAAAAAATTCAAAGAATTTGGCGGAGAAGTAAAAGATGCAATAGGAATACCTGATGAAGAACTTAAAAAAGCATCTAAGTCAATAGTTACAAAAATAAACGTAGATACAGATGGAAGACTTGTATTCACAAGTGCATTGAGAGAATATTTTGCTGAAAATCCTAAAGAGATGGATTTAAAAAAATATCTTGATTATGCTAGAAATGAAATGAAAAATTTCTATGTGAAGAAAATTAATTCTGTCTTTAAAACAAAATAAAAATATATCAGTGGTCTGAAATTTCAGGCCACTTTCTTTATTTCTAATAGTACTATTAAAAAAATTCATGATAAATTTTTCATATTTATTTAAAAGAGAAAGAGGAGTTTTCTTGAATATTAATTAAATAAGAGATATATAAGTGAGATTGAAATCTTTCAAAAGAAAAGAAAGATATAGATATGACAGTATGAAATACCTAGATAGTGTGTTTTTTAAATACATAAGAAAAGGAAAAAGTATCTGTAAAAAAATGCCTTATTCAACCTTGAAATCTCTTGAGAAAAAGAGATGAAAAGAATTGAATTTTAAAAAAAGTAGAAGTAAAAATTAAACATAAAAAGGTCAAAAAATACACGATAATTTTCTTGATAAATTACATTATATAATATAAACTTCATAGTAGATAAATTTCATTTATTGAGAGAAAGATGAGTGGGGAAAACAAACTGTTTATAATATTTAAATTTTAAAAATAATATTTGAGGTGAGAATTTTGAAAAAGACGAAAATTGTTTGTACAATTGGACCAAAAACTGAATCTGTTGAAACTTTAAAAGAATTATTAAGAACTGGAATGAACATGATGAGATTAAACTTTTCTCATGGAGATCATGAAGAACATGGAAAAAGAATACAAAACTTTAGACAAGCAAAAGCAGAAACTGGAATCAGAGCAGCTTTATTATTAGATAACAAAGGGCCAGAAATTAGAACTATCAAACTTGAAGGTGGAAAAGATGCTGTAATAGTTGCAGGTCAAGATTTCACAATCACTACTGATAAAACTGTAATAGGAAACAATAAAATAGTTGCTGTTACTTATGAAGGACTTACAACTGACCTTAAAGCTGGAGATACTGTACTTATTGATGATGGACTTCTTGAGTTCACTGTTAAAGAAGTAGTAGGAAACGAAGTAAGATGTGTTGCTGTAAACAATGGAGAATTAGGAGAAAATAAAGGTGTTAACCTTCCAAATGTTGCAGTTAATCTTCCAGCATTATCAGAAAAAGACGTAAATGACATGATATTTGGATGTCAGCAAGGAATCGACTATGTTGCAGCTTCATTTATCAGAAAAGCTGATGATGTAAGAGAAGTAAGAAGAGTACTTGATGAGAATGGTGGAAAAGACGTTCAAATCATTTCTAAAATAGAAAACCAAGAAGGAGTAGACAACTTTGAAGAAATTCTTGAACTATCTGATGGTATCATGGTAGCAAGAGGAGATCTTGGAGTAGAAATTCCTGTAGAAGATGTACCAGTAGCACAAAAAATGATGATTGATAGATGTAATGCAGTTGGAAAAGTAGTTATTACAGCTACTCAAATGCTTGATTCTATGATCAAAAACCCAAGACCTACAAGAGCAGAAGTAAATGATGTTGCTAATGCAATCCTTGATGGAACAGACTGTGTAATGCTTTCTGGAGAATCAGCAAAAGGAAAATATCCAATAGAAGCTGTTTCAGTAATGGCTAAAATAGCAGAAAAAATGGATCCATTAGTAACTCCAAGAAATAAATGTAAAAATGAAACTGTAACAATAACTTCAGCTGTTGCAAAAGGAACTGCCGAAGTAAGTGAAGCTTTAGGAGCAAAAGTAATAGTTGTGGGAACAGAATCAGGAAGAGCGGCAAGAGATATCAGAAGATATTTTCCAACAGCTACTATACTTGCAATAACTAATAATGAAAGAACAGCAAACCAATTAATGCTTTCTAGAGGAGTTATTCCATATGTAGATGGAAATTCAGAAACTCTTGATTCATTCTTTGCTTTAGCTGAAAGAGTAACAGTTGAGTTAGGATTAGTAACAAGAGGAGATATAGTAGTTGCTATCTGTGGAGAAAGTGTATTCAAAAGAGGAACTACTAACTCTGTAAAAGTAATTGAAGTAAAATAAGGGTAAATTAATTTAAATATTTTTTAAACTATGGTATAATGATAATGATAGATTAAAGATATAATTTATTAGGAGGTTTTTTTAAATGACAAGAATAGTAGATGTAGTAGCAAGAGAAATACTTGACTCAAGAGGAAATCCTACAGTAGAAGTAGATGTAGTACTAGAATGTGGAGCAAAAGGAAGAGCAGCAGTTCCATCAGGAGCTTCAACAGGAGCTTATGAGGCTGTTGAATTAAGAGATAATGACAAATCAAGATACTTAGGAAAAGGTGTTCTTACAGCTGTAAACAATGTAAACACTGAAATTAAAGAAGCTATCTTAGGAATGGATGCATTAGATCAAGTAGGAATTGACACTGCTATGATCGAATTAGATGGTACTCCAAACAAAGGAAGATTAGGAGCAAATGCTATACTTGGTGTATCTTTAGCACTAGCTAAAGCAGCAGCAGAAGCATTAGGAATGCCTCTATATAAATACTTAGGAGGAGTAAATACTAAAGAATTACCTCTTCCAATGATGAACATTCTTAACGGAGGATCTCATGCTGACTCAGCTGTAGACGTTCAAGAATTTATGATTCAACCAGTTGGAGCAAAAAGTTTCAAAGAAGCTATGAGAATGGGATGTGAAATATTCCACAACCTAGGAAAACTTCTTAAAGCTAATGGAGATTCTACAAACGTAGGAAACGAAGGAGGATATGCTCCTGCTAAAATAAACGGAACTGAAGGAGCTTTAGATCTTATGATCGAAGCTATCAAAAAATCTGGATATGAGCCAGGAAAAGATATCACTTTCGCAATAGATGCTGCATCAAGCGAATTCTGTAAAGAAGTAGCACCAGGAAAATTCGAATATCACTTCAAAAGAGAAGGTGGAGTAACTAGAACTTCTGAAGAAATGGTAGAATGGTACACAAAATTAGTAAATAAATATCCAATTAAATCTATCGAAGATGGATTAGGAGAAGATGACTGGGTTGGTTGGGCAAAATTAACTGCTGCAATTGGAGACAGAGTTCAAATAGTTGGAGACGACTTATTTGTAACTAATACTGAAAGACTTAAAAAAGGAATAGAATTAAAATCTGCTAACTCTATTCTTATCAAATTAAATCAAATCGGATCATTAACTGAAACTCTAGATGCTATTGAAATGGCAAAAAGAGCTGGAATGACTGCTGTTGTTTCTCACAGATCTGGTGAAACTGAAGATGCTACAATAGCTGATATAGCTGTTGCAACAAATGCAGGACAAATCAAAACTGGTTCAACTTCTAGAACTGACAGAATGGCTAAATATAACCAATTACTAAGAATAGAAGATGAATTAGGATCTACTGCTCAATACAAAGGACTTGACGTTTTCTATAACCTTTCAAAATAGTTTAAAATAATATATTTATGAGAACCGGCTGAAAATGCCGGTTTTTTTAATGGGAAAATAAAAACAGTAGCTATCTTCAAAACATAAAACTTTCTATAAAGAGAAAAGTGAAAATTTTTTTAGTTTAAAATATATGATATAATTGATATAAAAGAGAAAGTGAGGGGATAGATATAGAACTTTTATTTGAAAACAGATACTATGTCACTAAAAATATTTTTATAGAGTATCTGAAAGGGATAATTATGAAACGTTTAAGAATATGTGGAGTTATTCTTGCAGTAATATGTTTTTTTGTAACATATTTAAATATTATGAGAAGAAGAAGCAGTTTTGAGATACTTGTATTTGTCATCATGTTTTTCTTTTCATTAGCTATATATTTTATCCATATGAAAGTAAGTAAGGATATGCTGAAAAATGCTCTTGCTATCCATAATGGAGTACATACAGAAAGTATTTTTCGCTTTGGAGAGGATGTAATAACTCTGGAGGAAGGAAAAATTTTTATGGAGTTTGATTATAATCAAATAAAAAAAATACATGATTTGAAAAAGCTCTATGTGTTAATGATTGGAAAGCAGAATGGGATAATTGTAAGAAAAGACAGTTTCTCTGTAGGAACATTCCATAAATTCAAACAATTTATAGAGAGAAAATGTAAAAATATAAAAAAGTAAAAGGCAGTATAAATAGTACTGCTTTTTTATAAGCTTAAAGAAAGATTGTAATTTTTTTTGAAAAAATGTAGAATTAAAGTAAGATGAATAAAGGAGGGATTTATTTGGAATTAAAAAATAGATTTAAACTTGTTTTTTATGTAGTTATTTTATTATTAAGTTTAGGAAATATTGTTTTTGCAACAGGAAATATAAAGGATCAAGTAAATCAAGGAAATTTCTATTATGAAGAAGGAAATTATGACATGGCAGAAAAATATTGGAAAATGGCAGCAGATCAGGGAGACATAGAGGCTCAATATGCTCTGGGAATATTGTATGAAGATACTGGAAGAACTGATTTTTCTGAAAAATATTATAAAATGGCAGCAATACAAGGGGATAAGGATGCTCAATATAATTTGGGAGTTCTATATGATGATCAGAAAAAATTTGCTGAAGCAGAAAAATATTATAAAATGGCAGCAATACAGGGAGATAAAGATGCTCAATATAATCTTGGATGTTTGTATGATGAACAGAAAAATTTTAATGAGGCAGAGAAATATTACAAAATGGCGGCAATACAGGGAGATAAAGGAGCTCAATATAATTTAGGATGTTTGTATGATGAGCTGAAAAAATATGATTTAGCAGAAAAGTATTATAAAATGTCTGCTGATCAGGGAGATATGGATGCTCAGTACAACTTGGGACTTCTATATAAAAATCAGAAAAAATATACCCAGGCAGAAAAATATTGGAAAATTGCTTCAGATCAAGGAGATTTAGAAGCTCAAAATAACCTTGGTATACTTTATGAAGAACAGAAAAAATATGATTTAGCAGAGAAATATTATAAAATGGCAGCAGATGATGGATTAAAAGATGCTCAGTACAACTTAGGGCTTTTCTATTCAGATCAAGGAAAGAAAGAGCTTTCTAAAAAGTATAAAGAGATGGTAGAAAATAATAAAAATTAAATAGACTGAAAAGTACACTTAACTATTGAAAAAACCAATATTGAAAGTGTACTTTTTTTATCTAAATGATTTTATGGATATAGTTGTTATTTTTAATAAATTCTTCTAATTCTTGTTCAAAAATTCGAATAGATGATTCAGCTGCTGGATTTGATTTTCTATTTAATATTTTATATATTGTTTTTTTAGGAATTGAACAGTTAAATCTTGATATTTTTATTGGGGAGGTTTCTTTAAATTTCATTGCTATATTTAATGGAACGATAGACCAAAGATTATTATTTGTTTTTTTCTTTTTTCAAAGTAAGTCTATTTTCTGAAATAAACAATCCTGCTAGTGTAAGAAAAGTTCCAAACATAGCAATAGGAGTTATTTTTTCTTTAAGTATAAGAGCTGAAAAAGCCACTGTTATAACTGGAACAGCATAAATATATACACTTGTTTTTAATACTCCTAAAAGTTTTAAAGATAGATTCCAAGTAACAAAACATACAGCAGAAGCTCCAAATCCTAAAAATAATATATTAAAAAGAACAAGAGGATCTCTAAATCTTTCTGCTCCTAAACGGAAATCAAAAAAGAAAAGACCTGGAAGCATAAATATCAATCCATAGAAAAATATTCTTCTTGTTGCTTGTATTGTGTTGTATTGATAATCACTTATTTTTTTTGTAACTATAGAATAAACAGACCATGTAGCTGCTGCTAGTACAGCAAGAATATCTCCTATTGGGTTAAGTTTTAAAACTGTGCTTCCATTAAAGCTGATAAGAGCTACTCCTGTTATAGACACAAGAAACCCAAGAAAGAAAGTCAGTTTTAACTTTTCCTGCTTTAGAAAAAAATGAGTAAGTATTCCTGTAATAAATGGAGAGATAGAAACAATAACTCCTATATTAGAAGCAAAGGAATAAGTCAAAGCTATATTTTCAAAGAGAAAATATAATGTAACTCCACACAACCCAGCCAACATAAATAATTTTTCCTGTTTTTTATCTGTAAGAATCAGTCTGTGTGGGTATATAATAAGCAGAGCAACAAATCCTAGAGTGAAACGAAAAAATAGTATCTCAATTGGTGTAAAATGTGTAAGAAGAACTTTAGTAGAAATGAAAGTTGTTCCCCATATAAGTACTGTAAGAATAGCAGAAATATGTCCTAAAGTGTTTTTATTATTCATGTATTTCCTCCAAAGGTTTATTTTTGTTAATAAAAATATTTTGGTACTGTTTAGGTGTCAGTCCTATGAACTTTTTAAAAAAATTACTGAAGTGACTTTGATCACTGAATCCTGTAAGGAAAGCTGTTTCAGCTGGAGATATTTTTCTCTCAAGAAAATTTTTAGCTTTTTCAATTCTTATAGTTTCAAGATATCCGTAAGGAGTAATACCAGTTTCTTTAGTAAAAGAGCGAAGAAGATGGTATTTACTAAAATCTGTAAGAGAAGTAAGTATATCAAGTGAAATATTTTTATCAAAGTTTTTTTCTAAAAACTCACAAACTTTCTTTATATTTTTACTTTGTTTTATAGGATAATTATTTTCAACAGAAATAGAGTAGTATTTTATTAGATATTCTATAATAAGTATAAAAACTTCCTCTTTTCTAAATTCTTTAGATTTTTCTGTTATTAATGAATGAAGCTCTTTTATTAAAGAAGATAGATAAAGATTAGTTATAACTGTTGAAGAAAAATTGATATTAACTATTGTTTCTGTAATATTCGTTATAATTTTCTCCATGATTTCTTCAGAAATATTAAGACATCTGTAATCAAGAGGGAGCTCATTTATTTGTTCGCAGGTATGGACATCATAAGGATTAAAAATTGTAATATCCCCACTTCCAACTATATATTCTTTATTAAGGCATGAAAGTTTTCTTTCTCCTCTTTCAATAAAACCAATTACATAATGTTTATGAAAATGATTTGGAAATTTTTGCATTACACCTTTAAAACTGTACGCTTCTATATTTAATTCATTATCAAATATAATAGTTCTGCTCTCTTTTTTCATAATGTCCTCCTGTGTATTAGGAATATTTTAACATAACTTTGAATTTTTTTCTTGTAAGATATTGCTTATTGCAATAAAAAGTATTTTATTTGTAACACGAACGCCATGAAAAAGAGATATAAAATAAATATAAAATTTTTTTCCAGTATTAATTAAATTACACATTTAACTAAAAAAACTTCTGACAGAGTTATATTCTGTTGGAAGTTTTTTTAGTTTACAGTTTATAAAATAAACATCTATAAGAAAAAATTATATATCTATAAAATAATATTTTTTATATGAAAAATAACAATATACAGATAAAAAAAGAGAATGAAGATAAAGTATTAAGAAGAAGTTTGATATAGTTTAATAAATACAGAATAAAATAAATCATTTTAAAAATATAGTGAGCAAAGAATAGCTTTAAATCATTTTATCGTTCAAAAGTTCGTCTTTATGTATAAAAGCGAACTCTTTTTATGGGTCTATTATGTCGAGTATAGTCTTAAAAATTGAAAAAGTCAACTAACATGAAAACAATCAAGGAATGCACATCTAAAAACATAGCTTCTTTAAAAACAGGCATTTTAGGCCTCTAAAAGTTCGCTTTTATACATAAAAGAGAACAGTTTCCTTTATTTGGATTTAAAGATGTGTAGGAGGGGAAATTTATGATTGAAAAAATAATGAAAGCGATGAAGAGCAATAATAAGAAAAGAGGAAGAAATATAACAATAGGAGTGGCAGTTGGATTTTTATTATCATGCACCTTAGCAGCAGGGGCTAATAATGGTAAAAATTATTTGATAATAAAAAAAGATAAAGGTACTACACAATTTAGTACTGAAAATGAAAGTAGACTTCAAAGTAAGAATCCATATTTGGAATGGAATACTTGGGAAGATGATGTTTATACAAATAATATACTTCTATCTGGAACTACTAACGATAATGGTAATGGATTTGGTTTAAAATTAATTGATGTGACAGGTTTGGGTTTTATAAATAAAGGCACTATAGAAGGAACTACTAACGAAGCTTCTAAGTCAGCATATGGAATAAATATAGATAATGCACTAGTAACAACATTGAACAATGAAGGATTGATAAATGGTATAGGTGGAGGTAAAGGACTTAATTCTGGATCAGGAATAAAATTAGGAATACTTCAGAGTAAAGAAATGAAAATACTGAAAAATACAGGTCTTATAAATGGAAGTATTTCAGGAGGAACACTTACTTCTTATGCTTATGGAATAAATCTATCTAAAGGAACAATAGATAAATTAGATAATATAGGAATAATAAATGGAACTAGCAGTGGAGAATCTACTAAAAGTTATGGAATAAATATAGGTAATACTTCTGGAGGAAATATAACAACTTTAAAAAATATAGGGATAATAAGTGGTAATGGAAATAATGACGAAACTTATGGAATAGACTTATATAACGGGAATATGCAAGTACTAGACAATATAGGGATAATAAGTAGCAATACTTCTGGTGGAAGTTATGGAATAAATTTAGGTGATACTACAGTTACTTATAAAGGAAATATAACAACTTTAAGAAATGGAGGAATAATAAGTGGTAATGATAATGGTTATGGAATGTATATAACTAATGGGAAAGTAGGAACATTAGAAAATACTGGTGTAATATATGGAAAAGATGCTGCTATAAAATTTGGAGATAATTTTGATTCAAGAGAAATAACAACTTTAAATAACTATGGAATACTTGTAACAAGCCAAAATTCAATTATAGATAAAGGATGGCCTAAGAATAGGAAGATAAAAAGTGAAAATAATTATGGACTTTATATTACAAAGGTAGGAGGGGAAATAGAAGTAGAAGCTGGATCTGTAGAAAACCCACATGTATTGGCAGGATATGATGCAGCTGAAAATGAATTATTTAGAGAGATGAATATAGAAAATAATGATAATAAATCAGGAAAGAATCCATTTAATGGAAAGAAAGAAAATTCAATATTAAATGCTGTAACAAATACCTATAAAGTTACAACTAATAATGATGAAGTTACAGGCTCTATAATCAATGCCTATGGAACAGCAGTTGTATTTAATGGTGATGATACAGATCTTACTTTAGCAGGAACTATTGTAAATGGTGGAATAGATGCAAGTAAGACTATTATATTAGGAAGTGGGAATGCAGATACACTAATACTTCAATCAGGAAATATTACTTATACAAATGGAAATAATGAAATTCAAGATACAATAATCAATGGAGACATACAAATGGGAGATGGAAATGATACTGTAACTGTAGGAAATGGAACTATAATCAATGGAAATATGGATGGGGGATATGATACAGATATACTTAATTTTGGAATGGAAGTAAGTTCAAATGGTGATTTTACAGTCCCAGAAACAAAGGAAATAAATATTCTTCATGATATATCTAATTTTGAAAATATTAATGTAGAGAGTGGAACTGATGTTACTCTATATGATAAAACTATAGACAGTGATGGAAAGTTAGCTGATTTACATGTATCAGGAGTAAATACTATAAATATAGAAGCTGGAGGAATTCTTAATTTAAGAATAGATAGTACAAAAGCAGATACAGCAGGAAGATATATAGGACATGCATTATATGATGCAACTAGAGATGAGGGAAAGTTGGAAATCACTGGAGGTATGAATCAGGAAAAAGAGAAACAAACTATAGATGAAACAGATCCACATGTAGATTATAATAATATTGGAGTTTTAAACCTTATAACAAATGGATTGAGTAAAAATTCAATAATAGCTATGAATGGAATAACTTTAAATCAAAGTAACTTATTTGTAAAAACTAATTCTATATTAGATAAAGCGATAGTTTTAAATGAAAAAGAAGAAGATGCCCTAAAAGGTGATATAAAAATAGGGGCTGCGAAAGATTTATTTACTATAGATAAAATAGAAGATGGAGGTGGAAGTGGAGGAGGTACAGGTACAGATACTCCAACTGAAGATACTCAAAGATACCTGAAATTAAATGAAATATATAAAGGAATATATTCAAGTGCAGATGGAAATTTTATTGCTTTAAAAGATATTCTTACTTTAAGTAAGGAGCTACAGAAAAAAGGAGATTATACATCAGTAAGTGATAGAGAACAAATGTCAAGACTTTTATCTTATTTAGAAAAAATATACACAGCTAGCCCTTATTCATATAGTTCTGAATTATCAAGAAGATCAATGGGAATGTTCAGAGATATAGTGATAGATAATCAATTTAGACCAAATGTAGATAAATGGCTTATAATGGGTGGAATTACTAATGATGCTGATGGAGGAACTACAGATACTTACTATGGTAGAAATTACCATAAATTTGATATAGGAACATCAGATACAGATGCGGATATGAAATTAGTAGGGGCATATATGCTGGCTAAATATGGATATTCAGAAAATACATCTTTAGGATTGACTATTGGTGGAGCTAGAAGTGAAGCTGAACTATCTATGTCAAAAGTAAAAGGAAACAGTGGATATGTTGGTGTATTTGCAGAAAACTACAGAGGAAATCTAACATTGAAAGCAGGAGCAGGAGCACAGTATTCAAAATATGATGCAGACAGAGGAACAATAAGAGGATATAATTACAGTGATAAATATTCTGATATGGCATATGATATTTATTTAAATGGAAGATATTCTGATTCAATAGGAGATAATCTATTCCTAGAACCTTATGCAACTTTGTCATATACATATGTAGATCAAAAAGGTGCTGATGAAGGAAGTGGAGATTTGGCTATAAAAACTGATTCAAAATCATTTGACTACACTGTAGGAAAAGTGGGAATAGATCTTAAAAAAGTAATACCACATGGAAAAGGAAAGACTACTCTGTCAGCAGGAGTAAGCTATACAAAAATACTTGATGGAGCAGAGGAAGGATATATCACAGGAAGATTTGAAGATGGATCAGATTTTGATATTCTTGTAGCACACAAAAATGAAGATAATGTAGGAATAAATGTAAAATATAATTTGGAACTTGAAAATGGAATTCTATTTGATATAAAAGGAACTTATATATTGGAAAAAGATTCACACCATAATTCTAGTAAGAATAAAACTGAAAGTGAATGGATAGCTGGAGTAGGAATAGGATATAAATTCTAATTGTACAGGGAGGAACTATGACAGAAACAGAATTTATAAGATTCTATAAAAAGAAAATAAAATTAAGAAATGTAAAAGAAGTCCAAGAAAGAATAGATACATTTTGGAAGACCATATTTAAAGCATTAGAAATAGATGGAAAAGTAACTTTTAAAGACTGGGGAGTTTTTGAAAAAAGAAAACATGGGGCAAGAAGATATATTCTGGCATCATTAGGAATAGATAATATGACAGAAAATAAGGAAGTGATAAAATTTAGGGCAGGAAAAGGATTTGAGAATAAAATAAATAAAGAAAAAAGGTGAATATGGATAAAAGGAAGCTTAGAAAAATATATAGAGAAATAAGTAAAGAAGAGATATCATTAAAAAAAGCACAAGAAGAGATAGATGAATTTATAGAGGTGATACAAGAAGCAATATTAATAGATGGAAAAATAAAGTTTAAAGAAATAGGAACATTTGAAATACTGAAAAGACATTCAAGGATAATAGCTAATCCAGTAACAAAAGAACCTATGAAAATCTATCCAAAGAAAACGATAAAGTTTAGAGTATCAAAAAATTTAAAAAATAACTAATAAAAAAACCACTTGCTAAGCGAGTGGTGCAAAAAAGCCGGAAGGCTATGCTTAGAAAATAAAAGCTCCTTTGATATAATTAATTAGGTTTGCCGGCCAATTAACTAATCAAAGGAGGTCATAAAATGTATGACAATAATAGTCTATCACATACAACATGGAATTGTAAATATCATATCATATTCGCACCAAAATATAGAAGGCAGATAATATATGGAAAAATCAAAGGAGATATAGGGCAGATATTAAGGAAACTATGCGAATTTAAAGGAGTAGAAATAATAGAGGCTAATGCCTGTAAAGACCATATACATATGTTGGTAAGTATACCGCCGAAAATAAGCATATCAAGTTTTATGGGATATTTGAAAGGGAAAAGTTCATTGATGATATTTGATAAACATGCAAATTTAAAATATAAATATGGGAATAGACATTTTTGGTGTAGAGGATATTATGTTGATACAGTAGGAAGAAATAAAGAAAGGATCGCAAAATATATAAGAGAACAGTTGCAAGAAGATATAGCGAATGATCAATTGACATTGAAAGAGTATATAGATCCTTTCGGAGAAAAAACAAACTAAAGCACACCAGCTACTTAAGTAGCTGAATGAAGAATTACGCGGTTGGCAAACCATTCAGTAAGGCTTAAGCCTAAGCTAGTACCATACCCTTATAGGGTGGAGCAAACCACCACTTGAAGTGGTGGTTTGTGATTTTTTAGTCTATAAATGATTTTAATTTTTTTACTTCTTTTTTAAAGAGCTTAGGAATAAGTCCTACAACTTTTCCAACTAGGAAAGCGGCAATAAATGTTCCTTCTCTTATTCCGTAAATACTTTCTAAAAATATAACCGATAAGAGAACTGCTGCTATTACAGTTATGAGGTCAAAACCTATTTTTATATTGTGAAACTCAAAAGCTGTTTTCTTTTTAAAAGCCAGCATGACTCCTTCAGCTGGAAGTGGAATCAATTCTGCTTCAAGATAAAGAAATACTCCTATCCCTATAAAAATAATACTAACAGCCATATATATCATTCTTACAAGATAATTAGATGAAGGCTCAAAGCAAAAAAACATATTTGAGAAAGATACAAAATATCCAAATAAACTTGCACATATAATTTGTAAAAGGTTTTGAAATTTAAATTCTTTCTTTAAGATAAAAAACTGTAACGCAATATATGAGAAAAATATAAGAGAAACACATAAACCTTGATCTAATCCAGCTATGATACTTATGACATAGGGAATTGAATTTACTGGAGAAACTCCTAAGTTAGATTTTACTGAAAATGTTACTCCAACAGCCATTATAAATAAACCAATACAATAAATAAAAACTCTTACTACATTTTTCACTTTTTAATTATCCCCCTGATTTGTTTTAAATTTTATAATCTATTTTAATTTTTGTTAGAATGTGTAACCCATATATACTTCAAATAATGGAGAAGATGAATCTAAATCATTAGACAACATCAGAGATATAGGTCCAAGGAATGTATCCCAACCTATTCCTCCTCCATATCCATGATATCTTCTGTCTCCTATATCATAAGATTTTTGGAAAGATAATCCATCAGATGAATAAGTCATCATATTATATTTTCCTATAAGATAGAAAGTATCAGTAAGTCTATACTGCAAACCACCACGAATCATATAAAATTCATCAGTATATCTACCCATCATAGGAAGACCTATAAATGAAAATGCTAAATCATTATCTCTCAATCCACCTATTTTGAAAAGGCTACTGTCAGGGACATTTTCTCCAGCTGTTTTTCCTCCAGATAACCCTAAATTCATAGAGAACTTTTCAGTTACAGGAAGATAAAAGTCAGTTGAAAACATAAATCCATTATAGTTGATATCCTTGCTGTCCACACCTTGAGTATTGAATCCTTCAAAACGCAGGACATTTCCTTTTGAAGGGAAATTTTTTCTATTTAGAGTATCAATATATAGATAGGTACCAGTAGAAATAGTCTGATAGTTCTCATTAAAATCTTTGTAAGATCTGCTTCCACTTGAATATTTATTATCTGAACTTTGATATCCTAAAGTTAAACCTGTAACCACATTATTAGATATTGCAGTACCAAGAGATAAAGTAGTTTTAAAAGTATTTGATTCATATGTAGAAACTTTTTTTCCATCATTAAAAATAAATAATGGATCTACTTCATAACCTATACTTGCAGCAGTTAAAATTTTTATTTTTCCTAGTTCATAAAATGAAAGATTGTTTAAAGCTATTTTAGGATAACTTGATGCTTCTGCTTTTACAGTATAGTTTCTTGTCCAAAGTCCAAAGTTAGGCATAGTAGCAGATATATTCATGGATCCACCATAGTTTGAGGCATAATTAAGAGAAGCATTTATATTTATTCCATCTTTTTCTTTTACCTTAAATGTAATAGTATCTCCATTTACTTCATAGAAAGCTCTTTCTATATAGCTCACTGAATACACTCTTTTTGTCCAGTCATTGAGATCAGATTTAGTAAATTTATTTCCTGAGACACTAGGCATGAGATTTCTAACTTTATTTTCAGTAAGAATTTCATTTCCTACAAGTTTTATATTATTTATTTCTATCGGCTTTTCTTTAAAGCTCTTTGCTTTGATCTCTTGAAATTCTTGAGGATAACTTAGATTTTTTAAAATATATGCATATTTTTCAGTTGCTTTTTCTCCTTCTGTTACAAGGCTTGAAAGATCGCTGAAATCTATAGTATCATGGTCTTTTACATCTGGAACGATGAGAATATCAGCCAGTCTTTTATGGAGATCAACTTTTCTGTTTCCATTGTATGTAGCGAGTTTATCTAAAATAGTTATAAGATTTGACTTTTCATTTATATTGGAAGCCTCTGCTGAAATATCCACAGCAATGATTATATCTGCCCCTAATGAATGAGCCACATCTATAGGAAAATTATTAACAACTCCTCCATCTACATAGAATTTTCCATTATCTTCAATAGGCTCAAGAAAACTAGGAATAGCCATACTTTTAAATGTAGCAAGAGCAAGATCACCATCTCGAAGGACAACTTCTTTTCCAGTTTGGAGGTCAGTAGTTATAGCTCTGTACTGAATAGGAAGATCATTGAAGTTTTTTATATTTTCTGCTCTATTAAATATTTCTTTTAATTGTAGGTAGATATTTTCTCCATTTAAAAATCCCATAGGGAATGAAAGTTTAAGATTCTTATCTATACTTACAGTAAAAGGGTATTTATCATTTTCTATTTTATCTTCAATATTTTTTAAATTTCTGTCTTTTGAGTTTGTAAGAAGTGATGTAAATTTTAAATTGAGGACAGTAGTCTCTATTTCATCTGGAGAATACCCAATGGAATACATTCCTCCAACTATACTTCCCACACTTGTTCCTATTATTATATCAACAGGAATCTGATATTTTTCAAGTACTTTAAGAACTCCTATATGAGCAGCTCCTTTTGCCCCACCACCGCTTAAAACAAGAGCTATCTTTGGTCTTTCTTCAGAAGTAGGAGCTTTTTTTGTAACATCTGTATCTGTACTTTCTATTTTTTCTTTTAAAAGCTCTAAGTGAGCCTGCTGCATTTTTAATTCTTCTATTGCTTTGTTGATGGCATCTACTTTATAGGCTTTAGATTGAACCCCATCAGAAAATGAGAAAGAAAATATGAAAATAAAGAGGTGAAGAATCAAGAATTTTCTTATCATAATAGTGCATCTCCCTGAGTAAAGTTATTAACATATAATTTTATCATAAAATAGTGAAAGGAGTAAGGAAAATTTTTGTAAATACTTTGACCTTTACAATAAATTATGAATGTGTTAAGATTTTAGATGGAAAATATATGGAAGAAATTAGGAGAGATAGAAAATGGCACTTCTGCAAGTAAATAATTTGTTTATGGGATTCACAGGGGAGACTCTGTTTAAAAATATAAGCTTCTCAATAGATGAGAGAGATAAAATAGGAATGATAGGGGTAAATGGAGCAGGAAAAAGTACCCTTATTAAAATACTTTTAGGATTGGAATATGATGAAGTAGATCCTGAGACGAATCAAAGGGGAACTGTTTCAAAAAAGGGTGGATTGAAAATAGGGTATCTTTCACAGCATCCTGATCTTAACCCTGATAATACTGTCTTTGAAGAACTAATGACAGTTTTTTCTAATGTACAAAATGATTACCATAGAATACAAGAATTAAATGTTATTCTGGCAGAAAATCTTGAAGATTTTGATAAAACTATGGAAGAGTTGGGGACTGTAACAGCAAGATATGAACAGAATGAGGGATATGCTATTGAGTACAAAGTAAAGCAGATATTGAATGGGCTTACTCTGGCAGAATCTTTGTGGGTTTCTAAAATAAGTGATTTATCTGGAGGACAGCTTTCAAGAGTAGCTTTAGGAAAGATACTTTTGGAGGAACCGGAACTCTTGATATTAGATGAGCCTACTAACCATTTAGATTTAAATGCTATTGAATGGCTGGAAAGAATATTAAAAGATTATAAAAAAGCTTTTATTCTTATTTCACATGATGTTTATTTCTTAGATAATGTAGTAAATAGAGTATTTGAAATAGAAGGAAAAACTTTAAAAACATATAATGGAAATTATACAGATTTTACTATTCAGAAAGAAGCTTATCTGTCTGGTACTGTGAAGGCATTTGATAAAGAGCAGGATAAATTAAGAAAAATGGAAGAATTTATCAGAAGATACAAAGCCGGAGTAAAATCTAAACAGGCAAGAGGAAGAGAAAAGATACTTAACAGAATGGATAAAATGGAAAATCCTGTTATTACAACTAAAAAGATAAAGCTTAAATTTGAAACAGATACTACAAGTGTAGATTTAGTGTTGAGAATAAAAGATTTAGCTAAATCTTTTGATGGTAAAGAAATATTTTCGAATTTGAATCTTGATATATATAGAGGAGATAGAGTTGGAGTAATTGGTAAAAATGGTGTAGGAAAATCTACTCTGTTAAAAATAATAAATGGTATGGAGAAACAAAGCAAGGGAGATTTTAAAATAGGGGACAGAGTAAAGATTGGATACTATGATCAAAATCACCAAGGGCTGAATCCTAAAAGAACTGTACTGGAAGAGTTAATGTATCATTTTGTACTGAGTGAAGAGGAAGCAAGAAATATATGTGGAGGATTTCTTTTTACAGAAGATGATGTATATAAGGAGATATCTAGTTTAAGTGGAGGAGAAAAGGCAAGAGTGGCATTTATGAAGCTTATGCTGGAAAAACCTAATTTTCTGATATTGGATGAGCCTACTAACCATTTGGATATTTACTCAAGAGAGATATTATCTGAATCTCTGGAAGAATATACAGGTACAATATTAGTAGTATCACATGACAGAAATTTTTTAGATTGTGTTGTTAATAATATATATGAAGTGAAAAAAGATGGAGCAGTACTTTTTAAAGGAGATTACAATTCTTATTTAAATCAAAGAGAAGAAGTAAAAGAAAAAGATGTTAAAGCTTCTCTTAATTTTGAGGAGCAGAAAAAAAATAAAAACAGAATATCATCTCTTGAGAAAAAAATAATAAAAGCTGAGGCAGATGTAGAAAAATTTGAAGAAAAAAAATCTGCTAAAGAAGAAGAATATAATAAAGCAGGAATAGAAAATAATGTAGATAAACTTATGGATATACAGAAAGAGCTTGAAGAATTAGACATGGAGATACTTTCATTGATGGAAGAATGGGAAAATTTAGAAAATGAATTAAAAACTTTAAAAAATACTTTCTAAATTTGATAAAGTGTGATATAATTGTAAAGATTTATAAATATAACCTTAGCTTTATATTGACTTTTTGAAACAAAGTGATTATAATATTTAAGTTATAATATATAAAAATTATTTTAAATTAATAGGAAGGAGGGTAAAATGCCTACTTTAAGTCAATTAGTAAAAAATGGAAGAGACACTTTACTAGAAAAGAAAAAATCACCAGCATTACAAGGAAACCCACAAAGAAGAGGAGTTTGTGTAAGAGTTTATACAACTACACCTAAGAAACCAAACTCAGCTTTGAGAAAGGTTGCCAGAGTAAAATTAACTAATGGAATCGAAGTTACTTGCTACATTCCAGGAGAAGGACACAATTTACAAGAACACTCAATCGTACTTGTAAGAGGTGGAAGAACAAAAGACTTACCAGGGGTTAGATACAAAGTTATCAGAGGAGCTTTGGATACAGCTGGAGTTGCAAAAAGAAAACAATCAAGATCTAAATACGGAGCTAAAAAAGCGTAATTATAGGGAGGTGAACAGTTAAAAATGTCAAGAAGAAGAGCAGCAATAAAAAGAGATGTACTACCTGATTCTAGATACTCAGATAAAGTAGTTACTAAAGTTATCAATTCAATCATGTTGGATGGAAAGAAAGCTATAGCTGAAGGAATATTCTACTCAGCAATGGATTTAATAAAAGAGAAAACTGGTCAAGAGGGGTACGATATATTTAAACAAGCATTAGATAATATCAAACCTCAAATCGAAGTTAGATCAAGAAGAATCGGAGGAGCTACATACCAAGTTCCAGTTGAAGTAAGAGTTGAAAGACAACAAACTTTAGCAATCAGATGGTTAACACTTTATACAAGACAAAGAAAAGAATATGGTATGATCGAAAAATTAGCAGCAGAATTAATCGCAGCAGCTAATAATGATGGAGCAACTATAAAGAAAAAAGAAGATACTTATAAAATGGCAGAAGCAAACAGAGCTTTCGCACATTATAAAATCTAGTTTTTTATAGACGGCAAAGATTAACTTTATTCATTTTTTTTGAGGAGGAAATACTTAATGGCTAGGAAAGTTTCTTTAGATATGACTAGAAACGTTGGAATTATGGCTCATATCGATGCAGGAAAAACTACTACTACTGAAAGAATTCTATTCTATACAGGAGTAGAGCATAAGCTAGGAGAAGTTCATGAAGGTGGAGCTACAATGGACTGGATGGAACAAGAGCAAGAAAGAGGTATCACTATCACTTCTGCTGCAACAACTTGTTTCTGGAGAGAACATAGGGTAAATATAATAGACACACCAGGACACGTGGACTTTACAGTTGAGGTTGAAAGATCTCTAAGAGTTCTAGATGGAGCAGTTGCAGTATTCTCAGCAGTTGATGGGGTTCAGCCTCAATCAGAAACTGTTTGGAGACAAGCTGATAAATATCAAGTACCAAGAATCGCATTCTTTAACAAGATGGATAGAATCGGTGCTGACTTCAGCATGTGTGTTGGAGATATTAAAGATAAATTAGGATCAAATCCTGTACCTATTCAATTACCAATCGGTGCAGAAGATTACTTCGAAGGAGTAATCGATCTAATTACTATGAAAGAAATTATTTGGCCTATCGATTCAGATAATGGACAAAAATTTGAAGTAAAAGATATTAGAGCAGAATTAGTTGAAAAAGCTGAAGATGCAAGACAATTCATGTTAGAATCAGTTGTTGAAACAAGTGATGAATTAATGGAAAAATTTTTTGGTGGAGAAGAAATCACTGAAGAAGAAATTAAAGGTGCTCTTAGAAAAGCAACTATCGCTAACATGATCGTTCCAGTAACATGTGGAACAGCATTTAAAAATAAAGGAATCCAATCATTACTTGATGCCATTGTTGATTATATGCCAGCGCCTACAGACGTTGCAATGGTAAAAGGAACTGATATGAAAGATTCTTCTATAGAAATAGAAAGAGAAATGTCAGATGATGCTCCATTTGCAGCTCTAGCATTTAAAGTTATGACAGACCCATTTGTTGGAAAATTAACATTCTTCAGAGTATACTCTGGTGTTGTAGAAAAAGGAACTTATGTTCTTAACTCTACAAAAGGTAAAAAAGAAAGAATGGGAAGAATTCTTCAAATGCATGCTAATAAAAGAGAAGAAATTGAAGCAGTTTACTGTGGAGATATCGCAGCAGCAGTAGGATTGAAAGAAACTACTACTGGAGACACTCTTTGTGCAGATAATGCTCCAATAGTTCTTGAAAAAATGGAATTCCCAGATCCAGTTATCTCAGTTGCTGTTGAACCAAAAACAAAAGCTGACCAAGAGAAAATGGGAATTGCTTTATCAAAACTTGCTGAGGAAGACCCTACTTTCAAAGTTAAGTCTGATGAAGAAACTGGACAAACAATCATTTCAGGAATGGGAGAACTTCACCTTGAAATCATTGTTGACAGAATGAAAAGAGAATTCAAAGTTGAATCTACAGTAGGAAAACCACAAGTTGCTTACAGAGAGACAATTCTTGGAACTACAGATCATGAAGTTAAATATGCAAAACAATCTGGAGGTAAAGGACAATACGGACACGTTAAAATTATCCTTGAACCAAATCCAGGAAAAGGTTTTGAATTTGTTAACAAAATTACTGGAGGAGTTATTCCTAGAGAATATATTCCAGCAGTAGAAAAAGGATGTAGAGAAGCTCTAGAAAGTGGAGTTGTAGCTGGATACCCAGTTGTTGATGTAAAAGTAACTCTTTATGATGGATCATACCATGAAGTTGACTCATCAGAAATGGCGTTTAAACTTGCAGGATCAATGGCTGTTAAACAAGCTGCTGCTAAATCTAATCCAATAATCCTTGAACCAGTATTCAAAGTAGAAGTAACTACTCCAGAAGAATACATGGGAGATATCATAGGAGACCTTAACTCAAGAAGGGGAATGATAGGTGGAATGACAGACAGAAATGGTGCTAAAATCATTGATGCTAAAGTTCCATTATCTGAAATGTTTGGATATGCAACTGACTTAAGATCTAAATCTCAAGGAAGAGCAACTTACTCTATGGAATTTGCTGAATACATTCAAGTACCAGCTTCTATCCAAAAAGGAATTCAAGAAGAAAGAGGAAAATAGTCTTTCTTACATATAGTAACTTTATAAAGGGTTGGTACTATAAGTACCAACCATAAAAAATAAAATATAAAAATTAGGAGGAGAATTTAAATGGCTAAAGAGAAATTCGAAAGAAGCAAACCCCATGTAAACATTGGAACAATTGGACACGTTGACCACGGAAAAACAACTACAACAGCAGCTATTTCTAAAGTTTTATCAGACTTAGGACTAGCTAAAAAAGTTGATTTTGATAAAATTGACGTAGCTCCAGAAGAAAGAGAAAGAGGAATCACTATCAATACATCTCATATTGAGTATGAAACTGTAAAAAGACACTATGCTCACGTTGACTGTCCAGGACATGCTGACTACGTAAAAAACATGATCACAGGAGCAGCTCAAATGGATGGAGCTATCTTAGTTGTATCAGCAGCAGATGGACCTATGCCACAAACAAGAGAACACATTCTACTATCTAGACAGGTTGGAGTACCTTACATAGTAGTATATTTAAATAAAGCAGATATGGTAGACGATCCAGAATTACTAGAACTAGTAGAAATGGAAGTAAGAGAATTATTAACAGAATATGGATTCCCAGGAGATGATATTCCAGTAGTAACAGGATCATCACTAGGAGCACTAAATGGAGAGCAAAAATGGGTAGATCAAATTATGGCGCTAATGAACGCAGTAGATGAGTATATCCCAACTCCAGAAAGAGCAGTAGACCAACCATTCTTGATGCCAATAGAAGACGTGTTCACAATAACAGGAAGAGGAACAGTTGTAACTGGTAGAGTAGAAAGAGGAATAGTAAAAGTAGGAGAAGAATTAGAAATAATTGGAATCAAACCTACATCAAAAACAACATGTACAGGAGTAGAAATGTTTAGAAAACTTCTTGATCAAGGTCAAGCAGGAGATAACATTGGAGCTCTATTAAGAGGAACTAAAAAAGAAGACGTAGAAAGAGGACAAGTACTAGCAAAACCAGGATCAATCCTACCACATACAGGATTCAGATCAGAAGTATACGTACTAACTAAAGAAGAGGGAGGAAGACATACTCCATTCTTCTCAGGATACAGACCACAATTCTACTTCAGAACTACAGATATAACAGGAGCAGTAACATTACCTGAGGGAGTAGAAATGGTAATGCCAGGAGACAACATTGAGATGAGAGTAGAATTAATACACCCAATCGCAATGGAAACTGGATTAAGATTCGCCATCAGAGAGGGTGGAAGAACAGTAGCTTCTGGAGTAGTTGCTGAAATTACTAAATAGTAATATTTAAAGTAATTAACCTTACATAAAAGGCAGAAGGAGCAGATAATTTCTGCTCCTTTTTTTTCAGAGCAAGGGAGAAAAAATGGATTTTCTGATAAAATTTTTTGATAAAGTAAGTTTTGCAGGAATAGTAGTTTCTTTCACAGCTTACTTTTTAGGGATAAGATTTCCTGATTGGGATTTTAAATTTAATTTGAAGCACAGGAGTATCCTTACACACAGTCCTTTAATTCTTCTTATGTTAATAAGATTTTATGAAAGAGATAGTAATGATACTTTTAGATACTTTCTTATAGGTTTTGCACTGGCATTATCTCTTCATTTTATTTTTGATTTGTATCCTAAAGGCTGGGAAGGAGGAGCACTTCTCAAAATACCAGTTGTAGGAATAAGCTGTAATCCACAGATAACAAAGACTTTGTTAATATTTTTTATAGCTTTAAGCTCTATTATAGCTGTAGCTTATACTAAAAATAGTATGGAATTTTTGTATCTGTTTTCTTTGGGGATATTTACTATCCTCAAAAATATGAAAAAAGAAGGAAAGCTGATAAGGCCTTTATTTTCCTATTCTTTTTTCCTTTTAGTTATAGGATGTATCAAATACAAGGATATATTCAAATTTTTAGAAAGCGGTATAGACTTAGCTTTTAAAAGGGTAAGCATGTTTTTTTAGTTTAAAAAAATACCTTTTCTTGACAATATTATGTATAAAATAATATAATTTAGAGAGAATATAAATATTTGAAAGGAGAAATAAATGAAAGATATCAAAACTCTAGAAGAAAAAGCTACTAGTATAAGAAAATCTATTGTAAAAATGATCTGTGAAGCAAAGTCAGGTCATCCAGGAGGATCGCTGTCAGCAACAGATATTTTAACAGCTCTATATTTTTCAGAAATGAATATAGATCCAGCTAATCCTAAAATGGCAGGTAGAGACAGATTTGTATTATCAAAAGGACATGCAGCTCCAGCATTATATGCTACACTTGCAGAAAGAGGATATTTTGATAAAGATATCTTAAAAACTTTAAGACAATATGGATCAATATTACAAGGACATCCTGATATGAAAAAAGTTCCAGGAGTAGAAATCTCTACTGGATCATTAGGACAAGGACTATCAGTAGCAAATGGTATGGCACTAAATGCTAAACTTTCTGGAGAATCTTACAGAACATATATTATCCTGGGAGATGGAGAATTACAAGAAGGGCAAATTTGGGAAGCTGCAATGACAGCAGCACATTACAAACTTGATAATGTATGTGCATTCTTAGACTTCAATAATCTTCAAATAGATGGAAATGTAGATAAAATTATGGGTGTTGAGCCTGTTGATGCAAAATGGGAAGCTTTCGGATGGAATGTTATTAAAATAGATGGACATAACTTTGAAGAAATTCTTTCTGCTTTAGATAAAGCAAAAGAAGCAAAAGGAAAACCAACTATAGTAATAGCAAAAACTGTAAAAGGTAAAGGAGTATCTTTCATGGAAAATGTTTGTGGATTCCATGGAGTAGCACCTACTAAAGAAGAAACTGAAAAAGCATTGGCAGAATTAAACAGTAAATAATCAATCTAAAAGAATCCAGGAGGGAAAAATAAATGAGTAAAAAGGCTACAAGACAAGCTTATGGAGAAGCTTTAGTAGAGCTTGGAAAAATAAATAAAGATATCGTAGTATTAGATGCAGATTTAACTAAATCTACAAAAACTAGTATGTTCCAAAAGGAATTTCCTGATAGACACTTCAATGTAGGGATCGCTGAAGCTGACCTTATGGGAACAGCAGCAGGATTTGCTACTTGTGGAAAAATTCCTTTTGCTTCTACATTTGCAATGTTTGCAGCAGGTAGAGCATTTGAGCAAATAAGAAATACAATAGCTTATCCAAAACTAAATGTCAAAATTGCTCCTACTCATGCAGGAATATCTGTAGGAGAAGATGGAGGATCTCACGAATCAATAGAAGATATCGCTTTAATGAGATCTATTCCAGGAATGATAGTACTTTCTCCAGCTGATGCTGTTGAAACTAAAAAAATGATATTTGCAGCAGCAGAATATGAAGGGCCTGTATATATCAGAATGGGAAGACTAGATGTAGAAACAATATTTGATGAAGAAAATTATGACTTTCAAATAGGAATAGCTAATACAGTGAGAGAAGGAAATGATGTGACAATAGCTGCAACAGGTCTTATGACTTATGAAGCTATCAAAGCTGCTGATATTCTTGCACAAGAGGGAATATCTGTAAGAGTTATAAATGTAGGAACTATCAAGCCTCTTGATGGAGAAACTATATTAAAAGCAGCACAGGAAACTAAATTTATAATCACAGCAGAAGAGCACTCTGTAATAGGAGGACTTGGTTCAGCAGTATCTGAGTTCTTATCAGAAGTACATCCTACTAAAGTTAAAAAACTTGGGATCTATGATAAGTTTGGACAAAGTGGAAAAGCAAATGAACTTCTAGAAAAATATGAACTTACAGCAGCTAAATTAGTATCAATGGTTAAAGAAAACATGTAAAAATGAAAAGGTAGGCTGACCAAAAAGTTTATTATTCTGATTAGGTCAGCCTTTAATCATAGTGAAAAAATTTTTATGATGAGGTGGGTATGAATAACTTATTAAAAATAGAAAAAAATTATACTAAAAATAGAATACAGTTGAAGAAAAAAACATTTATCCTTTTGGTTATTTCCTTTGTCATTTTAAATTTTTTCTTATCTTTTGTGATCAATATTTCTTCTACTACTAAAAAAATTGAAAATAGTTATTTTTTTACAGCAGATTTGAGAAGCAATCTTAACGAAGAAGAAAAAAATAAGACAGAAGTAGAAGTTTTGAACATTGAGGGAGTAAAAAAGGTCAGATATCTGTCTAAAGAGGAAGCTTTTAAAAATCTCCAATTTCAATTGGATATAGCAATTCCAAAAGGAGAAAATCCTTTATCAGATTCGCTGTTGATTTATTTCGATAGTCCAGCAAGACTGGAAAAAATACAAGAAAACTTAGAAAATAATCAAAATATCAAGGAAGTTTTTATAGATGCAAATTTTATAGCATATAAAGAGAGAGAAATGAAATTTTATAAATTGATACTGGTAAGTGTAATTTTAGGAATGACTCTTCCTTCAATGGCTATGATATATTATATTTTCTATAATGCAGTATCCATAGAATTTCTTAATAATGTGGATATAATTCATGATGAAAGAGTGAATGCAGCAAGATCTAAGAAAGTAAATTTACTGCCATTTACAGCAGCATCTATAGTAGGAACCCTTATATTTTTTAATGGATATATCTATATCAGGGAACAAATGCTTAAAATAAGCAGTAAGTATCTGATACTGAGTTTAGGTGAAATAATTCTTATAGAAGGACTTATTATACTTATGATAAATATCCTTATTTGGGTTAACCCTTTAAAACTGAAAAAAGTTTTTAGGGAGGAATCTTGAAAAAGGTAGTTCTGTTTTTTATGTTTTTTAGTGTTTTATCTTTTTCAGACTCTGTATCAGATATGGAAAAGAAAGTAAAAAATATAGAACGTCAAATAAATCAAAAAAACACTAGAATAAAGACTATTGATGTGGAAAAACAAAAAATAGCTAAACAGATAAAAGATATTGAAAAAGATATTGTAAACATAGAAAAGGAAAGAGAAAAAATAGTTGAAGAGATAAAAACTGTTTCAAAAAATATAGAATATGGAGAAAAAAATCTGGCTATAAGTTCTGATGAAATGAAAAGAAAGAAACTTGAATATAAAGCTAAGCTTATAGCATGGAACAGATATGTTTATGACAAAGATGAAGAACTGATAACAGAAGCTCTTTTAAGAAAAAACTTTAAAAATCTTTTAAATGGAGATTTGAAAAAGATGGATTATATTCAGTCAGTACAAGTGGATATAAAGAAAGTAAAAAAAGATATTGAAAATGAAAAATCAAAACTGAGTACTCTTAGAAATAAACTTGCTCAAAATTTGAAAAATATAGATAGAATGAAAAAAGAAAAAAATTCTCTTATAGCAAGATTAAATAATGAGAAAACTACTCATGTAAAAACTATAAGTAAACTTCAAAAAGAGAAACAAAGAATAGAAAAACAAATCAAGCAGATTATAGTTGCCAGAAGTAAAGAAGATAAGCAGGTAGTAAATAAAAGCCAGGCTTATTCTAAATTAGGAAAAGTTTTAAGACCTGTAGAAGGAAGAATAGTAGTAGCTTTTGAACAGGAAAAAGAACAAGGAGTAACAAGTAATGGAATAGAGATACTTGCACAAATGGGAAGGAAAGTAATAGCTTCTTCTGGTGGAAAGGTAATTTATTCAGATAACTTCCAGGGACTTGGAAAAGTGGTAATGATAGATTATGGATATAATATGATTGGTGTTTATGGAAACCTTATATCTACTAATGTAAAATTAAATCAGACAGTAGGAAAAGGTGCAGAAATAGGGGTACTTGGACTTTCTACAGAGGGAAAACCAAATCTTTATTATGAGCTGAGGTTCAATCTGAAACCGATAGACCCTGTTCCAATGTTTTAAACTTGGGAGGCAGAGTAGATGAAAAAGGTGTGCATCATTTATAATTTTGAAAAAAAAATAGCAAAAGAAATATACAAAGAAAGTATTGAATACTTTAATAAAAGGAATATAGAAGTAGTCGCTGGAGATAGAAGTACAGAGGCTGATTTTGCCGTGGTCATAGGAGGAGATGGAACTCTGCTGAGATCATTCAAACACTTTATATTCAGATCTGAAATATATGTCATTGCAATAAATGCTGGAAGTCTGGGATTTCTAACTGAAATAAAAAAAGAAAAGGTATTTGAAGAGTATGATAATTTTCTGGCTGGATCTTTTAAATATGAAAAAAGATACATACTGGAAATAAGAATAAATCAAAAGAAATATTATGCACTAAATGAAATTGTTATATCTAAAGGGGGTATAACTTCAAAAGTATTAAGGGTTAAATTCTCTTCTGATAATGAGTATATGTGTACATATAAAGGAGATGGAGTAATTATATCTACTCCTACAGGGTCAACAGCATACTCAATGTCAGCAGGAGGACCCATAGTAAAATCTAATATGAAAGCTATGATAATAACTCCTCTAGCACCTCATAACCTAAACACAAGACCTATTGTAATCAGTGGAGAGGAAAAACTACAGATACAAATGGAAGATACAGATAGAACAGGGCAGATAGTGGTAGATGGACAAGTAAACACAAAAGTCAACAGTGAAAGTATAATAGATATTGAATATTCAAATATGACTCTAAACCTTGTAATACCTAAGGATAGAAACTATTATAGTGTCCTTAGAGAAAAATTAAAATGGGGAGATAATCTATGTTAAGAGAGCTTAAAATAGAAAATCTGGCTATAATTGATGAACTTGATTTAGAATTTGCCAATGGGCTTATAGTTCTCACAGGAGAAACAGGAGCAGGAAAATCTATTATTCTAAGTGGGATAAATCTTCTTATAGGAGAGAAAGCTTCTGTAGATATGATAAGAAGTGGTGAAGATCATCTTCTTGCTCAAGGAGTTTTTGAAATAAATGATGAACAGGCAGAGGAACTCTCTGCCCATTTTGGCATAGAAACAGAAGATAATGAAGTAATTGTGAGAAGATATCTAGATAAAAATGGAAAGGGAAAAGCCTTTGTAAATAATATCAGAGTATCTCTCAACAGTCTTAAAGATGTTATGGGGACTCTTGTAGATATAGTAGGACAGCATTCTCATCAAATGCTTCTTAATAAAAATAATCACATCAGACTTCTTGATAAATTTTTAGGAGAAGAGGGAAAAGCTTTAAGAGAAAATATTGCTAAAAAATATAATGAATGCAGAGATGTAGTTTCTCAGATAGATAATATTGAAAAAAACAGACAGGAAGCTATTGAAAAAAGAGAATTTTATGAATTCCAGCTTGCTGAAATTGATAGAGTAAATCCTCAACTTGAAGAAGATGTTAAATTAGAGGAAGAGTATAAAAAACTTTTTAATGCTGGAAAGATAAAAGATAAGATACTTGATTCAAATATTCAATTAAGAGATGGTGAATTTAATGCACTGCACTTTATATATAATTCAAGAAAAAATATAGAGAGCTTGTGCAGATATGGAGATGAATTTCAGGAGCTTTTAGAAAAGTTGGAAAAGGTCTATTATGAACTTGAAGATTGTGTGGATATATTAGATACTATAGATCAGGATATTGACATAGATGAAACAAGACTGCAAAAAGTAGTAGACAGACTGGATGCTATCAATAAAATGAAAAGCAAGTATGGTGCTACAATAGAAGAAATTATAGAATTTAGAAATAGTATAGCAGAAAAAGTGGAACTTTTAGACGAAAATAACTTTGAGATAAAGAGACTGCTCAAACTTAAAGAAGATGCTGAAAAAAGTTACTGGAAAGATGCTGGAGAATTGAGAAAACTGAGATTGAAAAAAGCTCTTGAAATAGAAAAAGAATTAGAGAATGAACTTAAATTCTTAAAAATGGGAGATGCTAAGTTTCATATTGTTGTGGAAAAAATGGAGGCCATGGGAATAAATGGTTCTGATAATGTAGAATTCCTCATATCAACAAATGTGGGACAGGATATGAAACCTCTGTGGAAGATAGCTTCTGGTGGAGAAGTAAGCAGAATAATGCTTGCACTGAAGGTTATATTTTCAAGAGTAGATAATATTCCTATCCTTATTTTTGATGAAATAGATACAGGAGTAGGAGGAGAAACTGTCAGAAAAATAGCTAATAAAATGAGAGAAATAGGAGATCATGCCCAAGTTGTATCTATAACTCACTCACCAGCTATAGCAGCAAGAGCCCATCAGCAATTTTATATAAAAAAGGAAACAGTGAACAATAATACTTCTACTACAGTTAAAAAGTTAGATGCTAAAGGAAGAATAGAAGAGATTGCAAGAATGCTGGCAGGAGAAAATGTTACAGAAGCAGTACGTAAACATGCAGAAGAACTTTTAAATGAGGAGTAAATATGGATTTTGTCAAAGAATTTTTAGAGACATCAAAAGAAAATGGAAAAATCACAGATACTACTCATGAAATGTATCAAAGAGATTTAAAAGATTTCAAAGAGTTTCTTGGAGAAAAAGAATGGCTGGATGTTAGCAATGAAGATATACTGAAATATATAGAAGAACTCAAAAAAAAATATAGTGACAGATCTATATATAGAAAAGTAAGTTCTTTAAAAAGTTTTTACAGATATCTTTTACAAAAAAGAATAATAGATTTCATGCCTATGGGAGAGATAGAACTTCCAAAGCTCCAAAAAGCTCCTGTAAGGATTTTGGAACTTCAAGAGTTGAACAGAGTGCTGGAACAGTGTGGAGACACTTTTGAGGGTAAAAGAGACAGTCTGGTGATAAGACTTTTGTGTGAAACAGGCTTGAAAATAAACGATATTCTGGAAATCGAAAAAGATACCCTTGAAACTTATGAGTATAAAAACATAACTGCAACAAGGGGGAAAAGAATATATTCAGAGCCAATAAGTGAAAAATTAGGTTCTGATTTAAAAAATTATATAGAAATGTTGGGTAATACTGAAGAAAAAAGAGTGTTTGGACAACTTTCAAGACAAGGATTCAGAGCAAGATTTATATCATATGGAAAAAAAGCAGGGATAAAACAGGAAATCTCTCCTAGTATGATAAAAAGAATAAGTATAGAGATAAAAGATAAAATTGAAAATGATGATGTATCTTTTATAGAAAAAATGAGAGAAGTCTATATGAAAATAGGCATAGGAGATGATTAATAAATGAAAGCAGGATTTATAGCAGTTGTAGGAAGACCCAATGTTGGGAAATCTACATTGATAAATAAACTTGTATCTGAAAAAGTAGCAATAGTTTCAGATAAAGCAGGAACAACAAGGGATAACATAAAAGGGATACTAAATTTGAATAACAATCAGTACATCTTCATAGATACTCCTGGAATACATAAAGCAAAACATCTTTTAGGTGAGTATATGACAAATAGTGCTATCAGAGTGTTGAAAGATGTTGATGTTATACTTTTTCTTTTGGATGGATCACAAGAAATAAGCACTGGGGATCAATTTGTTATGGAAAGAGTAATGGAAGCAAAAAAAACTCCAAGAATTTTAGTAATAAATAAAATAGATAAACTTTCTGATGAACAGCTTGCTGCTAAAAGAGAGGAAGTAAAAGAAAAACTTGGAGAATTTGATGGAATAGTAGAAATATCTGGGCAGTATGCTTTTGGGCTCCCTAGATTATTAGAAGCTATTGAACCATTTATGGAAGAAGGAATAAAATACTATCCTGATGACATGTATACAGATATGTCTGTTTATAAGATAATAACTGAAATAGTGAGAGAAAAAATACTTCTTAAAACAAGAGATGAAATACCTCATTCAGTAGCTATTGAAATATTAGATGTAGCTAAAAGAGAAAAGGGAAGAGATAAATTTGATGTAAATATCTATGTGGAGAGAGATTCACAGAAAGGTATCATCATAGGAAAAAATGGAAAGTTGTTAAAAGAAATAGGAACAGAAGCTAGAAAGGATATAGAGACACTTCTAGGTGAGCCTATCTATCTAACACTTTGGGTAAAAGTAAAAGATGATTGGAGAAAGAAAAAACCATTCTTAAAAGAATTAGGATATGTAGATGAAAAATAATTTAAAAATATAAAATAAGTTTTAGAATTTTGGAAATTAGAAGAATTTGTACAGTTGGTGGAACAAATAATTCTATTGAAAAAGTTCTAAAACTTATTTTTAATTATAGAGATAATTTTTCTCATCCAAATAATATGAATTATATGATATAATACTACTTATTAATCAAGAATAATCAAGGGGGAAGAAATGTTTAAAAAATTTGTAAGTTACTATAAACCGTATAAAAAAATGTTTTTTCTAGACTTGCTTGTGGCAACCATTTCAGCATTATGTGATCTGGTATACCCAATGATAACTAGAGAAATAGCCAATCATACAATTCCTAACAGGGAATTTAGAGCCATTGGAGTATTTGCAGGGGTATTGCTGGTAATATATATCATAAAGATGTTCTGTGCATATTTTATGCAGTATTGGGGGCATCTTGTAGGTGTAGGAATGCAGGCAGATATGAGAAGAGATGTGTACAGCCACCTTCAAAATCTTCCTATCAGATATTTTGACAATACTCAAACAGGAAGTATAATGTCAAGAATAGTAAATGATTTGCAGGATATATCTGAGCTTGCACATCATGGACCTGAGGATCTGTTTATATCTTTCTTTATGATCATGGGATCATTCTTAGTACTGATTAGAATAAATGTAGGGCTAACAATTATAATATTCTGTCTTCTGCCACTTATTATAATCTACAGCTTGTTCCAAAGAAAAAGAATGTTGGCTGCATTTGTAAAGACAAGAGAAAAAACGGGAGATATTAATGCCAGACTGCAAAATAGTATTTCAGGAATAAGAGTATCAAAAGCTTTTGTTATTAATGAAAATGAAAGAGAAAGATTTGAGGAAGACAATCAAAGATTTGTAGATGCAAGAAGCAAATCATATAAGATAATGGCGGAATATGGAGCAGGGGTAGGATTTCTTACTGACCTTCTAGACTACGCTGTTCTTATTTTTGGAGGAATATTTGCATATATGGGGAAAATCAACATAGGAGATTTTCTTGCTTATCTTCTTTATATAAAAATATTTACTCAGCCAATAAAAAGATTGATAGCTTTCGTAGAGCAATATCAAAATGGAATGAGTGGCTTTAAAAGATTTTTGGATATTATTTCTGAAGAGGAAGAGAATGATAGAGCTAATGCAAGTGAAATAGGAAAAGTAGAAGGAGAAATAGACTTCCAAAATGTTTCATTTAAGCATGAGGATAAAGAAGTTCTAAAAAATATTTCATTGAAAATACCAAAAGGAAAAATGCTTGCACTTGTAGGACCTTCTGGTGGAGGAAAAACAACATTGTGTAATCTTATTCCAAGATTTTATACCATTGATGATGGAGATATCAAAATAGATGGAAAAAGTATTTATGATGTAAAACTGGAATCTCTAAGAAAAAATATAGGAATAGTACAACAGGATGTATTCCTGTTTACAGGGACAATAAAAGAAAATATTTTAGTTGGAAATAGTGAGGCATCAGATGATGAAGTGATGATTGCTGCTAAAAAAGCAAATATTCATGATTTGATAATGGAAATGCCAGATGGCTATAATACTTATGTTGGAGAGAGAGGGGTAAAACTTTCTGGAGGGCAAAAACAAAGAATAGCAATTGCCAGAATATTCCTTAAAAATCCGCCGATATTAATACTTGATGAAGCAACTTCTGCACTTGATAATATTACAGAGAGACTTATTCAGAAATCTCTTGAAGAGTTATGTAAAGGAAGAACCACAATAGTAGTTGCTCATAGACTTTCAACTATTCAAAATGCTGATGAGATAATAGTTCTTACAGATAATGGAATAGAGGAGAGAGGAACACATAAGGAACTTTTAGAAAATAAAGGTTTTTATCACAGGCTTCATAATATGGCTAATTTATAAATAAAAGGTGACCTTTTAAGCAAAGATTAATTTAATCCAGCTCAAAGGGCACCTTTTTTGTTACTATGAATTTTTAATATTTTTGTAAAGATGGAGAGTGAATATGGTTTTAAAATCTGCTGTAATCTCTTCAATTTCACTTAAAGGGAACCATGTATCCACTAAGTCTTCTCCAATGTCTAATTTCAAGTTTTGTGGAACGATAGAGTCATTTTTTAACTGTATGATGTAAATATATAAAGACTCACTTGTGTATCCTGGAGAAAGTATCAAAGGTTTTTTAGGGTTGTAAATAATATTGTAATCATTTTTTAAATATCCAGTTTCCTCTTCTATCTCTCTTTCAAGAGTGTACACAGGATCTTCCCCTTCTTCCATTATTCCAGCAGGGATTTCATACATATAGCCTTGAAATCCTGGTCTGTACTGCTTAACAAGAAGAGCTTTGTCTCCAGCTGCATTTAATACCAAAGCAGCAATAGCATTAGGTTTATCTAAGTATTCTAATTGTATTCCAGTAGTTGGATGTTTTTCAATAGCGACTTTAAGAAATTTTAAATCCTCCAATTTTTCTAATTTCATTTTATCCCTTTCTTTAAGTTTTGGCTGTAAATTTTTTTTATTCTTCTTCATTAAATTCTTCAAACTTTTTTCTTTCTAAATTAATTGCTTCATAAAGTTGTTTTTTTCTTTTTAGATATTTTAATCTTTCTTTGTCTTTATGATTTTTGATCATATCCATTACAGGAAGAAGGAATCCAGCAACTATACCAGCAGAGAATCCATTATTATACAGATTAAGTCCTCCATGAACAGTTCCTATACTTTGTACTACAGCAAGGTGAAGCCACCCAGCAACTATTCCCCAGAAAGTTCCATATACTCCTGATATAGGAGCAAGAGATGTACCAAAAAGACCAGAAAGTGCAACAGTAAATGTATCAGTACTGCTTCCAAATTTTGCAAGATATACCCCAAGCAAAATAGGTATAGTGTTGACAAAATGTTTACCATAGGCAGAGAATCCTACTATAGTAAGAATACCAGCTAAAAGAGGTCCGTTGAAAGTTTCGCCAAGCAAAACAACAAATCCCATTGCTACAAATCCCATTATTCCCATGTTGATATATGTAAGACCAAAACCGTAACGCTCAATATAGTCTGCTTTTAATCCTGTATCTTCTAAAAGTTTTTTATAACCTGTAAATGAACTTCCGTTAATAAAGTAGCCTATGATTATAAGGCTCAGAAATACCCCAGAACAGATTAGTTTAAGGGCAAGGTCATATTCTACTGAAATTATTCTCTGCGGGGTTATTTGGAATTTATACAGCTTCAGAATGGAAGTAATTACAGCTCCAAGTATACCACCAGTAAATCCCAGATTATATAAGTTGAATCCTTCATGAAAAGAAGCCATTTTTTTAGCAAGAGGAGTAACAATAAATCCTATTAATATTCCTAAGGCTATGGCATTGAGGTATGATGTGTCAGTAGTGTCTACTCTGAATGCAACTTCACTTACAAATGGAGCAAGAGCACTGGCAAAAGATATAGTAATAAATATTTCTTTAAAATCTACATGTTCATAAAGGCTGTAAAGAATTCCTCCAAGATAGAAAGGTAATATATTCAAGATATTTTTACCAAAAAATGAAAATCCAAAAACAGTAAAAAAGGAAGCCATTATCAATCCATTTATTTCAATTTTCAAAATTTTAATGATAGTGAAATTAAATAGAAATATTAGAAAGGCATTCACAAATGAAGCTCCAATTCCTCCTATTACTAGGAAGTCCGTGATAAGAACGGATGGAGAAGTAATGATCTTTAAAATTCCTGTAAAAACATTTTCTCTTTCATGAATAACATATCCAATAAAGCATATAGCAATAAATCCTATTAGAATACCTGATAAAATTTTTATTTTTCTCATTCTTTTTCTATTAAAATTATCCACACTTCCCTCCTTTATAAAAAAATATCTAATTAGATATTATTATTTTTTAAGATAAAAGTCAATTATACATTATATTTAAATTATATATAGCGATATATTTTTGGATTTAATACATTATTGAACAAAAAAATTATACTTAAATAAAAAATACTCAAATTTTTTTTGATTTTAGAATATAATAAAGATAAGCTATATTTTAAGAAGGTGGAAAAGGAATGGACTACTATGTATATATTATAAGATGCAAAGATAATTCTCTTTACACAGGAATAACTACAGATGTAGAAAGAAGATATAAAGAACATAAACAAGGAACAGGAGCAAAATATACAAAATCCAAAGGAGTTTTAAAAATAGAAATAATCTTTAAATGTAATGGAAGAAGTGAAGCATCCAAAATTGAATATTATATAAAAAAGATGACAAAGGATCAAAAAGAGCGAGAACTCAATGAAATCAAGGGTTTTAAAACATTGATATTAAGAGATTTAGGAATAATTGTAGAGTAAAAAAAATTTTTTTGAAAAAAATAAAAAAAGTTATTGACATAATTTGTTAGTTATGATAATATAATAAATGTCCTCGACGGAAAGAGATAAATCGTGAGAGTTATCAAAACAAGTTGAAGATTGCCTGGATGGCGGAACAGGTAGACGCACGGGACTTAAAATCCCGTGGTACTTAGTACCGTGCCGGTTCGATTCCGGCTCTAGGCACCATTATGTTGCGGGGTAGAGCAGTCTGGTAGCTCGTCGGGCTCATAACCCGAAGGTCGTAAGTTCAAATCTTGCCCCCGCCACCAAACAATTTAATAATATATGCGGGAATAGCTCAGTTGGTAGAGCGTCAGCCTTCCAAGCTGAATGTCGCGAGTTCGACCCTCGTTTCCCGCTCCAAAGATGCGTCATTAGCTCAGCTGGTAGAGCACACGACTTTTAATCGTGTTGCCACAGGTTCAAATCCTGTATGACGCACCATTTATGTGTCTGTAGCTCAGCTGGATAGAGCAACGCCCTTCTAAGGCGTGGGCCAGGGGTTCGAATCCCTTCAGACACGCCATGTTTTAACTAATTGTGGATCCATAGCTCAGTTGGTTAGAGCACTCGGCTCATAACCGAGTGGTCGCTGGTTCAACTCCAGCTGGATCCACCATTTTTTTTGCCCCGTTCGTTCAGTGGTAAGGACATCAGATTTTCACTCTGGCAACAGGGGTTCGATTCCCCTACGGGGTACCACTATGGAAGGTTATCCTAACTGGTAAGGAACCGGTCTTGAAAACCGGCGTCGTAAGACTTCAGAGTTCGAATCTCTGACCTTCCGCCAGTATTTCAAATGTTTGCCCAGATAGCTCAGTCGGTAGAGCAGGGGACTGAAAATCCCCGTGTCGGTGGTTCGATTCCGCCTCTGGGCACCATTTTAAAACTCTAATATGGTCGCATAGCTCAGTTGGGAGAGCACCTGCCTTACAAGCAGGGGGTCATAGGTTCAAGTCCTATTGTGACCACCATATACACCTTTGGGGGTGTAGCTCAGTTGGTTAGAGCGCCTGCCTGTCACGCAGGAGGTCGCGAGTTCGACCCTCGTCACTCCCGCCATAAATTAAAAAGTTAAAGACATATAAATATGTCTTTTTTTTATTTTTGAAAAACATAAAAAAAAGTAAAAAAATAGTAAAAAATATAAAAAAAATGTAAAAGCAATTGTTGGTTGCTGGAATGAAAAGCCTGCTTGGTTGTATGTAAAATGAGGTTTGTGTTAAAATTAATTAACATAAAAAACCAAAACATATCTAAGGAGGATTTTAAAATGAAAAAAATCGTAATAGGAGCTTTAATGATAGGACTGCTTGCAGCTTGTGGAGGTGCAAAAGACAGTTATTCATACAGTGATAAAGTTGCTCTATCAAAAAAAGTTATGAGTAGCGATACAAAAGCTATAAAAGAATATGAAGAGATTATGAAAAAACTTTCTGAAAAAGCAACTAAAGGGGATCAAGATGCTATAAAAGAAGCTCAGGAATGGGCAAAAGCTATTGCAGAAGTATCAGGAGTAGAAATACCAACTGTACCAGCTAATTAATTAAAATAAGTAAGAATCGAATATATAAATGTTAAATAGGGAGCTAAATTCAGCTCCCTATTGTTATATTTTTTTATTCTTCAATTTCTGTTTTTTCAACAGGTTCTTCTATCTTTACATATTCTTTTAGTACTTCATTTATTTTATATTTTTCCACTAGTTCATTTATAACTTTTACTTTTTCTTCTCCAAGTTTTTGATTAAACAAAGCCTGTTGCAATTGTGGATATACTTCTACAGTATTTTTATCCTTTAATGCTTCAGTATTGTTTTTATACACTTCTAAAAGTTCATAATCATAAATTTGAACTGTTTTTTGCGCTATTGAATTAAGATAAAATTCAATTTCCATATTAAGCTTCATTTCTTCAAGATATCTTTTTTCCTCTTCTGTATATTCTTTCTTTTCCATTTCTTCAAGAATAGCTTTTCTTACTAAAAGCTGAGCTATTGCATCTTTATTTTCTCCTAGAACTTCCAATTCTTTTTTTGTCAATTTTATCATTAGTATTTTCCTCCAAGTTGTTATAGTTTTATCTTATTTTTATCGTTCTTCTCTTCTAAAGTTTTTCCATATCTTTTGAAAAGATTTAAAATTATCTTATTATTTGATCCATATTCTTCTTTCAGTTTTTTTAAATTTTCCTGAATCAATGAATATTCTCTTTCAGTAAAACGGCACCCAAGAGCACAGTAATTTTTCACTCCACTGCCTAAAGGGCGGCCTCTTTTTCTTCTTTCTAACATAACCCTCCTTTAGTATGGTTAAGACTGCTCTTAAATAAGAGCAGTCTAATGTTTTAATTATTGCTTTAATTAGAATTTGTAATTGAATCTTACACCATATTTAATTGATGAATCTTTTTTGTGTCCTTCATCTGCTGCTTCCACTTCGAATGTTACTCCCATGTGGTTCGCTTTTTCTACTGTAAGTCCAATTTTTCCTGTTAGTTTTCCTTCTCTTTCTTCTGGAGTAATTAGGCTGTAATATCCTTCCTCTCCATTTTTAAGTTTTGCTTTGTTTCCATCATAGTTGTCTCCAAATTCATATGCATATTTTACATCTGCTGTTACTTTTACCGAGATATCATTTCCTGCATAGATTCTTTGAGATGCCTTCACTCCAGCTCCTGCCTGTGCGCTCAGATAATCATTGTCTTTAATCTGTACTTCAAGTCCGCCTTTGCTTCCAGCACTTTCTTTAAAGTCATCTATTTTTCCATACTCTAAATCTAAATCAGCATATACATCCAACTGTCTAGAAAGATCTGTATAGATAACTTTTGTAAGTCTGTTATCAAATGCTACAGAGTAAGTATTGTACTCTCCCTTATTTTCATAAGTTTTATCCAGTTCAAGCTTTCTCTTAGCAATATGTCTATTGTATCCAAGTTCTATTCTTGACAGCCATGATACTTTATGTTCCTCACTTAGATTTTTAACTCTATGTGCTCCTACTCTTAGTGAATAGACATCTTCTTTTGATCCACCGTCATCAAAGTCAAATTTTGATCCTGCAAATCCTACTGTATATCCATATTTACTTCCATATTCTGTTCCTTCTTTTTCCTTCATATATAGAAGTCCCATCACTTTGTAATCATAGTCATCTATTCCCAATGTAGAATCTTTGTAATTCCCATCAGTATAGATAACACTGTATTTACTGCTGTCTTTAGTCATATTGTATGAAGATTCAAGTTCATAGAAAGAGTTATCAAAAGCTCTGTTGATATCCTGCATTCTTCCTTGAATAGTTGCATAGATATCTCCTCTTGTTTCAGCAAGAGTTCTAGAAGTTTCTCTTTCAAATTCCTCTCCAGAAAAATCATTTAAGTATTTATTCAATCCTTTTAATATCTCTGCATCTCTTCCTTCACCATTACTATCTTCAAGTATATTATCCAGTCCTTTATATAGAGCAGCAAATTGTTCTCCTATTACTAAGTCATTATAGTCTCTCTTAGCAATAACAAGGCTTCCTTTGTCTGTTACTTTTGCTATAAACAGAGGTGATGTTACAGGAGTAAGTTTAGTTCCTGTAATTGTTCCCATTGCTGTATTTACAAAGCCTTCCATTTCATATGTACGACCATTTCCTGTTGTAGCAAAGTTAGACATAATTTTAACTTCTCCACTTACACTATTTGCATTAAATAGAGGTGTTCCTGTTGTAGCATCTACATATGCTCCATTTACTATTATATTTCCTGCTGTAGAAAGAGTTCCTCCAATAGAAGTATAGTTTCCATTGATTGTTACAGTTCCATCTGGTGTGATTATAACAGATCCTACATTAGCAGTAGATAAACCACCTGATCCAACAGCTGATCCACCATTTACTACTATATGTCCAGCATTTGCTGTACTTCCAATACCTTCTATTCCTACTCCATTATTTACCACAATAGTTCCATTATTTTCAAATGTTGCACCAGTTACTACAAGCATTCCAGCACCTTCATCTACTGTAATAGTTCCATTATTTATAATTTTAGATCCCATTCCTGCTGACATTCCTACTGTTACAGCATTACATCCTGCTGGAGGAGGTGTTCCTCCTAAATTAATGTTAGCTCCAAAAGCATTTATGGCTTCTGCTCCATCTCTTACAATAATACCAACACCACCACTATCTATATTCATAGTTCCTGTATTTGTAAAGCTTGTCCCTATTCCACTTGCATAAACTCCTGCTGAGTGATCATGATTTACAGTAATAGTTCCAGAATTTGTTGCTATAGTTCCTCCTGTAATATACATACCTACTGAGTTAAGATGGTCTTGGACCTTATTATGATCACCATTTGGAACGAAAGTTTTTCCTACAGTTATATCCCCTGTATTATTTATTGTGTTCTCTCCACTTGAGAATATTCCTACAGCTGCTGTTCCTAAAGTCATATCAGCAGCATTGTTAATTGTTGCTTTTTCTCCTGCCTGTTTCAAGAAAATTCCATATCCATTATTTCCTACAGTCCAGTTTCCTGCTAATATATTTACAGTTCCTGCTCCCTCTTTCTTATAGATACCTACTGATCCAGTATCCTTTTCCCCAGTTCCTTTATCTGCTATTGTTAAATCTCCTGAATATGTTACATTTCCAGTTCCTTCACTTACTATTCCTATACTTGTATTTGTTCCAACATACATATCACCTGTTACAGATGAATTTATATTTTTAGCATATACTCCTATAGAATTATTATTTCCAAGTGTTATTCCTGTAGTCATTGTTAAGTTAATATTTTTTGTTCCACTACCTATTCCAGTTCCATATATACCAACTCCACTATCTCCTACAGTCATAGTAGTACCAGTTTGAGAAATTGATCCTCCATTCAAATCTTTTCCAAAAATTCCAATACTATTTTTTCCAACTGAAATATTTCCTGTAGTTCCTGTATATGTTCCTTTATCAATAAATACTCCTATTGACGATGTTGCCAATGAAGTAGCTGAACCAACTGATATATTCCCATTAACTTTAATTACACTATTTTCTCCATATATACCAATATTATCATTTCCATCACTTACAGTTACAGCTCCTGCTACTGTAAGATCAGAGTTTCCTTTTGCCATTACTCCCACTTGATTAGTTATTCCTGATCCTCCAATAGAAATTCCTCCAGCTGTTGTTCCTGTTGAGTTATTTAACACCATTCCTATTGTATAGTTTCCTGTTTGTGTAATCGCTGGCGCTGTTCCAAGTGCTGCTACTCCGTCATAGTAAACTCCCATAGAGTATCCAGCTGATGTTCCTGCCTGTACTGCTATTGTTGTTGTTCCAAATGCTGGTGCAGCTCCTTTAACATATGCTCCTATTCCACCATTTTGAACTGTTATTGTTGATGCTCCCATAGCATTGATAGTTCCACCATCGGCTACTATTCCTATTTGATTGTTAGCAGTAATATTTCCAGTAAAATTCAGTGTAGCATCTTTAGAATACATATATATTCCTTCTGCACCAACTGTAATATTAGCTGTATTTGGAACTGTTATTGTTGTTCCAGCTCCTTGGGCATATACTCCTATCCCACCTTTTCCAGTTGTAATTGTTGTTGTTCCAGTTAAAGTTACATTAGAACCAGCATTTGCTACTACTCCTATTGCACTCTTAGTTGCACTTGACTCTCCAACTGTGATAGTTCCATTTATTGTAGAAGTTGTTCCTGATGTTGCTAATATTCCTACACTTTCATTTCCTAGATTAATAGTTCCACCATTGATATTTGTTGTAACTCCTTCAAGAACTATCCCTGTATTTCTTGATCCTGTTGAATTTATATTATTTGATGTAAGTCCATTTGTTGTACCTTTAAGATATACTCCTATTCCATCTGTTCCTGTCATAGTCATGTTATCATTCTGTACTGATGTAAGAACTCCATTGTGGTTAGAATAAATCCCTATTCCATTATTTCCTACATTAATAGTTCCTGTATTTATTACATTAGCTACATCTGTAAAGATACCAATAGAAGGATTATTTGTACTTGATACTCCACTTGCGTTGATAGTACCAGTATTTCTTATTGTAATAGCAAATCCTGGATTAGTTGATCCTTTTACTGCTGCAAGGCTTATTCCTCCTGATGTAGCTGTAATAGTTCCTCCATTATTTGTTATACTTTGTACTCCTGTTACTGCTGCATCATATGTTCCAAGCATTCCCGTAGCACCTTCGCCTATATTCAGATTTCCTGTTGAATTAAGACTTCCATTTGAAGTTGCTGCAAGAGATCCTGAACCAGTTACAGTTATATTATTTCCAAGATTAAGAGTTCCTCCATTATTAAATACTCCTATTCCTCCTCCTGCAAGGAAATTAAATGTAAGGTTTCCTGATGTTCCTAGATTAGCTGTTCCTCCATGAATGTATACTCCAGTTCCTCCATTTACATTCATAACTGATGTTCCTGTAGCTAAAGTAGTTCCAGTAGGAACATATATTCCAATTCCATTTTCAGTAGTCACAGTTCCATTGTGATTAAGAGTCATTCCTGTTCCATTTAGATAGATACCTACACCATTTTTTGCATTTACACTTACATTATTCATAGTATATGCACCAGTTATTCCTGTATCAAACAGTACTCCTACTGATGTTCCTGAATTATTTGTTCCAGTTGTTATATTTGCTCCATTAAATGTTACTGTATCATCAAGAAGGTATACCCCAACAGAATCCTGTCCTGTTGTTATATTTCCTGATATTACTGAAGTACCTTTAGCTGCAACTCCAACTGCTCCAGTTCCTGTAACATTTACTGCAAAGTCTATCTTAGCATTTTCTCCAAATACTCCTACTCCTCCTGAAGCAATATTTAATGTTCCTGCAGTTATTTTATTAGTATCTGTATCTTTCAGATAGATTCCTACTGCATTTGATGTGATAGTTCCTCCAGTTCCATTGAAACTATTTCCTGAACCATCTACATATACTCCTGTTCCTGTTCCAGTAGCAATTATATTCCCTGTATTCTTTCCAGAACTGTTGCCAGCACCTGCTATATACATTCCAAGATTATTTCCAGCAGCAATTGTATTTGTATTTTCCACAGAAGCTGTTTTTCCAGATTTAGCTTCTGATACCATTCCTACCATTGAACCTGATGCGCTATTAAGTGTGATAGTTCCAGAGTTAATTCCTTTCCCTTCTTCAGCATAGATTCCAATTCCACCAGTTGTGTCATTTAGAGTTATAGCTCCACTTGAAGTCAGCTGTGAACCTCCTCCTACATATGAAGCTATACTGTGACTTTGACCAGCTATTGATGATATATTAGTACTATTTACTAAAGTTATTCCATCTGCTGCATATATTCCTATACTGTCACTTCCAACAAGAGAAATATCAGCACCATTTGTAACAGTTCCAGAAGCAGTTCCTTTGCTGTAATATACTCCTATGTTTTTAGTTCCAGCAACTGTATTATTTACAGTTATTGTTCCTCCAGTTGTTGAAGCCCCATCTGTAAGGTACATTCCTGTTCCTTTATCTGTATCTGTATTAAGAGTTAGTCCTCCTGCACCTATTGTTACAGCACCGCCACTTCCATATACTCCTACTGCACCTACTCCTGATGCTCCTCTGGCAGTTACAGTTCCTGTTATAGTTGATCCACCATCAATGAATACTCCTGTAGTTTTCTCTCCTGTAGCTGTTACATTTACATTTAAAGTATTGTTTCCTTTTGAATAGATACCTACTGCTTCTTTTTGAACAATAATTTGTCCTAACGCTCCATTAAATGTACTTCCAGTACCAGCATTTTCAAGATAGATTCCAACTGTTTTATTTCCAGGTGTTGCTGGAGTTCCAAGTCCATCTACTGTTACAGTTTTTCCAGAGTCTATCCCAACAGTTGCCGCTTTACCATATACAAATATATTTTTATTTTCATTATTGTTCGATAAAGTGAGGTTGTCTTTAATATTTACTGTTGCATTCTCAGCAAAAACCCCTACACTTGATTTTCCATTAAATATTATAGTATTTCCAGTATCTAACTCAGTTGTAGCACCTGATTTTACATATATCCCTGTAGTCCCATCTACATTCAGGTTAATTGTTCCTTTGTTTATTGCTTTAGCATTAGTTCCTTCTGCATACATTCCAACTTGAGTTACATCATTTACATTAATAATTCCAGTTGTATTATTTAATATATTTGAAGTCTTTGTATACATACCTACAGCACCTGTTTCTGATGATGTAAGATTAATTGTACCTTGATTAGTTCCAGTATTAGTCATACTTCCTTTAATATATATCCCAATTCCAGAAGTTCCAATATCTAATGTCCCTGATGATACAATATTCATATCTTCAGCATATATTGCTGTTCCTTTAGCAAGTGCTGATGCATTTACAGCTATATTGATATTTTTAGTTTCAGACCCTGTTCCTTTATAGAATATAGCAGTCTTTCCAAGAGTTCCAGTATTGTTTGAAGTTACTATTACACTAGTTGCTGTAATATCTGATGTTCCATCAAGCATTACTCCTACTCCATCTGCTCCAAGATCTAAAGTACCAAGATTTATTACTTCAGTCCCATTTTTAGCATAGATAGCTACTCCTCCATCTCCTACTGATACTTTTCCAAGGTTGGAAATTGTAGCTTTTTCTCCATAAATACCAATAGCTGCATTAGAACCACTTGAATGTCCTACTTTTATTTCTCCAGTCAGCGTATTTGTTACAACAACATCTGCTTTTGTTCCAATAGTATTGTTGTTATATGCATAGATACCTATAGTTCCTGTTCCATCAAGAGTTATTTTATTACTGTTAGTAATATTAGCTTTTCCTTGACCTACTGCCAAAGAACCAAATTCATTAACTATTGGAGTGCTTGAAGAATCTTCTCTATATGCCATTCCTAAAATACCTATAGATTGTTCTCCTCCTACTTCAATATTTCCAGCATTAGAAATATTACTTCCATTTACTCCATAAATACCTACTGCCTGTGCATTTGCAGCATTGCTTTCTTTTTCAACTTTTATTGAACTTGTTCCATCTACTGTTACAACTCCATAGTTTATGAAAGCTCCTATTGCTCCTGATCCACTGCCATCTCTGTCAGCAATAATAGTTGAATTAACTAGATTTATTCCTGCTTCTGCATTAGTCACAGCCAGTTTACTTGAGTTCATTTCCAATCCAACTACTTGATTATTGAATTTTGAAGCTTGAGTATTATCAAGAACAGCAGAAATAGTACTTCCTGTTGCAGTTGCTACAAGTCTTTGGCCTAAAAATCTATTATAGTAGAAGTTTCCATCTTTTTGAGCCTGAGTCTCTCCTCCTGCTCCTATTCCTGTTTTATCTAAGTCTCCAATACTAATTGTTCCACCATCAACTGCAGCTATTTTATATTTGTCAATACCTAACCCTGCAACTATTAGATCTGAAAGATTTGCTCCTCCAAGAGCTGTTCCAAGAGCTGTAGTTATGCTAGATTCTAATCCACTTGTACTCAACCCTGCTGCATTTTTCAGATTAAATACAACAACATCATTAGATTCTACATGTATTCTTGAATTTGCATCTAATGTTACAGGTGGTGTTCCTGCCAGCATATCTACATCAAATGCTGTTGCTTTTCCTTTAAGAATCATTTTAGAATTACTTAAATTTATTTTTCCTACTCCATCTGAATAAACAGCATATCCTGAACCATCAAATTCTACTGTTCCTCCTGATAAATCTATATTAGAATTTGTTCCTATAGATGCTGCTGCTGTTGAACCATTAGTTACTTTTATATAATTGTTTTTAGCATTAACGACTCCACCATTTGTTGCCATAACACCAAATCCAACATATCTGTCTGCATCATCTAATTTTGATCCTGTTATAGATATATTAGCACTTCCTGGAGTTGCTGCTCTATTAATTGTAATAACAGTATTAGCACCTGAAGCAAAAGCAGCTCCTGTATCTTTTCCATTTACAGTTGTCGGATTTGCTCCTACTTTTGAAACTACATTTAATTCATTTACTGTAATTTTTGCTCCACTTTCTCCATAAACAACTACTGAATCTTCAGTATTTGTAGCTGTTACTTTATTTACTGTTACAGCTTCTGCTGGACCAGAGTTAGCTCCTTTGACATAAACTGCCATATTTTTTACTCCACCAGTTACTGAAATATTACCTGTAGAAGTTACACTTCCTTTTCCATTAATTAAAATACCAATATTTGTATCTCCACCATTTAGAGAAATTTCTCCTCCTCCAAGATTAAGTGCAACATCAGCATTAGGATATACTCCAACATTATTTTCAGTTTTATCATATATTCTTATCTGATGGCTTGTAAGATTCATAGGTGCATTGGCAATTATTCCAAAAGATCCTTCTATATTTTTATTCGTTCCACCACTTGGATTGATATTATAATCTACTAAATTTGTTCCATTAGTAGTCCCAGAAGCTGTTGAAGTTGTAAAGTTTTGATTTCCTTTACCAGTTTCTCCAATGTCAACAGCAAAATTTCCAATTGTAGAACCGTCTGTAGCAGCCCCATATAGACCTATGCTTTTATCTCCAAATAACTTCAATGGTTTATAACTACCTGCTGTTACTGTATTAGTCGCACTATTAAAAGCAAAATTATCAGTAGCAAAATATAAATCATTATTAGAACCTGTTTTTAGGAAAATTCCAGCTGAATTTTCTCCATACATTTCTAATGTTCCTCTGTTTACTATACTCAATGGTCTTCCTGAACCACTTGAACCAGATAAGAAAATAGAAGCTGTTTGAGTATATGTTTTTATACTTCCTGTTGGACCATTATACATTATATGTTGTACAGTATTTCCAGATAGAGACATTACAAATGCAGAAGTATATTTTTGATAATAATTAGTTCCATTAAAATATGGCTGAAATATAATATCTCCAGTATTAATAACTATTGCCTTAGAATCAATAACTCCATAATGGTCATAGTGATTAGTTATAGAAGTATTCCCTCCTTCTACAACTAGTTTCCCACTATTTATCCAAGTATATCTATCAGATGTAGCAGAAGTTCTGCCAGTCCAGTTAATATTATTTCCAGCATCATCATAAGCAGCTAAAATAGCAGTTTTATTAGTTAAACCATTAGTTCCAGTATCTAATCCTGTTCTTTGACCTGCTGGTGCAGCAGCCCCATGAATATCCAAATGTACGAATTCCCCTAGATTAGAAGCTGCATTTTCCATCCCTCTAGTATAAAGAAATGTTGCATTACTTAGCATTGTTGATTGAGTTCCTGACCCAACTAATTTTTGAAACCCTAATTGAGATCCACTAGAAGCTGTAGAAGTTCTAGCTAAACTACTCCATGTTAATCCTGCTCCAACATCTGCATGAAGATCACTTTTAGCATCATTTCCACCTTGAGCCCAAACATTAGCTCCACTATATCCAGTATATTCATATGTCCATGTATTAGCAGTATTTCTGACTAAATTAAAATTTCCACCTTTAATTGCAACCATTTCTATAACACCATTACTTAAAGTTCTAGTATCAATATGATTAGCTGTTCCATTTCCTCCTGAAACAACATTTGAAGCAAATGATGGAATAGTTGGCGGCACAATAACTGGTATACTTGGTGCTGTTGGTGCCGTTACAGTAGTTGGCTCAAATCCTGTTGGTGTTGCTGGTGCTGTTACATTTATATTTTTATCACTTGGTGTTGTTGGCGTTGTTACTGTTGGTGCTGTTACTGTTATTCTATCTACAGCGCCTGGTGTTGTAACTGATACATTTACCCCACTTGGTGCTGTTGGCACTGCAACCACTGGTGCTGTTACTGTTGGCATTGTTGGCATTGTTGGACTTATTGTTCCTGGTAAAGCACCAAGGTTTACAATAGGTGCAGATACACTTACTGATACACTTGGATTAATTACTGGAAGCTCAGGTTCAATAGGTTTGATATTTGCTCCTACTTCTATTTCTTCCCTAAATACTTCATTATCAACTCCTACTCCATTTCCAGACATTATCTTGTCTTTTCCAATGTTTCCAGTTGATCTAAGAAGACTTCTTCCACTTCTTGTTCCATAGTGTTTATTGATCGCATCTATAGTTTCAGAAAATTCCTTATCTGTTCTATCTTTCACTTTTCCATTATCTAAATATTGATAAGTAAAAAATATCTGTGTACTGTTGAATAAAGGTTTTGAATAAAAATCTCCCTTTCTTACAAGTTCTACAAAATCTGAATTATATTCTCCTATGAGTCTTTCATTTTCTGCTATTTTTCTTTTTATTTCTTCTCGTTCTGTTTGAATTCTAGTTAAAAGATCCCCTTTAGTTTCCTGTATTTCCTCTGCTGTTATTCCTGCACCTAAAGATATTCCCCCTGTTATCATGAAGGCTATCAAAAGCGAAAGAGAATAACTGACTTTTCTTTTCAAAAACCTCTTTAGAGATTTTTCAATGTCACCTTTTCTCATAAAATCTTCCCCCTATTTAATTTCCTGCTCTTACTTTCTGTTCCATTCTATCTAATCTACTCAAGTATTCATTAAGTTTCTCATTTTCTAATAAAAGTAATTCAATTTCATTATTATTTGAATTAAACTGATCATATACTTCATCAAATTTCTGACTTAAAAATACTCTGTTTTCATTAGGTTCCATCCCCAAAACTTCTTCAAGTTTCACAATCTCTTCTTCTTCCATTTTCAGAAATGCCATTCTTTCCTTTCCAATTTCAAAAGCTGCTCCAGCTGCTGCTATTCTAGCTTCAGGGTTATTGTCACTTCTAAATACTTTTTCTTCAAGAGATTCATTCATATCTCTTCTAATATCCTCAAGTATTTTTTTTCCCTTTTTTTCCTCTGCCTTTTCAGCTGCTATTCTGGCTTTTTCCTCTTCAGCTTTTGCTTTTTCAGCATCTTCAATAGCTTTCAGTTTTGCTTTTTCTTCAGCCTGAATTTCTCTTCTTATCTGTTCAAGAACTTTTCTCCCCTCTTTTTCACTTACTTCCTGTGAATAAAGTGCTGTTGTCAAACAAGATAGAAAAAGAAACATAGTAACTACTTTTTTCATATCTCTTTCCTCCTTAAAATTAAATTGCTTTCAAGATGTTGTAGTTTAATTAAAAATAATAAAATAAATTCCCCTGTTTTTATTTTTGTTTTTGACGTACAAAAATTCTAAAAAATTGTATAATTCTTTTTAAAACTACAAAATATTTTTAAATAAAACTGTTAAAAAGTAAACTGTTTTTATTTATATAATTAAATTATAACATTTAAATTTATCTTTTCAAACAAAAAAACATACAATTAATATTAGGCAAAGTTTTTAAAAAAAATATGCAGATTAAATATTTTGAATTGAAGAAAAGAAATAAAAAATTTGTTTGGGAAAAAAAATATAAAAAAACAAAAAATAAAAAAACAACCATAAATATTCTTATGATTGTTTGAAAGTGATATAAAAATAAAAAATTATTATTTAGAATGAATTTAAAATAGCTTCAATTTCTTCAGCATTTTTAATAGCATTAGTTACAATAGGATGAAACTTGAAAGTTCCAAATAAAACTTTTTTTAGTGTTAGTGTTTCTAAACTATATTCTTCACCATTTCTTAAAGTTAGAAGAACTTCTACCCCAGTTGCTAACCCAGGAATAAGAGAGTTGATAACTATTTTTTTAGATGAAATATCGATACCATTTATTTCAAATGCTTTAAAATCTAAGAAAGCAGGTTCTAAAAGTGCTATTATTTTTTTCTCTTCATCAATAGCTATTGTAGCGTAATTACAATCCCATCTTTTAGTAAACTTGTATCCTTTTTCTTTTGAGAGTTTTTCTAGGCATTTAGTTCTTTTCCCTTTCATAACTATACGGGTATTCATGAAAACAATGAAAAGATTTCCTAAAATTATAAAAAGAATAACTAAAATAATTGTAAAAAAATTCATATTTCCCCCTTAATGTCTGTAGCGATATTATTGTAAATCATTTAGTATAGAAGAAAAAATGATTTATAATTTACAAAGTATAACATAATTCAGAAAAAAAAGTCAATTTTCCTTAAATGATTAGGGAAATTATATTTCTCCATAAGCAATGAGAGGATCATCAATAGCTATTGCTAGAGATATTGTTTCATAAAGAATAATTCCATCAAATTCAGCTTTATAGGTTTCAAGAATATTTCCAAAACAGTCTTTTATCTCTCCAAGGAATGCTCCTTTTTTAAATGTATCTCCTGCTTCAAAAGCTGGGTACCAGAATCCATTATGTCTAGATTCAAGGTATTTAGAATTATTTATTTCAGCTTGAGTCATATCAGAAAAACTGAAATTATTTTCTAGAATATTAAAATGAGTTAGAAGTCTTAGAATATCTTCTTTGTAAGCTCCAACTTCTTCTTTACTCCAAAGGCCTCTTCCTCCCCTTTCCACAAGAAGAGATGGGACTCCTTGCATGGCAGCTGAGCTGTATACACCATTTACAGAAGATGATTTTACTCTGTAAGGGAGTGAAAGTGATTTTGCAGCTTCTATTGATATTTTTTTAACTTCTTCATCTGCTGAGCCAGAGAAATATACAAAGGGAGTAACATTTTCCTGTACATCTCCTCCATGTAGATCAAAGAAAAAATCTATATTAGGGTAAAGATATTTTGAAAAATTATAAGCTATTTTTTCAGAAAGAGTGCCATCTTTATCTCCAGGGAAAACTCTGTTGAGGTTTTTATTATCTTCAGGAATAACAGCAGGAAGTCTTTTGAAAAAGCCTGTATAGTTCACAGGATGCAAAATGACAACTGTTCCAGAAATATTCTCAGGAGAAAGCTCCTGAGCTGTTTCAATAGCTGCTTGGATACCCACATATTCACAACTATGTACTCCAGAAGAAATGACAACAGTTTTTCCCTCTTTTTTTCCACAGATAGCAGTAATAGGGATATGATATCTAGTTTTTTCTATGTTCCAGTATCCCTTTTCTTTTTTTCCATTTTCACATTTTATATTGCCTAAAACAAAACTCATAATCATCTCCTTTTTAATTTAAAGTTTTTTTGAGAAATGGTATCAATAATATACTTCTTAAAAAATAGAATAGAAGCAAAGATATCCAGATACCATCATTATTTAAAATTGGAATTACATATTTCCATGAAAGAAGGAAGCCAGCCAAAGCTCCAGCTGTAGAATAAAGAATTGGAGCAGTAACAGATGAACCAGTAAAAACTCCATAGAAAGTCAGCCCTATAAAAGCTAAAATAGGATAGAGAGCTATCCAGTAAGCATATCTTTCAGCTGTATGAACTACAGTAGTTATATTTGTAAATATTTCTATTATTTTTGGATATGAAATTAAATATATAACTGTAAGTATTCCTGCCATTATCAATCCCCATTGAAGCGTTTTTTTCCATGTATTTTTCATAAGAATATTATCTCTTTCCCCTGCTGCTCTTCCAGCAAAAACACTGGAAGTGTTAGCTATACCATCCAGCAGATATGAAATAATTGAAAGTACTTGAAAAAGAACAGCATTAGCAGAGAGAATAGTCACTCCAAGAGAAGAGCTTGCAGCTGTAAAAAGATTATTATGTACAACAAGACAGACTGTTCTCAGCATAAGATCTTTATTTACACACATAATAGAGATTAACTCTTTCTTTCTGAAAATATTTTTTAAACATAAATTTTTAGTATAACCATAGGGAAGCAGATAATATAATCCAATTAAAGTAGAAACTATTTGAGATATAAGTGTAGCATATGCAACACCAGCAATTTTCTGCTTAAAAATTACAACTAAAATCACATCTAAAATTATATTTAAAAGATTGCTGCTTATCTGCATACTAAGAGAACCTTTTATATTTCCCTGTCCCATGAGCCACCCGAGAATGACATAGTTAATTAAAACAAAGGGGGCTCCCCATATGAGTATAAAAAAGTATTCACTTGCAGCTTTTTTTATTTCTATATCAGGAACTATTAGCTCCATGGAAAAATTAAATATAGTATTTTGAAATATTATAAATAATATACTGATGAAAATAGCTATAAAAAGAGGTCTGAAAAAAGTATCTGAAGTTTTTTGAATATCAGAATTTTTTGCACTCTGAGCACTAAATCCTGTAGTACTTACTCTTAAAAAGCCAAATACCCAATATATTGTATTGAAGATAAGAGTTCCAATAGATATACCAGCAATATATTTTTCATCTCCAAGCCTTCCTACTACCGCTATATCAGCTGCTCCTAATAAAGGCTGTGTCACAGTTGAAAGCATAAAAGGAATCATTATATGAAGATATATTTTATGAGTAAGACTGTTGTTTTGCATAACTTCTCTGCTCCTCATTTTGTATATCAATTTCTAAAATAGAATGTAAAAGTTTTGCAGCGTAAGAACTTTTTACTTCTGACAGCATATAAATATCATCAACCTGTTCCACTATTTTACCATCATAAAAAAATATTACTCTATCACACATATATGTCACTGATGGAAGATCATGAGTTATAAAAATATATGAAAATCCAAATTCTTTCTGGAGATTCTTTAAGAGATCCATAACTTGAGTCTGAGTAGAAGCATCCAGAGAACTGATAGCTTCATCAAGAAGAATAATTTCTGGGTTTGTAGCAACAGCTCTTGCTATACATACTCTTTGCAGCTGACCTCCACTTAATTCATGGGGATATCTATCTATAAAATTTTTATTGAGACCAACTAATTCAAGAAGCTCTTCAGTTCTTTTCTTTTTATCAATTTTTATATTTTCTCTTTTTTCTATAACTCTTAAAGATTCTCCAATGATATCTTTTATACGAAATCTTGGATTTGCGGAAGAGGTATAATCTTGGAATACTACACTTACTGCCTGTTTTACTTTTCTTTTTTCATCTCTTGAAGATTTACCATAAAGGCTTATTCCATTGACAGTTACATCTCCTTTATCAGGAGTTAAAAGGCCTATTAATGTTTTTCCAAAAGTACTTTTACCACTTCCGCTTTCTCCTATTATACCTAAACATTCTCCTTTTTTTAAAGAGATTGACACATCTTTTACTACTTCCTGTCTCTCTTTTCCAAAAAAAGAAGTTTGATTTTCTTTTTTAAAACTAACAAATATATTTTTAGCTTCTAGGAGCATATGATTTCCTCCTTCCATTATGGAGTATTTCTCTGTATCTATTCATAACTGCCATTTTTTTCTCTATGAGCATTTTTGTATATTCTTCTTTTTCAGAAGAGAATATATGATTTTTATCTCCTTGAGCTACAGCTTTTCCATTGCTCATAACAATAACATTATCAGCAATTTTTGAAATGACACCTAAATCATGAGAGATAAATATTATTGCTACCTTATATTTTTCTTTTATTTTTATAAATTCTTTCATTATTTCATATTGAGTAACAGCATCTATGGCAGTTGTCGGTTCATCAGCTATTAGTAGTTTAGGCTCCATAGCTAAAGCCAGACCAATCATTATTCTTTGCAGCATTCCACCACTTAATTGATGTGGGTATTTATGAAGAATATCTTCTGGATCTTTTAACTGCATGAGCTTTAATATTTCAATTGATTTCTTTCTTATTTCCTCCTGTGAGAGATTGAGATGTTCTGCAAATGTTTCAGCCATTTGATAGCCAATGGGGTATAGAGGATCAAAACAAGTCATGGGGTTTTGCAAAACCATTGCAATTTCCTTTCCTCTTAGTTTTCTCATTTCTTCGCTGTTTTTTTTAATAAGATTATTACCTTCATAAACAGCAAATCCCTCAATGTGAAAATTTTTATCAAGAAGTCCCATAATTGCTTTACAAGTCATACTTTTACCACTTCCAGACTCCCCCAGTATTCCAAGGCATTCTCCTTCTTTCAAAGAAAAAGAGATATCATCAACAAGCTTTACAGATGATTTATTAGTTCTTGCTTCAACAGACAAATTTTCAACTTTTAGCAATGTTTTCATATCTGTGCCTCCTTAGGGTCAAAAGCATCTCTCAGGCAGTCTCCAAGAAGATTGAAAGAAGCTACAAGAATAACCACTGCAATACCGGGAGCTATCATCTGAATAGGGTTGGTTGTCATAACATTTTTAGCTTCATTAAGCATAGCTCCCCATTCAGGAACAGGAGCCTGTACACCAAGTCCAAGAAATGACAGGGTGGAAATATTAAGTACAGCCCACCCAATATCAAGAGTAGCCAGTACAGCCATTTCAGAAGCTATACATGGAATCATATGCCTTATGAGAATAAATCTTTCTCCAGAACCAATACATCTTGAAAAAAGAACAAAATTTTTATCTGTATATTTTACAACATTTGTTCTTATCATACGTGCATACCATGCCCATTTTATAAATATGTTTGCAATGATGACATTCCTTATATCCACTCCCAGAAGAGCTACAATAGCAAGTATCATAATCTGGCTTGGGAAAGAGAGCATCATATCTACAATTCTCATTATAACTTCATCAATAGTTCCTTTGAAATATCCAGCCAGAAGTCCCATAAGAGTTCCAAGACCAATAGTACCCAGCATAGTTACAAGAGAAAGGAAAAGAGTAGGTCTTATTCCATAAATCATTCTTGAAAAAACACATCTTCCCAACTGGTCAGTCCCCAATGGGTACTGTAATGAATAAGATGCGAATTTATTCATAATATCATTTTCATAGGGGTCATTTGGAGCAAACAGTGGAGCAAATATTCCCATGACAGAAAGAAGAAGTATAAGTGCCATACAGAAGACAGCAGTTTTGTTTTTTAAAAGCTTATTAAACATTTAACACACTTCCTTTCTAAGTCTAGGGTCAGATACATATTGAATGATATCAAATATAAGATTGAAAACTACAAAAAGTGTTCCAACCATAAGTACGTAAGCTTGAATTACAGGGTAGTCTCTATTGAAAATAGAAGTTATACATAGTTTTCCAATACCAGGCCATGCAAATACATTCTCTACAACAATAGTACCTGCTATAAGCTGAGGAATACTCATACCAATAGCAACGATACAAGTATGGAGAGAATTTTTTAATATATGTTTTCTAAGAATATCTTTTTGCTTCAACCCCCTTACATTTGCATAAAGAACATAATCTTCCTTCATATTTTCAAGCATATTGTTTCTGATAAGTCTAATATAAGTAGAGATATATGTAAGAGAAACAGTAAAAGAAGGAAGGATAAGATATTTCAGCCCCCCTCCGCCACTTGTAGGAAGCAGATCAAGTTTTATACTGATCAACCATATTAAAAGCAGACCAATCCAATAAGCAGGCATGGCAGTAGTCATAAAAATTATTCCTCTCATTACACGGTCAAAAAGAGAATCTTTGTACACTGCACAAAAGAATCCTATTGGCAGACTGAGAGTCACTACAAAAAGAAGAGACATTCCAGCAAGTTTTAAAGTAGCTGGAAGGCATCTTCCAATCTCTCCAAGAACAGTACGTGCTGGGTTTGTGTAGCTTACTCCAAAATCTAGTCTCAGACATTGAAAAAGCCATTTGATATATCTTAAAAGAAAAGGGTCATTGAGCCCTAGCTCTTCTCTTACCTGCATTATAGCTTCTTCTGTGATGATGGGAGTCTGTCTTACTCTTAGAGCTACTTCAGCAGGGTCTGAAGGAATAAGATTGATAAAAACAAAACAGACAAAAGATATGCACAGGAGAAGAGGGATACTCATAAGAATACGTTTTAGTATATAGTTCTTCAAAATGTTTCCTCCTAAAAAAGACTAAAAGCTGAAAAGAGAAGATTTTCATTCTCCCTTTTCAGCATTAAAATTTATTTTTCAAAATACATATCTGCGAAAGGCACTTCATATTGAGTTTGAGTGAAGTTGACACCTTTTAAAGCAGAATTGTATATTGCTTTATTACATTCATAAGTAAGAGGAATATATACTGCATCTTCATGAAGTCTTGTAAGAACAAAAGTATATAAATCCTGTCTTTCTTTTTCATCAGTTGACACAAGTATTTTTGTTATAGCCTCATCAATTTCTTTCTTATCTTCCAGCCCTAATTGAGCAGCATAGTCTCCATAAACAGGCTGACGCATAGCAGCAAGAGAAGATTGAGGGTCATAAGGTGTTCCCCAGCAAATATTGAATACCATATCAAAGTTACCAGTTTTCATTTTATCACGATAAGATTGTTCCTCTTCTCCAGCAATAGATATTTCTATACCTATTTTTTTATATTCTGACTGAAGATATTCAGAAATTATTTTTTCAGTTACACTGTCACTGTTGTAAAGAAGAGAAAGCTGTAATTTTTGACCATCTTTTTCACGGATACCTTTATCATTTTTCAGCCACCCAGCTTGATCTAAAGTTTCAGCAGCTTTTTCCATGCTGAATTCATAAGGTTTTAAATCTATATTGCTGTATGGAATAGTTTTAGAAAAAAGTGTATCAGCTGGCTTTTCCAACCCATAGAAAACTCCATCAGATATAGCCTGTTTATTAGTAGCATATTGAAGAGCGTGTCTTACACTTTTATCTCTCAATATTCCATTTGAAGTATTTAATACAATCTGTCTTGTAGAAGTTGGCTCTGAAAGAGCTGTAGTAAATTTTTCACTGCTTTTGTATTTATTTATAGCATCAGCATCTATCATATTCTTTCCAAATATCAAATCAATTTCCCCTTTTTCTAAAGCTAGAATACGAGTTTGATTATCTGGTATAACTTTAACAATAATTTTTTTAATTTCAGGAACTTTTCCCCAGTAATTTTCGTTTGCTTCAAATATTGCATATTCATCAGTAACAAAATCTTTTAAAATATATGCCCCAGTTCCAATATATGCGTTTACACCATTTTTTGTAGAGCCATCTTTCATAGCCTTTGGTGAAATCATAGCAAAAGGTCTAGTAACTCCAAGCTCTGTAAGCATAGGGTGATAGGGCTTGCTCATTTTTATTTGAATAGTATAGTCATCTATAAGGTCTACACTCTCTAAAAGCTGCATCATTTCAAGCCATGTATGTCTGCTTTTATTTTCTATAATTGCATCGAAATTAGCTTTTATAGCTTTTGCATCACATACAGTTCCATCAGAGAATGTTACTCCCTTTCTGATATTGAATGTATATATTTTTCCATCTTCACTGATAGTCCAGCTTTCAGCAAGGCAAGGTTCATATCCTTTTTCTGTAATATTTACAAGAGTCTCATAAAGCATCTCTTGAGCATACATTTCTCCAGCATAAAGATGAGGGTTAAGATCACGTATATCACGATAGTTAACGAATGTTAATTCCTCTTTTTTTACAGGTTCAGCAGTAGTATTTTTAACAGCAGCTGAGTTATCTTTATCAGAGCCACAACCACTTAACAGGCTGGAAATTACAGTTACTCCAAGAATAAATTTAAAAATTTCTTTTTTCATAAAATCTAATTCCTCCTTTGATGACATTAATATTGTCTATGATATCATCAAATCAAACTATTTTCAATAAAAAATAATTTGAATATTAAAATATTTTATTCGCAAAAAAGTTTTTGGAGTTATTTTTTTAGAAATAAAGATTTTTTTCTTCAGGAATGTTTAATGAGATTTTTTTAGTATAAATATAAAATTAAAAAGTAGAATAAAAAGAAGAATAGAGAAAAAATATGTTGGAAGAGAAAATTATAGAAAGAAAAAAATATTAGAAGAGGAAGATGATAAAGAAAAAAGATATCAAAAAAGAGATGAAATTTGTTTCATAACTTTTTTAATATCTTTATATTTTAATTTTATCAAATAGTTTTGTAATTAAAATAATTTTTTACAATTATAAATCGATTCCCAAGAATTTTTTTACTAGGATACCTATTACAAAAGATATAGCAGCTACAGAAAGACTGATTCCTGCCATTTCCAAAAATCTTTTCATAAACGGCAAGTCTTTAGCAACAGAAATATAGTAGTTGAAGAAAAGAATAATGAAAATAACTGTAATAAGCATTGTAACTAAAGCACCAAGCCACATATCTTCAGGAAATATAAGGTATGGAAGTACAAGAAGAGCAACAGTAATAAGATAAGCTACTCCAGTATAAACACTTGATTTCATAGCATTAGGATTATTTTCTGCTCTTTCAGCAAGATAGTTTGAAGCTGCCATAGAAAGAGTTGCAGATATTCCAGTGATAATACCAGAAAGAGCAACTATTCTAGTGTTCATAAGGGCAAATGAAAGACCAGCAATAGTTCCAGTAAGTTCAACAAGGGCATCATTCAACCCAAGAACCATAGCTCCTACATATTGAAGCCTTTCTTCATCAAGCATTTCAATAAGTTCATATTCATGTCTTAATTCATCTTCGGAAGCTTTTTTAGCTTCAGGGACTTCATCTATAATATCAGCATATTTAGAACTGGCAGTAGTTTCTCCAGACTGGATAAGTTTTAATACAAATGTAAATCCCATAATTATAGTGAGAAATTTATACCAGTAAACAAGCTTTAAATTAGGGTTTACTTCTTTTTTAGTAAGGCTTTTCCACATTTTTGCATGATCTCTTTCGTCAGCAGCCATTTTTGCTAAGATTTTTTTGTTTTTTGGATCTTTTTCCTTTTTAGACATAAAGTCATATATTAGACAGTCAGTTTCTTCATCTCTTTGACTTTTAAGAAGTATGTCCAGTGCTTTTTGGCTGAGCTCTCTTTCTTTCATTTTATTTCCCCCTCTATTTATGAAATTTAAATTATTTTCATATTTAAATTATATACGTATTTAGGAGAAAATACAATTTTTATAAAAAATATTTTTTCTCAAGGATTGGTTAGAAAAAGTGCTGGTAATTAAGATTTATATTATATTGGTTTTAAATTATTTGTTAGAAAAATAGAGGAAAATAACTAATCGTGAAGTATATAATAAAGCATAATTTTATTTATATAAATCACTTTAATATTCATATTATAAATGGAGAAAAGAAAATTGATTAAAAATAAAGGATATACTTATCTAAATATAGTTGTTTCAACGCTGATAATATTAAGTGTTATGTATGTAGGAATAATATATTATCGAAATTTAAAAGAGAAAAGAGAGATAGAAGAAGCGAAGCAGCAGATAGTCAATATTTTTACTGATTATTCAGTAATGTCTTTTGATAATGAAAAATTATACAATGTAAAAATTGACTATATTCTAAAGAAAATAATAGTGTATGAAAACTTAATAAGAGAAAAAGAAAATATAAAACTACCTTTTTCTTTAAAATATGCTACTGTATATGATAAAAAAAATCTAGAGAGATTTGAAGTGAAAATAACAAAAGACGGCAATATAACCCCATCTTTTAGCATATATATTTTTGGATATGATGATATAGCTAGATATCGAATATCTTTTTATGGGTTTGATATGGTGAAATTTATGAAAATAAATATATATAGAAATATGAAAAATAAAAAAGTGAAATATGAGAATATAGTGTCTTATCATGAAAAATTTGCTTATGAAGAAGATGGATGGAAAAAGGAGTAAAAATGAAAGTAATATTTATGCTAATATTTTTTCTTGGGGGCATATTGATATATGGAGAACAGAAAAAACAGGAATTAATAAAAGTAAAAGTTAAAATAGGAAGCAGTGAGTATATTAGTTATGTACAGCTGTCTAATAAAACTGAGCTTACAAAGTTTAAAATATTGAGAGAGATGTGATAAAGTGAAAAACATAGTTAAAAATATGAAATTTGAAAAAAATCGAATATTTTTGGAAATCTTAAAAGAAAAGGACATAAGAAAAGAGACATATATTTTAGATGAAAAGCTTTTTAAAAATAAAACTATTCAATATATTTTAGATAAAAATATGATAAAAGACAATTTTTTTCCATGCTATGCAGATGGAGAAAAGATAATTTTAATACTTTTTGAGAGTTTAAAAAAGGATATTTTAGATATTTTGTATATTAAATTCAAGCTAAAAGTAATATCTTTATTTTGTGATAAAAAGAATTTTTTAATAGGGATAGAAAAATTTAAAAAAATATATAAATATGGAAATACTGAAGATATTGAAAATATATTTAAAGAGCTTCAAAAAAAAGAAAATAAAAATGAGAAAAGAGAAAGTGAAGATATATATAAATCTCTATCAATAGAAAGTCCAATAGTAGTAAAAGGCCTAAGTGCAATAATAATTCAAGGGGTAGAAAGGGGAGCCAGCGATATCCACATCGAGCCAGGAAAAGATTATATAAGAATAAGATATAGAATAGATGGAATACTTACTGAAACAGAAAAAATATCTTTGGAACTTTTATCTCCTATGATTTCAAGATTAAAAATAATATCAAACTTAGATATTACAGAGAGAAGAATGCCCCAAGATGGAAGATTTGATTTAGAAATAAGAGAAAGAAAAATAGATTTTAGAGTATCTGTAATGCCTGTAATAAATGGAGAAAAGGCTGTAATAAGAATACTTGATAAAGAGATAATAGAATTTGAAATAGATAAAATAGGAATGGAAAAGTCAGATTATGATAGATTATTATTTCAATTAAATAGAAAAAATGGAATATTTTTAATCAGTGGACCTACAGGTTCTGGAAAAAGCAGTACTCTCTATGCTCTGCTTAAAAAACTTAATACAGGAGAAGTCAATATATCTACAGTGGAAGATCCAGTGGAGTATGAAATTGATGGAATAAATCAGGTGCAATGTAAAAATAATATTGGGAGAACTTTTGCATCTGTATTGAGAGCATATCTCAGACAGGATCCTGATATTTTAATGGTAGGAGAGATAAGAGATCAGGAAACTGCTGAAATAGCAGTGAAAGCTGCAATCACAGGACATCTTGTACTCTCAACTATTCATACAAATGATTCTATAGGTGGAATAAATAGGCTTCTAAATATTGGAATACAGCCATATATGGTATCAGCTTCACTTATAGCTATTTTATCTCAAAGATTAGTACGAAAATTATGTCCTCATTGTCAGGAAAAAGATGAAAAATGGAAAGCTAAAATACAACTTTTAGGACACGATTATGAAAAATATCATGAAAATATGTTTTATATTGGAAAAGGCTGTGAAAGCTGCAACTACAGCGGATATAAAGGAAGAACAGCAATTTTTGAGATATTTGAACCAAATGAGAAGATAAAGGAAATGATAGAGAAAGGAAATTCGGCTCAGGAAATAGAAAAAGAAGCATTAAATGATGGAATGAAAAAGCTTGTAGAAGATGGAATAGAAAAAGTGAAGATGAGAATAACATCTTTAGATGAGATATTGAGACAGTGTTAAAAGAGGGAGAAAATGCCGCAATATAAATATACAGCATATGATATAAGAGGAAAAAAATACAAAGGAAAAAAGGAATTTTCCACTGAGGCAGAATTTAGAAAGTTTTTAAAAAGTAAAAGAATGATACTGATCAAATTTGAAATATTGAAGAAAAATAAAAAAATATCTTATGTAGATATACTATCTTTTACTAGAGAGCTAAAAATAATGCTGGAAAGTAAAATAAGCATAATAGAAGCTTTGAAAATTCAAGAAAATCAATATGAAAATAGTAAATTAGGAGAAATTATATCTGAAATAAGGAAAGATATATTAAATGGGAATTCTATGGGGGAAGCTTTTAAAAATTATAGAAATATTTTTGGAAACTTTTATGTAGATTTATTGTATTTGGGAGAAATATCAGGGAAAATTACTGAAAATCTAGAGAGGATATCTATAAATCTGGAGCTGGAAAATAAAATAAGGAAAAAGATGGTTGAGGCACTTTTTTATCCTTGCATAGTAATAGTTTTTTCTATGATAGTGATAATATTTTTAATGGTTTATGTACTTCCTAATTTTGTGGAAATGTTTAATGAAAGTGGAACAACACTCCCTTTTCTTACTAAGATTTTAATGAAAATAAGTAAAAATATTCACTATATAACTATTTTATTAATATGTATATCGACATTAATAATTTATTTAAAAAAAAAAATAAAAAGTAATCTGGAAGGAAAGTTTCGATATGATAAATTTATAATGAAAATACCAGTATATAATTATATTTTAGTTAAAAATATAATTATAAGATTTTCAAAAAATCTAGCACTGATGATGGAATCAGGAATGATAATAACGGAAATATTAGAACTTATGGAAGAAAGTTTTGACAATACTGTTGTAAAAAAAGATATAAAAGATATGAGATATAGTATTATTTCTGGAGTGGGAATAGCAGATTCTCTTAAACAAGTAGAAATATACTCAGATAAATATCAAAAGATGGCAGTAATAGGAGAAGAGAGTGGAGAGCTGGCAAATATGTTTCATAAAATTTCTCAGTTATGCCAAGAAGAGTTAGAAAACTATATAGGAAAAATATTGATTTTGGTAGAGCCAATAATGATAATCATATTGGGAGTGATATTGGGAACTGTAATAATAGCTATTTACCTTCCCGTATTTAATTTATCAGATATAATTAAATAAAATATAAAAACTTGGAGGAGAGCAAATGAAAAATGGAGGATTTACATTAATTGAGCTGATAATAGCAGTAGCATTGGTAGGAATATTATCAAGTCTGGTAACACCTAAAGTGAGAGTACAGTTAGCAAAAGGAAGGGACACAAAAGCCGTATCATATCTGGGAGCTATGAGAACAGCAGCAGAATTATATTATATAGAAAAAGGAGAAGCTTTGACTACAACAGTGGAACCAAGCGAAGCAGATGATAAAAAAGCTATCGAGAATTTATTGCCTTATTTAGATCCTAAAGCAGAAGTAATACTAAGAGAGGGAAAAATACAAATTGGAGGCAGCAGAAAAGATGAGAAAGGAAAGATAACTTTTGGTGGGGAAATGAAATTTACTTTTAAAAGTCCATATCATGATGAGATAGCTAAAAGAGGAGATGGAGTGTATATCTGGTTTGCTCCTACAGAAGAGCAGGTATATGATGTTCAGGGAAATAAATGGATAGAATATTAAAAGGAGAAAAATATGGAAAATTTATTTATAATTTTTCTTCTTGCTGTTTCTTTTTTTATATTGGCAATAGATATAAAAAAACTATATATTCCTAATACATTAAATATAATCTTTTTTGTAGGAGCTGTATGTTACAGAGGAATAGATATATACGAAATAGAAAACGGGATAATCGGAGCAGGAGTTTACACTCTTCCTCTGCTCTTTTTTTATGGCTATGGGTCAGATATTGCAGGAAAAGAGATTATGGGGTTTGGGGACATAAAACTTATGATGGGAGTTGGATATATACTTGGATATAGCAATTTTTATACAGTATATATCTATTATCTTGGAGCTTTTGTTATAGCAGCTATTTTTGGAATAGGGTATATCATAAAGAAAAAAGCAGTAAAGGGAGAAATTCCTTTCTCTCCTTTTCTTTTAATATCTTTTTATTATATTTTTTTTATGGGAAAAGTATGAGAGATAAGGCTTTTTCTTTTATAGAAGTGATTATATCTATGAGTCTGTTTTTAATAACCATACTTCCTCTTATGGAATTTAACAGAGAAATGTTAAAAACAAATAGAAAATATATGGAGATAGAGCAGAATGAGAAAAATTTTCATTTATTGGAAAGAAAAATAATATCTAAAGGATATCGATTTTTAATTTTAAATCTAGGAAATCATGAATATATAATAGAAAAAAATAAAGATTTTAATTCAGTTTTTAGTGATATAGAATTTCTATATAAAAATAAAGAGGATAAAAAAATACTACTTTCAATAGATAAAGTAGTATTTAAAAATAAAATTGAAGAAGAAAAATTTTTAAGATTAAAAATAGAACTTCACAGCAAAAACATGATATTAAAAAAAGAAAAATTAATATCTGAATATGATGAATATTACTAGGAGAAAAATGTATAAGAAAAAAGTAAAAGGAATAACTCTTATTGAAACAATGACTTCCCTAGGCATAATGGGGATATTTATGCTTCTTTCGTTTCCTGTTATAAAAATTATCTATAGAACAGAAAATTTTTTTGTAAATGAAAGTAATACAGTAAGAAATACTTCTAGAATAATAGAAATAATTGAGAAAGATATAAGAGAAAGCGGTTTTGGAAATAAAGAATATATAGGAAAGGAATATTTAAATAATGGAAAAGAAATATTTGAACCTTTAGGATATATTAACAGTCCATTGAGGGAAGAGTTTTTTAAAAGAAAAGCTGAAAAGGGAAGCCTAATATTTTTAGAAATACCATATGTTAAAAATGAAGTGGTTTTTTCTAAATATATTATTTATAGATTTTATACTGGAAGTCTGGAAGTTATGGAATGCAGCTTGTTAAATAAAAAAATTTTTGTAGAGAGGGCAGAAAATATTTTGGAAGAAGTAGAGGGATATTTCGAAAAGGATGGAAAAGGAATAGTAATAAATTTACAAATAAGAAATGAAAATGGAAAAATAAAAAAAATACTGAGAGGGTATGAACTTGTAGGGAAAAAATATGAATAAAAAGGCTTTTTTGCTTTTAATAACAATCTTTTTAATTACTTTTTTAATGGGAAGTTTCCTTGTGGGATATAGAATGACTCATACTAGAAGTAAAAAGTTAATAAGCAGGTTGGAGAGTTTGAAAAATAAAGAAAAAAATGAGATTTTACATACTTTAGCGTATCATGAACTATATAAAATAGATAGATATATAAATGAAGGAAAATATGAAAATAGTATAGATTTTTTTGCTGGGAGCAGCAGTAAAAAAAGAATATGGCTGAAAAATAAAAATGAAGTTCTTCAGATGAGCTATGGAGGATATACTCTTCAAAAAATTTTGTATAATAACTCTGAAACAATATATCCCAATAATAATGGAGATATATATGAAAAAATATCAAAAAAGCTTCAAAGTAATTTTGTAGAAAAAAGAAAATTTATAGTAAAAATCGAGAAAATAATTAAATCTGATGAACTTGATTTAGAAGTGATATTTACTGTTGTAATAAATTTAGAATATGAATTTGAAAATGATGATATAGATAAGCCAGATGCTGAATATGTAAAGGAGTTTGTGATATCAGAAAATGTTTAATAAACTTTTGAAAAGAGAAGGGAATATTTTTTTCTCTTTAGAGGAGATAGAAAGTAACCAAGATATAAAAAAGGGAATTCTGGTGCTTGAAAGTGAATATTTTGAAATAGTTAAAATATCATTAGAAGAAGATTTAGATGAGAGAGAAAAAGAATATGAAATAGAGGAGCAGCTAGAAAATAGAATAATAAATTATGAAGTATTAGATTACATTGAAAAAGAGATTTCTTTAGGGAAAAGAGATGGGATGGAAGAGAGTGTAATAATACTCATTAAAAGAGAAAAGATATATGAGATAACAAATAAGGTAAAGGATAAAAAAATAGATCTTAAAGGAATAATTCCAATTTTTCTTTTAAAATATCTTTCAGATTTTAATAAAGAAAATGAAATTTTTTTAGATATTGGATTAGCCAGAACTACATTTGTAATTTTTAAAAATAATATATTGAAAGATATAGTAACTATTGATATAGAAAGAGATGAAATACTAAATTCACAAGAAGAATTTAATGAGTTGCTAGAAAGAATTACATTTTCTATTGAAGAGAAAAATTTTGATGACATAGAAAAAATAACTATTTATGAAAAAGATAGGAAATTGGAAAACTTGCTGGAGAATAGTGAGCTTTCTGAAAAAGAAATATCTATAGAGAATTGGAAAAATTATGAGATAACTTTTAATAAAAGTTTTGATTTTATTCCAGTGGAATGTAAAAGAGGAATGGAGCAAAGAAAATATATAAAATATGGAATATCTATTTTGCTTGGAACTTTGGTTGCAGAATTTTTGCTGTTTTTTCTTTTAATCAATATAAGAGATAAAGAGATGAAAAATATAAAAAAATATGAAAGAGACTTGGGAAACTTTAAAGAAGAAATAGCTAAGAAAAGGCAAGAGATAAAGAATTTTGAGGACTTTAAAGAGAAAAAAAGCAAATTAATGAAGAAAATGAATTTTGGAAAATTTAAAATATATGAAGTATTAGAGGAACTGAAAAAATGTAAATCATCACAGATAAATTTTGAGGGAATAGAATATAATGGGAAAGATAAATTGAAGATAATTGGGAAATCGTTGGAAGAGAAAGATATCTATGAATTTGAAAAAGCTATTTTAAAAAATAATAATTTTATTCACTTGAATCATGATTATATAAAAAAACAGCAAAATGAATATGAGTTTCAAATGGATATAGGAGTGAAGAATGAAAATAATGAGTAATTTTCAGTTTTCAGAATGGAAAGAGAAGGGAACAGCTTTTATTTTTATTGGTATCTGGCTTATTATAACATATAAATTAGTTGTAGAGCCATATAATGAAATTCAAAACAGAAAAAAGCAGAAAATATCTTTAGAGGTAAAAGTAAAAAAAGCAGAGAAGGAATTAAAAGAAATAGAAAAAATATATCAAAAGAAATATGAAGAAAATGAAAAAGAAAAAATTGAATATGAAATATATGAGAAAAATATTTTAGAAAAAGGATTTCAAAATTCTGGAGAGATGGAAGAATTTATATATAAAAAGTCAAAAGAAAATAGAATAACTATTGAAATTATAGGGGGAATAGAAAAAAATGGAACTACAGGAAAGGAGAAAAGAGGGAAAGTTTATATTCCATATTCTTTATCAGGAAAAGAAAAAAATCTCCTTAGTTGGATTAGAGAAATGGAAAGATCAGAAAATTTAATCTCCTTTACAGATGCACCATTTCAATTGCAAAAAAATGAAAGTGATATAAAATTCAATTTGAAAATATCAGGATATATTATTAATGATACTCCTAAAGAGAAAAATATAAAAAATATGGCAGGAAAAAGTATTTTTTATGAATATAATGAAAAAGATATATTAACAGAAAAAAATATAATTGAAATAAATAACAAAACATATATAATATTAAAATTTAAAAATGCCAAAAGAAAGATATTTGTTGATGGAGAAAAAATAAAAAAAGAGGGGAAATGGTATATTTTAAAAATAGAAGACAATGAGATGTATTTAGAAGAAACGATTTTAAATAATGGGGAGAAAATGTGAAAAAAAATCTTGTACTTTTATTAATTTTTTTTATTTGTTATAATATTTATGGTAAAATGGAAAAGGTTCCTTTAAAGAAAATAAAGCTTGAGCAGGAACTTGAATTAAAAAACATTATTCTTTCAGATGCTCTGGCAGTGATTTCTAAAGAGAGTGGAATGACTGTAATAGCAGATGATAAAGCTAAGGACATAGTTCTGGATCTTTTTTTTGCAAAGGGAGAAAATTTTGAAAATATATTAGAAGGAATTACCTTAACTAATAATTTAAAAATAAGCACTATAAATGAAATGTTGGTTTTATCAAAAAGAAATTCTAATATTTCTGGGGAAATGGCCTTGGGAGGAAAAGTACTCATAGAAGGGTATGACAAAGGAATAGAAGGAGTAAAAATAACTGTTCAAAAAAGTTCTTCTAATCCAACATATACAACATATGGAGGAAACTTTGTCATAAATGATTTGAATCCTGGAATATATGTGGTAAAATTTGAGAAGAAGGGATTTCTTACATCAGGTCAAATAATAAATATTGATAAAAATATAAATATTGTTACAGTTTCTATGGAAAGAGACAAAAAGAATTCTGAAAAGATAAAAGAAGAAAAAGATATCAATGATATTATGGAAAAAACTTTTATTAATGGGGAAGAATTCTATACTGAAAGAATAAAACTGGTAAATATATCCGCAGATGAAGTAAGTGCTATATTAAAAAATTCTTTTGGAGAAAGTATAAGGGTATCATCTATTCCAAAAATGAATATAATTATAATAGTAGGAAAAAAAGACAGCACTGTTTCAGCTGTAAGACTTGTAAAAGAATTAGATAAAGAGATACAGCAGGTGAGAATAACTTCGCAGATACTAGATGTAACAGATAATCTCTTTGAAAATCTAGGATTTGATTGGCTGTACAGCAATAGTGGAAGTATAGAAAAAAATAAAGGGCTGGATATTTCATTGATTGGAAAAGCAGCAGTTGAAGGAGCAGGAGTAAGTTTTGGCTCTGGAATAAATCTCATAAGACAGTTTAATGATGGAAATGATATACTTGGTCTGGGAATAAATCTCTTACAGGCTACTCAAGATCTGGTAATAAGTGCTATGCCGTCTATACTTGTAGCAGATGGAGAAGAGGGAGAGTTTAAAATAACAGAAGAGGTAATAGTAGGAGAAGAGAAAAAAGAAAATGATAATACAGAAAAAACTACATATACTCCTTTGTTTAGAGAAGCAGGAATAATACTTAAAGTAAAACCTCTGATCAAAGAAAATGGAATAATATTTTTGAAAGTAATGATAGAAGTAAGTAATTTTAGATTGAAAAAAAGTGAGCAGGAAAATATATCTTCTGATGGAGGAACGTACAATTCAGAAGGTGGTTCTAAAATTGGAAGAAGTATAGAGACTACTGTAAAAATGAAAGATGGGGAGACCATTTTTATAGGTGGGCTCAAAAGAGCAGTGGTACAGAATTTAGACAGCAGAATACCTTTTCTGGGAACACTTCCTGTAATAAATATTTTTTTTAAAAATCAATCTGTAAAAAGAGAAATAACCGACATATATATAAAATTAAAAGTTGATATAGAAAAAGACAGTTGGGAAAAAGACAGTTTTGATAAAACAGAACTGCATCAAAAAATAAAAGATATAGAAGAGAGAAAAATATATCCTGTGTTCTAGCAGGAAGCAAGGAGAGTTTTATGGAGAAAAACAATAACTTTGATTTGAAAACAATACTGGATAATTTTAAAAACATAAAAATAGGAGTAGTTGGCGATTTAATGCTGGATGACTATATCTATGGAAGTGTTGATAGAATATCTCCAGAAGCACCAGTACCAGTGGTAAATGTATTAGAGGAGAAATTTGTCTTGGGAGGAGCAGCAAACGTTGTTAATAATCTGGCTTCTCTAGGAGCACAGACTATCTGCTTTGGTGTTATTGGAAGTGATTCTAATGGAGACAGACTTATGGGTGCCTTTGCAGACAAACATATTGATGTATCTGGTTTGATAAGAAGCAAAGATAGAACTACTATTGTAAAAAGAAGAGTAATTGGAGGGAACCAACAGCTATTAAGAATAGACTGGGAAGATATTACACCAATATCTACATTTTTAGAATATGCTCTCCTTAAAAATATAGAATCAAAAATAGATGAATTAGATGCAGTAATTCTTTCAGATTATGATAAAGGAGTACTTACTCCAATGGTAGCAAAAGAGATAGTAAAAATGTGCAGAGAAAAAGGAAAGATAGTAACAGTAGATCCTAAACCTAAAAATGCAGTGAACTATACAGGGGCTACATCTATAACACCTAACAGAAAAGAAGCATTAGAATGTCTTGGAATGAAAAGATCAGATGATATGGAAGCAGTAGGAAAAGAACTTAAAGCAAAACTTCAGCTTGATAATCTTCTTCTTACTAGAAGTGAAGAGGGAATGAGCCTTTTCTTAGATAATGATGAAGTTGTAACTATACCAACTTTTGCAAAGGAAGTATACGATGTAACAGGAGCAGGGGATACAGTAATATCAGTATTTACATTGGCAGGAGCTTCAGGAGTATCTTGGCATGAAGCTGCAAAGATAGCAAATACAGCAGCAGGGGTAGTAGTTGGAAAAATGGGAACTTCTACTGTAACTAAAGATGAAATACTTGAATTCTATAATAGAATTTATGAGAGATGGGAATAGTGATATAATGATAAGAATTGGAAACGGATATGATGTCCATGTGCTTACAGAGGGAAGAAAACTGGTGCTTGGTGGAGTAGAAATACCTCATACTAAAGGGGTATTGGGACATTCTGATGGAGATGTATTAGTTCATGCAGTAATGGATGCAATGCTTGGGGCATTGGCTCTTGGAGATATAGGGAAGCATTTTCCAGATACAGATATGAAATATGAGAATATTGATAGTACTATACTTTTAAAAAGAGTAAAAGAATTAATTGCTGAAAGAGGATATAAAATAATTAATCTTGATTCTATAATAGTTTTACAAAAGCCAAAAGTAAAACCATATATAGAAGCTATGAGAAAAAGAATTGCAGAAGTGCTGGAAATAGATGTAGAACAGGTAAGTGTAAAAGCTACTACTGAGGAAAAATTAGGCTTCACGGGAGATGAAAGCGGAGTAAAATCTTACTGTGTTGTACTTTTAGAAAAATAGATTATAAAGAAGTGATATGCTTTTTTATTAAATATACTAAAGAAATATCTAATAGTATAAAAGAAAAATAAATTTAAAAATATATTTCAAAAATATTTGAATAATAAAAATACTAATTCACAGAAAAATATTACAGAAATATAGTGTTGTTTATTAAGGAAAATATTATTTGAAATGGAATGGTGAAATTGTGGAAAAAATAGATATAAGATTGTCACATTTAAGTGAAAAAGAAGTTAAAGAAGTAATTGAAAAATATAAAAATAAAGAGTATAGAATAATTGATATTTTATCTGAATACAATATAAATACAAGTGATTCTGAATTAATAAAAATTTTACCAGCTTTTATGATAGAAGAAAAATGTGAATATTGTGGAAGTAATTTATATCAAAAAATTTCTTCGAGATCAGCTTCAGATTTAGCTGAGAAAAATATTTACTGCGAATATTGTGGACATATAGTTTCAACAAATATTTTTAGAAAAAAATGTAAGTGTTTAGGTTGCCAAAACAAAAAAAATAAAGAAATTGAAAAGAAGAAACAAGAAATATTAAAATGGTATGGATTTGAAAAAAAAATAAGTTTTGGAGACTTAACTTTTAAAGAACAAATAGCTCTTGTTTATCTTATCAGAAAAAATTATAATTTTATTGAAAATGTACTAAGTCCTAATTGGAATGATTACGAAGAAAGACAAATGCTAGCAGATTATAGAATGTTAGAAAATAAAAAAATAATATCAATCTCTCCTAAAACAGATGTAAATTCATTTTTAAAAGAAAATTTTCCTAGTACTATACATGTAAGTTCAGCTTTATTTGATATAAATGTTAAAGTTTTGGAAGGACTTATTCAAGTTGCTAATGATACTGAAAAAATTTTAATGTTATTTGAACATGTTTCCCCTGAAGAAAAAATAAATATGTTAAAAGAAATAGTTTATTTAGACGCATTAGAAAAATTTGAAAGATTATTGAAAGAAAGAAAATTAGAATTACGGTTGACAGAGAATACAAGCTCAGAATTTTATGAATTAGTAGGAGAAGTAAGTTATGTAAAATTAATTACATTATGTTACAGAGTGGCTAAATATTTTTCGGATAGAGTTGTAACAGGAAATATTAGTAAAGCGCATGCCTCTAATGCTGCCTTAGGAAATGTAATGAAATTTTATAAAAGGTCTCTTGACAACAATTGGGAAATTTTTGATTCTGATTTTGAATATATAGGAGATAAATTAAGATTTTATATTAAAATAATATTAGGAAAAAATTTAAGTATTTTGAAAAAAATTCCTTCAATTGAAGCGTTAGAAGAAGATGAAGATAGTATTTTTGAAAAATATGAAAATTATTTTAAAGAATAAAAATAGAAAAATTATAATTTGTCTAGAAAAGTTTTTTATTATATTAAAACTATGTAACTACTCAGATGTGAATAGTTCAGAAATAATAAAAAAAGAGTTGAGTAGCTTAAATTTACTACTAAAATCTTAATAAAATTATTGATATAATTTGCTAAAAAATATTAAGTTGAGGATGATTGAAAAGTTAGAATAAAATTCTGCTTATGAGTCATCCTCATATTTTTTATAGGAGGAAAATTTATGAATTATAGAGAAAATAAAATGTGTATATATGTAAAAATAAAATTTTTTGAAGCAAAAAGAATGACTAAAATATCATTTTCTGCTGGAAATTATAGACCCCATTTTGTAATAAAAAATGATTCTGAATATCTAGGGGTACAATTTGTAGATGGAGAGGATTTTGTTTTTGGAAAAGAGATACTGGGAATTGTTCAGCCTATTTATACAGAGGCTGTAGATTATAGTAAATTAATACAAGGGGCAGAATTTTTTATTTTAGAAGGAAAAAATCTGGTAGGAGAAGGAGTGGTTATAGAAAAATTTGAAACTGAGCTTTGTTAAAGAAAAAATATTAATAAATAGTTAAAGAGAAATATAATTTTAGAAAGTTCTCATAAAGATATTTATTATTTATTTTGTTCATAAAATAATATTTTCACTATTATATTTCAGTAATTACAGCAATTAAAATAATTAACTGCTGTAATTATTAGGTATTTAATCTAGTTTTTTGATTATTTGTAAAATTATAAGTTTTTCATTTTCTTTAGAGAAGATTTAAGAAAAAATACAGATATAATAACTGTAAGATAATCAGTAACAGTCTGCGTATAAATAACCCCTGTCAAACCAAAGAGGAAATTAAGAGCATACAGTAATGGAATAAAAAATATTCCCTGTCTGCATACACTAAGCATAGTAGATGAAAAAGGATTGTTTAATGCCTGTATGCTTGTGATACATAGGAAAAGTATTCCAAGAACAGGACCAGCCAGTGAAGTTGCCATCAGCATTTTTGCTCCATAGTTAATAACAGAAGTATTATCTATAAACAGCCTTATAATAGGATAACGAAATACAATACATACTCCAGATAAAATAGTTCCAAGCACTACTGTGCATAGGGCACTAAATTTCAATATAGAAAAAAATCTTTTATGATTTCCGCAGCCATAATTATACCCTAAAAGCGGCTGAACACCATTTGAAATTCCCATATGAATAAAAACAATTAGCAGGTAAATCTTTGTAACAATTCCCATAGCTGCAAGGGGAGTATCTCCATAAGAGACAACTACATTATTGAATAATATAGTAGATACACTCATTAATGCAGAATTTATACCTGAAGGAATTCCAATATTAGTTGTTTGGAGCATTATTTTTTTCTCTCCAGCTAAATAACAAGGGTTAAGAGAAAGAGAAGATTCCCCCTTGTTAAAATACCACAGATAATAAAGACATCCAGCTATATTTCCAATAACTGTAGCAATAGCAGCTCCAGCAGTTCCCATATTTAAAGTAAGAATAAATATAGGGTCTAGAATAATATTAACTATAGTCCCAATCAAACCGCCAATCATAGAAATATTAGAAGCCCCCTCTCCACGAACTATATGCCCAAAAGCATTTGAAAATAAGATAAATGGACCTCCCAAAGCAATATAGAATAAATAATCTTTTGAAAATTGATAGGTATCTGGACTGCTTCCTAAAAGCTTCAATAAGGGATTCATGAATATTAAAATAAGTAAGCAGCTTAAAATACCAATAATAATAGAAGCATAACAGCAAAATGATGAAACAGATTTAACTTTCTCCTTTTTATTCTGCCCTAGCAAAATAGAGATCATAGCACTTCCCCCAATCCCTAAAAGATTAGCTGCCGCTATAAAGAGAACAAAAACAGGATTAGTAAGAGATACAGCTGCAACTTGAAAAGCATTTTGTGTCTGTCCTACAAAAAATGTATCTGCCATATTGTATATTATTAAAATTAAAGATGAAATTACACAAGGTAAAGCCATTTTAGTGACTGCTTCTGATATAGGAGCATCAGTGAATAAAGATTTTTTGTCGTTCATAAATATTTTTCCTCCTGAAAATTGTATGCTAGCTAACAATATGAATAAATAATTGACGGCTTAAGTTAAAAGAATTAACTCATGCCGTCAATTATTTTTTTAGATATGATAAGAAATTGTTTTTTTTCTTCTTCTGTAAGATTCACAGTTAATTTCTCTTCTATTTTATCACGCATTTGGATGCACTTCTTTTGAAGCTCTCTTCCTTTTGGTAATAAAACAATTTTTTTTAATCTTCCATCTTCAGGAACACTTTCTCTGGCAATTAGCTCTTTCTTTTCCATTAATGCCAGCATTTTAGAAGTAGTTGCCCGAGTGATAAAGAACTCTTCTTCAATATCTTTTGGGAAAATATCTTTGCTTTCATGATCTGTAAGAAAATCTGTAATCCACATATTCATTAGAGAATAGTCATTATCATTTTTTCCATGATATGCTTTATAAGCCTGTCGCTGAAGAAGATTTTCAAGTTTTTTTATATAAAAACCTAAATCTGTTTTCATTATTTTCCTCCTGAAATATTGTTAGCTTGCTAACAATTATATAACTTTAAAATTTAAATGTCAAGGATATAAAAATTGACTATAAATTATATAATTTTAATTTTCTATAGAGGGTAGCAAGACTTATATCAAGAGTTTCGGCTACTTTAACTTTATCCTTAGAAGAACGGCCATATTTTAAAAGAAAAGTTTCAATAGCCTCCTTTTCTATTTCTGCCAGAGTTTTTATCTCTTTTATATTGAGAGAATTTGTAAGTTTCGGCGGCAGGTGTTTTACAGTTATCATCAAATCTCTTTCCTCAATTACATTTATTATATATTCTGTTATATTTTTAAGCTCTCTTATATTTCCAGGCCAGCTGTAAGAAAGAAAAAGAAACATAACTTCATTTGAAAGTCTTCTTATAGGAATATTGAAAAGCTGAGAATACTTAGCAATAAAGAAGTTAGTCAGATCTTCTATATCTTTTGGTCTTTCTCTTAAAGCTGGGATATCTATTGGAAAGACATTTAATCTATAATAGAGGTCTTCTCTGAATTTTCCTTCAGCTACAAGGGTTTCTAAATTTTTATTGGTAGCAGCAACAATTCTTATGTCTATTTCTTTTATCTTATCAGAACCTACAGGAGAGATAGTTTTTTCCTGAAGTACTCTCAAAAGTTTTACTTGAAGTGTTAAAGGCATATCACCAATTTCATCTAAAAATATAGTTCCTTTATCAGCCTGTTCAAAGAACCCTATTTTTCCCTTTGGATTTGCTCCAGTAAAAGCACCTTTTACATAGCCAAAAAATTCACTTTCCATAAGAGTGTCAGGAATAGCTCCACAGTTGACAGCAATAAAAGGCATGTCAGCTCTATTGCTGCTTGTATGAATAGCTTTTGCAGCAACTTCCTTTCCAGTTCCACTTTCCCCTGTAATGAGAACAGTTGATGTAGTTTTGGCAACTTTTCTTATTTTTGAATATACAGCTTCCATTTCCTGAGAATTAAAAATAAATTCCTTGGAAAAATTATAGTTTAATTGATGGAGATATGTTCTGAATTTTTGAGATTCCTGAAATATATACAAAGTTCTGAATCTTCCCATATTTTTAGGGAAATATATTATATCTCCTACAACATCATGAGAAATATCAGCATAGGATAATGAAAATTCTTTTTTATCAAGAAAGCTTTTAATAGGAGAGACTAGTAATTTATGCTCATAGTCAGTCAGTTTAAAAAGAGATATTCCTTTTTCATTGATAAGCTCTATTTTATCATGATCATTAGTTATGATTATAGAGTCTGGGATTCTGTCAACTATATTCATAAGAACCTTATTATTGTTTTCTATCATTATTTTTTCATTGGCTTCATATACTCTCGAACCAATGAATAAAGCTATCTGCTGCAAAAATTTTATATATGAATCTTGCTTTGATATGAACTCATCTTTCTTTTTTTCATCAAAACAAATCAGTCCGATAACTCCAATAGGCTCAGAATTAAACATAATAGGAGTAGAAATTTCCAATACTTCTGTGCAGGTATTTCTCGAAGGGCAGGTTTGACATATTTTCTCTTCCCTTGGAGAAAGTATAATTTCTGTATTACCAGTTTTTAAAACATGCTCATAAACATGAGATTCACCAGTCATATCAAGACCTACTTTTTCTTTCAGTCTTCCAGTACCAGCTATCCTTATAAGTTCTTTGTTCATGATTTCTACATCTATATTTATCACTTGGGAAATAGTTTCAGCATATTTTAATATATCATCTTTTATTTTATTTAATAAATCCATATCTCCACTTCCTTTTATTTTATATATGTATTATACAATTTTTTCTCAAAATGAGAAAGAAAAAAAATAATAAAAAGAGAAAATTAGAAAATATAGGACTTTGATAAAAATTATCAAAATGATAGAAAATTCTCAAAGTGAGAAATGGTGAAAGGGGGATTCCTTCTAAAAGTGAATGAAAACTCTCGTAAAAGTTCTAAAATAAAACATAAAAATATTTTTAAAAATTGGTATGGTTTTTGCTTATATATACTGTGAAAATAAAACGATAGGAGGATAAAAAATTGGAACTATTAAAATGGGTACACAATAAAAAAAGCAGAGATGCTGGATATAAAAAATCTGAACTTTCAGGATTTAGCTCTGAGGAAATGAAAGAGGTTTATGACTTTCATAAAAGTCTCCCTGATTATCAGGCAACTCCTTTAGTTGATCTGAAAACTCTTGCTTCATACTATGGTGTTAAAAAAGTATGGATGAAGGATGAATCTAAAAGATTCGGACTGAATGCTTTCAAAGTACTTGGGGGATCATATGCAATAGGGAAATATCTTAGTCAAAAACTTAATAGAGACATGAAAGATCTTCCTTTCAATGTGCTTATCTCTGATGAAGTAAAAAAACAGCTTGGAGATGTTACTTTTGTTACTGCTACTGATGGTAACCACGGTAGAGGTGTAGCATGGATGGCTGCAAGACTTAGACAAAAATCTGTTGTATATATGCCTAAAGGTTCTGCTCAAATGAGATTTGATGCAATAGCTAAAGAAGGAGCAGATGTAAGTATAACTGATCTTAACTATGATGATGCTGTAAGACTTGCTAATAAAGGTGCACAAGATCATGGATGGATAATGGTACAGGATACTGCATGGGACGGATATGAAGAAATTCCTCTATGGATCATGCAGGGATATTCAACAATAATAAATGAAGTAGTAGAGCAGCTGGAAGCAGCTAAAGAAGAAAAACCTACTCATGTATTTCTTCAAGCTGGGGTAGGATCATTCGCAGGGGCAGTACAAGGATATTTAGCTCACCTTTATGGAGATGACAGACCAATAACAGTTATCTGTGAACCTCATGGAGCTAACTGTATATATAAATCTATGGAAGCTAATGATGGAAATCCACATAATGTAACTGGAGATCTTACTACTATAATGGCTGGACTTGCTTGTGGAGAACCAAATACTATCAGCTGGAAAATATTAAGAGACAATGCAGACTTCTCTGTATCATGTGATGATCAGGTTGCAGCTAGAGGAATGAGAGTACTTTCTAGTCCTCTTGGAACAGATACAAGAGTTATTTCTGGGGAATCAGGAGCTGTAGGGCTGGGACTATTCACTATTCTTTCAGAAAAGAAAGAAGAATACAAAGAACTTATGAAAGAACTTAAATTAGATGAAAACTCAAGAATACTATGTATCAGCACTGAAGGAGATACAGATGTAGAAGGGTTCAAAAATGTAGTATGGAACGGAGCTTATCCAAATAAATAAATCATATTTTAAATAAAAAATTCAGGAGGAATTTAAATGTTGACTAATGAAAGAAAAGAACAGATAGTAGAAGTACTTCAAAACCTTATTCAAAGAAGAAGTTATTCAGGAGAAGAAAAAGAAGTAGCAGAATATATTAAAAAATTATGCCTTGAAGTAGGGTATGATACTGTACATGTAGACAAGTACGGAAATGTTATTGGTTCTGTAAAAGGAAAATATGAAGGGCCAAAAGTACTTATGGACGGTCATATAGACACTGTTCCAGTAGATGAAGAAAAATGGACTAAGAAACCTTTTGCTGGAAATATAGAAGATGGTAAACTATATGGTAGAGGAACTACTGACATGAAAGGTGCTGTGTGCGCAATGCTTTTAGCTGGGGCATATTTAGCTCAAGACCTTAAAAAAGAATTTGCTGGAGAAATATTCATAGCTGGTGTAGTTCATGAAGAGTGTTTCGAAGGAGTAGCAGCAAGAGAGATCAGTAAATATGTAAAACCTGATTATGTAATAATAGGAGAAGCTTCTCAGCTTAATCTTAAAATAGGACAAAGAGGAAGAGGGGAAATAGTAGTAGAAACTTTTGGAAAACCTGCTCACTCAGCTAACCCAGAAAAAGGAATAAATGCAGTATATAAAATGATGAAAATAATTGAAAATATTCAAAAACTACCAATGACTCACCATGACACATTGGGATATGGAATACTTGAATTAACAGATGTAAAATCATCTCCATACCCAGGAGCATCAGTAGTCCCTGACTATTGCAGAGCAACTTATGACAGAAGACTTCTAGTAGGAGAAACTCCTGAAAGTGTATTGGCACCTATTCAAAAATTACTAGATGAAATGGCAAAAGAAGATGAAACTCTTAAAGCAAAAGTATCATATGCAAGAGGAGTAGAAAAATGCTGGACTGGTGCAACAATAGAAGGAGAGAGATTCTTCCCAGGATGGTTATTTGAAGAGAAAGATGAGTATGTACAAAAAGCATTAAAAGCTTTAGAGGGAATAGGACAGACTCCTACAATCACTCACTATAATTTCTGTACAAATGGATCTCACTATGCAGGAGAAGCAGGAATAAAAACAATAGGATATGGACCATCAAGAGAAAACTTAGCACATACAATAGATGAATACATAGAATTAGATAGTCTATATAATGTAACTGAAGGATATTATGCAATTTTAAAAGCTTATTTGGCAAAGTAATAAATTAAATTAATTTAGGGGGAATTGAATATGAATAAAGCACAAATCACAGCTTTGGTAATCATTTTACTTTACATGGCGGCAACAGTTGCTATTGGACTTTTTGCTTCAAGAAAAAAAGCTGAAGAAAAACAAAGTAATGATGACTTCTTAATGGCAAGTAAATCTTTAGGTCCAGTAGTTCTTGCAGGTACATTATTTGCAGCTAATACAGGGGGAGCAAGTACAACTGGTATAGCAACTAACGTTTTTCAATACGGATTATCAGCAGCATGGTATGTTATTGCAGGAGGTATAGGGTTTGTCCTTGTATCATTTATTGCTCCATATTTTAGAAGAGCACAGGCAAATACAGTACCTGAAATAATCAGTAAAAGATATGGTAAAGCTTCTCACATATTTACTGCTATCACATCAATATTAGCATTATTTATGGCAACAGGAGCTCAAATCATAGCAACAGCTTCTATCATCAATGTTGTTACAGGGTTTGACTTTAAAACAGCAGCAATAGTGAGTACAATAGTTGTTATTATTTACACAATGGTTGGAGGATTTAAATCTGTTACAGCAGCAAATCTTATGCATGTTCTGTTTATTACAGTAGGAATGACTATTGCAATGCTTGTAATGGTAAATAGTAAAGAAGTTGGAGGATTTGGTGCATTATTCGAGAAAGCAGAAGCTATGAAAAGTGTAAGTGGAGCAAATATGGACATGCTTAGCATGACAAAAATTGGAGCTACGACTATTATAGGGTATATAGCTATGTATTTCATGACTTTCCCAACAGGACAGGAAATAGTTCAAACTTACTGTTCTGCAAAAGATGGTAAATCAGCAAAATTAGGATCTATACTTGCTGGAGTTGTATCAGCAGCTTATGCAATAGTTCCTGCTATAATCGGACTTTTAGCTTATGTTTGTATTGATGGTTATGCATTAGGAGGATCTCAAAAGAATGCTCTTGCACAAGCTACAATCACATTTGCCCCTGCTATAATTGCAGGAATAGTTCTGGCAGCAATCGTTGCAGCTACTATGAGTAGTGCTGCTGGAAATATGATTGGTACTGCTACAATGTTTACAAATGATATATTCGTTCCTTACATCAATAAAGGTGTTAAAGAAGATAAAAAAGAAATTTGGATTTCAAAAATTGCTATGTTGGTAGTTGGAGGAGTAGGGCTTTTCATAGCTCTTGAAGCAAGTAATGTAATCAGTGTTATGATGGGAGCCTTTGCCCTTAGAAGTGCAGGACCTTTCGCAGCATTTATCTGTGGTATCTTCTACAAAAATGTAACAAGAAATGCAGGATTTGTTTCAATCGTTGCAGGTACTGTTGTAGCAGCTATATGGATATATGTTCTAAATACTCCTTGGGGATTAAATGCAATGGTTCCTGGTGGAATAGTAGCGTTTATAGTAATCTTTGCGGTTTCAGCAATTGAAAGAAGTATGGGTGTTAAACCAGCTCCTGAAATTGAATTTGAAAATATTTAATGATATAAGTACAATTATTAAGGAGGAGATTATATTATGAAGAAATTAATAAAAAATGGTTTTGTTGTTGATGGTAGCGGTGAAAAAAGATATAAAGCAGATGTCCTTATAAATGGAGATAAAATTGAAAAAATAGGAACAATAGATAATGTTGAAGGAGCAGAGGTTATAGATGCAACTGGGAAAATAGTTGCTCCAGGATTTATAGATACTCACAGCCACTCAGACTTAAAAGTATTAATAGAACCATTTATCGAACCTAAACTTCGTCAAGGAATAACTACAGAGATACTAGGTCAAGACGGAATCTCAATGGCTCCTCTTCCAAAAGAATTTGTAAGCTCTTGGAGAAAAAATCTAGCTGGGCTAGATGGTGACAGTGATCTTCTAGCTTGGGACTGGGAAACAACTGATAAATATCTTGATCTTATAGCAAAAACTGGATCAGGACCTAATGAAATGTACTTAGTTCCTCATGGAAACATCAGAATGGAAGCTATGGGGCTTGAAGCAAGAGTAGCAACAGATGAAGAATTAGCTAAAATGAGAGATATAACTAGAAGAGAGATGGAAGCAGGTGCAGCTGGACTTTCAACTGGACTTATCTACATACCTTGTGCTTATTCAGATACTAGAGAATTAGTAGAAATCTGTAAAGTAGCAGCAGAATATGACAGACCATTAGTTATACACCAAAGAAGTGAAGCAGATACAATGATTGAATCTATGAATGAAGTTATAACTATAGCTAGAGAAAGCGGAGTAAAAATTCATTTCTCTCACTTCAAAATCTGTGGTAAAAAGAACTGGCATTTAATAAAAGATATAGTTGCTCTTCTTGATAAATGTAAAGAGGAAGGAATTAAAATATCTTATGACCAGTATCCATATGTTGCTGGAAGTACAATGCTTGGAGTTATCATTCCACCTTGGGCACATGCAGGAGGAACTGATAAACTTGTAGAAAGATTAGGAAACAAAGCTGACAGAGAAAAAATGAAACATGATATAATCAATGGAATTCCAGGTTGGGATAACTTTATAGATTTTGCTGGGTTTGAAGGTATATTTGTAACTTCAGTAAAAACAAAAGCTAATGAAGACTGTATAGGAAAAAATCTAATAGAAATAGCTGAATTAAGAGGAAAAGATAAATTTGATGCAGTATTCGATCTATTGAAAGAAGAAGAAAATGCTGTTGGAATGTATGACTACTATGGAAAAGATGAGCATGTAGTTACTTTCATGACAAGAGAAGAAAGTAATATATGTACAGATGGACTTTTAGGAGGAAAACCACATCCTAGAGTATATGGAGCTTTCCCTAGAGTTATAGGAAAATTTGTAAGAGAAATGAAAGCTATGACATTGGAAACAGCAATTTATAAAATGACAAATAAGCCTGCTAAAACATTTAAAATAGACAATAGAGGACTATTAAAAGAAGGATACTTTGCAGACGTAGTTATATTTGATGAAAATACAACTATTGATAAAGGAACTTTCGTAGATCCTATTCAATTCCCAGAAGGAATCAGTCATGTAATGGTAAATGGAGAATTTGCAATTAAAGACTACAAGAAAAATGAAATATTGCCAGGAAGAGTTATTAGAATTAAAAAATAGCTACCACTTACAAAATTGTTCATAAATTTTGTACTCTAAATAATCCTTAAAAAAGAGCGTGAGAAATCACGTTCTTTTTTTGTGGAAAAATGTTGGAAAATATGAGGAGATAAATTGAGAAGAAAATGAAATAAATTAATGAAGGATAAGAGTGAAGACAGGTAATTATAGGATATTCAATGGTAAGAAAAATATCTTTATGTATTGAACCGTATCTTTAGTTTCAAAATTAGTTCAAATTTTTTTAAAAAAACTGTTGATTAATTTTTGAAGATGTGATATCTTGTTGTTATAAAGAAAAAATATGTTGTAAAATGTGAGAAAAAGTTGAGAAAAATAAAAAAATGCATAGATACAAATTTTGATATAGTATATAATTGAAGATAATGACACATATTTTGAGAAAATGTAATATTATGTGAACTGTATCAAAGGAGGTATTTAAAAAATGCTGGCGATTCAAAGATTGAAAGAAATTGAAAAGATATTAAATGAAAAAGGAAGTGTGATAATAAGCACACTGAGCAAGCAGTTTAATGTATCAGAAGAAACTATAAGACGTGATCTGGATAAATTAGAGAAAACAAAAGTGTTAAAAAGAGTGAGAGGGGGAGCATATCTTCAATCAGAAACTGACAAACAGGTTCCTTTAGAAATAAGAGAAAAGATATATCTGGAAGAAAAACATGAGATAGCTAATAAAGCTATTGAGTTTATTCAAGATGGAGATACACTGATGATAGACAGCAGTACTACAGCAGTATGTGTAGCCCAAATTGTAGATAAGTATGAGAAAAAAGTTACTGTTATAACTAACTCAATAAGAGTAGTAGAAGTATTTCAGGATTCTAAATGGGTAAAAATAGTATGTGTTGGTGGAAGTTTTAGAAAGAGAACAAAATCGTTTATAGGGAGTCAGGCAGTAAATCAGCTGGAGACCCTTTATGCAAATAAAGCATTTGTAAGCTGTACAGCAGTTAACAGAAAATTTGGAGTAACAGATGACAGCGAAAGAGAAGCTGAAATCAGAAGAAAAATGATAGCTAATTCAGAAGAAACATTTTTGATAGTGGACAGAACAAAATTTGAGAATCTGGAATCTCATCTGATTTGCGGATTAGATAAAATAGATTATATTATAACAGATCAGAAACTATCAAATGAATGGGAGGAATCTCTTAAAAAGCTGAAGGTAGATATTGTATATATATGATTCTAAGGAGGCGTATAGAAATTGGAAAATTTTAATTTTAAAAGCAGCACAAGACTTATATTTGGAAAAGATACTCATGAGGAAGCAGGAAAATATGTGAAAGCTTACAGCAAAAAAGTTCTGCTGCATTATGAAGGAGATGGAAGCCTGATTAAGAAATTAGGGATATATGACAAAGTAGTAAAATCCCTTGAAGAGAATGGTATAGAATATGTAAATTTTGGAGGAGTTGTTCCAAACCCAAGACTATCTCTGGTATATGAAGGAATAGAAATATGCAGAAAAAATAATATAGATTTTATTCTGGCAGTAGGTGGAGGAAGTGTAATAGACTCTGCAAAAGCTATATCCCTTGGTGCAGTATATGAAGGAGATGTATGGGATTTTTTTACAGGAAAAAATGAACCTGTAAATTCTCTAAATGTTGGGGTAGTTCTTACAATACCGGGATCAGGGTCAGAGATGTCAGAAAGTTCCATAATAAGTGATGAGAAAACATCAATGAAATGTGTATGCGATACAGAAAAGAATTTTCCAGTGTTTTCAATACTAGATCCACAGGTTTGCTTTACAATACCGTCTTATTTAATGGGGTGTGGAGTAACAGATATAATGTCCCATCTTATGGAGAGATATTTCAGCCGTACAGCAGACACACAGCTGAGTGATGCTCTTTTGGAAGCAGCTATGAGAACAGTTGTAGAATTTGGACCTAAAATAATGAAAGAACCTAAAAGCTATAATAATTGTGCTCAAATTATGTGGGCAGCCACTGCGGCACATAATGGAATGATAGCAGCAGGAAGAGCTGCTGACTGGGCATCTCATAGAATAGAACATGAAATAAGTGCCATATATGACATAACTCATGGAGCAGGAATGGCAATAGTATTTCCAGCATGGATGGAATATGTGAAAGATGAAGATATAGAAAGATTTTCAGATTTTGCAGTAAAAGTCTTTGGGATAAAAGAAGATGAAGACAAAGAAAAAACAGCTTTAAGAGGAATAATAGAACTTAAAAAGTTTTTCAAAAATCTTAAAATGAAAACATCTTTGGAAGAGGCAGGAATAGGAGAGGAGAACTTTGAAGTGATGGCTGAAAAAGCTCTTGCTGGAAGTGAAACTCTTGGAAGATTTAAAAAATTAAGAAAAGAAGATATAGTAAATATTTTAAAAATGTCAAAATAGGAAGGTAAAAGTAAATGCTATTAGAAAAAGAGAGAAAAGAAGTAATGGAATACGGCAGACGTATGATAAAAGAAGGTCTTACCAAAGGGACGGGAGGAAATATAAGTCTGGTTAACAGAGAACAGAATCTTATGGCAATTACTCCAAGCGGGATAGATTATCTTGAAATAGTTCCAGAAGATATAGTAATTATAGATGTACAAAGTGGAAAAATAGTAGATGGAAAGAGAGTTCCTTCAAGTGAAGCAGACATGCACAGAATATTTTATAAATATAGAGATGATATAAATGCAATGGTACATACTCATTCAAAATATGCAGCAGGATATTCATGCATCAATAAAAAACTACCAGCAATACATTATCTTCTGGCAGTGGCGGGAACTGATGTACCTTGTGCAGAATATGCAACTTATGGAACGGTAAAATTAGCTAAAAATGCTTTCAAAGCAATGGAAGGGACAAAAGCAGTACTTTTAAGCAATCATGGGATGCTGGCAGGAGGGGCCAACCTGTCAGAAGCCTATAATATAGCTGAAAATGTAGAATTCTGCTGTGAGCTGTACTTTATAGCTAAAACTGTAGGACAACCAGAAATTCTATCAGAAAAAGAGATGCAGAATATGATAGAGAGATTTAAAGATTATGGAAAAAGAACAGAGGAACATGAAGAAATTTAGGGTGGATTAAAATTTTAAATAAAAAATATTTAGGAGGGGACATATGGAGAAGAAAGGAAATATCAAAGGTTTGATTCCATTGATTGTATTTTTAGGGTTATATGCAGGAGCTGGAATCTTTACAGGAAGCTTTGGAAATATGCCATTGCTTACAGCATTTATGATTACTATGGGAGTGTCGTTTTGTTTAAACAAAGAGGGGAAGAAAGAAACATTAGATGAAAAGGTAAATATTTTCTGTAAGGGTGCAGGAGAACCTACATTGATTCTGATGGTCATAATTTTCCTTATGGCAGGAGCTTTTTATTCTGTAGCAGATGCAATGGGTGCTGTTAGTTCAACAGTAAATCTGGGGTTGTCTGTACTTCCAGCTAAAATGCTGCTTCCAGGTCTGTTCCTTGTAGGGTGTGCACTTAGCTTCTCAATGGGGACATCTATGGGAACTGTAAGTGCTTTGACACCAGTAGCTGTAGGAATAGCAAGAGAAACTGGTATAGCACTGCCTTTAGTATGCGGGGTAGTTATAGGTGGAGCAATGTTTGGAGATAATATGTCATTTATTTCTGATACAACTATTGCAGCAACAAGAACTCAAGAAGTAGCAATGAAGGATAAATTCAAAGTCAACTTTGCTATTGTGCTTCCAGCAGTTATCATCAATATGATACTGATATCTTTTATGGGAGGAAGCGGAGTTGAAGGTAAAATTTATGAATACAATCTTGTAAATATAATTCCATATATTTCTATCATTGTTCTGGCACTTACAGGGCTCAATGTAATAAATGTATTGGGAATAGGAATAGCTTTAGGACTTGGAATCGGACTTTTCCATGGAAGTTTTACTTTTGTGGAGATATTTGGAATACTGCAAAGAGGACTTGGCTGGATGGAAGATATGTCTATAATAGCTATTGTAGTAGGAGGAGTAGTTGCCCTCATGAATCACTTTGGAGGAATTACTTATCTTCTGGAAAATCTTACAGCTAGAATAAAGAGTAAAAGGGGAGCAGAAACTGGAATTGCAGTTCTTGTAAGTCTTCTTGATCTGGCAACTACAAATAATACAGTATCAATTATTACAGCAGGGCCTATGGCAAAAGATATAGCAGATAAATTTGGTGTAGACCGTAAGAGAGTAGCTGGACTTCTTGACTTGTTCTCATCAGCATTTCAAGGGTTGATGCCTTATGCAGGACAAATGCTTATGGCAGCAGGAATGGCTCAGATATCACCAGCATCAATAGTACCTTATTCTTGGTATTCTATGCTGATGATCGTAATGGGAGCATTGTCTATAGCTACTGGACTGCCTAATTTTAAAAACAGCAAAGCATAGTATTTTTAATGAAAAGAGGGATAAATATGAGTAGAATGGATCAAGGGTTGGCTTTCATGCTTCAGTATGAAAATATTGCATGGTATGAAAATGGAAAAGTGAGAATTTTAGATAGAAGAATTTATCCAAGAGAAGTAAAATTTGTGGAGTGCAGTGATTACCATGAGGTGAGACAAGCTATCACAGATATGGTAACACAAAGTGCAGGACCTTATACAGCAGCAGGAATGGGAATGGCTCTGGCTGCTTATCAGGCAGAGGGGTTGTCTAAAGAGGAGCAGATAGCTTTCCTAAAAGAAGCTTCTGATGTAATATCTCATGCAAGACCTACTACTGTAAATCGTATGAAGCTTATAACTGAGTCATGTTATGAAGTTGGAAAAGAAGCTATTGAACAGGGGAAATCAGCTGTAGAGGCAATATTTCAAAGAACAGTTGATTCACTTGAGAGAAGATATGGAAGAATGTCAGAAGTAGCTAAAAATCTTGTGAAGCTTTTTCCACAAAAAGGGAAAGTAATGACGCAATGTTTTGGTGAAACAATTGTAGGTTGTATGGGAAGAGAGATAAGAAATCAGAATAAAGATATAGAATTCTACTGCCCAGAAACAAGACCATATCTTCAAGGGGCACGTCTTACAGCAAGTGTACTGAAAGATCAGGGATTTAAAGTGACTGTGATTACAGACAATATGCCTGCATGGACAATAAAATCTAAAGGAATAGATGTATTTACCTCAGCAGCAGATTCTATCTGTATGGATGGTCATATAGTAAATAAAGTGGGGACTTTGCAGATTGCTATAGTTGCAAAATACTTTGGAATTCCATATTTTGTTACTGGCATTCCTGATGAAGATAAAAAACTTGAAAATATAGTGATAGAGGAAAGAAATCCAGAAGAAGTTTTAACATGTAATGGAATAAAAAATACTTTAGAGGGAGTAGAAGCTTATTATCCATCTTTTGATATTACACCTCCTTATTTAGTCAGTGGTGTTGTTACAGATCAGGGAATATATTCTCCATATAATCTGGCAGAATATTATGAAAAGGAAGTAGAACAATATTATTAAGAGAGAGGGAAGACTATGAATAAATATTTAGAGCATTTTCGTATGTCAGCAGCAGATGCTGTTGAATATACAAAATATTTTGGAATTTTTCCAGATGATGCTGAGCTTAGGGGCGAAGAAATTGGAGATGGAAATATAAACTATATTTTCAGAGTCATAGAAGATAAAACTGGAAAGTCTGTTGTATTGAAACAGGCAGATAAATTTTTACGTTCATCTGGACGTCCTTTGGATTTGGACAGAAGTAGAATTGAAGCAGAAATATTGAAGCTGGAAGGGGAATATGCTCCTGAATTTGTACCTGAAATATATCGTTATGACGATATCATGTGTGTAATAGTAATGGAGGATATTTCTGAATATAAGAATCTAAGAAAAGAGCTTATAGATGGGAAAATATTTGAAAAATTTGCAGAGGAGATAAGCAGTTTCCTAGCAGATACCCTTCTTCCAACAACAGATCTGGTACTGGACAGAGCAGAGAAAAAAGACAGAGTAAAAGCTTTTATAAATAAAGAATTGTGTGATATATCAGAATGTCTTGTATTTACAGAACCTTATGTGAATGACAGAGATAGAAATATAGTTATTCCAGAAAATATGGAGTTTGTAAAAAAATATTTATATGAAGATAAAGAGCTTCATGTTGAAGCAGCAAAACTTAAAAATAATTTTATGAATAATGCTCAGGCTTTAATACATGGAGATCTTCATTCAGGGTCTATATTTATCAACGAAAGAGGAATGAAGGTAATTGATCCGGAATTTTCTTTCTATGGGCCTATGGGATATGATATTGGAAACGTAATAGGAAATCTTTTCTTCTCTTTGGTAAATAGAAAGTATCTTATGGAAGATGGAGAAAAGAAAGAGAAATTTATCCAATGGCTTACTGAGACTATTGAAAATATTTTTGATATGTTTGTTGTAAAATTCCATAAAAAATATAAGGAGATAGTAAAAGATCCTCTTTATGTAAATGAAGGCTTTGAAAACTGGTATCTTGGAGAAATATTGGCTGATTCAGTAGGGTCGGCAGGGATGGAAATCATCAGAAGAGTAGTGGGCGATTCTAAGGTGATGGAAGTTACAAGTATTGAGGATACAGAAAAAAGAGTAAAAGTTGAGAGGGAGCTTATACAAATAGGAATAAGATTTGTAAAAGACAGATATAAAATAAAATCAGGAAAAGACTTGATTTAAATTTAAAAATATTTAGGAGCTATTAAAATAAAAAGAGGTTGGCTAAAATTTTTCATCTTAGTCAACCTCTTTTATTACAGTAAAAATTATTTTATTTTTTCATTTATGAATTTTTTAAACTCTTCAAAAGTTCCAATTGAAAAGCTGTCTTTTTTTAATATTATTCCTTGTTTTTTTCCAATCATTAAGACATAAGCCACCTTATATTCTTTTATTTCCTTGATTTGATTATATTCAAACTCCATTGAAATTTTGCCTTCTTTTAAAGCAATGCCATTATCTGTAAATTGCAAAACAGATTCAGGCATCTGTCCATTATGTAGATTAAGAGAAGATTTTTTCATATTTTTCAGATAAACTAAATGATAAAAAATTAATCGCAATGAAACAATAAATATTAATATAGTCAGCACAGCCATAACCAAACGTAAACTGCTCATCTTGAATAATGTAAGGTAAGTATAGAATGCTGCAATAAGCACAAATAAAAATCCAAGTCTTCTGGGAAATTTACAATGAACATCTTTTACATATTCAAGCAGAACTTTTTTATCAGAGTAATATCTATTTTCAAATAATATTTCCATTTCCTTCCCCCATTTCATCATTACTTTTATATTTTTTTTGAAACTTTTTAAGTGGTTCACAATATTATATAGTAATTTATGCTTTTTATCTACTTGTATTTGGAATAAAACACAGAAAAATCAAATGTTTTGGGGGAAGTTAATGGTTTATAGAATAGAAATATAATTCTATTTATTTAACAGAATAACTTCCTAATATTTTAAGGTCTTTACAATTTTTTCTCATAGCTTCTATTAAATCTTTTGTTCTTTGTTCTCTCAAATCTCCTACTATTTCTACATAGAAGAAATACTGCCAAGGAAGATTGTGAAGAGAACGAGATCTGATGCTTTCCATATTGAATCCATGCTCAGCTACTATCTGAATAATGTGTGCCAGCTGTCCAGCGTTGTGGTCAACAGTAAAGAGAAGATTAAATCTATCTCCTTTTTCTTCAAGTTTTTTAGTCAGTATAATAAATCTTGTAGTGTTTTCTGTACTTGTATTTATATTTTCAACAAGAATTTTTAAACCATAAAGTTCAGCAGTTTCTCTGCTGGCAATAGCAGCTTTATGGATGTCTCCTGCTTCGCTTACAAATTTAGCTGCAAGGGCAGTATTAGGATAAGGAATAGCCTCAAAGTTAGTTCCTTTTAAGAACGTCTGACATTGTGACAGTGCCTGATGATGTGAATAAACTTTTTCTATATCTTTTATTTCTGCATTTTTTAATCCCAATAAATTTTGATCTATTTTTAAATCATAGATTCCAGAGATATGGCAGTCATATTTTGAAAGCAGATCAAGAACTTCTCCCACTTCTCCTGTATATGAATTTTCAAAAGGAATAACTCCATATGCTGCTCCCCCATCAGCAACAGCTTTGAATACATCTTCAAAAGTTGCGTATGACTTTAATTTTGAATCTGGGAAAACTTTTTTTGAGGCAATATGAGAGAATGCTCCCATAGTTCCTTGATATGCAACAACACCTTTGTTGATGATAGATGCCTGATATCTCTTAGAAGTATCCATAAGATTTTGAATAAATTCCTTGTATGATTCAATATATTTTTCCTCTGTGATATAAGCACAGTTTTTTTCTATTACCTGTTTTTCTCTTCCACTGTCAAAAATAGGCATATCATTTTCCAGTTTGTATAAAATGACATCTTCTACAGCCTGCATTCTTTTTTGGAAAAGAGCTGCAACTTCTTTGTCTACTTCATTTATGATCTTTCTGGCTTCTTCCAATTTATTCATATTTTACTCCCCCTTTGAATTTTGAAATTATTATAGCACTATTTTTGAATACATTCTACATAAAAAAAATTTGTTTTTGCATAAGAACTTTAAAGTCTGTAGAAATAGGAAGTCTTAGGGAATATATATATTGAGATTTCAAAAAAATTAAAAAAAATGTTGCAAAATTTTCAATATAGGTTTATTATAAGTAAAATTCGTTTTTTCGGAGTGGTAACTTATGAGAAATAAAAAAGCAAATAACATAGTATTCAGATTTTACTTTAGATAGCCTTGATACAACCATAAAGCCCTTATGGTCTTTTGTTGTATCAAGGCGAAGCATTCAAGGAATTGAATGCTTTTTTTTATATCTGAGAAAAATAAAAAGGAGGATTTTATGAAACTGAGAATAGATCTTAAAGAAAAAAGTTATGATATTCATATTGAAAAAGGGATACTTTATAGAATAAAAGAATATATAGACTTAAATAGAAAAGTTATGATAGTGACAGATACAGGAGTTCCTAAAAAATATACAGATATATTAAAAGCTCAATGTTCTGATGGTTATTCAATTATTGTAGAACAGGGAGAGGGAGCAAAGAGTTTTAGAGTATTTGAAGAAGTATGTCAAAAACTCCTTGAATATGGCTTTCATAGAAAAGATCTTGTAATAGCTCTGGGAGGGGGAGTGGTAGGGGATCTTGCAGGATTCTCAGCTGCTTCATACATGAGAGGAATAGATTTCATAAATATACCGACAACTACACTTTCTCAGATAGACAGCTCTATTGGAGGGAAAACAGCAATAAATCTGGGAGATACTAAAAATATAATAGGAGCTTTTTATCAGCCGAAAGGAGTATTCATAGACCCGGAAGTTTTAGAGACTCTTCCTAAAAGGCACTATTACAATGGACTGGTTGAAGCTTTGAAAGCTGGGCTTATATACGATGAAAAACTCTTTGAAATATTTGAAGAGAAAGATATAGACAGCAGTCTTCAAGAGATAATCTATAGAGCACTTTTAGTAAAAAAAGATGTAGTTGAAAAAGATGAGAGAGAGGAAAATCTTAGAAAAATATTGAACTTTGGTCATACTATCGGCCATGGAATAGAAGGGTTCTTCCATTTGAAAGATGTACTTCATGGAGAGGGAGTGGCTATGGGAATGCTTCCTATGATAGAGAATGAAGAACTTAGAGAGAGAACTAAAAATATATTGAAAAAGATGAATATAGATACAGAGATAAAATATGATTGTGATAAAGTATTTGAACTTATGCTCAAAGATAAAAAAGCTGATCAGGATAAGATAACTCTGGTAAAAGTAAGAGAGCTGGGAAAAGCTGAACTGGTAAAAGTTCCAATGGAGGAATGTAAAAATTATCTGAAATAGAGGAGGAAAAATGCAGAGTACAATAGGGAATAGTATAAAACTCAGTCTTTTTGGAGAATCACATGGGACAGCTATTGGAATCGTGATAGATGGGCTAGCTCCGGGAATAAAATTAGATACTGACTTTATACAAGAACAGCTGGAGAAAAGGAAGCCAAAGGGAAAAATATCTACTCAAAGACACGAAGCAGATGATTTTAAAATAGTCAGCGGATATTTCAATGGATATACAACAGGAACACCATTATGCCTCATAATTGAAAATAAATCACAAATGAGCAGAGATTATGAGAAAACTAAGAGTATAATGAGGCCTTCTCATGCTGATTATACAGCAGATGCAAAATATATGGGATATCAGGACTATAGAGGAGGAGGACATTTCTCTGGAAGAATAACAGCACCTCTGGTAGCAGCAGGGGCAATATTTATTCAGGTACTCAGATCTAAAGGAATAGAAATAGGAACTCACATATTAAAATGCAGAAATGAGAAAGATAAGAGTTTTTCTTCTGAAGAAAGCGTGTTATTGAAGGAGATAAGGGAAGTAAATGCAAAATATTTTCCTGTGATAGAGGAAGCTGCTGAAGAGAAAATGAAAAAACTTATAGAAAAAGCTGGAGAGGAGCTGGACTCAGTAGGAGGAATACTAGAAACTGCTGTGACAGGACTTCCAGCAGGAATAGGAGAACCTTATTTTAATTCTGTAGAAAGTGTACTTTCTCACCTAATATATTCTATACCAGCAGTGAAAGGGATAGAATTTGGAGCTGGATTTGCAGTGACAGAGATGTATGGAAGTGAAGCAAATGACAGCTTCTATTATGAAAATGGAGAAGTAAAAACTAAAACAAATAATAATGGAGGGATTAATGGAGGAATATCTAACTCTATGCCCCTTATAATGAAGATTGCTGTAAAACCTACACCATCAATATATAAGGAGCAGGAAAGTGTAGATATAGCTAAGAAGGAAAATGTAAAATTTAATATAGAAGGAAGACATGACCCAGCTATAATACACAGAGCAAGAGTGGTTGTAGATTCTATGACAGCTTTTGGGCTTCTTGATCTCATCTGCATGAGATATGGCTATATGTGGATGACAGATAAAAAATAGAATGAAAGAGAAGATAGAATAAAGTAAGATATAGAATAGTTAAAATATGAAATAAACAAAAATATAAAAACTTAGGGGGAATAAAAATGATAATAACTTTAAAGAAAAACACACCACAAGAAGAAATTCAAAAGATGATTGAGGCTTTAGAAAGTAAGAACGATGTAGCAGTAACTCTTATATCTGGAGAAAATTACAATGTATTTGGTATAGTGGGAGATACTACAAAAATAGATGAGAAAGCATTGAAGGCAAGTCCATATGTTGAAGATGTAACTAGAATAGCAGCACCATATAAAAAAGCCAACAGACTTTTCCATCCAGAAGACAGCATTATTGATGTAGCTGGAATCAAAATAGGAGCAGGACAAAAAATTGCTGTAATAGGAGGACCTTGTTCTGTAGAGGGAGAGTGCTCTGTTATGGAGATAGCAAAGGAAGTAAAAGAAGCAGGAGCTTCTATGCTGAGAGGAGGAGCTTACAAACCTCGTACATCGCCATATGCTTTTCAGGGAATGGCCAGTGAAGGAATTCAATGTCTAGTAAAAGCAAGAGAAACTTATGGGCTTCCAATAGTCAGCGAACTTATGAGTGCAGATAAAATAGATGAATTTGTTGAAAATGTAGACCTTATTCAAATAGGGGCAAGAAATATGCAGAACTTTGATCTGTTAAAAGCAGTAGGAAAAATAAATAAACCTATTCTTTTAAAAAGAGGGTTATCAAATACAATAGAAGAATGGATAATGTCAGCTGAATATATTATGGCTGGAGGAAATGAAAATGTAATACTTTGTGAAAGAGGAATCAGAACTTTTGAAAAATATACTAGAAATACTCTTGATCTTAGCGTTATCCCTATCATTAAACAAAAAACACATCTTCCTATAATAATTGATCCTTCTCATGCTACTGGAAACTGGGAATATGTAGAATCAATGGCATTGGCAGCTATTGCAGCTGGGGCAGACGGACTTATTATAGAGGTGCATAATGACCCTGAGCATGCTTGGAGTGATGGAGCTCAATCATTGAAACCTAAAAAATTCAAGCATTTAATAGAGCAGGGAAGAAAAATAGCAAAAGTTATTGGAAGAGATATGTAAGACTCATTAGAAGGAGGAAGCAAATAAATGAAAGCAAAAATATATCCATCAAAATGCAGTGGGCAGATAGTTATCCCCCCTTCTAAAAGCATGGGACATAGAGCAATAATATGTGCATCAATGGCACCTGGAAGAAGCATAATAAAAAATACAGCTTATTCTGATGATATAAAAACTACAATAGAGGGAATGAGAAAACTGGGAGCTGTCATAGAGGAAAATGGAAGCACCCTCATTATAGATGGGATAAAAGATATCACAAAAATTTCAGATGAAACTATAAACTGTAATGAGTCTGGGTCAACTTTGAGATTCTTTATACCAATATTTTCCCTGACTGGAAAGAAAATAACTTTTCTTGGGAAAAACAGACTTCTGAAAAGACCTCAAAAAATATATGAGGATATATTTAAAGAGCAGAAATTACATTACTATCATGATGAATCTAAGATGGAGATAGAAGGAAAACTGAAAGCTGGAACATATGAGATAGATGGAAATATAAGCTCGCAGTTTATCAGCGGACTTCTTTTTACCCTTCCTTTGCTGGAGGGAGATTCTGAAATAAAAATAAGACCTCCTTTTGAATCAGCTTCATATATAGACCTTACTTTAGAGATGCTGAAAAGATTTGGAATAGAGATATTTCAAAAAGATGAGCTTACTTTTAAAATCAGAGGAAATCAGAAATACAGTCCTTGTGACTATACCATTGAAGGAGATTTTTCACAGCTAGGGTTCTTTGCAGTGCTGGGAGCAGTGAATAATGATCTTAAATGTCTGGGGCTGAATCATGACTCTAAGCAGGGAGACAAGGCTGTAATAGAGATATTGAGAAGCAGTGGTGTGAATATAGAGAATATAGAGGGAGGATACTTTATTCATAAAAGTACTCCTAAAGGCTGTGAAATAGACCTTGCAGATTGTCCAGACTTAGGGCCGATACTCAATGTATTGGGAATGTATGGAGATGGAGACTTCAGAATCTATAATGCTGGAAGATTGAGATACAAGGAAAGCGACAGAATAGCAGCTATGGAAGAGGAGCTTTTGAAGCTGGGAGTATCTATTAAAACTACAGAGGATGAGATTTTTATATCTGGAAAAGAGATATATGATGGAGGAATAGAGGTATCAGGGCATAAAGATCATAGAATAGTTATGAGCATGGCTGTAGCAGCTACCCTTATGAATAAACCTGTCATTATAGATGGAGCAGAGGCAGTGGAAAAGTCTTATCCTGATTTTTTTGAAGATATAGAAAAAATAGGGGTAAAGGTTGAGTGCTATGATAAATAAAGATATGAAATTTTTCATTGTGGGATTAGGGCTTCTGGGAGGAGCTTATGCAAAAGCTCTCAAGAAAAACGGATATACTGTATATGCTGCTGATATAAATGAAGACAGTATAGAATATGCTCTTGAAAATAATATAATAGATGAAGGAGCAGTTTCTGACTATAATTCGTTGATAGAAAAAGCAGATGTGATAATATCAGGGCTTTATCCCACTGCAATGGTAGGATGGCTAAGGGAAAATCAAAAATATTTTAAAAAGGGCTGTATAATCACAGATGTCAGTGGAGTAAAAAGAGGAATAGCTGACAAAGTACAGGGATTTCTATCTGAAGATGTTGAATTTATAAGCTCTCATCCCATGGCTGGAAAAGAAGTGAGCGGTGTGAGAAACAGTGATGAGAATATTTTTAAGATAGCCAACTTCATCATTACTCCTACAGAAAAAAATACACCTGAAGGAATAAAATTTGCAAGGGAGCTGGGAGAAATACTTGGGTTTAGAAATATTACCCAGCTGTCACTTGAAGAGCATGATAAAATGATAGGGTTTGTGTCTCAGCTTACCCATGTGATAGCAGTATCTCTTATGAATACCAACGATAATACCCATCTTGTAGAATATACTGGAGATTCATTCAGAGACCTTACAAGGATAGCTAAAATTAATGAAGTTTTGTGGAGTGAACTTTTTCTTTTAAATAAGGAAATATTAGTAAAGGAGATAGATGATTTTGCAGCAGAGCTGAATAATTTTAGAGAAAAACTTGTAAATGAAGATGTGGAAGGAATGAAAAAACTCTTTATTCAGTCTACAGAGAGAAGAAAACTTTTTGACAGGAAAGATGTGAAAAATAGGAAGTAAAAAATAAGGATGACTAAAAAGCTAAATTAAATTTTAGAAATTTGGAAATTAGAAAAATTTGTGTAATTAATGAAGCAAGTAAAACGTAAAAAATAATATTGTTTGAACAAAGTGAGTTTATTATTTTTAGTTTTATAAGCAAGATTAATAACAAAGATTTCTACTGGAAAATTTCTAAAATTGTATTTCCATTTATAAGTCATCCTTATTAATTTTCTATTTAAAGCAAAGAGCCAAAGCTCCTAAAATTCCAGCATCCTCTCCAAGAGCTGGAGGTACAATATATTCATCAATATTTTTCAAAATACTTTCAGTTTGAATATACCCATTTAAAAGCTGAACCACTTTTTTTCTGATTATAGGGAAAAGATGTTTCTCTCTCATTACTCCTCCACCCAGCATTATCTTTTCAGGTGAAAGAACAAGAATATAATTTACAAGAGCATGAGCAATATAGTACCCTTCCATTTCCCATGCAGGATGATCATCAGGAATATCTACACCTTTCATTCCCCATCTTCTCTCAAGTGCTGGTCCTGAAGCCATACCTTCTAAGCAGTTTCCACCATGGAATGGACAGTTCCCAACAAATTTATCTCTAGGATGTCTATTGACAAAGATATGTCCCATCTCTGGATGAAGCATTCCATGTACAAGTTTTCCTTCAACTACAGCTCCACCACCTATTCCAGTTCCTACAGTAAGGTAGATAGAACTTTTTAAATTTTTTCCAGCTCCCCATACATATTCACCAAAAGCAGCAGCATTTACATCTGTATCAAAATATACAGGGATGTCAAAGTTCTTTTTAATTTCCCCAACAAGATTGAAATTTTTCCATGCAGTTTTAGGAGTGGAAGTTATGTAACCATAAGTTTTAGAGTCTTTGTTTAAATCAATAGGGCCAAAACACCCTATTCCAATTGCTTCTATCTCTTTTCCTTTGAAAAAAGAGATGACATTTTTCATTGTTTCATGCGGCAGCTCTGTAGGAAAAGAAACTCTCTCTATTAATTCCCCAGATTTAGTTCCTATTCCACATACGAATTTTGTTCCACCAGCTTCTATTGCACCAAAAAACATAGTATTTCCTCCCATTCCCATATATTTTAAAATGATTTTATCTTTCTATACATATATTTTACCATTTCTTTTGAAAAGTTTGTAGGGAATAAATAAAAAAATTTAGGAAAATTAATTCTCTAAACCACTATAAGAAATAGGTTTTGAATTTGAAGAGAAAAGGAGTATAATAAAGATTAAATATAGGAGAAAACTATATAATTTGATATAATATGTTAGATAATATAGATTTAGGAGGAAAAAATGATACTAGCAGGAAATAAGAAAGCATTTTTCGATTATTTCATAGAAGATAAATTTGAAGCCGGTATTGAGTTAGTAGGAAGTGAAGTAAAGTCTGCAAAAGCTGGGAAAATAAGCATAAAAGAATCTTTTATAAGAATAATAAATGGAGAAATTTTTATCATGGGAATGTCAATAGTTCCATGGGGATTCGGAAGTGTATATAACCCAGATGAAAGAAGAGTAAGAAAACTTCTTCTGCACAAGAAAGAAATAAAAAAACTTCATGAGAAAGTATCTCAAAAAGGATATACTATTGTTCCTTTGAATGTTCACATGTCTAAGGGATATGTAAAGCTGGAAATAGCTTTGGCAAGAGGTAAGAAAAACTATGATAAGAGAGAAAGTTTAGCTAAAAAAGATGTTGAAAGAGATCTTCAAAGAATGGCAAAAGAAAGATAGGATTGAAAAAAAAGCAGAAATGTGCTATACTTTAATGTAACATAAAAATTGAATAATGGGGATGCAAAGGTTTCGACGGGGTTCTCAGGTTATAGGTAGCAGGCCAGGGTGACCGCTGTGAGAGGTCAACTCATCGTTTAGATGGAAATAAAAATTACGCTTTAGCTGCTTAATGTCAGCTCACCTTTGAACATATTCTTCTGTAAATGTGTTCAGCCAAGGTGTCACTAAAATACAGATTACCCTAGATGATTTCTCTAAGTTATAGGGGACATTCCAGAGGATAGCTTTAGTTAGCCCTGTCTGTGGGATTAACTACTGCGAAATCTAATAGCAGACTAAGCTTGTAGAAGCCTATGGCGCTGGCAATTTCGGACACGGGTTCGATTCCCGTCATCTCCACCATCATTAGCCATATACAATTGTGGAAAAATTCGGATGTTGAGAGAATTTTATCTCTATATACAACAATTTTTTCTACAAAAGTTTTCAATATATTTTTAACAATATTATCATCTTTAGATTTAAGGTATTTACTTAAATTTAAAGATGATTTTTTATTTTTTGCTTATTTAAAAAGTTAGGCGTAACATCATATTTTATTTTTTCATTTTTAATACTTTTATATCTATTTTGCTCACTTTATTTTGAATTCATAATCTAAAATTCTTTAGTTTAAATGAAAGTTTAATAATTTGTTTGGCCTTTTTAGAAATTTTTATAATATTTTGTTAATTTTACTTAGCTTCTTAGAAAAAATTCTTAATTTATCCTTTCTATACTTTAGTATTAATCATTTATGCTTTTTAACTCATATATTGATCTTACAAATATTGTTAGTTTATTTGAAAAATATAAAAAATGAATTATATAAAAATAATATCTTTGTTTCGTTGATATCGAGTATAATCTCTATAATTTTATAATTAAACAAACAAAAAATGCTACTATTTTAGTGTGAAAAAATGTATAATAAAATTAAATACATTAAAATAATATAAAATGAGGAAAATATATGAAATGGAAGATAGTGTTTATTGTTTTTTTGTATTATCATCAATATCTTTTTCAAATTCTGAAGAAATTAATAGAGAAGAAAGAAGAAGACATGAGGAAGAGATAAGAAAACTAGAAAAAGCAGAAGCAAAGGATGAGATTCAATTAAATGAATTAGAAGAAAATATTGAAGCTATTGGAGATGAAATAAAAAGTCTTGAAATAAGTGGTAATACCATTTTAAAAGCTTCAGAAATAGAAGTCTTGAAAAAGAAGTATATTGGTAAAATAGGGGGAAAAAATATTCTTAATCTCATGAGAGAACTTGAGAACCTATATTTAGTTAAAGGGTATATTGCAGTAAGAGTAAAGATGGATATGGATAAAGCAGATATACCTGAAGGAAAAATAGCTTTAAAAGTTTTAGAAGGGCATATTGAAGAGATAAGATTCAAAGATGAAAGTAAGGGAAAACTTAATGTTTTTTCCTCTTTTCCTACTTCAAAAGGAGATGTATTAAATATTAATGACCTAGATCAAGGAATTGATAATTTGAATTCAGTATCTTCCAATAATGCCAAACTTGATATTTTGGCTGGAGAAACTCTTGGTGGCAGTATAATCGAGATTGATAATCAGAGAAGTAAAAAAATATCTGGTGCAATAAACTACAATGATTTAGGACAGAAATCAACAGGAAGGGACAGGCTGAAAACTTCACTTATCTTTGAAGATATTATAGGGTTAAATGATTCTTTTACAGGAACGTATCAGAAGAAGCTTGGAACAAGTACAAAATACAAAGATAATGAAAATTTTTCTTTCTATTACAGAATTCCAATAAAGTATTGGGAGTTTTCTGTATCTAAGGATCAATCTGAGTATCTTTCAACAATAAGATCATTTGCTCATACTTATGAATCTACAGGAATTTCAAAGAATATTAATTATTCAGTAAGAAGAATAATTAATAGAAATAGTAATGGAAAAACATCAGTTGGAGTAACTTTGACAAATAAAGAAACTAAAAACTATTTTGATGGAATCAAATTAATAACAAGTTCAAGAAAATTGTCAGTATTAAAAGTTGATGTAAATCATAATAGGAGACTCTTTAATGGAGTTTTTTATGGAAATCTAACTTATCATGAAGGACTAGATAGATTTGGTGCAGAAAGTGATGGAGAAAAGGGAGAATATTCTCCAAAAGCTCAATTTCAAAAATATACAGCAGACATAAGCTGGTATAGACCATTTAATATAGGAGAGCAAAGATTCTCATATAGAGTTTCCTTAAGTGGTCAATATTCAGATGATATACTTTATTCTTCAGAGAAATTAGGAATAGGTGATGATACTACAGTCAGAGGTTTTAAAGAAAATTCAATAATGGGTGATAAAGGCTTCTATATGAGAAATGAGATCGGATATAACTATAAGCTTTTAGAACCATTTATTGCTTATGACTATGGAAGAGTTAAAGATGTATATAAAGATGAGTATTACAAGAAAAATGGCAGTGAAATGAGTGGGGCTTCAATAGGTCTTAGAATGTATTTTAACCATTTTGATATGAGTTTTACATATTCAAAACCTTTAACAGCTCCATCATATATAAAGAAGAATACGCATGAAATATATTTTACTATGAGTGCTAGATTTTAGACATTTTAAGGGGGAAGATTAAAATGGAAAAGTTACGAAATAATTTTTTCAAAAAATTAATAATTTACAGCTACATTTTTTTAAGTATTTTTACACAGCCGCTTCTTGCAGCAGGTGTAGTTAAAGATCAAAGTAGAAATCAACAGGTGAATGTAGAGAAAGCACCTAATGGAGTCCCAGTAGTAAATATCAATGCTCCTAATAAAAATGGAGTATCTCATAACCATTTTAAAGAATATAATGTTGGAAAAGAAGGAATTCTTCTTAATAACAGCAGTAAAGAGTTTAATAAAACTCAAATAGGTGGAATAATTCAGGGAAATTCCAACCTTAATGGAAGAGAAGCTAATGTAATTCTTACAGAAGTAACAGGAGTAAATAGAAGTAGAATAGAAGGATACACTGAAATAGTTGGAAAATCAGCTGAATATATCTTAGCAAACCCAAATGGGATATATTTAAATAGGGCAGGATTCATAAATACTCCAAGAGTCATACTTACAACTGGAAAATCTATAACAGATGAGCTAGGAAATTTAAAAGGTTTTTCTATAGATGATGGAACAGTAGTAATAGGAAGTCAGGGAATAGATGGAAAGAATGTAAGAATGGTAGATATTATTTCAAGAACAGCAGAACTGAATGGTGCAGTATATGGTGGAGAAGAAGTAAATGTTGTCTTGGGGAGAAATGATTATGATCACCAAACGAAAAAAGTAACACCAAAAGCGGATAAAGCAGGAGATAAACCTAAAGTGGCTCTGGATGCAAAAGCACTAGGGTCTCTTTATGCTGGAAGAATATATCTGCAAAGTACAGAAAAAGGTGTTGGAGTAAACAGCCAGGGGGAGATGCTTGCTGGAGCTGGAGATTTTGAAGTAGATGTTAATGGAAGACTAGTTCTTAATGACGCACAGGCTAAAAATGATATAAAAATAAAAGCAGAGAATGTTGAAATTCAAAAGAGAGCAATTACAGAAAATAATATTAATATTGATACAAAGGATATAGTAAATACTGGAACTGTAGCAGCAAATAAAAATATAAATGTAAAAAGTTCTAATATAGAAAATAAGGGAAATATCAGCAGACAGTGTAAAGATTTCTTCTAAGGACATGGAGAATAAGGAATTAACAGCTGTTAATGCTGATATAAATTTAACGGGCAACTTAAAAACAGAATCTATTAAAGCTGTTGAAAATTTAAATATAAAAGGAAAAAATATAGAAAATACTGGTACTATAGCTGCCAATAAAAAAGTGCAAATAGAAAGTGCTGATATTTCAAATAAAGGAGATATAAGTGCTGATGAAATAAAGATAAATAATAAAAATAATGTTGTAAATGAAAAAAATATAACAGCTTCTATAGTAGATATAACTTCAAAATCATTAGTTAATAAAGAAGAAATTCAGGGAGAGATATTAAATTTAAAAATATTAGATTCTTTTAATAATAATGGAATTTTATTAGGAAAAAATATTACATTAAATGCTGGTAAAGTAATAAATACATCTACCATATATGGAGAAAAATATTTAACAATAACAGCAGATAAATATACAAATAAAAATTCAGGAGTGACAGCAGGTGAAATTCTTACTTTAAATAGTAATATTGAAAATGATGGAAATATATTAGGAGAAAAGGTAATATTTACTGGAACAGAAATAAAGAATATAGGAAGTATCACAGGAGAGGATACTCTTCATATTACTTCTAATTTGAATAATAGTGGAACTATTCAGGGAAAAAATCTAGTAAGTATTACTGGAAATATTGATAACAGTAAAAATATAAAGAGTGAAAAAGTATTAAATATATCTGGAAATGTAATAAATACTGGATATATATATGGTGAAAATGCTGATGTAGTAGGAAATATAACTAATAGTGGAGATATTTTATCACTCTCAAATATGAAGATATCAGGAAATATAATTAATAACAAGAATCTAAATAGTGGAGATAAACTTATTCTATTAAGCAGTAATATTCTTAATAATGATAGAATATCAGCTTTAGATCTTTCTGTTACAGGAGTTAGACTTGTAAATAAAGGAATGATAACTGGAGAAAAAGGAATATTTAATATTGATGACATAGAAAATTATGGAACTCTTTATGGAAAGAATACTCTTTCTATTACAGGGAATAATCTTATCAATAATAAACTTATTCAAGGATCTAAGGATCTATATATAAATTCACAAAATATAGAAAATAAAGATGATTTATTTGCAAGAAATAACATTTCTTTGATAGCTATATCTTTAGATAATATCGGAAGAATAATTGGAGATGGAAATTTAACATTTAATACTAGCAATTTATTTACTAACTCTAATCTTATCCAAGGAAATAATATAAAAGTAACTGGAATAGATAATAGTGGGAAAATCGTTGCTAAAGAGGAAATTGAAGCTGTAGAAATAAAAAACAATGGAACAATCTCAGCTTTAAAAAACCTTAAAAGTAATAAATTATCAAACTTACTTCTTGGAAAAACTATTCTAGGAGAAAATCTTACTTTAGAAGAGGAGCTTTTAAATAAAGGAATCATTTCAGTAAAAGGAGATATGACAGCTAAAAATGTTTCTAATACTGGAAGTATAATTTCAGATAAAAATATAGTATTAAAAGAATTGAATAACAACAGTGGGACTATTGAGGGAAAAAATATTAACATAATAAATATTGGAATCCTTAATAATCAATCAGGAAAGATAAAAGTTTTTGACAATGATTCAGTATTGCATGTAAAAGCACTTGATATTAATAATAATTCTGGTGAAGTTCACGCTCAGGGAACTGTTGATTTAAATATAGCTGGAAACTTAATTCTTACAGGAAGCTATATAGGAAATAATCTTTTAAAAATAACTGCAAATTCTTTGACTTCAAATATTAATCTAGAAAATGTTGGAGATATAGTAGTTAATTTATCTGGTGATTTGCTGAATAATAATAAATTTGTCAGTGGAAATAATATTACTATAACTGCAAAAGATTTAATAAATAATAAAACTTTAGGTAGTATAGGAAATTTTAATATTGTACTTACAGGAAAATTAGATAATCTAGACAGTATAATTCTTGGAAATGGAAATAATATAATAACAACTGCTGAAAATGTAAATAACAGCGGATTTTTAACTTCGCAGAATAGTTTAACAGTAAACTCAAAAGATTTAGTAAATAATGGACAGATAGCTTCTGGGAATGTCCTTATTTTAAATTCAAATAATATAACAAATAATAATTTTGCTCTTTTGTATTCTAAAGAAAATATGTTTATAACAGCAAAAAAAGATCTTGTAAATAATAAAGGAGATATATATTCTGGAAATAATGCAGAAATAAAAGTTTTAGGAAAAGTACAGAATAATGCAGCAACAATAGAGGCTATAGGAGATATCTATATAGAAGCAGCCCAGATAGAAAATCTTGGAGAAGTAACAGGAAGTCATTTTATCACTGGAAAAATTCCTGCTTCAGCTGTAACTACAAATGTAAGTCAACAGGAAAAAGATAAGATAAAAGATAAGTTCTTAAATTTAATTGACGAAATGAATGAAGGAAAAGATGATAAATATGAAAAAGCTTATTTCGATTCAACGGAATTAGAATGGATAGATGAAATAGAAAGTAATTATACAAGTAAAATGGCATATATTTCATCAGGGAAAAATATTACTCTTAAAACTACTGGAGATGTAATAAACAGAGAAGGGAATATTTTAGCAGATAAAGATATAAATATAGCAGCAAATATTTTAAAAAATGAAAATTTTGTGGTAGATGTTACTACTAATTCTCAATGGAAATCCAAATATTATACATATTCTATTTCTGAAGGTGGAGACTATGGAGGAGACAATAGTGAACATGGAGGAAGTGGTGGCGGTGGTGCCTTGAGAAAAGTTTACCATGAAGATTTGAAACTAATAGAACCATTTATTCAGAAAGTAGGAACTGACAAAGCTACAAAAATATCAGCAGGAAATAATATAAATATATCTGCTGTTCAAGTAGGAAATGGAGTACAATCAAGTGATTCAAATGTGGTAAATTCTAAAAATATAAATGTAGGACAAGTTATACTAAACAGCAGTAATATTGGAAAAACTGGAACTATTAATACAGAAAACTTTATTACAATACCAGAAGGAGACAAAGGACTGTTTGTTGTAAATAAAGATTTAGTAAATTCAAGTGGAATTTCAGTATCTGAAAAAGATAAGATAACTGTAGGAAATGGAGAGGTAGTATTTAATAACAATTCAGTTTCAAATAATAAAACTCCAGGTTTTTCATATTTAATAGAATCAAATGTTAAATTTACAGATATGGGATATTACATGGGCTCTGATTATTTCTTTGGAAAAATAGGTTTTAACCCTGAGAAAAATATAAGGCTTCTTGGAGATGCTTTTTATGAATCAAGAGTGGTAAACAGAGCTATTCTTGAAAGTACAGGAAAGAGATATCTAAATGGAGCAGTAAATGAAAAAGAACAGATGCAGATATTATTAGATAATTCCATAAAAGCTATGGAAGATTTTAATCTGTCTATTGGAACAGCGCTTACAAAAGAACAGATAAATAACCTTAAAAGTGATATCATATGGTATGTAGAAGAAGAAGTTAATGGAGTAAATGTTCTTGTACCTAAAGTATATCTATCTAAAGAAACTCTTGCATCACTTGGCAATAATCAAACTGGAATGATGGCAGGGAATGGAATAAATATATCAGCTGTTGAGGTTAATAATACAGGAAACATAAAATCTAGTGGAAGCATTACTATAAATGCAGAGAAAATTTTGAATAAATCTGTATTGGGTGATTTCAAAGCATTGATTGCAGGAAATGATATAGAAATAGTTTCTGTAAATGATATCAAGAATATAGGAGCTGAAATATCAGCAGATAATAATATATCTTTAGAATCTATAAAGGGAAGTATATGGAATACAAGTACATCAAGAGAGAATACAAATCTAAATGATATAGTAATTGGAAGCTTTGAAAATGTAGGTGAAATAAAGGCGGGGAATAATATTTCTATAGCTGCTGCTGATACAGTAAGAAATACTGGTGCTGTAATTGAAGCAAATGAAGATATTGGTGTTGTATCAAATAATATAGTTTTAGATACAATTCAAATAAATAATAGTGTGAATAAAGAAAAATATCAAAAAGAAACAAAAGAAAACATTGGGGGTTCTGTTTCTGGAAATAATATTCTTCTTGTAGCAGATAATAATATAGAAATAAAGGGATCTGATCTAGAATCAACTAAGAGTATTACTATGCTTGGAAACGAAATAAACATAGAAAGTGTAGAAAACTATTCTTATGAAAAAAATGGAAGTGGAAAAAATTATACTATAAAAGAAAAAGTAAATAATATAGGAAGTGCAGTAACAGGAGAAAATATTTCTATTTCAGCAGATAAAAATATTAATATAAAAGGTTCAGATATAATTGCTGACAGTGAACTTAGGTTAAAAGCTGGAGAAGATGTAAATCTTACAGCTTCAATAGACAGTGACTATTATGAGCATCAAGAAAGTAAAAAGAAAAGTTTTGGAAGAGGAAAATCAAAAACAGAGGTAAAATATAGTACTTCTCATAATGGAGCTAATCTCATTGGAGAAAATGTAAGTATAGAAAGTGGTAAAGATACAGTCATAATAGGAAGTAATATTCAAGCTGGACCTGAAGGAAGTGCTGTAATAAATGCAGGTGGAGATATTGTACAGGCAGCTGTGAAAGATATAAATTACAGCTATAAGAAAACTACTAAAACAGGGTTTCTAGGGCTTACAGGAAGTTCAAAATCTACTGAACAATATAAGGAAGAAGCTGTAAAATCAAATACAATATCAGGAATAGGTGGGACAAGTTATGATGCAGGAAATGGAATTCTTTTAGAAGGAGTAACAGTTGTATCAACTGGAAATATAACTTTAAAAGGAAAAGAAGTATCTATCAACCCTGTGGAAACACAGGCATATCAAGAAGAAATTAAAAAGAAAAAAGGATTCAGCAGCTCATTTAGTGGAGGAACTGCTAGCTTTTCATATGGAAAATCAAAAGATGAGATAAAAACTACACAGACTACTAATACAGCCTCTACAATAGTATCTCAAGGAGAGGTAGATATAGAAGCTACAGAAGGAAAAGCTGTATTAAAATCAGTAGATATCTATGGAGAAACAGGAATAGATATCAAAGGTCATGAAGGTGTAGAATTAATTGTTGCAAAAGATAAGACAACAGTAGATGAAAAACATAAATCAAGCAGTATAGGAGTATCTGTAGGAGTAGCAGGCTCAATAAAAACTACAATAGATAATGTAAGAGATATAGATAAACTTACAGACTTCGGTGGAAATAGTTATGATATAGCAAATACAGCATCAGATTTAGTAGGAGCTATTAAAGAAGGTGCAGAAGCATTTTCAAAAATAAAAAACGATGGACAGCAAGAAGACAATAAAGCCCATACAGGAATGAAAGTAATTTCAACAGATATAAATAATTATATAACTGTAAGTGCTGGAGTAAACAAGAGTAAATCTGAATATCATTCTTCAAGTGAATCAACAGTAAAAAATAAACTTGAATCTAAAGGAGATATAAATATCAGCTCTGATGCTGGAAGTGTAATAATAGAAGGAACAGATATAAAGACAGAAAAAGATTTAAATCTATCAGCATCTAAAGATGTTGTGGTAAAATCTAGTAAAGATGAATATTCATCATCTAGCAGTTCTTCTTCTAAGGGTCTGAATGCAGATTTAACAGTTTCAACTAACCCTGAAACTTCTCTATTAGGAAGTGTAACAGCTTCTCAAAATAAAGGAAAAGGAAATAGTGAAGGAACTGTAAATATAAATTCTAAATTTGAAGTAAGAGGAACACATAAGGTAGAAGCTGGAGAAAAAGTAATATATGAAGGAGCCAATGTAGAAGCTGGAAGAGTGGAGATAAAAGGAGAGGAAGTAATAATTGCCTCTTCAAAAGATACTGAGAAGTCAAGCAGCAAAAATAGCAATAGCAGTATAAAAGTAACTCCAGGAGCCCCAGGTTTTTCTGGTGAAATTAATGTTGGACATAGAGAAGGCAATGGAGAAAAAGAGTGGGTAAGTGACCAGACTTCTATAATTGCAAAAGAAGGAGGGATAATTGAAAGTAAAGATTTTACTAACAGTGGAGCAATAATAGGTTCTGAAAGTGAAGAAAATAAACTGATAGTAAAAGCTGAAAATATAACAGTAGAACATTTAAAAGATAAAGATACAAATAAAGTAAGTGGTGGAGGAATCAACATAAAAGGAACAGGAGTTCCAAACTTATCAGTAGTAACAGGAGGGCAGGATAAGAGGCAAGATACAAATGCAACAGCAGTAAATACAGATTTTATAGTAAAGGGAGATAATAAAACTGCTGAAGAGCTAGGATTTAATACAGACTTGGATAAAGCCCAAGTCATAACAAAAGATGAAGATAAAGTATTAGATGCAGAACTTCATACAGATTTATTAAATCAGTCAGAAAGAGAAAAGATAGCAGACTTAGGAGTAAACTTATCAGAAATAATTCAATCAATAGTAAGTTCTGATTCAGGAGGAGTTCTTAACACATATAAAGCACATAAGTATGGACGTTTACTTGAAGCACATATAAATAAAGATCCAAGGTATAAAGGACTACTAGGAGACCCTAATATATCAATAGAAGATAAACAAAGAGTATTAAATGCAGCAGTGAATACATTTCTTACTAGTAGAGGTTATAAAGGACCGAAAGTAGATGTTCTAATAGGAGAAGAAAGCCTTTCAACAAGAGGAAAAGTAGTTATAAGTAAAGAAAAACTTAATGGATTATCTTTCTTAGAAGATCTTGGACATGAATTAGGACATCTGGTATCATATGATGATGGAAAAGAAGATACAGCTAAGATAGTAGAAGGTAAAATGGGGACTTTAGAAGAAACAGATACTCAAGGAAAATACAATGACTACTTAGAAATTTTGAAAGAAGAGTATAAGAATTTAAAAACAGAAGAAGAAACAAGAGAATGGCTTGCAACTATTCCTGATAATGAGAAAGAATATAAGTTTAATCAAGCCATTAGAGGATTAGCTTTAGAAAATTGGGCAAAAAATAATCTTGGACACCAATTTGGAATAATAGTTCCAGATGATCAAAATGAGTTTTTTGAAAATGGAACATTAAAACAAAAATATAAAGACATGGGATATCCTGAACCAGAAAAAATAGGAGATAATTATGGTTGGACTCTAGCTGGTCATAGTTATAAAACAAAAGTACAAGAAAATGGTAAAGAAAAAAATAAAAATTATCTAGTAGTAAAGTTTAATGAAACAGAAGACATTAATTCAGCTAAAGATTTAATATTAAATGAAGCAAATAATGCTTATAAAGAAAAACTAAATCCAAAAGATTTAATTATTCTAGGGAAAACAGACACAGAAATGATTAAACAAGTTTTTAATTCTGCTTTAAATTACCAAAAAAATACTAAGAATACTCCTGTAAACTATAAAATCCTTGGTCCTAATTGCAATACATGGTTTTTTAATTTATCAGAAAGTACTAATATTCAAAATAATATTTCTAATTTTGGTGGAGGATTTACTGATCCAGGAGCTAAAAAGGAACTTGATCGAAATGTATGGAAGAATGGTGAAACGAAATGACAACTAAAAACTATTTTATATTAGACATATTTTTATTATCTGTTATGATAGGAGACTTATTTTTATTTAAAAAGTTACATAGTAATCTCCATCAGACATTACATAATTTATTAATAATTTTTATAGCAATTATATATCCTATAATTTATTTGAAAATATTAAAGATAATTGATAGAAAATCAACATTTATTTTTATGATTTTTCAGTTATTATTTCTGCCAAGTTTGGTTTTTATTGGACTCTCTTCAAATCGAATGATATATAAATATTACATAATGGTTTTTATAATTTTACATATTTTTCAAAATAAACTTTTAAATTTTCAAGTTTTAATAAGTTGTTTAGGTTATAGTTACTTGATTTTTCAGAGTTTTGTAATAATTATAGGAACAATAGAAAATACAATATTAAAAATAATTTTTTTCAGCTTTTTTTTAATTTTAATATATTCTTTTTCTAAATCAATATTAAAGAAGAAAATTTATTTGTATAATATTAACAAAGTTTTTTATCTATATTTTGCTCATATTTTAATATATGTATTATGCTATACTTGATATAAAAAAATTTAAAACAGTTAAAAACTTGTATAATATTTAATCAAAAACTGGATAAATAATACAGAATAATTAATTATCTAAAAACTTTATATTTCTAATTAAAAATAAAAAAAGGAGGATGGATAAATATTTTTATATATTTATCATACAAGAAAAAATGCGAATTGAAAAAAAAGATAACTTTATTGTAATAAAAAAAATGAATAAAATTTATTTTAAATATTATTTAATTGATTTTTTACCTTGTATTTTTTTTCCAATTTTTTTATCAATTTTAGGAACAAATGTAGGTTTACTTACTTTTCTTTTTTTAGGTTTATTTTATTTTGTTGAAATTAAGAAGTTAATAGTTTCTTTTTTTGCAGATGAAGAAATAATTTTAAAAGAAGATAAAATTTATATAAATTATTATGGGATAAGAAAAATTTTTCAAGAGACACAAATATTAAATAATAAAATTTTAGAATTAAAATATGATAATACTGACAAAATAGATTTAAAAAGAATTTTTATTACTAATTTATCAAATTTTTCTTGTAGTAATTATAGACGGATGAAATTTATTTTTAATAATAATATTTATAGTTTTGGATATGATTTATCAAAAAATGATTATGATACAATAAAAACTTTAATATTAGAACAAAGAGAAAAAAGTAAAAAACTTTAATATTTTATAGGTAGCCCGAATTATTTTCAGGCTACTCATTAAGAGATTAAAAGTATTTTTCAATAGTAGTGAGTAAAAGCTGAAAATATAACAGTAGAGCATTTAAAAGATAAAGATACAAATAAAGTAAGTGGTGGAGGAATCAACATAAAAGGAACAGGAGCTCCCAACTTATCAGTAGTAACAGGAGGGCAGGATAAGAGGCAAGATACAAATGCAACAGCAGTAAATACAGATTTTATAGTAAAGGGAGATAATAAAACTGCTGAAGAGCTAGGATTTAATACAGACTTGGATAAAGCCCAAGTCATAACAAAAGATGAAGATAAAGTATTAGATGCAGAACTTCATACAGATTTATTAAATCAGTCAGAAAGAGAAAAGATAGCAGACTTAGGAGTAAACTTATCAGAAATAATTCAATCAATAGTAAGTTCTGATTCAGGAGGAGTTCTTAACACATATAAAGCACATAAGTATGGACGTTTACTTGAAGCACATATAAATAAAGATCCAAGGTATAAAGGACTACTAGGAGACCCTAATATATCAATAGAAGATAAACAAAGAGTATTAAATGCAGCAGTGAATACATTTCTTACTAGTAGAGGTTATAAAGGACCGAAAGTAGATGTTCTAATAGGAGAAGAAAGCCTTTCAACAAGAGGAAAAGTAGTTATAAGTAAAGAAAAACTTAATGGATTATCTTTCTTAGAAGATCTTGGACATGAATTAGGACATCTGGTATCATATGATGATGGAAAAGAAGATACAGCTAAGATAGTAGAAGGTAAAATGGGGACTTTAGAAGAAACAGATACTCAAGGAAAATACAATGACTACTTAGAAATTTTGAAAGAAGAGTATAAGAATTTAAAAACAGAAGAAGAAACAAGAGAATGGCTTGCAACTATTCCTGATAATGAAAAAGAAAGACTTTTACCTTTAATTATTGATCTTGGTTTTTCATCACAAACAGCAGGAGCTCCTGATATAGTAGAAACTAATAAAATAGAGACAAAAGATGGGCAGCTTTATTATAATGGTAATAAAGTGATTATACTAGATGAAATGAAAGATGGGAGAGTAGTTGTAACTCCTATCCAAAAAGATTTCATATTAGAACAAATAGAAGGAGCAGTTCTAGGAGAGACAGCAGGAGCTATACTTAAAATAGGAGGAAAATGGATTATTACTACTTCTGGTGGAAAATATGTTGTTTCAAAGTCAGGAAAAGTAATAGGTAAACTATCAGATTTGGTAAAATCAACATCTAAAGAAGTTGTAGAAGAGACAACAGAAAAAGTAGTAAAAAAAGAAACAGGAAATATTGTAGAGTATATTGTTAAAGAACAAAGTGAAAAAGGATTTAAAGAAATAGTTTCAGATAAAAATTTACTTAAAGAAAGTATTGAAAATGGAAAAATAAAAGAACTTTATAACAGAAAATGGAGTGCAGAAGAAATAAAAAATCTTCCTTATGGAAAACAAACTGTTAATAGGGAACTTTTAGGTAATGCTACTGATGCTAAAAAGTTTTTTGATTCACAAGTATTACCTGAAACAGTGAAAATAACTTCAAATGGTACTATTGTTGGAAAAAATAAAGATGGAATTATTTTTTCATACAGAAATATGTCTTCATATAAATCAGATTATGTTCCTACCATAACAATAAAAGGAATAAAAGGACTAGAAAAACTAAAATTTATCGAAAAGACGGAGGAGTTTACATGGAAAAAGAAATAATAAATACATTGGAGGCACAAAAAATATACCAGTCATTAATAAGAATTTCAAATTTTGATGAAATAAATAATTTCAATGATAATTTAATTCCAGAAAGAATTATTTTATCTCAATCAGGGGATGATGAATATTCTTTTTATCTAACACAGAAACAATATGAAGCTCTTATAAAAACAATGAAACAATTTGGAGAAAAATGTTTTTATATTTATTTAAGTGAAGGATATAAAAATAATGAATTTATTTTAACTGAAGAAGATAGCTTAATCTCCTTAAATAAAAATATTTCTTATGAAGAATATAATGACTTAGAAATACTCCTTGAAAACGTAATTTATTCTTCAAAAAAAAATTGGGCGATAATATTAACTATGGAAAATTATGGGATATTAGCAAGTACTAAAGAATTTATGCATGAATATAAAAAAAACTATCCAAATTGGAAGGAAGATATAGAAAAATTTAAATATTATTTTGATGCTCCTAATTTCAATTTAACAGTAGTTGAAAAGATATTCAACTATGTAACAGAAAATGCAGATGATTTAACAATAGAAGAAAAAACACTTCCTTGGAAAAATAGATAATTAATATTTTATAGGTAGCCTAAGAAAATTTTAGGCTACTTATTAAGATATTAAAAAATATTTAACAAAATTAACTGGAAAATAAAAACTAATACTATTATATTGAGTGGATCAGCATTACCAGTTGAAGATTTTAAAAACTATATGAAAGAAAATGGAAATATGGCTAATATAGATCAAAGAGTTGATATAAATGATTTAGTAGGAACATTAGTTGGAGGAAATCCTGGGAATGTGGAAACAGATGAGGCTATTTTAAAATTAGAGAATAAAAATTTTATGGATTATCATAGTGGATACACAAAAGGTCAAGCACTAGAACCTACTGAACAAACAAAAGTTCAAAAAGGAAAGAATGTATTAGATAAAATAATGCAAAAAATGAAAAATAGGAATTTAAACTTAATATTACTTCTTTTAATATTTTGTAGTTACATAAAATTAGAAGCAAAACCTAAAATAACAACATATATTTATGCAAATAGAGCTTATGGAATAATAGAAGATGGGAAAGTAAATAGAATAGGAATTCCTAAAGATAAAATTTATCAATTATATGGAATTATGTTTAATCATTATTATCAACTTGAAGCACCTACAAAAGAAAATAGATTTAAAAATCATTATATCAAATTTTACAATGATATTAAATTTATAATAAACGGAAAGGAATATATTATTTCTAAAGAGCAAATAAAAATTGATCCACTTAATTCTAAAGATGGACTAGTTTATCCTTTTGAACCACCAATAGATATACGAAATACAAAAGATAATGACTTAATAATAGATATAGGAGAAATAGAGATATTAGATAAAGAGGGCAATATAATAAAACCTAAAACGAAAATACCTCCAATTTTGTTCAAGAAAACTTATTTAACTATTAAATATAATAATATAAAGGGAACTGATCAAGAAACTTTATATAGAGGATGGGCAGAAGATTTTCCTGAAGATTTAAGGCAAATGTTAATAAAATATAGCTTTTAAACTGATAGTAAAGGCTGAAAATATAACAGTAGAGCATTTAAAAGATAAAGAGACAAATAAGGTAAGTGGTGGAGGAATCACCATAAAAGGAACAGGAGTTCCAAACTTATCAATAGTAACAGGAGGACAGGATAAGAGACAAGATATAAATGCAACAGCAGTGGAAATCTATTTAATAAATATGCAGTTAATCAAAAAGAATATCTAGCAATGTTAGGAGATCCTAATTTATCTGATATAGATAAAAGAAATGTAGTTAATGAATTAATCGCTGGTTTCTTAAAAGATAGAAAGTATGAAGGGAAAATGCCTGAGGTGATAATAGGTTCAAAAACAGAGGTAGTAGATAGTAGATATGATGGTAATGAACGTATATTTATAACAAAAGAAGATTTAAATAGTTCTGATGTTTTAAGCAAATTAGGACATGAACTAGGGCACTTTAATACTTATGATAAAGATGAAAAAACAGCAGGAAATATAGAGAAAAAAATAAATGTAGTTATAAATACAAGTGAAACAAATGGAGAATACAACAGCCAACTTGAAAAATTGAAAGATAAATATAAAGACTTACCAAATGGAGAGAAGGCAATAGAACTTCAAAATAAAATTCCTGACGAATATAAGGAAAAATTTGCTGTTCCAGTTCCGCTTCCAGTATTAGTAGGTGGAGTAGTACTTATTGGAGGATATTATTATATACAAAACTCTGAAGAAAATAAAGAAACTTGGAATAAATTTCAAGAAGAGCTAAAGAAGGAATGGGAATCTGTTAAAGATAAAGGAATAGCCTATGCTGAATTTCATCAAATTTATATGGAAGCCTTTTTAGCAAAACAAAATATTATAATAGGGGCTGAAGAGGGGATAGGAACATTAACATTTCCAGGGGAGATACCTGATGAATTTAAATTGCCTCCTATCCTTGTTGGAAAAAAGCCAGAAGAGTTACATGATAAAGATATTCATGAGTCCCCAGGAACGCCACCAATTCCACCAGTGACAAATACAGCTCATGATGGAGGAACTAAAGATTTACCAGATACAGGAACTCTTGTAAATGAACCTCCTAAAGTAGAAGATAAGAATATAATGGTTATAACTGAAAAAGTAGTAAAGGCCATAGATGATATAAAAAATGATTTGCAAACAGGGAAGTTAAAAATAAATAATGCAAAATAATAAGGAGGAAATTAAATGAAAGTATATAAAATTGATTTTAGTTTTGATAATAATGAACCTGTATTTGGAGCAAAAGAAAATTTTAAAATAGAAAATTCTAAATTTACAAAAGAAGAAATAGTAGATTTTTTAAATTGGATTGATATTAATGACTTTTCTCTAATGGAGGAAATAAAAATGAGAGAAAGAAGAAACATGTCAATAGGTGATTTGAAAATATATATTAATTTAATGACAGAAGATAAAATTTCTGAATTACCAGATATGATGTATATTGCAGGATTTGGAGAAACAATACTATTATCAGAAAAAGCAAAAGAGTATATTCAAAAAAAATATAAGGATAAAAATATTGAATATATAGAAGTTTATTATAAAAATATTCCATTGTATATTATGAATGTAATGGAAAGTGAAGAATGTTATGTAAAAGGATCTCCTGAAATAGATGACCAATATATGCTTGATTTTTCAAAAATAAAAGATAATGATATTTTTAGAGCTAGAGAGGTTGGAAACTTCAAACGTGCTATTTTAGGAATCTATTGTAATGAAAATTTTAAAAAATATATAGAAAAGAGTGATTTAAAAGGATATAAGTTTATAGAAATCAGAGATATAAATGATGGTATTCCAATGCAAGAAGAGAAGGAAGAATATATTTTCAAAGAAGAGCCTACAAGAGAACTTTATCCAAATGGGAATTTAAAATATGAAGGAACTATTTGGAAAGGATATAGGATAAATAAATGGAGATATTTTCATGAGGATGGAAGTCTTGAGATGGAAGGAAATTTTGGTGGAAAAGATGCCGAGATATTGGAAATAGGAGAACAAACAGGAGAATGGAAATATTACTATAAAAATGGAAATATTAAAACAATTTTCTTTTAAAAAAATTAGAGGAAAATAATTGGAATATTTCTAAAACTGCTGAGATACTGAAAATTTCAAGAAAAACTTTGCAGTTAAAGATTAAAGAATTAAAAATAAGAGAGTGTAACATATCTTGACCTGGGATAGGAAAAAAATTATACAGCTGTGGGAAGAAAATAATTTAAAAGAAGTATGCAATATATTTTGCATACTTTTTTAGTTTTTATATTGAAAATTGGATAGATTGTTATCTTGGCATATTTTTTGCTTATATACTACTATATAAAGATTGAGGAAGGAAATTATGAAAAAGCTTAAGAGGCGTTCTTTTGTTTCGCAAATGTTATTTTTATTTATTTTGTTTCATTTAATATCTGTCATATTATTTAGTTATTTTTTATTTCAGCAGGATAGAAAGCAATCAAATGAAAATCTGGAAGACACGCTAAATGAAATTGCGAGAGAGAAATCTCAATTAATATCTCTAGTTATAGAAAGAATTGAAAATGAAGCAGAAAATCTTGCTAGATGGACAGAAAATTATTTAGAAGATGAAGAGATTACAAAATTATCTGATGAGTATTATACATCTGAAAGAGGAGTTTTAGTCAGGAAAGATAAAAATAGACTTGAAAAAGGTTCATCTGTTTTTCTGCCTAAAAATCAGAAAATTGATGAAAAAATGATTTCAATGATTATGCAGTCAGAAAAATTAGATGTTCAATTTAGGCAGGCTGCTAAAAATATTCCATACATATCATGGCAAGCTATTCCAATGCTTAATGGATTTTTAAGGGTTTATCCTTATTCTGAAATGAATATGTATTCTTCAGAACATATGCAGTTGAATGACCCATTTTATATAGAGGCATTGAAGCAGAGTTCCAGCAAAAAATCAATATGGTCAGAACCATATCTTGATTTTATGGGAACTGGCTGGTGTATTACCTGCACTCATCCGATATATGTAAATGATGAGGTAATTGGTTTTACAAGTATAGATGTAAATTTTGAAACTATTCAAAAAGATTTTATGGAAGACTTCAGACTTGGAAAGTCAGGAATTTCTTTTCTTTTATATAATTCAGGGGAAATCATATATCATCCTGGGGTTCCTCTTTCTTCTAAAACTAAAGGGGATCTGGCTCGAATCAATATAATAAAGGATACAAATCTAAGTCCTGAATACAAGAAAGCTCTGGAAAAAGTAGTAAGAGACAAGAGCGGAGTAGTTAGATACAAAGATGGAAGTACAGAAAATGTAATAGTATATTCTTCAATAGAGGGGCTCCCTTGGAAAATAGCAGTAGAAGTTGATCAGAATGAATTTGCTTCAATTAAAATTTTTACATGGAAGTCATTGCTCTATCTAGTAGGGTTATCTATCATACTTCTTTTCTTTTTTACATATTTTTTATTGAAAAATTATTCAAAACCAGTTCTTTCTCTAGTAGGAAGAGCGAGAAAAATATCAGAAGGTAATTATGAAATAAATGCAAGTGATTTCTATTATGATGAGATCAATGAATTGTCTATGGCATTTGATTCAATGAGCTTGAGTATAAAGGCATATATTGATGAACTTATACAGAAAAACACAGAAATAAAAACGATATTTAATAGTATAGGCGGACTTCTAATGATTGTTGATAGTGAATGTAGAATAATTTTGCTCAATGAAAAAGGACTTCAGTTAATAGGAAAAAGCCTGACAGAGGTTGTAGGGAAAAAATGCTATGATGTGATTGCTGCCCAAAGCTGTATCTGTCCAGAGTGCAAATTAAAAAAAGTTATGGAAGAAGGAAGAGAAGATATCTCCATCATTCCAATAAAAGATAAAATATTTGAAATATCCTATTATCCAATTAATGGAAAAGAAAAAAATTCAAGAGAAGTTGTAGTATACAGCTATGATATAACTGAAAGAATTATTATAGAAAAAGAACTTTCTCAAAAAGAAAAAATGGCAGGAATAGGGCAGCTGTCTTCAGCTATTGCCCATGAATTAAAAACTCCAATTGCTGTTATAAAGGGTTCTGTATATTTACTGAGAAATTATATGAAAAATATAGAAAATAAAAAAATAGAAAACCAGCTCAATATAATAAATGAAACATTGTCTGAAGCTGAAGAAATAATAATGAATCTTCTTGACTATTCAAGAATTTCCAAGCTGGAAGAGAGGGAAATTGATATAGAAAAATTAATAGAACAGATAATATTTATTTCAAGAAAAGAAAGTTCTCGTATAAATGTAAAAATAGAAAGAAACTTTTCTCACTCTCCATTTATCTATAAGGGAAAAGTTGAGCCAATTAAACAGGTATTTTTAAATATCTTCACTAATGCATTAACAGCACTAAAGAATGGAGGGAATTTATTAATAGAAGGAAAAAATATAATGAGAAACCGGAAAAAATATATTGTTGTATCAATTATTGATGATGGACCTGGAATTGATGATAAGATTAAAGCCACTATATTTGACCCTTTTGTTACAACGTCTTCAGATTCTTTAAATACAGGTTTGGGATTGTGGATTACTAAGAAAATCTTAGAAAATATGAATGGAGATATTGAAATCTCAAGTATAAAAGGTTCAGGAACAGCTGTCCATATTTTTCTGCCAGTGAACTAATATCTATATAGCTTTTAACATCAGGAAAAAATAAATATATTTAGGAGGAGATTTATGAAAGTTAACAAAAAGTATCTGTCATTCTATTATCAAGATATGGAAGAAATTCCTGACATTGTTTTAACCCCTAAGAAAACAGCTCTGTTAATTGTAGATATGCAGAAAGAGTTTGTATCAAGAGAGATAGGGGAAGCAATAGTGTATAAAGAAAGAGGAGATTGGGAAAGATGGCTTCCTTTTCATGATAGGCTAGATGATATAGTAATTCCCAATACAGTAAAATTATTAGATTTTTTTAGAAAAAACGATATGTATGTAACTTTTGGGCGTATTGCATGTCTTCATCCGAAGGGAGATGACAGAGCTCCTGTTCAAAAAACTGAGGGGTGGAATGGTATATTTCTTCATGTAGACTCAGTTGAAGCTGAAATGATAGATGAACTAAAGCCATTAAAAGGAGAAATAGTTGTAAATAAGACTACTGACAGCGTTCTAAATAGTACCAGCTATGAAAGAATGCTCTGCAATATGGGAGTAGAAACAGTAGTAGTTACTGGAATAGTAACAGATCAATGTGTAGCTGGAACTGTAAGAAGCCTTGCTGATGCCGGTTTTAAGGTAATATGTGTAGAGGACTGCTGTGCAGCTCCAGATATAAAGCTTCATGATGATGAACTTAGAATAATGAATATAATTTATTGTAATGTACTTTCCACTGATGAAACGCTAGAAGTATTACAAAAAAATATGTAATCAATTTAAAAGGAGGAAAGACATGGGGGAAACAAATGGCTTAAAAAAAGAATTATCATTAACAAGTTTGATTGCAATGGCTTCTGGTGGTATGGTTGCTGCATGGATGGTGGAAATAAGATATTGGTTTGAGTTGACAGGGGTCACATCTGCCTTGGCATTATTAGTATGTGCATTGCTCATACTGCCTTTATGCTTTATTTATACTGAAATGACTGCAATGCTTCCATATGCTGGGGGAGCTAATATATGGGCAACTAATGCATTTAATTGGGATGCAGGCTTCTTCACTTGCTGGGCGTTGCTGCTGCTGTATATTATGGCTATGCCTACTGTTACCTATGGGATAGCCAGTATGCTGACATATTTTTTTCCTGTATCATTTATGCAGACTAAAATACTTGCAGTGGTTTTGACAACAGGAGCATATTTTTTAGCTAACAGAGAGCTGAAGATTCTGGCAAAAATTCAAGGGATTCTTTATTGGAGTACTCTTGTTGTTTCAGTAGGGGCTTCTTTGATATTTGTATTTAATGGTAATTGGAGTATAGAAGTAATGAAGCCTTTCTTCCCTATGGGGAGCAAGGGATTCACAGCTGCAATAGCCTTGTTAATGATGAAATTCATAGGGTTTGACTTGATACCTCAATTATCTGAAGAAACAAATTTTCCTAAGAATAAGCTTTGGATAGCTTTTATAGGTGCTATCGGACTTACTGTATTAATCTATGGAATGGCAGTAATTGGGGTTGGGGGAATATTTACAACAAATCAAATAATAAATACAGATGTAGTAGACCCAAGAGTAGCAGATTATATAGGAAAACATTGGCTTGCTATAATTATTGTAATTATGGGATGCTTAGTGTGCATAACAACAATTCCAGGCTTTTGGCTGTCTGCTTCAAGAACTTTATATGGAGCTTCTAAACAGCATCAAATGACAAGACTTTTTGGAGTTCTTAATAAAGAAGGGCAGCCTATAAATGCAAATATTACAGTTGGAGTACTTGCTATGTTTTTTACTGTATTTGCACCAGATAAATGGGTAAATTATATTTATACAATCTATGGGATTACGGCTGGAATTGTATATTTTATAGTTACAATATCTTTTGTTTCATTAAGAATAAAGAAACCTCAATGGAACAGACCATATAAAGTAAAAGTATGGCCTTTAGTTGCACTGATAAGTTGTTGTTTTACACTATGGGTTATTTATACATGCTTTGGAGAAATAAGTTCAGGAAGTCTTCTAGTACTGGGAATATATTTTTCAGGAGGGATATTTATGTGGATTTATGCTAAAATAATGCAAAAGAAAAAGCCTGTTGAATGGAAAAAGATAATTATTTCTCCTGATACAGATATTTCAGAAGAAGAAATTCTAAATAATTAGAGACAAATTGTAAATAATATTAATTTATTATTAAGTTAAAAAATTCAGCCCATGTATCTTTAGAAATGAATATTCTAAATTTTATGGGCTTTTTATATTTTCTTACTTTATATATTTTTATCTAAGAAAAAAATAAAAATAATTAAGATGAATAATGTGAATTATAACCTTAGAAAATAGTTTGAAATATATTACAAAACATCAATAATAATTTTTTAAATAGTGATGAAATCTAGTATAATAATATTGAGTAATAAAATAATTGTATTCAGAGAGAATAGTGAGGGATTTATGAAAATATATGACTTAACACATGAAATAAAAAATAATATGACTGCATATTGTGATGCAGAAAAACCAAACATTAAGCCTCTTTTTTCATATGAAAAAGATAATTTCAATGTAACATGTTTAGGTCTAACTTCACATCTTGGGACTCATTTAGATGTTCCTCTTCATTTAATAGAAAATGGAAGGAATATCTGTGATTTTCCAGTTGATACATTTTTGGGAAAAGGGCTATGCATTTCTTTTGAAAATTTAGAAAACTTTGATTTTGATTTCATTAAAAATATTGACTATCTACTGATTTATACTGGATGGGATAAATATTGGGATAAGGAAGATTATTTTAAAGACTATCCAATTATTTCAAAAGAAATAGTTGAAAAAATAGCAAATTCTCATTTAAAAGGAATTGGAATAGATTGTATTTCCCCAGACAGCTATGATTCTAAAGAAATGGGAAATCATAAACTCCTTCTAGCAGCTGATAAGATAATAGTAGAGAATTTGTGTGAATTAGAAAATATTTTAAATAAAGAATTTTATTTTTCATGTATTCCTTTAAAAACAGCAATAGATGGATGTCCTATTAGAGCTGTTGCTATAGAAATGTAAAAGATATAATGACTTTGATTTCATCTTTTTAGGTAGTAAAGTCTTATAAAAATAAATATTTTTAAATTTTGAAGCCTCGGATAGTATTTCTGGGGTTTTTATTATATTTTTTATTTATAACCTACAATTTAAATTATATATTTATATAATTAAAGTGATTTAGAATTTGTATAATATGAAAAAATTGGGTTACAAGAATATTAATAACTTTTAAAAGTATACGTTTCAATATTTATGTATATAAAATAACCAAAAGATGATAATATTTAAAATATACGATTAAAATATAGTTTGTACTCTTTGATATATTAAAAAGTATATATTTAGAATAAAAATAGAATTAATTTAAAAAAATATAAAAATGAGAGAGAAAATATATAAATAAAGATGAAAGCTATAAAAAAGATTTTTTTAAATTAAAAGCAGTTAAATATATATTTTAAAAAAATTAAAAAATATATAGTAAAGATTTTGTTGGGAGAGATTTTATGAAAATCAAGGGGATCTATTTTGGAATTTTTCTAATATTTAGTTACTGTGTTCATGCCAACCAACAAGAGTTAAATAGGGAAGAAAGAAGAAAGCAGGCAGAAGAGATAAGGAAATTAGAAAAGAGTGAAATAAAAGATGAAGTCAAATTAAATGATATAGAAGAAGATATTCAAGCTATGGGAAGTGAAATAAGGGATATTTTTATTGAAGAAAATACTATTTTGAAAAAAAATCAAATTGAACCTTTAAAAAAAAGATATATAGGAAAAAAAGGTGGAAAAAGTATTTTGAATTTGATGAAAGAGCTTGAAAATCTATATCTTGAAGAAGGATATATTTCTGTCAGAGTAAAAATAGACATGGAGAAATCAAATATACCAGATGGAAGAATATTTTTAAAGGTGATAGAAGGGCATGTAGAAGATATCCGATTTAAAGATGAAAAAAATCAGGACAAATTAAAAATTTTTACTTCTTTTCCAATAAGCAGAGGGCAAATATTAAATATAAATGACCTCGACCAAGGGATAGACAACCTTAATTCTGTATCTTCCAACAATGCAAGGCTAGACATAACAGCTGGAGACGAATTAGGTGGGAGTATTGTAGAAATTGATAATCATAAGACAAAAAAGATATCTGGAGCCATAAACTATAATGACTTGGGGCAGAAATCTACTGGGAAGGACAGAATAAAATTTTCTCTTATTTTTGATGATGTTTTAGGAATAAACGATTCTTTTGCCAGTACTTATCAGCGTAAGCTTGGAAATAATAGAAAATACAAGGATAATGAGAATTTTTCTTTTTATTATAGAGTTCCAATTAAATACTGGGAATTTTCAATATCAAAGGATCAATCAGAATATCTTTCTACAATAGAGTCTTTTGCTCATACTTATGAAATAACAGGAGTCTCAAAAAATATAAATTACTCAGCAAGAAGAATAATAAATAGAAACAGTGATGGAAAAACTTCTGTGGGAGTAACTTTGACAAATAAAGAAACTAAGAACTATTTTGATGGAATAAAATTAATAACAAGTTCAAGAAAACTTTCAATATTAAAAGCAGATATCAGCCATAATAGAAGGCTTTACAATGGAGTTTTTTATGGAAGTTTAACTTACCATGAAGGAATAAAAAAATTTGGAGCAGAAAGAGATGAAAATAAAGGTGATTATTCTCCAAGAGCTCAATTTCAAAAATATACAGCGGATTTAAGCTGGTATAAACCTTTTATGATAAAGGAGCAAAGGTTCTCATACAGAGTTTCTTTCAGCGGGCAGTATTCAGATGATATACTTTATTCTTCGGAAAAACTGGGAATAGGTGATGATACTACTGTGAGAGGTTTTAAAGAAAACTCAATAATGGGAGATAAGGGTTTTTATTTAAGAAATGAGATTGGATACAGTTATAAATTTTTAGAACCATTTATAGCATATGATTATGGAAGAGTAAAAGATGTATATAAAGATGATTATTATGAGAAAAATGGAAGTGAAATGAGTGGAGCAACTATTGGTGTAAGAATGTATTTAAACAACTTTGATATGAGTTTTTCATATTCAAAGCCTTTGACAGCTCCTGCATATATAAAGAAAAATACACATGAGATATATTTTAGTATGAGTGCAAGATTTTAAACATTTTAAGGGGGAAAATTAAAATGGAGATATTAAAAAATAAGCTGCTGAAAAGATTAATAATCTATATTTACGTCTTTTTTAGTATCTTTACACATTCTGTAATGGGTGCAGCAACAGTAGTTGATCAAAATAGAAGTCAGCAAACAAATGTAGAAAGAGCACCAAATGGTGTTCCTATAGTAAATATAAATGCTCCTAATAAAAATGGAGTTTCTCATAACTATTTTGAAGAATATAATGTTGGAAAAGAAGGAATACTATTAAATAACAGCAGTAAAGAAAATAATAAAACTCAATTGGGAGGTATTATTCAAGGAAATTCCAATTTGAAAGGAAGAGAAGCTGATGTTATTTTAACAGAGGTTACTGGTGTAAATAGAAGTAAAATAGAAGGATATACTGAAATTGTTGGGAAATCTGCTGAGTATATTCTGGCAAACCCAAATGGAATATATCTAAATGGAGCAGGGTTTATAAATACCCCTAGAGTAATACTTACAACTGGAAAATCTATAACAGATGAACTTGGAGATCTCCAAGGTTTTGATATAGATGATGGAACAGTAGTAGTAGGTGGGCAGGGAATAGATGGAAAAAATGTAAGAATGGTAGATATTGTTTCAAGAACAGCAGAGCTCAATGGTGCAGTACATGGTGGAGAAGAGGTAAATGTTGTTCTGGGAAGAAATGAGTATAACCATAAAACAAGAGAAGTAAAGGTTAAGGCAGAAAAAGAGGGAGATAAACCTAAGGTGGCTCTGGATGCAAAAGCATTGGGGTCTCTTTATGCTGGAAGAATATATCTTCAAAGTACAGAAAAAGGTGTTGGAGTAAACAGTCAGGGAGAGATGCTGGCAGGGTCGGGAGATCTGGAAATAGATGTCAATGGAGATCTGATATTGAAAGATGCTCAGGCAAAGAACGATATAAATATTAAAGCAGAGAATGTAAAAATACAGGAGAGAGCTGTTGCAGAAAATAGTATTGATATAAATTCAAAGGATATAGTAAATACTGGAAATATATCTTCAAATAAAAACATAACAATAAAAAGTTCTAATGTTGAAAATAAAGGAAATATATCTTCTAAAAATATAAATATATCCAATGAAGAAAAAATTGTCAATGCTGGAAAAATATCAGGAGATAATGTAGTAATAACTTCAAAAGATATGGATAATAAAGAACTTATTGCAGAAAATGCAGATATTGCATTAAGTGGAAATTTAAAAAATGAATCATTAAAAACAGTAGAGAATTTAAATATTAAAGCAAAAAATATAGAAAATACAGGGACAATAGCTGCTAATAAAAAAGTAAAAATAGAAAGTGCCAATCTTACAAATAAGGGAAATATTACAGGGGAAAGTATAGAGATAAAAAATGAAGGTAATATTTTAAATGAAAAGAATATTGTCTCTTTATCAATAGATATAACTTCAAAATCTCTATACAATAATGGAGTTATTCAAGGTGATGTTTTAACTTTAAAAATTACAGATTACTTGGAAAATAGTGGAAATATAACAGGGAAAACAACTAAATTAAATGCAGAACAAATATTAAATAAAGGAACTCTCTATGGAGAAGATCACCTCACTCTCACAGCTTCTAAATATATAAATGAGAATATTGGACTGATAGCAGGAGGGCAGATTTTTCTAAATGGAATTGGAGATAATGCTGGAAATATACAGGGAGACAAGGTAAACCTTACAGGAAAAAGTATTAAAAATAGCGGAGAGATAACAGGAGAAGATACACTGAATATCAATGCTGATTTGGAAAATAGCGGAACTGTTCAAGGAAAAAATTTGGCAGCAATAGTTGGAGATGTAAATAATAGTAAAGATATAAAGAGTGAAAAAGAATTGAATATATCTGGAAATATAATAAACACTGGGTATATCTACGGTGAAAATCTGGATATAATTGGAAATGTTGATAATAGCGGAGATATATTGTCTCTTCTAAATATGAAGATAACAGGGAATGTAACTAATAATAAAAATATAAATAGTGGGAATAAGCTTGTTCTATTAAGTGATAATATTTTAAATAATGACAAGATATCTGCTTTGGAACTTTTAATTAATGGAAATAAGCTTGTGAATAATGGGTTGATAACTTCAGATAATGGAGTCTTAAATGTTTATGAACTGGAAAATTATGGAACTATCTATGGAAAGAGCAGTATTACTATTTCTGGAAATAAGATTTTAAATGCTAAACTTATTCAAAGTTCAAATAATCTCTATTTAATTTCAAAAAATATAATTAATAAAGGAGATATATTCTCGGGAAATAATATGAGTATCACATCTCAATTTTTTAATAATAGCGGTAGAATAATAGGAGATGGGGATTTAATATTTGATACTGATAATTCTATTGAAAATTCTAATTTAATTCAAGGAAATAATATAACCCTTAAAGAAATAGATAACAGTGGAAAACTTCTTGCAAAAGAAAAAATAAAGTTATCTAAAGCAAGAAACAGTGGAACTATTTCTGCTATGAAAAGTTTTGAAGGAGAAGGACTGCTGAATTTCCTTTTTGGAAAACTTATTCTTGGGGAGCATTTGAGCCTTGAAAAAGAATTGCTCAATGAAGGAATTATTTCAATAAAAGGAGATATAGCAGCAGAGAATGTCTCTAATACAGGAAGCATAATTTCTGAAGGGAATATAGTATTAAAAGAATTAAATAACAACGCTGGAACAATAGAAGGAAAAAATATAAATATAGAAAATACTGGAACTCTCAATAATCAATTGGGAAATATAAAAGTATTTGATAATGATTCTGTACTATACATTCAGGCAGAAAATATTCAAAATGTTGATGGCAAAATACAATCACAAGGGCAGCTTGAACTTAATATTTTTAATTCTTTTACACTGGAAGGAAACTATACAGGAAATAATCTTTTAAAAATAACAGCAATATCTCTTAGTACAAATACAGATATAGAAAACGGAGGAGATATAGTCCTTAACCTGTCAGGAGATTTTTTAAATAATAATAAGTTTATCAGTGGAAATAATATAACTGTAAATGCAATGAATTTAATAAATAACAAAACCTTGGGAAGTGCAGGAGGTTTTACTGCTGATCTTTCAGGAAAGATGGATAATTTTGGCAGCATTATTCTAGGAAATAGAGATAATATGATAACAGCTGCTGAAAATATAAATAACAGTGGATATTTAACTTCACAGAATAATCTTACTATAAACTCAAAAGATTTGATAAATAATGGACAGATAGCTTCAGGAAATATATTAACTTTAAATTCAGAAAATATATTGAATGGAAATTATTCGTTAATATATTCAAATAATGATATGATGATGACACTCAAAGAAGATTTTATCAATAACAAGGGAGAGGTACACTCTGGAAATAATATAGAGATAAAAGCTTTAGGGAAAGTACAGAATAATGCAGGAATTATAGAAGCTATAGGAGATATCTATATAGAGGCGGCACAAATTGAAAATTTAGGAGAAATTACAGTAAATTATTCTGCTGCTGGGGGAACTTCTGCAAATTATATAAAAAATATGGCATATATTTCATCAGGAAAAGATATTACTCTAAAGACTACAGGAGATGTAGTAAATAGAGAGGGGAATATTTTAGCAGGAAGAGATATAAAGATAACAGCATATAAATTGATAAATGGAAATATTCGAGATGGTGAGAGCAATAATTTGACTAACTATAGATATTCTTTTTCTGGAAATGAAACTGATAGAATAACTAAAATATCAGCAGGAAATAATATAAATATATCTGCTATAGAAATAGGAGATGGGATTTTATTAACTGAAACAAATGTAGTAAACGACAGGTATATGAGTATAGAGCAGGTAATTTTAAATAGCAGTAATATAGAAAAAACTGGAACAATCGATATTGAAAGCTATATTACAATTCCCGAGGGAGATAAAGGACTGTTCGTTGTAGCAAAAGATTCAATTAATTCAAAAAATATTTTAGTAAGTGCTGAAGAGAAAAAAGATGTAGGAAAAGAAGAAATATTAAGTAGAGACAACTATGTTTTAAATGATAAAATTCCTGAATTTACATATTTGATAGAAACAAATGTGAAATTTATAGATATGAGCTATTATCTTGGTTCAGATTATTTCTTTAGGAAAATAGGATATAACCCAGAAAGAGAAGTCAGACTTTTGGGAGATGCTTTTTATGAGTCGAGAATAGTAAACAGAGCTATTTTTGAAAATACTGGGAAAAGGTATTTAAATGGAGCTGCAAATGAAAAAGAACAGATGCAGATACTATTAGATAATTCTGTAAAAGCTATGGAAGATTTTAGCTTATCTATTGGAATAGCCCTTACAAAAGAGCAGATAAACAATCTTAAAAATGATATTATCTGGTATGTAGAAGAAGAGGTAAATGGAGTAAAAGTTTTAGTTCCAAAGATATATCTTTCTAAAGAAACTCTTGCTTCACTTATGGACAGTAAAATAGATGTAGTAGTGGAAAATGAAATAAAGTAAATAATACGAAAGTATAAACTCTGGAGAAGTGGATATCAAGTTTTAATGTAAAGTTCATGAATAATAAAAGTTGAAAAAATATAAAAAACTAAGGCTGTAGGTTTTTGACTACAGCCTTTTACTATTTTACAGAAGAAATTCATTATTTGAAGCAGAAATGTTTTGTATAATATCATGCAAAGATAAAATAAACTCTTGTGCATAACTACTTTTAATTCTTTCAGAAGAATGAATAAGAATATCTCTAGTAATCATTGAAGGAATTGTACATGTCTTTTGTACCAGATGATTTATTTTTAGTATATGTTCAGGAAGCATAGGCACCCACATAAAAGCTCCTTTTACATTTACGAGTAGATTTATATGACTTCCTCTATCATAAACATATATACACTTAGAAGAAGCAGGAGTTTCAAAATCTTTTACAGTTGGGATCTTGGTATCTCCTGATACTATTTCTATATAATCAGATAACATTTCAAAAGGTATTTTTTCTAAGGAAGCAAGAGGATGATTTTCTGAAAAAGTTATGAGCATTTCAAATTCCCATAGAGGTTCAAAAACTATATTTTTGCTTTCTAATAATGAAAGAAAGTAACTTTCATGAATATTTTGATAACGAATAATACCTATCTCTGCATTACCGTTAGCCACTTCATTTATTACATTTAAAGAGTTAGTTTCATTAAATGTAATATTCATATCCTTCTTATTTTCAAGATTATTTATAAATTTAGAAATAGCAATAGTAATATAGGTAGCTCTATGAGCGGCTATACTCAAAAACACAAGTGATTTTGAAGAAGTTTTGTAGAAAGATTCTAATTCAATTACTTGTGATATTATCTTTGCAGCCTGAGTAAGAAATTTTTCTCCTTCTCTAGTAGGCTGAACGCCTTTTTTAGTACGATAAAAAATAGAAATTCCTATTTCCTCTTCTAAATCTTTGATAGCAGCACTGAGATTAGGCTGTCCCATATAAAGATTTTTAGCAGCTCTATTTATTGAACGGGTTTTATTTACTTCAAGTACATATTTCAGATGCTGCATATTCATATGAAATTCTCCTTTTTTATGGATTAGTTATATTTTTATCATATAACTTGATATCTAAATTATAGATTATACAGGAAATATTTTCAATGTTAAAATAAAAAAGATTAGATAGATAAAAAGTTTGTATATAAAAATATATTTTAAAAAAGGGGATGAATGGGCATGGCTGAATTAGTAACAATATTAGGTGGAGGAAATGGTGCACACGCAGCAGCAGCAGATATGGCAAGAAGAGGATTTGAAGTTCGTATGTTTGAAGATGAAAAATTTGCTGGGAAAATGCAGAAAGTATTTGAAACTAAAGAGATAGTTCAGCAGGGAGTTCTAGGTGAGGGTGTAGGAAAACTTTCTATGGTAACTACTGATATAGCTGAGGCCGTGAAAGGTGTGAAATATATAATAATGGCAGTTCCTGCATTTGGGCATAGTTACTATGCTGATCTTTTGATAGATCATTTGGAAGATGGGCAGATAATATTAATTTTAGCAGGGACATTTGGTTCTCTTATTTTCTGGAACAAAATGAAAGAGAGAGGAATTAAAAAAGATGTGGTATTTGCTGAAACATATACACTTCCATATGATACAAGACTTATGGGGCTAGGAGAATCTATGGTAATGGGAATTCATGAGCCTGTAAAAACAGGAGTGATGCCTGCTAAAAAAACAGCAGAAGTGCTAAAGGAATTAAAAAAATTCTATGATGTAGAAGCTGCTGAAAGTGTAATTGAAAGTGGACTTTTTACTTTAAACCCTGTAGTTCATGTACCTGGCTGCATAATGAATGCTGGAAGAATAGAACTTATGGAGGGAGAATTCTGGTTCTACAAGGAAGGAATAACTCCATGTGTTGGAAAAGTAACTGAAGCATTAGATGAAGAAAGAATGGAGATAATTAAAAAATTTGGTTATAAGGCAGTATCAGTAGTTGATTCATTAGCAGCAGCTGGAAGTGTAAAAACTAATATTTATGAAGCAATTACTGGAAATGAGCAATTTGGAAAAATTAAAGGTCCTGACGGGTTAAAAAATAGATATTATACAGAAGATATTCCTTTTGGGCTTGTAGGGTGGTCAGTAATAGCTGAACTGATAGGAGTAAAAACTCCTGTAATGGACTCTTTGATTACAATAGGAAGTATAGCTATGGAACAAGATTGCAGAGCAACAGGAAGAAAAGCTAAAGAACTGGGAATAGCTGGAATGAATTTAGAACAAATTAAAACATATTTGTATGAGGGATAAAAATAATATAAAAATAAAAGGAGAGTACATAATAATGGCATTTCATGAAATTAAACCAATTGAATTAAATGAGAATACTTTTAAATTGTTTGCCAAAGACTGGTTTTTAATGACAGCAGAAAAAGAAGGAAAAGTTAATACTATGACTGTAGGGTGGGGAGGTTTTGGAGTGCTGTGGAAAAAAAATGTAGTATTTGTAGCAGTACGTCCAGAAAGATATACTTATGAATTTTTAGAAGCTTCAGATACATTTTCTCTGACAGTATTTGATAACAGCTATAGAAAGCAGCTGGGGTATTGTGGAGTGATATCAGGAAGAGATGAAGATAAAATAGCTAAATGTGGCTTTACAGTAGTCCATGATGAAGAAACTCCATACTTTGAAGAAGCGAGAATGAGTTTTACATGTAGAAAATTATGTACTACTCCTCTTAGGCAGGAAGATTTTCGAGGAAATGATACTTTTACTGGAAAATGGTATGGTGGTAAAAATAGTGCAAGTGGAGAAGGGGGAGGATATCACCTTATCTATATAGCTGAAATAGAAAAAATATTAGTAAAAGATTAAAATTTAGAGCTGTAAATGAGATTATTCATTTGCAGCTCTTTTTTATTGAAAAAAACAACTTAGTGACACACGCTTATGGAATTGTATAGTTTAAAATATTAATTATAACTTAAAAAAATTATGATAAAATAAGGAGAAAAGAGAATTATAATATAAATAATATTCCATAATAGAATAAATATATGAACTTATTGAAAAATTAAATTTTTTATAAAAAAGAAAATATAAACTTGAGGAGAATGTTTATATAAGCGTTTTAAATTATTGAGTTTATGAAATTTTTTGAAATAATAAAAAGATTAAAAAATAATTGTAGATTTTCTTATATTATCATAGTTTTTAATGGTAACTGGTAAAATATAATTTTCAGGGATTATTATTTTTTTATTCAGATTTACAATAGCAGCATAGAGGATTTTTCCTTCAGTAACATCAAGAGGAAGTTCAGCAACACAATTGACAGCACCAAGAGGCCCACTGCTTTTTCCATAGTTATACCACAGCTTCAGACTGAATTTTTCCCAAGCAGGTGTTTTTAATTTTTCTTTTAAATCTCCTATGTTATCTCTGATTTTTTTCAGAAATTCATAATCATTTTTTAATCCTTCATCAAGAGAGTAAAAAATAAAATTAAATTTTACTTTTTCATTTACTTTTTCTGATATGATATAAATATTTGTTTCACATTTTTTAGAAGAAAACCATCCCATAATTAAAACCTCCATTTTTTTATACTATAATAACAATTGGGAGGAAATATGTCTATACAGTATTGGTTGCCTTTTGGCATGTTCTAGTTGACTTTTAGCAAATGAAGATGAATATTGTTTAAATAAATAAAAAATATAGGATGTTTTATTAAAAGGGGGATAGACTATGAAGAAGATTTTATTCTTGGCTTTATTTTTTGCAGTTGTTAGTTTGAGCTTTTCTAAAGAGTTATTTTTAAAAAAGATAGAATTGGAAAAAATAAAAAGTATTCTTGTAAATGATGGCTTTGTTTTTAATGATGAAAATACATATTATTTTTTTGAAAAAAGAAATGGCAAGCTTAGTGAAAAAATAGATATTTTATTAAAAGATAAAGAAACTCCTTACGGAATAGGGATAATTGTATCGTGCTATAAATTAGAAACAAATCAAGTGGAGCTTAAAAAGAGATTGATAAGCTTAGTTGAAGAATTAAATGAAGGAATTATTGATAAAGATTTAAAAGATAAAATAATGGATTCTTTAAATAAGATACCAGAAGCTCCAGCTCAAGATGAACTTGATATAATACCTTATATGAAAAAGACAAATAGTGTATATAAAAATGGAGATTACTATATAATAACAGCCAGCAGAGAAAGTGAAAAGAATATAAAAATTATTTTTGAACCATACTCTGATAAATAGAGAAAATAAGTATAATGGACTACATAAGGTTTTTAATGTATAAAGTAGATAGAGTTTCAAATAAAAAAAATAAATAAAAATAAAAGCCCATACAGAATAGTTAAATTCAATATGGGCTTTTTGTTATTTAGCTGATTTCACAGCATTTTTTATGGCAGTTCCTATACCTCTTGCAGAACTTGTAGCACCTGCTACTGAATCTATTTTATCAGTATTTTGAGTATAGATCACATCATCAGATATTTTTTCCAGAGCAGAGTTGAATATTATTTCAGTATCCTTATATTCAACAGCTTCTATTTTAGTAATTTTATTACCATTAACAGTAACTTCTACTTTTATATTTCCTTTGTACCCTTTTCCTTCACCTATATATTTTCCATCTTTGTACTTATTATCTTTTACAATTCTATTATCTTTGAAAGCTGCAATATTATTGATAATAGTTTTATCCATAGGATTAGTTATTGATTTAGCAGCAGATATACCAGCTCTTCTACCAAAAACGAATGCCTGCAAAAGACCATTACCTGACATATAGTTAGGCCCTCCAGCCCCTGAGAACCCTTCAGTTACACCACCAGCAGCATAAAGATTAGGAATTTTATCTCCATTTTCTTTTTTTACTTCTCCATCAAGTGTTATAACAAGACCTCCCTGTGTATGTCTCAAATCTCCAGTTATTTCAATAGCATAATAAGGACCATGGAAATTTTTAGGAAGTTTAGTTCTGTTGAAAACATCCTCTCCTTTTTCTATTCCCTCATTATATGTTTTAATAGTTTTTTCAAGTTCTTTTCCATCCACTTTCATAGCTTTAGCAATTTCAGATATATTCTTTCCTTCAAGAACTATTCCAGCAGAAGTATAATTTTTAAAATTACCAGTTTTTTCAGCATTTTCTTTATTGAATAGTATGTATGCTGTAGCATCTTTTTGATTAACAACATGAGGAGTAAGTTCAGAATATCCCATTATCTCATTAGTGAATCTTTTTCCATCTTTATTTACAAGAATTCCTCCTCTTGAAAGAATAGAAAGATCCATGCTTCCTTTAGTTTGAAGATTGAAAACTGCATGTCCTTGATAAGCGTGCATGTTTTTTAATTCTGCTCCTAGTTTCTGTCCCCATACTATTCCTTCACCAGTTGCCCCAGGAGCTGTTAAAGGATAAGCATCAACTATCTCAGGAATATATTTTTTTAACATTTCTTCATTAGATGCAAAACCACTAGTTGCTAATATAACTTTAGAAGCGTATATTTCAATTTCTTCTCCATTAGATTTTTTAGCCCTAATTCCATTAACACCTTCTTTATCTGTTATCAACCCAGTTCCAGCTGTAAAATTAAGTACAGTAATCTTTGGGTTTTTCTTTACTGCTTCTATGATTTTAGCAGTCATACCAGCTCCAGAACCTTCAGCTATATGCATTCTATAATTTGACTGTCCATAATACAAAGCATTAGTAATAAGATTGAATTTGACACCAATGCTTTCCAGCCATTCAATAGTCAATTTAGCTTCAGAAGCAACAGTTTCAACCATATCTTTATCCTGACTATAGTTTGCAGCTCTGAATATATCCAGTTTGAAATTTTCTATGGAATCATCAATTTTAGCATCTTTTTGTTGTTTAGTTCCTGTAGCAGGTATTATTCCTGCTGACATAAGAGTAGCTCCCCCCATATATCCAGTTTTTTCTAATAAAACTACATTAGCACCATTTTCAGCTGCAAAAAGAGCAGCAGTCATACCAGCTCCCCCACTTCCTACAATGACTACATCAGTCTTATATTCTGTATTTACAGCGTATAAACTAAATGATAAAACAGATGTCATAATAATAGACAATATTTTTTTCATGTAAACCCCCTTTTTATATATAGTGATGATCTTACTAAAATTATACCTTAGATATTTTTATCCTGCATCTATTTTTTCAAGGAGAATTAAATAATAAAAAGAGAAATAAATAAAAATATTCTTTAAACTTAAAATACGATAAATAAAAATATATAAAAGAATTTTGATAAAAAATAAAAGAACTATTACAATGTAAAAAATTAAAGAATTGTTCTCAAGTTTTGTGAATTAAAAAAAGATATAAAAAAGATTATGGAAATAAAAGGAATAAGAAGGTACAATATAGTTGTGAAAATACAAGAATGGGGGAAAGATATGAGTGAAAAAGGAAAAAATTTTTTAATAGCGTTTGTTGTAATATTAATTATATCAGGAATATTAGCTGGTGGAATATATTTTGCTCAGAAGCAGATAAAGAGCTTAGATATAAAATCAAAAATAGAAGCTAATATTAGTGAAAGCAAGAAAAATATGGAAATAGCAGCAATTCTATCAAAAACATCTAAAAAATCAACAAAGACTACAAAAACTACAGTGACGCCTTCACTTCCCAAGGTAAGAACTTATCCTACTGCTGTTACTACAATTACTACTGCAAAAAGAGAGCTGAAAAACGGAGTGTATAAAGAATACTACAGCGGAGGAAGTATAAAATCAGAAACTTCATATACTGATGGGAAGAAAGATGGAGAAGAGATCCTTTATGATACAAATGGAAGAATAAAGGAGAAAAGAGAATATAAAGATGGAACGAGAGATGGAAGATGGAGTAAATTCTATACTAATGGGCTTTTGAAAGAAGAAATAACATATAGGGAAAATAAACCAATAGGAGAATATATCTCAAAATATGAAAATGGAAATATAAAAACAACAGGAATATATGTTAACGGAATTCTTAATGGGAAATATACAATGTATGCTGCCAATGGAGATAAAAAATTTGAAGTAGACTATGTCAATGGAAAAAAAGAGGGAATAGAAAAAACATACTTTGGAAAAAATCTTCAATATGAAATAAATTATGAAGAAGGAAAGAAAAATGGAAGCTATGTAAAATACTATCAAGATGGAAATATCGAAGTAAAAGGAAGCTATGCTCAAGATAGAAAAGATGGTTTATGGCAGGGAATAAGCAGAAAAGGAACTCTTGTCTGGGAAGAAAATTTTCAGGGAGGAGTGCTTAATGGAGCTTACATAAAATATGATAAAAACGGAAATAAAATAGAGCAGGGAAATTATATAAACGGAGGAATAGATGGAACTGTAGAAATATATTATCCTAGTGGAAAAATATATAGAAGGCTGAATTATGTTTCTGGGAAAAAAGAAGGAGTATTCAAAACTTATTATGAAGATGGAAATGTATCTGTGGAAGAAACATATTCTAACGATAGGTTAGAAGGAGACTATAAGAAATATACAAGAAAGGGAGATGTAGAAACAACAGGAACATATAAAGATTCTATGAGAGTTGGAACATGGAATACTTTTGATGAAAAAGGAAAAAATGTAGCTATTTATAATTACAATGAAAATGGTAAAATGGATGGGAAGCAAATTCAATATACTCCTACTGATTTTGATAGAAAAGAGTATTTTAAAAGAGAGTCGGAATTTAAAAACGGACTTCGTCATGGAACTGTAACTGAGTATTATCCAAATGGAAAATTATATAAACAGGGAAGCTATCAAATGGATGAGAGAGAAGGAAGATGGGTACAGTATTCAAAAGATATTATTATATCTGAAGAAAATTATAAATCTGGAAAAAGAGATGGAGTACAGAGATTTTTTTATACAAATGGAAAAATATCAGAAGAATATATTTATGAAAATGGTAAGGAAAAAGAGTATAAACATTATAGTCAAGACGGAAAATTGATAAGTCAGGGAAAAAGATTTTAGTGTAAATACTCATAAAAAATGGCAGATGAAATACCTCTCAAAATTTTTAAATATAGTTTATATCATTAAGTATTGATTTAATTAAAAACATAAAGTATAATAATAGTATTAAAAATTTGTGGAGGTAAAAATGAAAAAAAAGTTTAACATGCCAGACACCTATGTAATTATATTTTTTGTAGTCATTTTGGCTGCGATATTAACACATACGGTTCCAGTAGGTAAATTCCAAATGGAAAAAGTAACTTATACAACTGAAACTGGGGCAGAAAAAACTAGGACAGTTCCTGTGGCAGGAAGTTTTGCTTATGAACTGAATGAACAAGGAGAGCCTTTGGTAAAAGGAATAAAATTCTTTGAGCCAAATGGAGAAGTCGGAGTAGCAAACTATGTATTTGAAGGTATTGTTAGTGGAGACAAATGGGGTACAGCAGTAGGGGTAATCGCGTTTATTCTTATCACTGGGGGATCTTTCGGAATCATATTAAAAACTAAAGCAGTTGAATCAGGACTTTATGCCTTGATAAAAAAGACAAAAGGATCAGAGTGGCTGCTTCTTCCAATAGTATTCTTTGTATTCTCTCTAGGGGGAGCAGTATTTGGAATGGGAGAAGAGGCGATACCATTTGCTATGGTGCTTATTCCAATAGTAATTGGAATGGGGTATGACGGAATAACAGGGATACTTATCACTTATGTTTCTACACAAATAGGGTTTGGAACATCTTGGATGAACCCTTTCAGTGTTGCTATAGCACAAGGGGTAGCAGGAATTCCTGTACTTTCAGCAGCAGGGTTCAGAATGGTTATGTGGACATTCTTTACAGCATTTGGAATATTCTATACTATTAGATATGCAAATAAAGTAAAGGCTAATCCGCAAAGTTCTATTTCTTATGAAGCTGACAGATACTATAGAGAAGAATTCAAATTAGAAGATCAGCAAGATGTAGATTTCAAATTTGGACATAAATTAGTTTTATTAGTTGTTCTTTTAGGAATGGCTTGGATAATATATGGGGTTGTTGTATTTGGTTACTACCTTCCTGAAATAGCTACTCAGTTTGTAATAATGGGTATTGTAGCAGGAATAATAGGTGTAGTTTTCAAACTTAATGATATGACTGTAAATGACATAGCTACTTCATTTAGAAAAGGTGCAGAAGATTTGATCGGAGCAGCTTTAGTAGTTGGAATGGCTAAAGGAATAGTTCTTGTACTAGGTGGAACAGAAGCTGGAACACCGAGTGTTCTTAATACAGTTCTTAACTGGGTTGCAAACGGACTTGGAGGGCTGCCAGCAGCTGTATCAGCTTGGGTAATGTATATATTCCAATCTGTATTCAACTTCTTTGTTGTATCAGGTTCTGGACAAGCAGCTTTAACAATGCCTATCATGGCTCCCCTATCAGATTTAGTTGGAGTTCCTAGACAGGTTGCAGTTCTTGCCTTCCAATTAGGAGATGGATTCACTAACCTTATAGTTCCTACATCAGGAATCTTAATGGCTATATTAGGTATTGCTAAATTAGAATGGGGAATTTGGGCAAAATTCCAAATTAAATTCCAAGGATGGCTTTTCCTATTTGGTTCATTATTCGTTATTGGTGGAGTGTTAATGAAACTTCAATAAAAAATATTGAAAATATTTATTGATAAAAATGAAAGAAAACAGCAGAAGAGGCTAATCAACCTTAACTGCTGTTTTTTTATTTTTTCTTAGGAAATTATAAAAAATAAAGTGAAAATAAAATTAAATAATAAATATATATTTTCATTCTTTAAAAAAAAGAGAATAAAATAAAAAAGTCCTCAGTATAAATTTACTGGGGATTTTTAAATTTAAGAATACTTTAAAAAAGTTCTCTTTTATATACAAAGGCGAACACTTGCATTTTTGCTTATACCAAAAATTTCTTTAACTCATAATTTAACACGCTATACTTACATGATAGATGATACATTATTTCCCCAAAAAAGTCAATATTTTATATTTAAATAACCTTCTCTAAAATTAATAAATAAATGACTATTCGCAAAAGTATATAAATGCGTACAGAAAGAAGATGCTCTGAATTTTATAAAAGTTTACAGAGGATCTACACAGTAATTATTAGTGAATCTTGCATTTATTAAAATGATGAAAAAATATTTTGAGGAGGGGAAAGATGATAGAAAAGATTATGAAGGCAGTAAAAAGCGGGAACAAAAAAAGAGGGAGAAATATTACCATAGGGGCAGTAGTGGGAATGCTTCTCTCTTGTACAGTGGCAATGGGGGCAGATGTAGTAGGGTTGGAAATAAAAGAAAGTGATGGCAATATAACATTTACACCAGGTATTGATGAAGGTACATATCCCGATAATAAATGGGATGTAGGATCAACAACTTATACAAACAACACTACAATATCTCTTGAGAATAATGGCGATGAAGGTGTTTATGGGCTGAAATTAAGTGGAGATTTAAGTAATTTGAGTTTTGTAAATAACAGTTCAATATCAGCTATAGGAATAGGGGCATATTCTGAGTATGGATATGGAATTTATAATAAGGATGGAAGCGTAGGAAGTATAACAAATACAGGAAGGATATTTGGTAATTACTATGCAATTTATAATTCTAATTCAAGCTCAGGAAGTACAAGCAGTATAACAAGTTTAAAAAATAGTGGAAGTATATCTAGTTCTAATTATGGAATTGGTAATTATTCAAGCTCAGGTGGTACAAGCAGTATAACAAGTTTAATAAATACTGGAAGTATATCTGCTAGTATGAGGGGAATTTATAACGCTAGTTCAAGTAGTATAGGAGAGATAATAAATAGTGGAACTATATCTGCTAGTACTGGAATTGACAATGAAAGTTCAAGTAGTATAGGGAAATTAAAAAATAGTGGAATAATTTATGGGCAGTTTAATGCTATATCTAACTATGACTCTAGTGAAATAATTAGTAATGCAAATAACTATGGGCTTCTTGTATCTAGTAATACTTCTCAGAATGTAGTAAATAATTTAACAATAGTTGATTCTTCTACAAGTAGTACTCTGAATAATAACGAAATAAAAAACTATGGACTAGCTTTTATAGCAGATAGTAATAAATATATTGGAGGGGGCAGTGATAGTGGCTCTCCTGTTGATTATCATAATAATTTTGGGGAAATACATCAGATAAGTATTGATGGAGTTAGCTATGATATCATAAATGTTGACGCAGAGGTAGATGCTGCTAGCAAAGAAATAAAAAACTGGAAGAGTTTAACTTTAGAAGAAGGAAAGTTAACATATTATGATTCTAATGGAGCTTCTGATAAAGAGGAAAGTATTTCTCCAGATAAAAAATATATTTTAAATGGAATAGAGGATACTCTTAAAATTAGTGGAAGAAAGAATGAATTAAATAACAGTGTAGTTAATGCATATAAGACAGCAGTTGTAATGGATCAAGAAATGTCAATGCTTACTCTTGATAATACAGTAGTAAATGGAGGAGTTGCAGATGGTAGTACAACAATAAGTATAACTGAAAATGGAAGTACTCTTACTATAAAAGGAGATTCTGTAATAAATACTAGAGATAAAGGGGTTGCTATAACAGTAGATAGAAATGACAATGCTGTTACCTTAGAGGGAAATGCAATAGTAAATGGAAAGATGGAATCTAAAGGAAATAATATTCTTAATCTTTATGGAAAAGCTGATGGAAGTATGAATATGTTTTATGATATATCTGGTTTTACTGATATAAGTATAGACAATAATGTAACATTCTTTGAAGATATGAAAGTAACAGGAACAGATAAAGTTACAGTGGAGAAATCAGGGGTACTAAGCCTTAGATTGAAGAAAGATGGAGATTTATCACCAGCAGCTATTGCTTCATCGACTTCAATATCTACAGCAACTCATGCTTTTTCAGGAACTGATGGAATGACAATAGAGGGAATCTCTCCAGAAGAAGCAGGAACTTTGAATTTCATAACAAATGGAATAGGAAAAAAAGTATTAGTTAATATGAAAAATATAGAACTTAATAATATAAAGGTCAAGACAAATTCTATCATAGATAAGGTAGACCTTGATACATATAAAGATGAAGGATATATATACTTAGGAGCAGGTTCAGATTTAGATGGAATTGTAAATCCTAAAGTAAATAAATACAATTCTTTAAATAAGATATATAAAAGTATTTACAACAGTACAGATGAAAAAAATCTTGATGGGTTAAGAGATATATTAGGTATGACTTTCCTTGGAAAAAATTATGACTACAACAGTTCTTCAGAAGACCAGTTAAAAATTCTTTTAAGCTACCTAAATGATATATATACAGGAACTCCTTACTCATATAGTTCAGAGTTATCAAGAAGATCAGTGGGAATGTTCAGAGATATAGTTGTTGATAATATTTTCAGACCAGAGACAAATAAATGGATGATAATGGGTGGACTTACTCACGCTGATGGAGGAACTAAAGATACATACTATGGACAGAATTATCATGGAATAGATGTAGGAACAGCAGATACAAGTGCAGATATGAAACTAACTGGAGCATATATGCTGGCTAAATACGGATATTCAGAAAATCTTTCTCTAGGGGTAACACTTGGAGGAAATAAAAGTGAAGCAAAACTAGATATGGCAAAGGTAAAAGGAAATAGCGGGTACTTAGGTGCATTTGCTGAAAACTATAGAGGAAACCTTACATTGAAAGCAGGAGCAGGGATACAGTACTCAGAATATGATGCAGACAGAAGAACATTAGGAAATGCCTACAGTGATAAATATTCAGATATGACTTACGATATCTACTTAAATGGAAGATATTCGCATCAAGTTGGAGACAACTTATTCTTAGAGCCTTATGCAACTTTGTCATATACATATGTAGACCAAGATGGAGCTAATGAGGGAAATAAAACTCTAGCTATTGAGACAGATTCAAAATCATTTGATTATACAGTTGGAAAAGTGGGAGTAGACTTGAAAAAAGTAATACCTCATGAAAAAGGAAAGAGTACACTTTCAGCAGGAGTCAGCTATACTAAAATACTTGATGGAGCAGATGAGGAATATATCACAGGAAGATTTAAAGGTTCAACAACAGACTTTGATATTTTAGTGGCTCACAAAAATGAACATAGTATAGGGCTAAATGCTAAATATGCCCTGGAGCTTGAAAGTGGAGTAATCTTTGATGTAAAGGGAACTTATTCAGTAGAAAGAGATTCACACAATGGTTCTGCTAAAAACAAAACTAAAGGTGAATGGATAGTAGGAGCAGGAATAGGTTACAAGTTCTAATTGCAAAAACAATAATGAAAATTTTTAACTACCGAATTACTAAGAAATTATTTTAAATTACAAGTGAAGGGCTGGCTCATATAGCCAGTCTTTTACTTGGAAATATAATACTTAAAGGGGAAGATATGACAGAAGGGGAGTTCGTAAGATTTTACAAAAAGAGAAATAAAAGCAAAAGCCATAAAGAAGTAAAAAAGAAGATAGATTTATTCTGGGATGTACTGCTGAAAGCTTTAGATGAAGAGAAAAAAGTAGTATTTAAATACTGGGGTGTATTTGAAGAAAAAGAAGTAAAGTCCAGAAAAGTATTAGTACCAATTTGGAAAGAGGCAAGATATACAGAGCCTAAAAAAGTAATAAAATTTCGAGCAGGGAAGAGACTTATAAAAATAGCTAATGGTGATGCAGATGAATAGAAAAGAGCTGGCAAAACTATATCAAAAAATGAGTTCAGAAAAAATAACAATAACAAAAGCAAGAGAAGAGATAGAAAAGTTTCTTGAAACAGTAGAGGAAGCGATAGCTATAGATGGAGGGGTAAAATTTCAAGAAAGAGGAATATTTGAAATACTCACAAGACAGCCGCGAATGGTGTCAAATCCTGTAACAAGGGAGCAGATGGAGATTTACCCTAAAAAGACAGTAAAATTCAGAGCTTCTAAAAAAATGAAGTAATCATAGATGAAAAATATCTTTCAAAAAGTATGTAATAAAAAAAATTTTTCAAAAAATGCTTGATTTTTTTTAAATTTAGGTTTATACTCAAACCTATAAAAAAGATTTTAGAAAGAGGAGGAAAAAAGATGTTCGTGATAATAAACATAATATTTGTCATATATATACTACTCATATGCAGAGAAAAAAACTATATACAGATATTTATGTTAGGAAGAGTTGCGACATTATTCCACAATCCTCTTGTTATAAAGAATAAATTTATTTCATTTGAATAGATTCTAAATGGAAAATAGTAATATTTATTTATAATAATTTTGTGAATATTTTGATAATGTTGATTAGAGACAGCCTGACGGGCTGTTTTTTTTATACAAAAAAATTTAAAATCAAAGAAAATAATATATATTTTAAGGGGGAAAAAACATGAAAATAAGAGTAGAAAAAGCAGAACAGTTAAAGGTAAAACCAGACGAAGATAAACTTGGCTTTGGAAAACATTTTACTGATTATATGTTTGTTATGGACTATGACGAAGGGCAAGGGTGGCATGATGCAAGAATAGTTCCATTTGGGCCTATTTCTATGAGTCCGGCTTCTATGGTGCTTCACTATGCTCAGGAAACATTTGAAGGGTTAAAAGCATATCGTACACCAGATGATCGTATTCTTTTATTTCGTCCAGAAATGAATGCAAAAAGAATGAGGAATTCTAATAAAAGACTTTGTATGGCAGAGATTCCAGAAGAAATGTTTGTTGAGGCAGTAGAAACTCTTGTAGCTCATGAAAAGGAATGGATACCTCACTTAGAGGGAACATCTTTGTACATTCGTCCATTTATGTTTGCTACTGAAGTTGCTGTAGGAGTACATCCTGCAATTTCATATAAGTTTATTATTATTCTTTCTCCTGTAGGAAATTATTACCCAGAGGGAGTAAATCCTATAAAAATATATGTTGAAGATGAATATGTTCGTGCAACAAAAGGAGGAACAGGGTTTACAAAATGCGGAGGAAACTATGCTTCCAGTATTGCAGCTCAGGAAAAAGCCGGGAAACTGGGGTATACTCAAGTATTATGGCTGGATGGAGTAGAAAGAAAATATGTAGAAGAAGTTGGAACGATGAATGTAATGTTTAAAATAGATAATGAAATCTATACTGCTCCTATAGATGGAACAGTTCTTCCGGGAGTAACTCGTGATTCATGTATAGCTCTTTTAAAAGAATGGGGATACAAAGTTCATGAAGAACACTTTACTATTGATTTTCTGATGGAAGCAGCAAGAGAAGGAAAATTAGAGGAAGCTTTTGGAACAGGGACAGCAGCTGTTATTTCTCCAGTAGGAGAGTTGAACTACAAAGGGGAAATAGCTATGATCAATGATTTTAAAACTGGAGAACTTACTCAAAAACTTTATGATACATTGACAGATATCCAATGGGGAAAAGCAGAAGATAAATTTAACTGGACTTATGAAGTGAAAAGATAGAAATATTGAAGCTAATATATAAAAGAATATATTTTGTAAATTTTCCTTGAAATTTATGAAAAACTAAGATAAACTTACTTGAATATAAAAATTAAGAGGGAATGTATATGGAGATAGGAAAAATACTTGAAAGTATCATGAGAAATAATAATATAGTAGGAACAATATCTTCTGTTATAGTTATAATAGGAGCTGGCTTTTTCTTCACTAAGAAAAAAGTAATTCCTTCTAATTGTGCAGGGAGTTTGAGCAAGGTTATTTTAAATCTGGCTATTCCTACATTGTCATATAATGCTTTTATGCAGGATATAGACAGCAGGAAACTGGAGCAAAGTTTAAGTATACTTGTTTGGGGTATTGTTATTCATTTGGTACTTATTTTTCTTACTAAAATATTTTATAAAAATTATTCAGGTGACAGGAATGATGTCTTGAGAATGATGACAATTTTCGGCTCAACTACTGTCTTTGGAATTCCAGTAATACAAGCTGTATATGGGGATACAGGAGCAATGTATGCCTCAGTATTTAATATTCCATATAGAGCTCTTTTATATACTTATGGGTATATGACAATTGCAGGGGTAAAATTAAAAAAAGAAAACATGGGTAAAATAATAAGCAATCCAATAATAGTAGCAACTTTTTTAGGAATGTTTGTGTGGATGTTTCAAAATTATTTTTTTCAGGTATCAGTTATTGAAGGAGATATAATAAGAAAATATGCTTTTTTAAGAATAGATAAGACTGCATACTGGCTTTTTAAACCTATGCAGTATCTAGCCTCTTTAAATGCACCTTTGTCTTGGCTGTCTATAGGGATTACTTTAGCAGGGGTATCTTTTAATGATATATTGAAATCTAAAATATCATGGGGATATAGTGTTGTAAAAGTAGTTGTAATTCCAGTATTTCTTGTAGCTTTATATACTATTATGAATATGACAGGAGTATTGACGACGTCATATATAGCTTTGGCAACTATTGTATTGATGATGGCGACACCAGCAGCTACAGTAATTGCAACATACACTATACATTTTAATAAAGAGCCGGTTCTTACATCAAGCTGCTCTTTAATGTCTTCAATATTTAGTGTAGCAATGATACCGTTTCTTATAATAACTATTGAAATCTTAAAAAGTATGGGTATTTTTTCATAAATTAAGAGAGTAATATGAAAAAAATAATAAAAAAAGCTGACTAGAAAGCATTATAATTTTCAGTCAGCTTTTTGATTTTACTCTTTTGTAGCATCTACATATTCTATAATCAGATTAGAATCTATCATTTTTCCAAGGTCGTCTACAGTATCAACACCTTTATAATAAACTGAAGTAGAAATATTAGGGACAAATTTTAAAGAATTACCTTTTAAATTAAGTCCATTGAATTTTTGGTCAATTGGATTTTTTGAAATAGGTTTTCCCATTTTTTGTACAAGATCATCATATATTTGCTTGATTTCATTTCTTCCTACAGTTTCTTTATTGAAAAGAACTTCTATTTTAAAAAGTCTTCCATTAGTAAGATAGAAAGTATATTTACTGACATTAGCATTTGGTTTTTCAAAAGCATATATTTTCATGTCAGGATAAAGAGATGGTTCTTCTTTCAATTTTGGAAATATGAGGTCAAGACTGCTCTTGCTGTCGCCCCAGTTTACTTCATTAAAATCAACAATTCCAAAAGCCAAGCTGTATAAACATAGAAATAAAAATATTATTTTTTTCATAAATAGCCTCCTAGTAATGTACTTATAGGTTATTTTACTTTAAAATTTCAGATATAACAAATAAAATTTTGAAAAAAATGAGACAGTTGTGATATATTGGTATATATGATAAAAAATATTTTATAAGGAGAAGATCATGAAGAGAGAAGATTATATAGAATGGGATGAATATTTTATGGGAGTAGCTCTTCTTTCAGCAAAAAGGAGTAAAGACCCTAATACTCAAGTGGGAGCCTGTATTGTAAATGAAGAAAGAAGGATAATTGGTGTGGGGTATAATGGGCTTCCTAAGGGATGCAGTGATGATGAATTTCCTTGGGAGAGAGAAGGGGAATTTCTTGATACAAAATACCCATTTGTATGTCATGCAGAATTAAATGCAATATTGAACAGCACAAAAACATTGAAAAACTGTACACTGTATGTAGCACTTTTTCCATGTCATGAATGCAGCAAAGCTATTATTCAAAGTGGAATAAAAGAACTTGTATATCTTTCAGATAAATATTGCGGAACAAAATCTGACATGGCATCAAAAAGAATGTTGGATGCAGCAGGAGTAAAATATAGAAAACTTGAATCAAAATTAGAAAAACTAGAATTATCTTTTAAAGCTTCAGATTATTAAGAATAATATAGAAAACAAAATGGGGGAGAGTAAATGGAACAAATGAAAAAAAATGATCTGGGAAAAGATAGTATTGGAAAATTAATAGTTAATCTGACTATTCCAGCAATCACAGCTCAATTAATAAATGCTTTATACAATATAGTAGACAGAATATATATTGGAAGAATACCAGAGGTTGGAGGTGCAGCTCTTACAGGGGTAGGAGTAACATTTCCAATTGTAATGCTTATATCTGCTTTTGGAGCTCTATTGGGAATGGGAGGAGCACCAAAGGCTGCTATAAAAATGGGAGAAAAGGACAATGATTCAGCAGAGGAAATATTAGGAAACTGTTTTTCTGGGATGATAGTAATGGCAGTAATTCTTACTGTTTTCTTTCTTTTATTTCAGAAGCCTTTGTTGATGATGTTTGGTGCAAGTGACAGAACAGTTATATATGGACTTAAATATCTTAATATCTATGTATGCGGGACAATTTTTGTTCAGGCTACATTAGTTCTTAATAGTTTTATAACTGCTCAGGGATTTGCAAGAACAGGAATGCTTACTGTGCTTATAGGAGCAGTATTGAATATAGTTCTTGATCCGATTTTAATCTTTTATTTTAAAATGGGAGTGCAGGGAGCAGCCATTGCAACTGTTGTATCACAGGCTGTTTCAGCAATTTGGGTAACAAAATTTTTAACAGGAAAAAATACAAAGATAAAGATAAAAAAAGAATATTTCAAAATAAAAAAATCAGTAATAATTCCAATAATAGGACTTGGGCTCTCTCCATTTGTTATGCAGAGTACAAACAGTGTAGTAAATGTAGTGCTCAACTCATCACTTCAAAAGTTTGGAGGAGATTTAGGAGTAGGAGCTATGACTATATGCGGAAGTGTTATTCAGGTACTTCAAATGCCAGTTTTTGGACTTGCACAGGGAGTTCAGCCAATAGTAAGTTATAACTATGGAGCTAGAAATATAGACAGAGTAAAGAAAGCTTATAAAATACTTTTATTTATGAGTATGGGATATTGTGCAGTAGCATGGCTTATAGAAATTCTATTTCCAGCTATGTTTGTAACTATGTTTACAGAAGATCAGGAACTTATAAAGTTTACTGTCTGGGCATTAAATATATATGGAGCAGGACTTTTTATGATGGGAGTTCAAGTACCATGTCAGCAGACATTTGTTGCTTTGGGAGAGGCTAAAGTTTCTCTTATACTTTCATTATTAAAGAAAATAATACTTTTAGTTCCCTTTGCTTTAATATTTCCACTTTTCTTTGAAAATAAAGTCTTTGCAGTATTTTTGGCAGAACCAGTAGCAGGAATAATAGCAGCTTCAATAACAGCTACAGTATTCAGCATCAGATTTCCTAAACTTTTAAAAAGAAGAGCAATAGGATAAGGAGAAAGCATGGAAAAAAACTGGGAGAGATTTGTAAAAGTAGAAAAAGTAAATATAGGAGAAGTAACAGATATTATGAAAAATATGGAGAAAGATATAAAAATAACTGGTTATAAATTAATATCTAAAGGACAGCGAAATACAAACTATATGGTTAATACTTTAACAGATAAACTTTTTCTCAGAATATGTGCTGATGAAAATTTGAGCAAGAATGAAGAAGCAGCTTTTAAAATATTAAAGGAAAAATTACAATGCCAAGACTTGTCTTAACTTTTTCTCAAATAGTAAAAAGCCAAAAAAAGAGGATAATGATATATGAATATATAGACTCTATAACTGGAGATGAATATTTAGAAAAAAATAATAGATTTTCAGAAAAATTATTGAAAAACATAGCTTTCATTTTAGCTGAACTGCATAATATAAAAATTTTAAGTTTGAAAGGAATAAATTCTCTTCCAAGTTTAAAAGAATGTTTTGAAATGTTGATGGAAAATTCTGTTCTTAGAAAGAGGATGGGAATAGATTCAATGAAAAAGTTAGATGCAGTAATAGGAAAATATAAAGAAGAGATAGAGAAAAAAAGAGAGAATTTTCTTGTTCATTGTGATTTTAAAACTTCTAATCTAATAATGGATAAAGATGAAAAAATATATGTTACAGATTGGGAATATTTAGGATGTGGAAACAGATATTTTGATATAGGACTATTTTTCAGATATAAAAACTATTTTACAAAAAAGGATATGGAAATATTCTGTGAAGAATATAATAGAAACGCGGAAATTTCCCTTGATGAAAATTGGATAGAAATGGGAGTTCTGTGTAATATAGTAAGTTTAATGGAAATGCTGAGCAGAGAAGAAGATGCATTTGAAAAGAATAATGATATAAAAAATTTAATAGAAAAGGAAATAAAATTTTTGATTGAAAAATAAAAAGACTGATCTGAAAAGTGAGATAGGACTATTCCAACTTTTTTGATCAGCCTGTTTTTTATTATTTTTTCTTTTTGAAAAGATCTTTAAATGATCTTTTAGGAGTTACATCCTTCATTTCTTCCTGCTGCTTTCTATAGTTTGACCAGTTAGGATCATTTTTCATATTTTTTTTAAGCTGGCTCATATATTTATAAGTTGCTTTTGTGTCATTGTATTTTTTGACTGTGTTGTTCTTGATGTCTTTTAAAGTAGTAACAAAACCAACAGCTACATCTTTTACATCATGGACGATTTTTTTATTAAAAGTATATTTATATATGTTTCCACAATGTGGACATTTATATTTAGCTGTTTTATCTGATATCTTCATCTTTTTTTGACAAGAAGGACAGACAATAACTATTTTTTTCATAATATCTCCCTAAAATTAATTTATTTGATGTAGTAATTTTAACAGAGAAATATAATGTTTTCAAGCTTAAAAATATGATAAGATAAAAAATAATAAGTATGAGTAGTCACTAGGAGGCATAATGAACTTAGATATAATAAAAAAATTAAAAAGAACAGAGTTGTTTTGTGATATAGAAGAAAAAGATATAGAAAAATATTTTACAGGAATAAAATATGAAATTAAAAAATATTCACAAGATGAAAATATAGCTTTCAGAGGAGATGAGGTAAAAGGTCTATATATTAATTTGGAAGGAAAAGCAGCTACAGAAATGTTGAAAGAAAGTGGAGAAGTAAAGAGAATAGAAGAGATAGAAAGTTTTTCTCTCTTAGCTACAGCATTTATTTTTGGTGATAAGAATAGATTTCCTGTAGATTTAAATGCAACAACTTCTACATCTGTATTTTATATAGAAAAAAATGAACTTATACAATTATTGAAAAAAGATGACAGACTGTTAAAAAAATTTTTAGATGGAATAAGTTGTAAAGCACAATTTCTGTCTAATCATCTTTGGAATAATTTTACCAATAAGACTATTGGAGAAAAATTTAGTCAATATATTTTAGAAAATCAAAAAAATGGTTTTTTTCAAATGAAAATATCTGTAAAAGATTTGGCAGAATATTTTGATGTGAGTCGTCCATCACTTTCCAGAGTAATAAAAAATTTTTTAGAAGAAAATATTTTAGAAAAAATTGAGAAAGGAAGATATAAAATAATTGATATGGATAGATTGAGAGCTCAATAAAATAAAGGGATTTTCAATGCAGAAAAAATATTTTTAAAATATTTAAAAAAAGTTGTTGACGAGAAGTATTAATTATGGTATTATAATCCTTGTCCACGAGAAAAGGGGACGGAAAAGAAAAACAATAAAAAAGGACATTAACAACAGAATAGAGAGAGATGAAAAAATCAACAAACAATAAATAGGTGTAAACAATCAGTTATATAACTGAGTAAATAGATTGAACGAAGAGTTTGATCCTGGCTCAGGATGAACGCTGACAGAATGCTTAACACATGCAAGTCTACTTGATCCTTCGGGTGAAGGTGGCGGACGGGTGAGTAACGCGTAAAGAACTTGCCTTACAGACTGGGACAACATTTGGAAACGAATGCTAATACCGGATATTATGATTGGGTCGCATGATCTGGTTATGAAAGCTATATGCGCTGTGAGAGAGCTTTGCGTCCCATTAGTTAGTTGGTGAGGTAACGGCTCACCAAGACGATGATGGGTAGCCGGCCTGAGAGGGTGAACGGCCACAAGGGGACTGAGACACGGCCCTTACTCCTACGGGAGGCAGCAGTGGGGAATATTGGACAATGGACCAAAAGTCTGATCCAGCAATTCTGTGTGCACGATGAAGTTTTTCGGAATGTAAAGTGCTTTCAGTTGGGAAGAAGTCAGTGACGGTACCAACAGAAGAAGCGACGGCTAAATACGTGCCAGCAGCCGCGGTAATACGTATGTCGCAAGCGTTATCCGGATTTATTGGGCGTAAAGCGCGTCTAGGCGGCTTAGTAAGTCTGATGTGAAAATGCGGGGCTCAACCCCGTATTGCGTTGGAAACTGCTAAACTAGAGTACTGGAGAGGTAGGCGGAACTACAAGTGTAGAGGTGAAATTCGTAGATATTTGTAGGAATGCCGATGGGGAAGCCAGCCTACTGGACAGATACTGACGCTAAAGCGCGAAAGCGTGGGTAGCAAACAGGATTAGATACCCTGGTAGTCCACGCCGTAAACGATGATTACTAGGTGTTGGGGGTCGAACCTCAGCGCCCAAGCTAACGCGATAAGTAATCCGCCTGGGGAGTACGTACGCAAGTATGAAACTCAAAGGAATTGACGGGGACCCGCACAAGCGGTGGAGCATGTGGTTTAATTCGACGCAACGCGAGGAACCTTACCAGCGTTTGACATCCCAAGAAGTTAACAGAGATGTTTTCGTGCCTCTTCGGAGGAACTTGGTGACAGGTGGTGCATGGCTGTCGTCAGCTCGTGTCGTGAGATGTTGGGTTAAGTCCCGCAACGAGCGCAACCCCTTTCGTATGTTACCATCATTAAGTTGGGGACTCATGCGAGACTGCCTGCGATGAGCAGGAGGAAGGTGGGGATGACGTCAAGTCATCATGCCCCTTATACGCTGGGCTACACACGTGCTACAATGGGTAGTACAGAGAGCTGCAAACCTGCGAGGGTAAGCTAATCTCATAAAACTATTCTTAGTTCGGATTGTACTCTGCAACTCGAGTACATGAAGTTGGAATCGCTAGTAATCGCAAATCAGCTATGTTGCGGTGAATACGTTCTCGGGTCTTGTACACACCGCCCGTCACACCACGAGAGTTGGTTGCACCTGAAGTAACAGGCCTAACCGTAAGGAGGGATGTTCCGAGGGTGTGATTAGCGATTGGGGTGAAGTCGTAACAAGGTATCCGTACGGGAACGTGCGGATGGATCACCTCCTTTCTAAGGAGATCATTTCTCTTTCTCTATTCTATTGATAATGTTCTTACAGCGTATTAAGCGCTGGATAACTTATCAAATGGACATTGGAAACTATATAGTAGATTAAATACAATTTTAACTCTTGTTTATATAAACAGAGTTAGCTGTCAATCAAATTAAACAAAAACAAAATAGGTTAAAATAATTAAGGGCACACAGGGAATGCCTAGGTAGTAAGAGCCGATGAAGGACGTGGTAAGCTGCGATAAGCTTGGGTTAGCTGCAAACGAGCGCCAACCCCAAGATTTCCGAATGGAGCAATCTGCTAAGATGGAGTCTTAGCACGAAAGAGGGTACCGAGTGAACTGAAACATCTAAGTAACTCGAGGAAAAGAAAGTAAAAACGATTCCCCAAGTAGCGGCGAGCGAACGGGGATGAGCCTAAACCATATAAGTGTCAAGGATACAGCCGTTGCTTATATGGGGTTGTGGGAAGAACGTTTGAAGAACTGTAAGATATTCAACATATCTAATGACCGAACTGGAACTAGTTGGAAAGCTAGATCGTAGAAGGTGATAATCCTGTACAGGTAAACTCATTAGAATGTATGTTCTCTCCCAAGTAACATGGAACACGAGGAATTCTGTGTGAATCTGCGAGGACCATATCTCGTAAGGCTAAATACTCTTACTAACCGATAGCGTATAGTACCGTGAGGGAAAGGTGAAAAGAACCCCGGGAGGGGAGTGAAATAGAACCTGAAACTGTGTGCTTACAAGCGGTCAGAGCTCTTCGGAGTGATGGCGTGCCTTTTGGAGAATGATCCTGCGAGTTACGTTCAGTGGCGAGGTTAAGTATAACGGAGCCGAAGGGAAACCGAGTCTGAACAGGGCGACATAGTCGCTGGGCGTAGACGCGAAACCTGGTGATCTAAGCCTGTCCAGGGTGAAGCTGTGGTAAGACACAGTGGAGGCCCGAACTCACCGCCGTTGAAAAGTTGGGAGATGAGGTAGGTTTAGGGGTGAAAAGCCAATCGAACTAGGAGATAGCTCGTTCTCTCCGAAATGCATTTAGGTGCAGCCTTGAGTGTTTAATTATGGGGGTAGAGCACTGAATGAACTAGGGGGCATATTGCTTACTGAATTCAATCAAACTCCGAATACCATAATTCAAAGCTCAGGAGTGAGACTATGGGAATTAACTTCCATTGTCAAAAGGGAAACAACCCAGACCACCAGCTAAGGTCCCTAATTATAACTAAGTGGGAAAGGAGGTGGAGATTCACAAACAACCAGGAGGTTGGCTTAGAAGCAGCCATACCTTTAAAGAGTGCGTAATAGCTCACTGGTCGAGAGTCTCTGCGCCGACAATGTAACGGGGCTAAGTTATAAACCGAAGCTGTGGAATTGCGTAAGCAATTGGTAGGAGAGCGTTCTGTAGGCCGTTGAAGGAGAAGCGTAAGCAACTCTGGAGGTATCAGAAGTGAGAATGCAGGAATAAGTAGCGAGAAAGGGGGCGAGAATCCCCCTCGCCGGAAGACCAAGGTTTTCAGGGTAAAGCTTGTCTTCCCTGAGTAAGCCGGGACCTAAGCCGAGGCTAAAATGCGTAGGCGAATGGAAAACAGATTAATATTTCTGTGCCAGTTATATTTTGTGATGGAGGGACGCAGAAGGGTATGTGCGCGGGAGAACGGAAGTTCCCGTAAAAGCATGTAGAGTGGTCTAGTAGGAAAATCCGCTAGATTAGACTTGAGGTGTGATATATAGTCGTAAGATGAATGCACAAATCCCACGCTGCCGAGAAAAGCTTCTAACGTTAAGGTATAACTGCCCGTACCCGAAACCGACACAGGTGGTCAGGATGAGAAATCTAAGGCGGACAGGCTAACTCTCGTTAAGGAACTCTGCAAAATTGCCCCGTAACTTTGGGAGAAGGGGTGCCCCTGGATGTTAACAGCTACGCGCTGTAAAGCATTTGGGGGTCGCAGTGAAGAGGCTCAAGCAACTGTTTAACAAAAACACAGGTCTATGCTAAGCTGTAAGGCGATGTATATGGGCTGACACCTGCCCAGTGCCGGAAGGTTAAGAGGAGGAGTGAGAGCTCCGAATTGAAGCCCCGGTGAACGGCGGCCGTAACTATAACGGTCCTAAGGTAGCGAAATTCCTTGTCGGGTAAGTTCCGACCTGCACGAATGGTGTAATGATTTGAGCGCTGTCTTGACGGGAGGCCTGGTGAAATTGTACTACCGGTGAAGATACCGGTTACCTACAGTAGGACGGAAAGACCCCATGGAGCTTTACTGTAGCTTGGTATTGGGTTTTGGCATTGCATGTATAGGATAGTTGGGAAACTATGAAGATATGGCGCTAGCTGTATTGGAGTTGTCGGTGGAATACCAACCATTCAATGTCGAAATTCTAATCTGTGGTTTGTAGCCACGGAAACAGTGCTAGGTGGGCAGTTTGACTGGGGCGGTCGCCTCCGAAAGAGTAACGGAGGCGTTCAAAGGTTCTCTCAGGTTGGATGGAAATCAACCGCAGAGTGCAATGGCATAAGAGAGCTTAACTGCGAGACTGACGGGTCGAGCAGGTGCGAAAGCAGGACATAGTGATCCGGCGATTCCGAATGGAAGGGTCGTCGCTCAACGGATAAAAGCTACCCTGGGGATAACAGGCTGATTTTGCCCGAGAGTCCATATCGACGGCAAAGTTTGGCACCTCGATGTCGGCTCATCGCATCCTGGGGCTGGAGAAGGTCCCAAGGGTTGGGCTGTTCGCCCATTAAAGCGGTACGTGAGCTGGGTTCAGAACGTCGTGAGACAGTTCGGTCCCTATCCACTGTAGGCGTTAGAATATTGAGAAGATCTGTCCTTAGTACGAGAGGACCGGGATGGACAAACCTCTGATGTACCAGTTGTCACGCCAGTGGCACAGCTGGGTAGTCACGTTTGGAACGGATAACCGCTGAAAGCATCTAAGCGGGAAACCAGCTTCAAGATAAGTATTCTTTAAGACTCCTTCGAGACTAGAAGGTTGATAGGTTGGGGGTGTAAGAGCTGCGAGGCTTTTAGCTGACCAATACTAATAAGTCAAAGTTTTAACCTAAAGATTGAAAGCGCGAAAGCGTATGCTACTATATAGTTTCAAGTGTCTATTAGAAATAATACACACACAGCTTGGTAAGAATAGCTGCGGGGGTACACCTGGTCCCATTCCGAACCCAGAAGTTAAGCCCGTAAACGCTGAAAGTACTTGGAGGGAAGCCTCCCGGGAGGATAGGAACTTGCCAAGCTTTTTAACTGAAAATAAATAATTTATATATATATGCTTAGTGAAGATAGCTATGGAGGTACACCTGGTCCCATTCCGAACCCAGAAGTTAAGCCCATAAACGCTGAAAGTACTTGGAGGGAAGCCTCCCGGGAGGATAGGAATTCGCTAAGCTTTTTTATTTCTATATAAAAAAGAAATAATAACTATTAATATATAATATATAAAATGAAGAAATATGAAAAAAATTGAAAAATTTGCTCAATAAATGAAAAAAAGAATTCCATTTTACTGGAATTTTTTTATTTTTTGAAATCTGTTTTCCATTACTGAAATGAGAAGGGAAGAATGATATTAATAGAGCCATTTGAATTCTTTAAACATTAAAAATTTGTATTGTTCATTAGTAAAAAAACTATTTAGTTTTAATAGTTTCTATGTTATTATAATATAAATAGAATTAAAATCTTACATAATATAAATGAGGAGGGGTCAAAAAAATGATATGTAAAGATAATATTGGGTTTAAAGAACTAAAGAGTTATATATCAACATTCGAGGATAAAAAGAGTTCTCTTATTATAGTTTTACACAAAGCTCAAGAAATTTTTGGATATATTCCAGCAGAAGTTCAAGAGTTTATAGCAGAAGAATTAGAAGTTCCAGTAGCAAAGGTATATGGGGTAGTAAGTTTCTATAACTTCTTTTCTATGGAGCCAAAAGGAAAATATCAAATATCTGTTTGTACAGGAACAGCATGTTATGTTAGAGGAGCAGGGAAAGTCTTAGAAAGTCTTGAAAAAGAACTTAACATAGAAGTGGGAGGAGTTACGAAAGATGGACTTTTCTCTCTTGACTGTTTAAGATGTGTTGGGGCATGCGGACTGGCTCCAGTAGTTATCGTTGGTAAAGAAGTTCATGGAAAGGTAAAACCAACTGATGTAAAAAAATTAATTGAAGAATACATGGAAAAGGAAAGACAAGAAAACGCTTAAATTTGGGAAATACAAGTAATTATTCAGGAGGGACTAATGAACTGCAATAAGAAAATTTTGATATGTGGTGGAACAGGTTGCTTATCGTCTAAAAGTGATGAGATAAAGAAAAATTTAGAAAAATATATAGCTGAATACAATGTGAAAGATGTAGAAGTAGTACTTACAGGGTGTTTTGGGTTCTGTGAGAAAGGACCAATAGTTAAAATAGTACCTGAAAATACTTTCTATATTGAAGTAAAACCAGAAGATGCAGAAGAAATAATTAAAGTTGATATCGTAGATGGGGAAAAGATTGAAAGATTACTTTACATAGATCCAAAAACAGAAGAACGTATTCATGACTCTAAAGATATGGAATTCTATCAAAAGCAAGAAAGAAGAGCTCTTAAAAATTGTGGAGTGATTGACCCTGAAAATATAGAAGATTTCTTGAAAAATGATGGATATAAGGGAATTGAAAAAGTTTTAAAAACTATGAGCAATAGAGATGTAATAAAAGAAATATTCGCTTCTGGCCTTAGAGGAAGAGGTGGAGGAGGATTCTTTACTGGAATCAAATGGGAGATTGCTTCTAACATAGAAGCTGAACAAAAATATATTGTATGTAATGCTGACGAGGGAGACCCAGGAGCATTTATGGATAGATCTATACTGGAAGGAGACCCCCATTCAGTAATAGAAGGAATGATGATAGCAGGATATGCTATTGGAGCTACAAAAGGGCTGGTATATATCAGAGCTGAATATCCTTTGGCTATTCACAGATTGTCAGTTGCTATTGAAGCAGCAAGAAAAAAAGGCTTCTTAGGAAAAAATATACTAGGAACTGATTTTGAATTTGATATTGAACTAAAATTTGGTGCAGGAGCATTTGTATGTGGAGAGGAAACTGCTCTTATACATTCAATGGAGGGAAGAAGAGGAGAGCCTACTTCTAAACCGCCGTACCCAGCAGAAAAAGGGTTCTGGGATAAACCTACAGTTGTAAACAACGTAGAAACTTTAGTAAATGTACCAGGAATACTTTTATACGGTAAAGAATGGTTCAGAGAAGTTGGAACTGAAAAATCTCCTGGAACAAAAGTATTTGCTCTAGCTGGAAAAATTAATAATGTGGGACTTGTTGAAGTTCCTATGGGAATAAGCTTAAGAGAAATAATATTTGAAATTGGCGGAGGAATTAAAGATAATAAAAAATTCAAGGCAGTACAAACAGGAGGACCATCTGGTGGATGTCTAACTGAGAAAGACCTTGATACTCCGATAGATTTTGATACTTTAAGTAAAAAAGGTTCTATCATGGGATCTGGGGGAATGGTAGTAATGGACGAAGATGACTGTATGGTTGCCATTGCAAAATTCTTCCTTGAATTTACTCTTGATGAATCTTGTGGAAAATGTACACCTTGCAGAGTCGGAAATACAAGACTTTATGAAATGCTTGATAAAATAACTCAGGGAAGAGGAACATTAGAAGATCTTCATCTTCTGCAAGAGTTATCTGAAGGTATTAAAGCAACTTCTCTATGCGGATTGGGACAAACATCAGCTAACCCAGTTCTATCTACATTAGCTCAATTCTATGATGAATATGTTGAGCACGTGGTAGATAAGAGATGTGCTGCTGGAGCATGTCAAAAACTTATCACATACTCTATTACAGATAAATGTATAGGATGTACAGCTTGTGCTAGAGTATGTCCAATAGATGCTATTACAGGTACTGTAAAACATAGACATGAAATAGATAATGAGATCTGTATAAAATGTGGAGCTTGTTATGAGACTTGTAAATTCGGTGCAATTGTAAAACTATAATATTTCTGATGAGGTGAACGAATAAAATGAGAATGATAAGACTTAAGATAGATGGTAAAATAGTATTGGCACCAGAAGGAACAACTATACTTAATGCAGCATTAAAAGCTGGTATACATATTCCTCACTTGTGCTATATGCAAATGGATGATATAGGCTATAAAAATAACTGTGCTTCATGCAGAGTTTGTGTAGTTGAAGTAAAAGGAATGAATAGACTTCTTCCTTCTTGTACTACTCCAATAGTTGAAGGAATGGAAGTTGTAACTAACTCTCTTCAAGTAATGCAGAAAAGAAGAATGGTAGTGGAGCTTATGCTTTCTGACCATCCGAAAGATTGTTTGATATGTGGAAAAAATGGAGAATGTGAACTTCAAAAACTTGCTATTTCTTTCGGATTAAGAGAAATGAGATTTGAAGGAAAAGAGGCAGTTCATGATATGCAGCATTCTATCTCTATAACTAGAGATATTACAAAATGCATCATGTGCAGAAGATGTGAAACTATGTGTGGAGATATCCAGACTTGTGGTATTCTTACAGGAATAGACAGAGGATTTAACGTTGTAGTTAATACAGCTTTCAATAGAAATCTTATTGAAACTGACTGTACTTTCTGTGGTCAATGTGTGGCTGTATGCCCTGTTGGAGCATTATATGAAACTGACAACAGTTTTAAATTATCTCGTGATCTTATAAACCCTAATAAAAAAGTTATAGTTCAAGTAGCACCAGCAGTGAGAGTAGCTATTGGGGAACTTTTTGGAATACCTGCTGGAACTAACTCAACTGGAAAAATGGTAACTGCTCTTAAAAAATTAGGCTTTGATGGAGTATTCGATACAAACTTTGCAGCAGATATCACTATAATGGAAGAAGCTACAGAGTTAAAGCATAGACTAGATGATTATTTAGCTGGAAAGCAAGATGTAAAACTTCCATTGTATACTTCTTGTTGTCCATCATGGGTAAGATTTGCTGAGCTTAACTTCCCTGAAATACTGGATAATCTTTCAACTACAAGATCACCTCAGCAAATATTTGGTTCTTTAGCTAAACATGTATGGGCTGAAAAAATGGGAATAGACAAAAAAGATCTTGTGTGTGTATCTATAATGCCTTGTATTTCTAAAAAATATGAAGCATCAAGAGAAGAGTTTACAGTTGAACAAAATCCAGATGTAGATTATTCATTAACTACAAGAGAGCTTGGAAGAATTTTAAAACAATATAATATAGACTTTAATTCGCTTCAAGAGAGCGAGTTTGACTCACCTATGGGTAAATCTACAGGAGCTGCTGATATTTTCGGTAGAACTGGAGGAGTTATGGAAGCTGCTTCAAGAACACTATATGAGTGGGCTACTGGAACTAAACTGGAAGATGTAGATTTTGTTCCTATGAGAGGATTCGAAGAAGTGAGAGTAGCAGAAGTAAAAGTTGGAAATGAAGTTCTTAGACTTGCTGTAGTTCACGGATTGGGAGCTGCTAGAAAAGTTGTAGAGAAGATAAAAGCAGGGGAAGAGAATTTCCATGCTGTAGAAGTAATGGCATGTAAAGGTGGATGTGTAGGTGGAGGAGGACAACCTTACCATCATGGAAACTTTGACATTGTTAAGACAAGAGCAGCAGCTATTCAAAATATAGATTATCATAAAGAAATAAGAACATCTCATAATAACAGATATGTTATAGATCTTTATAGAGAATCATTAGGAAAACCTTATGGAGTTATGACACATAAACTTTTCCATACACATTACATAGATAGAAAAAATAAGTAAAGATAAAAAAATATAAGAGGATAACCAAAAAGCAGAAAAGAGAATCTTAGAAATTTCTAAAATTATCTTAACTCTAGGGGTTATCCTCTTTTTTTAGTATTCTCCATTCTGTTCTAAGTATGTTTCCATTTTCATAAGCCGCTTTTTATTAGCTGCCATGTTTTTTTTGCTCACAAGAGCTACAATTGTCTCTATATTCATCATAGAACTGGCATATGAATTGTAGAAACTGAAATTTTCTACACTGTTGATTATAACCTTATCAACTCCCTGTGCAATTGGAGAAGTATAAAAATCAGTGAATGATATTATTTTGGCTCCAGCATCCCTTGCTATTTGAACAGCAAATTTTGTATTTCCAGAATAACGGTTAAAAGATATGGCAACAACTACATCATTTTTTCCAAGATCAATGAGTCTGTCAACAATAGGTCCATTATTATTTAAGACGAAAACATCAGGTCTTATACATGAAAGCATTATTCCAAATGTAGAGGCAAGCCCTGCACAAGCACGATATCCTACAATGAATACTCTCTTTGCTTTTGAAATTATATCAGCACTTTCTATAAACTTTTTGTCTTCTTTACTGGAGATATCAGCAGTAATATTTTTTAATACATTCTGTCGGAAAGCTTTAATCAATTCAATATCAGAAAGTTTATCATATTGTTCTATCTTTTCATAAGGAATTTCATTTGCATCAAGAGATGGTTCCTGCTCAGCTATTTCCATTTGTAAAGCTTTTTTAAATGCTGAAAAATTTTCAAAGCCAATTTTTTTTGATAATCTCACAACAGATGAAGGGCTGACATTAAGAAGTTCAGCTATTTCGTTAGAGGTAAGAAAACAGGCTGTTTTCTTATTACGAAGTATATAATCTAATATTATTTTATCTTTATTGGTAAGATCAGATTTGTATGAAGAATTTTCAATAGTAGTTTTCATAAGATTACTCCTGTTAGAATTATTATAACAATATTTTAGAGTGCTGAAAGAGTAATGTCAATGATAATTTTATTGACAAAGAAATCTTATGGTGTTAAAATGATTTTGAAAAACCAAAATAAAATTAATAATGATTATATAAAATCTAACGAAGGATAAATTATGAAAAAAATGACAGAGGGAAATGTAACAAAAAATATTTTTTTCTTCACAATTCCTATATTTCTGGGAAATATTTTTCAGCAGATGTACAATACTGCTGATGCAGTAATAGTAGGAAGATTTAGTGGAAAAGAAGCCTTAGCCGCAGTAGGAACAGCTGGCCCTATAATGAATATACTGATATTTTTTGTTGTTGGGTTTTCATTGGGATCTGCTATACTTATGGCTGAATTTTATGGTGCTGAAGATATAGAAAAATTAAAAAAAGAGATAGCTACAACAATAAAAGCAGGAGCAGTTTTTATTTTTTTACTTTCTGCTGTGGCATTATTCAGCGTAAAATATATACTTATTTTAATGAATACCCCCATAGAAATAATGGAAATGGCAGAGGGATATTTGAGAATAATAATAATAGGGTTGATATTTTCCTTTCTCTACAATATATTGTCTGCTGAGATGAGGGCAGTTGGAGATTCAAAGACGCCATTGGGAATACTTGTAATAGCAGTTGTTTTAAATATTGAGTTAGATATATATTTTATAAAAAATTTAGGAATGGGAGTAAAGGGTGCAGCTTATGCAACTGTAATATCTCAAATAGCAGCTGTTGTTATTTCCCTTTTAAATATTTATTTCAGAATGCCTGTTCTTAGATTAACTTTAAAAGAGTTTGCGATAGATCTGACTTTATTGAAAAAAACTATGTCATATAGCTTGTCTTATGCAGTTCAACAGACTATAATTTTTACAGGAGCTGTATTTGTACAGGGAGCAGTAAATCCTTTGGGAATCGATTCAATAGCTGCTTTTAATTCTGGAAGCAGAATAGATGGGTTTATACTTACACCAGGAGACAGTATGGGAGCAGCTCTTACTACTTTTATTTCTCAAAATAGAGGAGCTGGAAAAGATGAAAGAATATTTAAAGGGTTTAAAAGTGCCTTAACAATGTCATTGCTTTATTGCGTTGCAACTGCAATACTTATATTTATTTTTTCAGGTTCAATAATGAAAATATTTATTGAATCATCAGAAACAGAAGCTATATTTTTAGGAAGAACATATTTAAAAACAATAGCATTCTTCTATATACTTACAGCTTTATGCAATACTCTGCAAGGTTTTTTCAGGGGATTCGGAAGAATGGATGTGACTCTTATAGCAACATTTATTCAAATTCCTATTAGAGTAGTCTTGTCATACATGCTTACAAAATATATGGGAATATCAGGAGTAGCTGTTGGAATGGGAATAGGCTGGATATTTATGGCGTCATATGAAGGATATTTATATATGAGATACAGAAACAGAAGGAGGGAATTAAATGGAGTACATATTTGAGAAAAAAGAAGATTGCTGTGGGTGCACTGCTTGTTATAATATCTGTCCTAAAGAAGCGATAAAAATGGAACCTGACAGAGAGGGATTTCTATATCCTAAAATTGATCAGTCACTGTGTATAGATTGTCAATTATGTAAAAAAGTCTGCCCTGTTATAAATGAAAAATCTCTAAAAAATAAAATAGAAGGAGATTTTTATCTATCAAAGCACAAAAGTGAGGATACACTTAAAAATTCTACCTCTGGAGGAGCATTTACAGCTATTTCAGATGTTTTCTTAAAAGAGGGTGGAATAATATGTGGAGTTGATTTTGATGATAACTTTTGTGTAGTACATGAAATGGCAGAAACAAAAGAAGGAAGAGATAGATTTAGATTTTCCAAGTATGTACAGAGTAGATTAGGTGATATTTTTCCTAAAATAAAAGAGAAATTGGCAGAAGGAAGAAAAGTCTTATTTTCTGGAACTCCATGTCAATGTGCAGGACTTAAAGCTTTTATAGGAAATACACCATTGAGAGAAAATCTATATATTTGCGACCTTATATGTCACAGTGTCACAAGTCCTTTTATTTGGGAAGAACTGAAAAAAGTACTGGAAAAAGAAAATGGGGGGACTATTGATGAAGTTCATTTTAGAACTAAAAAATTAGACTGGAACAGAACCAACAGCAACAAATCTTTTCATTTTTCTACAACTGCAATGAATGAAGTCCAAGGAGATGAGAGATTTTATAAAATGTTCTTTGGGCTGCTTTCAATAAGCCGTCCATCTTGTTCAGCATGTAGATTTACTGACACTCTTAGAGTTTCTGATATAACAATAGCAGATTATTTTGGAATAGAGGAATTTGCTCCAGAAAAATATGATAAGAGAGGACTTTCATTAGTTATTGTCAACAATGAAAAAGGAGAAGAGATTCTTAATAAAATGAAAAATGATATGGAAATGGAGAAAAGGAAAAGTTCAGAATCTGTGAAACATCAGCAGAGATTGAGCTACCCAATATCTTATCCTGAAACTAGAGGAGAATTTTGGGATAGCGTCATTGAATTAGGGCTGGAAGAGGCAATGAAAAAATATAATATATTTAAATAAAAGCTCCCCTGTTTCATCTCAGTAATTAAGCAGTTAAAAATCAACTGCTTAATTACTGGAAATTTGCTTTGTTCAAACTACATTTTACCTGCTTTATTAATTACAAAAATTTTTCTGATTTCCAAAATATAATCTAGCTTTTGACCACTGATTAATCAGTAAGATATAAAAGAAAAGGTTAGATTATTTTTTATTATTAAGTATATACATATAATCTTCGATGGTATCAATATCTTTAAACTCCTCTTTTGAAGAAAACTTAACAAGATTGATAACTGGAGTCTTTTTAATAATAGTTTTCCCTCCAGTGTCTCCTTCCAATTTCAATAGTTCAGCTTTTTTATCTTCTGGAAAAAATACAGGGGAAAATCTATCTTCTTCAACTGTTGGGATAGTTATAAGATTAGTTTTCTGAAATTCATAATAGAGATTTAAAATTGTATCCTCAGTCAGCAGAGGCTGATCTCCAGGGAAAAAGGCTATCCCCTCTCCAAAAGAATTTTCTGTACCAAGCTTTATACTTTCACTCTGCCCAAGATCAGCAAAAGAGTTATAGCAATATTTAAAATTATATTTATCAGCAAGATCTTCAACCCATTCCTCTCTTCCGCAGATAATAACCTCATTAAAAGGGATATGAGAAATTTTCTCTAAGGTTGCTTCTAAAAGAGTTCTCCCTTTGTATGAGAGAGACAGTTTATTTTTTCCCATTCTTTTAGAAAAACCAGAAGCCATAACAACAGCATCTAATTTTTTAAAAGGATAAATCATTTTTTCTTTAAGACTTCCTATAAATATTTTTGGCAGAAAACTATTTTCAGATAATTTATATGCTGTTTTTATAGCTGCTTGGAATTTAGAGAGATAATTTTCTCCATCAATTCCATTAAAAAAAAGATATTTTTCTGAATCTTTACTGGAATTTTTAAAATAATCAGCTGATAAAATATATCTTTGTAAAAAATCAGAAGTTATTTTTTTATTTATATCCTTTGGAAATTTTTCTTTTAGAAGCTTAAATCTATGAATATTTTCTTCGGAAATATTTAAATCAAGTATATCCATATTGATTACTCCAATTATTTTTGTAGAAAATTCAGGAATACAAGGCTCATAATCATTCCATTCTTTTAATAATTTTTCCTTTGCTCCATCTCCCTCTATTAAAACAAAATCATAATTTTTTCTCATATTATTTATCTCGCCATAAGGCAGAGAGTGAAGTTTATCATCTTCTATTCTGCTCCCAGCCACAGTTATATTTTTGTTTTTTCCAGTAGATATATTATTCCCAATAATAAGTGATTCATATTTTTCTTCAAAGGGGCAGTAAATTTTTGTAGTGGTAGTTACAAGAACTTTTCCATATTCAGAAAGTTTTTCTGCAAGAAAAAATAGAAGAGAAGTTTTTCCACCTGCTCCTGTTATGGTTATTACATCATTTTTTATAATATTAAAATATTTAAAAGTCATAACTTCCTCCAGTTTATTTAGCTTTATATAGTATTGTATATGAAATTTTTTTTCCAGTCTATAAAAATTTTAAAAAATGTATTGACATAAATTGAAAAAAGTTATAATATACTCCTAACAAATGAATCAACCATCAAGAGAGACTGAGGGACTGGCCCTGTGATGTTTCAGCAACCTGCCGTTATGGTGTGGTGCTAATTCCAGACAGATGGATAGACTAATAAAATTAGTGTAATTTATCTCTATTCCTTGATGGCAGTAGAGATTTTTTTTTACTCAAATATAGATATGGAGGAGCACAGGAATGATCAAAATAGAAAAAATCAACAAAGTATACTCTAATGGCTTTCATGCAGTAAAAGATGTCAGCCTTGAAGTAAAAAAAGGGGATATATTTGGGATAATAGGTCTAAGCGGAGCAGGTAAATCTTCCCTCATCAGACTTTTAAACAGATTAGAGGAACCTACGAGTGGAAGTATAGTAATAGATGGAGTAGATATAACAAAACTTTCTAAAGATGAACTCTTAGAGAGAAGAAAAAAAATAGGAATGATATTCCAGCATTTTAATCTTTTAGCATCAAGAACAGTTGGAGAAAATGTGGCATTTGCACTGGAGATAGCTGGCTGGGATAAAGCGAAAATGAAAGACAGGGTAAGGGAGCTTCTGGAAGTAGTAGAACTTTCAGATAAAATAGATTCATACCCTAGTCAGTTGAGTGGAGGACAGAAACAAAGGGTGGCAATAGCAAGAGCCTTAGCTAATAACCCTGATATACTTTTATCAGATGAGGCTACATCAGCTCTTGACCCTAAAACTACAAACTCTATATTGGAACTTATAAAAAATATCCAGCATAAATTTGGACTTACAGTAGTTATGATAACTCACCAGATGGAAGTTATCAGAGATATCTGTAACAGAGTAGCAGTAATGTCTGACGGAGAAATAGTCGAAACAGGGGGAGTACACCATATCTTTTCAAACCCTCAGGCAGAAATAACAAAAGAGCTTATCTCTTATCTTCCAAGCACAGAAGAAAGAGGAGTAGAGATAATGAAAACAAAAGGAAAGTATATAGTAAAACTTAAATTCTTAGGAACTATAGCAGAAGAACCAATAATATCACAGGCACTGAGAAAATTTGATATAGATTTCAGTATAATTGGAGGATCGATAGATCATCTTTCTACAATGAAAGTAGGACATCTGTTTATTGAATTGTCAGGAGATATGGAGCAGCAGCAGGAAGCAATAGAATGGTTCAATGAATCAGGAGTTATAGTAGAGGTGATTTATAATGGTATTTAGTATGATTTTAGATTCGACATTGGAAACATTGTACATGGTATTTTTCTCAACATTCTTCTCATTGCTCATGGGATTCCCAATAGGAATACTTTTAGTAATTACTAAAGAGGGAAATATTTTAGAAAAACCTAAATTAAATAAAGTTCTTGAAATTATAATCAACACTTTGAGGTCATTTCCTTTTATCATTTTAATGATTTGTCTGTTTCCTCTTTCAAGGATAATAGTAGGGACAACAATAGGAAGTACAGCAGCAATAGTTCCATTATCAATATCAGCAGCACCATTTGTTGCAAGAATGATAGAGGGAGCATTGAATGAAGTTGACAGAGGGCTTATTGAGGCAAGCTCAAGTATGGGAGCAAGTAATTCTACAATAATATGGAAAGTGATGATTCCTGAAACTATGCCTCATATCATACATGGAATAACAGTTACAGTAATAAGCTTGATAGGATTCTCAGCAATGGCAGGAACTATCGGTGCTGGAGGACTTGGAGATCTGGCTATAAGATTCGGATATCAGAGATTCAAGACAGATATAATGATATACTCAGTAATCGTTATAATTCTTCTGGTACAGGTACTACAATCATTAGGAAACTATCTTGTATATAGAGCAAAAAAGAACAGATAAAAAAATTAAATTATAAAGGGAGTGAATATTTATGAAAAGATCATTAAAAACATTATTAGCAGCAGCATTTGTATTGGTAGGAACAACAATATTCGCAGGGGAATTGAAAGTCGGAGCAACACCTGTCCCTCATGCAGAACTTTTAAATCTTGTAAAAGATGATTTGAAAGCAGAAGGAGTAGATCTTAAAATTATTGAATTTACAGATTATGTAACTCCTAACTTAGCACTGGCAGAAGGAGAAATAGATGCAAACTTCTTTCAGCATTATCCATATCTTGAAAAATTTGTAACAGAAAGAGGATTAAAACTTGTATCAGCAGCTAAGATTCATGTTGAACCTCTTGGAGTTTTCTCAAAAAAATATAAAGAAATAGGACAGCTGCCTGATAAAGCAACAATAGCTATACCAAGTGACCCATCAAATGGAGGAAGAGCTCTTATTCTTTTACATAACAATGGAATAATAACTTTAAATGACCCAACAAATCTATATGTTACAGAGTTTGATATAGTTAAGAATCCTAAAAAATTAAAATTTAAACCAATTGAAGCAGCACAGCTTCCAAGAGTTCTGCCAGATGTAGATGCAGCAGTTATCAATGGAAACTATGCACTAGAAGCTGGATTCTCACCAGTAGAAGATTCTCTTCTATTAGAGGGGAAAGAATCTCCATATGCAAATATTATAGCTGTAAAAGCTGGAGATGAAAATAAGGAAGATATAGTAAAACTTATAAAAGCACTTCAAAGTAAAAAAGTAAGCGACTATATTTTAAATAACTATAAAGGTGGAGTAGTACCTACATTCTAATGAAAATACATAAATAATAAGGGGAGCTGAAAAGATGAAAAAAATATTTATACTGTTTATACTGTTAACGACAATATGTTTTGGGAAAACTTTGAAGATAGGGACAACTTCTTATCCAGGAGCAGAGATTATGGAACTTATAAAAGATGATCTGAAAGCTGAGGGAATAGAACTTCAAATAGTTGAAATGAATGACTATGTAACTCCTAATATAGCTCTTGCAGAAGGAGATATTGATCTGAACTCTTTCCAGCATCTTCCATATTTAGAGCAGTTTAAAAAAGATAGAAATCTTGATCTTGTTTCAGCAGGGGCAACATATATAGCTCCATTAGGACTTTACTCTAAAAAATACAAAACAATAGAGGAACTTCCTGATAAAGCTACAATAGCTATACCTAATGACCCTACAAACAGTGGAAGAGCACTTCTTCTTTTTCATAGAATAGGGCTGATAAAACTTAAAGACCCTACAGATCTTCATGCTACAGCATTTGATATTGTAGAAAATCCAAAGAAGCTAAAATTTAAACAATTAGAAGCAGCTCAGCTTCCTAGAGTAATAGATGATGTAGATGCAGCTATTATCAATGGAGGATATGCTCTTAATGCAGGATTCTATCCTACTAGAGACAGCATACTTCTTGAAGATAAAGACTCACCATATATCAATATCATAGCTGTAAGGGCAGGAGATGAAAACAGAGAAGATATAAAAACTTTTGTAAAACATTTCCAAAGTGATAAAGTAAGAAACTATATCAATGAAACTTTTAAAGGCGGATTTGTACCAGTATTCTAACAAAAATATAAATACCTTTCTAATATAAGAAATACCTTATGTTAGGGAGGTATTTTTTTATTTCTTAAAAATGTGTAAAAAACTAAATTTTGAATGAAAAAACAAATAAAATTTTCAAAAAATGAAAATTTTTATTTTAAAAATTTTAATATGCTATACTTTGCTTGTAATAAAGATATTTTATTTTAAAAAGGAGAAAAAAGATGAAAAAGAATACAGTTGTAATAGCAGGAGCTGGAAGTACTCATACTCCAGGAATAATTCAAAGTTTAATTCAAAAGAAAGATACACTTCCTTTGAAAAAATTAATTTTATTTGATATAGATGAAGACAGATTAGATAGAGTAAAAGCTGTAATGACTCAATTCATAAAAGATAATTATGATAAAGAATTAGAAGTTATAGCTACATTAGATTATGCTGAGGCTTTTACAGGAGTAGATTTTGTTTTTGCTCAAATAAGACAAGGGGGACTTGAAATGAGAAGGGATGATGAAAAAATACCTTTAAAATATGGAGTTATAGGTCAGGAAACTTGTGGACCTGGAGGTTCAATTTCATATGGGATAAGATCAATTCCTGGAGTTATAAAAATAATAGAAGAGGCTAAAAAATATTCGCCTGACTGCTGGATACTTAATTATTCAAACCCAGCTGCTGTAGTAGCAGAAGCAACAAGAAGAAAATTTAATAATGAAAGAATATTAAATATATGTGATATGCCAGTAGCAATACTTCTTTCTTACAGTAAAATGCTGGGATTGAGTGATTGGACAGAATTAGACCCAGAATATTTTGGACTAAATCATTTCGGATGGTTTACAGCATTATATGACCAAACAGGAAAAGATAGATTGCCAGAATTGAGAGAAAAAATAATATCAACTGGAATGGAAGCTTGCAGTGATAGACATCATAAAGATAAAGATTGGCAAAAAACTTGGAAACAATATGCTGAAATTGTAAAAGATTATCCAGAATATCTTCCTAACAGTTACTTACAATATTATCTATATTCATCAGATGTAGTAAAAAAAATGGACTTAACTCATACTAGAGCAGATATGGTAATAGAAGGAAGAGAAAAAGAGCTAAAAGAAGAATACAATAAATTTTTAGCAGACCCTGATAATTATAAAAGCCCTGTACAAGAATTTACTGTATTCGGAGACTTTATAGTAGATGCAGCGGCTTCAATAGCATATAATAAAGGATACAGATATTTAGTTATTGTAGAAAATAATGGAGCTATTCCTAATCTTCCAGCAGATGCAATGGTAGAAGTTCCAGCATATTTAAGAAGTTGGGGTCCTGAACCAGTAGCTAGAAAACCTATTTCATCATTTTATAAAGGGTTGATAGAAAATCAATTATCATCAGAAAAGTTAGCTGTAGATGCTTATTTTGAAAATTCATATGATAAAGCTCTTCAAGCTATAGCAGTGAATAAGACAGTTTCATCAACTTCAATAGCAAAAGCTATCTTAGATGATTTAATAGAAGCAAATGGAGAATATTGGCCAAAATTAGAAAAGAAATCTTATTAGAAATATTTGGGGAGGAATAATGGATAAAAACAGAGTATTTAGTGAGTTTCAAAAGTTGGGAAAAGTATTGATGGCTCCAGTTCTTATATTACCCATTGCAGGAATATTAGTTGGAGTTGGGAGTGGATTTACTAACCCAAGAATAACAGAGATATTTCCATTTTTAAAGCATCTTGGATTACTGTTTAATATTTTAAAAGATGCAGGAAATGTTGTGAATAATAATATACCAGTAATATTCGCAATCTGTATAGCATATGGATTTGTAAAAAGTGAGAAGGCAACAGCAGCATTAAGTGGGTTTTTAGGTTATATGACTATGAATACTATTTTAGGAAGTTTTTTAATATACACTCATAAACTTAACCCTGCAAGTCTTTTAATAGGGCAGAAACAAGTGTTAGGGGTATTAACTTTAGATACAGGAGTTTTTGGAGGTATATTAGTAGGATTTTTAGTAGCAGCTATACATAATAAATTTTATAAGATACAGCTTCCACCAATTTTATCAATTTTTAATGGAACAAGATCTATACCAGCACTAACAATAATTTTTTCAAGTCTTCTTGGAATAGTATTAGCCTTTATTTTTCCATCTGTTCAGGGGTTGTTGATAAAATCATCAGAGATTATTAATTCAACAGGGGCATCTGGAGCTTTTCTTTATGGACTTTCAGAGAGGTTATTACTTCCATTTGGACTTCATCACTTTATTTATCTTCCTTTCTTTTTTACTCAGCTAGGTGGACTTGTAGAAATTGATGGAAAAATGGTAGAAGGTGCAGTAAATATATATAATGCTATGTTAAGTTCACCAACAGCAGTTTTTGATGTGAATATAACAAGATTTGTAATGAATGGAAAGGTACTTTTTGCAATGTTTGGGCTGCCGGGAGCAGCATTGGCTATATATAAAACAGCATTGCCTAAAAATAAAAAGAAAGTAGCAGCTTTAATGATGGCAGCTGTTCTTCCTTGTGCGCTGATGGGTATTACTGAACCACTGGAATTTTCATTTTTATTTATTTCACCAATATTATTTTGTTTACATGCACTTTTAGCAGGGATAGCTTATGTTATAACATATATATTACAGATAAATATTCCAGGACCATCAAGTTTTGGAGGACCATTTCTTTCTTTTATTTTTAATGGAATTTTAAACTCAAATAAAGGTTCTCACTGGTATAATTTACTTTTTGTAGGACCTGTATATTTTGTAATTTACTATTATATGTTTAAATTGTATATTGAAAGAAGAAATCTTAAAACTCCTGGAAGAGAAGAAGATGAATATGAAGATACAGAAATAGTATCGACTAAAACTATTTCTAATGATATACTTGAAAAGATAGTAGAAAATGTTGGGGGAAGTTCTAACATTTTAAAAGTTGATGCTTGTTTTACAAGATTAAGACTTACATTAAAGGATAATTCTAAAATAATAGATCAAAAAATATTTGAAAAACAACTGGGGGCAAGTGGAGCTATAATTGTTGACAATGGAATTCAGATAATATATGGTAATAAGGCTAATTTATTTAAAATAGAACTTAGAGAATTTTTAAAACATGAATAAATAAACTACAGAGGTGTGTTGAGATGTATTCATTTTTTTCAAATCTAAAAAAATGTAGAGATAACAGTGATTTGTATCCAAGTGTAGAAGTTGTAATTGCTAATTACATATTAGAAAATCATGACTTTATCCCAGAGATATCTATAAAAGAGTTTGCTAAAAAATGTAATACCTCAATATCTACTGTATCAAGATTTTGTCGAAGAATAAATGACAGTGATTTTAAAACATTAAAGGAAGAATGTAGAATATACAATAGTTTTCTTAAAGAAAAAGAAGTTCATAGAAAAAATGAAAAAAAGAATTATTTTATAGATCTTAATGATTCATTATTAGAAACTGAAAAATTAAATAATGAAGAAATATATAACCAGGCAATAAAATTGATTAAAGAATCTAAAAAAATATATTTCTTTGGCACTTCATTTTCGAATATATTGGCTCAAAATGCTAGTGAAAAGTTTATGAGATTAGGGAAAAATACTATATGTCCTCTTGCAGCTTCTTCACAAAATATTGAGGTCAAAAAAATAAAAGAAGATGATTTGGCATTTATAATAAGTTTTTCAAATAATAACTTTCAAATGAATAGAATAAAAAAATATTTAAGAGAGAAAAGAATAAACACTATATTTATAACCTCTAAAAAAGATTCTAAAAATATAAATGAGATATTTTTAATGGTATCTTCAAAAGTGTATAAAGAATTTGAATCTCCTTTGATACAAGAGATAGCAACAAATTACATAATAAATAATCTTTATCTGAAATATGTGGAAGATTCAGATAAAAAATAGATGAATTCTAAAAAATTATGATATACTATATGGAAATAATTTGGCCTTTTGTAAAGTATTTTTAATTTTTTAGGAGGAAAAATGAAAAAAACAGTATTACTAGTAGTAGATGTTCAGACAGCTTTGGTTTTGTATGGTATGTATGATGCTGAAAAAGTAACAGATAATATCAATTCTCTTATTGAAATGTGCAGAAAAAAAGGGATAGAAGTTATTTTTGTAAGACATGACAGTGGGAAAGGCAGTGAATTAGAGCATGGGACTTTTGGGTGGGAGATATACAGCAAAATTCAACCTGCTGAAAATGAAAAAATATTTGATAAAATTTATAACAGTGCTTTGAGAAAAACAGGATTGAAAGAATATCTTGAAAGCAAGGAAATTGAAAGAATAATTCTCACAGGAATGCAGACAGAATATTGTATAGATGCCACTTGCAAAGCAGCTTTTGAATATGGATATGAATTGATTATTCCTAAAGATACAGTAACTACTTGTGATAATGGAAAATTTAGTGCTATGGACTTGAATGATTTTTATATGAATAATATCTGGAAAAATCGTTTTGCACAAGTAATAGATATTGAAGATATAGAATTTTAATAAAATGGGTGACTAGAAATTAACTTAACATCTAGTCACTCATTTAATTTTTTAATCTTTTTTCCAACGCTTTAGATGAGGGAAAAATTCTTTCATCATCTGTCTTGCTTTTTCTTCAGTCATTTCAGGATGAGCCTCAGCCATATGAGGAACACATAATTCAATCATTTCATCCATTGTCATCTCACCAGTAAACTTTCCACTATCAAAACAGTAGCTGCAATATTCAGTATTTTTACTCCCATCTGCATTAGTCCCATAAAATTCGCCAGTATTTCCCATAGGCATTCCACAACTTTGACAATATTTCTCTTCCATTATTTATCCCTCCTGTATGCTTTAGATATTTCATTGTAGCATTTGAAACCTGACAACTGCGTGTCATATTACTCTTTATAAATTTTTTTTATTTTTTCTATTTCATTTAGAAGATTTATTCTTATTTCTTCTGGTTCTAAAACTTTCACATCTGAACCAAAAGAGAGAAGAAAGCTATATACCCATTTATCATGTGGAAAAGATGTAGTTACTACATAATTTCCATCTTTTGTTTTTTCTATTTCTTCAGAGGAAAAGCCGTCATAAACTCTGTAGCCTAAATGAGAAGGAAATTCTAATTTTAAGTTCACAAGTGATGGACAATCTTCTCTTTTTACTTCTAATGATGGAGGCAAAGGAAGTTCGTTAATATTAAATATTTCTGGACTTGCTTTCAAAGAAGACATTCTGCTGATTTTAAATGTTCTGTAGTCTTTTTTATCAAGGCAAAATCCCTGTAGATACCAAGAAGAAGATTTGAAAAAAAGTTTTACAGGACAAATTTTTCTTAAAGTAACTTCTCCATATGAACTGATATATGCAAAGGAAATTATAGTATGCCCAATGATGGAATTCTTGATGAGGATGTAATTCTGGTTATCGTGGTCACTGTCACCCCATCTGGAAAAATCTATTTCTATCCAGTTGAGGTAATTTTTTTTAAAAAGTCCTGATAATTTAGATATGAGCTTTGAATTATCAGTGGCATTTAATGAAGGAATACTTTGAAGAGATGTTATTATTTTTTCCTGCTCCTCATCAGTAAAAACAGAGTTGTTTAGAACATAATTTTTTTCTATAAATATTCCACCACCGCTCCCTTGAGAAGTATAGACAGGGATGCCAGAGGAGCAGAGAATATCTATATCACGATATATAGTCCGCACAGATACTTCAAAATGCAGAGCCAGTTCTTTAGCTGTTATATGTTTTCTGTTGATTAAAATATAGAGCATTTCAAATAGTCTGTTAATTTGCATACTAAACCTCTTTTTTTCTATATTCATTGAAGAAAGCAAAATATTCTCTAAGCATATAGTTAGGAAAAACTATTGCTGGAGTTTCTGCATAGACAGTTTTTAAAGGAAAATTTAATTTCTTAGATATCATTTTTACTCTGTACATGTGAAAACTGTTGAACATAACAGCTATATCTCCAGTTATTTCTTTTTCTTTGATTATTTTATCAGAGAATTTTAAATTTTCATAAGTAGATGTAGATTTATCTTCTTTGATAATATTTTTTATAGGGATTCCTCTTTCTGAAAGATATATTTCCATAGCTTCAGCTTCAGATATTAATTCATCCTTTCCCTGCCCCCCAGAAACTATAAATATAGTGTCAGGGTTCTCTTTAAAATATTTCACAGCTTTGTTTAGTCTATATTTTAATACTTCTGATGGAATATCCCCTTTTAGTCCAGCTCCCAGAACAATAAGATATTTTACTTTAGGACTATTATTTCTGTTGACTAAGATATCTTTTAAGATTATTCCCTCTACAATAATAAAAGAAAAGAAAAATAAGCAGTATCCAAGTTTGCAGATTTTTTTTAAAAATTTAAAGAATTTATTTTTATCAGCTTTGAGTACTATATTTTTATAAATTATTAAAGAGGCGTAAAATAAAAAGAGGAATCTAAATCCGAAAGACGATTTAACCAACAGGCTGCATATAAAAAGAAAAATAAGTATAATAAAATCCAGTTTTTTCATTGTTTACCCCTTTGTATTTTTGCTATATTCTATCATGGAAATGTAAAATAAAACAAGAGGAATCCCTTGAAAGTTTAGGACTTTCAGAGATTCCTCAGGATTATAGAAGTATATTTTTTTATAATCTGAATAATAAATCGTAGTAAGTAGGTATAGGCCAAACAGATTTTTCTACCAATAACTCAAGGGCATCTACAATAGTTCTCATACGAGTAAGTACAGGTATAAGTTCATTGTTGTAATAGCATGCTCTTTCATATTCATCAGGAATTGCAACAGCTGTTTTCAATCCTTCATTTAATTCAGTGATAGTATCTTTAAGTTGATTTTTATATCCTATTACTTTAATTAGATGCTCTTTGTCATACTGAATGAATTGTTCTTCACCAAGAGCCTCTCTCACACTGTTTATCATTTGAGAGATATTAGTTATATATCTAGAGATACAAGGATATATCTCATTTCTTGCCATTCTTATAGCAGTAGATATTTCTATATTTGTTTGTTTGTTATATCTTTCACTATAAACTTTAAATCTTGAATAAAGTTCATTTCTAGATAGAACTTCATTTCTTTCAAAAAGATCAATAGTCTCTTCTCTTATAAATACAGGAATTCCTTCAATAGTGTTTTTTAAATTTGAAAGACCAAGTTCTTTTGCTTTTTCAATCCAAGTGCTCTCATATCCATTTCCATTGAATATGATTCTTTTATGTTTAGGATATCTGTCTTTAATAAGTTTAATTATATATTTATTTATATGTTTTGTAGGGTCAGTTTTTTCAAGATAGTCAGCATACTCTCTTAAAATATCTGCCACAATAGTATTTATCATGAATACTGGTGTAGATGCAGAAGCACTTGATCCAGGCATTCTAAATTCAAATTTGTTTCCTGTGAATGCAAATGGAGAAGTTCTGTTTCTGTCTGAAAGGTCTTTTGCAATTTTAGGAATATGAACTCCTATATCAAGAGTACCTCCATCAGCAGATTCATTAAATTCAGTATTTCCTATATTTTCTAAAAGTTCTTGTAATTGTTCTCCAAGGAATACAGATATTACAGCAGGGGGAGCTTCATGTCCTCCAAGTCTGTGGTCGTTTCCAGGAGTAGCAGTACATGCTCTAAGGATGTCTGCATATCTATCTATTCCTTCAACTACAGCCATCATATAAAGAAGGAATTGTAAATTATTTTTAGATAAATTATCAGGGTTAAAAAGATTTATTCCTGTATCAGTTGCAAGAGACCAGTTACAGTGTTTTCCAGAACCGTTTACCCCTTGGAAAGGTTTTTCGTGAAGAAGAGCAGCAAGATGATGTCTGTTTGCCACTTTTTTGATTATATCCATAGTCAGATGATTTTGATCTACAGCTACATTGGCAGAAGTAAACATAAGTGCAAGTTCAAACTGGTTAGGAGCAACTTCATTATGTTTAGTTTTTGCCATAACTCCAACTTTCCAAAGTTCAGCATCAAGTTCAGCCATGAAACATTCTACTCTTTCTTTAATTGTTCCATAGTAATGGTCATTCATTTCCTGACCTTTTGGAGGGAGGTTACCAAATAGAGTTCTTCCAGCAAGAGCAAGATCTAAACGTTTATCCCAGAACTCTTTTTCCACTAAGAAGTATTCCTGTTCAGCACCTAATGTTACATCGATATGTCTAGTCTGGTCATCACCAAGAAGTCTCTGTATTCTTAAAGCTTGTGCTTCAACAGATTTGATAGATTTTAAAAGAGGTACTTTTTTATCCAGAGCTTCACCATTGTAACCAACAAAAGCAGTAGGAATATATAGTGATTTAGATATTCCCTCACCTTTTAAAAACATAGGAGAGCTTGTATCCCAAGCAGTATATCCACGTGCTTCGAAAGTAGATCTAAGTCCACCATTTGGGAATGAAGATGTATCAGCTTCCCCTTTTATAAGATCTTTTCCAGAAAATTGAGACATGATAGACCCATCAGAAGTAATAGAAATGAATGATTCGTGTTTTTCAGCAGTAAGTTCAGTCAGTGGCTGGAACCAGTGTGTGAAGTGAGTGGCACCTTTTTCAGTTGCCCAGCTTTTTACGGCGCTGGCAATAATATCTGCTACCTCTAAAGACATTTCTGCCTCTCCAAGTTGAACAGATTTAAATTTTTTGAAAATTGAGCTAGGTACTCTGCTCTTTAATTCAAGCTCGGAAAAATAATGGATACCAAATACTTCTAGCATAGTGTTCATTTTTATAACGCCTCCCCTTTAAAAAAGATAAAAATATTTTCTATAAATATGTGTCCAGTACACAATTATATATGTTGTATATATAGAATTAAATTTATATGGAGTATAAAATTTATTGTATTAATTTTTATTTTATGATTGTAGCACAAGTGAACATGATAATCAATAAAATTTTTAAAAAAATTTTTTTAAAAAAGTAAATAAATTGAAAAATGAATTAAAATGAGATATAATTTAATATAGTCCACTAAAGATATAACAAGGGAGTGGTATAAAGTGGAAATTTTAAAGGGAACTTTTGCTTTTGAAGGAATTGTAGTAGGAAGAATATTTTTAGATAAAAAAGAGTTGTCTAACAAGGGGATAACTGCGCTCTTAGATGAGAGAGAAATAGATGGTGAAATCGAAAGATTCAGGGATAGTTTAGAATTATCAAAAGAATCTTTAGAACGTCTGAAAACAAGCCTTGCTGGAAAAATAGGAGAGAAAGATCTTGAAATAATTACAGCACATCTTATGATTCTGGATGATCCTGTATATATTTCTGATATAGAGAAATATATACAAAAGAATAGAACAAAGGCTGAGGATTCTGTAAAAATAGTCACAGATAAATATATTTCTTTGTTCAATAAGCTGGAAAATCCTATATATAGACAAAAAGTACTGGATATAAAAGATGTAGAAAAACGTATAATTAAAAATTTGAATTCAAAAAAAAATGAATGGGCTGATCTCAATGGAAAAATACTTATAACAGAAGAGATACTTCCAACTGAATTATTAAATATGTGCCAGGAAAATATAAAATTAAAAGGGATAGTTATGGAGTATGGAGGGGAGACCTCTCATCTTGCAATTCTTGCAAAAGCTCTGGAAATACCTACTTTAATGGGCATAAAAAATATTTTCAGTTATGATTGGAAAAAAGATGTAATTTTAGATACTACTGAACAGAATTCTTGTGTTATAATAGAACCAGATGAAAAAACTTTAGAAGAATACAAGGATAAAATAGAAAAGTTTAATTGTAAAAGAGAGGAAATAGAAAAGTCTGCTTTTCTTCCAGCTGTAACATTAGATGGAGTAAATGTCTCTCTGAATATGAATATCAGTGGAAAAACAACAAAAGAAGAAATAGATGCTGTCACACCTGATGGAATAGGACTTTTAAGGACAGAACTTCTTTATATGAAAAATAACAGCTTTCCTGATGAAGAAGAACAAATCGCTTCATATAATGATATAATTAAAAATTTTGATGAAAAAGATCCTATTATTATAAGAACATTAGACATAGGAGCAGATAAACAGCTTCCATATTTTCAAATGAAAAATGAGACAAATTCATTTTTAGGTTTAAGGGGTATAAGATTTTCTCTAAGTGAAAAAAATATATTTAAAACACAATTGAGAGCTATACTAAGAACAGCTTATGGAAGAAATGTAAAAATTATGTATCCGATGATTACTAATATAAATGAAATAAGAGAAGCAAATGAACTTTTAAAAGAAGTGAAAGAGGAACTGAGACAGGAAGATAAAAAATTTAAAGATGATATAGAAGTAGGAATAATGATTGAAGTTCCTTCAGCAGTAATGATGGCTGATGCTTTTGCTCAGGAGGTTGATTTTTTCAGTATAGGAACAAATGATTTAACACAATATATACTGGCAGCTGACCGTTTATCAGAAACGGTTTCAGATATGTATGACAGTTATAATCCAGCTGTATTAAGGGCTATATATATTGTAAAACAAGCAGCAGATAAATATGGAAAATCTGTATCAATTTGTGGAGAAATGGCAGGAGAACAGAAAGCTATAGTAGCATTTTTAAGTATGGGAATTACTAATCTGAGTATGGTGGGAGGTTCAATACTTGCAGCTAGAGCTTTAGTAAGAAGTCTTGACTACACTTCTCTAAAAAATGTAAAAGAGCAAATTCTTCAATGCAGTGATTCAAATAAAATAAAAGAAATTTTAAAAAAATATATATAGAACAAGATAAGGAAAGTGATATTTTTATGAAAAGCAGAAAAGTTCAAATAAAAAACAAGGCAGGACTCCATGCAAGACCCTCATCATTATTTGTACAGTTAGTAACAGGATATGATTCTGATATAACAGTTAAATGTGATGATGAAGAGATAAATGGAAAAAGTATAATGGGTCTTATGCTCCTTGCAGCTGAGCAGGGAAGAACATTAGAATTAATTGCTGATGGACCGGATGAAGATGAGATGCTGGATGCATTAGTAAAGTTAATTGAAGTTGAAAAGTTTAATGAGGAATAAATCATGGAGATAATAAGAGCTAAACATATGGGATTCTGCTTTGGAGTATCAGGTGCTATTGAAACATGCTATAATGTATTAAAGGAACCTGAGAACTCAGAGAAAAAAATATATATTCTTGGAATGCTTGTTCATAATGAATATGTAGTAAAGAAGCTTGAAAAAGAAGGCTTTGAAATAATAGAAGAAGAGGATATTTTAGAGAAAAAAGACAAACTAAAAGATGGAGACATAGTTATAATCAGAGCTCATGGAACATCTGAAAAAGTATATAATATATTGAAGAAAAAAAATATAAAAATATATGATGCAACTTGTATTTTTGTAACTCAGATAAGAAAGACTCTTATAGAAATGGAAAGCAAAGGATATGAAATTTTATTTGTGGGAGACAAAGAGCATCCAGAGGTAAAAGGAATAATATCATTTGGAAAAAATATTAGAGTTTTTAAAAATCTTGAAGAAATCACAAATGCTGAAATAGACAGGGATAAAAAATATTGTCTTTTGACTCAGACAACTTTAAATAAAAAAATTTTAGAAAAAATAAAAAGTTTCTTGGAAAATCACTATTCAAATGTTAAGATATCAGATAAGGTATGTGGAGCAACGCAAGTAAGACAACAAGCAGTAGAGGAATTATCAAAGGATGTAGATATATTATTGGTTATTGGAGGTAAAAACAGCTCTAATACTAAAAAACTATATGATATATCAAAATCAATAAATGAATCCACTTATTTAGTACAAGATGAGAGTGAAGTAGAAAAAGAGTGGTTCAGAGGCTGTGAAAAGATAGGTATCACAGCTGGAGCATCAACACCAGAAGAAATAGTAATTAATATAGAAAATAAAATAAGGGGGATCTTTAATGTCTAATAACGAATATTATGAAGAATTTGAAGCTCTGTTGAACGAGTACTTACCAACAGAGGAGAAATCAAAAGTAAGGGTAACAGGAGTATTATCTCAGGTAGATAGAAACTTTGCTTACTTAGATGTACCAGGACAACCAACAAGTGTAAGAGTAAGAAGTGAAGAACTAGCAAACTATAATATAGGAGACGAAGTAGAAGTACTTCTTATTGGAGAAACTGACGAAGGAGAATTCATAATCGGTTCTAGAAAAAGAATAGATATGGAAGATAACTGGAAAAAATTAGAAGACGCATTTGAAAATAAAGAAACTGTAACTGGAAAAATAGTAAAAAGAGTAAAAGGTGGATATATGGTAGAAGCTATGTTCCATCAAGGATTTCTTCCTAACTCTCTATCTGAAATTTCTATGAAAGATGGAGATAAAGTAGTTGGGCAAGATATCACAGTAATGATAAAAGATATCAAACCTGATAAAGATAAAAAAGGTAAGAAAATCACTTTCTCTAAGAAAGATATCACTCTTCAAAAAGAAGAAAAAGAATTTGCTGAATTAAAAGTAGGAGATGTAGTAGAAGCTGAAGTTGCAGATGTATTAGATTTTGGACTTTCTTTAAGATTACAGCACCTAAGAGGATTCGTTCATATTTCTGAAGTATCTTGGAAAAAACTTGATAAATTAACAGATAAATACAAAAAAGGAGATAAAGTAGAAGCTAAAATAATCTCTTTAGAGCCTGAAAAGAAAAATGTTAAATTATCTATAAAAGTTCTTACAAGAAATCCTTGGGAAGTAGCAGCTGAGCAATATGCAGTTGATTCAGTAGTAGAAGGAAAAGTAACTAAAATACTTCCATATGGAGTATTTGTAGAAATAGCTGATGGGGTAGAAGGACTTGTACACATGTCTGACTTCACATGGAACAAGAAAAGAGTAAGCCTAAATGAATTTGTTCAATTAGGGGATACTGTAAAAGTTAAAATAATCGAATTCCAACCAGCTGAAAGAAAATTAAAACTTGGAATAAAACAATTAAGTGCAAATCCTTGGGACAGTGCAGCTGAAAGATATGCTGTTGGAACTGAATTAAAAGGAAAAGTTCTTGAAGTTAAACCTTTCGGAATCTTTGCTGAAGTAGAACCAGGAGTAGATGTATTCATTCACCAATCTGACTTCAACTGGCAAGGAGAAGAAAATAAAAAATTCGCTGCTGGAGATGTAGTAGAATTTAAAGTTATTGAACTTAATACTGAAGATAATAAAATCAAAGGAAGCATTAAAGCTTTAAGAAAAAGTCCTTGGGAAGTAGCTCTTGAAACTTACAAAGTTGGAGAAACTGTAGAAAAAGAAATCAAAAACATCATGGACTTTGGACTATTTGTTAACCTAAGCAAAGGAATAGACGGATTTGTTCCTGCTCAAATGGCTTCTAAAGATTTCGTAAAAAATCTTAAAGATAAATTTACAGTAGGTCAAGTAGTAAAAGCTCAAATAGTTGAGATAGACAAAGAAAAACAAAGAATCAAACTATCTATTAAAAAAATAGAAATTGAAGAAGAGAAAAGAGAAAATCAAGAACTTCTTAGTAAATATGGAACTTCAGGAGAAGAGAACTAAAATATAAAAAAAATAAAAAGTAATTGCTGTAAAGTTAGAATGGCTCAATTACTTAAAAAAGCTGACAAGAAGTAAAACTTCAAGTCAGCTTTTTTTCTGAAATAAAAATTGTTTTTGAGTCTGAATAAAAAATTGAATTGAATTTTGAAGTGATTGAAAGTATAAAAAGTAAAATTATATTTTACTTTTTATAGCAAATATGATAAAATAAATTACCAAAAAGGTAATTTTATTAAGAAGGTAGATAATGAAAATAAAGTATAGTGGGAAGAAATTAGAAAAAAGATGCACAGATTTCAAAGAAGCTAAAAAAGAATATTCACAAAATGTGGCATTAAAATTACATTCTACTATAAATTTTATTTTGAGTGCTGCAAATTTATCTGATATAGCAAATGTCCCTAGTTATAGACTGCATCCTCTTATGGGGAATAGAAAAGGAACATACGCTATTGATTTAGGAAAAACTTCAGGTTTTAGACTAATAATACAACCTTTAGATGATGAAGAAAATATAATTAAAGATCATAGTGATATGCAATTAATATATAAATGTACAAAAATAATAATAATTTTGGAGGTGAGCAATCATTATGAATAATTTGATAGTAGAATATAAGAATATGATTGCCTTTCATCCTGGATATTACATTAAAGAATTGATAGAAGAGGAAGAGTTAACACAGCAAGAATTTGCAAAAAAAATTGGGACTACTCCTAAGACTATAAGCAAATTATTAAATGGAGAAATTAATCTTTCAGATGAAGTGGCAATAGGCTTGGCCATTATGTATAAGACATCTGTTGAAGTGTGGAAAAATTTACAAAGAAAATATGAAGATGTAATGAATGAAATAAAAAAAAATGAAGATATTAAAAAACAAATAGTTGTTTTAGATTATATTGATTATAATTTTTTTGTAGAGCAAAAATTAGTAGAGCCAGCAAAAACAAAAAAAGAAAAAATAGAAAATTTATGCAGTTATTTTAATGTTGCATCTTTAAAAAGTTTTGATAGAATTGATTATTTTACTAGCTATAGAAAAGAAAATACAAAAATTTATGAAAAAAATATAATAAATTCAAATCTTTGGGTCCAAACAGCAATTAATGAGGGAGTAAAATTAAATATAAGTCAACATTTTGATAAAGAAAAATTATTAAAAAGTATTCCTGAAATAAGAAAAATGACATTACAATCTCCAAAGGTATTTTATCCTAGACTAAAAGAAATTTTTAAAGAATGCGGAGTAAGTTTTATTTTATTACCTCATTTAAAAAATTCTAAAATTAATGGTGCAGTAAAATGGATAAATAAAGAAAAGGTAATTTTAGCTATAAACGTAAGAAGAAAATTTGCAGATATATTTTGGTTTTCACTTTTCCATGAAATAAAACATGTTTTACAAAAGAAAATTGCTATGACTATTTTATCTGATGGGTATACTGAAGAAACTTTGCAAAATTTAGATAAAACTCTTGAAAATGAAGCTGATGAATTTTCAAAAAATACTTTAATTTCTAAAGAGGAATATGAAGATTTTGTTTTAAAGTCTGATTTTAGTAAGGATTCAATTTGTAGATTTGCTAAATCAATAAATATTCATTCAGGAATAGTTGTAGGAAGATTACAAAAAGAAAATATTATAGGATATGATAAATACAATGATTTAAGGGAAAAATATATTCTTGAATAAGAAATGATAAACATTTATCAAATGGTGTTGTTGGAAAATAAATAAAAAATTTATTAAGACTCTAGTAGTAAATTTAAGCTGCTAGAGTTTTTTTGATTGAATATTTGCAAAATGGTGTTGGTAGAAAATAAATAAAAATCAGCAAAAGAGAATGCCTGTATTGACAATTTTCTATATTCATCATAAAATGGTATTAGTGTATTGCAAAAAACTGTAAAAAAATAAAATATACTTAGGGGATGACACAAAAGTAAAAATCTTATTTTTAAATTTTTTGAGGCATCTTCTTTTTATTTCTGAACATAAAGCGGAAAAAAATGATGATAATTGTAATGTTTATGGTTATAATAATTGAAAAAATACAATATTTATGATAAAATAGTTTACTAGAGAAGTAATGAAATTTTAATGAAATTTGAAGGTGAAATACAATGACAGAATTGAATGCAATGTTAATAAAATTAGCTCTTATAGTAGGAATAGGAGCAATGATCGGATGGATAACTAACTATGTAGCCATCAAAATGCTTTTTAGACCATATAAAGAAATAAACTTTGGATTATTTAAGATACAGGGGCTTATTCCCAAAAGAAAACATGAAATAGCTGTAAGCATAGCGGATACAGTACAAAAAGAACTCATCTCTTTAAAAGATGTAACAAGCAGTTTAGATGGAGAAGAGTTAGAAATAAGAATGGGAAATATGATTGATAAAATTCTTGATGCAAAATTAGAAGGGGAATTGGTAAAAAAATTTCCTATGCTTGCTATGTTTATGAGTGATGATATGCTTAGAAAAATAAAAAGTATGATAAAAACTTCTATTCTTGAAAATAAAGATACTATCATAGAAATGTTTTCTAACTACTTAGAGGAAAAAGTAGATTTCAGAGAGATAATAATAAAAAATGTAGATGGATTTTCTCTTGAAAAACTTGAAGACATAACATATTCTCTTGCTAGAAAGGAATTGAAGCATATAGAAGTGGTAGGAGCTGTATTAGGAGGAATAATAGGGTTTTTTCAATTTGGAGTAAGTCTGTTTATATAAGGAGAGGAAAGTGGATAGAGTAATAACAACTTCAGAAATGGAGAATGATATAGAAATTCAAAGAACTCTCAGACCGAGATGTTTTAAAGAGTATATTGGACAGGTTTCTCTGAAAGAAAAAATGTCGATATCTATAGAAGCTGCCAAAAAAAGAGGAGGATCTATTGATCATATTCTTTTATACGGGCCTCCGGGGTTAGGAAAGACTACTCTTGCAGGGGTTATAGCTACAGAGATGGGGGCAAATTTAAAAATAACTTCAGGACCTGTACTGGAAAGAGCAGGGGACCTTGCAGCTATACTTACTTCTCTTGAAGAGAATGATATACTTTTTATAGATGAGATACATAGACTGAACAACACTGTTGAAGAAATATTGTATCCTGCTATGGAAGATAAAGAGCTTGATATCATCATAGGTAAAGGACCTTCTGCACGTTCTATAAGAATAGAGCTTCCAAGTTTTACTCTCATAGGAGCGACGACAAGAGCAGGACTTTTGAGTTCTCCACTGAGAGATAGATTTGGAGTGACTCACAGAATGGAATACTACAGTGAAGAAGAAATAACAGATATTATCCTTAGAGGAGGAAATATACTGGGAGTAAAAATCGAGCTGGATGGAGCAAAGGAGCTTGCAAGCAGAAGCAGAGGAACTCCAAGAATAGCAAATCGTCTTTTGAAGAGAGTGAGAGATTTTTGTGAAATAAGAGGTAACGGAATTATAGACAGAGATATTTCTTTAAAGGCGCTGGATATACTAGGAATAGATTCAGCAGGGCTGGATGATTTAGATAGAGATATAGTAAATGCCATCATTGATAACTACGGGGGAGGTCCTGTAGGTATAGATACTCTTTCTCTTATGTTAGGAGAAGACAAAAGAACTCTGGAAGAGGTTTATGAACCTTATCTGGTAAAAATCGGTTATCTAAAAAGAACTAACAGAGGAAGAATGGTAACTGAAAAAGCATATGAACATTTTAAAGGTGTTAAGGAGCTGGGAGAAAATGAAGATAAGCACAAAAGTTAGATATGGTCTAAGAGCTTTAGCATACATAGCTGAGAAAAGCGGAGAAGAAAAATTAGTAAGGATAAAAGAGATTGCTGATGATCAGAATATTTCTGTACAATATCTTGAGCAGATTCTTTTTAAATTAAAAAATGAAAATATAATAGAAGGTAAAAGAGGACCTAACGGTGGATACAGATTGGCAAAGGAACCAACTGAAATAACACTGCATCAGTTATATAAAATACTTGACGAAGAGGACAAAGTCATTGATTGCAATGAAAGTGAAGAGCACAAGGCTACATGCAGCGAACAAACTTGTGGTACTACTTGCATATGGAGTAAACTTGACAGTGCTATGACAAAAATATTAAAAGAAACTACTTTAAATGAATTTATAAAAAATAAAGATATGATATAGGAGTTTAGAGTGATAAGTGTTATAATAACAGGTGAGAATATTAGCGGAAGCAGGATTACAGTTAATGAAAAAAGCGATATAAATCATTTGAAAAATGTTTTCAGAATAAAACTAGATGAAGAAATAAGAGCTGTAGATGGCGAAAAAGAGTATTTCTGTAAAGTTGTTTCTATAGATAAAAAAGAGATAATTCTAGAAATAGAACAGATATTTGAAGACAGATATTCTCATAAAGTAAAAATAGATGCCGCATTAGGAATATTAAAAAATGATAAAATGGATCTTGCTATTCAAAAACTCACAGAAATCGGAATTAATAAAATAATACCTCTATCTGTAAAGAGAGGTGTTGCTAAAATAACAGAAAAGAAAGATAAGTGGGATCTTATAGTAAGAGAAGCTTTAAAACAATGCCAGGCAGTTAAAGCTACTGAGATAGATGAAGTGAAAAAACTTGAAGAGATAGAGTTTGAAAAATATGATCTTGTGATTGTTCCTTATGAATGCGAAGAGGAATATACACTTAAAAATTTATTGAGAAACAGAGAAAAACTTCCAGAGAGAGTTCTATATATAATTGGATCAGAAGGGGGATTTGCCCCAGAAGAAATAGAATTTTTGAAAAGTAAAAAAGCAGATATAGTTACTTTAGGAAGAAGGATACTAAGAGCAGAAACAGCCTCTATTGTAGTAGGAGGAATATTAATAAATGAGTTTCAATAAAAGAGTTGCTTTTTATACTTTAGGATGTAAAGTAAATCAGTATGAGACTGAAAGTATAAAGAACCAGTTATTAAAAAAAGAGTATACAGAAACAGCTTTTGAAGAGGAAGCTGATATTTATATAGTTAATTCATGTACTGTTACCAGCGTAGCAGACAGAAAAACAAGAAATATGCTGAGAAGAGCAAAAAAAATAAATCCAGAAGGAATAGTAATAGTTACTGGATGTTATGCTCAAACTAACAGCAAAGAACTTCTGGAGATGGAAGAAATAGATTATGTCATTGGAAACAGTGATAAAAATGCCATAGTTAATTTTATAGAAGATATAGAAAACAGGACTATGGAAAAAGTGAAAAATCACAATATATTTTTAGATAATGAATATACAGAATATGAGTTTGCAACATTGAGAGAGATGTCTAGAGCCTATGTTAAAATTCAAGATGGGTGTAATAATTTCTGTTCTTATTGCAAAATACCTTTTGCAAGAGGAAAAAGCAGGTCAAGGAAGAAATATAATATAATCAAAGAAATAGAAAAATTAGTAGAAGAAGGATTCAAAGAGGTTATTCTTATAGGGATAAATTTAGGAGCTTATGGAGAAGATCTTGATGAAGGAGAAAATTTTGAATCACTTTTAAAATCAATATTAGAAATAAATAAATTGGAAAGAGTAAGAATAGGATCAGTTTATCCTGATAAAATTTCTGATGAATTTATGGATATGTTTAAGAATAAAAAACTTATGCCTCATCTTCATATTTCTTTGCAGTCGTGTGATGATGATGTATTAAAAAGAATGAGAAGAAAATATGGAAGTTCTCTTATTGAAGATAGACTTCTGAAATTAAAAGAAAAAGTAGAGGATATGGAATATACAGCTGATGTAATAGTAGGATTTCCAGGAGAAACTGAAGAAATGTTTCAAAAGTCATATGATCTTATAGAAAAAATAGGGTTTTCAGGAATTCATATATTTCAGTATTCTGATAGAGAAAATACTCTTGCAAGCAGTTTTACAGATAAAATAGATGCCAAAATAAAAAAAGAGAGAGCTGATAGATTAGAAGCTCTTAAAATGAAAATGGCTGAAAAAGAAAGAGAAAAATACATAGGAAAACATTTAAATGTTCTCTTGGAAGAAAGAGAAAATGGATACTTATATGGTTATAGTGAAAACTACCTTAGAGTAAAAGTTAAAGATAACGAAATAAAGCTCAACAGTATTATTAATGTGAAAATAAATTCTTTAGAAAAGGAGATGTTGATAGCTGATGAATAAAGGAATAGGGAAATTAAAACTAATAATATTTGTAGTAGGAATAATAATAGCGTTAGCAGTTTTTTTAGTTATAAATATGAATGATGGAAATAGAGATTTAGATAAAAACAGCAGATATCTTATAATTGGAAAAAGCAACCTTATAGCTGTATATGAGGATAAGCTTGCTGTAAAAATACCTTATGAAATAAACATCAGTAAAGATGAGACTGTGGAAGATCTTGTAAAAGATAAAAATAAAGAAGAGATAATGGCAACAATAAATAAAATTCTTCCTGAAAAGGTTGATAACTATAAAGTAATAAAATTTGGAGATATAAAACTTAATGTAAAAAATGCTAAAAATATCCCTGAAACAAATATAGGGGATAAAAGATATATCCTTACATCAAGTTTATATTCAATGTTTGATACTTTATACACAGACACTAACAGAGCTAATGAAGTAAATGAAAATATAATAGTAGATATATTAAATGCTAATGGAAGAGCAGGTTATGCAAGAAAAACTGGAGAAGTTTTAAAGAAAAATCTTTCAATGAAATATAATGCTGCAAACTATGAGACATTCCTTGAAGAAAGTTATGTAATAATGAATGATATTTCTAAAGAAAAAACACAGGAAGTCTTAATGCAGTTAGATGAAAAATATTTTAAAATTAAAGATGTTCCATCTATCCCGACTCTTGCTAACGTAGTAGTTGTTTTAGGAAAAGAGCAAAACGTAGATTTTACTGTAGAAGTAGTTGGAAATACTGGTACAGCAGATGAAATGGGAAAAGAACTAAAAAAATTGGGATATAAAAATATTAAAAATGTAAAAAATGATTCAAAAGTTGAAAGTTCAGTAATAGAATATAATTCCGAAGATTACTTTATAGCATATAAAATAGCTCAAAAGCTTGATATAAAAGATATGATAGAAAAAGATAGTCTAAAGAACAAAATAATGATATTTGCTAAATAGAGGATGGACTGATGATTTATATATTGTCTTTTTTAGGAATAATAATAGAAGCAAGCTTACCTTTTAACAGCCCTGTATTAATAATAGCGGTTCCATTTTTTACTTATTTAGTAACTTTGAAGAGGATTCGTTCAGTGAGCTGTATATTTTTGATGACTGTAATTCTTTCATTACAGACTCATGATTTTGTAAGATTGTTTTTGATAATGGCAGTATTTTACTATCTGTTTAACTTTATATTTTTAAATTTTGTTTATAGCAAAGAAAATATTCTAAGCATTTCTATAGTGCAGCTTGGAATGTATTTTATAATGGTGTATAAAAATTATAACCTACATTATTTGATATTTAATTTTATTGGGTTTGTAATATTTAATTACTTGTATGTGGCAATTATGCGAAAGAAGAAAAATACTAGAGGATAATGACTATGAAAAATGGAAAAATTCAAATAAAATTAGGGTCAGATAATAGCAAAAGAGATGTGATATTTAAAGTTTTTATTTTGCTTGTATTTTTAGGACTTGGTTCAAGAATGATGTATCTTCAGCTTGTAAGAGGGGATAGATATGCATATCTTTCTGAAAAGAATAGATTTAAATTAAAGAAAATAGAATCTCCAAGAGGAAAAATATATGATAGAGATGGGAGATTAGTAGTAACAAATGGTGCTGGATATAGGCTTGTATATTTAAAAGAGAGGGACAATGATCCTGAAATAGTCAGAGAGATCAGTGAAGTAACTGGATACGATGAAGACTATATAAAGAAAAGAATAAGAAATGGAGAAATATTTCCTTATACCAGAGAGAATGTATTAATAGAAAGTCTTGATGAAGAAACAGCACATAAATTAATGGAAAAGATAGTTGATTATCCATATCTTCAAGTACAGACTTATTCTAAAAGAAGATATCTTTATGATTCAGTAGCTTCTCACAGTATAGGCTATGTAAAAAAAATATCAGAAAAAGAGTATGAGAAATTGAAAGATGAGGGATACTCACCAAGAGATATAGTTGGTAAAGATGGAATAGAAAGAGCTTATGATAAACAGCTTCAAGGTGAAGATGGATATGAATATATAGAAGTAAATGCTTTTAACAAAGTGCAAAGAAGAGTTGCAGAAGAAAAAGATCCAGTGCCTGGAAAAGATCTATATATGACATTGGATATGGAACTTCAAGAATATATGGAAGAGCAATTTAAAGAAGATGGGAGAGTAGGAGCTTTTATAGCTATGGACCCTAAGACTGGGGGAATAATTACTATGGTAAGTTATCCTACATACTCTTTAAATATGTTTAGTTCTCAAATCTTAAATGAGGACTGGCAAAAAATAATAACTGATCCGGGAAGGCCGCTGACTAATAAAGCAATAGCAGGGGAGTATCCTCCAGGATCGGTATTTAAAGTAGTGTCAGCAATGGCATTTCTTGACAGCGGAATTGACCCTAAAGAAAAATATCTAGATAAAACTGGGTATTATGAAATAGGTAAATGGAGATGGAGAGCTTGGAAAGTTGGGGGACACGGATATGTTGATATGAAAAAATCTATTGTTGAGTCAGCCAACCCTTACTACTATAGACTATCTGATCAAGTAGGTCATAAGCCGATAGTAGATACAGCTCGTTTATTTGGAATTAATGAAAAAACAGGAATAGATATTCCTGGAGAAAAAAGAGGACTGCTTCCAGATACTGAATGGAAAAAGAAAGTAATGGGAAGCGGATGGTACAAGGGAGACACAATACTTTTATCAATTGGGCAGGGGTATCTTACAGTAACTCCTCTACAGATAGCTGTTCTTTATGCTACAATTGCAAATAAAGGATATGTGTATTCTCCTCATTTAGTAAAAGAGTTAGTGGATTTTAGCGGAAAGAATGTAACTCCAATAACAGGAGAAAAACATGAAATAACAAAATTTCCTAAAAAATATTATGATGAATTAAATGAAGCTTTGATAGCAACAGTTGCACAGGATAATGGGACAACAAAAATACTTAGAACTCCTGGGATGAAAGTTGCAGCAAAAAGCGGTTCGGCACAGAACCCTCATTCTAAAACTACACATGCATGGGTAGCAGGCTATTTCCCTGCTGACAATCCTGAGATAGTCTTTTCAGTTATACTGGAAGGAGCTGGAGGAGGAGGAGCTATGGGTGGGGCTATGGCTAGAAAATTCATAGATAAATATTTAGAGATAAAAGATAGGGATAATGCTATAAATGGAAATCCAACTAATAATGGAGAGAAAATTAATTAGGTATATTTTAGTGTTATAGTAATTTCGAAGTAGTGGAGGTACAGAAAAAATACTATTAGAATAAGGAGAACAGATGATAAGAAGAAACAAAGATACAGAAAAAGAATATTCAAAAAAGAAAAAAACAGAAACTAGTGGAATAAAGGAAGTAAAAGATATAAAAGAAAAATTAAAAGCGATAAAAGCTGGAATAAAAGAATTAAAAGAAGATAAAGAAGAAAGTAAAGCTGAAGTTAAAGCAGAAAAAACTATTGAAGTAAAAGAGACAAAAGGAACTAAAGAAGAGAAAATGTATGTTATTCCTCTAGGTGGTCTTGAAGAAGTAGGAAAAAATATGACAGTCATCCAATATAGAGATGAAATAATAATAATAGATTCAGGGGTAACTTTCCCAGATGATAATTTGTTGGGAATAGATTTGGTAATACCTGACTTTTCATTTATAGAGAATAATAAAGATAAAGTAAAAGGTCTTTTTATAACTCATGGACATGAAGATCATATAGGATCAATTCCATATCTTTATCAAAAAATAGATAAAAGCGTTCCAATGTTTGGAGGGAAGCTTACATTAGCTCTAGCTAAATCAAAATTCGATAACCCAGGATTTTCAAAAGAACTTCCAAAAATGAAAGAAGTAAAAGGAAGAAGTAAAGTAAAAGTAGGAAAATACTTTACAGTTGAATTTATAAAGGTAACTCACTCTATAACTGATGCTTACTCATTAGCAATATCATCACCAGCAGGAGTAGTATTTCATACAGGAGACTTTAAAATAGATCTTACTCCTGTGGACAGTGAAGGAGTAGACTTTGCAAGACTTTCTCAAATAGGAGAGCAGGGAGTAGACTTAATGCTTTCTGACTCAACAAACTCAGAAGTAGAAGGATTTACACCATCAGAAAGAAGTGTAGGAGAAGCATTTAAGCAGGAATTCTCAAAAGCTAAAGGAAGAATAATTGTGGCAGCTTTTGCATCACATGTTCATAGATTGCAGCAGATAATAAATACAGCAGAAGAGTATGGAAGAAGGATAGCTATTGATGGAAGAAGTTTGGTAAAAGTATTTGAAATAGCTTCTAATCTTGGATATCTTAGAATTCCAGAAGGAATGATGGTAGCATTATCAGAAGTAGATGGCTTGAAAGATAATAAAGTAGTTATCTTATGTACAGGAACACAGGGAGAGCCAATGGCTGCTCTATCTAGAATAGCTAAAAATATGCATAAGCATATAAAAATAAAAGAGGGAGATACAGTAATAATTTCTGCAACTCCAATACCAGGAAATGAGAAAGCTGTTTCTAATAATATAAATAATCTTCTGAAATATGATGCTGAAGTTGTATTTAAGAAAATAGCTGGAATACACGTTTCAGGACATGGAAGCAAAGATGAGCAGAAACTTATGCTTAATCTTATAAAACCAAGATATTTTATGCCGGTACATGGAGAGCATAAAATGCTGAAAGCTCATAAAGATACAGCAATAGAAACAGGAGTGCCAAAAAATAATGTTATAATTGCTCAAAATGGAAGTAAAGTAGAAGTAACAAAATCAGCAGTAAAAATTAAAGGAAAAGTAAACGCTGGTTCTACACTTGTAGACGGATTAGGTGTAGGGGATATAGGAAATATAGTTTTAAAAGACAGACAGCAATTATCACAAGATGGAGTAGTAGTAATAGTTTTTACAACTAGCAAAGAAACTGGTAAAATAATAGCAGGTCCTGATATTGTAACAAGAGGATTTGTATATTCTAAAGAATCTGATGATATAATAAAAGAAGCTATTGAAGCAATAAAAGCTAAATTAAGCAACATAGAAGGTCATTCAACAAAAGACTGGAATACATTCAAAAACACTACTAGAGATATAGCATCAAAATATTTTTATAATAAAACAAAAAGAAATCCGGTAGTACTACCGATAATCATGGAAATATAAAAGGAGAAAAAATATGGCATTAACAAGCAAACAAAGAGCATTTTTAAAGAAGAAGGCTCATGAATTGGATCCTCTAGTAAGAATTGGAAAAGATGGAATAACTGACAGCCTTATTCAAAGTATATTGGAGGCTATAGACTCTAGAGAATTATTGAAAGTAAAAATACTTCAAAATTGTGAAAAAGAAAAAAATGAAGTATTGGAAGAGCTTTCAAAATGCAGTGAATTTGAAGTTGTAGGAATAATTGGAAGAACTATTATATTATTTAGAGAGAATAAAGATAAGCCAACTATTTCATTGGAATTAAAAAGCATTAGATAGAAAATGTATTTAGGAGGGAAGTTATGAGTCCCGGAATAATTTTTAATAATCGAGTATTAGATGTAGTATTTATAGCATGGTTTATAGCTCAATTTTATAAAGTACTGACACCTATATTTAAAAAAAGAAAATTTGATATAACAAGGCTGTGGGATACTGGAGGAATGCCAAGTTCTCACAGTTCTACAGTATCTTGTCTGACTACATGCATAGCAATACGTTATGGTATAAGAAGTGATATTTTTGCAATAACTATTATTTTTTCTGGAATAGTTATGTACGACTCTGCTGGAATAAGAAGAGCAGCTGGAAAACAGGCAGGGATAATAAACTCTCTTGTAGAAAAAATACCATTATTTATTGGAAGAGATCAATATAATAAACATTTTAGTAAGGAAAAAGAAGCAAAATTAAAGGAACTCCTGGGACATACACCTGTTGAGGTAGTAGTGGGATGTGCTCTTGGAATAATAGTTGGATTGATATTTAAAGCATATCTACAAGGGTAAGGAAGGAATATGGAAAATTTGAAAGATGCAAGTGTAGGTGAAATTGAAAAAAGAGCTGAAGAGATAAGAAAAATGTTAATAGAGACCGTAAGCAAAAACGGGGGGCATCTTGGTCCGAATCTAGGAGTAGTAGAACTTACTCTATGTCTACATAAAGTTTTTGATTTTTCCAAAGACAAATTGCTTTTTGATGTAGGACACCAGTCATATGTACATAAAATATTGACAGGGAGAGAGGAAAGATTTTCTACATTGAGGCAGAGAAATGGTATTGGACCATTTATGGATCCTAAAGAAAGTTCTTATGACCCATTTATATCCGGACATGCAGGAACAGCTCTTTCAGCAGCAGCAGGGATAGCATTAGCTGATCCCAGCAAAAAAGTAATAGTAGTTATTGGAGATGCTTCTATCTCTAATGGACATTCTCTGGAGGCTTTGAACAACATTGGCGCTAAACTTAAAAACCTTATCATAATATTAAATGATAATGAGATGTCTATTGGAAAAAATGTGGGATCTCTTTCTAGGTTTTTTGGAAAATTAATGGTAAGTGAAAAATATATGAGTTTTAGAGACGATGTAAAAGCCATTATAAATAAGATAAGAATAGTAAACAGAGTATCTGATACACTTGAAAGAATGGAATTTTCTGTAAAAAATTTCTTTCTTCCATTGAGTATTCTTGAAAGCCTTGGATTAAAGTTTTTGGGAGTCATAGATGGACACAATATAGAAGAATTGACTGATACATTTAATAAAGTAAAAGATATGGAAGGACCAATCTTTATACATATAAAAACTCAAAAAGGAAAAGGTTATTCGTTTGCTGAAAAAGATCAGGAAAAGTTTCATGGAATATCACCTTTTGATATGAAAACAGGTTCTATCCCTTGCAAAACAAAAACTTACTCAAGCATACTAGGGGAAGAAATGGTGAAGCTTGGAGAAGAGGATGAAGATATTTATGCCATTTCAGCTGGAATGGTAAAAGGAACAGGACTTGGGGAATTTTTTGAAAAATTTCCTAAAAGAGGTGTAGATGTAGGAATTGCTGAAGGACATGCTGTAACTTTTGCAGGGGGGCTTGCTTCTATGGGGAAAAAACCATATGTAGCAATTTATTCTACTTTTATGCAGAGAGGATTCAGCCAGCTTATTCACGATATCTCCATTCAAAAACTACCAGTTCGATTCATAATAGATAGGGCAGGTATTGTAGGAGAAGACGGAAAAACTCATAATGGACTTTATGATATTTCTATGTTTACTTCTATACCTAATTATACAGTCATTGCTCCTACTACTTGTGATGAACTTGTAGAGGCTCTGGAAATATCAAAAGATTTTAATGATGGACCTATGATGATAAGAATACCTAGAGAGATATCTTTTTTGTTGGAAAATGATGAAAAGTTTCAGATAGGTAAATGGAAAGAGATAAAAAAAGGGAAAAAATATCTTTTTATAGCAACAGGAAGTATGCTGAAAGAGATTTTAAGTATAGATGAGCAGTTAAAATCAAAAGGAATTGATGGAACAATAGTAAGCGCGGCTTCAATAAAACCTTTTGATGAAAAATACTTATTGGACAATCTGGATAAATATGATAATATTTTTGTTATGGAAGAAGCTTACGAAAAAAATTCATTTGGAAGCAGCATACTAGATTTTATTAATGAAATGGGGAAGAAAAAACTGATAAATAAAATAGCAATAGAAAATGGAATCGTGCCACATGGAAAGCGGGGAGAACTTTTGGAAGAGTTCGGTTTAAAAGGAGAAAATTTAATTAAAAGAATTGAGGAAAAAATAGATGCAGGAAAAAAATAAGAAAGCATTGGAATTCATAGAAAATCTTTTAGAATCAGAAATGGTAAAAGATTTGGAACTTTTTGATGACCAGGGTGTGAAAGTATCAACTCATACCTATGACGTCTTAAAAATATCTATCGATGAACTCAAAAGAGACTATAAAAATTTTTCTGAAGCAAAACAGAGAGTAGATTTTTTTGCAATGACAGTGGGAATAATAATCCATGATCTCAGCAAAGGAAGTATCAGAAAAACTGAGGAAAAATTTTCACATTCACAGATGATGCTTAAAAAACCTGAGTATATAACAAAGGAAGCAGACAGAGTATTAAAAGAGGTAGAAGAGATTATTGGAGCAGAGCTTAATGATGCTATAAGAAAAAATATAATTCATATAGTATTATCTCACCATGGGAAGTGGGGAAAAATACAGCCAAACAGTAAAGAAGCTCATATAGTTCACAGAGCAGATATGTATTCTGCGAAGTATCATAGAATAAATCCTATAGGTGCTGATAAAATACTTGAACTTATGGCTCAGGGAGCTCAGCTTGAAGAGATAGCTGAGAAATTGAATTGTACTCAGGGAGTTGTAAAAGATAGATTAAAGAGAGCTAAACAGGAGCTCAATCTAAAAAATACAAAACAGCTTATAAATTATTATAAGAAAAATAAAAAAATTCCAATTGGAGATAATTTCTTTATCCAAAGGGTAAGAGAAACAGAAAAATTAAAAAGAATGGTAGATAGAAAAGGGTTCAAAAATATAATGCTTGAAAGTCCTCTTCTTCCATATTTTGATGACAATGTTATTTTCAAAAAAAATGAAGATAAATAGACGATATTTTTAGAGGTGGAAAATGAAAGAGAGATTAGACATTCTCTTAGTGAAAAATGGTTTTTTTGAAAGCAAGGAGAAAGCTCAAAGAGCTATAATGGCTGGACTGGTAATAGTAGATGACAAAAAAATAGACAAGAGTGGAACTCTCATAAAGCTGGATAAAGATCCTGTTATAAGAATCAAAGGAGAAATGTCTAAATATGTGAGCAGAGGAGGTTTGAAACTTGAAAAAGCCTTGCAGGTTTTTGAACTTAATTTCACTGGGAAGATAATATTGGATGTAGGAGCTTCAACTGGAGGATTTACAGACTGTTCACTTCAAAATGGAGCTGAATTTGTATATGCGATGGATGTTGGAACTAATCAGCTGGACTGGAAGATTCGAAATGATAAAAGAGTAAAATCAATAGAAAATACTCATATAAAAGATTTAACAGAAAAGGATTTGGAGAATAAGAGAGTAGATTATATAGTAATGGATGTTTCCTTTATATCTATAACAAAGGTATTGGAACATTTGGTAAAGTTCTGTCACCCTGAGACTAAACTCATGGCATTAATCAAGCCTCAATTTGAGACAGACAGAGAATATATAGAAAAAGGTGGAATAGTAAAAGATACTAAGCACCATGCAGAAGCTGTGAAAAAAGTTATTGAAGAGGGAGAAAAGAATGGCTTTTTTATTGAAGGATTAGATTTTTCTCCAATAACAGGAACAAAGGGAAATGTAGAGTATATATCAATATTTGGACTTAAAGTTGAAAACAAAAAAAATATAGATATAGATGGGACCGTGGAAAATGGTAGGAATTTAGGAGGAGCTGTATGAAAAAATTGTTTAAGAACAAGGTAATAGTGCTGTTATTTTCAATGATTATTTTCTCTAATTGTTTTTCAGCAAATGAAGATAAAAGTGGATTTCTTTCAAACATAAGAGAGTTAAAAGAACTTTCTGATATTATGGATATACTTAATGAAAATTATGTAGGTGAAAAGAAAATAGATAAGAAAATCCTCCTTCAAGGTGCAGTAAAAGGAATGTTGGAATCTTTAGATGATCCTCATTCAAATTATTTTACTAAAAGTGAACTGGAAAGTTTCAAAGAAGATTTGAAAGGAACTTATGTAGGTGTTGGAATGGTAGTACAAAAAAGAGTTAATGAACCTCTTACAGTAGTATCTCCTATAGAAGATGGACCAGCTTTTAAAGTTGGAGTGAAACCAAAAGATAAAATAATAGCTATTGATGGTGAAGCTACATATAAACTTACAAGTGAAGAAAGTGTAAAAAAACTTAAAGGTGAACCTAATACAAAAGTAAAAGTAACAGTGTATAGAGAAGCTACAAAAGAAACTAAAGATATAGAAATAGAAAGAGCTGTTGTTGAACTTAAATATGTAAAACATAGAATGCTTGATGATAAAATTGGTTATTTAAGACTTACTCAATTTGGAGAAAATGTATATCCAGATGTGAAAAAAGCTATGGAAGATTTACAGAAGAATAATATGAAAGCTCTTGTGTTTGACTTGAGAAGCAATCCAGGTGGAGCATTGGATCAAGCTATAAAAATATCTTCTATGTTCCTAAAAGAAGGAAGAGTAGTAAGCGTAAAATCTAAAGAGGGAGCTGAACAAGTATCTAACAGAGAGGGTAAATATTATGGAGATTTCCCACTTGTTATCCTTATCAATGGAGGAAGTGCCTCTGCATCTGAGATTGTAGCTGGGGCTATAAAAGATAATAAAAGAGGTATACTGGTAGGAGAAAAATCTTTTGGTAAAGGAAGTGTACAAACTCTTATTCCATTACCAGATGGAGATGGAATGAAACTTACTATTGCTAAATACTATACTCCAAGTGGAATATCTATCCATGGAAAAGGAATAGAGCCAGATGTAGTAGTAGAAGAAAAAGAAGGATATATGCTTTTTGATAGTATGGTAACTAACATAGATGAAGCTGGAACAAAAGAAAATAAAAAAGAGATAATAAAAGAAATTAAAGGTGAAGAAGAAGCAGAAAAATATGCTCAACACAAAGATGTACAATTAGATACAGCAGTAGGAATACTTAAAGGACTTCTTCTGAATAAAGAAAACAGTAAGTAGAAAGGTGAAAAATATGCTTTATATAGTAGCAACTCCAATAGGTAATCTTGAGGATATGACTTTCAGGGCTGTTCGTACTCTAAAAGAGGTAAACTACATCTTTGCTGAGGATACGAGAGTTACAAGAAAGCTTCTGAATCATTATGAAATAGAAAATACAGTATATAGATATGATGAACATACAAAGATGCATCAAATTGCAAATATAATAAATCTATTAAAAGAAGGAAAAGAGATTGCACTGGTAACAGATGCAGGGACACCATGTATATCAGACCCTGGTTATGAGTTGGTAGATGCAGCTCATAATGAGGGAATAAGAGTAGTCCCTATTCCAGGAGCAAGTGCTTTAACAGCAGCAGCTTCAGCAGCAGGAATAACTATGAGAAGATTCTGTTTTGAAGGTTTTCTTCCTAAGAAAAAAGGAAGACAGACACTTTTAAAAGCTCTGGCAGAGGAAGAAAGAACAATAGTAATATATGAATCTCCTTTCAGAATAGAGAAAACTCTGAGAGATATAGAGCAGTTTATGGGAGTAAAAGAAGTAGTAATTATAAGAGAGATTACAAAGATCTATGAAGAAATATTGAGAGGAACAACTACAGAGCTTATAGAAAGACTTGCCAAAAATCCAATAAAAGGTGAGATAGTTCTTCTTATCAAGGGGCAAGAAGATTAATTTAAGGGAGTAGTGTAAATCATGTCAATGACAAAAATAAACTGGTATCCAGGTCATATGAAAAAAACAAAAGACCTGATAAAAGAAAATATGCAGCTGATAGATATCGTTTTAGAAGTGGTAGATGCAAGAATACCTCTGTCTAGTAAAAATCCAGATATCTCAGTTTTTGCTAAAAATAAGAAAAGAGTTATAGTTTTAAATAAATCTGATCTTGTAGAAAAATCAGAAATATTATACTGGAAAAAATATTTTAAAGAAAATAATCTGGCTGATGAAGTTCTTGAAATAAGTGCTGAAACAGGTTTTAATATAAAAGCACTTTATTCTATTATAGATAAAGTATCAGCTGAAAAAAAAGAAAAAATGAAAGCTAAAGGTTTGAGAAAAGTAAATACAAGACTGATGGTAGTAGGTATACCAAATGTTGGGAAATCTAGACTTATTAATAGAATTGTTGGAAAAAGCAGTGCTGGAGTTGGAAATAAGCCAGGCTTCACTAAAGGAAAACAATGGGTAAGAATAAAAGAGGGATTGGAGCTGTTAGATACTCCAGGAATTTTATGGCCTAAATTTGAAAGTGATGAAGTAGGGCAAAATCTGGCAATAACTGGAGCAATCAGAGATGAAATACTTCCTATAGAAGATATTTCTTGTATTTTGATTTCAAAAATGATTAAATATGGATTATGGAATATTCTTAAAGAAAGATATAAACTTTTAGATGAGGATAAAAGTGAGATCATGGGAGAAATTCTTGAAAAGATAGCACTTAGAAATAAAATGTTCAATAAAGGGGAAAGTCTTAATATACAGCAGGCAGCATATACAGTCCTTAGAGATTACAGAAACTGTAGATTGAGCAAATTTGGTTTGGACAAGTAATGGAGGAATAATGGAAAAACTAAATATAGACTTGAATGTTTTAGAGGAAACACTAGTCAATTTTTTGAGGGAAGAAGTAGGAAAAGTAGGGTTTAATAAAGTGGTATTAGGCTTGTCTGGAGGAATAGACTCAGCTCTTGTAGCATTTCTTGCAGCAAAAGCGTTTGGACCTGAAAATGTTTTGGGAATAATGATGCCATATAAAACTTCAAGTAAAGAAAGTGTAGAACATGCTGAGCTTGTAGTAAAAGCTTCTGGAATAAGAAGCAAAAAAATTGAGATAACACCTATGGTAGATGCTTACTTTGCTTTAGATCCAGATATGAATAGTCTTAGAAAAGGAAATAAAATGGCAAGGGAAAGAATGTCTATACTTTTTGATCACTCAGCTAAAGAAAAATCTTTAGTACTGGGAACTTCAAATAAGACAGAAATAATGCTGGGGTACAGTACACAATTTGGAGACTCAGCTTCAGCAGTAAATCCTATTGGAGATTTATACAAGACTCATGTATGGAACTTATCAAAACATATGGGAGTTCCTAGAGAACTTATTGAGAAAAAACCAAGTGCTGATCTTTGGGAAGGGCAAACTGATGAACAGGAACTTGGATTTTCATACAAGATGGCAGATGAAATATTGTACAGACTTATAGATGAAAGAATGACTCCAGAAGAGATAATTCAAGAAGGATTTCTAAAAGATACTGTAGAAAAAATAATTAAAAAAATAAAACTTTCACAATATAAAAGAAAACTACCAACAATAGCTAAGGTATCAAAAAGAACTATGGGAATGGAATTTAGATATCCTAGAGATTGGGGAGTATAGCAAATTATCTTATATACAGAGGGAGTGATTTTATTGCCAAAAAAAGAAGCGCAATTTAGAGAAGAATTAGATGAATTTCAGAAGGAGAAAGAAAGAATCAGAAGTATCGTTGGGCAAATTGGAGGAGCAAATAATTCACAACATAAGATAATAAACCTTTTGTTTGTTGTATTGATAATAGCTCTTCTTATCTTGGGAGTAGTACTTCAAAAGATAACATTGTTTTTAACTTTAGAAGTAGCTGTACTTCTAGGAATATTCAAACTTATATGGATGTTCTATGAAGCACAGAGAGCAAGTCATTTTCAATTTTGGATTTTAAACTCATTGGAATATAGGATCAATGAAGTGGATAGAAGAGTAAAGAAAATAGAAAAACTTTTAACTAAAGATAAAGAAGTTAAAAAAGATGTAGAAGAGAAAGAGACTGAAAGTGTAGAGGAAGAACAACAAAAAGCTGAATAGGGGGGATACGTATGGCAGTATACTGGCTAGCAGGAGCAGTGTTTTTTGCAGTGGTGGAACTTATAGTTCCTGGACTTATTTCTATTTGGTTTGCTTTGGCAGCAGCTATTACCATATTCTTTTCTATGGCAGTAGACAGTGGATTATATCAAGGATATTTCTTTGTAATACTATCAGCTGTACTTCTTGCATCAACTAGAAAATTTTCTAAAAAGATGCTTGAAAGAAAAGATGGTAGTGTAGACCGTATAATTGGAAGTGTTGTTGAAGTAAAAGGAATAGCTCCAAATGGAAACTATGAAATCTATTTTGATGGAAAACATTGGATTGGAAAGTCTGATGAAGAGTTAGAAATTGGAGATAAAGTAAAAATTCTAAGGATAGAGGGAATAAAACTTGTCCTTGAAAAAGTTAAATACAAAAGCAATATTGAATAAGTAAAGAATGAGAGATGAAATAATAGGAATTTATCCTAATATAGCACTCTCATTTTTTTATATAATTAAATTGAATGAACATTTTAATTTGAATTGTATTCTAAAAATAGCCTGGAGATAAGGTTTGATAATTTTAAAATTTTAATGCTAAAAAAGTTTTATATGAATTTAAATAGTACAATTATATTTTTTTAAAAACACTATTTACAAAAAAATAAAAAGGTAGTATAATACATTTATCAACATTAAACATCCTACGTTATACAAAGGATGAAAAAGCAGGGGGATTATATGAAAGTAGCTTTAGTTTATACAAGTACTACACCAGAATTAATAGAATTAGTAGAGGAAGAAGTAGGAAAAGTACTTCCAGAGGGAACAGAAATTTTATCATATCAGGATCCTAGCATATTAGCAGATGTAAGAGCAGCAGGATATGTGACTCCAGCTCCAGCAGCTCGCTTGATAGGGATGTATATGGAAGCGGTAAGCGCAGGGGCAGATGCAGTTTTAAATATTTGTTCTTCAGTAGGAGAGGTAGCAGATTCAGCACAGGACGTTGCTAAGTATACAGGAATTCCAATTGTAAGAATAGATGAAGAAATGTGCAGAGATGCAGTTAGAAACGGAAATAAGATTGTAGTTATGGCAACGCTTTCTACAACACTTGAACCTACAAAAAATACTATAAAGCGTGTAGCGAGAGAAATGAACAAACATGTTGAATTAATAGATTGTCTAGTAGACGGAGCATTCGGTTTAGACCAAGAACAATTTAAAACATTGATGACAGAATATGCAGGTAAAGTAGCTGATGAAGCAGATGTTATACTATTTGCTCAAGGGTCTATGGCATATTGTGAAGACATAATCAGAGAAAAATATGGTAAAATGGTTGCATCAAGTCCTAGATATGGAGCTCCAGCTTTGAGAGATGCATTAATAGCAAAAGGAATGATAAAATAGGGAATAAATAAAAACTAGGAGGAAATAGAAATGTTTAAAGAAAAATTAACAAAGATTTTCTCAATAGCAGCAGCAGGAATAATGCTTTTTTCCTTAATGGGATGTGGAGACAGTTCTCAGGATGGGAAAATAATCATTCGTATGACTCATACACAACAGCCAGAATCTATTAGTGATTTAACAGCAAAAGAGTTTCAAAAATATGTAGATAAAAAATCAGATGGAAGAATTCGTATTGAAATTTATCAAAACTGCGGACTTTCTGGGGGAGATTTAACTAAGGCCATTGAATTAGTTCAGGCAGGAAATATAGATATTCATGCATGTGCACCAGCAAATATTGCAAACTATAATCCAAAATTTTATGCTTTCTGGCTTCCATTTCTATTTGATTCAACAGAGGATCTAGTTAGATTTGTAAACAGTGAAAGAGCTAAAAATGAAATAAATAAATGGTGCAATGATTTGGAAATGACAATGCTAGGAATAAATAATGCAGGATCTAGACAGATTTCAAGTAATAAAGAGATACATTCACCTAAAGATTTAAAAGGAATGAATATTCGTGTTCCAGGGGCAAATGTATTTATAGACTTGTATAGAGATTACTTTAAGGCAAATCCAACAGCTATGGACTTCTCAGAAGTATATACTTCTCTTCAGCAGAAAACTATTGATGGACAGGAAAATCCAATTGCAGTTTTCAACTCATCAAAATTTGCTGAGGTTCAGTCAAATGTATTGTTGTGGGATGGAGTTCGTGACACAAATATTTGGGTAATAAGCAATAAGACATTGGAAAAATTATCACCTGAAGATGCAAAAATTATTCAAGAAAGTGCAGCAGAAGCTCTTCAATGGGGAAATGATTACCTTGCAGCAAATGAATCTTCAATCATAGAAAATCTGGAAAAGAATGGTACAAAGTTTGCAAGATTGACAGATGAAGAGAGACAGGAATTTAAAGAAGCCTGTGCAGGAATTTTTGTTAAGTATGTAGATGTGGTAGGACCAGATGTTATCGATTTGTTCCAGGGCAAATAATAGGAGGAGGATATTGTTATGAGTAAATCACAAGGTTTCTTAAAAGAATTTTGGGATAATTTCGAAGAATATTTATGTTCCATAGCCCTGGTAGTAATGGCAGTGGTAACATTTATGAATGTATTTTCACGTAAAATTACTTGGTTCAATATGTCATTCAGTCAAGAGTTGGTAACAACAATGTTTGTATGGGTATGTTGCCTGGCGGCAGCAAGTGCTTTTAAAACAGACTCTCATATGGGATTTGCCTATATAACAGATAAATTTAGAGGAAACACAAGAGTAGTACATGCCTGGTTCCGTCTGATTATCTGCTGTGCAAACTATGGTATCTGGGTCGTTTGGGGAACAGTTATGGTGTATAGACAATATAAATATGGACTGCTTACTGGAGTTTTAGAGATGCCAAGCTGGCTGATAGGACTGGCAATTCCATTATCAGCAGTATTTTCTATCATCAGAATGATTCAGTATGAGGTAGCTATAAGTAAAGGTCCTGAAGAACAGGCTAAGAGAAAGGGGGAATAAATAGATGGCAGCAGCAATATTATTTATATCATTAGCGGTTTTTATATTTTTAAATATTCCTATCTCTATCTCTTTGGGGCTATCAAGTGCTTTGACTTTGATGGCTACAGGATCGCCATTAGGAGTAATTCCTTCAATGATGCAGGCAACTGTACAGAAATTCTCACTGCTTACAATTCCATTATTTGTACTGGCAGGAGTATTGATGGACAAAGGAGGAATTTCAAAAAGGCTTATTAATCTTGCAGATAGTATGATGGGTCCTATTCATGGAGGTCTTGGGTATGTAGCAGTTATAAGTGCTTTGTTCTTTGCTGCAATATCAGGATCAGGAACAGCTACAGTAGCTGCAATGGGATCAATTTTAATACCAGCAATGGTAAAGCAGGGATATGATAAAGGATTTTCAAGTGCATTATCAGCAATATCGGGGTCATTGGGAACTGTAATTCCACCAAGTATTACATTTATAATCTATGGAATGATTACAGGGGAATCTATAAGTGATCTGTTTCTTTCAGGAATAGTTCCAGGAATAATATTTGCAGCGATGCTTTGTCTGACTGTGTTTATCTATTCTAAAAAGAATGGCTGGAAAGGGGATAAGCCAAAAGCAACTAGACAGGAAATTATGAAGATTTTCTGGGGAACACTGCCAGGATTTTTAAGTCCAGTTATTGTGCTAGGTGGTATCTACTCTGGTTTCTTTACACCAACAGAAGCAGCAGCAGTAGCTGTAATATATAGTTTTATTGTAGGAAAATTCGTATATAAAGAACTAACTTTTGGAGCTTTAAGAGAAACATTATTCAGTACAGCAAAAACTACTGGAATTATTCTGTTGATTATAATGAATGCAGGAATTTTCTCTTGGATATTGACACAACAGGGAATTGCAACTCAATTAACAGAATTGGCAATAGGATTTACAACAAATAAATATGTAATGCTTCTAATAATAAACGTTGTATTCTTAATGGCAGGATGTGTTATGGATAACACAAGTGCACTTTACATAATTGTACCAATAATTCTTCCAATAGCAAGAGCATTAGATATTAATCTAGTTCATTTAGGAGTAATTTTAGTATTGAACTTATCAATTGGACAGGTTACACCTCCAGTAGGACCAAATCTTTATGTCGCGGCTGATATAGGTAAGGTCAAATTTGAAGTAATTTGTCGTAAGATGGTTCCATTGTTAATAATGTCTTTAGTAGCACTTTTAATTATTACATTTGTTCCTTGGCTGACAACATGTTTAATATAATAATTGCACAAAAATTAAGTTTGTTATATACTTAACTATAGGCATGTTATATAGAAGGGGTAGTAATAATAATGAAAGAGAATAAATTTATGTCAGTTTCATTAGCTAATAAGTCAGTGGTGGAACGGATAACTGATCAAATTACAAATGCAATTATTAATGGAGAATTGAAACCTGGAGATAAAATCCCTACTGAAGTGGAGCTGTGTGAATCATTTGGTGTAGGAAGAAATTCTGTACGTGAAGCAATAAAAGTTTTAGAAGCTTATGGAGTTTTGGAAATAAGACGTGCAGATGGAACATATATACGCCAAGGTTATGATGATAAGATGCTGTATCCAATCTTGTATGGAATTATTTTACAAAAAGATTCTAAAGAGCAGATAGTAGAACTGAGAAAAGTAATTGATGTGGGAATTTTTCAGGAAGCTATGAAAAGAATGACTAAAGAAGATTTCAAACAGCTGGAAGATGAACTGGCAAAGATGGAGGAAAAGATTAATAAAGAGACTCCATCATCACAGGAAATGTTTGAAGCTGATGTAAAATTCCATGCAGTTATTGTAGGAATATTAGATAATCGTCTTCTGGAAAGCATAGGATATTATGTAGATAAAATCACAAAATCCAGTCGTATAGTTGCAAATGAATATATTTTAGATCATGGGCATCAAGAAGACTTTATAGCACTTCATAGAGAAATAATTGAAATGTTCAGAGAAAAACAAGCAGAAAAAATTCATGAAATAGTTGAAAAACACTATAAATACTGGGAAAAATAAAAAATAGCCGCGAAAATAATGCGGCCTGGAAAGCGGGCTTTAACTTGAAGTCCGCTTTTATTTTTGGGATAGAGGAGAATATTATGATTTATAGAAAAGCAAAAGAAATAAAACCTGTACCAATAGAACATTGTATGGGTGGAGAAGGAATTGTAATGATGGAAAAACTTTTAAATGCTCCAGATGAAATGCTGGGAAAAGGGAGAGCATACGTACGTCATACACTTAATTCAGGAGTAAGTATAGGAATGCATACTCATGAAAAAGAAATGGAAACAATGGTGGTAGTATCAGGGAAAGCTACACATATTGTCAATGGAGAAATACAGCATTTAGAAGCTGGAGATATTATCGGAGCAATGCCAGGAGATACTCACAGTATAGCGCGTGCGAGGGAGAGGAACCCTTAGTAGTAATAGCTCAAGTATTATATGAATAAAAATTGATCAGGAGGAAAAAATGACAAATAAAGTATTAATTTCTGTGGCACCAGTTTCCGCTGCGGATAAACATATAGATCCAAAAAAAATAGCAAAAGATGTAATTGAATGTGCAAAGGCAGGAGCAGCAATGGTTCACCTTCATGTACGTGAGAAAGATGGAAGTTTGACACCTGATCTTACTGTATTGAAAGAGACAGTAGAATTAATAAGAGCTGAATCAGATATTATTATTCAAGCATCAACTGGTGGAATATCTAATCTCACTATAGAGGAACGTTGCGCCCCTTTATACTATGATAAAGTTGAAGCTTGTTCTTTAAATGTAGGATCTACAAATCTTGGAAATGCAGTTTACTGCAACCCTATTCCAGAGGTAAAATATTGTATAGAAGAAATTATAAAAACAGGTAAAACACCAGAGATAGAAGTATTTGAGATAGGACATACACATCAAACAACAGAGCTTTGCAAAGAATATAATATGAAGATGCCGCTTTTATTCAGTGTCGTACTTGGTCATCCTGGGGAAGCTCCAGGAACACCAGAAGCTTTAATGGCAATGGTAAATTTTATTCCTAAGGATGCAATATGGGGAATTACACATGCTCATAGAAAAGATTTTGGAATTATAGCAGGGGCTCTTGGACTGGGAGCTAAGACAGTACGTATTGGTTTTGAAGACAGCGACTATTTAGATCCAGAAACTAGAGTAGATACGAATGTTCCATTGGTAGAAAAAGTAGTGAAACTTCTTCATGCAATGGATAAGGAAGCAATGACGCCAGATGAAGCAAGAAAAATGCTGAATATGTAGGGGGAAAAAGAATGAAAGAGATTGCACTGGGGATTGAAATATTAGACTCATACAAATCAATGAATGAAGAAGAACTAAATAAAGAGCTTTTAGAATGCGTAGAAAAAAATGAGAAAAAAATCATTGTTTTAGATGATGATCCTACTGGAGTACAGACAGTGCATGATGTGTCTGTATATACAGACTGGTCAGAAGAGAGTATTCGTGAAGGATTTAATGAAGCTGGGAAACTCTTCTATATATTAACTAATTCCAGAGGATTTACTGTGGAGCAGACTACAAAATGTCATACAGAGATAATTCAGAATGTAAATAAGATTTCTAAAGAAACTAAGAAAGAATATATGATTATAAGTAGAGGAGACTCCACTTTAAGAGGGCATTATCCCTTAGAAACAGAACTGCTTCGTAAAGGGTTTGAAGCCGATGAGGCAAAACATGTAGATGGTGAGATTATGTGTCCATTTTTTAAAGAGGGAGGAAGATTTACCATAGGAAATATTCACTATGTTAAAAATGAAAATCTTTTAGTACCAGCAGGGCAGACAGAATTTTCTAAGGATAAAACATTTGGATATACATCTTCAAATTTATGTGAATATATTGAGGAAAAAACAGAAGGAAAGTATCAGGCTGATGAAGTAACTTGTATTTCTTTGGAAGAACTTCGTGGAATTAAAATTGATGAAATAACAGAAAAGCTATTAAAAGTGGAAAATTTTGGAAAAGTGGTAGTCAATGCAGTGGACTACTGCGACTTAAAAGTTTTTGTAATAGCTTTGTATAAAGCAATGGAACAAGGGAAGAATTTCATGTTTCGTGTAGCAGCAGCGATTGTTAAAGTTATTGGTGGAATTTCTGATCAACCTCTTCTTACAAGAAAAGATATGGTAGTTAAAGAAACAAAAAATGGAGGAATAATTGTAGTTGGTTCACATACTCAAAAAACAACAAGTCAGGTAGAGGAATTGAAAAAATTGAAGGATCTTGTTTTTATGGAATTTGATTCTGATCTGGTACTAGATGAAGCAGCTTTTCAAAAAGAGATAGAGAATACACTAAAAACTGAGGAAGAGTTGATATCTTCTGGAAAAACAGTTGTAGTATATACAAAAAGAAAATTGCTTGTTGTGGAAAATGACACTAAGGAAGATGCTCTTATACGTTCTGTAAAAATTTCTGATGCAGTGCAGTCTTTAGTTGGAAAACTTAAAGTAACTCCAGCTTTTGTAATAGCAAAAGGGGGAATAACTTCCAGTGATGTGGGAACAAAGGCTCTTCAAGTAAGAAAAGCTAATGTGCTGGGGCAGATATGTCCAGGAATACCAGTTTGGCAGACAGGAGCAGAGAGCAAATTCCCAATGATACCATATATTATTTTTCCGGGAAATGTAGGAGAAGTAACAACATTAAAAGAAGCTGTGGAAATTTTATTAAATAGAAAATAGAAAGATTGCTAAATTATTTAATCAGGAGGGGAAATGTCTTATAATTATAAAGAATTAGGGCTGGTAAACACTAGAGAGATGTTTAAGAAAGCTAATGAAAATGGATATGCAGTTCCAGCTTTCAATTTTAATAATTTAGAACAGGCTTTGGCAATAATAGAAGCTTGTGCAGAAACAGGGTCGCCAGTGATACTTCAATGTTCAAAAGAGGTTATAGAATATATAGGAGCAACAATGATACCCTTGATAGCAAAAGGGGCAGTGGACTATGTAAAAGCATCAGGGTCAGAGATTCCAGTAGCATTGCATTTAGATCATGGTTCAAACTTTGAAATGACTAAAAAATGTATAGATATTGGTTTTTCATCTGTAATGTTTGACGGATCTCATTATCCCTTTGATGAAAATATAGCTAAAACAAAGGAAATTGTAGAGTATGCTCATTTAAAAAATGTCACAGTAGAAGCTGAACTTGGGGTATTAGCAGGAGTAGAAGAGGGAAAGAAAGTAGAAAAACATGAATTTACAAGACCTGAGGAAGTAGAAAATTTTGTTAAACAAACAGGAGTTGATTCTCTTGCCATCGCCATAGGAACTTCTCATGGAGCTCATAAGTTTAAACCAGGAGATGATCCCAAATTAAAGTTAGAGGTATTGGCAGAAATTGAAAGAAAGATACCAGGATTTCCAATAGTTCTTCATGGTTCTTCAGCAGTACCAAAGCAATATATTGAAATGATAAAACAATATGGAGGAATAATAAAAGATGCTATTGGAATACCAGATACAGAATTAAGAAAAGCTACAAGATCAGCTGTTGCTAAAATTAATGTCAGTACAGATGGTTCTCTAGCTTTTACAGGAGCATTGAGAAAAGCTTTAGCAGAAAAACCAGAAGAATTTGATTTGAAAAAATATTTAGGAGCAGCTAAAGAAGAAATGAAAGCCTATTACAAAACTAAAATTATCAATGTATTTGGCTCTGAAGGGGCATATAAGAAATCAACAATAGTATAAAAAATTTTTCACATAAAAAAGAATAAAATTAAAAAATCCCCGATATGCAATTATTGGGGATTTTTGTATTTATAATAGGATAGTTTGAGCAAAAGTTTCACCAAAATCTATAAAAATAAAATAACTAAAATATATTACAGCTAAAATTAAGGTGTAATTTTTTTATTTTTAATGATAAAATAATTTTATTTTCATCGTAAAAGAAAAAAAAATTTAAAAAATACTTGAAAAAAAGAAAATATGTAGTATAATTAAAATGTTTTTAAAATAAAATTTTCTAAAAAAATAAAAATAAAAAATAATTTTAAATATATCTGGAGGAATTTTATGAAAAGTACCAAAACAATAAGTTTAACCAACAAAATATTTATAGCACTTCTGTTAGGAATGGCAACAGGGCTGATTCTTTACCCAATGAGGGAAAATGCTTTTGTTAAAACATATTTGATAGGATTTTTATTTCACTTTTTAGGAAACGGATTTGTAAGAGCAATCAGAATGGTAGTGGTACCTCTAGTTCTTTGCTCTCTTGTAGTGGGAGCAGCAGGGATAGAAGATATAACTAAGCTGGGAAGAGTAGGAATAAAAACTCTTACTTTTTATCTTGGAACTACAGCAGCAGCAGTAACTCTGGCACTGATAGGAGGAAATATAATAAATCCTGGGCTTGGTGTAAGAGTATCAGATATAGCAGTAGGGTCAGTAAAAGTTGCTGAGAGCAAACCATTTGTAGATATACTTTTAGATATGATTCCTATAAACCCAGTTGAAGCTTTGGCAACAGGAAATATGCTTCAGATAATAGTATTTGCAATTCTTTTAGGAGTAGCATTATCGCTTCTTGGAGAAAAGGCAGCTGGAATAAAAAAACTATTTGAAGAAGGAAATAATATAAGTTTAAAACTTGTTGAAATAATAATGCTCTTTGCTCCATTGGGGGTATATGGGCTGATTTCTAAAACTTTTGCCACTATGGGATATTCAGCTATACTTCCATTATTTAAATATTTCATAGGTGTTGTTATAATTCTTCTTGTACATTGTTTGGTTACTTATCAAGGAATACTTGTGTTAATAGGAAAATACAACCCAATAAAATTCTTTAAAAAATTCTCTCCAACAATGATGGTAGCATTTTCTACAGCATCAAGCAGTGCATGTCTTCCATCTTCTTTGAAATGTATGCAGGAAGGATTTGGAGTATCTAAGAGTATTTCATCTTTCACTATTCCTCTTGGGAATACAATCAACATGGATGGAACAGCAGTTATGCAGGGAGTGGCTACAATATTTATAGCTCAGATATATGGCATTGATTTAACAATGGGAAATTATATAACTATAATACTGACAGCAACTCTTGCTTCTATAGGAACAGCTGGAGTTCCTGGTGTAGGGGTAATCATGCTTGGAATGGTTCTTGTGCAGGTAGGACTTCCTCTAGAAGGAATTGGTCTTGTAATGGGAATAGATAGATTTGTGGACATGTTCAGAACGACTGTAAATGTTACTGGAGATGCTGTGTGTACTTTAGTAATTGCTAAAAGTGAAGGAGAAATTTTAGAGGGAGCAGAGGCTCAGAAATTTGAAAAGGCAAAAGCATAAATAAAAATTATCTAGGACAGGCAGCCAGAAATTTATATTTCTATTTAAGAGCTATCTGTTTTTTATTTTAAATATTTATTTAAAAAATTAATAAGAAATTATAAAGAGTTTTTGTACTTCTTTTGGTATTAGACTGATATGTATAAAAAACTTAGAAAAAATGAAAGGTAAATTACCTAAGTTTGTGAAAAAATTATAATATTTTACTTTGCTTTTATATAAATTATAGTTTATAATTAAAATAAAATCATTTAAATAAGAGGGGAAAAACTATGAAGAAAAAAATACTAAATTATTTGGATGGAAATTATGAAAGCTTCAGTAAAAGTTTTAAGAAAATAGCTGATTATATCAAATATAATCAAAGTATAATATCTTTCATTTCAATAAATCAATTAGCAATAGAAACAGAAACAAGTCCGGCTACTATCACAAGATTTTCAAAAAATCTTGGGTTTAAGGGATATCCGGATTTTCAAAAGATATTCCAAAAGGAAGTAGAAAAAGAGACATCATATATGAAAGGTCTTAAAAATAGTATAGGAGAGGCAGCTACTGGAAGTAATATAATCAAAGATATTATTGATACTAATATAGAGCTTCTTCAGGAAATGGATATAGTAGAATTGGAAAAATCTTTAGATCAGGCTGTAGAATGGATAAAGAGCAGTAGAAAACTATATGTATTAGGGGCTAGAGGATCATATGCTCTTGCATATTATCTTTATTTTATGCTGAAAGAATTTAGAGAGGGAGTAGAATTGATGATATCAGGTGCATCTGATTTTACTGATAAACTTCTTTATTCACAAAAGGAAGATTTACTGTTTACAATTTCTTTCCATCCATATACAAATTTTACATGTCAAGTAACAGACTTCTTCAAGGAACATGGAAATAAAGTAATTACAGTAACAGATAAAAAAGATTCAACACTGGGAAATATATCTGATCTTGTACTGACTACTAAAAATGGTGAAAAAGCATATACTTTTGTTCCAGGAATAGTTTTAATAAATGCCCTTCTAGTAAAGCTTGGAATGGAAGACAAAGAAAATGTTATGAATAGATTTGACAAATTAAAGGAAATCACTGACAGATTTAATATATATATAGATAAATAGTATATTTGTGGGGGATGAGATATGGAGACAATCAAATATTCAGATTTTGCTAAACTTGAAATGAGAGTTGGAAAAATAGTTCATGTGGAAAAAGTACCTACTGCTGATAAATTGTATAAAGTACAAATAGATATTGGAAGAGAAAATACTGTCCAAACTGTTACAAGTCTTGTAGATTATTACACTCAGGAAGAACTTTTAGGAAAAGTAGTAGTTGTTTTAGTAAATCTTGAACCTGCAAAAATGAGAGGAGAACTTTCTCAATGCATGCTTTTATGTGCAGAAACAGAAGATGCATCAGAAAGTATCCTTTTGACACCAGAGAAGGAAATTGAACTGGGAACTAAAATAGTTTAATTTTATACATAAAATAGGAGAGATGAAAATGAAAAGAGTAGGATTTATCGGCTGCGGAAATATGGGAGAAGCTTTTCTGAAAGGAATAATCAATTCTCTCATGGTTGAAATAAGTGATATAAGTGTTTATGATTTAGCAAGAGGAAAAGAGATAGAAAATAAGTATGGAGTGAAGTCTCTAGAAAGTGATCTTGATGTAATTCACAACAGTGATATAATTTTTCTTGCTGTAAAACCTAATATTTACTTTGATGTAATTGATGAAATCAAAGATAGTATCAACAGCAGCAAAATATTAGTAGCAATGGCACCGGGAATAACTATGGAAGATATTCTTGAAGAAACAGAAAATAGAAACAGCAAAATAGTAAGAACTATGCCTAACCTTCCATTGATGGTACAGGAAGGATGTATAGCTTATTCATTCAATGAGAATCTTGAAGATGAAGAAAAAGATTTCTTTAAGGAACTTTTTGAAAAAATTGGAATGGCAATAGAGATTAAAGAGGAACTTTTTGATGCTGTAATAGGAGCATCGGGGTCATCTCCAGCATTTATGTTTATGTTTATAGAAGCTCTTGCAGATGCAGCAGTATTGGAAGGACTTCCTAGAGCAGCAGCTTATAAACTTGTAGGACAGACTCTTATAGGATGTGGAAAGCTTTTTCTTGAAAGTGGAAAACATCCAGGAGAATTAAAGGACAATGTATGTTCTCCAGGAGGAACTACTATAGTTGGGGTAAAATCTTTAGAGGAGAATGGATTTAGAGGGGCTATAATTAAAGCAGTTATAGAAACTATAAACAAATCTAAAGAGATGAGCAAAAAAGACAAATAGTTTTATATAAAAGGATGGATAAAAAAGAAGGTCTGAGAAAGAATTCTTTTGTCCATCTTTTTGATTTATCAGAAAAAACAGAGGTAATCTGAAGGAATATAGATATAAAATAGGAGTTATAGCTTTGGAAGGAAATAATTCCATTAAATAATAATTTGACAACCCTTGAGAATACACGATATACTAGAATATAAAACTAGAAAAAGGAGAGAAAAAGTGAAAAATAGAAACATAGCTTTGTGCATAATTTTAACATTTGTAACTTGTGGAATTTACAGTTTATTTTGGAATGTAAATCTTAATAATGATTTTGCTGAACATAATGGGAAAGAAAAAAATGGTTGGATGATGATATTTTTAAGCATAATTACATGTGGAATATATTATTTCGTATGGATATATAGAATGGGAGAAGAGATAGAAAAAGCAGGAGGAAAAAATGAAGGTATAGCTTATCTTCTTTTAAGTCTTTTTGGTTTTGGAATAATAGCAATGGCTCTTATCCAGCATCAGGAAAATGAATTATGTCCAAAAATAGAGAACTTATAGGAGTAATATTAATTGGAGCAGTTATAAGTTTTTTAGTGGTAGTTTTTTTCAATAAAAGCATATGCCTCTTTATCAATATATTTGGAATACCATGTCCAGCATGTGGAATGACAAGAGCCTATATGTCCCTTGCTCATTTAGATATAAGAGGAGCATTTTATTATCACCCTCTTTTCTGGAGTGTGCCATTTATTTTACTTGGGTATAAGAATAAAAAGATTATATATCTTCTTGGAATAATTTTTATAGGAGTATGGATAGTGAGAATGTACCTTTATTTTCCAGACATTGAGCCTATGAAATTTAATAATAGAGCTGTATATGTAAGAGTATTTAATGCAATAAAAAATATTATAAAATAAAAAGGGGGTTCCCCCTTTTTATTTTTATCTCATTAATAACATCATTTTTTTAGTAAGAGCTTTTGTTGCCTTAATATCTTCTAAAGAATCATGAGCTTTCAATTCTATTCCAAAATGATTGCACCAAGTTTCAAGCTTGTTATCTTTAAGTACAGGAATTTTTTTCAAAAGCTGCAATGCTGCAATCCATTGAAGTGGATCCAGTGTTGTTGCCTGAATATAGCTGAAAAGATATTTTTCTCCATTTCTCTTTAGAAACCTGTTTATAACATCTATATCAAATCTGACATTATAGCCTCCCACAAGAAACTTATCCTCTTTGTTGTATTTATCAATATGTTTATTTAAAATTTTCATAAATTTTATGAAGACTTCTTCTTCAGAATCGTATGTTTCAACTTCTTCTCTGGTTCTTCCTTGAATCTTTAAAGCTTCATCTGTGACTTCTGAACCTGGAAAGGGCTTTATATAGAAATTAAATTCTTCTGCAACTTCTTTTCCTATCTGTACTATTCCTGAGAGTTGAATAAGTGCTGATCTTTCAGTTATTCCTCCAGTTTCTGTATCTACAAAAAGTATCTTCATAAAAAATCTCCCTTAAAAATATTTATTTAATGTCTTATCTTGTAATTATTATATCACAAATATTTCCTATAAAAAACTTATAATAAAGAGAGAGTTGTATAAAAAGAATATCAATTTCTAAAAAAATTAATTTTTCTATTTATTTAATTTTTCATAAGCTGAAAGAATATTAGCTATCTGCATTTTTACTCCAATAATTAAAGCTGACTCATCAATATTAAACTTATCATTATGAAGAGGAGCAGTGATTTTCTTCTCTCTGTTTCCAACGCCTAAATTAAAAAAAGCACCAGGAATTTTTTCAAGGAAATATGCAAAGTCCTCTACTCCCATATCAGGAAGTTCTTTTACTTTTACCTTGTCTATTCCAAGAATATTTTCACCATTAGATTTAACCAAATCAATATACTCATTGTGGTTAATAAGAGCATTGTAACTGTCACGATAGAAAACCTCTCCTTTAGCTTCATAGGCAGCACTTACCAATTCAACTATAGTATTTACTCTTTTTTTAGCCTTATCTCTTACAGAGTTTGAAAGACTTCTCATAGTACCACAGCAAAAAGCTTCCTGAGCTACAATATTTTCTTTTGTACCACTCTGCATAGTTCCAAAAGTCAATACAAGAGAATCTCTTGAATCAATATTTCGGCTCACAATACTCTGCAATGCTGTAATGACATAAGCAGCTGTAACTACTGCATCTACTCCTCCACTTGGATATGCACCATGACAGCTTTTTCCTGTAATTTTAATATTTACATCTGTAGCCGAGGCATTCATTGCTCCATATTTAACAGCTATTTTCCCTGATTCTGTAGAAGGATCTACATGGAGTCCAAATATACAATTTACCCCTTCAAGTACACCATCTTCTATCATTGGAACAGCTCCTCCAGTAGTTTCCTCAGCAGGCTGGAATATAAATCTCACATTACATGGAAGTTCTTCTTTTTTATCAGCTAAAATTTTAGCAGTACCTAAAAGAATGGATGTATGAACATCATGACTGCATGCATGCATTTTTCCAGTGTTTTTTGATGAATATTCACAACCTGTATTTTCGAGAATTGGAAGAGCATCAATATCAGCTCTCAATGCTATGGTAATATTACTGTTTTTCCCTGTAAGATCAGCAACTATACCACTTTTTCCGATACCTGTCTTGTATGGAATTCCAATTTCATCAAGATATCTGCATATTATACCAGTAGTTTCCGGCAGATCAAAGTCCAGTTCAGGATGCTCATGAAGCTCTCTTCTCACACTTATGAACCATTGTTCAGAATTTTCTATACCATCAAAAAAAATATTTTTCAAATTCATTTCCTAACCTCCAAGTTATGTAATAAAAAAATCACAGCTATGAGAGCTGTGATAAAAATTTTTGACAACAAAAAGCATCAAAAAAAATCTATTTCCAGACAGCACTCCATTGATAAAAATCAATGACAACAGTATAAATATTTTCCATACTGCCAACAAAAATATCAGGGCTTGATACCTTCATTTCGGCAAAGTTCCCTTTCAAAATACCTCACAGTTTGCCAGACTAAGTATTTTTACTGATGTTCTCTGCACCTCTATCAAATTATTTAAGTTATATTTAAAGAAGTATATAGCAATTTAGGAAAAAATAATAATATATTTTTTATACTCTTTATATATATTTTTTGAATTATTAAATTTTTAAATTGTGTTGTAAAATCTCACTTAAATAAATAAACAGATTGAGGAGCAATCAACAAGAGTAACTATGTGGAGCTAGCCAGCTATGAAACACAGTGAAAGGGGAGATTGCCGAAATTTCGATTTTGTGAGGCTGACAAATTGATTTTTGGAATGCAGATAACATCTGTATAACTGTCATTGGGGAACCAATGTTGTGCTTTCTGTTGAGTCTTTTTTCTAATGGAAAATTTTAATAGTAGCCTTATTTTAATTTTTTTGTGATGAATATCGACCAGCGGACTGCAATCTGCTGGTTTTTTTTATTACAAAATATTTTTTAAAGGAGATTTTTTTATGAGAGTAGTATTAAAGTATGGTGGTTCAAGTGTAGCAACGATAGAAAAAATAAAAGCGATTTCTGGATATATCAGTAAGCTGAAGAGGGAAAAGTATGATGAAATCGTTGTTGTTGCTTCAGCAATGGGAAAGACAACAGATGCTTTAATAAAGATGGCTAATGAAATTTCTTCAAATCCTGATCAGAGAGAACTTGATTCTCTACTATCAACTGGAGAACAGCAGACAGTGACGCTTTTATCTATAGCATTGAATGCAGAAGGAGAAAAGGCAGTATCACTTACTGGATCTCAGGCAAATGTAAAAACTATGGGGATTCATACAAAGAGTAAGATAAAAAGTATAGATGTAGAGAGAATAGAAAATCATCTGAAAGATGGGAAGATTGTCATAGTAACTGGCTTTCAGGGAGTTAATGACGATGGAGATATAACAACTCTAGGGAGAGGAGGGTCAGACACAAGTGCTGTGGCTCTGGCAGCTGCTCTAGGGTGTGAATGCAGAATATATACAGATGTGGAAGGGATATACAGTGTAGATCCCAGAAGATATAGAGATGCAAAATTACTGGATAAAATTTCATATGAGGAGATGATGGAGATGGCACACCTTGGTGCAGGAGTAATGGAAACAAGAGCAGTGGAATTAGGGAAAAAATTTAATATACCAATTTTTGTAGGAAGAAGTTTAAGTGAAACAGGAGGAACATATATCATGGAAAAAAATAGTGCTTTAGAAGAAAAATTAGTAACTGGACTTAGCATAGCAAATGAAATAATTGTAACAACAATCTCAAATATAGATTACTCAGCAGAGAAGATAGCAGAGATATTTTCTACAATAAATAATTGCGGACTGAATATAAATATGATCACTCAAAATATAAGCAGAGATAGAAAGACAGATATATCATTCAGCTGCACTCTTGGAGAAAAATATCTGTTGGATCAGGTAGTAGAGCAGATAAGAAACAGATACCCAGAAATTGAGATAGAGTATCAGGATAATTTAGGAATGATATCAGTTGTGGGAATTGGAATGATAAATAATTCAGGAATAGCAGGAAGATTTTTCTCAGCATTGAGCAGTGCTGGAGTGGAATTTTATCAGGTGACTACTTCTGAAATAAGTATATCATGCAGTGTAGACAGAAATTTAATAAATAGAGCGGTAGAGTCAGCTGCTGTAGAATTTGGACTTTAGGAGGAAATGATGAGAATAGCTATAGTAGGGGCTACTGGATTAGTAGGGGGAACATTTTTAAAAGTATTGGAAGAAAGAGATTTTGATATAACAGAACTTTATCTTTTTGCATCAAAGAGAAGTGCAGGAAATAAAGTGATATTTAAAAGTAAAGAATATACAGTGGAAGAACTTACAGAGAGTAGTTTTGACAGAAATATAGACATAGCACTATTTTCAGCTGGGGGAGATATAAGTAAGAAATTTGCTCCAATAGCAGCAGAAAAAGGGGTGCTAGTTATAGATAATTCATCTGCTTGGAGAATGGAAAGTGGAGTTCCTCTGGTAGTACCAGAAGTAAATCCTGAGACAGCCTTTAAAAATAGTGGGATAATAGCAAATCCTAACTGTTCGACTATTCAGTGTATGCTTCCTCTAAAAGTGTTAGAAGAAAAATATGGTTTAAAAAGAGTTATTTACAGTACTTATCAAGCTGTATCTGGAAGCGGTCATAAGGGAATAGAAGATTTAGAAAATGGACTTAGGGGAGAGGAACCAAAGACTTATCCTCACCCAATAGTAAATAACTGCCTTCCACACATAGATAAATTTTTGGAGAATGGGTACACAAAAGAAGAGATAAAAATGATAGATGAAACAAGAAAGATATTGGGAATACCAGACCTTCCTGTAACAGCTACTTGTGTAAGAGTTCCAGTAATGAATTCACATTCTGTTTCTATTACAGCAGAGTTGGAAAGAGATTTTGATTTGGAAGAATTGAAAGAGGCTCTGGGAAATTTTGCTGGAATGGTGCTTGTAGATGATGTAAATTCTAATGAGTATCCATTGGCTTCTGATGCTACTGGACAGGATAAGGTATTGGTAGGAAGAGTGAGAAGAGATTTCAGCACAGAAAAAGGAATAAATTTGTGGGTAGTTGCTGATAATATAAGAAAAGGAGCAGCTACAAACGCTGTTCAAATTGCAGAACTTTTTAGAGGGATGTAATAGAGAAATTTAATGGAGAATAAGAGAGAAAATATAATTAAGAAATTTAATTGCTAAAGAAGAAAGATATAATTGAGAAATATGGGTGAGGAAGAAAAGAAAAAATATGATTAAAAAATTTAATTACAAAGGAAGACAGAAATATATAATTAGGAAATATGATCAAAAAAGAAGAGTGAAAAATGTGATTGTTGAAGAAAATAGAGCAATATTATAGAAGAATGTAACCTAGGAGGAAATAGATGGAATTGTTTACAGGATCGGGAGTTGCCCTCATAACTCCCTTTGATGAAAATGGTGATGTAAATTACTCAAGACTTAGAGAGATACTTGAATTTCATGTAATAAATCATACAGATGCAATAATAGTAACTGGGACTACTGGTGAAGGGAGCACTCTCAGTGACGAAGAAAAAATTTCAGTAATAGAATTTACAGTAGATATAATAAATAGCAGAATACCTGTAATAGCAGGAACTGGATCAAATGATACAAGACATGCTGTGGAATTCAGCAAAAGAGTAGAGAAATTGGGAGTAGATGGACTTTTAGTAGTTACTCCTTACTATAACAAGGGAAATGAAAATGGAATATATGAACATTACAAAGCAATAGCAGAAGGAGTTAAAATTCCTGTGATACTGTATAATGTTCCTTCAAGAACAGGGGTAAATCTTTCTATACCGCTTTTGAAAAGATTGGCACAGATAGAAAATATCACAGCATTGAAAGAAGCCAGTGGGAATATCTCATATGTTGCAGAGGTAGCAAGAGAAGTCCCAGAGCTTGATATTTATTCTGGAAATGATGATATGGTGGTACCAGTTCTTTCATTGGGAGGAAAGGGAGTCATTTCTGTATCAGCTAATATAATTCCTGACATAAGTCATGATATGACAGTTTCATTTCTAAAGGGAGATATAAAAAAAGCTAGAGAATTACAGCTGAAATATAATGATCTTGTAAATGCTCTCTTTCTTGAAACAAATCCAGTTCCAGTAAAAGAAGCTATGAATTTTCTAGGATATGAAGTAGGAAATTGCAGGCTTCCTCTAGGAGCAATGAATGAATCAAATAGAGCAAGATTAACAGATATCTTAACTGCTCATGAGGTGACAGGATGGAAATAATAATACATGGAACAGGAGCAATGGGAAGACTGCTGAAGGAAATGGCAGAAGGTTATGAAGATATAAAAGTTACAGGTTTTACAGATGAGCTTACTGATGAAGCAGGAGATATAATAATAGATTTTTCTCATTATTCAAGGCTGGACACTCTTTTAGATTATTCAAAGAATAAAAAAATTCCTTTGATTGTAGCTACTACTGGATATTCAGATGAAACATTGAGAAAAGTGGAAGAGACTGCCAAGGAAATACCTATATTTCTATCTTCAAATATGTCTTTAGGAGTAAATCTTTTAAATGATATTCTCGAAAGAATAGTTCCAGTACTCTATGGAAATTATGATATAGAAGTAATAGAAAAACATCATAATAAAAAAGTAGACTCTCCAAGTGGTACAGCTAAAACTTTAGTTGAAACTATAGAGAGAAGTTGTCCTGAAGAGATGATAGAACAATATGGAAGAGAAGGGAATAGTAAAAGAGAGAAAAATGAGATAGGAATTCATTCATTGAGAGGGGGAACTATTGTTGGAGAACATTCAGTTCTTTTCTGTGGAGAAGATGAAATTATAGAGATAAGACATACAGCAATGTCTAAAAAGATATTTGCTATGGGAGCTTTAAAAGCAGCTAGATTTCTTGTTGGAAAAGAAGCTGGGCTATATACTATGAAAGATATTTTTAGAAATTAGAAAAAAACTAATACATAGTACCTAAAGAAAAAATAATTTTAAGAGAAAAGTAAATATAAAAACTAGCTCATATTTACATATCTAAGGAGGAAAAATGACAAATTTAAATACAGCAGAAGAGATAATAGCCTTTATAAAAAATTCACAAAAAAGGACGCCAGTAAAAGCATATATAAATGGAAATATAGAGAATTTAGAAACTACAGCACAAGTTTTTAGAGGAAACGGCTCATATATTTTGATTGGAGAATCAGATGAAATAAATAGAATTTTAGAAGTATATGCATCTGACATAACAGATTACTATATTGAAAATGACAGAAGAAATTCAGGAGTGCCAACTTTAGACTATAGAAATATAAATGCAAGAATAGAACCAGGAGCAGTAATAAGAGATAAAGTAACTATAGGAAATAATGCTGTTATCATGATGGGAGCAGTAATAAATATAGGAGCTGTCATTGGAGATAATACTATGATAGACATGGGAGCAGTCCTTGGTGGAAGAGCTACAGTTGGAAAAAACTGCCACATAGGAGCAGGGGCAGTTCTTGCAGGAGTAGTAGAGCCACCTTCAGCTAAGCCAGTAGTAGTAGAAGATGGAGTCCTTGTGGGAGCTAATGCTGTAATTATAGAAGGAGTAAGAATAGGAACAGGAGCAGTGGTAGGAGCAGGGGCAGTAGTTCTTGAAGATGTGCCTGCTGGAGCAGTGGTTACAGGAAACCCAGCTAGAATAATAAAAAATGTAGATGAAAAAACATTAGGAAAGACACAGCTAGTAGATGATTTGAGAAAATAGGAGGGAAAAATGGAGATAAGCAGAGAAGTATCAAAACTTCAATATTCCCTTATCAGAGCTCTCAATGAGGAATCAAGGAAATATTCAGATGCAGTAGATCTGACAATAGGAGAGCCAGATATTCCTTCCCCAAAAGAACTGATAACAGAGGCATTGCAGTATGGAACAGAACATCAGCTGCGATATCCTCCTACTGGGGGTGGAGAAAAAATCAGACTGTTAGTAGCTGATTACTATAATAGAAAATATGGTTCCAGCTATATACCTGATAATGTGATAATAAATGTAGGAGCATCAGAAGCTTTGTCTTCATGTTTGAGGACAATATTGAATCCAGAAGAGGAAGTAATGATACCAGCACCTTTTTATCCGGGATACCCCCCAATGATAAATCTGTGCTATGCCAAAACTATTTTTATGGATATAACAAAAACAGATTTTAAAATAACAGCAGAACTGTTGGAAGAAAATTATTCTGATAAAGCAAAAGCTATCCTTTTGAGCAACCCATGTAACCCCACTGGAAATGTGCTGACTCTTGAAGAGATGAATATAGTGGTAGATTTTGTAGAGAAGAGAGATATTTTTCTCATAGCTGATGAGATATATAGTGAGCTTGCATTTTATAATTTTCATTCTTTCAGCTCTTTTGACAGAATAAAAGATAAGCTCATTGTAATAAATGGATTTTCAAAATCTCATTCAATGACAGGATGGAGAATAGGGTATACTATTTTTCCACTTGAATATAGAAGAAATTTTTTAAATACTACATTGTATACTTTAAGCTCTCCAATGGCTCTGTCTATTGTAGCAGGAGAAGTTGCATTGGAAAAGTTTGAAGATAGAAGTGAGCTTATGAATATCTATAAAGAAAGAGCTCTGTATATGAAAAATGCTCTGACAGAGCTGGGATTTAATGTAGTTGAACCTAAAGGAGCTTTCTACATATTTGCAGAGTATTCAGCAGTTTCAGAGTTAAATTCTTTTGACTTTGCAATGGATATGCTGAAAAAGGTGCAGGTGGCAGTAGTTCCTGGGATATCTTTTGGGACAGAAAAATATTTTAGAATATCACTTACAGTGGATATACCTAAATTAGAGAAGGCTGTGAAAAGAATAAGAAAATATGTAGAGGAAAATAGAAATAATAGTGAGATCAGTTTTGAAATATAAGCTGGTCTTTTTTTATTTGTAAAATTTTTAAAGTATATATTTTGATGAAATATAATATATATTTTTGAAAGAGAGTATAAAAAAATTAATTATAATATTAAACTAAGAAAAATTGATAAAAATAAAAAGAAAATTGTAAGAGAAAATATAGAGAAAATGACACTATTTAATAATTTTTAAATATGACTAAATAAATGGGAGCTGGATATAGAAAAAATAAGAAATTGAAATATAGAAAAACAAATAAAGTATGATGCAATATATAAAAAATTAATAATTGACATGTAGAAAAAGAAAAAAATTACACAAGAGAAGAGAAAAGGAAAGATGTCTAAAAGAGAGAGGTAAAAAAATGACTTCTTAAAAAATGGGAAGTTATGAGGTGTAAATGTTCGCATTATTACAATAATGAGAACTTTTTCTCTTCCAAAACTCAATAAAATCGTTCTAAGATTTCTTAAAAATGTCAAATTATAGGTTTTTTTAGTATTGACAATATTCTATTTTAGTAGTATTATTTCACTATACCAATCTATAATTCTAAAAAGTTTCACGAATAAATTTTTTGAAAAAAATTTCTACAGGACGCCTTTTTGTAATAATGCGAACTTTTTTAAATTAGTTGAAAATAATAATTTTTACAAAAATTGAAAATTGATATTTAATTTTGAAAGCTGGAAAAAATATAGAAATCAAAATTTAGAAAATATTAGAAATAAAAGAGATAAGGATTAATAAATATAAGTAAAAATCTAATTTTTATAAATAAAACTATTAAATGTATATTTTGAATAAAAAATATTACAAAATATATAAAATAGATAAATTTAAAATATAAAATAAATAATTCGGATAAAAATATAAAAAAAAACATCTTAAAATAAAAGTCAAGGAGCAAGGGGAAAGTGAAAAGACAGAGTTCAAAGATTTTAATGATAGTATTACAATTCATATTCTATTTTTTAATAAATAAAATATTTAAAGTTCCAGATAGAATTATGTACAACACTTTCTTTATCTATCTTGCATTAAATCTTACTAAGAATATGTATTCCTTTAAAACTATACTTATATGGGAAGAACTGAAAAAACAACTTTTTGTTCATACAGAATATCTCATAATAATGCTGATAAATGATGCAGCATTCTGGGGAAGCAAGTATATACCAGTTCATCTGATAGTGGGAATAACATTTACTTTCTTTAACTTAATTATAATAAAAATTATAAGAAATATATTTAGAAAATCATTGGAAAAAAGGCTTCTTATTATAGGAGTAGGAAATACAGCTAGAGAATTAACTCATGTAATAAAAGAAAATAATTTTACAATGTACAACTTACTGGGATATATATCAGCTAATTCTTTAGAGGGAGTTAATCAAAGTATAAAAGTAGAAGAAGAAAAGATACTGGGGAACTGCTGTGATATTGAGAGAGTAATAGAAGAAAATAAAATAAATGAAGTAATAATAGCTCTCCCGCTAGCAGATAATAAACAGATGTCAGAGATAATAAATAGATTGGATGGAAAAGTAAATAAGATAAAATTTACACCAGAGTTAAATGGAACATATACTTTTAACGCAACTATAGAAGACTATGATGGAATAATGCTTGTATCTTCATACAATGGAATGAATAGAAGAACTAATAAGTTTTTAAAAAGAAGCTTTGATATAGCGACAGGAACAGTAGGGTGCATAGTTTTAGGAATGCTCTATTTAATATATGCTCCAAAGATAAAAAAGGATGGTGGAAAAGCAATATTTTTCCATACAAGGATAGGGCAATATCTAAAGACTTTTAAGATGTATAAGTTTAGGACTATGTATGCTGATGCAGAGAAAAGATTGGAAGAGATGCTATCTAAAGATAAAAAACTAAAAGAGGAGTTCTATAAGAACTTTAAGTTAAAAGATGATCCAAGAATAACAGAGGTAGGAAAGTTTTTAAGAAAGACATCATTAGATGAGTTTCCACAATTTATAAATGTAATAAGAGGAGAAATGTCATTTGTAGGTCCAAGACCAGTAGTACAAAAAGAAGTAGATTTATATTATGGGGAAGAAAATAGCAAAAAGATATTTGGAGTAAAACCAGGAATAACAGGAATGTGGCAGGCAAATGGAAGGTCAGATGTTGAGAACTATGATGAAAGAATAGCGCTGGATCTTTACTATATAAGAAACTGGTCATTGTGGCTGGACATAATAATAACAGTGAAAACAATAAAGAATGTTGTTGGGAAAAAGGGGGCATATTGATGGAGAAAACAAAAGTATCAGTTTTGATGTCAATATACTCTAAAGAAAAAGCTGAGTATTTTAGAAAAAGTTTGAATAGTATATTGGAGCAAACTTATTTGCCAGATGAAATAGTTTTGGTAAAAGATGGGCCTTTAACAGAGGAATTAGAACAAGTAATAAAAGAGTATAAAAATAAGATAAACATGAAAACAGTTCCTTTAGAAAAAAATAAAGGATTAGGACTAGCATTAAGAGAAGGAGTACTAAATTGTTCAAATGAAATAATAATAAGAATGGATACAGATGATATTATGCATCCTAAGAAAATATTTGAACAAGTAAAAATTTTTACTGAAAAAAAAGATTTAATCTTAGTTGGAACTAATGGATATGATTTTGATAAAGATAAAAATGATATTATCTCAGAAAGAATTTTACCTGAAAAGAATGAAGAAATTTTAAAATTTTCAAAAAGAAGATGTCCATTTATACATGCAGGAATAGGTTTTAAAAAAAGTTATGTAATAAAAGTAGGAAATTATCATGATTGTTTTTGGTTTGAAGATTATGATTTATTTTTAAGAATGTTGAAGTTAGGCAAAGGATATAATATTCAAGAAAATTTACTTTACATAAGGAGTAATTTGGATGTTTATGACAGAAGAGGAGGGATTTCATATATCAAAAATGAAATAAAAGCTTTAACAAAGTTTTATAAAGAAGGATATATGAATACTTATTATTATCTAACAAATATTGTAATTAGATCAGGGGTAAGAATTTGTGGAAATAGGCTAAGAAAAATAATTTATAAAAACTTTCTAAGAAAAGAGTTAAAAAAGAGGTGAAAATGAAAGAAATTTTATTTATAACGAATAGATTAAAAAAAGATAATAAAAGTGGAGGTTATTTAGGATCTAAAAGAAATTTAGAAAATATAGTAACTATTTTTGGAAAAGAAAAAGTTGATATCTATGATGTTATATCTAAAAATATTTTTTCAAGAATTGTGAGTATAACTTTTTTTAATAGATTAGAATCCAGTTCATTAATTATAGAAAATAAAATAATTAAGAAAATAGAAATAGAAAATTATAATATTATTTTTTTAGATAATAGTGGATTTGGTTATTTAGCAGAAAAAATTAAAAAAAAATTTCCTGAAAAGAAAATAATAATATTTTGCCATGATATTAATTATTGCTTTTTCTCTTCTATACTTATTGAATATAAAAAAGATAAATTTAATTTAAAAAGCTTTTTTAGAATATTAAAAGCTAAAAAAGAAATCTTTAATGCAAAAATAAATGAAAATAAATCTTTTAAAAATTCAGATAAGATTATAACTCTTAATAGCAGAGATACAAAATTATTAGAAAAAGAGTATGGGTATAAATCTAATGCAGAGATAGAAGTAACTTTACCTATACCTAAAATAGAAAAAGAATTAAAGAAATTATTTAATTCAGTAGAATTTAATTTACTTTTTGTGGGAACAGCAAGTTTAAAACCTAATTTAAATGGAGTAGAATTTTTTATAAAAAATGTTTTAGAAGGAGTAGAAGCAGATTTATATATTGTAGGCAAGGGAATGGAAAAATATAAAGAAAAATTTGAAAAATTAAATAAAAAAGTAAAAGTTATTGGAACAGTTGAAAATTTAGATAATTACTATTTAGATGCTGATGCAGTAATAGCTCCTATTTTTGCTGGAGGAGGGATGAAAGTAAAAACTGGAGAAGCGCTATCTTATGGAAAAACTATCTTTGGAACTATAGAATCCTTTCAAGGTTATGAAATGGATTATGACAAAGTTGGCGGTATTTGTAATTCTTCAAAAGAATTTATAGAAAAAATAAATAATTATATAAAATATTGGAAAAATAATGGAATGCCTAAAATAAATAAATATACAAATGAAATTTTTATAGAAAAATATAGCTATAATTCTTCAATAAAAAAATTTAAAAAATTATTTGAAGAACTAGAAGTGAAAGGAAATACAAATGATAATACGATCTAAAGCACCTTTAAGATTAGGACTTGCTGGAGGAGGAACAGATGTATCTCCATATTGTGATGAATATGGAGGAGTTGTGCTTAATGTTACAGTAGATATGTATGCCTATTGTACTATTGAGCCTACTGCTGATAATAGGATAATTTTTAATTCAACTGATAGACATGAAATATTTGAAGGAGAGAGTAAGGATTATTTAGAAATAGATAATAATCTTTTGCTTCATAAAGGAGTCTATAATAAAATCGTTAAAAGGTACAATGATGGGAAACCATTATCTTTTAAAATGACAACTTATTCAGATGCTCCAGCAGGTTCAGGTTTAGGCTCTTCTTCAACAATGGTAGTAGCTATAATAAAAGCATATATGGAATGGTTAAATTTACCATTAGGGGAATATGATATAGCTAATTTGGCATATGAGATAGAAAGAATAGATTTGAATTTAAGTGGAGGGAAACAAGACCAATTTTCTGCTACATTTGGTGGATTTAACTTTATGGAATTTTATTCAGAAAATAGAGTGATAGTAAATCCATTAAGATTGAAAAAATGGATAAAAAATGAGATAGAAAGTTCACTTATTCTATATTATACAGGAACTTCAAGAGAATCTGCAAAAATAATTGATGAGCAAATCAAAAATGTAAAAGAAAAGTCTGAAAAAAGTTTAGAAGGAATGCATGAATTAAAGGAATCAGCCATTGAGATGAAAAATGCAATTTTAAGAGGTGACTTCAAAAGGTTTGCTGAGTGTCTAAAAAATGGATGGATATCTAAAAAGAAAATGTCAAATGCAATTTCTAATAATTTTATAAATGAAACTTATGATTTTATAATGAATAATGGTGGAAAAGCAGCTAAAGTATCAGGAGCAGGTGGAGGGGGTTTTATGATGATACTTTGTGATCCAAAAGAAAGATATGCTCTAATAGAAAAATTAAGAAGAAAAGAAGGGAAAGTTATATTGGCACAATTTTCAGAAAAAGGGGCACAGGCTTGGACTTTATATGAATAAGAGGTGTATAAAATTGAAAAAATCTACAAATATATTAATAGAGAATTTAATTATAAGATTTCCTAAATTATCTAATTGTAAGGTAGAAATAGAGAATTCAATATTAGAGATAGTAAATTGCTATAAAAATAAAGGGAAATTGCTAATTTGTGGCAACGGTGGAAGTGCTTCAGATTCTTTACATATAGTAGGAGAACTCATGAAAAGCTTTGTTCTTCCAAGAAAATTAGAAAATAAATATATAGATAAAATTAAAAATACATTTCCACAAGAAGCAGAATATTTTATAAATAACTTACAGAGCTCATTACCTGCAATAGCTTTGGTAAGTGAAATTTCATTGATAACAGCTTATAGCAATGATAATAATTCTGAACTTGTTTTTGCTCAACAGGTATTAGGTTATGGGAATGAAGGAGATATATTAATAGCTATAAGTACATCAGGAAATTCAAAAAATGTTATTTATGCTTCGCAAATATCTAAAATTAAAGGGATGAAAATAATTTCGTTGACAGGAAAGTTTGGTGGAAAATTAAAAGATATATCAGATATAAATATAAATGTTGAAGAAGAGGAAACATATATTATTCAAGAATATCATTTGCCGATTTACCATACTCTATGTTTAGGAGTAGAAAATGAAATGTTTGGGGAGGAATAAAAATTGGAAGCTATAGTACTAGCTGGAGGTTTTGGAACAAGATTAAAAGAAGTGGTATCAGATGTTCCTAAACCGATGGCTCCAGTAAATGGAAAGCCTTTCTTAGAATATTTAATAAAAGATTTAGGAGAAAAAGGAATAAGACATATTATTTTAGCGGTTGGTTATAAAAAGAAAATAATAAAAGAATATTTTAAAAATAGATATGAAAGTATTGAAATAACATATTCAGAAGAATTAACTCCTCTAGGAACAGGAGGAGCTATAAAAAAAGCTTTAAAGTTAGCTAAAGAAGAAGATGTTTTTATAGTTAATGGAGATACTTTCTTTGATATTGATTTAAAAAGAATGAAAGAATTTCACACTGAAAATAAAAGTATCTTAACAGTTACAGTAAAAGAAATGGAAAATTTTGATAGATATGGCTCTTTAATAATAAAAGGAAATAAAATAATAGAATTTGAAGAAAAAAAGAAGAAAGCTAAAGGAAAAATAAATGGAGGAATATATCTAATAAAAAAAGATTTATTGAATAGAGTGGAGAAAGAAAATTTTTCATTTGAAAAAGAGGTATTAGAAGATAAAAAAATAGAAAAGTATTCGTATGAAAGTAAGGGATACTTTATAGATATAGGAGTACCTGAAGATTACTTTTTATTTAAAGAAAAACAAAAAAGTCCTGAAATTAGTATAATAATACCAATATATAATAGAGAAAAACATTTAGAGAAGTGTATTAGAAGTGTAATAGAACAAGACTTTGAAAATATAGAAATAATATGTGTTAATGATGGTTCTGAAGATAAGAGTTTAGAAATATTAGAAAGTCTTCAAAAAGAAGATGAAAGAATAGTTATAGTAAATAAAAAAAATGGAGGCTCAAGTAGTGCTAGAAATGCTGCTTTAAAAATAGCTAGAGGGAAATATTGCTTAAATATAGATAGTGATGATTGGATAGAACAGGGGTACTTTAAAGCAATATATGAAAGAGCAGAAAAGGATAATCTAGACATAACTATTTCAGATATAAAAATTGATTATTTAAATAAAAATAAAACTGAATATAGAAAAGATTTAAATATTAATGAAAATGATGTAATAAGTAATATAACTTATTTAAAAAAATTTTATACACAAAATTTTTTAGGATACACTGTAAATAAATTAATAAAGAGAGAATTGTACTTTAAAAATAAAATTATTTATAATGAAGAAATTTTTTTATTAGAAGATGTTGAAGTAGTGGGAAGATTAGGATATTTTGCTGAAAAAATAGGAAAAATAAATAAAGCTTTTTACCATTATATAATAGGAAAAAATAATGGTTCATTTAATAATATAAAATTAAAACATTTAACAGATACAATTAATTGTTTTAAAAATTTGGAAAACTTTTATACAAAAAATAATGAAGAGAAGATTAGAAATCTAGTTTCCAGAAAGAAAAATTTAAGGCTAATAGGAATGTTGCTAGGAGAAAAATTTTATAAAAATTCTAATTTTGATAAATATTTAAAAGAATATTTGAAAGAGATAAAAAAAAATAATTTTATATTCAACAGGTATGATGAAGTATTGAAAGATGAAGAATGGAAAAAAATAATTTTATTTAATATTATTAAGCTCTTTCCAAAAAAATTTCTTATAAAATTTTTAAATAAAATTGTTAGTAATATAAAGAGGAAAAAGAGATGGTAAAAAAAAAATTAAATGAAATAAATTGTGGTTTTTTATTGCTAATAATATTCTTTAATTTTTATATGTTTAGTATTTATTTATGGGAAGAATATAGAATGATAAAACTAATTAGCATAGTAATTTTATTATTTTTTTCTTTAATACCTTTTTTTATAGATGAAAAAATTAAGAAAAAAGATTTAAAAATAATAATTTTTTTAATTATCTTTATATTGATTTTACCCAAATTTTATATTTCTTTTTATATAATAATTATTTCTAAGTTTATAAAAAATAATAAAAGATTAAAATTTTTATTATTTTTATCAGTATTTTTCTATTTGTTGACATTACTATTGAACAAACTTGGATATTTAGAAACAAATAATCTCAAATCAGCAATAAGGTACTTTGAAGATTTTAAAGTCTTTAGATATACTTTAGGATTTGTTCATCCTAATACAGCTATGTCATTACTATTACCAATATTTTTCTTATTATATTATTTATATTATGATAAAGTAAAGATTTTAATTTCTATATTTATTTTTCTTATTGGAAAAATAGTATTTAATTATACTTATTCAAGAACAACATTTTTATTGATATTATTATTTATTTTTCTTATTTTAGTAGATGAAAAATATATAGAAAAATTAAAAAGAATATTTTTATTAGAGGGAGGAATAATTATATTTTTTACATTTTTTCTTCCATATTATTTTAGAAATACGTTTTTGAATAAACTTTTTAGTGGAAGACTTATTTTATTTTACAATTATTTAACTAAATCTCAAATAACGATTTTTGGAAATAAGGAAATTATAGAATGTTATAAAATATATCCTTTAGACAATGTTTATTTAAGAACATTATTTGAAAATGGAATAATAGGTTTTATCTCATTAAATATTTTAATTTTTTATGTAATGAAAATACTATTTAGAAATAAAGATTATAAAGCAGTTAAGATCTTTTCGATAGTATTAATTTTTGGTTTTATGGAAAGCACAGCATTATTTTATTACTTTAATATAATTTATTTTATAATACCTGATTATATTTTCACTGAAAAAGAATAGGAGTTAAAAATGAAAATTATTAAGAAATTTATGATTTTATTAGATAAATTTATTCCAAAGAGTAATATTATTATCTTTAATAGTTTTATAGAATTAACAGATAATAGTTTTGCTATCTATAAGTACTTGAAAGAAAAACTTCCAGCTTATAAATATATCTGGATAACTGAAAATAAAAGTATAAATTCAAATAAGAGAGAAAATAGTAGAACAAAAATTTATCCTAAAATAAGCTTGGCAGGAATATATTATTTTTTAAGATCAAAATATATTTTTACAACTCATGGATTATATTCTAATTTTTCTTCAAATAAGAATAGAAAAATAATAAATTTATGGCATGGAATGCCTCTAAAACCAATAGGAAATCTAGATAAACGTACCAATAAAACGATTGAAACAAAATATGATATGATAATTGCTACATCTGAATTATTTCAATGTTTTATGGCAAAAGCATTTAATATTGATATAAATAAAGTTATAATAACAGGACAACCAAGAAATGATTTGCTTTATGAGGAGACAGATTTTTTTTGTAAAATTAACTTAAAGAAAGAAAAGTTTAAAAAAATATTAATGTGGATGCCTACATTTAGAAAATCTATAGTTGATTCTGAGAGTAGTTGGGCTAAAGATGGTAAGTATGTGGAAAACTATATTTCAATATTACCTTTTAGTAAATTAAGTAATTTGAATAAATTATTAGAAAAAAAACAGTTTCTATTAATATTAAAACTACATCCATTTGATATCTTACAAGAAGAAAAATTTAAAGAATTTACTAATATTATTATTCTAAAAAATGAGGATTTAGAAAATATAGATGAACACTTATATCCTTTACTAGGAACAACAGATGCATTGATTACAGATTATTCATCTGTTTGGATTGATTATGAAATTTTGAATAAACCAATATTTTTTGCTATTCATGATTATGAAGAATATAAAAATACAAGAGGGTTATTATTCGAAGACTTTATAAATATTTCTCCATATCCAGTAATTGATACTTATGAAAAATTTATAGGATTTTTAGAAAATTATGAAAATATTGATATGAACAATAGAGAATTTACAAATAAATATAATAAATATAAAGATAATAAATCTTGTGAAAGAATAATTAAATATTTAAGATTGGATAAGAAATGAAATCAAAACTTTTAGAAAATTATGTATATAATGTAGGAATTGTTTTTACTTCAATATTATTTCCAGTATTATTTTTTCCATATTCATCAAGGATTTTAACACCAGTCTATTATGGAAAATATACTTTTGCATTATCTATAATTTCATATTTTGTAACTATTGCTAATTTAGGAATACCCATATATGGAATTAGAGAATTATCGAGAAGCAAAGTTAATGGAGAAAATCAATTCAAAAAAAATTTTACAGAAATAATAATAATTTCAATTATTTCAAGTTTTATAAGTAGTATTATTTTTTTTATAACAATAATATATTTTGATAAATTGAAAAAAGAGTATGTTTTATTTTTAATTCTGGGAATGTCTATTATATTTTCTTTTTCAACATTGGATTATTTTTTTATAACTATAGAAAATCATAAAAGAAGAACAATAAGATTATTAATAGTAAGAATTATATCAATGATATTTTTATTTTCATTAGTTAAAAAACCAGAAGATTATTTAAAGTTTGCTTTGATTATGGCTTTACCTGAAATAATTGCTAAAATAATAGATTTTATTTCAGTAAGAAAATATTTACTATTTGATATAAAAAATTTAACTTTAAAAAAACATATTAAACCATTGATAGTAATTTTTTTCTATGTAATATCTACTAATATTTATCTAAATATAGATTCAACTATGATAGGAATAATGAAGGGGGATAAAGAAGTAGGATATTATAATGTAGCAGTAAAAATGACTAAAATAATTATTCCATTGATTACTTCATTAGGACTTGTTCTTGCTCCTAGGATGATAGAGAAAATAAAAAATAAAGAAAAAGAATCTTTGATAAAAGACATGGATTTATATTTAAATTTTATATTTTTTATTTCAATACCTACGGTATGTGTATTGTTTATTTTATCAAACAATATAGTTTTAATTTTTTCAGGGAAAAAATATTTAGAATCAATATTACCAATGCAAATAATGTTACCAATAATAATATTTATTCCAATAAGTGGATTTAGTGCTGGTCAAATTTTAATTCCATATGATAAAGAAAGTATAGTTTTTAAAGTTTCATTAATAGGATTAGGCAGTAATTTTTTATTAAATTTTTTATTGATACCAAAATATGGAATATTAGGAGCAGGAACAGCAACTCTAATAACAGAATTTTTAGTATGTATATTTAGATTTTATAAAGTAAAAAAGATCTTTAAAGAATATAACATGTTTACTAAAGAAAGGAGTATATATATAATAACATCATTATTATCTTTTATTATATGCATTTTTTTAAAATACTTTAGTAAAATTTTAGACATATACCTTGAATTTTTATTTATTTTAGTAGTTTTTGGAGTTATATATATGAGTGTTTTACTAATGTTTAGAGAATATTTTATTAGTTTAGGAGTAAAGAAAATAAAGATATTATTAACTAGGAGAAATTAAAATGAAAAAAGTAATAACATATGGAACTTTTGATTTATTACATCAGGGACATATTAACTTATTAAAAAGAGCAAAAGAATATGGAGATTATTTAATAGTAGGGGTAACAACAGATTCTTATGATAAAACTAGAGGGAAATTAAATGTTAATGATTCAATAATTAATAGAATAGAAAATATAAAAAAAACTGGTTATGTTGATGAAATAATAATTGAAGAATATGAAGGACAAAAGGTTGAAGATATTCAAAAATATAATATAGATACTTTTATTATAGGGTCAGATTGGAAAGGTAAATTTGATTATTTGAAGGAATTTTGTGAAGTAGTTTATTTAGAAAGAACAAAGGGAATATCCAGTACTCAAATTAGAGAAGATAAAAATAAAATTCTAAAAATTGGAATTATAGGAGCTGGAAGAATAGCAAGGAGATTTGTAACAGAATCTAAATATGTTAGTGGAGTTAATGTAGAAGGTGTAATGAGCAGAAATATAGAGAATTCAAAAAAATTTGCAGAAAAATTTGAATTAGAATTTTATACAAATAACTTTGAAGAATTTATAGAAAAAGTAGATGCAGTATATATAGCGACTCCTCATAATACTCATTATTATTACATAAAAAGATCTTTAGAAAATAAAAAGCATGTTCTTTGTGAAAAACCAATCACATTATCATCAAAAGAAACTAATGAATTATATGAGATAACTAAAGAATATAAATTAGTATTATTGGAAGCAATAAAAACAGCATTTTGTCCAGGATTTGAAAAATTGATAAGTATTGCTAAATCAGGAATAATAGGAGAAATTAAGGATGTGGAAGCTTGTTTTACGAAATTAGTAGAAGGGGAGATAAGAGAACTTAGCTGTAAAGAATCTGGAGGAAGTGTGACAGAGCTAGCCTCCTATCCACTTTTAGCAATAGTAAAGCTATTAGGTAAGCCAGAAAATGTAAAATTTTATTCCTATATTGATAAAGAGAAAAAAATAGATTTATATACTAAAATTTTGTTAAGATATCAAAATGGAGTAACTCCAGTAGCAAAAGTTGGATTAGGAGTGAAATCAGAAGGAGAGTTAATTATTTCAGGAACAAAAGGATATATATATGCTCCTTCTCCTTGGTGGAAAACAGAATATTTTGAATTAAGATTTGAAAATTTTAGTAAGAATAGAAAATATTTTTATTCTTTTCAAGGAGAAGGCTTAAGGTATGAAATAGCAGAGTTTTTAACTATGATAAATCAAAATAGACAAGAAACATATAAACTAAAAATTTCTGAAATTAAAATAATAAATGAAATAATAAATAAATTTTTAAGAAAAAATTTTAAAAATAAAGAGTAGTATTTTTTTGATGAGGAGAGAAAAATGACAGAAAAAGAGTTTTTAACCTTATACAAAGAAAGAAGGAATCTAAAAAGCATAAGAGAGGCAAAAGAAAGATTAGATTCTTTCTGGAAAGCTCTTTTTGATGTTTTAGAAGAAGAAGAAAAAGTAATAATAAAAGACTGGGGAATATTTGAGAAAAGGGAAGTAAAACCCAGAAAGATATTAAATTTAGCAACAAGAGAAATGATGGTGACAGAAGAAAAGAAAGTTATTAAATTTAGACCCAGAATGAAAATGATAGATAAAGTAAATGAGCTCAATACTCTAATGGAGGAAGAATATGAACACTAGAGAATTTGTATCATATTACAAGAAATTGAGAAAAGAACAGGATGAAATAGTAGAATATGAAGAGGCAAGAGAGGAAATAGAAGAGATATTTAATCTTATAGCAGAAGTAATAGCTATGGATGAAGAGGTAAAATTTAGAAATAGAGGAATATTTTCACTTTTAAAAAGAAAAAAGAGAAGAATAGGCAGTCCAACCTCAAAAGAAGTAAGAGAAATAGTTCCTAAAAAAACAATAAAATTTGTACAATCAAAAATATTAGAAATAAACTAAAAAAATCCCTTCTGTATATTATTACAGAGGGATTTTCTAATTGAAAATACTATTTTCTTATTAATCTATTATCAGTTGTGAGATTAGTTACACCATTTTTCTTTATATTTTCTATAACTATTTCAGAAAGAGCAGGATAATTAGCAATTGTTTTGGCATTAATAAACATATTATATTCATCTCCACCTACAGCAATATAGTCATCACTGGCTACTTTATATGTCTTATTTAAATCAAGAGAAGTTCCATCTTTCAGTGTTATTTTCTCTACTCTCTTACCAGCTGGTTTTTTAGGATTGAAAGTAACTACAGCTCCAGAGAATTGAGGGAATCTTCCATCAGTTTCAGGATATTTACTGAATCCATTCTCAAACATATCCCATACCTGTTTTCCAGTGAGTTCTTTTACTATAACATAGTTTCCAAAAGGAAGAACACTTATGATATTTCCAACTGTTATATCTCCTGCACCAATAGAGCTTCTTATACTTCCCCCACTTGTTATAGCTATGTCAGCTTCGCTTTTCTCAAGGATAGCATCAGCAACAAGGTTCCCAAGATTAGTTTCACTTGTTCTTACCAGTTCTCTGCTTGCTTCTAATAATACAGGTGTCTTTCCAATTACTTCTGATATTATTTTCTCCTGTCTCTCTTTTATATCATATATTAGTGAAGCTATTTTTGCATCATCTTTAGCTACAAATTTTTCGTTTAACTCCATTTTTACAGATAAATCTTTTCCGTTCTCTACTTCAGCTTTAGATAAAAGAACAGGATAAATAGCCTTTTCTCCATACGCAAGTTCATCAAAATCTATTTTTACAATGCCAAGATTTTTATCATATTCACCTGTCTGTACTATAGTTACACCATTGACTACAGTTTTATCTTTTAAAGCTGTATGACTATGTCCATCAACAATGAGGTTTATAGCAGGGACAGCTTCCGCCAGACCTATACTCTGCCATTCATGTTTTGTAGCAGGATCATCTCCCAGATGAGTGACAGCAATAATAAATTGAACACCTTTTCCTTTAAGTTCTTCAGTTATTTTCTTAGCAGTGTCTATTGGGCCACTGAAAGTCAAATCTTTAACAATTTGAGGATTAGCTTTATACATAGTTTCAGGAGTAATCAGACCAAATATTCCAACTTTTACACCACGAATTTTCTTTATTATATATTTTTCACCAATAGGTTTTCCATTTTTATTCAATACATTAGATGTAAGGAATTTAAAATCTGCCAAATTTTCTAATTTATACAATTGTTCCATTCCATAATTAAAGTCATGATTTCCCAGAGTCATGGCATTAAGTTTCATTTCGTTTGAGAGTTTTATCATAGATTCACCTTTTTCAAGTGTTGCAAAGGTAGTTCCATGAGTATTATCTCCAGCATCAAGATAAAGAACATTTTCCTGTCCTAAAACTTTTCTGTACTCATTGATTATAGAGGCAACTTTAGGATACCCCATTCCATTATAATTTCCCTCTTCAGCTCTTCCATGTACATCATTCAGATGAATGACAACAAGTTCATATTTCCCATCTGGATTAGATTGAAGGCTGCTGCATCCAGCTAAGAGAAAAGTACCAGCAATAAAGGAAATTGCTAACTTTTTTATATTCATATTTCACTCCCCAAAATTTATTATTATTTATTAAAAAACTCTTTCCATTGATCAGCTTTGAAACCAATCAAAACTCCATCCTCAGTTACAACTAAAGGTCTTTTTACAAGCATACCATTAGTAGCTAGTATTTTTATCATTTCATCATCAGTAGCTGAAGCAGTTTTTTCTTTTAGGTTCATTTCTCTGTAAAGCATACCACTTGTATTAAAGAATTTTTTTACAGGAAGTCCACTTAGTTTTATATATTTTTTTAATTCATCTTCTTTTGGATTATCCTCTACAATATGTCTGCTTGTAAATTTAATATTATTTTCTTCAAGCCATTTTCTAGCATTGATACAAGTGCTGCATTTAGGGTAATTAATAAATAGTACTGACATAAATATCCTCCTTAAAAATTTGTTTTTATTTACTACGACTATTATACAACAAATTTTAATATTTATATACAGATATTCTCTAAAGAAATGAAGAGAAAATAGTAAAAATTATATATGAATTTTATACTAAAAAAATAGTCTGTTAATATTATTATATTGACATAGAATAAAAATGTTGATATAATTTTTGTTAGTACACTTATTAACCATTAAGTCTAAAATTTAAACTTGAAGATAGGAATTTAAAGGCTTGATATATTGAAGTAAAGATATATAATTTTTAGGAGGAAGAAATGTATAAAAAGAAGGATGTTATATTGACAGGATTTGCCTTATTTGCAATGCTGTTTGGAGCAGGGAATCTAATATTTCCACCAGTTGTAGGATTTACTAATGGAGATAATTGGATAGTTTCAGCTATAGGATTTATATTGACAGGAGCTGGATTTCCACTTTTAGCAATAATAGCAGCAGCAGTGGCAGGAAAAGATCTTGATAGTTTTGCTACAAGGGTTTCTCCTTTGTTTAGTAAGGTTTTCAATATAGCACTTATTTTATCTATTGGACCTCTTTTAGCTTTACCTAGAACAGGAGCTACAGCTTTTGAAATGATGGTTCCTCAAAATATAGAGAATTTTCAAATGTATAAATTTGGATTTTTAACAGTATTCTTTGCAATAACTATTATGTTTTCATTAAAGTCAAGTAAGGTTGTAGATAGAGTAGGAGCAATTCTTACTCCAATACTTTTAGTAGTATTGGCAATAATAATATTCAAAGGAGTATTTTCTCCACTGGGGGATCCAAAAGTAATGGGAACATCAACACCATTTAAATATGGATTTCTTAATGGATATCAGACAATGGATACTCTTGCAGCAATAGTATTTTCAGAAATTATATTAAAATCAATAAGAAAAGGAAGAAATCTAGGTGCTAAAGCAGAGTTTTCATTTCTGATAAAAGCAAGTTTCATAGCTATTGGGGGACTTACAATAGTATATGGAGGGTTGGTATATATTGGTGGAACAGCAACAGGAGTATTAGCACAGGGAATTGGAAGTACAGAACTTCTTTCTACTGTAGTGACTCTTCTTTTAGGAAAAATAGGAAAAGTCGTACTTGGAATATGTGTAGCAGGAGCTTGTCTGACTACAGCTATTGGACTTACTGCAACAGTAGCAGATTATTTCAGCGGACTTCTGAAAATAGCATATGAAAAGTTAGCAATAATAACAGTAATAATCAGTTTTATTTTTGCAAGCTTTGGAGTAGATGTTATAGTTAAGCTGGCAGTACCTGTATTGGTATTTATTTATCCAATATCTATTGCTCTTATATTCTTAAACTTTATGAAAAATATGATAAAGAATGATAATGTGTATGTAGGAACTGTTGTGGGAACTGGAATAGTAAGTGCTTATGAAGCTATGCAGGCTATGGGAATAAATATTGAATTATTTAATACTATTTATTCAAAACTTCCTTTAGAAAGTTTTGGTCTGTCTTGGGTACTTCCAGGAATATTAGGTGGAGTAATATTTAGTTTTTTCAAAAAACATTGATATTTTTTTATAAAAAATGTTACAATTTAATAACTAAAAATAAATAAGTATGCCTTAAAGCAGGTGGAAAAGATAAATATTCCTTTTAAGGCATACTATTTTTTATGAATAAGATAATTTTTAAGATTGGAGTGGTTTATATTTATAAGAAGAAAGATGTCATATTGACAGGATTTGCTTTATTTGCAATGTTATTTGGAGCAGGAAACCTTATATTTCCTCCTATGGTAGGATATGTGGTAGGAGATAAATGGGTATCAGCAGCAGCAGGTTTTTTCATAACAGGAATAGGATTCCCTCTTCTTGCTATATTGTCTTCAGCATTAGCAGGAAAAGAGCTGGATGATTTTGCTGATAAAGTATCACCTCTATTTAGTAAAATATTTAATGTAGTATTAATCTTAGCTATAGGACCTTTTCTTGCGATTCCCAGAACAGGAGCCACAGCTTTTGAATTAATGCTTCTTCCCCATGTAGATGGGAATAATGAAATGTATAAATATGGTTTTTTAGCTTGTTACTTTATAATTGTATTTTTATTCTCTATAAAAGCAAATGCAGTAATAGAGAGAATAGGAAAGATTCTTACTCCAATATTATTAATAATATTGGCAGTGATTGTTGTAAAAGGAGTATTTTTCCCAATGGGAGAACCAGCAGCTAAAGAGATAAGCAATACATTCAGATATGGATTCTATAATGGATATCAGACCATGGATACTCTTGCAGCTATAATCTTTTCAAGCATAATATTGAAAGCAATAAGAAATGGAAGAACCCTCACTGCAAAACAAGAGATGAGTTTTTTAAGCAATTCAAGTATGATAGCAGTATGTGGATTGTCAATTGTATATGGAGGACTTTTATATATAGGAGCGACATCTTATGGAGTGCTTCATAGTACAGGAACTACTCAGCTTCTTACAGATATAGTAAATAAATTATTAGGTAAAGAAGGAAATCTAGCATTGGGAATATGTGTAGCAGGAGCCTGTCTTACTACAGCAATAGGGCTTACAGCTACAGTTGGAGATTATTTCAGTGGTCTTTTAAAAGTTTCTTATGAAAAGATAGTTATAGGTACAGTTATATTGAGCTTTGTTTTTGCTGGTTTTGGAGTGGATGCAATAGTAAAGGTTTCAGCTCCAATACTTACATTTCTTTATCCAATAGCAATAGTCTTGATAGTACTTAACTGTTTCAAGAAATATATCTCTTCAGATAAAACTTATCTTGGAGCAGTAATAGGAGCAGGGATAATAGGTTTTTTTGAAATGACTCAGACTCTTGGAATTAACCTTCAATTTTTGAATAAAATATATATAAAACTTCCATTGCAAACTTTTGGACTTGCATGGGTAATGCCAAGTTTAATATTTGCTGTTTTGTTCAGTATTATCTTTAAAAAGAAGTAATAAGGTTCGATTTCCGTACTAATTTCAAGTAATTTTGTTTATAAAGTAAATTAAGTTGTATGTTTTTTAAATATATTATAAAATATAGTATAAACCTTTAAGCTAAAGGAGTTGAGCTATGGATTATAAAATTTTAGTATGTGGAATTTTGTTATTAATAAGTTTACTCTCAATAAGAGTAACGAAAAAAGTACAGGTACCTTTGCTGATAATGTTCCTTTTTATAGGAATGGCAGCAGGTTCAGAAGGAATTGGAAAAATTGAATTTGATGATGCAAGATTAACTCAGAATATAGGGAACTTTGCATTATTATTTATTCTTTTTGCAGGAGCTTTGGAAACTAAAAAATCAGATGCCATGATGGCACTTTACCCCAGTGGTATATTAGCAACAGCAGGAGTTTTTCTTACAGCAGTACTGGCAGCCTTTGCAGCATATATGATAACAGACTTTACTCTGAAAGAAGCTTTTCTTTTTGGAGCAATAGTTTCTTCGACAGATGCAGCAGCAGTTATATCTATGCTGGGAGGTTCCAATTTAAAGAAAAGAATAAGAACAGTAATAGAGATAGAATCAGGAAGTAATGACCCTATGGCATATGCACTAATCCTCTTTGTCCTATCTATGTTTCAAGCTGGAGATTCAAATATCTTCATGAGTATACTGTTCCTTATTCAGCAAATAATAGTAGGAGCTCTTATGGGAGTATTATTTGGTAAAATAACACTTCCAATGGGAAGACTTCTTCGGATAGAGAGAGAAGAATTTCTTACTATTCATATGATTGCAGTGTTATTTATATGTTTTTCTGCAACTAACCTTATTGGAGGAAATGGATTCCTTGCAATATATCTTATGGGAATAATAGTAGGAAATGAAAGATTTGATTTCAGGATGAATACTATCAGAAATATGAGAGTAGCTTCATGGCTGATGCAGATAACAATGTTTATTATCCTTGGACTTCTTGTTTTTCCAAGCCAGTTAAAAATGGTTATGATAACTGGAAGTATTCTAGCAATAATGATAACTATTGTTGCCAGAACAGCAGTTGTATTTTCCCTTATGGCACCATTCAATTACAGTAAAAAGGAGAAATTCTTTATGTCATGGGCAGGACTGAAAGGTGCTGTGCCAATTATATTTTCTACAACAGCAATCACAGCGGGAATAGATAATTCTCAGGGGATATTTAATATGGTATTCTATCTGGTTGTTTTCTCAGTATTGATACAGGGAATGACGTTGAAGCCCCTTGCAAAATATCTTGGATTAGTAGAAGATGTAGTAGATGATAAAGCAAATGAAATAGATTTAGAAGAATTAGAAGAGCTCTCTATTAAGAAGCTTTATCTGGACAAGCATTCAGAGTATGTGGATAAAAGAATAAAGGATCTTCAGCTGCCAAAAAGTATGCATATTATATCTATCAGACGTGGAGATGAAGATATAACTCCAAGAGGAGATGTAATATTAAAAGTTGGAGATAAAATATTGTTCTCAACTAAATAAGAAATTAAAATACCAGAGGTGATCTGGTATTTTTTTATAAGATAAATTTAGTAAAAAAAGAAGAAATGTTAACTCTTTCTAGAATAATTATATAAATAAGTATTTTCTATAAAGGACAGAAGGAGGGGTAAAAATGGAATTTAAAAATAAATATATTTATACCCAGCAGATGTTTAGAGAGTTTGTAAAATACTGTAAATATAGATATTTACATGGTGGAATTGTATTTCTTACTATAATGACTGTATTTTGTCTGGCTATAGCTAATAAATTTGGAGTAGCAGATGCAAAATTTGTTATCTGTATGATTGGAATGATTGTACTTCTTGCTTTGATAAATTTCCTCTATACTTTAGAGAGTGAGATAATATATAAAAATTCATTAGAAGAAAAAGGACTTTTAGAAACAGAGGTAGATTTTACAGACAGAATAACAGTAAAAATTGGTGAAAATAAAGAATACTTTGATTATGAAGATATAACTTCTCTATACAACCTTAAAGGTATTTGTATTTTGATGATTGGAAAAACAAATGGAATTATATTAAAGAAAAATGGATTTTATTCAGGTGATTATGTAGATTTTTTACATTTTATTAGAATGAAATGCAGTGAAGTGAAAAAACTAGGAACAATTTTATAGAAAAATATAAAAAGAGGCTGTTGCAAATTAGGGATTTATAAACTAATTTAAACAGCCTTTTTCTTTTAAAAAAAGCTGACAAGAAAGAAAACTTCAAGTCAGCTTTGAGTTATTTTGAATTTATAACAGCTTTAAATTCTAAACTACAGCTTTTAACATTTCATCACGACGTTTAAAAGCTTTATCAACAGCAGCGTAAGGCAGCTTAAATTTTCCATCATGAGGCTTTAGACATTGTATATCAAGTACCCAGTTATTATTTTTTAATAGTTCAATTTCAAAATCATCCAGATTTTCAAAACTTGTATGAGATGAAGTATCAGCTCCAAGATTGTTCTCGCTATTAGTTATTGTTTCAATAAGAATTCCTTTATTATTGTAAATATGGTAGCCATAACCATATATTTTTCCCCAGCTGTTCATAATTATAAAAGAACTGATAAGAGCTATTTCAGAAAAGAAATAAACTTTTTCTCTGTCTTTTCCTGAAATAACCAAAGCATTCTCAAATATCTTCAATATAGAATTATTTTTTCCAGAATAGGATTTTTTTAGATTTCCCTTAGAATTGCCTCCAGCTTTAGAAGTTGTAAATAATATTTCAATTAAATTATCCTTAGGATATTTTTTATTTTCTAAAACTTTAGACATAAGTTTTGAAATAAGAAAAATAATCATTAATGTAATAATACCTAAAACAGCTACAAAAAAATATGCTTTTTCTCTATTCATTTTTTCCCCCTTGATGTTCAGATCGTTAATATGTGTAATAACAAATATATCATAAACTTAATTTGAATACAAGAAATCTTTCTTTCCATTTTGTCATAGGATAGTTGCATTATGAGTCCAAGATATTAAAATTTTAATAAAAATAAAAAGAGGATAACCTCTAAGAAGAAATTAATCTGTCTTTTTGGTTATCCTTTAAATTTATCTAAATATTATAATAAAGATTTTCAGTTGGGAATACTTGATCACAAGTAAGATCAATACCTAATTTTCTTAGAGTTTGTTCATCATTTCTTCCAAGAATATTAGTACTGTGAGCTTGAGCTCCTGTGAGCATATGTATTTTATCCATAGCTACCTGAGCCATAGGATTAGTTGCAGCAGAGATACTTAGAGCTATTAATATTTCTTCACAGTCAAGAGCTATATTTTTGCTTTTGAATGTTTTAGATTTTAGATTGATAATTGGCTCAAGTATAACTGGAGAGATAAGAAGTATCTCATCATTTATATTTGCAAAATGTTTAATAGCATTAAGGATAGCAGCAGAAGCAGCATCCATTAAGGCTGATTTCTTTCCAGTAACAATAGTTCCATCAGAAAGTTCTAAAGCAATAGCAGAACAGATACCATTTTTATCATTGTGCTCTGTTTTTAATTTAGCTAATCTTTCTCTGGCAACAGATACAACTTTTCTGTCTTCCTCTTTTAAATTTAGAGATTCCATTATCATTTGTGTTCTTTGGAAAGTCTCTTTATCTACATAACCTTTTTTATATTCACATCCAGTTTTAAAATATCTTCTTATTATTTCCTGCTTAGAGGCTTCTTTTACAACTTCATCATCAATTATTCCATAACCTACTCTGTTTACTCCCATATCTGTAGGAGATTTATACATAGATTCTTTTCCTGTTATTTTTTCTATTATTCTTTTTAACAAAGGAAAAGCTTCAATATCACGATTGTAGTTTACTGCTGTTTCTCCATAAGCTTCCAAATGGAAAGGATCAATCATATTTACATCTTTAAGATCTACAGTAGCAGCTTCATATGCAATGTTTAATGGGTGTTTAAGAGGTACATTCCATACTGGGAAAGTTTCAAATTTTGAGTATCCTGCAAAAGTTCCTCTTCTGTATTCATGGTATAACTGACTTAGGCAAGTGGCAAGCTTTCCACTTCCAGGTCCAGGAGCAGTTACAACAACTATAGGTTTAGTTGTTTCTATATAAGGATTTTTTCCATAACCTTCATCACTAACAATAGTATCTATATCTGTAGGATATCCTTTAGTTGATCTGTGTTTATATACTTTGATACCTCTACGCTCTAATTTATTGATAAATAGAGTTGTAGCAGGCTGATCATCATATCTTGTAATAACTACACTGTTTACTGCTAATTGATACTCTCTAAGATCATCTATCAATCTGAAGACATCCATATCATAAGTAATTCCAAAGTCTCCTCTGATTTTGTTTCTCTCTATATCTCCAGAGTATACACAGATAACAATTTCTACTTTTTCTTTTAATCTGTGCAATAGTTTTATTTTGGCATTTTCATCAAAACCAGGAAGAACTCTTTTAGCATGAAGGTCAAACAAAAGTTTTCCTCCAAACTCAAGGTATAATTTATCGAAATTATTTACTCTTTCAAGAATATATTTTGACTGTTCTTCAAGATATTTGTTATGATCAAATCCTATCTTCATTCATCTCTCCTTTAAAATTATAAAAATAAAAAAATTAATTATTGTAATTTAAACGACTTTATATTTTAACATATTTATTAAAGAATTGCTAGGGATTATTTGAGTATAAAATCAATATATTTATTTAATGATTCCCTTGTATTCCCATCTCTGCCAGTTGTTGCAGTACTATGAAGGAGAGAACTCAGAATGGATTCCTCCACAGTTTCAATGACAGCTCTGAAGATAGTGTCTATTTTATTTTCATTGATCATTTTCATATTTACAATATCTTTTTCTTCATAATGATTAATTTTATTTGCAGTGGTAAAAGTAATAACAATATCACCGCTTCCGTTTCCAATATGTGAACCAGTTCTAGCAAGAGAAACAGGAACTCTTTTAGAAATTCTTTTTAATTGTCTTTCACTTAAAGGGATATCAGTGGCAACTATAATTATAATAGATCCCTTTTCCAACTCCTCTTCATTCTCTAAAGAGATAATCTTTTCTCCTATTTTCTTTCCATCTACCATAAGATCTTTTTTTAAACCGCAGTTGGAAAGAACCAGAGCGCCAATTATGTATTCTTCATCATCTAATTTTATTACTCTTGAAGCTGAACCAATACCACCTTTTAACTGGTAACAACTCATTCCTGTTCCAGCCCCTACATTTCCTTCTTGAAATTTTATATGAGCATTTTCAATAGCTTGAAAAATATGTTCCTCTTTTATATGAAGTCCTCTTATATCATTCAGAAAACCATCATTACATTCACAGATAACAGGATTTACAGTTCCAGTAGTTTTTCCTATATCTTCATTATTTTCAAGCATATATCTGATAAGTGCAGTGGAAGCAGTTCCAACACTCAAAGTATTAGTGAGAATAATGGGAGTTTCCAGAGTTCCAAGTTCATCAATCTGTACCAGACCGCAGCTTTTTCCAAAGCCGTTTATTACATAAGAAGAGCACATAAGCTTTTCTCTGAATATATTTCCACCATGGGGAATCAGAGCAGTAACTCCTGTTTTTATTTTTTCTTCATCTAAAGTAGTGTGTCCGACTTTTATTCCCTCTACATCAGTTATCAGATTATTTTTTCCAGAAGGAAATTCTCCTATTTTTATATTAAAATTTTCTATTCCCATAATTACCTCCAGCTTACAATTATTATAATTATAACCCAAATATGAAAGTATTTGAAGTGTAAATTAAAAAAGGAAAACAGATGGAAATTATATAAGAACTTATATAGAGACTAATTTTAATGGAGGAAGAGAAATGAATATTTATGGGATATTTACTGAAACTTTAATGCTTATAGCAGTGCTCAATCCATTTGGAAATGTTCCTCTTTTTGTAGGAATGACGGCAAATATGGAAAAAGAAACAAGGGATAAACTTTTTAAAACTATTGCTGTAACAGGATTTTTTATAATGTGGCTGTTCAGTCTGGTAGGGGAATTTTTAATGACAAATTTCTATAAAATAGATATGAAAGAATTGAAAATGGCAGGAGGAATGATTCTTGTTGTAATGGCTTTTAGAAATTTGATCTTTTCATCAGGTAAACAAAATACCCCCCTTGAAGAAATTTCACCAGAAGATCAGATAAAAAGAGCTGTAATACCAATGGCTTTTCCTATGATGGTAGGTCCTGGAAGTCTGACGACTGTCCTTATACTTAAAGCAGAAAAAGGGGTTATGATGACAAGCTTTTCAATTTTAATAGCTTTTATATTTATATATATTACTTTTATTATTGGAAATTATCTGGAGAAAATAGTTGGAACTCTTGTCCTATATATACTTTCTAGGGTGATGCAGATATTTATTATGTCTATAGGAATAAGAATATTTTTCAGTGGGCTTATGGGAATATTACAAGCTCATCTGGCTTTGTAATAAGAATAGTTGACAAGAACAAATAAAAGTGATAGGATAAATTGAAAATTTAATACTTTGGGAATGAGGTTCTCCCTTTGTGGCAACACAAAAACCGCTTATAAGCTGATGACTTCTGCATTTTTTTGTTATGCAGATCATCAGTTTTTTTATTAAAGGAGGAAAAATGTTAACAAGTCTGGCATTTATATTTTTATTGGGATTAATATTAGGGGCTTTATTTACCAAGCTGAAGCTTCCAGCTCTTTTAGGAATGATATTAACTGGAATAATATTAGGACCGTATGCTTTAAATCTTTTGGACAATTCAATACTTTCAATATCTCCAAGCCTTAGACAGCTAGCTCTGGTTATAATACTTACAAGAGCAGGGCTGGCAATGAATATAGAAGATCTGAAGAGGGCAGGGAGACCAGCTCTTCTTATGTGTTTTTTACCAGCACTCTTTGAGATAACAGGAACAGTACTTATAGCTCCTAAACTTTTAGGAATAACAGTATTGGAAGCTGCCATAATAGGAAGCGTAATAGCAGCAGTCTCTCCAGCAGTTGTAGTTCCCAGAATGCTGAAATTAATAGAGGAAAAAAGGGGAACAGGAAAAAGTATACCTCAGCTTATAATGGCAGGAGCTTCTGTAGATGATGTATTTGTTATTGTATTATTTACTTCATTTTTGGGATTTGAAAAAGGAGGAGGACTGTCAGCAGTAAAACTGGTATATGTCCCTGTTTCAATAATAGTTGGAATAATAACTGGTTTGATTGTGGGATATATTTTAGTGAAATTTTTTAAAAAGTTTCATATGAGAGATTCTGTGAAAGTAGTTATTTTGTTGAGTATGTCATTTTTACTTCTTGAACTTGAAAAAAGAATAGGAGAAAAGGTTCCTTTCTCTGCCTTGATAGCAGTTATGAGTATAGGAATAGGTATTTTGAAAAACTATGATGTTCTTGCTAAAAGGCTTTCAGCAAAGTTTTCAAAACTATGGGTGGCTGCGGAGATACTTCTTTTTGTATTAGTCGGAGCAACTGTGGATATAAAATATGCTGTTGCAGCAGGATTACTGGCTGTGATATTGATACTGGGAGTACTGATATTCAGAATGGCAGGAGTTTTCTGCTGTCTGCTAGGAAGCAGACTCAATACAAAAGAAAGAGCTTTTACAATGATGGCATATACTCCAAAGGCTACAGTACAGGCAGCTATTGGAGGAATACCTCTGGCTATGGGGTTTGCTTGTGGAGAGCTCACTTTGACAGTTGCAGTTCTTTCTATATTAATAACTGCTCCATTGGGGGCATTTGCAATAGATTATAGTTATAAAAAACTTTTAAAGAAAGAGTAACAGAGAGAGAATAACAAAGAAAAAAGGTAACAAAGAAGAAAGAACAATGTAGAATAAAAAGCAGTAAAAAATAAAAGACAATAAAAAAAAGAGCAGTTCCAACATGAACAGCTCTCTTTTTTATCTATATATAAAACATCTTGGGGAAAGATTTATTTATGTTTAAAATATACCATTACTTTATGGCAATTCTGTTACAGACAAAAGAAATAATAATATTTATAAAACATATTTTTTTATAGCTTTTATTACTCCATTATCATTATTGCTCTCAGCTGTAAAATTGCAGTGCTCTTTCAGAAGAGGATGAGCATTTTTCATGGCAAAACTGTATTTTCCTGTAGACATCATTTCTAAATCATTTAAATAGTCTCCAAATACCATTGTTTCATCATATGATATTCCAAGTTTTTTCTGAATCATTTCTACTGCTTTTCCCTTGTTAGCATCAGGCATCATTAAATCCAGCCATATTTTTCCTGAAATAACTACTTTATATCTTTCTTCAAATTTTTTATAATGAGTATAGCTGTTTTCTTCTGAACCAATGAAATCACATACAGCTAATTTTAAAATATCATCATCTACTTTAGTAAGATCATCAACTATTTTTAATTCAGTATAGTACTTATTAACTTCATTCATAAATTTTTCATTTCCAGGCTCTATATATGCAGATTTTTTTCCACATAGAACTACACGTGTTTCTTTTATTCCTCTGGAAGCATTTATAAGTTCAACAGCTTCCTCTTTAGGAATAGTATTTATGTACAACTCTTCATTTTTATACATAACATAAGTACCATTTTCAGCTATAAAAAGCATATCATCTTTAATAGGAGAAAATCTGTGAAGAAGATTGTAGTACTGTCTTCCACTTGCAGCAGCAAAGATGATCCCTTTCTTATTAAGTTCTTTTTCAATATTCCAGAACTCTTCATTTATATTATTGTTATCATCGAGCAAAGTTCCATCCATATCTGTAATAATCAGTTTTACCATTTATATCAACCTTTCCATATAATTTTTCTTTATTTTATCATACTAAATAGAAAAGTTGGAATAATTTTGATATATAGGGAAAATTTAATTTTCATTGAATGCTTTAAGAACTAAAAGTCTATATTTTGAGTAGAGTGTATATAGGAAAAATTACACTCTAAGAGCTTCATATTTATGGATATATTTTTTTATGAAGTATATTGATGAAGCAAGGGTTACTAATTCAGCAGCAGGAACAGACCACCAAATACCTGCTGTACCAAATATTTTAGGAAGAATTTCAAGGAAGACAATTATAAGAACAACTCCCCTTAAAATAGTTATTATAGTAGATATTTTAACTTTTTTTACAGCGGTAAAATATCCAGCTGTAACTATATTCAGTCCAGTAATTATATAGGCAAAACTGTAAGCTGCAAGAGCGTATTTAGTCATCTTAAATGTTTCAGTATCATTTAAGAAAGTAGAAATTATTTTATTGGAGAAGAAATTGATACTTCCATAAAAAACAACTCCAGTGGCAATTATCATCAAAAGACTTATTTTTAATGTTTTTATTACATTGGCATATTTCTTTGCTCCTAGATTAAAACTGACAATAGGCTGTATTCCTTGACTGAATCCTATCATAGTCATAACAACAAAGGATGAGATATATCCAATTATACCAAAAGCGGATACTCCCTTTTCTCCTAATTCTCTCAGAATAATAATATTAAAAACAAAAATAGCAATACCAGTAGAAACTTCTGCTAGAAATTCAGCAAAACCTACCTTGGAAATTTTCAATAACTCTTTAAATGAGAATTTTAATTTTACAAATTTTATTTTTTTAGTTTTAAATAGTATGTAAAAAAGAAGCATAGAAGTAGAAGTAAGCTGTGACATACCAGTAGCAAAAGCAGCTCCTTTTATCCCATAGGGATATACTACCACAAAAAGATAATCTAAAACTATATTGATAAGACCTCCAGTCATAACACAAATAGCGGGATACACTGGATTGCCATCTACTTTTATATATATTTCAAGAGCATAACCAACCATATAACAAGTACAGAATAAAATAACAACACTCATATAATCTTTTACATATGGGAATAATACTCCACCACCACCTAAAAAATGGATAACAGGCTCTATAAATATTGTTATAAGAACAGAGAGGATTATTCCAAAGACAGCCAAAGACAAAGTTGCTGTAGTAAATATTTTATTCCCAGCTGTTCAGTCACCTTCACCAAAATGTATAGCTATCATTGTTGAACTTCCAACAGCTATCATTATTCCAATGGCAAATGTAAAATTGATAAGAGGCATAGTAATATTTACTCCTGCAAGACCTAAAGGACCAACATATTTTCCAATGAAGATACCATCTACCATAGTATAAATAGTGAACATCCACATAGAGATTACAGAGGGTATACTATACCTCAGTATGGTCCTTATTAACGATTTTTTTTCTTTCATATAAATCACTCCTTTTAATAGTTATATACATTTTAAACCTTAGAACGATTCTAAGGTCAAGAGAAATGTGGTATAATTAGAGAGAAAAGTTTAAAAGAAAATTTTTTTAGGGAGTTATTATGAAGAAACTATATAAGATTGGAGAGATAAGCAAACTGTATAATATAAGTAGTGATATTTTGAGACATTATGAAAAAATAGGTCTGATTATTCCAGATGCAAGAGATGAAAATGGATACAGATATTATTCTCAAAAACAGATATGGAAACTGAATAATATAAGAAATTTAAGAAATTTGGGAGTTGGCTTAAAAGAAATAACAGATTTTATGGAGGACAGAAGCTTAATAAAAACAAAAGAGGTAATAGATTTTCAGCTTATAAAAATAGAAGAAAAATTGAAAAGGCTTTCTGAATTAAAAAAAGAACTTGAAGATAAAAAAAAGAATATAGAATATTTTGAAGATTTTCAGGAATATGAAAAACCTGTATTAAGAGAGATAAATAAAAGATATATTCTGTATAAAAAGGGAAATTTTCACGAAGAATGGGAGATAGACTTTGAACTTAAAAAACTTAAAAAGAAACTTCCAGATGACAATGATTTTATTTTTACTGAAAGTGAAGTTGGAACTACTATTCTCAAAGAAAATTGGGAAAATAATAAATATCTTGATTACAGCAGTACATTTGTAATAACTGCTGATAAAACAGAAAATATAATAGAAGGAGGAATGTATCTTACTTTTGTATTTAAGGGAAGCTATGAAAAAGTAAGGGAGCATTATACTTTTTTAAAAAAGTATATAAAGGAAAATAATCTCACTGTGACAGGAGATATAATTGAAATCTACCATATAGAGATACATATTACCGATAATATAAATGAATATGTCACTGAAATTCAGATACCTGTAAAAAAATAGTATTATTCTTTTGAAAATAACGGGAAATAAGTTATAATTGTATTAAGGGAAATGGGGTCATATTTTATTTACTTTATGGAGGATGATGTGGAATGTGCTTAGAAGAAAATACTAGAATATTTATGGCTGATGGATCACAAAAACCTATTAGGGAGATAAGAATAGGAGAAGAAGTAATGAGTGATTCTGGCAAAACTCAAAGAGTAATGAATGTATGGCAGGGAAGGGAGGAACATATGATGTGTATAGAACTGAAAAATGGTTCAAAAATTACACTTACTAAAAACCACCCTGTAAAAACTGTATCAGAAGTAAAAAAAGCAGATGAAATAAATGAAGATGATGAAATATTAGTTGCTTATGGAGAAAAATATAAAATTGCTTCAATAAGCTGCATTGAGTACAATGGAAGAGTATATAATTTAGATATTTCTGGAAATTTCATGATAGCTGAAGGAATAGCAGTTGGAGATTTTGGCATACAAAATAGAAGATAAATAATAAAAAAGACTGTAGATGAAAAATAAATCCTACAGTCTTTTTTATTTATATAATTATTTTAATTTTTCAACCCATGCAGCTATTCTTTCATCAGTAAGGTTGCTTTGATTATTTTCATCAATAACAAGTCCTAAGAACTCGCCATCATCTGCACCTTTTGAATCTGAGAATGAATATCCATCAGTAGAAGTTTTTCCTACAAGAGTGATTCCCTTACCTTTTATTTCATCATAGATTATTCCTATTCCGTCAACAAAAGTATCTCCAAATCCTTCTTGGTCTCCTACTCCTATGAAAGCTATTTTCTTTCCAGCAAGATCCATTGTTTTTAATTTATCAAGAGGATCAAACCAGTCATCTTGAAGATCTCCCATACCCCATGTAGATGTAGCAAGGATAGCTAGATCATAATCTTTTATTTTATCAATATCAGATGCTGGCATAACATCTGCATTTAATAGTTTACCTACTCTTTCAGAAATATCTTGAGTAACTCCAGTTGTGCTTCCATAAAAAATTCCAGTTTTCATAATTATAACTCTCCTTTTTTCATTTTATTTTTTCTGCTAATAGAATTATAAAACATTTTATTTTGAAAATCAAGATATTTTTAAATAAAATAATTTTAAAAAGAAAGTTTTTTTGAAATTTAAAAAATAGGAAAAGCTAGAGATTCATTTTTAGAATAGATTGAAGCTGTAAATGAAAAAGCAGAGAAAAAATTTTTAGAGAATTACTAAATTATTATATAGTAAAAAAGACAGAAGAAAATATGAAAAGGAAAAAAGTCTTAAAATTTAAAATACTTTTTAATAAAAAATGCTATAATAAAAAAAAATAAGATTTATAAGGATTGGTGGAAGATGAAAATAATAGAAATAGTAAGAAAGAATCATGTATCTGAAATAATACTGATAATATTTTTTCTTTTTTTATCATTTATATGTTTAAATTTTATAGGAGATATACCTCTCAAAGAAGAGTTTTCAGACTATTCAAGAGTATCGGATTTAATACAGCTTTTAAAGGTAGATGTAGTGACAGAAAATGTAAATATGTCTCTTATCTATGCCTATAAAAGATATATTATATTATTTTTAGGAAGCGGGTATCTGACATATCTGATACTTCTTACTATACTTTTTCATAAAACTTGCAAAGAAAGCATATTGTACATAGGCTCTCTTTATTTTTCATTTGCCATAGGAACGGAAATTTTAAGCTATGTACTGCCATTTGATAATACTAAAGTATTTCTTACTATTTTGAGCTGGATATTTGTATTTTGCGGTTATATAAGATTTATAAAATATTTCTGGGAACTGTTGTTTAACAAGCAGTCTAAGATAATAAATATAATAAATCTTATTCTTATAATTGCAACAGTTTTTCCTCTTTCCCTTGCTATTAAAGAATTTCATACTATATATTTCACTGAAGATTTCATGAGTCCTACTCTGGGACTTCAGATATTTTTTGATTATTTTAAGAATGGCTTTATTGTCATAATAATGATATTCAGTTTTATTTCAATTTTCTACAATAAAAATAAAAACAAGAAAAAAGAATCTTTTTACTATTTCATACTTTTTTCAATACAGCTTTTATGCAGCATATATATTTATAACGAGCTTAATTTATATGGAAACTTTGAATTTATGGCTCACTTTATGCTTAATATACTTTTTGTTCATGTACAGCTTGAAGATATTAAGCTTACAACAGACAATCAGTTTTTTAGAACTATAAATTTCAATGTAATAAGAATACTGATAACTTTTATAACTATAAGTTATTTTATTAAGAAAAATATACTTACTGGATATGTAACAGGAATGCTTGCAATAATTATATCTGTAGAGATTATCTCTTTTGTTTTTCTATTTTTTTCAGAGCAGGAAGAGGTAAATTTTGATAATTTTCTTAATAAATTAAAGGGAATAGAATCTTTAAATGAATTTTATATTTTCTTAGAAGATGGATATATGAGAATATTTAGACTTATAGAATTTAAAATGGTAGTATTCGATCTTGATTTTGATTCCAGTGAATATGAGGATGAACCACTGATAACCTTTTCTCCTGTTTTTGAAGGAAAAAAATATGATGTGAGAATAAAAATACAGAATAGAAAAAAACTTTTAGGATTTATCTGTATAAAAGATCCTCGTATGCTGCTGTATAGAAGAAAATTGAAAAACTTTAAGAAGCTTACTTTGGAAGTGGCTCCTGTAATTGAAAATCTTCTGCTGAAAAATCTCCAGATACATCACTATAAAAAAATAGAAAAAGAGCTTAATAAAAAGATAGAAGTTCTTGAAAAGGATTTGTTCTATATAAAAGAACTGGCTGGTCTTTTAGAAAAAGTTGATGACAGAAAAAAAATGGAGATAGTAAGTATAATCAGGAAAAAATTAACTGAAGATAGTGGAGGTGAAAAATAATGAGATTTCTATTTTATGGAGATGATTTGTTTTTCTACCTTTTAAAAGAAACTTTTACTTTTGATATTGGAAGAGTGGAAAGTTTTGAAAATGGCTTTGCAGAAGAAAGTATACTTATAACAGATAATAATATTTTTAATGTGGAAAATATATCCCTTGAAAATTTAAAGAAAATATATATTTATTCAGACAGAGTAGAGACGAAATTTTTAAAGAGATACAGTGACTTTATAAATAAGATGTCTTTTCATGGAAGAGACGAGTATATATTTTTTGAGAAATTCTTTACACCAGAGCAGGAAAAAGTGAAGCTGGATAGAAAGAACAAGGTTATATTATCTGACAGCTTTAAAGATGTGATAATTCCTATGGAGGATATTGAATATTTTTCATATGACAGAAATCAAAAAAAATCTTTTGCTGTTATTGATGGAAATCCCTATTTCCTAAAAAAATCACTTACAGAGATAGAAAAATTTATGGAAGATTCTGACTTTATTAGAATTGAAAGAGGTATAATTCTCAATATAAAGAAGGTAAAGGAAATAGATTATAAAGAGGAATATGTAATGACTAATAGTGGACAGAAGATATATCTGGGAAGAAGTATCCTCAAAAAAATAAGTGAAAATTACTTTGAGAATTTTTACAGATTATAATAAAAAATAAATTCTGGGGAAAAAAACAAAGTTTTTGGGAAATAAATAGTTGTTTTTGTTCTTTTTTGATATTATTGGAGTTAATTTGATATATAATTATTTCAAAGATAAATAAAAATATCATGGGAGATGGTTATATGTCTATAAAAGAAATGGAATTAGAAACAAAACTAGCTCATGGATGTCATACTCCAGACAGTGAAACAAGATCACTCACTTCACCTATATATCAAACAGCAACATATGGAGCTGTCAGTCAGGAAAATTTTGAGGATCTGTGTTACAACTGGGGGCACGTTTATGCCAGAGAATCAAATCCTACAACTGATGAACTTGCAAGAACTCTTGCCTTAATAGAAGGATGTGAAACTGGGGTAGTAACATCTTCTGGAATGGGAGCAGTAACTTCTATGTTCTTCAGTCAGGTAAAAAGTGGAGATCACATAATTTGTGCAAATGGAATGTTTTCCCACACAACACTTTTTGTAAAAGAATGTCTTATGAATTTTGGGGTAGAAGCTGATTTCGTAGATGCTACAGATTATAAAAATATAGAGAAATGCTTAAAGCCAAATACAAAGATAGTATATGTAGAATCACCATTGAACCCTTCATTGAGATTAGTAGATATAGAAAAGATTGCAAAACTAAAGGAAAAACAAGACTTTATATTTGTAGTTGACTCTACATTTGCTCCAAATCCTATACAATATCCAACAAAATTAGGAGCTGACCTTGTTGTTCACAGTCTTACAAAGTTCCTTAATGGACATGGAGATGCAATAGGAGGAGCAGTTCTTGGAAAAAGAGAACTTATTCATAAAATAAAATGGCCGTCTATGCCTTGTTTTACAGGAGCATGTCTTGCACCAATGACAGCTTGGCTTATCCTTAGAGGAATAAGAACACTGGATATGAGAGTAGAAAGACATTGTAAAAATGCTTTAGCAATAGCTGAATTCTTAGAGAATCATCCACTTGTTGAAAAAGTAAATTATCCAGGGCTAAAATCTAGTCCAGACTATGAATTATGTCAAAAGCAAATGAATGGAATGGGTGGAGGAATGCTTTCATTCACATTGAAAAAGACTGGAACAGATGAAGAAACAGTGGCTATGACAAAAAGATTTATAAATAAAGTAAAATTAATAACTATTGCTACAAGTCTGGGAGAGGGACATACTCTTATATCTCTATATGATGGTGGACTTGTAAGAATAGCAGTAGGACTGGAAAAAGACAGTGATCTGATAGAAGATTTAAGAAATGCATTGAATGAAATGAATGAGGGGGAAAGATAATTATGAACGATAGATTTAAAAAAATTATGATCGTGTTTATGATAGGATTTGCAACAACAGCTATGTATAGCCTACCTTATATGAAATCAGTATTTTATGATCCAATGAGAGAGGCATTAAGTTTGAACCATAAGCAGTTGGGAAATTTATTGAGTATATATGGAATAGTAGCAACAGTTTCATACTTTCCAGGTGGATGGCTTGCTGACAAGTATTCAGCTAAAAAGCTTGTTTCTTTTTCACTGATATCAACGGGAATTTTGGGTATGTGGATGGCAATGGCACCAAGTTATCCTATACTATGTATGATATTCTTCCTTTTTGGAATAACTACTATTCTTACATATTTCGCTGCAATAATTAAAGTAATAAGAATGCTTGGAGACAGTTCAGAGCAAGGAAGATTATTTGGACTTTATGAAGGTTTTGGTGGAGTAGCAGGAACTGTACTTTCATTTGGAGGACTATACTTCTTCTCAAAATTTGAAAACATTGTAGAAGGATTTAAAGCAGCTACTATAATGTATTCAGTTTGTTCAATGATTTGCGGAGTTATACTTTTCATAGCAATAAAAGAAAGAGAAGTAGAAAAGAAAGAACAGGTAAAATTTACAAGTTTGATAAAAGCAGTAAGAATGCCGAAAGCATGGCTTATAAGTGCAATAATCTTCTCAGCGTATATGGTATTCTCAAGTTTGACTTATCTTAACCCATATATGACAGAGGTATTTAAAATGTCTATGGCACTGGTTTCATTCGTTGCTATTGGTAGAACATATGTTATAAAATTCATAGCTTCTCCATTGGCTGGGGTAATAGCAGATAAAATAGGATCTTCAACAAAATGTCTTTTTGGAGGATTCATTTTAGTAACAATAACACAGGCAGTATTTTTAATCACACCAGGAAACCCATCATTAGTATATGTAGCTCTTGTAAATATGCTTGTTCTTACAATATTGATGTTTGCTTTCAGAGGAATTTATTTCGCAACTGTAGACGAGTCAAATATTCCTCTTAATGTAACAGGAATAGTAGTAGGATTTGTATCAGTTATTGGATTCCTTCCAGATGCTTTCTACTATACATTAGTTGGAAGCTGGTTGGATAAATATGGAAATACAGCATATAAATATGTTTTCTCACTTTCATTAGCTTGTAGTATTTTAGGAATAATAGCCTCTTATGCATTGTTAAGAATAGTGAGCAGAGAGAAAAAAGAAGAGATTGTAAATCAATAATAGATATTATATCTATGTTTAACAGGGGAAGGGGGGAGAATAATTATGGAGTTTTTAGAATATATTTTAAAAATACATAGAGAGATCTTCTTCTTTTCCTGTGAACATATATTTCTGTCTTTTATGTCTATTATAATGGCAGTGGTTATAGGGATACCAATGGGAATAGTCATAACTTACTACCAAAAGGCGAGAAAGACAATACTTGGAGCAACAAATGTTATACAGGCAGTACCAAGCATGGCACTTTTTGGTTTTCTTATTCCCCTCATAGGAATAGGAAAACTCCCCGCAATAATAATTGTTGTCCTCTATTCACTTCTTCCAATAGTAAAAAATACATACATAGGCTTAGATGGAATAAATCCTCTCACTATTGAAGCAGCTGAGGGAATAGGAATGACAAAATTTCAGATTTTACAGAAAGTTCAGCTTCCTCTGGCTCTTCCAGTAATAATGGGGGGAGTAAGAATAGCAGTAGTAACTTCTGTGGGACTTATGACTATAGCTGCTTTTGTAGGAGCAGGGGGACTAGGTTATCTGGTATTTTCGGGAATAAGAACAATAAATAATTATCAGATTCTGGCAGGAGCTATACCAGCATGTATACTGGCACTGCTGATAGACTATCTCACTGGAGTTTTAGAGAAAGCAGTTATCCCAACAGGGATTCAGCTTAACAAGAAAAGATCTATTTTTAATAACAGAAAAAAGAAAAGAATACTGGCTGTTGCAATGTTTGTGGGAATATTTCTTACAGTGATTTTTTCAGGAATGGTGACTATGTATAAACCTTCCAGCGAAAAAGTTATTGTCATGGGGAGCAAAGAGTTTACTGAAGGAGAGATACTGGCAAATGTAATGGCTGTAATGATAGAGGAAAAAACAGATATATCTGTTGACAGAAGGTTTGCTTTAGGGGGAACTCAAATATGTTTTAATGCCCTAAAGAGCAAAGAGATAGATATGTATGTTGATTATACAGGAACTGTATATGGAGATACTTTGAAATATCCACCTATTCAGGATATGGAAGAGGTATATAATACAGTGAAAAAAGATATGAAAGAGAAATATAATATAGAAGTTTTACAGCAGCTGGGGTTTAACAATACTTATGCTTTAGCAGTGAGAAAAGATACAGCTGAAAAATATAATCTGAAAACAATAAGCGATCTGGAAAAGGCAGCAAGAAATCTTACTTTGTCAGCAAGCCTTGAGTTTTTAAATAGAGAAGACTGTTTTGTAGGATTAAATAAAAAATATAAACTGGATTTTAGAAAAATAATAGGGATAGATGGAAGTTCTAAATATCTTGCTTTGACAAATAAAGAGAGTGATGTAATAGATGTATATACTACAGATGCTCTTCTTCAAAAGCTTGATCTAGTAGTATTGGAAGATGACAGACATTTCTTTCCTCCATATTATGCCATCCCTCTTGTAAGAGAGGAAACTATAGAAAAGTATCCAGAGATAGTACCTATAATAGAAGAACTACAAAATGTATTAAATGATACAGTGATATCTTCTCTTAATTACAAAGTAGAAAATCTTGGGAAAAAACCAAAGGAAGCAGCATTGGAATTCATAGAAGAGTATAATCTTTTGAAATAGGAAGGGATATAAAATGATAGAATTCGTTGATATAAATAAAAATTTTGGAGAATATCATATAATCAAAAACCTTTCCATGAAAATAGAAAAAGGAAAAATAACTGTGATAATAGGTTCCAGCGGCTGTGGAAAGACTACAACTTTAAAAATGATAAATAAGCTTATTATTCCTACTTCTGGTAAAATATATATAGATGGAGAGGATATTTCCCAAAAAGATACTATTAAATTAAGAAGAAATATAGGCTATGTAATACAGCAGACAGGACTTTTTCCACATATGACTGTAAAAGAAAATATAGAACTCATAGCTAAAATAGAAAATATAGATAAAAATAAAATGAATATGAGAACAAGAGAGCTTATGAAAATGATAAATCTTGATTATGAAAAATTCTCTGAAAGATATCCTTTGGAACTAAGCGGAGGACAGCAGCAGAGAGTGGGAGTAGCCAGAGCTTTTGCTCTTGATCCAGCTATAATACTTATGGATGAACCCTTTAGTGCAGTTGATCCAATAAGCAGAAGGCAGCTTCAAGATGAACTGGTAGCTATTCAGAAAAAACTTGAGAAAACAATTGTTTTTGTAACTCATGATATTCAGGAGGCAGTAAAAATAGCTGATAAAATATGTCTTTTAAACAATGGAGAGATAATGCAGTATGATACTCCTGAAAATATTATTAAAAATCCTAAAAACGATTTTGTCAGAAAATTTGTAAATGGATAAATATTAAGATATCAAGAATGGAATCCGTTCTTAATAAATAAATATGCAAAGGAAGGGTATTTATGAAAGAAATTTGTGAAATAAGATGGCATGGAAGAGGTGGGCAAGGAGCAAAAACAGCTTCTCTACTATTGGCAGATGCAGCATTCAGTGGTGGAATGTTCGTTCAAGGGTTCCCAGAGTATGGACCTGAGAGAATGGGTGCTCCTATTACAGCTTACAATCGTATCTCTAAAGAAAGAGTTACTGTTCATTCTAACATTTATGAACCTGATTTCGTAGTTGTTGTTGATGAAACTCTTATCGAAAGTGTAGATGTTACTAAAGGTCTTAAAGAGGATGGAGCTATCATTATCAATAGTTCTAAACCTGCTTCTGAATTTAAAGCTCTTTTAAAAGGATACAAAGGAAGAGTATGTACTTGTGATGCAAGAACTATTTCTGAGGAAACTCTTGGTAAGAACTTCCCTAACACTCCTATGCTTGGAGCAGTAGTAAAAGTAAGTGGAGTTATGGAAGAGAAAGCTTTCCTTGAAGCAATGGAAAACTCTTTTGCGCACAAATTTGCAAGTAAACCAGAAGTACTAAAAGGAAATATGGCTGCATTAGTACGTTCTATGAATGAGGTGAAAGAATAATGAAAAATAAAGCTGGTGTACCAATTACTGAAGATATTAGCTGGAGAGATATAACTCCTGGTGGAGTGGTTTATGAAGCTGGAAGTGCTCAGCACTTCAGAACTGGAGACTGGAGATCAATGAAGCCAGTTCTTTTGAGAGATAAATGTATTGACTGTCTTTTATGTGTTCCTTGCTGCCCAGATTCAGCGATACCTGTAAAAGATGGAAAGAGATTAGATTTCGATATGGATCATTGCAAAGGATGTGGAATCTGCGTTAAAGCATGTCCATTCAAAGCAATAGAATTGATAAAAGAGTAGTTCGGAGGTAGAATTAATGAGTATAAGAGAAAGAATGTCAGGAAACGAAGCTATTGCAATAGCAATGAGACAAATAAATCCAGATGTAGTGCCTGCTTTTCCAATCACTCCATCGACAGAAATACCACAATATTTCTCTCAATATGTTGCTGATGGTTCAGTAGACAGTGAATTTATTCCAGTGGAATCAGAGCACAGCGCTATGTCAGCTGCAATGGGATCACAGGCAGCAGGAGCAAGAACTATGACTGCTACTTCATCATGCGGACTTGCATTGATGTGGGAAATGCTTTATGTAGTATCTTCAGCAAGATTACCTGTAACTTTAGCTTGTGTAAACAGAGCCCTTACAGGACCTATCAATATCAATGCAGATCATAGTGACTCTATGGGTGCAAGAGATGCTGGATGGATTCAGCTATATAGTGAAACAAACCAAGAAGCTTATGATAATATGCTTCAAGCTAACAGAATAGGAGAGCATCCAGATGTTCAGCTTCCTGTAATGGTATGTCAAGATGGATTTATCACAAGCCACGCTGTTGAAAATATAGAATTATTAGAAGATGACAAAGCTAAAGCTTTTGTTGGAGAATACAACCCAGAAGATTATCTTCTAAATGCAAAAAGACCTACAGCAGTAGGACCATATGATATCGTTTCTTACTATATGGAACATAAAGTAAGTCAGGCTCATGCTATGATGAATGCTAAAAAAGTAATTCTTGAAGTAGCAGCAGAATATGAAAAACTTACTGGAAGAAAATATGGACTATTTGAAGAATATAAATTGGACGATGCAGAAGTTGCAATAGTAGTTATTAACTCAACTGCTGGAACAGCTAAAGCAGCTATAGAAGAAATGAGAAAAGAAGGTAAAAAAGTTGGACTTCTAAAAATCAGAGTATTCAGACCATTCCCAATGGAAGAAATAGCACAAGCGCTTAAAAATGTAAAAATGGTAGCAGTAATGGATAAATGTGAAGGATTCTCAGCAGCTGGAGGACCAGTTTTTGCAGAGGTAAGATCAGCACTTTATGACTGTAGCCCAAGACCTAAAATGATCAACTATGTATACGGACTTGGAGGAAGAGATATAACTGTAAATCATATAAAAGAGATCTTTAATACTCTATTGGCAGAGAAAGATCAAGAAGTAAAAGATACATATAGACATTTTGGTGTAAGAGGGTAGGAGGAAAGGATATGGCATATAATTTCAAAAAAGAAATGGAAAAACCTGAAAGACTTACTGGAGGACACAGAATGTGTGCAGGGTGTGGAGCACCAGTAGCAGTAAGAGGAGTATTAAGAGCATTAAAAGAGGAAGATGAGGCAGTAATATGCAGTGCAACAAGCTGTCTTGAAGTATCAACTTTCCTTTATCCATATACAGCATGGAAAGATTCATTTATTCACTCAGCATTTGAAAACGCAGCAGCAACAATAAGTGGAGCGCAGACTGCATACAAAGTATTAAAGAAAAAAGGTAAAATAGACGAGTCATATAAATTCATAGCTTTTGGAGGAGACGGAGGAACTTATGACATAGGATTCCAATCACTTTCTGGAGCAATGGAAAGAGGACATGACATGGTTTATGTATGTTACGATAACGAAGCATACATGAATACAGGTATCCAAAGATCATCAGCAACACCTATAGGAGCAGATACAACTACAACTCCAATAGGAAAAGAAAGTGCTGGAAAACCACAAGGAAGAAAAGATCTTACAGATGTAATATCAGCTCACAATGTAGCATATGTTGCACAGACAACATTTATAGGAAACTTTAAAGACCTTCATGAGAAAGCAGAAAAGGCAATCTATACAGAAGGAGCAGCATTCCTAAACATATTAGCACCATGCCCAAGAGGATGGAGATATGAAGGTGAAGACCTAATGGAAATGTGTAAATTAGCAGTAGAAACTTGCTACTGGCCACTATTTGAAGTAATAGATGGAGAATGGAAATTAAGCTACAGACCAAAAGTAAAACTACCTGTAGAAGAGTTCTTAAAGAAACAAGGAAGATTCAAGCATCTATTTAAACCACAAAACAGACACATCATAGATAGAATTCAAAAAGATGTAGATTTGAAATGGGAAAGACTTCTTAAAAGATGTGGAGAAGAATTAGATAAATAGTCTGCACAACCAAAATAATATAAAGGGGTGGTCATTGACCACCCCACTCCTTTTTAAAGGTAAAATTATAAAAAGTGTATTCACAACACATTTTTATATAAAAATTATTAAAGATAAAATTAAAAGGATTAATCTCTATACAATACAGGAATTAACCCTTTTAAATGATTCTTATAAATGTCTAAAAAATAAATTTTCTATATTTTGATTTTTTAGAATAAGTAAAAGTTAGCTATATTTTTTTAATAGAGAGGCAACATCAGGAAATATCTCTCTGGCTATTTTCTTTATGTCTTCATTTCCGTGTTCCACAGTGAATCCATTATATTTTTGAACCATCTCTATATCATTGTATGAATCTCCAATGACTAGGATATCATCTATATCATTTAATTCTTTACAAACAAAGTCTATTCCAGTAGATTTATTTACACCATTAGAAACAATATCTACATTGAGAACATTTGCATAAGCTGCAAGTGAACTACGAAATCTGGTATTAAGGTCGCTTACAAGTTCAGTGACTCTTTTTTCTGTATCAAATTTTTTATGAAGCTGAATTACATCTTTTATAGATGAAATATGTGCTTTGTCCAAAATAATATCAGCTGGATTGTGATTATCAATTCCAGCATCATTCATAATTTTTATTACTCTTTCTTTCTCTATTATTTCAAAAGAATTTTCATAATTTTCGCAGATATATTTTACAATTTCTTCTATCTTTTGATTTGAAATACATTTAGAAAAGATTGTATTTTTTTCTTTATCAAGAATTACAGCTCCATTATTACAGATATAATAATCAGGCTTTAAATTAAAATTTTTCATCTGTTCAATGATAGATCTTTTATGTCTTCCAGTAGTAATGATAAAAAGATTTCCTTCACTTTGCCATTTGTTTACAGCATCAAGATTTTCCTGTGTGATATCTCTGTTTACATAAAGTGTCCTGTCAAAATCACTAAAAAGTAGTTTCATATTTCCCCCTTATACAAAACGTTTGCTTTCCCATTTTCTGCTCTTCCATCTAAGGAGCATAGCTATAGCTCGGCACCATTCATCAGCAGCATTGGCTATCCAGATTCCAACAAGTCCCCATCCTAATTTTATTCCCAGTATATATGAGAAAAGGACGGCAACAATAAAAATAAATATTATTCCCATGAACATAGGGAACTTTATATCTCCAGCAGCGTGGAGAGAGTTGATTATAACAATGTTGAATACTCTTCCTACTTCCAGTATTATCATCAAAGGGAATACTTTTAAAGATATCTCCAGTATTGCAGGATCGCTTGTAAAAATTCCCATTATATTTCTTTTAAAAATTACAACTATAGAAGTAACAACAAAGGCTAAGACTATTGACAGTTTTAAACTTTTAAAGCATTTCTTGTAGGCTTCTTCTGGTTCATGAGCTCCAACTAATTGCCCTACCTGAATTGCAGTTCCCTGCCCCAGTGAGATGGAGAAAGTCATTACAAAGGTAGCCACAAGCATGAGATAAGTACGAGAAGCTATATAGTTTGTACCTAGAGCATTTACCATAGAAAGTATCATAAGCTGTCCTACATTCCATGCAAGGTTTTCACCAGCTGTTGGTATTCCAATAGAGAGAAGATTTTTTATAACAGTAAATGGAAATGGAGATATATATTTTTTCTTGAATCTGAATTTACAATATCTCATCATAACTACAAGACCTACAATACATCCCAGACCTCTTGAAACAACAGTAGATATTCCTACCCCAGTAGTTCCAAGTATAGGCATTCCAAACCATCCAAAGATGAACATACCATTTCCAAGAATGTTCAGCAGATTGACTCCTATATTTACAAAAAGCATTGGCTTAGGATTTCCATGACTTTTCATTATGGCTCCGCAAGTAAGAGTTACAGCCTGAAATACACAGAGACCTCCAACCAGTTTAAAATAAGTTTTTCCCATGCCAATAAGTTCTGTAGGGAGTTTTATTTTTATTAGGATACTGTTCCAGAATATAAAATAGATAAGCCCCATAACTATACCTAAAGCAATATTAAAAAGGACAGACACACTGATAACTTCTTTAATTTTTTTTCTGTTTCTGGCACCAATATATTGAGCTATAAGAATACTGGTAGCAAGTGAGATAAAACCAAATATTACGTTTTGAATATTCAGTACCTGACTGATACCTCCAACAGCTCCAACGGCTTTATCACTATATTTTCCCAGCATGATAGTGTCAATGTTTCCTACAATATTTACCAGCAGAAGTTCTAAAAAAATCGGTATAGTCAAAGACATAAGCGATTTAATTTTAATTTTTTCCATTTAAAAATCTCCCCATTATTTTTATTCATAATATTATATGACAGTATTTTATAGCATTTCTGGAAAATAAGCTATAAAATTTTTAATTTCCCTTTAAATACCATGAAATCTTCTAAAAATTTGACTTTTTGTATTTGAAAGGGATATAATAGTTTTTATTTCTATTTTTTAACAGATATGCTATAATATTCAGTAATATAAAGATAAAGCGAGGAAAAGAAAATGGAAATAATAAGCAAGGATAAACCAAAAGGGCTGGCTTACTCAAAAAATAAAAAATTAAAAAAAGCAAAAAGACTTGAAGAAGAGAAAAAATTCAAGAGACTGACTGAGAATAAAAGAAAAAATGCTGAGAGCAGAAAAGAGAGAGCTATAGAAAAAGAATCTATAGATAAAATATCAGAAGTAGCTATATTAGGGTATAATAAAGGAATGCTTCTAATTAATATAGAGGGAAAAGAAGAAAAAAGAGCTCTTTTATTTGATAAAAAGGCAGTGACCAAAAGCAATCTTGAAAGAGAAATAAGAAACTTTGAAGTGAAGCTTTATGGAGATAACTGGAAAATATCAATACTGAAAGGTTTTCAGGAAATGAAGGATGAGCTTATCTGGAAGCTGTCTGAGGAAATTTAATTAAATACTAGTTATTCTATAAAGTCAGGATAGGGACTATCCATAGAGCTTGGTAAATATAGTTAGATTACTAACTACTTCCCAAGAAGCTCCCACTTCTTAAAGTGGTGAGTAGTTCGCAGTCAAGTCCATGCTGGGTTCAGTATGGATTTTTTAATACTATTGTTGGAGGAATGACTATGAAAGAATATATATTGAAAAATGGGAAAAAACTTGTAATAAAACTGGCTGAAGAAAAAGATGCAGAAGGGCTTTTGATACATATAAATCAAGCTGGAAGAGAAACTGATTTTCTTGGATTTGGAAAAGAGGGATATGATAAGAATGTTGAACAGGAAAAAGCAGTAATAAAATCATTTACTCCTAAAAACTTTATGCTTGTAGCTGTAATAGATGGAGAAATAATAGCAAGTTGCAGCATAGGATCAAGGGAAGAAAGAGTAAGATTGAAGCATATGGGAAATTTAGGTATATGTGTTCAAAAGAAAGCTTGGGGGCTTGGTGTAGGAAATTATTTGATGGAATATGTTCTGGAAAAAGCTAAAGAAGGCGGACTTACTAAAGTAAATCTTGATGTAAGAGTAGACAATGAAAAAGCTATTCATCTATATGAAAAGTTTGGATTTGAAAAAGAAGGAACTATAAAAAAATGCCTCCTTATAGATGGAATATACTATGATAACTATATAATGGGAAGGGAGGTTTAAAATGATTTTTAAGGTAGATAAGAAATGTCATGGAGAACTCATAGAAGTATGGGAGAAATCTGTGAGAGCTACTCATGATTTTCTTAGTGAGAAAAACATAGAAGATATAAAAAAAGAAATTCCTATGTATTTTAATGCAGTGGAAATGCACTGTACTAAAAACAGTGAAGGAAGGATAACTGGATTTATAGGAACCGCAGACAAAAAAATAGAAATGCTTTTTGTAGATCCAGAATATTTTGGAATGTCTTTTGGAAAAACTCTTATTAAATATGTTATGGAAAATAGAGAAATAGATGAAGTAGATGTAAATGAGCAAAATGATAAAGCTCTAAAATTTTATCTCCATATGGGATTTGAAGTATTATCAAGAGATGAATTTGACAGCATGGGAAATCCTTTTCCAATATTGCATATGAAAATAAAAAAGATGGCGTAAAAACCATCTTTTTTTTGTAATTATTTTGAAGCTGGAAGAGTAATTTCTACACGATTATCATAAGCATTTTTGATAGCTCCGAGAATATCTCCATGAGCATCTCTTATACTCATAGTAGCTCCAGCCACTAAATCAACAAGTTCTTTTTTCTCTGAATCAGACAATTTGTTGAATTTTTCTTTGTCTTTTTCGTTTTTGCTTTTTTCTTTTAAAGGTCTTCCATTTACATCAGATGATGATTTTGCAAACCATGCTTCTATTTCAGCTACAGTTTTTCCTTTGAAAAATTCCTGATAGAAATTCATTTGTTTATCCCATTCGTTTCTAGGATTCATTCCATAATCTTTTCCACGTTCACGTTTAGTTTTCCATCCATTTACTTCAGCAGTTATATTTTCCACTGTATTTTCAGATATTCCAGTAACATTTCCAGATTCATGATCAGTTACATTGTACCCAGCTGTTCCAGGCCAACCAGAAAAATGAGGCATTGATGCACCATCATAATTTGGTGTGCTTAATTCAAGAGCATCTACTATAATATTGATTATCCTTCCATTTTCATCAAATAGCCCAGAAGCAGTTACATAGTTAAGACTGTAGACTTCTACTCCTTTGCTGTCTTTTCCAGGACCTACACGAAAATTGGCAGCTTTACCAAGCCCTTGATATACTTTTGCTTCAGCTGAAAGATTGAAGCTCATTCCTAAAAATAGACTTCCAGCTAAAAGAGTATAAATTGATTTTTTTAACATACATCCTCCTTGGTTGAAATTAGAATAAAATATACTTAAATTATATATAAAAAACTGTAGTAAATCAATGAAAGTTATATAAAATACAAAATATATATACTTATTAATAGAAGTTTAATAATAAAAAATACATAAATTGTTTTAAAAAATAGAAATATAAATACTTTAAAAAAATTTGAGTGTATACAGAAGTATAAATAAAATATATAGATACTGTAATAAATATAAAATTATGTTTATTACTAAAAAAATAAATGTTTTCCAGCAAAAGTTTTGGTATAATTAAAGAAAAGCATAACAGGAGAAATAGATGATACTGAATAGAGAATTTTATACACGAGATGCTGTAACAGTGGCTAAAGAACTTTTAGGCAAGGTATTGGTTAAGAAAAGAGGGAGAAAACTATTTAAGGGGAGAATAACAGAGGTAGAAGCATATCTGGGAGCAGAGGATAAAGCCAGTCATTCACATAATAACAGGAGAACTGCCAGAACAGAAGTTATGTATAAAGAGGGAGGATATTCCTATGTATTTTTGATATATGGAATGTATGACTGTTTTAATGTGACAGCTTCTGTAAAAGATAATCCTCAGGCTGTTCTTATCAGAGGTGTAGAACCTCTTGATAACAGGGAATTGATGATGGCAGAGAGAAAAGTGAAGAAAGAAAAAGATATATCTAATGGGCCAGGGAAATTAACAAAGGCTTTGGGAATAACTAAAGAAGATAATGGTATTGATTTGACAGATAAAAAAAGTCTGTGGATAGAAGATGATGGATATATTCCAGAAAAAATAACTGAAACTACTAGAATTGGAATAGATTATGCAGGAGAAGATGCTTTGAAGCCATGGAGATTTTACATAACAGACAGTATATATGTATCTAAAAAAGTAGAAGTAAATAAAAAAGAAGCTCAAAAATAAGGGCTTCTTTTCTATAATAAAGGGAAGGTTTGTTATTCTGAATTACTCTAATGGTAAAAAATAGATTTGCGACTTTCCTCTTTTTTTTGCTTCATACAAAGCTATATCACTTTGTTTGATAAGTTCATCTAAATCAATTACTTTATCATAGGCAACTGTTATACCTATACTTGAGCTTAAATGAATGAAATTAGTTTTATTTATGTAAGCTTCTTTCAAGTCTTTTATTAAGAGAGAAGCTTTATCCATTATTTCCTCTATACTCCATTCTCCAAATGAAACTATGAGAAATTCATCTCCTCCAATACGAGCTATTAAATCTCCAGGGAAAATTTTTTTAAGAATAGATGATGTGAGTACTAATATCTCATCTCCCATTTGATGGCCATATATGTCATTTACAGATTTGAAATTATCAAGATCCATATATAAAACAATGATTTGATTGACTTTTGTAAAGTGCTTCATATATTCATATAAGTAACGACGATTGTATAATCCAGTGAGATAATCAGTATTAGAAGTATGAATGAGCTCACTTTCTAATTCTCTTTCTTTAGTTATATCACGAAAAACACACAATTTTCCTATTTCTTTTTGGAATGTATCTAAAATTATTTTTTCATGACAATTTAATACCTGGAGTTTTGAATTCTTTTGATTATTACATTCAAAACATCCGTTTTCATCTACTATAGTGACTAAAGTTAAGTTTTCTTTTAACCAGTTTCTGTAGTTATGCTTGACAATAACATCTTTTTCAATTTTAAAATATTCAACAAATTTGTTATTTACATTAATTATTTCTCCATGTTCATTGCAAATCAGTATAGCAAACTGCATAGTATTAATAATAAGCTGCAACTCTATATCTATATTTTCAAGATCTGTAATATCATGAGCTATTCCTACAGTCCCCATCATTTCTCCATCTTCATCATACAAGGGAGATTTATATGTATTTAGACGGCGGAATCCATTTCTATTTTTAACCTTTTCATACAGTAAAATAGTTTTTCCAGCTTTACGAACATCTTCTTCGCTTTCCATACAAATATATCCACCTTTTTCATACTCAGGTCTTGGAATATCCCAGATAGTGAAGTGATCTTGTCCCTCTATTTTTTCTCTTGATTTTCCTATGATACTACAAAAAGCGTCATTAACTTTTAGATGAATACCAGCATTATCTTTAAACCATACCATATCAGGAATACTATTTATTAGTGTATTAAGATAATTTTCAGCTAGATTTTTATCTTTTTTCAGCTTTACTCCATCAATTATTTTTTCTATTCTAAATAGTATTTCAATTTCAGATAGTGGAGAAAACCAGATATCATCTACAAAATTAAAAAGAGCATCTTTGTCAGTGAGAATACTATGCTCCAGGATATAGATTAATATTGCATTAGGGTTCATAAATTTTTTTAATTTTTCTGCTTCATAACCATCAGAATGAAGAACTAGAATAATATTAGCTTTTTCAATATCCTCATCTTTTAAATTATGATATTTGATTAAATCATAACTAAAATTTTCTCTCATTTTTAAGTTATTCATCGCTGTGTCAAGTTGAGAGTTATTAGGGTACAAAATTTTTAAAGTTGCATTGTACATAACTACTCCTTATATTCTAAGTTAAATTTTATTTCATTATTAGAATAAAAATTTGAATTAAAGATTTTATACTTAACTGTTTATATATTAATACAAGTATATCTCCAAAATCAGATATTGTCAAACCGAAAAATGCGATTTAAAGATAAAAAAAAATTTAAAAAAAGAGACTGCTCTTCAAGAGCAGCCTCAGAAATTTCTATTTAATTTTTTGCTATAAAGTGTGTACTTTATCGTAATAAACTTTTCCATTTTGATCAGTAATTACTAATTTAGCTTTTTTACCTTTTAAGTTAGGAGCTAATTGAGTAGATAAATTTAATTCTTTGTTTCCTTCTCTAGCTGATATTCCAAATAGACCAGAGGCTTCAACATTAGAACCTTGAACTTTCAGACTATATGAAAACTTTAAAGATGTATTTCCTTCAGAGAAAGAAGAAGCAGAAATAATAGCAGAAACTCCATTATAAGCTAATTTAACATCAGATAAAGTTCCTTTATGAGTAAGATTTCCTTTATATCCATAGACACTAATATTGATTTCTGTTATAAATTTCAAATTTGAAGCTGTTTCATTATTTTTAGCAGTAGTTTTTATTTCAGCAGGAATTTCTGTAAATGTGAGCAGACTTTTATATTCGCCATTTTCAAGCTTAGAATCTGGCTTTACTCTAAATCTTATGACTTGTTGAGCAGCAGGTTTTAAAGATATTGTTTTGGGAAAAATAGTAAGATTAGAATCAAGGTTATATTTTTCTCCAAATGTAGGGTCAGAGTGAAAAACTGCATTTAACCTTAGTGGTTCAGTTGTATTATTTAAAATTGTAATTTCATGTGTAGAAGTTTTATTCAATCCTACAGAAAAACCAGTAGGAGCTACTGAGAAATTAAGGGAATATGATAATATTGAGATATTTAATAATAATATGATAAAAAGTAATTTTTTCATAAAATCCTCCAATTAAACAAGTTGAAAAACAGTAGCAATTTGCTACTGTTTTTATTTTAATATTTTATTCTACTTTACTTCTACTGGAAATGAAGTATATGTAGCTGTTACTTTAATAGCTCCTTCATAAAAACCTGAAGCAGTACCCTCAGGAACAGTAGGAAGATAACCATAAATAGGATATTTTAATTCCCCACTTGTTGGAATAGCAGTTGTTTTGAAATCTTCAAATTTACTAGGTCCACCAGCATTACCTGATTGTCCTGTACCATACTCATCACTAATCACTAAATTTGCCAGTAATGTACCTTTAGAACTTGGTTCTACTAATACTATCCCTGTACTTGTGAAAGATTCACCAGAATTTGTAGTATTATTTAAATCAGAAAATTCTATTGAAAAATTTGATCCCGCTTCTCCAGAAATAGAGATTTCTCCATCAGAAGCAGAAGCACTTTGTCCAATTGCTACTACTCCAAAATCTACTTCTTTAGTAGTGATTTTTAATGGCTTAATAATTTGAGCTTTAACTTTTAAGTCATCTGAAGCTGATTTTCCATCTTCAGCTGCTACAGCAACTCCTGACACTGTTAAGATACTAGCTAATAATAATAATTTTTTCATATCTATCCCTCCCAGAATATAAAATATTTTATAATAACAATAACTTATATAATAAAAAAGCAACTATTATTAAAGTGAAAGGACAGGCGATCTCTTTAAAAATAATTGCAACTGGCTGCCATCTTACAGGCCCTATAGCTTTGCGTCATAGCATTTCTGTTATTTTGCTAAATTATAATATATACTTCTTTAATACATTATACTCCAGCAAATAATGTATGTCAATATAAAAAAGCTTAAATTTACGATTCAAAGATATTATTTGAATAAAAAAAGAGTTCTACTTTATAGAACCCTTCATAAAATATGGATTTATAAATTTTTAATTGTAATTATAAATTATGAATTTTATCATAATATACTTCTCCATCTTGATCTATCACTGTAAATTTTATTTTTTTACCCTTTAGATCTATTGTAGGGTCTATTGAAACTTTGATATCTTTTTTTCCTTCTCTGGCAGACATTCCAAGCATTCCTTCTAATTCAACATCAGAATTTAGAACTTTTAAATTATAGTAGAATTTTATAGAAGCATTTCCTACAGATGAAGTTACAGCAGTAGCAGTTATTGCGTTTCCAACATAATTTAGTTTCAAATTATTTAAAGTTCCTTTTGATATTTGCTTTCCTCTTTGGCCAAATACACTTATACTAATTTCAGTAATCATTTGCAAATTAGTTGACATTGCAGTTTTATTACTACCATCTTCACTAAGAATAGTTTTTATTTCTTGAGGAATTTCTTTGAAAGTAAGATAACTCTTATATTCACCATCTTTCATATTAGCATCAGGCTTTGTTCTAAATCTTATAGTTTGTTTAGCACCAGGTTTCATAGCAATTATTTTGGGAAATATTACAGAATTAGAATTAAGGTTAAAATTTTCTCCAAAATTAGGATCACCTTGAAAATATGCTTCTAATCTAAGTGGTGCAGAAGTATTATTAGTAATGTAGACTTCTTGGGTAGAAACCTTATCCAAATCTACTACAAAACCAGTAGGCATAACAGAAAAATTAAGAGAATAAGAAATGACAGAAAGTATTACCAAAAGAGTAAAAAAAGAAAGTTTTTTCATAGCTGTTCCTCCAAAGAATTTAGTTAAAAAACAGCAGCAAATAAATGCTGCTGTTCCAGTAAAAATTTATTATTGATTTATAGAACTAGTTATTTAGCAGGAGTGGCAGCAGGCCAAGAATCATATTTAGCAGTAACTTTTATAGCACCTTTATAACTACCAGTATTTTGTTCAGGTCTAGTCTCAATATCTCCTGCAACCCTAAATTCTTTTGATTTTACTTCATGTAAATTTCCAGTAGCAGCTATATTGAAAGAAAGATCACTATCACTTAATTGTTTACCATTATCATATATTTTTATAATAGGAACTAAACGATCATTATAAGCAGCACCATTTGACCCACCTTCTCTCAATAATCTAGCTGTAATTTGACCATTTTTAAATTTATTCTCTGCATCAATAGTATCCTCTATTGTCAAAGAAATATTTGTATTTGATGCTCCTTTAATAATAAATTTACCAGCTTCAGTCTGACTTGGATTTACAGTTTTATTATCATTTAACCCAAGAATACCAAAATTTAATGGCTCAGTCTCAATATTTAAATCAGTAAGAACTTGAGCAAAAATTTCAACTTCTCCACTTGCTTCTGTTTGAATGTCAGCAGTAAAAGCTGAACCAGCTATAACCAATAATCCTGCTAATAATAATAATTTTTTCATATCTATCCCTCCTAAAAATATCTTAATATTTTTTATATAACCCCTGTATATTAAAAATGCAACTATTACTCAAATACATGATCCTGATAATCATGTTCTCAAATAATAATTGCAACTGGCTGCCATTTTACAGGCCCTATAGCTTTGCGTCATAACATTTCTGTTATTTTGCCAAGGATATAATATACTAGTTTTATGTAATATAATTATACATCATTAATTAATGTGTGTCAATGAAATATTTTTATTTTATCAAGAAAAAAATACGAATAGAAGATATTTTTTGTTCATGATATAAAAAGTATATTGAAAAGGTATCAAATATAAAACGGAACAGTAGAAATAAAGGGAAGGAGATTAATTTCTCCTTCCCTTATTTTAAATTTATAAAGAATTTGTTCCACTATAAATTGTTTTGTTGTTTTGATCTTTCAGGATAAGTTTTACTTTTTTTCCTTTTAATTCAGGAGCTTCTATACTAGTTGAAAGTTTCTTTTCTCCAGTTCTTGCACTTGTTCCAAGTCTTCCTTCAGAGATAACTTTTCCACTTTCATTTTCCAATACATAATCTATTCTCATAGCTGTGTTGCCTTTAGAAGTTGTATCACATTTAAGAGAAAGAATTTGTTCAGCATAAGATACTTTTATATTTTGTGCTGTACCATCAATTACAGGTTTTCCTTTTATTCCAGATACTCCTATAGCTACCTCTGTGATAAAAGTAAGTTCAGTAGAAAGTCCCTTATTATTTTTATCATTGACAATTACTGTCTTTATTTCTTGGGGAACTTCTTTGAATATCAGCAAACTTCTATATTCTCCATCTGTCATATTAGCATCAGGTTTTACTCTGAATCTTATCGTCTGCTTAGAACCTGGTTTAATAGATATCATCTTTGGAAATACAGTGATATTATTATTTAAGTTAAAATCTTCAAAAGACTCAGCAGCTTCCATATAAGTTTCTATTCTCAGTGGAGCTGGAGTATTATTGATGATATACACTTCCTGAGTTACAGGTTTTTGCAGTTCAACTTTGAAACCTGTGGGAGCTACAGAAAAGTTAAGAGCATAAGCAGCAGTTCCAATGATGAAAGTCATTAAAAATGCAAATATTTTTTTCACTAGATCACCCCTAAATTAAAGTTCTGATAATAATTTATCATATTTTTCAAATTTTAGATTTCTGTTGAATTTCTTAAATCTCTCTACAATAGCATCTTTAAATGGCTGGCTTTTTTCAATTATATTTCCCTTATCATCAACTTCATTTCCATTTTTAAATAAAGATACAAGTACTACTCCTCCACCTTTATCATAGATGATGACTTTTCCATCTTTTAAACCATTCTTGTATGGAACTGTAGTTTTGATATCGCCAGTTTTGTAGAAAAATTTCCAGATATTTTCTCTTCTGTTATTTTTATATGTCCCCTCTATTAGAGGAATATTGTCAGTTGAAAACATTTTTATTGAACCATTAAGTTTTCCATAAGAGAAAACAGTTGTAGTATCTAATACGTTTGGACTATGGAAGAAGACAGCTTCTCCATCCAATAGTCCACTTCTGTATGTTACTTGTGTTTTTACATTTCCTTTTGGATCATAACTTACAACTCTTCCTGAAAGTATACCATCTTCAAAATTTTCATAACTCTCTATTTTATTTGTTTCATAGAAATATGCCCATTGCCCATGAGGCTTATCATAATTATATCTGAGGATAGCTCTGTTGCTTCCAGTGGGGTATTTGATAACCCATTGTCCATGTTTGATTCCTTCTACATATCTTCCTTCATAGATGAAGTTTTTTCCTCCATCTAAAATAACGCCTTTAAAAAACCCGTCTTTTATACCTGATTTATATTCTTCATTGATACCAGGACCTCTGAATTCACCAGTAAAAGGGACAGATTCATTTTTGAAATAGACGATATTATTTTTTATTTGCTTATTTTCAATCTTCTCTACTCGTTTAGCATCAGAGTATGAAAGTTCGAATATACTAAAACATAAAATCATAATTATCAATAATAGCTTCGATTTTTTCAAAATAACCCTTCTCCTTTGATTTTTTAGTAATTATTTAAGATGTCATCTATGTCATCTTCATCCGTATCAGTTGGTGTTGTTTGAGTTGGTTCTTCAACAGCAGTTCTCATTAACTGAGTATCATAACCTTCAAAATACTCTCCAGTTTCTGTATCTGATAGAGTAACATCAACATCTAATTCAGGGATGGTAAAGCCGAAATTTTCCTGACCAAGATATATAAATTTCATTTTATATTGTCCTGGTGGGATATCTTCAAAGAAGAACATTCCATCAAATTCAGGATCGACTTCATATTGCACTTGCCCATCTTTTTCAAGGACTATAGTAGTCATAGATACAGCTTGTATAAATTGTCTTTCTGTAAATTCAGATGTATTCCAGATATTTCCTGTAACCATTGAAACAACTTCAATAGGTACATCAACTTTAAGTCCAGAAGATTTTCTTGTTTTAATCTTTAGAGCACCCTTAGAATTTTTCATCATAGGGTCAATAGTTTTTCTATTGATTGTAAGATCTATAACCTCGTTAGTAGCTACACCTTCAGCCACATAATTTCCATCTTCATCAGCTATGAATGTTCTGTTGTTTACCATAACTCCAGCTTCAGGGATAGGAATATCTCCCTCATCAAATATACCATTTCCATTCTTATCAAGGAATACTTTACCATGTATCCAAGCACCAGTAATAGAAACATTACTTTTGATTTTTCTAAGAGGGTTGCTGAGATCAATAATCTTGCTGGCATGAAGGCTTGTAGTTGTTTCACGATTATTATCCTCATCTATAGTGATATCAGTAGGAACTTCAAGATAGATAAAGTCATCCAGTTCAATAGAGAAACTAATACCGTATCTGAATTTTTCTGTTTCACTGGAATATTTTGCTTCTATTCCAAAATCAGCATACAGAGTATCTTTTATCAATTCCAGGTTTCTTTTATTTACCTTAAATGTGTATTCCTGCTTATATTCATCATCAGTTTTCTTTTTGCTTATTTCACCATCCAGCATCATATTCAGACTTTGAAATCCTGAATAAGCAAAGGATGGATAAAAAGATATACCTTCACTCCCTTTTGTTAATTCTTTTTCCATTCTCAGAGAGAAGGAAACAGGATTAAGCATTGAAGAGTACCAAGTACCATATATATTTTTGCTTTCTATATCAGTATCGTAATAAATATATCTATTAAGTCCAAACTCAAAAGAGTTTCTATCAAAACTTTTTCCAAGAGATAATGAATTATATTTCTTTAAATTTGTGTCTTCATAGACATATGGAGAATACTTATTTTCAGTAAATCTTAAATTGTATGAAAATAGTTTTTGCTCCACTGACAGATTGTAGTTGTTTTCCTGTTTTTCTATTTCGTAGTAGTTCTTATAGTTAATCAAAGTAGGAAAGCTGTTGAGTCCTGTACTCCACAAGAAAGTGTTTTCTAAAAATCTGTATTTTCTTCCAGAAGTACTTATCAGATCATTTCCTCCTACCCCAATAGTAAGATTATTAGCTAGTCCATAGAAAGTTCTTACAATACTTTGAGGGTCGCCATTATCAGCATTTTTACCACTTTGTGCTGAGAATCTGTATCTTCCCTTTTTTAATAGTTCAGAGTCTGAAAGAGAGTAAACTATTCTTTCTTCCACTCCACCATTTTTATAGTAAATTTTTAATGTGTAGTTAGAACTAAGTATACCATCATCTATTCTAAATTCAAAATCTTTTGTTTGAGGAGAAATATAACTTAAAAGCATACCATTTCTATATAGCTCAATGATATCAGCATCAAAAGCTTCCCCTTTAATAACAGTGATAGCACCATCTTTTGTTACATATGTTTCTTCGTTGTTAAAGCTTACTCCCAGAATATTACCGTCTATGCTAAGAAATCCAGGTGTTATAAGGGAGAAATTACCAAAGACAAGGTCATTATCTCCAACAATATCTGAATAAGTAAGATTACCATAAGTAAGCTCAGATTCAGGTCTTATTTCACCAGATAAATATAGCTCTCCATACAGGAGCTGTGAAGCATATTCGTATGAAAGACGATTCTCAGGTCCTTTAATATCAGATTGAGAATAATCTAATTTTACTAGTCCAGGAGTTATAAGCTTTCTAGGTGCTTCAATGTCAATTTTTCTTTCTTCTTCTTCTTCTTTTCTGCTATCCAGTCTTAATCTTTCTACTTTTCCTTTTTCTCTTTCTTCATAAGGCAGTGTAAAATTTGGTTCTAAATTCAACCTTAAAGATGAAAAATCATATTTTATTGAAGTAAAGTCCATCTTCTTTTCTAAAGCTTTCGAATTGACATATAGTTCACCATCTAAGACATAAGCTTCATCATCTGAAAAAGAAACGTTTATATTTTTCCCCTCGAGTTTTCCAGATATAGATTTATTTTCAGTATTTACTTCAAGTCCATAGAGCTCCATAAAATAAAATAGAGCATTCATTCCTATGTAGACTTCTTCATTATCATAATCATATTTTACCAGAAAAAAGTCATCTTTGATTTTTTTTGCATTTATCTGTATGTATGAATCTTCAAAGTTTTCATAATTTTCTACAGAATAAAGAGATTTAGAAATAAGAATTAAAAATATTAAGAAAGGCAGAACCCTTCTTTTTTTAATCATCATACTCCGCTCTTACTATAAATGTTCCCCTATATTTTCCACGGCTAGTTGTTTCTGATTGGCATCTTCCATGGATTTTTATATCAGACACCTTTCCTTCATAAAGAGAGTTGCCTGTAGACTTCTCACGTAAATTTCTTACTAATTCAACTTGTTTATTTTCTTCAAACCATACATTTACATTTAGAGAATTTCCCTTAGAATTTATAATTTTTATATCATTAGGATTTATAATCTTAAATTTAACATTTTTTCCTCGCTCACCAGTAGCCTCTATTTTTGCAGGGTGCCCATCACCTCTTGAAGTATCAAGGGCATTGCCAGCAATTCCCTTTCCAAGATCCATATTTTCAGCAACTTTAAGATTAAGTGGTGTTACAACTTCAATATCACTTTTAAGATTCAAAGGAATAGGATTTTTATTAACTTCATCATTTTTGGCTCTATATCCAATAATTATATTGAAATCAGGGTTAGTGTTGTATATAGGCCAGTTAAATATAAGTGTGCCACTTAAAGCAAATTTAATAGTATCCCCATCAGAAAAAGCTACACCATTAGCAGTTTGGCTTCCTACATCTACTCTTGTGATTTTTAAGTCAGTTACTTGAATAAATTTATTTTTAGCTTGATTAGAATCTTCAACTCCAGAAATAGTAAAATAGTCATTCTTGTGACCCCCACCACCATTTCTTTTTATTGTTATTTCATTTATCTCAAATCCTACTGAACTTGAACCTGAAACTTTAATAACGTCGCCATTTAAAAATAATCCCCTCGCTGAAACATCTTTAAGATTGCTGCTAGAATAAGAAAAAGAAAATACAACAAACATAAGTCCTATTATAAAATTTAGTCTCTTATATATTTTAATCCCCTCCCTCTTATCTTTCTATATATTTATATTTTTCGGCTCCCACTACGAGAGTTCTGCCATGAGAAATAGGGATATATGGAAGTTCTTTATAAATAAGCTGAACTATTTTATCGAATACCTGATCCCTTTTCTCCTTATCTTTTTCTTCTTTTATGATTTTAAGGAAAGGCTGTAAAGCATTGTACATTTCCATATCTCCTATATCGTAAAGAAGAACTTTTCCCAGATTAAATACAGTATAATTTCTATTAAATGTTACATCAAATATAGCAAGATCAAAATCTTTATTCTGGAATTTAATGTAATATGAATCTGCCTGATGAGGAAGAATATTTACTTTCATTCCAGTGCTTTCAAGAGAAGCTTTTATTTTTTCAGCCTGTTCCATGTTAGTGTTTGTATTAAGAACCATAATATTAACTTCTCTATTTTTTAACCCTGCTTTGTTTATATTATCTTTAGCTTTTGAAGTACTGTAGTCAGTGTCTACTTTAGAAAGTCTTGGAGTAAACATTGTGCTTGGGAAGAAAGAATCTGCTGTTCTTTGGATAGCACTCTCTATAGCTCTTCTGCTTTCAATAGAGTAATTTTTCTGCTTTCCAAACATAAGTGCAGTAGTTTCTGTTTCTCCACTTTTTTTAACAGAGATATCTTCATCAATTATTCCATATTCTTTTGCACTATTAAAAGCTTTCTCTGTTACATCCAAGGCAATGTTTGCTTTTTCATTGAATAGAGCAATAAGTCTTTGCGTTTCATTAACTTCTTCTCCAATATTTACTTTTTTTATATTAGAAGCCCCATCAAAATAATCTGAGAAGTTTTCTAATTTTAAAGTTTTTCCATTGAAGCTTTTTGCAAAGAATGGACCAGTACCAACTGTATACTTTCCAGTTCTTTTGGCTATTGAACTGATTTCATAACTTAATGATGCTAAAAACAAACTGTCTTTTTCAGCAATTTTTATTACCAGTTCCTTGTTATTCAAAACTTTTATATCTGTGATTTCTGAATAAAAGTTTTTTAATGTTCCATTTTTTCTTAGATATTCTAATGAATCTTTAACGTCTTTGGCAGTTAGAATACTTTTGTCATGAAATTTAATACCACTTTTTAATTCTATAAGGAGCTCTCTTTCGTTGAGCCATTTATAGTTTTTAACTAGATGAGGTTTTACATCTCCATTTTTATCAAAAGTGAAAAGAGTATCATATATTAAAGAGATAGCTCTTTTAGAGTAGTTATCCTTTATCATAGCAGGATCAATAATTGAAACCCTCATTCCTTGAAGGATATTTAAAGTTTCAGGAATCTCACTAGTTTTTTCGTTTTGATATCCATATTCATCAGCAAAAATATTTTCTACATCATTGGTAGTACTGCTAAAGCTAAAGATCAAAGAAAAATTAAATATCAATAATAATAAATATTTTCTCAAAAAATTCACCTCTTGCAGTATTTTATTTGTTTTTTATAGCTGAATAGATTTCATCAGCAAGATATATAGCCTTTGTATTTTCTTCATAAATCTTTTTAAATAGATTGCTGTTTGCCAAGAAAATACTTACTAATTCAGGATCAAAACTGATACCACTTTCTTCAACTATGATCTGTACAGCTTGTTCATGTGAGAAACCAGGTCTATAAGCTTTATCTTGTCTCAATGTATCGTAAGTATCTGCTAAAGCTACAATTCTTCCTTCAATTGGAATTTCTTTTTCTTTTAATCCCATTGGATAACCTAATCCATTCCATTTTTCATGGTGGAATTTAACAAGATTTTCAGCAGCTTTTCCAAGTCCTAACTTTTCAGCAAGTTTGTGTCCTACAATAGCATGCTCTTTTATTTTATTAAATTCTTCAGGAGTCAATTTTCCTGGTTTGTTAAGTATTTCATTAGGGACAATAACTTTACCTAAGTCATGAAGAATAGCAAACTTTTTGATCTCAGATACAAGTTTTTTATCCACACCAGATTTATCAGCAAGAAGTTCAGAATAGAGAGATAATCTTTTAGCGTGATCTCCAGCTTCTTCTTGATCTAACTGATTAATCATTTCCAATGTTTCTACCAGAGCATTACTTAATACCTCTGCTCTCTTTCTATTCTTTTCAGATTTGATAAGAACAATTATCAAAATAATGATAAATATTATTGTTGGAATAGCTATTTTCATCATTAGTTTGTAGTTCTTTTCTATAAGAATATTCTTGTTTGCTTCAGGGTCAGTAAGAGTTTTATCTACAGCAAAACTTTTCATTACAGTGTTTACAAGCTGACTTAATTCTTCATCACCTTTTTTTACTCCAAGGCTGATAGCCATATTTTCATTTATAGTTCCGGCTATTTTTACTTCATCATCTAAAAACTCATTAGTTATAGCTCCTCTGATAACACTTGAAAATCCAACAAAATAATCTCCATTTCCACTGGCTAATTTTTTAAGTCCCTCTTGAACAGATTTTACAGGAACAATGATGACATCTTTAGCTACATGAGGAAGATATTCAGAAAAATAACTATTTTCAACTACTAATACTTTTTTATTATCTAAATCACTTATACTTGCTCTATATGAATCAAGTTTTTTATTTGCTATACCTATGTCACTTGAATAATATGGAGTGCTGAATATATAATCATTCATTTTTCTCTGATTTTTTATGATATACGCATTTATATCACCATCAGTTTTAGTTATTTTAAAAGGAACTCCAATGATAGTTTCTAAATCTTTTAATATATCAGGAAGAAGTCCTTTATATCCATCGCCTTTTTCATAGAAAAGAGGAAGCAGATATTTTGTATCAGGAAGCTGTACTTTTATTTCTTTAAATTTATTTTTTACAATTTCTTGATTAGGAGTATCTTTCAAAAGATATGTATAGTAATTTATTCTGTTTCTTTTTATAATATCTGTAAAATTAGAAGGTGGAAGAGAAGTTATATAATTTTTTACAGCATTATATACTTCAGTTTTATCTTCTCTTACAGCTATCTGTTCTCTGTATTGAAGCGTTTCTATCATTCTTATATGACTTTCAAAAGAATTGCTTTCAGCCCAGTCTACAACAACAAAAGCGTCAGCTTCTCCAGTTTCCAAATATTCCAATCCTTTATCTTCATTTGGAGCAGTAACTTTTTCAAATGCTACATTTGAAAATCTTTCTTCAAATTCTGCCAAACCACGAGAGTTAGGAATAAATGCGATTTTTAATCCATTAAGATCACTTACTTTTCTAATACTGCTGTTGCTTTTTACTAGAATTGCAACTCTGTATGTAATAGATGTAGGAATGTAATTGTAATGTTCATTTTGATGAGAGTCAACTACCCTTATCATGATTTCAGGGTCTTCACTTTCCAGTTTGTAATCCAGATCATATTTAGAATCTAGTTTTTCAGCATTGATTTTTTCAAATAACTCACCATAAACACCCTCATATTTACCAGTTTCTAAATTTTTATACAGATACATATCTGTAAGATTAAGAGGTATCTTTATAGTCAAAGAGTCTTTCCCAAAAGCAAAAGAGGTTAAGAATACAAAGAAAATTGTAATTAGTTTTTTCATTAGCACCACCATTTTTATATTATTTTATTATTTAACCAAAAGTATTGTGAAAAAATTGTAAACTTATTTTTTAAAATATATTTAATTGCTAGCATCATCAGTATATTCAACTCTGAAGACAATAGAACCTTTATAAACTCCAGAAGGAGTATTAGATGAAATATCAGTTAAAGTTCCAGTAACAAAAAGAGTTGCAGGAGAACTTTCTGTTAATTTTAAATTTTCAATGTTTTTAAAGTCCTCTTCATTCTCCACTAACATGAATTCTGAATTTATTTGTTGAGCTGGATTGTTTTCATTAGTTAAAACCACCTTAAGATTGCGAGTATTTTTCACATCTTGTGGTTCTCCTTGCGTTATATCAGCCCATTGTATTTTTATATCTCCATCACCAGATATTTTTATTTCTCCGTGATGCCCAGAACTTGTTGAAGGTCTATTTTTAGAACTATAGTTTTGTGCTATAACAGTTCCAAAATCGGCATGTCGAATTACATTAACACTAATAGGGGCCATAAATTCAGCAGTAACTATTACTTCTTTTTCGTCCTTATCATTCACACCAAATGCAAGGATAGAAAATGTAAATATTCCTAAAAAAATTAATATTTTTTTCATAAATTTTCCTCCAAAATATATAAATAACTAAATTAGTAATTTAGATAAAAAAAGTGCAATCACAAAAAGACAGAGTAGCTCTGTATTTTTAGAATTGCAACTGGCTGCCACTTTACAGGCCCTATAGCTTTGCGTCGTAATGTTTCCATTACTTTGCCATAAAAAATGTTTGAATCGTTTTTTTAGCGACTATGTTCAATTAAAGAATACTATACTTCATTAAAAAAGTCAATGTTTTTTAGAACATGAAAACAGATTAAAAAAGTTCTATAAAATGAGCATATAAACAGTATAGACTGGGTATATAAAATAGTTTGAAAAAACCAGAATTTGTGTTATACTACTTCATATTAATTTATAAAATTTAAGGGGGAAATTTTTAAAATGGATTTTTTAGAGAAGCAATTTAAGCTGAAAGAACATGGAACTGATGTGAAAACTGAAATATTAGCGGGAATAACTACATTTGCAACAATGGCATATGTACTGGCAACTGTGCCATCTATGATGGGGGCAGCAGGGTTCAGCAAAGCAGCAGTTCTTACTATGGTCATCATATTATGTGCTGTAACATCTACAGCAATGGGACTTGTAACTAACAGACCATTTGTATTGGGACCAGGGCTTGGAAGTGTAGGAGTTTATGCAATAACTATGATAGTTGGAGAGGAAATGTCTCCAGCAGTGGCTTCAGGAGTTATATTCTGGGAAGGAATTTTATTTGTTATCATTTCATTTGTAGGACTTAGAGACCTTATTGTAAAACTTATTCCATTGAGTATAAAAATATCTATCAGTGCAGGTATTGGATTATTCATATCTCTCCTTGGATTTAAAAATGCTGGAATAATAGTTGCAAATGCGAAGAAGAATGTACTTGGATTTGGAGATCTTACAAGTCCAGCAGCAATTCTTGCAGTTATAGGACTTGTTATACTTTTAGTATTAGAGATAAGAAAAGTAAATGGAGGAGTTATTCTTGCAATAATTCTTACAACAATAATAGGAATCCCTTTAGGAGTTACTAAAATACCTACTACTATCTTTGCAGCTCCTGGAAGTGTTGCAGAAATGGCATTTAATATTGATATAATTGGAGCATTGAATATAAAATATATTCCGTTCTTATTTGCTCTTTTCATACCTGACTTTTTCTCTACTTTTGGAACTGTTATAGGTGTAGGAGCAAAGGCAGGGCTTTTAGATAAAGATGGAAATCTTCCAGGAATAGAAAAATGCTTCTATGTAGATTCTATTTCTACTGTATTGGGAAGCTTCTTCTGTATGCCATGTATGACTACATACTTGGAATCAGCAAGTGGAGTAGAAGCTGGAGGAAAAACAGGGCTTACTTCTATATCTACATCAGTAGTATTTTTACTTATGTTCCTGATAACACCATTAGCTTTAATGATACCAGCAGCAGCAACTGCTCCGACATTAATGCTTATTGGGGTAAAAATGCTTAGCGGAATGAGAAACATAAATTATGATGATGCTACAGAATGTATACCAGCATTTTTATCAGTGGCTTTAACAATATTTACATTTAACGTTGCAAATGGTATATCCGCAGCAATAATCGTTTATGTAATATTAAAATTAGCAAGTGGAAGAAGCAAAGAAGTACCAGCAGCTATGTATCCTTTTGCAGCAATTCTTTGCTACTATTTCTATACATTGACAATATAGAAAATAAAAACAGGAGAAAAGAATGAAAATAGATTTATTGATCAAAAATGTAAAAATCTACAATTCATATTTAAAAAAATTTAAAGAAGCCAATGTAGCTATATTGGATAAAAAAATACTTCATGTAGATACTAAAAAAGAGATAGAATTTGATGCTGAAAAAATTATAGATGGAAAAAATCAATACATGGTACCTGGCTTGATAGATATTCATATGCACATAGAGAGTTCTATGATGACACCAGCACCATTCTGCCATCAGCTTGCAAAGAACGGAGTTACTACTATAGTAGCTGAACCTCATGAAATAGCCAATGTCTTTGGCGACAGAGGTATATATGCTATGATAAAGGCAGAAGATAATATTGATACAAGTATATTTTATGGAATACCTAGCAGTGTTCCCTCTACTTCTGAGGAATTGGAGACAACAGGAGCAGTAATTGATTGTGAAGGAATGAAGAAAATTGCTGAAAATCCAAATGTTATCTGTGTTGGAGAAGTAATGAATTACAGAAAAGTTATAGTAGATGATACTTTGGAGATATGCAGATTTATAGAATATGTGAAAAAGGAAAAACCAACATATGCTATTGAAGGACATTGCCCAAAACTTCTTGATCTTGAACTTTCAAAATTCCTATATCTTGGAATAAATGGAGATCATACAGAACATACAATGGAAGAATTTAAGCAAAGATTTGAAAATGGTATGTTTGTTGAAATACAGGCAAAATCTATTGAAAAAGAATTGATAGACTACATTAAAGAAAATAATCTTTATGAGCATTTTTCTTTTGTAACTGATGATGTAATGGCTGATACTTTTCTTAATGAAGGGCACTTAAATGTAGTTATGAAAAAAGCTGTTAAAGAGGGGTTTAGAATAGAAGACGCTATATATTCAGCAACATATACTCCAGCTAGAAGAATGCACCTTTTAGACAGAGGAGTATTAGCACCTGGAAAAAAAGCAGACTTTTTATTTGTAGAAGATTTGGAAAAATTTGAGATAAAAAATACTTTTATTGACGGAAAGGAAGTATATAACTCTTCAGAGGAGAAAAAATATATTCCTACAACATACAGATTTCCAGAGGATTTTTATAGAAGTGTTCATGTAAAAAATATAAAAGCTGAAGATATAAAAATACCAGTAGAAACTACTGAAAAAGAAGTTATGTGCAGAGTTATAGAAGTAAGTGATGGAAGCACAAGAACTAAAGAACTTATCAGACCTGTTCCAGTAAAAGATGGATATCTAGATTGGGAAAGCAGTGAGTATTGCTTGATAGCAGTATTTGAAAGACATGGAAAAAATGGAAATATAGGCTTTGGTCTTGTGACTGGAGATTCAATAAAAAAAGGAGCAATAGCAACAACTTATGCTCACGATCATCATAATTTGATGGTGATAGGAAAAACTGCTGTAGATATAATTAAAGCTGCCAACAGAATAATTGAAATTCAAGGTGGAATATGTGCTGTGGAAAATGGAAATATTCTTGCTGAGGTTGAATTGCCAGTGGCTGGAATATTATCAGAAAAAAGTGTAGAGGAATTAGGAAAAGAAGTAGAGAAATTGAGAGGTGCTATGAAAGCTCTTGGATATAAGCACTATAATCCTATAATGTCTCTATGTACTCTGTCTCTTCCTGTATCACCAGCATTAAAGATAACAGATAAAGGACTTATTGATGTAGCAGAATCAAAAGTAGTAAGTCTTATAGCATAGAAAAAAGTGGAGAAGATCTTTAAGATTTTTCTCCATTTTTTATTTCAATAAAAAAGTTCGCGTTTAAATTGAAAAACGAATTTTAAAAAGCAAGTAAAAATATTTAAAAAAATGACGGACTAGTTTTGATAAAAAATAAATTAAAAAATATTTGGATAAAAACTATTAATGGAAGAATCAATCATGGCAAAACCGTTAGTGGATTTTTGGAGCCATCAGAAGATAGTTTCTTTTAGAAGATAATAAAAGAGTAAAAGATATAAATAATACACACACAGGGGTGTAAGAAAAAGTATGAAATTCAAAAATAAAAATAATATTTTAATCTGTACAGAAATCTTGATTTTTACTGGAATAAATTTTAAATGCACAAACTTGCACAAATCTACACATTAGTGCACTGGTTTATTTTTTCTCAAAAGGGTATTATATTCCTAGGAAAAATAAAAAACACAGGGGGAAGTAAAATAGAAACAGGAGAAGATCAGGTAATACTAGCATATACAAAATGAAATTACAAAAATTGAAAATTCAGCATATAATCATACAAGAACTGGCAAACAAGAGCAGAAAAAATCTCTGATCTTTTGATAAATTAAAAAATACAAAGATTCACTATTTCGTGAAATTAAAAAAAATACAGGAGTAACTATTGACAAATGACTTTTAAGAGGGTAATAAATTAGGTAGAAAAACATTCAGAATGGAGGAACTCATAATGGATAACATTATTATGACTGTGGGAACTAGTCTTGTAGAAAACTACATTGCTAACAACCCAAAGAAAGAAAATATAACCAAAGAAGATATACTTGGGTACTATGAAAAAGAAAATATGAATGACTTAAGAGATAGAAGATATGGAGCAGAAATAATGGCTCTTGAAAATCTTACAGAGAAAAAAATATTTTCTGGAAAGAGAATATTTTTAATAATTCATGAAACTGAAAATGGAAAATTGGCTGGAGATGTCCTTGAAGAGTTCATTCTTAAAAAGAATATAGCTAAAATAGTAGAAAAAAGAATTATTCATAATTTGAACAAAAGAAATCATAAAGAATTTAAAACTATTGGTCTTAAAGGGCTTACAGAAGAGATAAGAAACATAGTTAATAAAATAGGAAATAGTTTAAATGTCAGTGTGTGCACAGTGGGAGGATACAAGGCAGAAATATTTCTAGTAGGGCTTATGGCACAGCTTTTACACTTGAAATCATACTTTATGTTTGATGAATTTAATGAAGTGACAGAAATATCTCCTTTGCCAATGAAGATAGATTATGACTTTTATTTAGAGAATAAAGAATTTTTTAAATTGATAGAAAGAAAAGAAAAAGTTAAAGAATCTGAGATTAAGGATATTTTAGTAAAAAGTCCTTATTTGAAAAATTTTATAGAATTTGATGAGGAAGATGGAGAAGTTTATGCAGAATTTTCAGCTATGGGAGAATTTTACATGAAGAGAATGACCTCAACAAGCAATCTTCCTTTAAGTACAAGCAAACATTCACCATCAGATAAAGAGATGCCTGGAAGTATACCAGTAACTGATGAGTTGGAAAATATAGTAAATTCATTGAAATGTTCACCATATGTTGAAAAATTAAAAGTTGTATATTATAATCCAGACAGAAATATAGCTTTTTCTAAATTTTCTCTAGCTCAAAATTATCATGAACAGATGATAGTAAGCTTAGAATATAAATGTGAAAAAGGAGTGGCTGGAATAGATCTATATACAGTAGGTGGAACAGAAAAGGTGATGAAATCACTGGTAGCTTATTTTAATGAAAACTTTTTAGATTAGTCTAGGGATATAAAAGTGTAAAATTGACTTTTCTATAAAATATGGTATAATAATAGTACCTGAAAGGGTACTTGTTAAGATAGATAAAACGCTATGAGATAAGCTTTCACACTAGTGGAAGCTTTTTTCATACTAATAAGTAATTAGCGTTTCTTATTAGTAGTAGAATCTATCTTAACAAGGAGGTTTAGTATGTTTAAACTGGAGTTTCATTTTAACAACAATAAGATTGAGGGAGGTACTTTTATAGCTGTTCTCTTAATCATTATTATTGCTGTTATATGGATTTATCTCTTAGTTTACTAAACTAAGCCTCAACCCTGCGGGGTTTGAGTGGAAAATATAATAAAATGATGGAAGGGCAGAGTTATACATTCTGCCTTTTTATAATTGTTGTAATTTATGAAATGTAGTATAATAAACGGAAGGTAAAAAAATAATTAATATTCAATTAAATTCAAGAGAAAAATATGGTATTATTTACATAGAAATTTAAATGAGGTGGACAGAATGATTGTGGGTCTGACAGGTGGAATAGCAAGTGGAAAATCCACAGTAAGCAAATTTTTTAAGGAATTAGGTCTTGAGATATTAGATGCTGATGAATTAGTAAAGGAAGTCAGTCAAAGAAAGGATACCATTGATAAAATAGCAGAGGTTTTTGGAAGGGACATTCTTGATGGAGAAGGTAAAATAATAAGAGAAAAATTGAGAGAAAAAGCTTTTGAAAACAGAGAGCTGTTAAAAAAGTTAAATGGAATAATACATCCACAGGTTATAGAAATATTTGTAGAAAAAAAGAAAGAGACGCCGAAAGAATCTATTGTCATTTTTGATATTCCTCTTTTGTATGAAGCTGAAATGGAAAATTTATGTGATAAAATAATTGTAGTATATGTGGAAAGAGAATTACAGACAAAGAGAGTAATGGAAAGAGATAATAACAGCAGAGAACTGGCAGAAAAAATAATAGAAGCACAAATGGATTTGGAAGAGAAAGTAAAGAGAGCAGATATTGTAATAAATAATAATAGTACACTGGAAGATTTAAAAAATCAGGTAAATGTGGTATACTGTAATCTGCAAAAAATAAAAATGTGAGGTAAATTATGAAAATAGTAGCTCCAGCAGGAAATATGGAGAGATTTTATGCTGCTGTAAAAGCAGGAGCCCAAGAGATATATATGGGACTAAAAGGATTTGGAGCAAGAAGAAATGCTGAAAATTTTACATTAGAGGAATACAAAGAAGCGCTTGATTATGCTCATAAAAGAGGAGTAAGAATATTTCTTACACTAAATACAATAATGATGGAAAAAGAGATGGATTTTCTTTATGAAAATTTGAAGGCTCTTTATGAACATGGACTTGATGCAGTTATTGTTCAGGACTTGGGATATTTCAGATATATGAAAGAAAATTTTCCAGATATGGAATATCATGGAAGTACACAGATGACAGTAGGAAATCATATAGAAGCTGAATATCTTAGAAAAATAGGATTCAAAAGAGTGGTACTTCCAAGAGAGATGACATTTGAAGAGATAAAAAAAATCAGAGAAAATACAAGCATAGAATTAGAAATATTTGTGTCAGGAGCACTATGTATATGTTATTCTGGCAACTGCTATATGAGCAGTTTTATAGGAAGCAGAAGCGGTAATAGAGGTATGTGTGCACAGCCATGCAGAAAAGAATATACTGACAGCAAGGGAAATAAAGGGTATCTTTTAAGTCCTAAAGATCAGCTGATGGGATATGATGAGATACAGAAATTAAAAGAGATTGGAATAGAAAGTATAAAAGTTGAAGGAAGAATGAAAGATCCTAACTATGTATTTGAAACTGTAGGGTACTATTCTCAGATGATAAATGGAGAAAAAGCAGAAGAGAGAGTATCTGAAATATTCAACAGAGGATACAGCAAAGGGTATTTTCATGGAGCAGATTCATCGCTTATTAATAAAAATTATTCATATAATTTAGGTAAAGAGATAGGATTAATATTTGGAAGAGAGTTAAAGCTTAAAGACAGGGTAGTCTTGGGAGATGGAATAATATATCTTTCTAAGGATTATGAAAAACTTGGTGGAGGATATCTGAATAAGATAGAAGTGAAGGGTTCAAAAGAGGCTAGAAAATCAGCTGAATCTGGAGAGACTATATTTTTAAAAGATGTACCAAGAGGAAGCAAATACATATTCAGAAGTTTTGCTAAAGAAGTAAATGATGATGTTGAGAATAAATTGAAGAAATATGATCAAAAATTGGATATAACAGGAGAGTTTTTTGGAAATCTAGGAGAGAAGCCTGTATTGATACTTGAAGCAGTGAGCAATCAAGGGAAAAAAATCAGAGTGGAAAAACTAGGAGAAAATGAAATTGAAACAGCAGCTAAAAGAGCAGCAACTCCAGAAGATATTGTAGAAAAATTGAAAGAATCTGGTGACAGCACATTTAATATAGTAAATGTTGACTGTCATATATCAGAGGGAATATTCCTTCCTGTATCAGTGATAAAATCTTTAAGAAGAGAAGCAGCAGCAGAATTGGAAGAACTTCTTGTGGAAAGCTACAGAAGAAAAACAGGAAGAAAGTATGAAATTCCTTATGAAGAAGATGAGGAAAGAGAAGTTATCCTGTCAGTAATAGTATCAAATGATGCACAGGAAAAAGCAGTGAAATCATATGGAATAGAAAAAATATACAGAAGAGGATATGATATAGCAAGAGAGGGAATGTTGAAAGAGCAAGATTTAAATAATAAACTTGCTTCAAACCTCTATCAGCTTATTGAAAATAAAAATAATGATACAACTATAAACTGGAATTTGAATGTATCTAATAGATATACTATTGAAGAATTGTCTAAACTTGGAAAAGCTGAAACTGTAATACTCTCTCCTGAAATAAGTTTTGAAAAAATAAAGGAAATAGGTAAAACAAGTTTAAGAAAAGCTATATTGGGATATTCAAGATTAAAGGGAATGTATGTTGAAATACCTCTTTTTGACAGGAGCAGAGAAACAATAGAAAATAGTGAAGGTGATAGATTTACTGTTGTTCAGAACAATATAGGGAACAGTGAAATATTCTTTGAAAGACCTCTAAATATATTGAATGATATGAGCAGAATGAAAAAACTACATATTGATGAAATAGTTGCAGAATTTACTATTGAAACACCAGAAGAAGTAAGAGAAATCCTTGAGAACATGGAAACAAGAGCGGGAATATATAGAGCATTTAACTATGAAAGAGGGGTGTATTAATCTTATGAATAAAAATAAAAAATGGGTAAGAGATCTGGGAACATGGTTTGGACTTGGAGATATGCCTAAAGCACCGGGAACATTTGGAACACTAGGAGGAGTACCAGTATTTATGCTTCTTTCTTATATAAGAAAGTTTTTTCCAAACAATATGGTATATAATTCTTTTTATTTTATGTTTTTAATAACATTTTTCGCTGTAGCAGTATATGTAAGTGATATATGTGAAAGAGAGATATTTAAGAAAAAAGATCCTCAAAATGTTGTTATAGATGAGGTATTAGGATATTTGACTACTCTATTTCTGATAAATCCAGTAGGGGTATCTCAAAATATAAAAGCTATGGTAATTGCATTTGTAATATTTAGATTTTTTGATATAACAAAACTGGGGCCTATAGATAAATCACAGCATTTTGAAAGAGGTATAGGAGTAGTATTAGATGATTTTTTAGCTGGAATAATAGGGAATTTTTTAATGGTATGTATCTGGAGTGTATTTTTTTAGATAACAGGGGGATTTAGATGAAAGCAGGTTTGATCCTTGTAGGTACTGAACTTTTAAATGGAGGTATGCTAGATACCAACAGCCTCTATATAGCAGAAGAACTGAACAAGTATGGAATAGAGATAGAATTTAAAGTAACAATCAGAGATTTTATGGATGAGATCATCAAAACTATAGATTATGGAAAAAGAAATGTCGATCTTATTATAATGTCAGGAGGCCTTGGACCTACAATAGATGATATAACAAAAGAAGCTATTGCAAAGTATCTGGACAGACCCCTTATAGTAGAAGAAAATGAATTGTCAGAATTAAAAGAAAAATTTCAGAGAGCAAAAATAAATTTTGTAGATATAAATGTAAAAGAAGTAGAAAAACCAAAGGGAGCTATAACTTTTAGGAATGATGCTGGAATGGCACCAGCTGTATATATTGATGGAATAGCAGCTTTCCCGGGAGTTCCTAAAGAATTATATGATATGCTTCCAAAATTTTTAAAGTGGTACAGCAAAGAAAAAAATATTGATACTGATGAAATTTATATAAGAGACATACTCACTTTCGGATTAGCAGAATCTCTTTTAGATCAGGAAATAAGAGACTTTTTCACAGAAGATGGAATTTATTATGAGTTTCTTGTAAAAAATTATGGAACAATAGTGAGACTCCAAAGTAAAGAGAGTAATAAAAATAAAGTAGAAAAAATAGTAGAAAAGATATATAATAAAATAGGTAATTATGTGTTTGGTGAGAATGCCGACAGACTAGAGAAGAAAACAGTGGAACTTGTAAAAAAACTTGGAATGAATATTTCAACAGCAGAATCATGTACAGGCGGTATGATTGCCAGTCGTTTGATAGATGTGCCAGGAGTATCAGAGATATTCAAAGAGGGAATAGTTTCATATAGTAATGATGCTAAGATGAAAAGACTTGGAGTAAAAAAAGAAACGTTGGAAAAATATGGAGCAGTAAGTGAAGAAACTGCCAGGGAGATGGTCATGGGACTTGATTCTGATGTAGCTATTGCTACTACAGGAATAGCAGGTCCAGATGGAGGAACGCCTGAAAAACCTGTAGGACTTGTCTATATAGGAATAAGAGTTAGAAATGATGTCTATATAGAAAAAAGATTTTTCAATGGGGATAGAATGAAAATCAGAGAAAGAGCAGTTTCTCAAAGTCTTTTTAGTCTGATAAAAATATTAGATAAAGGAGAGAATGATGAGTAGTATAGGAGAAAGAATAAAGAAAAGTAGAAACGAGAGAGGTCTGTCTTTGAGAGAGCTAGCTTCAAAAGTAGACTTATCTGCCAGTTTTTTATCTCAAATAGAGCAGGGAAAAGCTTCTCCTTCTATTGAAAATTTAAAGAAAATAGCTACTTCATTAGATGTAAAGGTAAGCTACCTTATTGAAGACGAAGAAGAAACTAGAAACATGGAAGTTGTAAAAAAAGATGAGAGAAAATATATAGAAAGTATAGATTCAAATACTAAAATGGCCCTTCTTACAACATCAAATATTGATAAGACAATGGAGCCTATTCTTTATGAGATAGGTCCAAATGGTGAGAGTGGAAGAAGTTTCTATACTCATAATGGAGAGGAATTCATCTTTATTATTGAAGGAAAACTGGATGTATATATAGATGAAACTGTGTATAGTTTAAATGAGGGAGATAGCCTGTATTTTAAATCTAGCCAGAAACATAGATTTAAAAATACCACGGATAAACTTACAAGGGCTATATGGGTTGTAAATCCTCCAACATTTTAGAGAAAAATAAAAAGAAGATTTCGGAGGTAAATTATATATGAAGATAGAGGTAAAGGTACTTAACTCTATAAGATTAACTAAACTTTTAATAGCCGCAAGCAGATGGCTTTCAAAGTATGCAGATGTATTGAATGATTTAAATGTTTATCCAGTGCCAGATGGTGATACAGGAACAAATATGTCTATGACCCTTCAGGCAGTGGAAAATGAATTGATAAAAATGAACCATGAACCAAGTATGAAAGAACTTGCTGACAGAGTATCAGAGGCTGTCTTGTTAGGAGCAAGGGGAAATTCGGGAACTATTCTGTCTCAAATTATACAGGGTTTTTTAAATGGAGTAAGAGATAAAGAAGAAATTACAGTAGATGATACTATTCAAGCTTTTGTTTTGGCAAAAGAAAAAGCATATCAGGCTGTTTCTGAACCAGTAGAGGGAACAATGCTTACTGTTATCAGAAGAGTGGCAGAGGAAGCAGTAGCTTATAAAGGAGATAAAGATGACTTTATCCTTTTTCTTGTACATCTAAAAAATGTAGCTTATGAAGCAGTGGAAAATACACCAAATCAGCTTCCTAAATTAAAAGAAGCAGGGGTAGTTGATGCTGGGGGAAAAGGAATATTCTATGTTCTTGAAGGTTTTGAAAAATCTGTAACTGATCCAGAAATGCTGAAAGATCTGGAAAGAATAGTAAAATCAAGAGCAAAAAGAAAAGAAAGACTTGAAAATACAACACAGGTAATAGAAGATATAAAGTTTAAATATTGTACAGAATTTATAATTGAATCAGGAAGTTTTGATTTAGAAGAATATAAAGGGAAAATAAGTCCTTTAGGAGATTCTCTTGTATGTGCACAAACTGCTAAAAAGACAAAGACACATATACATACAAATCATCCAGGTCAGATATTGGAGATTGCTGGAGTACTTGGAAACCTTAATAATATAAAAATAGAAAATATGGAAATACAGCACCAAAATCTTCTTATTTCTGAAAATGAAGCTTATCAGATGGAATCTACAGAAAAAGTATTTGTAAGAAGTGAAAATGCTGAGCCAGTTGCTTTCTATGCTATTGTGGATAATAAAGAATTAGGAAATTTATTCCTAGATGATGGAGCAGCTGCTGTACTTATTGGAGGACAAACACAGAATCCAAGTGTAGCAGATATAGAAGATGGACTGAAAAGAATAAGTGCTGAAAGAGTAGTTCTTCTTCCAAATAATAAAAATATTATAGCGGCGGCAAAAATAGCAGCAGAAAGATCTAAGAAAGAAATCATGGTCCTTGAAACAAAATCAATGTTGGAAGGGCATTATGTTATAAAGAATAAAGATGAAAAAATTGAAGAAATTTTGAAGCAGACAGCTAGAAACTATTCTATTGAAATAACAAAAGCTGTAAGAAATACAAAAGTTGATGAAATCCAGATAGAAGAGGGGAATTATATAGCTCTTGTAAATGGAAAAATAAAAGCAAAATCAAAAGATTTATCTTCTCTTATAAAAGAAGTTTATAAAACATATATAAATGAAAATACATTGAATATATTTGCTGTAATTGGAGATGGATCAACTGAGGAAGCAGATGAAACATTAAAAGAAACTAATGGATTGAGATATAATGAATTTAGAGCAAATCAGGGGAATTATCCCTATTATATCTATATAGAAAATAGAGATCCTGATATGCCGGAAGTGGCAATAGTTACTGATTCTACATCAGATTTAACTAAAGAATTTATAGGAGATTTATCTATAAATATTATTCCATTAAAAATAAAATTAAATGACAATTATTATAGAGATGGAATAGACATTTCTAAAAGAGAATTCTGGAAGAGACTTCTTACAGAAAATGTAGCACCAAAAACTTCTCAGCCTTCACCAGCTGAGTTTAAAGAGTTATATGAAAGACTTTTCAATAAAGGTTACAAAAAAATTATATCTATCCATATTTCAAGCAGACTAAGTGGTACACAGCAGGCTGCCAGAGTGGCAAAGGGTATGCTGAACAGAGCAGATGACATAGCTATTATAGATTCAAAAGCTGTGACACTTGTACTTGGACATCAGGTATTGGAAGCAGCAAGAATGGTAAAGGCTGGGGCAAAGTATGAAACTATACTTGAAAGACTTGATGAGATGCAGGAAAAAATGAAGCTGTACTTTGTTGTAAATGACCTTTCATTTTTAGAAAAAGGTGGAAGAATAGGAAGAGCTTCTTCTGTTATTGGAGGACTTTTAAAAGTAAAACCTATATTGAAGCTGGAAAATGGAGAAGTGACTATTGAAGCTAAAACTTTTGGTGACAGAGGTGCATTCTCATATATGGACAAATTAATAAGAACAGAAAGCAAGAAAAATAGTATAATCCTGTATACAGCATGGGGAGGAACAAATAAGGAACTTTCTAAAGCTGATGCAATAAAAAATATGTGTGACAATTCTAAAAAAGTTGAATATAGAGGAAGATTTGAAATAGGAGCTACTATTGGATCTCATTCAGGTCCTGTATTTGGTTTTGGAATGATGTCAAAAATAAGATAATTGAAAGCAGGGGATTCTTTATTAGGTTAGTATATCTATATAGAGAATCCTTACTTCTTTTTATAAATATTTCTATTTATTGAAAATGGTAAAATAAACCATGTGAAAAGTTTTAAAAATTTTTTATATATAAGGGGGCATAAGGTGATAAACATCAAACTTATTGCAGGTTTATTGATTTTCATGGTATCTTTTTATTTTATTCTTTTTGGAAAGCAGCCTAAGTCGCTTACAGCTATCATTGGAGGAAGTCTAATGGTACTGATAGGAGTAATGGATCAGGAAGAGGCTTTGGAATCCATAGGAAGAAATTTAGAGATTTTGTTACTTTTGATGGGACTAATGATGGTAGTGGAGATAATGTCTGAGACCGGTATTTTTCAATGGGTGGCAATAAAAGTTGCTCAGCAGGCCAAAGGGGAGCCTATGAAGATATTGATGATGTTATCAGTAGTAACTGCTGTATGTTCAGCTTTTCTGGACAATGTTACAACTATTCTTCTAATAGTACCCATAACTATCTTATTGGCTAAAAAGCTGAAGATAGATCCATTTCCATTTATAATGGTACAGATATTTGCCTGTAACATAGGAGGAACGGCAACGATGATAGGAGATCCACCAAATCTTATCATAGCCAGTCTTGGAGGTTTAGATTTCAATGAATTTCTAATAAATCTGACACCTATTGTAGTAGTAAATATGATAGTGCTTTTAATTACAGCTAAACTTCTTTTTGGAAAAAAGTTTACTGTATCCAGAGAATTAAGAGCCAGTATAATGGATTTGGAGCCTAACAGAAGTATAAAAAACAAAAAACTTCTAATGCAGTCATGTGCTTTATTTGGAATAATCCTTATTGGATTTCTAACAAATATGGTAACCAACATAGGACTTGCAGTTATCTCTATAACTGGATCAGTTATTCTTCTTACTATAAGTAAGAAAAGTCCAGAAGAGATATACAAGAAAGTAGAATGGGAAACTCTATTCTTCTTTGGAGGGTTATTTGTTTTAGTTGAAGGGGTAGACAAACTTGGAGTGATTGCACAGCTTGGGGAAGCAATAGTTAAATTTACAGATGGAAATCTGGAAAAAACTGGAACAGTAGTGGTATTAATTTCGTCACTATTATCTCCAATACTGGGATCAGTACCATATACTCTGTCTTTCTCGAAAATCATAGCAAACATAGCACCAAATTTTACAGGACATACAGATGTACTGTGGTGGGCATTATCTTTAGGAGCTTGTCTTGGAGGTAATATGACATTGGTAGGGGCACCAGCTAATATAGTTGGAGTATCTATCGCAGAAAAAGCAGGAGTAAAAATAAGTTTTATGGATTTCTTCAAATTGGGGATACTGATTGTTATTCAATCAATGATTTTAAGCGTTATTTACATTAATCTAAGGTATTAAAGTTTTAAAGGAGGAATATATGAAGTTTTCAAGTTATTTAGATCCACAGTTTATTTTTACTGATTTAAAAGGAACAACTCCTGAAGAAATTATCACAGAGATGATAGATAGATTATCTCTGAAAGATAAGAAGATAAATGAGTTAAAAGATGTAATTGTGAAGTCGGTAATTAAAAGAGAAGAGGAAATATCTACTGGTATGGGAAATGGTATAGCTATACCACATGCCAGAATAGAAAATTTTAATGACTTTGTTGTTGCTATTGGAGTACTGGAAGAGCCTATAGAGATGGAAATTGCAGCTACTCATAAAACAGATAAGGTTAAAGTTGTATTTTTAATTATTTCAGATGTATTGAAAAACAAAAATATATTAAAAGTAATGAGTGCTGTTTCTAAGATGGTTTTAAAGAGAAAAAATCTTTTAGAAGAGATAAAGCAGGAAAAAAATCCAAGCAAAATAGTGGAATATATCCAAGAATCAAATATCGAAATAGATCACAGAATAATTGCTGAAGATGTGTTGAGTCCAGATATAGAGCCAGCTACACCAGACAATACTCTGGAAGAAATAGCAAAGAGACTTATACTTGAACAGATAAGCGGACTTCCAGTTGTAGATAAAGATGGAGTATTTTTAGGAGAGATAACTGAGAGAGAGCTTATAGATTTTGGTATGCCTGATTATCTTTCATTGATGGGAGATCTTAACTTTTTGACAGTGGGAGAACCTTTTGAGGAATATTTAGTAAATGAAACTACAACTACTATTGAAAAATTGTACAGAGTAGATGAGAGAGTAAAAATAGATAGAAAAACTCCTATCATGGAGATATGTTTTATTATGGTTAATAAGGGACTTACAAGATTATATGTACTGGACGAAGGAAAATATTATGGAATGATAAGAAGATCAGATATAATCAAAAAAGTACTTCATATTTAAAATTTCGATCTTTGGGGAGAGAGTTAAAATAAGGAGGAAAAATTATGATATATATGCTGATAGGATTAATTGTGTTTTTTGCAGTATTCTATTTGATGATAACAGATAAAATCCCTGGACCATGGGCAACAATGATAGGTGGACTTATTATGGCGCTGGTAGGGATAATAAATGAAGAAGATGCTTTGACAGCTATTTCTGAAAGACTGGAAATTTTATTTCTTTTGATAGGTATGATGATAATAGTTCTGTTGGTATCTGAAACAGGTGTGTTCCAGTGGTTTGCTATTAAAGTAGCTCAGTTGGTAAGGGGAGAACCTTTTAGATTGATAGTTCTGCTGGCAATAGTGACAGCTCTTTGCTCTGCGTTCTTAGACAATGTTACAACTATACTTTTGATGGCGCCAGTATCTATATTGTTGGCAAAACAATTAAAACTGGATCCTTTTCCATTCATAATAACAGAGGTCATGTCTGCTAATATTGGTGGTCTGGCTACATTGATTGGTGACCCTACTCAGTTGATCATAGGAGCAGAGGGAAATCTTGGGTTCAATGAATTTCTTTTCAATACAGCACCAGTAGCTGTACTTTCAATGGCATTGCTTATAGCAAATGTTTATTTCATTTATGGAAGACATATGGTAGTGCCAAATGAATTAAAAGCAAGAATAATGGAATTGGATTCATCAAGAAGTTTGAAAGATCCAAAACTGTTGAAACAAGCAGCAGTAATATTTACTCTTGTATTGATAGGATTTATTTTAAATAACTTCATCAACAAAGGACTTGCAATAATATCTCTGTCTGGAGCAATATTCTTAGTAGTTATAGCAAAAAGAAAACCAAAAGAGATATTTGAGAATGTAGAATGGGAAACTCTGTTTTTCTTTATAGGTTTGTTTATGATGATAAAAGGGATAGAGAATTTGAATATAATAAACATGATTGGAGATAAACTTATAAAAATAACTTCAGGTAAATTCGACCTTGCTGTTATAGCTGTAACTTGGCTTTCTGCTGGATTTACTTCTATAATAGGAAATGTTGCCAATGCAGCTACTGTTTCTAAAATACTTGGAGTAATGGTACCTACATTTGATAAGATAGGAGATCCAAAAGCTTTTTGGTGGGCTCTTTCATTTGGATCATGTTTAGGTGGAAATATAACTATGCTAGGATCAGCTACAAATGTTGTTGCTGTAGGAGCTGCTGCTAAAGCTGGATGTAAAATAGATTTCTTTAAATTCTTTAAATTTGGAGGACTTATAGCTTTTCAAACATTGTTATTAGCTACAATTTATCTATATGTAAGATATATGTAGAAAAAAGAGGAGGAAATATGCGAATATTCCGATTTGAAAGTATAGATTCTACAAGTGATTATCTTAAAAATAAAAAAGATATTGAAAATTATGATCTGGCAATAGCTGAAATTCAGACTAAGGGAAGAGGCAGAAGAGGAAATAATTGGTTTTCAAGCAAGGGAATGGCTCTCTTTAGTTTCGCTCTAAAAGCTGAAAAAAATATCTCAATAGAAGAGTATTCCAAGCTTCCCCTTGTCACAGGGATTTCTGTATTAAGAGGAATCAGAAGAATAGAGGAACTGGATTTAAAATTTAAATGGACAAACGATATCTATCTTGATGATAAAAAATTGTCAGGGATACTTGTAGAAAAAGTAGATGATTTTTTTATCATAGGAATAGGAATAAATGTAAATAATAAAGAATTGGGATTGGCTGAAGAAACAGCCATATCCCTTACAAATAAAACAAAGAACAGTTATATAATTGAAGATATTATATTTACTGTAATAGATGAATTTAAAAAATATTACAAAAGATTTTGTGATGGAGAATGGGAATATATACTGGATGAAATTAACAGCAAAAATTATCTCAAAGGGAAAACAGTGGATATTGTAAGTATAAATGGAACAGCTGCTGGAATAGTGAATGAGATAGCACAAGATGGAAGATTGGAAGTAGAAGTATCTGGAATAAAACAACTCTTCAATATAGGAGAAGTACATATAAGCAGGATGAAAAATGAAACTGAATAGTATAAAAGATAAGTTATTCAAAATGCTGGCTGAGGATTTAGATCTTGGATATGTAGTGGAGATAGTAAAAAAGAATCTTGATTTTAAATCTAAGATGAAGATGATAATAGATATAGCTAGAAAAAGTGAAAATTATGATTTTATAATTTTCTTAATAAAGATGACAGCAGCTATATCTATTTTTCTTCCTATAATTTCACAGCTGTGCAGTATGAAATCTATAAATATATTTAAACTGAATTTCCAGACTTTCAAACAGATTCCAGTATTATTTGTGAGTATATTTCCAATAATCGTCATAGGAAGAAAAAATCTTATCTTCAAAGATGGAGCATTTAAAGCAATAATTCTGATACTTTACTACATAGTATGCATTCCTATTACAATAGTTATTTTTGGGCTTAATATAGGAAAAATAGGGAATGAATATGAAGATGTATATTATCTCGTTTTTGCTGTAAATATAATGCTTCTTTTTACCAGCCACATTGTTCTTATAAAATATTGTGTAACAGATATAATCCTTAGAAAGAGAAAAGTAAAAAGCAGTGATGTAATAATTACTCTGATGACATATATAACTCTAGGGATAAGTTTTGGTGCACTTTATTCAGTAATAAATATCTATTATGATGGAACAGCTTTTCATGGAATGGAAGATGTAAATACTACTTTGTATTTCTACTTTAAACATATTTATTTCAGCTTTGTTACTTTGACAACTTTGGGATATGGAGATATATATCCATTGAAATTTCTGGGACAATTTTTTGTTATAATAGAAGCACTGACTGGAATATTCCTTTTGAATTTTTCTCTAGGAATAACTTTAAGTTCAGGAATACTGAATTTTCAAATAGTTCAAAAAGATGATGGAGATAAGACAAAGGAAACTGATAAATCAGGAGAAAAGAGTAATGAATAGAAAAAAGGCAGTCATAGGAATGAGCGGAGGAGTAGATTCTTCTGTGGGAGCATATCTTTTGAAGGAACAGGGATATGAAGTCATAGGTGTAACACTGAATCATAAAAAAGAAAAATCTCTCAATGAAGAGATAAAAGCTGCTCAAAGGATATGTGATTTTCTTGGAATTGAACATAAAATAATAGATATAGAAGAATTATTTCAAAAGGAAGTTATAGACGATTTCCTTGAGGGATATTCTCAGGGAATAACTCCTTCTCCCTGTGTCATCTGTGATGAAAGAGTAAAAATGAGAGTTCTTTTTGAAACAGCAGACAAAGAAGGAGCATATTTTGTAGCTACAGGGCATTATAGTTCGGTAGAATATTCAGAAGAATTCAAAAGAGATCTGTTGAAAGTTTCATATGATCCCAGAAAAGATCAAAGCTATATGCTTTACAGACTGGATAATGATAAAATATCAAGACTTCTTTTTCCACTTCATTCTTATGAAAAAAAACAGATAAGAGAGATAGCGAAGAATATTGGATTGGAAGTACATGATAAAGAAGACAGTCAGGGAATATGTTTTGCTAAGGAAGGGTATATAGAATTTCTTAGAAAAAATTTAGGAGATAAGATAAAAAAAGGCAATTTCATAGACAGCAATGGGAATATTATGGGAGAGCATGAAGGGTATCAACTATATACTATTGGTCAAAGAAGAGGTCTGGGACTTAAACTTCCAAGGGCATATTTTATAACAAAAATAAATAAAGAAAAAAATGAAATAACTATCGGAGAATATGAAGAACTGTACCAAAAAAGAGTAGAACTAAAAAAATTTAAATTATCTGTAAAAATAACTGATATTTTAGATAAAAAAATTATTGGAAGACCGAGATTTTCTAGCTTTGGTGCAAGTGGAAAAATTTTATTTGAGAATGAAAAACTTTTTTTTGAGTTTGATGAAGAGAATCCTCAGACTGCTCCTGGACAGCATTTGGTGTTGTATTACAAAAATTTGGTACTAGGTGGGGGAATAATATCATAACTTGACAACTTTTGTTAAAATCGTTATATTATAGGTGATGATTAATTAATAAGGGAGGGAGTTATGGAATCGACCAAGTGGTTATATTGGATAATTGGGATAATTATACTAGTTGTAGCAGCAATAATTATCAGAAAATATAAACTGATCACTAAAATGAAAAGAGTAAATTGTGTTGATTTGGATAAACTTGAAGAAAAGAAATTTTCAGGAATGGGGAAACTATATATCAAAGCTTTAGGTGGAGAGAAAAATATAGTAAGTGTAGACCCATGTATGACAAGAATAAGAGTAATAATGAAAGATGGTTCTCTGTTGGATGAAAAGAGAATAATTGTTTTAGGGGCTCATAAAGTTATAAAACTTACAGATACAAAGATTCATATTATTATTGGACTGAAAGCTGAAAAGTTAGCTGAGGAAATAAATGATATAAGAGAAAAAAATAGATAAGGCGGCTATCCGCCTTTTTTTGTTAAAATAGAAAAAAAGAAAAGTAAGGTTTCAGAAGTATAAAAATATTATAAAAAAATTTAAAGGAGGGATACTTTGAATTATTTTGATCATAGAGTTATAAAAACTGCTTTGGGGACATTTTTGGCAATATATCTGGCTCAGGTTATGGGAATAAGTTATGGAGTAACAGCTGGGATAGTTACAATAATAAGTATACAGACAACTAAAAAAGAATCAGTGAAAATAGCTATAGAAAGATTTATAGCTTCCCTTGTGGGGCTTTTTATAGCAGCAATGTTTTTTTATTTCTGGGGATATACACCATTTGTATTTGGACTTTTTATCTTGATATTTATGCCAGTATGTTTAAAATTTAATTTGTTTCAAGGATTTTTAGTAACAGTAGTACTTGCAACTCATATTTTGACAGAAAAAAATATATCCTTAAAAATACTTTCAAATGAAATATTGATATTAGTACTTGGGGCAGTGATAGCTATAGTTTTAAATCTATATATGCCTGATGTGACTAAAAAAATAAAGCATACTCAGGAAAATGTAGATAATTTTATGAAAAAAATTCTAAGTTATATGAGTGATGAACTGATAACTGGAGCTATATTTGTTGATGAAGATAAAGTATTTAAAGATTTGAGAAAAGAACTGGACATAGGAAGAGATTTAGCATATAAGGACTATAATAATGCTTTGTTCTATGGTTCGAGATATGAGATAGAAGTTTTTAACATGAAAAGAGCTCAATACAAAGTTTTAATGAGAATGAGAAGACATTTTTATAATTTTTTCATAAGTAGTGAGCATACATTTATTGTTTCAGAATTTACAAGAAAAGTTGGAAGCTCAATAGGAGTAGATAAACTTTATCTTGAAGCTTTGGAGGAATTGGAGGCATTGAGAGAAAAATTTAAAAGCATGCCTCTTCCAAAGAGCAGAGTTGAATTTGAAAGCAGGGCAGTATTGTTGCAATTTTTTAATGACATAGAAGAATTTCTTGAAATTAAGAAGGATTTTATGAAAAAATATACATTAGATGGGGAGAAAAAAATATAGAGATTGATTCCTAAAATAAAAATTTTGGAACTTTTCCAGTGGAGAAGTTTGTTATTAATTTTGTTCATAAAACATAAAAGAATAGATGAAGGATTACAACAGTTCCACTGTTGCATCTCAGTAATTATAGCAGTTAAAATTCTAACTGCTTAATTACTGGAAACTCGTTTTCACTCAGACATACTGTTTTTTACATTTTACTTACTTCATTAAGTACACAAACTCCTCCAATTTCCAAATTTCTAAAATTTATCTTAGTTTTTTAATCAATCTCTATTCTTTAATAATAGTCTGTTTTGTATTAATCTAAACTCTGACTTGCAGCCATAAGGAAAGGAACTATCTGTTTCTTTCTTGAAACTACTCCTTCCAGCCATGTAAGGTTATTTTCCAGCTGAACATTAAAAGCTCTCTCTATAAGTTCAGGGAAATCTCCAGCTACCATAGCATAAGAACCAGATTTTATTATATCTGTAATAATAAGTATAAACATTGAGAATTCAGAATTTTTATTTATCTCTTTCATAACTCTTTCCAAATCAGCCTGTTTATTTAAAAGCCCAGCTACGTCTACAGTATTTACTTGAGCAATTCCCATATTAATTCCATTCATAGAGAATTCCTTCATATCTGTAGTAAGTATTTCATATGGAGATCTGTTAGCAAGAGAAGTTCCTGCTATAAGCATATTCATTCCATACTCTTCATAATCAAGCTCTTCACAGATAAGGGCAAGTTCTTTAACTGTATCTATATCTTTCTGAGTACAAGTAGGAGACTTGAACATAAGTGTATCTGAAAGAATAGCACTCATCATAAGTCCAGCAGCTTTTTTAGATGGAGTAATTCTCGCCTCTCTGAATAATTCATAGACAATAGTACAAGTACATCCAACTATTTCAGCATTTATTTTTACAGGTTCATCAGTAATGAAATTTCCAAATTTGTGGTGGTCAATAACCTGTAATATTTTTGCATCTTGTAATCCCTCTACTGAATGAGCCAGTTCATTATGGTCAACTAAAATAACCTGTTTTCTTGTAAAATTAATCAGGTTTTTAGTTCTAATAGTTCCATATACTGTTCCATCTTTTTCAGTAACTGGGAAGTTTGTCTGTGTTGCTTCTTTCATTATATCTTTTATATCATGTAAAAAATCATCTTTTTTAAATGAATAGAACTTTGTATTATTCATTATAGATGATAATGAAAGCGACTGGCTTACAAGACTTATTGTCTTGAAAAGGTTAGCGTGAACCCTCATAATAGCACAGTCAGAAGTTACTCTTGGGCTGATAAAATCATCCTCATCACAAGCAACGATTATAACCTTTGCTCCAGCTTTGATTGATCTGTCGATACCATCTACCATAGATGTAGTTACAACTATATCTCCCTGAGTAACATTTTCCAGTTCAGATACAGCTTTTAGATTTCCAGTGATAATACCACTTGGATAAGTACCGCTTACAATTATTCCATCAAGAACATCTTTCAGGTTTTCATATGTTGTCTTATATTTTCCAAAAAGATCTGAATGTTCAAGATTAAGGTAAGTATTAGCAATATCAGAGATATGAATCATACCTTTAAGCTGTTTTTTGTCATCTACTACAGGAAGACTGGAAAAATTTTCCACTGTCATTATATCCAAAGCTGACCTCAAAGAATCATCTATAGATAAAGTCTTTTTTTCCACTCTAGTCAGGTCAGATATCTGAGCACTAACTGTTTTTAAAAGTTTAGGAACTTTTACACCAAAATATTTTAAGACATATTCTGTTTCTTTATTTATATCACCAAGTCTGTAAGGAATAGCATTTATTCCCATCTCTTTTTTTAGTTCAGCTAAGGCAATTGAAGAACAGATAGAATCTGTATCTGGATGTCTATGTCCAAAAATCAAAATAGGCTCCATTCGAAAAAACCTCCTTATTTTTCTTAAATTGCTGTTTCAAATATATTAACATTTTTTTATCATATGAACAAATAATATTTTTGGAAAAAATCTTTGAAAAAAATGATATAATGTCAGTATGAAAAATGTAGATAATTAAATTTAGAAATTGGAGCAGAAATAATGAAAGAGATGAAATTAAATTTTTTTGAGGAGAATGACATGAAAAAGGATAAGGAGAGAATAGAGAAGCTGAGAGCAGACCTCTTAAAGTACAACCAGTATTACTATACAAATAATGAGAGCCTTATTTCTGATGTGGAATATGACATGCTGATGAATGAACTTAAAGAGCTGGAGGAAAAATATCCAGAGTATAAAAGCGAAGCTTCACCAACAGTTATAGTAGGAGCTTCAAATCTTAGAGAGAATAAGTTTCAGAAAGTAACACATAAAAAACCTATGTTAAGTCTTTCTAATACATATAATGAAGAAGAGATAGGAGATTTTATAGATAGAATAAAAAGACTTCTTCCTGAAAGAGAGGACATAAAATATGCTCTTGAATTAAAACTAGATGGACTTTCTATAAGCATCCAATATGAAAAAGGAAAGCTGGTAAGAGGTGTAACCAGAGGAGATGGAGCTATCGGGGAAGATGTTACAGAAAATATAATGGAGATAGAAACAATTCCTCATACATTAAAAGAACCTTTAGATATGGAGATAAGAGGGGAGATAGTTCTTCCTATAAGCAGATTTGAAAGTCTGAATGAGAGAAGAATGGAAGCTGGAGAGGAAGTGTTTGCCAATCCAAGAAATGCTGCAAGCGGGACGCTTAGACAGATAGACGCCAGTATAATAAAAGAAAGAGGACTGGACTGCTATTTTTATTTTATAGTAGATGCTAAGAATTATGGAATACAGACTCATAGTGAAAGTATAAAATATCTGGAATCTTTAGGAATAAAAACTACAGGAGTATGTGAGGTGCTGGACACAGCTTCTGCTTTGAAAAAGAGAATAGATTACTGGGAACAGGAAAAAGAGAAACTGGACTATGAAACAGATGGAATGGTAATAAAAGTAGATAATCTTGATCTTTGGGATGAACTTGGAAATACTACTAAAAGTCCTAGATGGGCCATAGCATATAAGTTTCCTGCTAAACAGGTAACAACTACTCTATTGGGAATTACATGGCAGGTGGGAAGAACTGGGAAGGTTACTCCAGTTGCTGAACTTGAAGAGGTAGCATTATCTGGAAGCAAGGTAAAAAGAGCCAGTCTTCATAATTTCCATGAAATAGAAAGAAAAGATATAAGAATAGGAGATAAAGTATTTATAGAAAAAGCTGCTGAGATAATACCGCAGGTAGTAAAATCTATAAAAGAGTTTAGAGACGGCAGTGAAAAGATGATAACTGAACCAGATAAATGTCCTGTATGTGGAAGTCCAGTTGCCAGAGAAGAGGGACAGGTAGATATAAAATGTACCAACCCAGTATGTCCCGGAAAAGTAAAGGGAAGAATAGAATATTTTGTATCAAGAGATGCCATGAATATAGGTGGATTTGGAAGCAAAATGGTGGAAAAAATGCTGGAACTAAGTTTTATAAAAAATGTTGGAGATATATATGATTTGAAAGATCATAAAGAAGATCTTGAAAACATAGAAAAAATGGGAAAAAGAAGTGTAGAAAATCTTTTAGATTCTATTGAGGCCAGTAAAAAAAGAGATTACTCAAAAGTTATTTATGCTTTAGGAATACCTTTTATTGGAAAATATTCTGGAAAACTTTTAGCAGAAGCAAGCAGAAATATAGATAATCTTATGAAAATGGAAATAGAGGAATTAATAGAGATAGATGGAATTGGAGATAAGGGAGCAAAGGCTGTATATGATTTCCTTAGAGATGAAGAAAATATTGAGCTTATAAATATTTTAAAAGGTCATGGACTACAGTTCGCTATGGAGGAAAAAGAAGAGGAAGATCAGTCAGAAAAGATTTTTTCTGGAAAAACTTTCCTTTTTACAGGAACTCTTAAAAATTTCAAAAGAGAAGAGATAAAAGAAGAGATAGAAAAACTTGGAGGAAAAAATCTGTCAGCAGTGAGCAAAAATCTTGATTATCTTATCATTGGAGAGAAAGCTGGAAGTAAATTAAAAAAAGCTCAAGAGTTAGGGACTGTAAAAATTCTTACAGAGGAAGAATTTGTGGAGATATGTAAAAACAATAACAAAAATTAATATAAAAACAGGCACCTTTAATTGACTATCGAGAAGATTTATGGTAGCATATATCTTGATAAAGTGTCAGAATAATAATTTAAAGAGAGGAAAATTGTAGATGATAGGAGATTTGTTAAAAAAGATATTTGGTACTAAAAACGATAGAGAAATAAAGAGGATAAGGAAGATAGTAGATGTTATCAATCAGCTTGAGCCTGATTTTGAAAAACTTACTGATGAGCAGCTAAAAGCAAAAACTGCTTACTTCAAAGAAAGATTAGCTAAAGGTGAAACTTTAGATGATATTCTACCTGAAGCATTTGCAACAGTAAGAGAAACATCTAAGAGAGTTTTAGGACTTAGACATTACGATGTTCAGCTTATTGGTGGAATAGTACTTCATGAAGGAAAAATCACTGAAATGAAAACAGGAGAAGGAAAAACTCTTGTGGCAACATGTCCTGTATACTTAAATGCCCTTACTGGAAAAGGTGTACATATTATAACTGTAAATGATTATCTTGCTTCAAGAGACAGAGATATGATGGGAAGAGTTTATGACTTCCTTGGATTAAATTCTGGAGTAATATTAAATGGTATATCAACAGAGCAGAGAAAACAAGCTTATAACAGTGATATTACATATGGTACAAACTCAGAATTTGGATTTGACTACTTGAGAGACAACATGGTAGGAAGTATAGAAGAGAGAGTACAAAGAGAACTTAACTACTGTATAGTGGATGAGGTTGACTCTATCCTTATAGACGAAGCAAGAACACCACTTATTATATCTGGTGCTGCTACTGAATCTATCAAATGGTATAAAGTGTTCTATCAAATAGTTTCAATGTTAAGCAGAAGCTATGAAACTGAAGGAATCAAAGATGTAAAAGCTAAAAAAGAAATGGATATTCCACCTGAAAAATGGGGAGACTATGAAGTTGATGAGAAAGCTAAGAACATTGTTCTTACTGAAAAAGGTGTAACAAAAGTTGAAAAACTATTGAAAATAGACAACCTTTATTCTCCAGAAAATGTAGAACTTACTCATTATCTGAATCAGGCTTTAAAAGCTAAAGAACTTTTCAAAAGAGACAGAGATTATCTGGTAAATGGTGAAGGACAGGTAATAATAATAGATGAATTTACTGGAAGAGCTATGGAAGGAAGAAGATATTCAGATGGTCTTCACCAAGCTATAGAAGCAAAAGAAGGAGTGAACATAGCTGGAGAAAACCAAACTCTTGCATCAATCACACTTCAAAACTATTTCAGAATGTATGAGAAATTATCTGGAATGACTGGTACTGCTGAAACAGAAGCGGCAGAGTTTGTCCATACATATGGATTGGAAGTTGTAGTTATCCCTACAAATAAACCAGTAATGAGAAAAGATCATCCAGACTTGGTTTTCAAGACACATAAAGAGAAAATAGATGCAATAATAAATAGAATAGAAGAATTACATAGAAAAGGACAGCCAGTACTTGTGGGAACTATTTCAATAAAAAGTTCTGAAGATCTTTCTGAACTTCTTAAAGCAAGAAAAATACCTCATAATGTATTAAATGCTAAATTCCATGCTCAAGAGGCAGAAATAGTAGCACAGGCTGGAAGATTTGGAACTGTAACTATTGCTACTAACATGGCAGGTAGAGGTACTGACATCATGCTTGGAGGAAATCCTGAATTCCTTGCTGTAGAAGAAGTAGGAAGCAGAGATGCTGAAAATTATGCTGAAGTACTGGAAAAATACAGAGTACAATGTGAAGAAGAAAGAGAAAAAGTTATGGAGCAAGGAGGATTATTTATCCTTGGAACTGAAAGACATGAATCTAGAAGAATAGATAATCAATTAAGAGGAAGAGCAGGTAGACAGGGAGACCCTGGAGAATCAGAATTCTATCTATCTCTTGAAGATGACTTAATGAGATTGTTTGGTTCAGACAGAGTTAAAACTGTAATGGAAAAATTAGGACTTCCAGAGGGAGAGCCTATTACTCACTCAATGATCAATAAGGCAATAGCTAATGCGCAAAATAAAATAGAATCTAGAAACTTTGGAATCAGAAAAAATCTTCTTGAGTTTGATGATGTTATGAACAAACAAAGAGGAGCTATCTATGCAAGCAGAAATGAAGCTATGGTAAAAGATGATCTTAAAGAAACAGTTTTACATATGCTTAAAGATACTATTCATTCACAAGTAACAGAGAGATTTGTTGGAGAATTTAAAGATGACTGGGATATTATAGGGCTTGCAGAGTTCTTAAATGAAAAATACGGATATGAAATAACAGATTTAACTGAATATAAATCTACAAGTATAGAAAATTATGCAGAAAAATTGTATAATGATATTGTAAAAGAATATGATGAAAAAGAAAATAGAATAGGTTCTGATCTAATGAGAAGACTTGAGAAATATATACTGTTTGAAGTAGTTGACTCAAGATGGAGAGAGCATTTGAAATCATTAGATGGATTGAGAGAAGGAATTTACCTGAGAGCATATGGACAAAGAGATCCAATAGTAGAATATAAACTTCTTTCTGGAGAACTTTATGAGCAAATGCTTGAAACAATAAAGGAACAAACAACTTCATTCCTGTTTAAAGTTATAATTAAGAGTCCAGAAGAGGAAGAATTAAAGCCAAAGGAAGAATCGCTGGGTAAAGTAAATTATAATACTGAGGATGAAGAAGAGGATAATAATCAACCAAGAACTTCTGAAAAAATAGGAAGAAATGATCCTTGTCCTTGTGGAAGCGGAAAAAAACATAAAAACTGCTGTGGAAGAGTGTAATCAAAAATTAGGAGGAACTAAATGAAAAAGTTATTTTTAGGTTTATTGATTTCAATGTTTTTTATTTCTTGTAGCTCTATGGAAAAAGGAAGCTCTTTAGAACAAAAATACAACATAACAAAAGCTTCAGCTAAAGAATGGGATAAAACTATAATCAACGTTATTGAGGGAGAAGCACTTATTGAAGACTGGTATGGAGACGAAAATCCTATTATGTATTTGAGAAAAACTGGAAAAATGAGTGAAAAGGATTTCCAATTCTTATTGTCATTAGAGAAAAAAGATGTAACTGAGATAACTGATGATGAGTACGATCAATTTTTAGGTTTAGTAACAAAATATAATAAAAAAATGCCTAGAAAATTCTTCTTGGAAAATGAAAATATCAAAGATCCAAAAGGATTAGTTGATAGAATGGTAAGAGAATCATTTGTTAGAATGCAAAATCCATCTAATCATATTAAAGATGTAGTTGCTACTGAAGATGAGTGGAATAAAATAGTTGCATTTTCAAAACAAACAGATCTAAATGAAAAAGATACTAAGCAGTTAAGAAAACTTCTTAACAAATTCATCAAAAGAGATGAATTCTTCTCTACAGAAGTATGGTACAACAGAGAAGTTTCTGCTAGAATGATAAAAATAGCTAATATTAATGCAAAAGATAATAAAACTGCTATAGAAAAAAATAATATAAATGCTAAAGCATTATATATTGCTTACCCTGAATATTTCTCAAAATTGGATAAATGGGATAACTAATAAATAAAAGAATAATATAACAAAAAGGTGGGGCGTCTGTGGGAAAATAGACGCCTTTCTTTACTAAATATACAAGAGGTGAGAGTTTATGGAAGTGGATATGCATATACATACAATAGCTTCTGATGGAACTTTCACACCAGAGGAAGTTGTAAAAAGAGCAAAATCATTTGGTATGAAAACAATAGCTATAACAGATCATGATACAGTAGATGGACTGGCAGAGGGTAAAAAAACTGCTGATGAAGTGGGAATAGAATTTATACAAGGAATAGAAATATCATGTAATGTTGATAATTTGGAAGTGCATATACTGGGATATTTTCTTAATCTCGAAGATGAGGAATTTCTTGCTGAACTGGAAGAATTAAAAAAGGCAAGGGAAAATAGAAATAAAAAAGTAGTGGAAAAATTAGAAAAATGTGGTATAGTGATGGATATGGAAAAGGTTAAAAATATGGCACCTGGAAATATTATTAGCAGAGTCCATATAGCAAACTATCTAGTAGAGATAGGGGCAGCTGCTTCTAAAAATGATGCTTTTGAAAAGTATCTTGGAAAAAATGAAGCAGCATATATTCCAAAAGAAAATTTTCCACCAGAGAGAGCAGTAAGAATGCTTCATGCAAATGGAGCTTTTATATCTATGGCTCATCCAAAGCTGATTACACAAAATGATGGGCTTTTAGAAAATATGATATCAGAACTTAAAAAACTGGGGCTTGGAGGACTGGAAGCAATTTATGGTACTTTCACTCCAGCAGAAAAAAGAAAATATAAGAAAATGGCAAAAAGACATTCTCTCTTAGTAACTGGAGGATCAGATTTCCATGGAGCTAACAGAGAAGGTGTAGATATAGGAGACACTGGATTGGAATATTCACAATTCAGATTGATAAAAGAAAGAAACAGCAGATAATTTTTTGAATATATGGGAGGAACTTATGATTATAGTAACTGGAGCAGCTGGAATGATTGGAAGTGCATTTGTCTGGAAGCTGAATGAAATGGGAATCAATGACATTATAGTAGTTGATAAATTCAGAACAGAAGAGAAATGGCTTAATTTAAGAAAAAGAGATTATGCTGATTGGGTGGATAGAGATGATCTTTTTGAATGGCTTTCAAATCCTGCAAATGCTGAAAAAATAACAGGAGTAGTACATATGGGGGCTTGCTCTGCAACAACAGAGAAAGATGGAGACTACCTTATGTCAAACAATTATGGATACAGCAAAAAATTGTGGGAATTTTGTGCTGCAAGACAGATAAATTATGTCTATGCTTCATCAGCAGCAACTTATGGAGCTGGAGAACTTGGATATAATGATGATGTAACACCTGAAGAGTTAAAAAAACTTATGCCTTTAAATAAATATGGATATTCTAAAAAAATATTTGACGACTGGGCATTTAAACAAAAAATAGCTCCAAAACAATGGGCAGGAACTAAATTCTTTAATGTATATGGACCACAGGAATATCACAAAGGAAGAATGGCTTCAATGGTATTCCATACATTCAACCAGTACAAAGAAAATGGTGGAGTAAAACTTTTTAAATCGCATAAAGAGGGATATAAAGATGGGGAACAGCTAAGAGATTTCGTTTATTTGAAAGATGTAGTAGATGTTCTGTATTTCTTATTGACAGAAAAAATAGAATCTGGAGTATATAATATAGGAACAGGAGAAGCTAGAAGTTTCTTGGATTTATCTATGGCTACAATGAGAGCAGCATCAAATAATCCTGAACTTGCTCAGGAAGAAGTAATTGAGTTTGTACCTATGCCAGAGGATTTGAGAGGAAGATATCAATATTTCACTCAGGCAACTATGGAAAAATTAAGAAGAGCAGGATATGTAAAAAAATTTCATTCATTAGAAGATGGAGTAAAGGATTATGTACAGAACTATATGGCTAAAGAAGATCCATACTTATAGGAGGAAAAAATTAGATGAATCCATTTTTGATTGTCATAATTCTAGGAATAGTAGAAGGGATGACAGAGTTTCTTCCTGTAAGCAGTACAGGGCATATGATATTAGTGGAAAAATTTATAAACAGCAGTTTTTTCTCTAAAAATTTTATGGATAGTTTTTTAATAATAGTTCAGCTTGGGGCAATACTTGCAGTGGTAATATATTTTTGGAAGGATATAAATCCTTTTGTAAGAGAGAAGGAAGTATTTGTGCAGAGATTCAGACTTTGGGCAAAGGTAGTGGTTGGAGTATTTCCAGCTGCTGTAATTGGACTTCTTTTGGATGACTATATTTCTGAATATTTTATGGGAAATGTAGTGGTAGTAGCTATGACACTGATATTTTATGGAATAATACTTATAGTTGTAGAGAAATGCTATACAGGAACAGCTCATATAGATTCCTTTCAAAAATTGGGATACAAAACAGCATTTACAGTTGGACTTTTCCAATGTCTTGCTATGATTCCTGGAACTTCAAGATCAGGAGCAACTATCATAGGAAGTTTGCTTTTAGGGCTTTCAAGAGGAGTAGCAACAGAATTTTCATTCTTTTTAGCAATACCAACTATGTTTGGAGCTACATTGCTAAAGCTTATGAAAAACGGGCTTAAATTTTCTCCTGTTGAATGGCAGTTATTAGGAGTGGGTTCTGTAGTTTCTTTTGTTGTGGCATATCTTGTTATCAGATGGTTTATGCAGTACATCAAAAAAAGAGATTTTGTTTCTTTTGGAATATATAGAATAGTATTAGGAATAGTAGTATTGTTCTTTATATTTATGTGAGAGTGATCTGATGAAAAAATTGATTTCTATACTGTCTGCTGTTTTTATAGCAGCAGCTTTGATTAACTTTATAGGAGTATCATATTTTAAACAGGCAAATATCTCATCATTTAAAAACTATTCTACATTTTATGAGAAAAATATGGAAAAGTTTGATACTCTTCTGAATGATGAAAAGATATCAGAAGAAACAAAAAATGAAATAAAAGAATTAACAGGAATGTATAAAGCTTTTAAATCTAATGGAATGAAAAATTCCAAAGAGATGATAGAGTTTCATATAGGAAGTATAAGAAAAGGAACTCCTACTATTGGAACATATTATCAGCTTTATAAATTCGGCAGACATCTTGATGAACAGGTGAAAGCTGGAGAAAATATACTTAAAAATATAAAATAATAAATATTGGGGAAGCTAAAAACATTTCATTTGTTTTGTAGTTTCCCTTTTTATTTATATATAATATTTATTGTATTTGTAATATGTATATAAAGATGATAAAATTTAGATATAATTTTAAAAAATAGACTGAGATAATTTTTATTGTATTTTGAATTGAAATAGGGGGTAGTTATGTATAAAAAAACTTTAATGATATTGTTTGCTCTTCTTTTAACTAGTGCTGTTTATTCAGCTCCGGGAGAAGATAACGGGTTGGAAAGAGAAAGATTACAGTATGGAAAGGAATATATTGTAACTGGAAAGATAAATGATGTATCTGGGGTGGGAGAAGTAACAGTGAAGCCAGATATAATAATTACAAATTTTGAACTTATGACAGAGGCTGATACATTGGAGAAAGCTTCAGAAGAAAATGCAAAGTCTATGAATGATCTGAAAAAATATCTTCTTTCAATAGGAGTAAAAGAAAATGATATTGAAACTTCAAGATATGCTAAAGGAGAAAAGGTAGAAGAAAAATTAAAAGATGAAAAATCAAATATATATAAAACAACATTTCAGGTAATTATTACTATGGAAAATGATAAATTCTATCCAGCAACAGATATACTGAGCAAAGAAAATATTATAGAGCTTAAAAATATAAACAGCGACTACAAGAAAAACTTCTATTTTGTGATAGAATCATTTGATAAAAATAGAGAAACATCGAGAAAACTTGCAAAAGAAAAGTATGACAGAATAGAATCATCATTGAAAAAATTAGGAGTTCAGGATGTGTCTATATTCAACTATAATGTAGAGGAAACAAAGGAAACTGAGAAGAAAAAAACTTATACAATAACTCATGCTTTTAAAGTAAAAATGAGTTCATCAGTAGATATGGGAAAATTACTGAAAAAATGTGAAACTCTTAGAATAAAAAATCCGGGAAGTATGACTTATGATATTTCTGAAGAATTAAGGGATAAAGCTACAATGGAAGCTTATGAAAAAGCTATGAATAATTTGTATGAAAAAGCAAAGGTTATAATAAAGAACAGAGGTTATGAACTTGGAGATGTAACTGTTTGGGACAGAACTCAAAGTGGAAGAGATTATCTTCCTGTTCCAGCTCCAGCTGTTATGATGAATCAAAACAGAGTTAATGCTAAATATTTTGTAAGTCAAGCAGATTCAGACTCTACAGATATACCATTTTCAACTGCTCAGGAAATGAAGATAACAGCGAGAGTGTCAGCAAGTTTTGATATCATAAATAAAGTTAAATAAAATAAGATTTGAGATTGACTTATAACTACTAGAAATATAATTTTAGAATTTTTTCAGATTTCTAAAATTTATTTTAGTTTTTTAGTCAATCTCTTTCTTTTTTTTAAGCTTGCTAAGTTTCAAAAAATGCTTTAATATATAGATATAAATTATATAATGGAGGGAAAAATATGAGTTTAAATAGAAAAGATATAAAACTTTTAGAAAAAATAAATAATAATATTTTCCCTATAAGTTCTCTGGCAGAAAAATATAATGTCAGCGAACGAAATATAAGATACAGTGTAGAAAATATAAATTTTTATCTTAAAAAAATGAAGCTTCCAGAAGTAATGATAAAAAAAGGAAATCTTGAATTTTCTATAACTGATATTGAACTTGAAAAATTTGTAGAGGCTTTAGATATGAGTATGTATGTTTTTTCTCAAGAAGAAAGAGAAGAATATATTCTTATAAATTATCTGTTTAGAGATAATGTAAAAATATCAGAGATGGAAGCAGACTTAAAAGTCAGCAGAACCACTATAAAAAAGGATATCAAAGATTTAGAAAATTATCTTGCTGAATTTGAACTTTATTTCCATAGAGATGAAAATAAAATGGATATAGCAGGAAAAGAAAAAAAGTTAAGACATTTAAAATTATTAAAAATGTTGGATCATATTGAGATAAAAAATAGAGAGATAGCTTTTATAAAGAAAAAGTATCTCAGTGAGAAAGAGGAGCAAAAAGTAATAGCTGAGTATGTAAAAGGATATGATGTAAAAAAAATAGCTGATGTAATTGATGAGATAGAGGAAAAACTTGAAGCTCACTTTACCAACGAATTTAAAAATATAATAGCAATATATTTTATAGCTACATTTGAAAGAATAAAAAATGGACATATAATTACACAAAAAAATAACAGTGATTTTTTAAGAAAACTTGAAGAGTATAAGAAAATAAAGGAGGTTCTTGAAAAAGTTATAGACAAAAATCAAGAATATGAAATGCTCCATCTTACAGAATATTTTTTGAGTGGATTTTATAATGATACTTTTTCTGAGAATATTCTCATATTGGAAAGATTCATTTCTAAAGTTTTGGAAAATCTAGATATGGAAATGAAAACAAATCTTCTTAAAGAGAGAGAATTAATAGATAAACTTTTGAAGTATCTTCTTCCAGCTATTTATAGAATAAAGAATAATTTTTATTTAAATAAATCTCTTGATTTTAATGAAATAAATATAGAAATTTTTAATAAGGTAAAAGAGATTGCAGAGAAAAACCAGCATCATCTCAAAGAACCATTGAGAGATGAAGAGATATTCTATGTTTCAAAATATATAGAGGAATATTTAGAGCAGAAAAAAAATAAAAAAATATCTTTAAAAGAGCTTTTAAAATTGGTACAGCAAAATGCAAGGGATGTAGATGACGACCTTTTAGCTGAGGATATAAAAGAAAAATTTGGCATGTTTATAGATGATGACAGAGAAGAAGAGACAGACTATGGATTGATAAGACTTTTAGGAAGAAATCGTATATATGTTTCCCATGAGAGAATAACTTTCAGTGAAGCTTTAGAAACTGGTCTGAATATTTTATTGAAAGAAAAATGTATAAAGGAGAAGAGTATATATAATCTAAAGGATATGGTAGAAAAATTTGGAAGATATCTCTTCATAGATAAAAGAATATTATTTTGTTATGACAAGGAAAAAGAAAATTGTTTGAAGCCGGGAATAACTCTTATAGTTTCAAAACAAGGAATAAAAGTAGATGAAGAGGAAGATGCAGATATCTTATTTCTTCTTGCAGCCAGAAACAAAATAGAACATTTGAAAGTTATATCTGAATTAATAAGATTGATAGAGAAGAAAAAACTTCTCAATGAAATAATTGGATTGGAAAAATCTGATGATATAAGAAATAAAATAAAAAAACTTTTAAAAGAATAAAAAAATAAATAGGAGACAGCTGAAATAGATTAGAATGATCTGTAGTAGCTGTCTCTTTTTTATATAATTTTATGGTAAAACTTTTTTTCAAAAAAATATGAAAAAGTATGTATATTAACTTTAGGAGTTTATTGAGATATAATAGCTATAAAATAAAAGACTTTGGAGGAAAAGATGAATAAAAAAGTTAGTTTTTGGGAATTTTTTCAAGGATTAGGAAAAACATTTATGCTGCCAGTATCACTATTAGCAGCTTGTGGTATCATGTTAGGGATAGGAAGTTCATTTGCAAGTTCAGTAACAGCTGAAATACTTCCATTTTTAAAGAATCCTATTCTAAAAATATTCTTTGAATTTATGGCAACAATAGGTTCATTTGCATTTTCAAATTTACCAGTTATGTTTGCAATGGCTATACCATTAGGACTTGCTAGACAAGATAAAGGGGTAGCAGCATTTTCTGGATATGTGGGATTTGCTATGTCGAGCTTATCAGTTAACTTCTTCTTAAAAGCAACTGGGACTTTAGCTACACCTGAAAATATGAAAGCAGCAGGGCAGTCTATGGTTCTTGGTATTCAAAGTATTGATGTAGGAGTTCTTGGTGGAGTTTTAATCGGTATAATCGTTTATAAAATTCATGACAGATACTGCGAAATCAAACTTCCTGATGCACTTGCATTCTTTGGTGGAGCAAGATTTGTACCTATTGCTACAGCAGTAATAGTTGGAGTTATCAGTTTATTAATTCCATTCATCTGGCCTTTCTTTAATAATATGATTATGGGTGTAGGAAAAATGATAGGAAAAGCTGGAGCTTTCGGACCATTCCTTTTTGGAGCTGGAGAAGGGTTGCTAAGACCATTTGGATTACATCATATATTAGTTGCTATGATAAGATTTACACCAGCTGGTGGAGAGGCAGTAGTAAACGGAGAGGTTGTTTCAGGAGCTCTTACAATATTCTACAAACAGTTTGCTGATGGAATACTTGATCCTAATGTAACAAAATTCCTTTCTCAAGGAAAAATGCCTTCATATATGTTTGGACTTCCAGCAATAGCTTTAGCAATATATAATACTGCAAGACCTGAAAACAGAAAAAAAATAAAAGGACTTCTTGCTTCTGGACTTGTAGCATGTGTAATTGGTGGAATAACAGAGCCGTTAGAATTTATATTCCTTTTCTTATCACCAGTTTTATATGTTTTCCACTGTATCATGGTTGGACTTGGATTTATGATGATGGGAATATTAAAAGTAGCAATTGGAAATACTGATGGAAACCTTATAGACTTTATAGTATTTGGAGTATTACAGGGAACAAGAACAAAATGGTACTTAGTTCTTTTAGTAGGTGCTGTGTGGTTTGCAGTTTATTATACAGTATTCAAATATGCAATATTGAAATTTAATTTAAAAACTCCAGGAAGAGAAGCTATAACTGAAGGAGATAATGTAAAATTAGGTGGATATGATGAAGAAAGAATGTTAAAAGCTCTAGGTGGAAAAGATAACATTGTTTCTCTTGATAACTGTATCACAAGACTTAGAATGGTTGTAAAAGATATGTCAGTTGTAGATTCAGATGAAATAAAAGCAACTGGAGCAATAGCAGTAGTAAAATTAGATGATACAAATCTTCAGGTAGTAATAGGACCTCAAGTACATGTTGTAAAAAATAAATTAGAAAAATTAATGAAAAAATAATCAGAATGGTGAGAATAATGAGATTTGATGAAGTAAAGGATAGAAGAGGGACTTACTGTACTCAATGGGATTATGTAAAAGACAGATTCGGAAAGGATGATCTTCTTCCTTTCACTATATCAGATATGGATCTGGAATCTCCAGAAGAGATAGTAGATGCTCTTATAAAAAGAATAAATCACAGAATATTTGGATACAGCAGATGGAATCATGATGATTTTAAAAATTCCATTGAGGGATGGTATAACAGAAGATTTGATTTTCAGATAGATAAAGAGTGGATAGTATACAGCCCGAGCGTAATCTATGCAGTATCAAAATTTATTGAAATGAAGTCTAAAAAAGGTGATGGAGTGTTGATAAATACTCCGGGATATGACGGATTTTTTAAAGTGATAGGAGATAATGAGAGAAAACTTCTCACTTCATCATTGAAAAAAGTTGAAAATGGATATGAAATAGATTTTGATGATTTTGAATCTAAATGCAAAGAAGCAAAAATATTTCTTTTATGTAGTCCTCATAACCCTACTGGTAAAGTATGGACTGAAAAAGAACTAAAAAAAATGATAGAGATATGTAAAAAGTACAATGTTTTCATAATTTCAGATGAGATACATATGGATATAATTTATAGAGGGAAACATAAACCTATTTTATCACAGGCAGGAGATTATATAGATAATATAGTTTTATGTACATCAGCTTCAAAAACTTTTAATATACCAGCATTGTGCGGATCATATCTGTTTATAACAAATCAAAGTGACAGAGATGAATTTTTAAGAATATTAAAAAATAGAGATGCTCTTTCATCACCTTCAATACTTGCAGTAATAGCTACAATAGCAGCATATGACAAGTGTGGATACTGGGTAGATGAACTGGTAAAATATACAGAAAATAATATAAAATATGTAAAAGAGTATCTGGAAAAAAATATTCCATTATTAAAATGTGAAATTCCACAAGGTTCATATTTTGCATGGATAGATTTTTCAGGATTAGGGATTTCAAATGAAGAGTTTCAAAAGCATCTTATTGATATTGGGGGAGTAGCAATAATGCCGGGACTGACTTACGGAGAAGAGGGAAGATACTTCTTGAGGCTTAATGTAGGATGCTCTATTAAAAAAGTAGAAGATGGGTTACAGAGAATAGAAAAGGCAGTAAATCACATACTGAGTATAAAAAAATAATCTTTTTGTATATTGAAAAAAGGGTTTAAGCCCTTTTTTCTTTTACATAAATATAAAATAAAAAACGGATGACTTCTAAATTATGTTTATATTAGAAGACATCCATTTTTATTGTTAGTTATTTATCTCCCGGATAAAATTTTGGATTTGAGAAATAATCTTTAGTCTGCTCAACAACTTTAGGGAATAAAACAACCAATGCTATCATGTTAGGAATAACAACTAATCCCATAGCCAAGTCTTGAATAGTCCAAACAAGGCTGATTTTAGTGATTGATCCAATAATGCATAGGAAAGGGAACACATATCTGCATTTAGCAGTTACTTCAGGACCAAAAGCATAAGTAAAACTTTTAGCAGCATTGAACCATTGTCCCATTAAAGTAGTGAAACAGAAAATCAATAAAGATAATGTTGCAGCATGCTTCAATGGTGACCATACAGTACCAAATGCTTCAATAGCCATAACAGAACCAGGAGTATCTGTTTTGTAAAGTCCAGTAACTCCAACAATAAGAGCTGTGATAGTACAAACTATGATAGTGTCTAGGAAAACTTCTGTAACACCAGCAATTCCCTCTCTGCAAGGATGTTCAACTATTGCAGAACCATGGGCAAAAGGTGCAGTTCCTTCTCCAGCCTCATTAGAATACATACCACGAGTGATACCATATTGAAGAGCTCTTGCCATAACATATCCACCAGTACCTCCAGCAGCAGCTTTTAAAGAAAATGCTTCTCTGAAAATAGTAGCAAATATAGCAGGAACCTGATGTGCATTTAATAAAATAACTAAAATTCCAGCACATATATAGAAAATCGACATTATTGGAACAAGAGCAGTAGCTATATTAGCAACTCTTTTTAGTCCTCCAAGAGTAATAGCCATTAGGAGGCAGATCAAAATTATTCCAGTAATATAAGTAGGAATATTGTAGTTAGAATTTAAAATTCCAGCAATAGTATTAGACTGAACAAGGTTTGCTCCCATCATTTTTGTACACATAAGTACAGCAATAACTACTCCAAGCCAAGGCATTTTCAGTCCATCTCTGATATAATACATAGGTCCACTCAAGATATTTCCTTCTGAGTCTTTTCCACGATACAGCTGAGAAAGAACGATTTCTCCATATTTCAAAGCCATTCCGAAAAATGCAGCTACCCACATCCAGAATACAGCACCCATACCACCAGCAGTGATAGCAGTAGCTATACCAACAACATTTCCTCCACCTACATTTCCAGCAAGAGTTACCATCATTGCTTTGAAAGAAGGGATAGATCCTTCACCTTTTTCCTCATTTCTAGATTTAAAAGATTCAATAAGTGTTTTCTTCATGATAAACCCAAAGTATCTTACTTGGATAAAACCATTTGTAAAAGTATAAAGTATTCCAAGTCCCAATAAAATAAAAACAAGCCATTTTCCCCATATTATTCCATTGATTCTCTCCAATAGAAATTCAAATTGGTCCATATTAACTCCTCCCAGTGTTTTTATATAAAAATTTATTTATATTCTTTAATTATTTTTCCTGCCAGATCAGGAAAATTTCCAATGATAATATCTATTCCTTTTTCAATAAGATAACGCATATCTTTTTCTTTATTTACAGTATATGTATTTATTTCTATTCCATATTTTTTGATTTCCTCTATAACTTCAGGAACTAAATTATAGTGAACAGGATGGTAGCATTGAATACCTAGCTCATGAGTATATTTACCAGCATCTACAAACCAAGTTTCAGATAAAAGTCCATATTTTAAATCAGGAGCTATTTTTTTCATACGAAGGATACTGTAATGGTTGAAGCTTGATATTATAACTTTTTTCTCCAATTTATATTCCTGTATAAGTTCCCATACTTTTTCTTCAATACCAATGTATTCAAGAATTCCTGTTTTAAGTTCAATGTTAGTTACAATATTTTTATCTTTTACAAGTTCTAAATACTCTCTCAGTGTAGGAATCTTATTAAATCCCATTTGACCACGATAGATAAATGAAGCATCAAATCTGCATAACTCTTCATAAGTATAATCTGCTGCTAATCCTTTTCCATCTGTAGTACGATCTATTGTTTCATCATGGATAATAATTACCTCTCCATCTTTAGTGAGCTGAACATCAAGTTCTATTCCATCAGCACCAGCTTCTATAGCTTTTTCAAAAGCAAGCATGGTATTTTCAGGGTATTTTCCACTAAATCCTCTATGAGCAAAATTCTTTGTCATTTTATCTTCCTCCAATTCTTAAAAATCACCTTTTAGATAATAATATATTTTTCAAATTTTTACCAGTTTTTTTACAATATTTTTACAAAAAAAATAAACTAAAATAAGTCCATGGCTTTCCATAGATTTATCTTAGCTTTCACTTTTCTCCGCCAACATATTAAATTAATACTTAATGATTGAAATTGTACCAAAAAGAATCAAATTTGTCAAAAATAAAAATAAAATTTATAGAGCAAATTGAAACAAAAATAAAGTTTTAAAATTTATTTTTCTTAATTAAAGTTTATATAAAAATAAAAAAATAAGAGGATAATAACAACATATTTCAAATAATTAATATAGAATAGTGAAAAAATAAAATTTAATTTTTTCTGAAGGTTAATATAGGGGTATATGGTTAAAATTCATTAAAACATATTGACTTTTATATAAAATTGAGTTACTATGAAATAGGGGTATACCCTATAATGAAAAATCAGGAGGGATAATTTATGAAAAAAGTAATAAAAATAGATGGAATGGGTTGTCAGAAATGTGTGGCACATGTAAAGGAAGCTTTAGAGGGATTAGATGGAGTAGAATTGTTAGATGTAAAAATTGGAGAAGCATCTGTTGATATCCCAGAGGGATATGATTTTAAAAAAATAGTTGAAGCGCTGGATGATGCGGGATATGAGGTTGAGGAATAATGAAAAAGAGTTATCAGCTTGGCGGCGTGAGCTGCCAAGTTTGTGTCAATAAGATAGAAAAGAAACTATCTAAATTAGATGGAATGAAAGAAGCCGTAGTAAATCTTTCTACAGAAAAACTTTCAGTGGATTATGATGAATCTCTATTGAAAGATGAGACAATAATGGAAGTTGTAAAAAAATTAGGATATGAAATAGAAGAAGAATCAGACTTGAAAGATGTGGAGCTAGATATAGACGGAATAAGCTGTCAGGTCTGTGTTAATAAAATAGAAAAAAAAGTTTCAAAGCTTAATGGAGTAAAATCAGTAATAGTAAACTTAGCAAACAGCAGAGGAAAAATTGTTTATGATTCAGATGTTATTAAACTTTCAGAAATCCTTGAAGTAATGAAAAAAATGGGATATACTGGAACAAAGCATGAGGAATCTTCTGAAAACCTAAAGGACAAAGAAAAGGAAGAACATCTAAAAAGGGAGTTTTTAGAATTTAAAATAGCAATTGTTTTTTCTGCTATTGTTTTTTACATAGCAATGGGAACAATGGTAGGACTTCCAGTTCCTTCTATTATTTCACCTGATATCAATCCACTGAATTTTGCAATTATACAGTTTATACTTGCTCTGCCAGTGGTATATATAGGAAGAAGATTCTATACTGTAGGAATTAAACAATTATTTATGAGAAGTCCAAGTATGGATTCTTTGATAGCTACAGGAACAGGATCAGCTTTGCTTTATAGTATTTATGGAACTTTTAAGATAGCAGAAGGGAATTATCATTATGTACATTCTCTATACTATGAATCAGCAGTAGTTATTCTTGCTCTTATACTTTTAGGGAAATATCTGGAAGGTGTAAGTAAAGGAAAAACTTCAGAGGCTATAAAAAAACTTATGAGTTTAAAAAGCAAAAAAGCCAACCTTGTAAGAAATGGCGAGATAGTACAGGTAGATATAGAAGAAGTTGAAAAAGGCGAGGTTCTTTTAGTAAAACCTGGAGAAAGTATCCCAGTAGATGGAAAAGTAATAGATGGAAACAGTACAGTAGATGAATCTATGCTTACTGGAGAGAGTATTCCAATAGATAAAGCAGCAGGAGATATAGTCTATGGTGCAAGTATCAACAAAAATGGAAGTCTTAAAATAGAGGCAACAGCAGTTGGTAAAGATACTGTGATATCTAAAATAATAAAACTGGTAGAAAATGCTCAAGGTTCAAAAGCTCCTATTGCTAAAATAGCAGATAAGGTATCAGCTTATTTTGTTCCAATAGTAATGATTATAGCAACAGCAGCAGGAATTATCTGGTATTATCTAGGAAGTCGTGGTATTGTAGAAATAAATAATACTCCTTCTATCTTTGCACTTACTATTTTTATTTCTGTAATGGTAATTGCATGCCCATGTTCATTAGGACTTGCTACTCCTACAGCTATAATGGTAGGAACAGGAAGAGGAGCAGAATTGGGAATATTGATAAAATCTGGAGAAGCTCTGGAAAAAGCTCACAAAGTAAATACTGTAGTTTTTGACAAAACAGGAACATTGACAGAAGGAAAACCAAAAGTTACAGATATTTTGACTATGGAAGGGTACAAAGAAAATGATACTTTACAAATAGCTGGAGCTCTTGAATTACACTCAGAGCACCCATTAGGAGAGGCTATTGTAGAAGAGGCAAAAAATAGAGGACTTATATTTCCACAAGTAAATGATTTTATTTCTATAACTGGACAGGGAGTATATGGTAAAATAGAAGAAAGTGAAGTTTTGATAGGAAATGTCAAACTGATGAAAGCTAAAAATATAGAAATAACTATGAAAAAAGAATTGGATGAACTGGCATCACAAGGAAAAACTCCAATGTATATGGCTATAGATGGAAAATTCTTAGGTATAATAGCAGTTGCTGATGTAATGAAAGAAGAAGCTGTGGACACTATCAAAGAATTGAAAGAAAAAGGATATAAAATTGGGATGATTACTGGAGATAATAAGATAACAGCTGAAGCAATAGGAAAACAAGTTGGAATAGATATGATATTTGCTGAAGTAACACCAGAAGATAAATATTTGAAAGTAAAAGAATTACAGGAAGAAGGATATAATGTAGCTATGGTAGGAGATGGAATAAATGACTCTCCAGCTTTGGTACAAGCTGATGTAGGAATAGCTATAGGAGGCGGAACTGATATTGCTATGGAAAGTGCAGATATTGTATTGATGAAGAGAAATCTAAAAGATGTACTTACAGCAATGGATTTAAGCAATGCTACTATAAGAAATATAAAGCAAAATTTATTCTGGGCTTTCATTTACAATACTTTAGGAATACCAATAGCTGCTGGAGTGCTTTATCCTTTCACAGGACATCTTTTGAATCCTATGATAGCAGGAGGAGCAATGGCTATGAGTTCTGTTTCAGTAGTAACTAATGCATTGAGGCTTAAAAACTTTAAAAAGCAGTAACAAGGGGGATCAAAGATGGAGAAGCTAAAGAGAACCTGCATATCTGACGAATGTATGAGCAAAGAATGTCCAGCATTCAAAAGGAAATTAGAAGCGAGGATAAACAGGATAGAGGGACAAATAAGAGGAATAGGAAAAATGCTTGGTAATAAAGTCGGATGTGATGATGTTCTTAATCAGATATCATCTGTAAAATCTGCCTTAAATGGAGTGTCAAAATTAATACTTGAATCTCACATAAGAAATTGTGTAGTCAATGATATAAAAGCAGGAGCTGAAGATGAAATAATCTCTGAACTTGTACAGACACTAAATAAAATGATTGATAAAACAAGTAAAAAAATAAAGGAAGATCTGCCTGAAATGATAAAAAAGATAGAAATACAGGTAGGAAAGATAAAAGAGCTTGTAGAAGAAGAACATTGCAACGAAGTATTAAATGAGATATCTCTAGTAAAAGGAGAACTTGATGGAGTGTCAAAATTAGTACTTGAATCACATATAAAAAATTGTATAGTAAGGGATATAAAATCAGGAAATGAAGACAGAGTCATCACAGAACTTTTATACACTTTGAATAAAATGATTAAGTAAGGAAAAGATTTTTGATTGGGGGGCTTTATGAAAAAGATACTCGTAGTAGATGATGAATGGAAAATAAGAAAGCTCATAAAGGATTACCTTGTGAGAGAAGGATATAGTGTAGATGAAGCTGGAGACGGAGAAGAGGGACTTGAACTCTTTTTCCAGACTACATATGATATTGTTATTCTGGATATAATGATGCCGAAAATAGATGGTTGGAGTGTATGCAGAAAAATAAGAGAAGAATCTCAGGTTCCTATTATCATGCTTACAGCTAGAGCTGATGAAAGTGATCAGTTATTTGGATTTGAACTTGAAACTGATGAATATATGATAAAGCCTTTCAATCCTAAATTGTTAGTAGCAAAAGTAAAAGCCTTGCTGAGAAGAGATGGGAAAATAGTAGATAAAACATATTTAGAATTTGGAGATCTTGTTATTGATACTTCTAAGAGAGAAGTAAAATTAGGGGATGTAGTGCTGGAGCTAACTCCTAAAGAATATGACCTTTTATATTTCTTTATAGAGAACAAAGGACTGGCTCTGTCCAGAGAAAAGATTTTGAACTCAGTATGGGGATGGGATTACTTTGGTGATTCAAGAACTGTAGATACACATATAAAAAGATTGAGAAAGAAAATAGGAGATAATTTTATTCAGACAGTAAGAGGATTTGGATATAAATTCGAGGGAGACAAATGAAGATAAGATGGAAGATATTTTTCCTGATGTTCAGTGTAGTAGTTATGATAATTCTAGGATTATTAGTAACAAATAGTATATATCTGGAAAAATTCTATATAAAAAACAAGAAAGAAAAACTTGTAGAACTGGGAAAAATACTTGTCGATCCTAAATATGTCATAGATTTTCAAAATCTTGAAATGCATTCAAATGTTGCCATACTTATAAAAAAAAATCAAGAACTTTACAGACTGGAGACAGAATCAATACTTTCCAAAGGTGAAATAGACAGCATAGCAGAAAAACTTAAAGGTAACGAATATGTTTTTGAAGAAATAACTCTTCTTGATTATAGAGGAAAAGTCCTAATACTTTTTATGCCTTACAGAAGTGACAGGTATATTGAGATAATAACGCCTCTAAGTTTTATTCAGGAAGGACTAGAGATATCTACAAGATATCACCTTTTAATAATTGTACTGGCTCTGATAATAGGGTCATCCATGTCCTTTATATTTTCTAAAAAAATGACTGATCCTATACTGGAAATAAAAGAGATAACTCAGAAAATATCAGAACTTGATTTCAACAGGAAGTTTGAAAAAGACAGCAAGGATGAAATTGGAGAACTAGGTTATTCTATTAACCGAATGGGAGAAACACTGGAAAAAAGTATAGACGAGCTAAACAAAGTCAATAAGAAGCTTATGATAGACATTGAAAATGAGAAAAGATTGGATAAATTAAGAAAAGAATTTATAGCAAGTGTCAGCCATGAACTGAAAACACCTATATCAATAATACAAGGATATGCTCAGGGACTGGTAGAAAATGTTGCAAATGAAGAGGATAAAAATTTCTATTGTGAAGTCATTATGGAAGAAAGTTTGAAAATGGATTCTCTTGTTAAAGAGCTTCTGCTTATATCACAAATGGAATCAGGATATTTTAAAATGGATATAGAGGAAGTTAATTTTTATCCTATGATAAAGGATATAAGAGACAAATATTCTTCTAAATACAAGAAAATAATTTATAATGGAAGCAAGGAAATTTTTGTTTTATGTGATGAAAAATATATTGAAAGAGTATTGGATAATCTTGTGGTAAATGCTCTTAAATATTCTTCTGGAGAAAGAGATGTAATTATCAGTACAGAAGATCTTGGAAACAAGGAAAGAATAATTGTAAGTAATGAAACAGATCGATTGACAGAAGGGGATTTGGACAGTATCTGGACACCATTCTATAGATTAGATAAAGTTAGAGACAGAGACGGGCATGGATTAGGTCTGTCTATTGTAAGAGGGATACTTGAAAATCATAAGAGTAAATTTGGAGTATATTTTTCTGAAGATAAAGTTGTAAACTTCTGGTTTGAGTTGGCTAAAAAAGCTGAGGATATAAAAGATGTTTATGATGATGAAGCACTGGAAGCAGAGAAAGTATAAATAAATAATAGAGGCATTTCACGTATTGTGGACCAATCGTGTCATAGATGTGATTAAATATATTGACTTTGGATAGTGATGAGTATATACTTATAATAGGAAATTTCGGTTTCAAATTTAAAGATTATGAGGGAGGAAAGAAATGAACAATCAACAAACTAAACAAGGAGCATTTAAAAGATTTACATCTTTCTGTGTTTCTTTAATGCAAAAGTATTTGCCAGATCCATATATTTTCTGTGCAATGCTGACATTTATTGTATTTGCAGGAGCAGTTATTTTCACTAAACAATCACCAATGAGAGTTATTGGTCACTGGACAAATGGATTCTGGTCATTACTGGCATTCTCAATGCAGATGGCATTAGTGCTTGTAACTGGACATACAATGGCTAGCTCAAGTGTATTTAAAAAGATATTATCAAATATGGCATCTAAATTATCTAGTCCGAGACAGGCTATTGTTGTAGTAACTTTAGTTTCTACTATAGCATGTATATTGAACTGGGGATTTGGATTGGTTATAGGAGCTATTTTTGCAAAAGAAATAGCTAAAAAAGTAAAAGGTGTAGACTACAGACTTCTTATAGCTTCAGCTTACACAGGATTCTTAGTGTGGCATGGAGGATTATCTGGATCTATTCCTTTACAAGTGGCAAGTGACAGTGTTGCAGCTCTTTCTAAACAAACTGCTGGTGCTGTAACTGAAAATATTCCAACAAGTTTAACTATATTTTCACCAATGAACTTATTTATTCTTGGAGCACTTATCATAATGCTTCCATTAGTAAACAGAGCTATGTATCCAGCTGAAAATGAAGTTGTTACTGTTGATCCAAAATTATTGGAAGAACCTGAAGAAAAAGTTTTAATTCGTGAAAATATGACTCCAGCTGAAAAAATAGAAAACAGTAAAGTTGTTTCTATAATTTTAGGAGTTATGGGTTGGGCTTATATCCTTCAATATTTTGTTACTAAAGGATTCAATCTTAACCTTAACCTAGTTAACTTTATATTCCTATTTACAGGAATCATCCTTCATGGAACACCTAGAAAATTCATAAATGCCTTTGGTGAAGCAACTAAAGGGGCAGCAGGAATACTTTTACAATTCCCATTCTATGCTGGAATTATGGGTATCATGACAGGAGCAAATGCTGATGGTTCATCATTGGCTATATTAATGTCTAATTTCTTCGTAAATATTTCTACACCAAAAACATTCCCACTATTCTCATTCTTAAGTGCAGGAATAGTAAACTTCTTCGTACCTTCTGGAGGAGGACAATGGGCAGTTCAAGCTCCAATTGTAATGCCGGCAGGTGTTGCTATAGGTGTAACTACAGCAAAATCAGCTATGGCTATTGCTTGGGGAGATGCTTGGACAAATATGATTCAGCCGTTCTGGGCTTTACCAGCTTTAGGTATAGCAGGACTAGGGGCTAAAGATATCATGGGATACTGTCTGATAGTACTTCTATGTTCAGGAGTAATTATCTCAGCAGGATTCTTGTTGTTCTAGGTATAGAATGAAAAAAAATGAATATTTTTATGAAATAAAAAAAATATACGAAGAAAAAAAAGATGAAATAGAAAAAAGATTAAAAGATTTTAAGAATGTATGGGAGAAAGGAAGCAATGAGGAGATTCATACAGAGCTTTCTTTCTGTATCCTTACACCTCAGTCTAAAGCAGTAAATGCATGGAAGGCTATTACAACTCTTAGAGATAACGGACTTTTATTTAATGGAACTGCTGAAGAGATGGTGGAATATTTAAATATAGTAAGATTTAAAAATAATAAAGCAAAATATCTTGTTACTCTCAGGGAACAGATGAAAGATAAAAACGGAAAAATAGTAACAAAAGATTTTTTCGAAAGTATTTCTGATGTAAATGAAAAGAGAGAATGGATAGTAAAAAATATTAAAGGGATGGCCTATAAAGAAGCCAGTCATTTTCTGAGAAACGTCGGATTCGGAAAGAAAATTTCGATTTTAGATAGACATATCCTGAAAAATTTAGTAAAATTAGAAGTGTTGGAAGAAATTCCCAAATCTCTGACTCCTAAATTATATTTAGAGATCGAAGAAAAGATGAAAGCTTATTGTGATTATATAGATATATCTATGGATAGTTTAGATTTACTTCTATGGTACAAGGAAGCCGGAGAAATATTTAAATAAAAAAAGTGTTAGGAGGGCAAAATGAAAAACAAATTAGTTTCAATGGAAGAAGCTGTATCTCATGTAAAAGATGGAATGACAGTTTTTATTGGAGGATTCCTAGGAGTAGGAACACCAGAAAAAATAATAGATGCTTTAGTAGCTAAAGGTGTAAAAGACCTTACTGTTATAGGTAATGATACAGGATTCCCAGACAGAGGAATTGGAAGACTTGTTGTTAACAATCAAGTTAAAAAAGTAATTGCTTCTCATATCGGAACAAACCCAGAAACTGGAAGAAGAATGCAGACTGGTGAAATGGAAGTTGAATTAGCACCTCAAGGAACATTAGCTGAAAGAGTAAGAGCTGGAGGAAATGGACTTGGAGGAATCTTAACACCAACAGGAATAGGAACTATTGTTGAAGAAGGAAAAGAAATTATTACAGTAGATGGAAAAAAATATATTTTAGAAAAACCTCTAAGAGCTGATGTAGCACTTTTAAACGGTTCTGTGGTTGATGAATTAGGAAATGTTATTTATGCTAAAACAACTAAAAACTTTAACCCAATGATGGCAACAGCAGCAGATACAGTTATAGTTTTTGCAGAAAAATTAGTAAAAGTGGGAGAAATCGACCCAGATCATGTAATGACATCTAGAATATTCGTAGACTACATAGTTAAATAGGAGAGGTGAAGCAAGAAATGGAATTAGATAAAAAATTAGTAAGAGAATATATTGCAAAAAGAGTTGCACAAGAATTTAAAGATGGATATGTAGTAAACTTAGGAATAGGACTTCCTACTCTAGTAGCTAACTATGTACCAGAAGGAATAGAGGTTGTGTTCCAATCAGAAAATGGAATTATTGGAGTAGGACCAGCTCCAGAACCTGGAAAAGAAGATAAAGATATAGTAAACGCTGGAGCAGGGTTTGTAACTGTTCTTCCAGGAGCACAATTCTTTGATTCTTGTACTTCATTTGGAATCATAAGAGGAGGACACGTAGATGCTACTGTTCTTGGAGCTCTTCAAGTAGATAAAGAAGGAAACCTAGCAAACTGGATGGTTCCTGGAAAAATGGTTCCGGGAATGGGTGGAGCTATGGACCTTGTAGTTGGAGCTAAAGAAGTTATAGTTGCTATGGAACATACAGCTAAAGGAGCAGTAAAAATCCTTGATAAATGTGATCTTCCATTAACAGCTGCTGGACAAGTAAACTTAATAATCACTGAAAAAGGTGTTATAAAAGTAACTCCAGAAGGATTACTTCTTATTGAAGTAAGTCCATATTCTTCAATCGAAGATATAAAAGCATCAACAGGAGCAGAATTAAAAGTTGCTGATGATGTAAAAATCTTATCACTTTAATTGAGTAGGTTTGATATGAGTCTCCCTTTTAGAATTATTTAAAAGGGAGATTTTTTCTTTTAATTATTTCCCATAATGCAAAAATTATAGATGATTAAGTTTAATAAAAAAATTAAAATTTATTTTTTCTTAATAATATTAAAGCTTTCATCTATCAATGTATAAATTGTTTTAATTGAAATAGAACCATCTAATTTAATAGTAAACCAATGTTTTTTGTTCATGTGGTAGCCGGGAAGATAATTGACATTATCCACAAGAGAAAATATTTTATCTGGTGCTGCTTTCAAATCAATAATTTCAATTTTTCCCTCTTCATTTATCCCAATTTTACTTTTTTCAACTTCTAATAAAGCTGCATACCATTTTTCAGTTGATTTTTCACGAAAAACTGCATTGTTTGGAGTTTTATCCCATAAGTATTCAGGTTCATCCTTATATTTTTCTGCAATGTATTTTATAATTTTTTTTGCATAATCACTTTTAAATATATCTTTTATTGTACATTTTTCAACAATATCACTAAGTATTGCTTCATATTCTTTTCGTATTTTTCCAACAAATCCTCCATTTATACTTTGGACATAAACTGGAGTATACTCATCATTAGTTTCTATATCTATAATTTTTATCTCTATTTCATTTGTTTCTTTTATAATTACATTTAAATTAAAAGAGTTTTCCATTAAATTTATTGAGTAAATATATTGTTCATCTTTTTTAACAAAGCCATATGCTAATAAATGGCTGATTACAATTTTTCGATTATTAAATATTTTTCCTTGATAAATCATGCTTTTATCATCTCCTTTTTTTATATTATATCATTCATAATGCACATAACAACATTGAAGAATATTTATTTAAATCTTCAAGAAATTTTTTATTTGATAAAAGCTTTTGACACATTCAGGTCATAAAGAAATGATAAAATTTAAAAGGTTGTCCTAATATTCTTTTGTTCAGAAAAAATCTGAGTAATTATTATGAAAAGATAATACTTTTTTTATTTTATTGTTTGTAAAACAGTAAAAAAATTGTTATAATAAAAAATAGACATAAGCAGCAATAGTTTTAGGAGGAATAGAGTGAAAAAAGCATCGATTATAACATATGGATGTCAGATGAACGTAAATGAAAGTGCTAAGATAAAGAAAATCTTTCAAAATATAGGATATGAAATAACTGAAAATATAGAGGAATCAGACGCAATTTTTCTTAATACATGTACAGTAAGAGAAGGAGCAGCAACACAAATATATGGAAAATTAGGAGAACTAAAACATATAAAAGAAAGAAGAGGAAGCATCATAGGAATTACTGGATGTTTTGCTCAGGAGCAGGGAAAAGAACTACTAAAAAAATTCCCTCAGATAGATATAATAATGGGAAATCAAAATATAGGAAGAATACCTCAGGCAATAGATGACATAGAACATAAAACAAATAAACATGTCATTTATACTGACTGTGAAGATGAATTGCCTCCAAGATTGGATGCTGACTTTGATTCGAAGAAAACAGCTTCAATTTCAATAACTTATGGATGCAATAATTTTTGTACATATTGTATTGTACCCTATGTAAGGGGAAGAGAAAGATCAGTACCTTTAGATGAAATAATACACGATGTAAAACAATATGCAGAAAAAGGATATAAAGAGATAATACTTTTAGGGCAAAATGTAAATTCTTATGGAAAAGATTTTAAAAATGGAGACAACTTTGCAAAACTTTTAGAAGAAATATGCAAAGTAGAAGGAGATTTCTTAGTAAGATTTATTTCTCCTCACCCAAGAGATTTTTCAGATGAAGTAATAGATGTTATAGCTAAAAATGATAAGATAGCAAAATCACTGCATCTTCCATTGCAATCAGGTTCTACAAGAATTTTGAAAATGATGAACAGAGGATATACAAAAGAGCAGTATATAGCTCTTGCTGAAAAAATAAAAGAAAGAATACCTGGAGTAGCTCTGACTGCTGATATAATAGTTGGATTCCCAGGAGAGACTGAAGAAGACTTCTTAGATACTTTAGATGTAGTAAAAAGAATACAATTTGAAAATTCATTTATGTTTATGTACTCAATAAGACAAGGAACAAAAGCGGCTGAGATGGATGAACAGATAGACTCAGAAGTTAAAAAAGAGAGACTTCAGAGATTAATAGAAGTTCAAAATAGCTGCTCATTAGCAGAAAGTGAAACTTATATGGGTAAAACAGTGAGAATCTTAGTAGAAGGAGAAAGCAGAAAGAATAAAGATGTTCTTACTGGAAGAACTTCAACTAATAAAATAGTTCTTTTTAAAGGAGATAAAGCCTTAGAGGGAACTTTTGTAAATGTAAAGATATATGATTGCAAAACATGGACTTTATATGGTGATATTGTAGACTAAAATTAACTGAGGTGAATATGGATAAGTTGGATAGATTTCTTTTAAAAGAACTTCAAGAAATAGCAAAGCAATTGGGGATAGAATATAAAAATGGAATAAAAAAATCTGAACTGAAAGAATTGATAGAAAAAGATATTGAAGAAAAAGAAGGATTAGATATTGCTTGGGGAAGCTTGGAAGTTCTGCCTGACGGTTATGGATTTTTGAGAAATACCAGTGTAGAAAAAGATGTCTATGTATCAGCCTCGCAAGTAAGAAAATTTAAATTAAGAACTGAAGATATAGTAGTTGGAGAGGTGAGAGAACCTTCTGGAGATGAAAAAAACTATGCTCTAAGAAGAGTGCTGTTAGTAAACAGCGGAACGCTGGAAGCTGCTGAGTCAAGAGTACCATTTGAGGATCTTGTACCAGCTTATCCAACTGAGAGATTTATTCTGGAGACTGACAGAAAAAATGTTTCAGGAAGGATAATAGACCTTGTTGCACCAATAGGAAAAGGGCAGAGAGCTTTGATAATAGCTCCTCCAAAAGCTGGAAAAACTATGCTTATAAGCAGTATAGCAAATTCAATGATAGAGCAGAATAAAGAAACAGAAGTATGGATACTTCTGATAGATGAAAGACCAGAAGAAGTTACAGATATAAAAGAATCAGTAATAGGAGCACAGGTATTCGCTTCTACATTTGATGAAGACCCAAGAAATCATATAAAAGTCACAGAGATGATATTGGAAAGAGCAAAAAGAAAAGTAGAAAACGGAGAAAATATAGTTATACTTATGGACTCTCTAACAAGGCTTGCAAGAGCATATAATATAGTTATTCCTTCAAGCGGAAAATTAATATCAGGAGGAATAGACCCAACAGCATTATATTATCCTAAGAATTTTTTTGGAACTGCCAGAAATATAAGAGGGGGAGGAAGTCTTACAATTATAGCAACAGTTCTTGTAGATACAGGAAGTAAGATGGACGATATAATATATGAGGAGTTTAAGTCAACAGGAAACTGTGATATACATTTAGACAGAAATCTAGCTGAATTAAGAATATTTCCAGCCATAGATATTCAGCGTTCAGGAACTAGAAAAGAGGAACTTCTAATACCAAAGAATGAATTAGAAAGTATCTGGAGTATAAGAAGATATTTGGCACAGTATGACAGGGCCACAGCTTCGAGAAAACTTATAGACACCATACTCAATACAGAAAGCAATAAAAAGCTTTTAGAATTTTATGAAAAAGGGGAGAAGAGGACTAAAAATGAAATCTAAAATAAAAGTTTTTATAATATTAGCAGTTGTTTTTTATTTTGGAATAGAGCTTGCCAGTCCTTTCAAAGAGGAAGTGGTGGATTTAAAGAAGTTTACAGATTATTATGATGCTACTGAAGAACAAAATGGTGGAGTAGCTCTGCTTAAAGATAGTTTTTATACATTTGAAAAAGAATATAATTTTGCAAATGAATATAAACCATTAGGTTTTGATAAAAAAGATGAAGGAAGTTCTGAAACAGATAAAGAAGGAATTAGAGAAACAGTTATTGATCAGGTTGTCACACCTGAAAAAAAGCTGCCTGTAAAAAGCGAATATGTAGTCAAGCAGGGAGATACAATTTCTGAAATAGCTGAAGCAAATGGGATGACTATGACTATGCTTCTTGCTAATAACCCTAATGTTTCTGTAAAAAATTTAAAAATAGGGCAGAAATTAACTATTGTTTCTGAAAATGGAATATTTTATAAAGTTCAAAAAGGTGATTCTTTATCTAAGATAGCTTCAAAATTTAAAATGAAGCTTGATGATATAACTGCTTTTAATGATGTAGATGCAAAAAGTCTTAAAGTTGGACAGGATATTTTCCTGAAAAATCCTGATGTAAGAGTTCTTGCTAATTCTGGAAGAGGTGGAGTGACAGTAACTGCAAGTGCAGGATTTAGATTCCCAGTTGAATATAAAGGAGTAAGCAGTCCATATGGAAGTAGATTCCATCCAGTGTTAAAAAGATATATATTCCATGCAGGAGTAGACTTAAAAGCAAGATATGTACCTTTACGTGCAGCTCAAACTGGAAAAGTAAGTTATGCTGGATATATGAATGGATATGGAAAAATAATAATACTGAAACATTCTAATGGTTATGAAACTAGATATGCTCATTTAGATAAAATTGGTGTAAAAGTTGGGCAGAATGTTAATAAAGGTGAATTAATAGGGAAAACAGGAATGTCTGGAAGAGTGACAGGACCTCACCTTCATTTTGAAGTTAGAAAAAATGGTAAAACAGAGAACCCTATGAGTTACTTAACAAGAAAATAAAAATAAGAAAAGTCCTGTTTTTTAACAGGACTTCTTTGTTTAGGAGATGGAATAATGAAAAAGACAAGAGCAGTAAAAGTGGGGAATATAATAATAGGTGGAGAGAATAATATTGTTATTCAATCTATGACAAATACTATGACAAGTGATGTAGAAGCTACTGTAGCCCAAATAAAAAGACTGGAAGAAGCAGGATGCCAGCTTGTAAGAATGACTATAAATAATATGGAAGCAGCAGAGGCTATAAAAGAAATAAAGAAAAAAGTAACAATTCCATTGGCGGCAGATATACATTTTGATTATAAGCTTGCTTTAGCAGCTATGGAAAATGGAATAGATAAACTTAGAATAAATCCCGGAAACATTGGTGCTGATGAAAATGTAGCAAAAGTAGTTCAAAAGGCAAAAGAAAAAAATATACCAATAAGAATAGGAGTAAACTCTGGTTCGTTGGAAAAAGAAATATTAAAGAAATATGGAAGTCCAACTGCTGATGCTATGGTAGAAAGTGCAATGTACCATATTGGTTTATTGGAAAAAAATGATTTTCATGATATAATTGTGTCTCTAAAGTCAAGCAATGTAAAAATGATGGTAGAGGCATATAGAAAAATAAGTGAAAAAGTGAATTATCCACTTCATTTAGGAGTAACAGAAGCAGGAACAGCATTTCAGGGAACAGTAAAATCAGCCATTGGGATAGGATCGCTTTTAGTAGATGGAATTGGAAATACAATCAGAGTATCTTTGACAGAAGATCCAGTAGAAGAGATAAAAGTAGCAAAAGAAATTCTCAAAGTGTTGGGATTGATGGAAGCAGGAGTGGAAATTGTTTCTTGTCCTACTTGTGGAAGAACTGAAATAGATTTGATAGGTCTTGCTAAAAAAGTAGAAAAGGAATTTGAAAAAGAAAACCGTAAAATAAAGATAGCTGTTATGGGATGTGTAGTAAACGGACCTGGAGAAGCTAGAGAAGCTGATTATGGTGTAGCTGGTGGAAAAGGAGAAGGTGTACTTTTCAAAAAAGGGCAGATTGTAAAAAAAGTAAAAGAGTCTGAAATATTGATAGAATTAAAAAAATTAATAATGGAGGATGAAGAAAATGAAGGTAAGATATCTGATTAGCCTATTAATTATAATACTGGTAATAGGATGCACGTCAATAAAGAGCAGTCATGAAATATCTCTTGATAAAATAGAAGGAAGAAAAACTCTTATTGTAAATTACGATAGAAGTGAAATACAAAGTGTAGAAATAAATAGAATTTTCCTAGATTCAGGAGTTCCTTATTATGTAGAGCTTGGAGAATACAGGCTTAAATATATTGAAACTCCAATGGTAAGAGGGATTATGGATTTTTCTTTCAGGAGAGGAAAAGGGGATCGTGACAGCGAAAGTGGAAGAAGTCATTTAGAAAGAAATATGGCTATGACTAAGATAATAAATGTTCAAGAGGATACAGTAGTGGATTTGGTAGGAAATAAATTTGAAATAAGTGTAGGCGGAAGAATAAACAGCAAAAAATCTTTTTAAAACTAAACTTTTTTACAACTTATGTCGTCTAATTAAATATAACAGTTTGTGAGGGATAAAAATATAATGGACTTTGATGAGATTTTTGAACAGTATTTTGATAGGATATATTACAAAATATTAGGTGTGGTAAAGAATCCTGAAGATGCCGAGGATATATCTCAGGAGGTCTTTATAAGTGTTTACAAAAATCTGAAAAAATTCAGAGCTGACAGTAATATATATACTTGGATATATAAAATTGCTATCAACAAAATATATGATTTTTTCAGAAAAAGGAAAGTAGAACTGGATATAAATGAAGAAATACTTGCCCTTGAATGTAATTCAGATGTGGACACGCCTCTTATACTAGAGGAACGGCTTAAAGAACTCTCTCTCCAGGAACGAGAGATCGTAGTTTTAAAAGACATATATGGTTATAAGCTTAAAGAAATAGCTGATATGAAGGATATGAATATATCCACGGTAAAATCAGTATACTATAAAGCTATTAAAGATATGGGAGGAAGTTAGAATGACGCCTAAAGACAGAGTAAGAGCTAATATATATAAAACTCTTTTAGAAGAGGAAAAAAGGAAAAACAGGAGAAGGGGAGTATTCTCATTATCTTTGTTTGTATTGGGAATTTTTACAAGTTCAACTTATCAGATGCTTTTCAAGGAAGTTCCTATGACTGGTATGGATAAGTATGTGGTTAATAGAAGTTTTGCTGATAATAAAGCAATAAAAGAAGATATTACATTAGATCATATTTTTAATAATTCAATTTTTGATGATAAAAAAATAGATTTAAATACAGATGACTTATTTGGATTAGAAGTACAAATTTAGTGGAGGACAGGAATGAGAAAATTTTTAAGCAGCGTGTTTGTAGTTATCTTTTCTTCCCTAGTATTTGCAAATAATGATGGATTAGGGATAGTATCTGACGAAGATTTTAAGAAAGTTGGAGTTTCTCAAGAGAATATAGAGAAAGCAAAAGGAATGGTAGGAAAAGTAAGTACAAATTACAAAATGTTACTATTAGAAAAAAAACAACTTGAATTAGAAGTAAATAAATATGTATTGGAAGGACCAGAAAACAATATTGAGCAAATAGATAAGCTTTTTGATAAAATGGGACAAATAGAAGCTTCTATACTAAAAGACAGAATAAGAAGTCAGATAGAAATGCAGAAATATATAACTCAGGAGCAATACATGAAAGCTAGAGATATAGCTATCAGAAGAATAAATGATGAGCAGAGATTACTAAACAACAAATAACCAGAATGAGGTGTATTTCAGTGAAAAGAATTATATGTGCGATACTCATTGCAGCTTCATTCGTTATGAGCAGTATTGCTTTTGGAAGAGAAACCTATAAAGTCTCTTGGGATAAGACTACAGGAGAATATTTTTCATATTATACAAATGGTAAAGTTCATGAAAAAGGAGTTTATAAGAACAATAAAAAATTAGGGGACTGGTTTATATTTTATAAAAATGGAAATATGAAAGAAAAAATTTCATATAAAGAGGATAAGAAAGATGGAGAATATTTCTATTTTTATGAAAATGGTCAGTTGAAATATAGAGTTATGTATAATAATGATAAAGAAGAAGGAAATTATATAATCTTTGATAAAAATTCCAGATTACAGGAATTGGGACATTTCACTGAAGGTAAAAAAACTGGAGTTGCTTTTAAATTCTATGAGAATGGAAGAATAAAAGAAAGAATATTTTATAAAAACAATGGTGACATAGTAAGATTTCAATATGATAATGATGAAGAAACAGCAAAGGATATTTTCCCCAATAATAATTAGCTAGAAACTAATGGACTGAGAAAAAAATCAGTCCTTTTTTATGTTATAGTCTAAGGAAAATTGATTTTTTTATATGTTTATGATATAATTATAAAGTTATAGTGTGAAAAAGGAGATGAGAAATAGTGTTCGGAAAATTAGAAGAAGTAGTAAAAAGATTCGATGAATTGAATGAATTGCTCGGTTCCCCAGAGGTACTGGCAGACCCTAAAAAAATGATGGAATGCAACAAATCATTGAGTGAAATAACTCCAATAGTTGAAAAATATAAAGAGTATAAAAGGGTTGTAGAAGATTTTGATTTTATCAAAGAAAATCTTAAAACTGAAAAAGATCAAGACATGAGAGAAATGATGCATGAAGAGTTAAAAGAACTTGAAGAATCTATTCCAGAACTTGAAAAAGAGTTAAAAGTACTTTTACTTCCAAAAGATGAAAATGATGATAAAAACGTTATCATAGAAATAAGAGGAGGAGCAGGAGGAGATGAAGCAGCTCTTTTTGCTGGAAACTTATTCAGAATGTATTCAAGATATGCTGAAAGAAAAAAATGGAAAATGGAAATAATCGAAAAGCAGGAAATGGGTATTGGTGGAATAAAGGAAGCAGTATTCAGTATAAATGGATTTGGAGCTTATTCAAGATTAAAATTTGAATCAGGGGTACACAGAGTACAAAGAGTTCCTGAAACTGAATCAGCTGGTAGAGTACACACTTCTACTGCTACAGTAGCAGTACTTCCAGAAGTAGAAGATGTAAAAGAAGTAAAAATTGATCCAAGAGATCTTAAAATAGATACATACAGATCAGGAGGAGCAGGAGGACAGCACGTAAATATGACTGACTCAGCAGTTAGAATTACTCACCTTCCTACTGGTATTATAGTTCAATGTCAGGATGAGAGATCACAGCTTAAAAACAGAGAAAAGGCAATGAAACATCTAGCTTCAAAGCTTTTTGAAATGGAATGTGAAAAACAAAGAAGCCAAGTGGAAAGTGAAAGAAGACTTCAAGTAGGAACTGGAGACAGATCTGAAAAAATCAGAACATACAACTATCCTCAAGGAAGAATTACAGACCACAGAATAAAATTTACAGTATATCAGCTTGAAGCATATTTAGATGGAGACCTTGATGAAATGATTGATGCATTAATCACATTCAGCCAGGCAGAAATGCTTTCAAGTGTTTCAGAAGAGTAATCATGAATTTACTTGAGATATTGAATTTTTCAAAAGAGTATTTGCAAAAATACTCTTTTTCAAAACCACGTCTGGAAAGTGAAAAGGTTATATCTAATGTTTTAAAGCTGGATAGGATAACATTGTATGCTTATTTTGATATGGAACTTTCTTCTGAGCAGAAAGAAAAGGTAAAAACATATCTTAAAGAAATGGCTAGAAAAAGAATAGGATTTGATGAACTTTTAAAAAGTGAAGATATCAAAGTTGAAACTGCAAACTATAGAGATGAAAATTTAGAGCTTCTTAATAAATCAGCAGAATATCTGAAAAAATATGGTGTAGCCAGTCCAAAGCTGGATGCAGAATACATATTTGCTCATATACTAGATGTAAACAGGCTGACATTGACTCTAAATTTTAATAAAAAAATAGAAGAAGAAAAAAAAGAAAAAATAAGAGAATATCTAAAGCTTAGAGGTAAAAACAGAAAACCTCTTCAATATCTTCTTGGAGAATGGGAATTTTATGGATATCCATTTAAGGTAGATGAGAGAGTTTTAATACCTAGAAGCGATACAGAAATATTAGTGGAACAATGTAAAATTATTTTAAATGAGCTGGAAGCTCCTAAAGTTCTGGATATAGGTACTGGAAGCGGTGCAATAGCAATATCCCTTGGAAAAGAATGTGCTCACAGTGATATAACTGGAGCTGATATAAGTGAGGGAGCTTTAGAAGTAGCTAAGGCAAATGGAGAACTGAATAAAATTGAGAATGTGAAATTTATAAAATCAGATGTATTTTCATCTTTTAAAGACATGAAATTTGATCTGATAGTTTCAAATCCTCCTTATATACCTTTGGAAGAATATAACGAATTGATGCCTGAAGTGTTAAACTATGAACCTTCATCAGCTCTTACAGACAATGGAAATGGATATTATTTCTATTCTAAAATCTCAAAAGAGGCATGTGATTATTTAAATGAAGGTGGATTCTTAGCTTTTGAAGTTGGATATAATCAGGCTGAAGTTGTTAAAGAATTAATGGAAGAAAATGGATTTGATGTTCTTTCTATAGTAAAAGACTATGGAGGAATAGATAGAGTAGTGATTGGAAAGAAGAGTGGTGACAAATAGTGTCTACATTATTGAGTGATTATGATTATCATCTGCCAGAAAAATTGATTGGTCAGCAGCCTAGAGAACCTAGAGATCATGCGAGACTTATGCTGGTGAATAGAAAAAATGAGAGTATAGAACATAAAAAATTTTATGATATAATAGATTATCTAAATGAAGGGGATATATTAGTAAGAAATTCTACAAAAGTTATCCCAGCAAGACTTTTTGGTCATAAAGAAACAGGTGGAGTTTTAGAGATACTTCTTATTAAAAGAATAGATCTTGATACTTGGGAATGTCTTTTGAAGCCAGCTAAAAAGTTAAAAGTAGGACAAAAGCTTTTTATTGGTCATGGAAATGAGCTGATAGGAGAGCTTTTAGAGATAAAAGATGATGGAAACAGAATTATAAAATTTACATATGAGGGAGCTTTTGAAGAAGTTCTGGATAGATTGGGAAAAATGCCTCTTCCTCCATATATTGTGGAAGCTTTGAAAGAAAAAGACAGGTATCAGACTGTCTATGCTATCAAAGGAGAGTCTGTTGCAGCCCCTACTGCTGGACTTCATTTTACAAAAGAACTTTTAGAAAAAATAGAGAAAAAAGGGATAAAGATAGTAGATATATTTTTAGAGGTAGGGTTAGGAACATTCAGACCTGTACAAACTGAAAATGTATTGGAACACAAGATGCATGAAGAAGTATATGAAATACCTCAGGAAGCAGCTGATATAATCAATGAAGGAAAGAAAAACGGGAAAAGAATAATTTCAGTAGGAACTACCAGCACAAGAGCATTAGAATCTGCTGTAGATGAAAATGGACTGGTAAAGGCACTAAAAGGAAGCACAGAGATATTTATTTATCCCGGCTTTGAATTTAAAGTGATAGATGCCCTCATTACTAATTTCCATCTTCCTAAGTCAACACTTCTTATGCTTGTTTCAGCACTTTCATCAAGAGAGTTCATGTTGAAAGTATATGATATAGCTGTAAAAGAGGAGTATCATTTCTTTAGTTTTGGGGATGCTATGTTTATCTATTAGGAGTTGATATAGATGAAAATAATTGCAGGAGATGCAAAAAATAAGAGAATAAAAAGCAGGAAAGGAACAGATACAAGACCTACTTTGGGAAGCATGAAGGAATCTCTTTTTTCTATCATAGCACCATATGTACCTGACAGTGTATTTTTAGATCTTTTCAGCGGAAGTGGAAGTATATCTCTTGAAGCTCTTAGCAGAGGGGCAAAGAGAGCAGTAATGATAGAGAAGGACACTGAAGCTTTAAAATATATAATAGAAAATGTAAATACCTTAGAATATGAAGATAGATGCAGAGCATACAAAAATGATGCTTTGAGAGCTATTGAAATACTAGGAAGAAAAGGGGAAAAATTTGATATAATATTCATGGATCCTCCTTACAAAGAAGAAATCTGTACCAGAGTAATAAAAGCAATAGAAAAAAACGGGATACTTGCAGATGGCGGACTTATTATCAGTGAACATCATGTTTTTGAAGAACTGGAAGAAGAAATCGGAGAGTTTAAAAGAGCTGATGAAAGAAAATATGGTAAAAAGTGTATAACTTTTTATACAAGATAATTTTAATTATAAAAATTTCTGGGGTGATAAGATGGTAAAGAGAAGCGGAAGTTTTGAAGATAATCTTTTGGAAGTAGATGAAATAATAGAAAAACTGGAAAATGGCGAACTTACACTGACTGAGTCTATAAAAGAATATGAAAATGCTATGAAGCTTTTAAAAAAATCCTCAGATTTATTGAATAAAGCAGAAGGAAAAATTTTAAAAGTAACAGAAGATAGTGGCAATATTCTGACTGAGGAGGTCTAAAATGTTTTTTAAAAATTATTTAGATAGTAATAAAAAGTTAATAGAATCAAGTATGGATACATATTTAAGTGAGCTTAACTATCCAGAGGTTATAGCCGAAGGAATGAAATATGCAGTTTTAAATGGCGGAAAAAGATTAAGACCTATTCTGCTTTTCATGATATTGGATATACTCGGGTGTGAAAAAGAAAATGGAATAGCTTCAGCTGCTGCCATTGAAATGATACATTCATATTCATTGGTACATGATGATCTTCCAGCTCTTGATAATGATGACTACAGAAGAGGAAAACTTACTACTCATAAGAAATTTGGAGAAGCAGAAGGAATATTGATAGGAGATGCTCTTTTAACACATGCCTTCTATATACTTACAGATAAGAATAAACATCTTCCAGCTGAAAAAGTAATTGAAATAGTTAGACTGACATCAAGCTATGCAGGTATAAACGGCATGATCGGCGGACAGATGATAGATATAGCAAGTGAGGGTAAAAAAATAGACTTGGAAACTCTTAAATATATCCATTCTAACAAGACAGGAAAATTAATGAAGCTTCCTGTAGAATTAGCTTGTATAATAGGAGATGCTGATAAAGAGGAAAAAGAGATTCTTGTGAAATTTGCTGACCTTATAGGTCTTGCATTCCAAATAAAAGATGATATTCTTGATATTGAAGGAGATTTCTCTACTCTTGGAAAACCAGTAGGAAGCGATATTGAGCTTGGAAAATCAACATATCCTGCATTGATTGGAATGGCAGAAAGCAAAGCTCTTTTAAAAGAAACAATAGCTGAAGCTAAGACAATAGTTGCAGAAAAGTTTGGTGTAGAAAAAAGCAATATTCTTTTAGAGTTAGCTGATTATATTGGAAATAGAAATAAATAATTAAAATAAAAAGAAGTTGATTAAAAACAAATAAGTTTTTGAAATTTGGAAATTAGAAAAATTTATGTAATTGATGAAGCAAGTAAAACTTAAAAAATGGTGCTGTTTGAGTGAAGCGAGTTCACCATTTTTAGTTTTATGAGCAAAATCAATAATAAATATTTCTACTGGAAAATTTTAAAGACTGTATTTTAATTTAATAAATCAACTTCTTTTTTGTTTATCCTATAAAATTATGTGATTGGTGCTGGATTGAAAATACAGAAGTCATTATGAAGTTTGTATTTCTCAGCCCAAGGTTGTTTTCTTCCACTTGCAACATCGATTATCATATTAAAAATATCTGTACCTATATCTTTAATAGTGGCATCCCCAGCAGCAATAGGCCCTGCACTTACATCTATTAGATCACTCCACATATCTTTCATATCATTTCTTGAACATACTTTGATAACAGGTGCAAGAGCCAGTCCATATGGAGTACCTCTTCCTGTCATAAATACTTGAAGCCCAATTCCAGAAGCCAGCTGACAAGGTCCGCATACAATATCACTTGCAGGAGTAGCAGCATATATCAATCCTTTTTTAGTAGGAGTTTCAGCAGGAGATAATACTTCAACTATTGGAGAGCTACCAGACTTTGCAATAGATCCCATAGCTTTTTCTACTATATTTGAAAGTCCCCCCTTCTTATTTCCAGGAGTAGGATTAGCACTTCTGTCCACTTGCCCATTCTCTAAATAATTATCATACCATTTCATTTCAGAAGCTAATTTTTTCATTACATCTTCATTGATACAACGTTCTGCAATCATATGTACTCCATCTCTAACCTCTGTCACCTCTGAAAACATGACAGTAGCTCCACCTTCAACCAGCATATCAGCAGCATATCCAGCACTAGGATTAGCAGTTACTCCAGAAAAGGCATCGCTTCCTCCACACTGCATTCCCACAAGAAGATCAGATAAAGGAAGAGTTTCTCTTTTTCTTGCATTTAAACGAGCCAGTTTTTTATCTGCCATATTCATAACAGCATCTATCATTGCAGTGAAGCCTTTAATTTCCTGAAGAGTGATTACATTTTCTGGAGAAATATTAGCTTCATCAATAAGCATTTCTACAGTTAATTTTTCACATCCTAAAGCTACTACCATAAGTTCACCGCCAAAATTTGGATGTTTAGCAAGATTACGCAGTGCACGTATAGGGATGACAGCTTCAGGGGCATTGATGGCAACTCCACATCCATAAGCATGGTTGATGGGAATTACATCATCTACATTAGGATATTTTGGTAAAAGCTCCTCTTTAATTTTTTTTACAGCTACATTTAATACGCCAGTTACACATTGTACTGTTGTACTTATCCCCAAAATATTTCTAGTACCAGCGTAGCCTCCATTTGGATTACGATACCCTTCGAAAGTTCTGACAGGTGCTTTAGGAAGAGAAGTTACAATATTAACTCCAAACTTCATTTCATCTAAAGCAGGGGGTGTAGGAAGTTTTAGCATATGCTCATTAATCCATGCTCCTTTTTTTATATCATTGATGGCATATCCCAATTCTACACCATAACGAATAATAGGAGAATCTTTTGCAATGTCGCATAGAGCTATTTTATGACCTTGTGGAATTTCCTCAGTTGTAAATATTCCCTTCATGATCTCTACACCAGCTGATATTTTATCAACTGCAATTGCTACATTGTCTTTTTCATTGACTTTAATGTATAAATTTTTTCCCATGAAAACAACTCCTTTCAAATAATTACTTGTATTCTTATTGATTTTAGTGTATAAAATAATTACAAATAAGTCAAATTCATTATAATTAGATTTCTCTTAATTTTTTTAAGAGTAATGGAGGGGAAATGGAATTAAAACAGTTAGAGTATATAGTAAAAATAGCAGAAGAGAGAAATGTAACAAAGGCAGCAGAAAAAATGTATATTACACAATCAGCATTGAACCAGCAGCTTTTAAAATTGGAGAAAGAGCTTGGAAGCCAGTTATTCTATCGTTCGAGAACTAATTGGAAACTTACAGAGATAGGGGAAATATATATAAAAAATGCAGAAAAGATATTGAACATAAAGAAGGAAACTTATGATCAAATAAATGATCTGCTGGAAAAACATAAGGGGAATTTAAGAATAGGGCTTACACCAGAAAGAGGAATATCGATGTTTGCTTCTGTATATCCTAAATTTTATGAGATGTTTCCAAATGTATCTGTAGAACCTGTAGAGATGAATGTAAAAATGCAGGAGAAAATGATAGAGAATGGGCAGATGGATATTGGATTTATGACTTTGTCAGAAGAACAAAGGACAGGAAATAATACATATATTCCTATCCTTGAAGAAAATATAATAATGGCTGTTCCATCTATTCATCCTTTAGCTAAATCAGTTAAAGAAAAAAATGTTCAGAGAACAGATTTAAAATTATTTAAAAATGACACTTTTGTTTTGCTGTCTAAAAATACAACAATGAGAGAAATAATAGATCCACTCTTTGAAAAAGCTGGGTTTGCTCCAAATATATTATTTGAGACAAAGAGCAGCAGAACATTATATCAAATGGCTTCAAGCCATTTAGCTTGTACATTTATTTCTGAAACATATGCAAAGAAAAATGACAAGATAACTTATTTTTCTCTTCCAGAATCTCCTTCATGGGAGTTATGCACAGTATATAGAAAGGGAGCCTATCTCAGCAAGGCAGCAAAAAGCTTTATAAAACTAGCTGAAGACTATTGGAAAAATAATACTAAATAGTTCTCTGAAGTTTAAAAGCCAGACTTAAAACAATAAAGTCTTTGAGCTGTCTGGGATCATAGCCACTTAGCTGTTTTATTTTATTGAGTTTATATTGGAGAGTATTCTTGTGCATGAAAAGATCTTCAGATGTGTGGAGAATACTTCCATTATTTTCTTCATAAGAATTCATTAAAGTAGAAAATTCCTCTACCTCTTTTGGAGTAAAGTTTTTTAAAATTTTATTTGTGAAATTATCAATATCTGATTTTTTTAAATTTAAAAATATAAATTCAAGATCCATTTTTTCATATTCAGAGACAGGTTTCTTTAAAGAAAACTTTATCATAAAGTTTAAAATTTCCTTTGCAGCCTTATATGAATCTTTTAAGGCATTGTATTCAAGTGCTTTTGTTCCTATTCCAAATCTAAAATCCAGCTTTGTTTTTTCTAAAAGTTTTTCTTGAAGCTGAAGTATTGTTTTAGATATATTTTCATCTTTATGGAAATGATACAGGATAATAATTTCATTTCTTGATATAGTATAAACATTGTTTTTATTGTATGAAAGAGAGTTTTTTAAGATATCATAAATTTTATCATTCATTAAGAAACTGCTGTTTTTATTAAGTTTTCCAACTATGACAGCATAAGGAAATGTAAAGTCTGCTGTAGGGAAAAAATCATAATCATATCCTAAAACAATACGCTCTATAAAAGTTCTGTTAATTTCTTTTGTTCTTATATCTGAATCTTTTATCCATGCTTCTTTTATAAGAATTTCAGTCATCATTCTTATAATTTCACCATATTTCTCTACTTCATTTTTATCTCCAGTTATTCCTATTACTCCTATAATTGCATTGTTAAAGTAAATAGGCATGTTGATTCCTTTTCTGCTTCCTTGAAACTCATCATCACTGCTGATAATAAGAGGAGCTTTTTCTTTTATACATTTTAGAGCAGCAGCATGAAAAGTACCAGTTCTGTTTGGGTCTGTACTGGCAATGATAATACCACTCTTATCTATATAATTCAAATCCTGATGTATTATCTCTTTCATTTTATTTAAAATATTGGTTGCCAGACTCACTGATATATTCATCTTTTCCCCCTCTCTAAGATCATGATTTTATTTAATTATACCATTAAAGTCTGGAATTTTAAAATGTTTTTTATTACATAGAACAAAAAAAATAAAAAAAAATTTAAAAATAATAGCTTGTGTAACATAGAAACTTAAAACAATAAGTGATATTATTAATATAATCAAAAATAAAACAAATTGTAAGGAGGAAGTTTAATGGGAGCAGTAAGCAGTACACAAATGCTTGTTGGACTAGCAATAGGAATAGGAATATTGATAGCACTATCATTAAAAACAAAAATTCACACATTTATAGCTTTAATAATAGCAACTATTGTAACAGGGTTAATTGGAGGAATGGAAGTTACAGTAGTCATGAAAAGTATAACAACAGGTTTTGGAAACACATTGGGAAGTACAGGGATAATTATTGGTCTTGGAGTTATGATGGGGATAATTCTGGAAAAATCAGGAGCAGCAGAGCAAATGGCGTTCACTGTAATCAAGCTGATTGGAAAGAATAAAGAGGAATGGGCATTGGGACTTACAGGTTATATAGTATCTATACCAGTTTTCTCAGATTCAGCATTAGTTATTTTAACACCAATAGCAAAAGCTTTATCTAAACTTAGTGGGAAATCAGTAGTTGGACTAGGACTTGCACTTGCAACTGGATTACAGCTGACACATGTATTTGTTCCACCTACACCTGGACCTTTAACAGTAGCAGGTATCTTGGGAATAGATGTTGGAGTTATGATAATGGCAGGTATTCTATGTACAATACCAGTTTATATAGTTTCTATGCTTTATTGTAAATGGTTGGGAACAAAAATTTATCAAGTACCATCAGATGATCCAGCTTGTGGTGAAAATGAATTTACAAGAATGGATTTCAAAAAAGAGTATTTAAAATCAATAGAAAATATTGAAGAACTTCATAAAGCTAGAAATTTACCATCAGTTGGTTTATCTTTTGCACCAGTTATAGTTCCTTTAATCTTGATATTTATAAATACAATAACTAAATTTATTGGTTTAAAAGGAAGCTACATGACAGCAGTAGAATTATTTGGAAGCCCTATAACAGCTCTGATAATAGGAACATTAATCTCTATTTATGGGCTTGGAGCTAAAATGACTAAAAAAGAAGTTCATGATGCTATGAATGAAGCTATTCAATCTACAGGAATGATCATGCTTATAACAGGAGCAGGAGGAGCTTTAGGATTTGTAGTGAGAGAGTCAGGAATAGGAAATGCTTTAGGAAATGCAGTAATATACATAGGTATTCCTGGATTACTGATTCCATTCATAATAGCAGCTTTGATGAGAATAGCATTGGGATCAGCAACAGTAGCACTTACTACAGCAGCTACTTTGACAGCTCCGCTATTATCACAATTAGGAATCAGTCCTGTACTTGCAGCAATGTCTACATGTGCTGGGGGAGTTGCATTCAGTTACTTTAATGACAGTGGATTCTGGGTATTTAACGGATTGTATGGTTTGGAAGATATCAAAGATCAGTTCTGGGCTAAGACAATGATTTCATTTGTTGGATCTGGAGCAGCACTGGCAGTAGTCCTTATAGCAAGTATATTTATAAAATAATCAGAAGACAGATGTTTTATATAACAATTAATAAGCTGGAAATTTAGCACATATAACATTGTTTACCAGTGAAAATAATTCTAAAATATATTATAGAGAATAAGTAAGAATAACATTAAAAATATAAAAATGGAGGTAAAAAATGAAAGTAGGATTTATCGGATTAGGTATCATGGGAAGACCAATGTGTAAAAATGTATTAAAAGCGGGATATGATGTAGTAGCATTTGATATGAATAAAGCAGCTCTGGATGATGTAGCAGCAGCAGGAGCAAAAGCAGCTGGATCAGCTAAAGAGGTTGGAGCAAACTGTGATGTATTGATAACAATGCTTCCAAATTCTCCTCATGTAAAAGCAGTTCTTTTTAATGAAAATGGAGCAGCTGAAGGGTTAAAAGCAGGAACTACTGTTATAGACATGAGTTCTATCAATCCAGTAGAAAGCCAAAGTATAGCAGCAAAATTAGCTGAAACAGGAGTAGAACTTTTAGATGCACCAGTTTCAGGAGGAGAGCCAAAAGCAATAGATGGAACTATATCTGTTATGGTTGGAGGAAAAGAAGAGATATTTAATAAATACTATGATCTTATGAAAACTATGGCAGGATCAGTAGTAAGAGTAGGAAATGTAGGAGCAGGAAATACTACAAAATTAGCAAACCAAATGATAGTTGCTCTTAATATTGCAGCATTAAGTGAAGCTTTTGTTCTTTGTGAAAAAGCAGGGGTAGATCCTCAGTTAGTATTTGACGCAATAAAAGGAGGACTTGCAGGAAGTACTGTAATGAATGCAAAAGCTCCTATGATGATATCAAGAAACTTTGAGCCAGGATTTAGAATTGAATTACATATAAAAGATCTTCAAAATGCACTTGATACATCTCATTCAATAAATGCATCTCTGCCATTAACTGCTCAAGTAATGGAAATAATGCAGGCTTTAAAAATAGATGGAAGAGAAAAGAAAGATCATGCAGCAATCTTGAATTACTATGAAAAAATAAACAATGTAACAGTTGGAGAAAAAAAATAATAAAAGGGAGAGAGTACATATGATACCTAAAATTGTAGAAATGAATGTAATTCCAGTAGCTGGATATGACAGCATGCTGCTTAATCTAAGTGGAGCTCATGGGCCTTACTTCACAAGAAATGTAGTTATTTTAAAAGCAGACAATGGAGCTATCGGAGTGGGAGAAGTTCCAGGTGGGGAAAAAATAAGAAAAACTTTGGAAGATGCAAAAGAATTAGTAGTAGGAAAAAGTATTGGAGAATATAAAAATATAATAAAAAATATTTATGATACATTTAAAGACAGAGATTCTTCTGGAAGAGGAAATCAAACATTTGACCTTAGAACTACTGTTCATGTAATGACAGCAGTTGAAGCTCCTCTATTGGACCTTTTAGGAAAATTCTTAAATGTGCCAGTAGCAGCATTATTAGGAGAAGGACAGCAAAGAGAAAAAGTAAAAGTATTAGGATATCTATTCTACATAGGAGATAAAGATAAAACTGATCTTCCTTATTTAGATAATGATGATAATTCAGATGACTGGGGAAAAGTTAGAAGAAAAGAAGCAATGACACCAGAAGCTGTTGTTGAGTTAGCAAAAGCAGCTCACAAGAGATATGGATTTGAAGACTTTAAATTAAAAGGAGGAGTGCTGAAGGGAGCAGAGGAAATTAAAGCTATAAAAGCTCTTCATGAAGCATTTCCAGAAGCAAGGATAACACTTGATCCAAATGGAGCTTGGTCTCTAAAGGAAGCAATATCTTTATGTAAAGATATGCATGGAATACTTGCTTATGCTGAAGATCCATGTGGTGCAGAAAATGGATTCTCTGGAAGGGAAGTTATGGCTGAATTCAGAAAGGCAACAGGTCTTCCTACAGCAACAAATATGATAGCTACTGACTGGAGACAAATGCAGCATTCAATAGCTCTGAACAGTGTTTCTATTCCTCTTGCAGATCCTCATTTCTGGACTATGGAAGGATCTGTAAGAGTTGCACAAATGTGTAATGAATTTGGATTGACTTGGGGATCACACTCAAACAATCACTTTGACATCTCTCTTGCAATGTTCAGTCATGTTGCAGCAGCAGCTCCTGGAAATATTACAGCTATCGATACTCACTGGATATGGCAGGATGGACAAGATTTAACTAAAAACGCTCATAAAATAGTTGGTGGAGAAATAACAGTCCCTAAAGATGTTCCAGGTCTTGGAATTGAAATAGATATGGATAAAATTATGGCAGCTCATAAATTATATGTAGAGAAAAATTTAGGAGCAAGAGATGACTCTGTGGCTATGCAGTATTTAATAAAAGACTGGAAATTTGATAATAAAAGACCTTGTTTAGACAGGGATTAGGGGGAAATACAATATGGATTTAAATTTATTAAAAGGGATATATGTTCCAATTCTTACTCCAATGGATGAGAATGAGAATGTAGATATAGAAAAATTAAAAAAGCAGATAAATTTTGTAATAGATGGAGGAGTCAGTGGAATACTGGCTCATGGAAGCAATAGTGAATTCTATATGTTTGATGATGAAGACTATGAACTTATTACAAAGACTATAGTTGAAGAAGTAAATGGAAGAGTTCCAGTAATAATGGGGATAGGAGCTATAAGAACATCTAAATGTATAAAATTGGCTCAAATGGGAAAAAGAATAGGTGTAGATGGAGTTGCTCTTTTACAGCCTATGTTTTTAAAACCTACAGAGGAAGAACTATTTCTTCATTATAAAACAGTAGCAGAATCTATTGAAGAACTTCCGCTTTTGATATATAATAATCCTAGAATAGGATATACACTGTCTGCTGACTTAGTAGAAAGACTGGCAAGAAATGTAAAAAATATTGTTGGGATAAAAGATTCAAGTGGAGATATAAATCAATTACTTGAATTTATAAGAAGAACAAGAGATATAGAATTTAAAATATTTGGTGGAAAAGATACTCTATTATTCTCTTCACTTACAGTTGGAGCAGTGGGAGGGGTATGTACTGCGGCTAATATATTCCCTGAACTTGTAGCATCTATATACAATAAATATAGAGAAGGAGATCTTAAAGAATCTTTAGAACTTCAATTCAAGCTTAATCCTGTTAGATTGTCTATGGACAAGGCAAGTTTCCCTGTAGCTACAAAAGATATGGCAAATATCAATAAGATGAATGTAGGGGAACCTATAAAACCAAGCCTTCCATCTAGTAAAACTGTTGTAGATTTTATGGCAGGAAAGATGGCAGAAGCTGGTCAAATAAAGAGGTAACTTATGAAAGAGATAAAAGTCATTATAGCAGTTGATTCTTTTAAGGGAAGTGCATCTTCGAGAGAAGTTGCAGAAAGTATTGAAAAGGGTATAAAGAAATTCGACAGAAATAATATTGTTACAAAAAAAGTTTCTATTGCAGATGGCGGAGAAGGAACAGTAGAAGCCATCGTTGAAGCTGTCAATGGAGAATACAAATTTTTAGAAGTACCTGGACCTTTTGGAGATAAAGTCAAAGCAAGGTTTGGAGTGATACGAGGAAATGCTGCTGTTCTTGAAATGGCTGAATCTTCTGGATTGAATCTGGTAAAACGTGAAAATCTTAATCCATACAAGGCAAATACATATGGAGTAGGGGAGATGCTTAAAGCTATATTAGATATGGGAATAAGAGATATCTATATAGGTTTGGGAGGGAGTGCAACTAATGATGGTGGAGCAGGAATGCTTACATCATTAGGGGTGAAATTCTATAATTCAATTGGGGAAAGAATAGGATATACACCTGAAGAATTAAAAAATGTGGCTAAAGTAGATATTTCTGGATTAGATCCAAGAATATCTGAGGCTCACATAACAGTTTTATCAGATGTACGTAATTGTTTGTGTGGAGAAAATGGAGCTTCGTATATTTACGGACCTCAAAAAGGTGCAAAACCTGAAGATGTAAAAATTCTTGATAAAATTCTTGAAAATTATGGAAATATTATAGATAATATAGTAGGAAAGTCATTCTCTAAAGAACCTGGAAGCGGTGCTGCTGGAGGTCTTGGATATGCATTGCTAAGCATATGCGGGGCAGAATTTAAAGAAGGCATCGTTAAAATAATGGAACTTATAGAGCTTGAAAATCTGATAAAAGATGCAGATCTTGTGATTACTGGAGAAGGAAGAATCGATAACCAATCTGTCAATGGGAAAGCCCCAGTAGGTATCGCTAAGACTGCTAAAAAATATGATATTCCTGTTATAGCAATAGTAGGAAGCTCTGCCAGAAATCTTGATGATATCTATGCAAATGGAATAGATTTGGTAATGGATATAATCAATGAACCAATGAATCTGGAGAGAGCTATTCATGATGTAAAAGAGTTGTTGGAATTTGCAGGAGAAAAGGCTATGAGAGCATTTTTCCTAAGAGGAGATCATTAAATAAAAATAGGAGTGACTAAAAGGTATTTTACTTACAAGTCACTCTATTTTTATTATTCAAAAATAATTTAGGAGGGAGAAAATGAGAAAAAAGATAATGCTGCCAGATGGAATAATAACTGGAAATCTGGGGATAGGAACTTGGTATATGGGAGACTCATCATCAGCTCGTAAAGAAGAGATAGAATGCATAAGATATGCTATTGATAATGGAGTAAATTTGATAGATACAGCTGAAATGTATGGGAATGGGAACAGTGAATATCTGGTAGGAGAAGCTATAAAGGGGTATGACAGGGATTCTTTGTTTATTGTATCAAAAGTTCTTCCGAGCAATGCAGGGAGAAACAGGATATTTCAGTCATGTGAGAATACTCTTAAAAGATTGGGAACAGACTATTTAGATATGTATCTACTTCATTGGAGAGGAATAGTTCCCCTTGATGAAACTATTGAGTGCATGGAGGAATTAAAAGCTTCAGGGAAAATAAAACGTTGGGGAGTATCAAATATGGATATAGATGATATGTTTGAAATAACTCATGCAGCAAAAGGGGATCAATGTCAAGTAAATCAGGTGCTGTACCACTTAGGTTCTCGTGGTATAGAATATTCTTTAAAACCTTTTACTGATTCCAGAAATATTCCAACAATGGCATATTGTCCTCTGGCACAGGGAGGGAGACTAAAAGATAAACTTTTAAGATCAAAATCTGTTGCAAAAATAAGTGAGAAATATGGAATATCTCCGATTCAGGTACTTCTCTGCTTCACATTAAGTCAGGAAAATATGATATCGATACCTAAAGCATCAAAATTAAAACATATGAAAGAAAATATTCAATGCTTGGATATAAAATTAGATGAAGAGGATATGAAGCTTTTAAATAGTGAATTTCCTGCTCCTAACAGAAAAATTCCATTGGATATAGAATAAATAAAAAACCCCTCAGTTAGGGCTGAGGGATTTTTTATATGATAGCAAAATTAGAATAGGCGTATCAGTAATTATATTATAACCTATTTTGTCAAATTTTGCGCTTTAAAATCTTCAAATCTTTCAGGAAAATATTTTTCTACAAGGTCAGAATATTCTTTAGTAGTCTTTAATTCAACTATAGCGTCGCTGAATTTTTCTGCAAGTTCTTTATCAGATTTTCTAAATGCTATAGAAGCACCTGGTTTAGGATCAATAATAGAATCTATTTTTTTAATTCTGTCCATAGTGTTAAGATATTCTTTTCCAGAGTTGTCTGCAATAATTACACAGTCAACCTTTCCATTTTGAAGGTCCATTAAAGCATTAGTGAAAGTATTATATAATTTAGGAACACTTCCATTATTTATAGCAAATTGCTCCTGCATACTTCCCATTTGAACTCCAGCAGTTTTTCCTTTTAAATCCTCTTTTGTTTTAAAAGTACTGTTTTCATTAACTATAACATAGTGTTCAGAAGTAAAGAAAATATATGGTATAGAGAAAGATACAGCTTTTTGTCTTTCAGGAGTTTGAGACATACCAGCAATAACAGCATCTATTTTTTTCATTTGAAGGGCAGGAAGCAGTCCATCAAAAGACATGTTTACCCATTCTATTTCATAACCTAATTTTTTTCCAAGTTCATCCATTACTCCAATATCAAATCCAACCATTTTACCATCTTCAAGATATTCATAAGGTTTAAATTCAGCGTTAGTCCCCACATAAAGTTTTTTAGCTGCAAAAGAAAGTGTTGATAAAAGCAGTGTAAATATAAGTACAAGTTTTTTCATTTTTTATCCCCCTATTTTTTAAATGTTTCTTTAAATTCTTCAGCTCTTTCAGGAAAATACTTTTCTAATAATTGAAGGTAAGTTCCATCATCTCTTAATTTTAAAATAGCTTCATTTACAGCTTTTACAAGGTCAGTTTCACCTTTTCTAAAAGCTATAGAAGCTCCAGGCTGACTGTCTATAACAATGTCAACTTTTTTAAGACCTTTCATATTTTCAAGATAAGCATTCCCAGATACATCTGCAATGATGACAGCAGAGATTTTATCCTGTTGAAGATCCATTAAAGCTCCAGTCCATGCATTATATATTTGAGGTATTCCATCTAATGCAATAGTAAATTCTTCCTGAATAGTTCCAATCTGAACTCCTACTTTTTTATCTTTTAACTCCTCTTTTTTGACAATAGGACTATTTTCATTAACTATAACATAGTGCTCAGATTTTGTGAACATATATGGCATTGAAAAATCAACAGCTTTTTGTCTTTCAGGAGTTTGAGACATACCAGCGATAACAGCATCTACTTTTTTCATTTGAAGGGCAGGAAGCAGTCCGTCAAATCCCATATTTACCCAATGAACTTCATATCCAATTTCTTTTCCAATAGCATCCATAAAGTCAATATCGAATCCAGTTATTTTATCTCCTTCAAGATATTCGTAAGGCTTAAATTCAGCATTAGTTCCCACATAAAGTTTTTTAGCTGCAAAAGAAAGTGTTGATAAAATCATCATAAATAATATAATAAGTTTTTTCATAAATTTTCCTCCCAAGATTTTATAGTTTAAATTTTATCCTCTACATTTTTTTAACATTTTTGTTAAATTCATCTTTTATTTCTTTTAATAATTCAGCATCAGTGAAAATATCCATAGCTGTAAGTGCCATTGATATAGCAGATTCTTCCATTCCTTTGTAAGCTTCTGGAGCTATAGATGCACTTGCAAATTCTACACTGTGACCAGTCAAGTGTGCTGTTGTAAGTGGGAAATATGGATGTATAGCTGGGCAGCAGTGGCTTACATCTCCCATATCTGTCGATCCTCCTGATTCTTTGCTTCTGATGTCAGTAACACCTAAAGATTTTAGATTTTTTTCATAAGCTGCTGAAAGTTTTTCATTAGTAACAAGATCAGCAAAGCTAGTTTCATAGTTTATTATCTCTAAAGTAGTTCCACTGGCAAGAGCAGCTCCCTTAGCACAATTTTTTACTCTTTCTACAAGACCTTTTAAGTAGTCTAATGTTTTAGCTCTTACATAGAAGTTAGCTACAGCTAAATCAGGAATTATATTAGCAGCTTTTCCACCATTAGATATTACTCCATGAATTCTTGCTGTTTCTAAAGTTTGCTGTCTAAGAGCATTGATAGAGTTGAAAAGTATTAATACTCCATCAAGAGCATTTATTCCTTCATGAGGAGCTCCAGCAGCATGAGCAGTTTTACCTTTAAATGTAAATTGGATAGCTTCCATAGCTTGAGAAGTACCACTTCTGTGATGAGCTTCACCAGTAGGATGAGCAGCCATAGCTACATCTATATCATCAAAAACTCCCAGAGCAGCCATTTGAACTTTAGCTCCGTTTGTTTCCTCAGCAGGAGTACCTATTACCATTATTTCACCAGCTACATCTCCCATGATCTCTTTAGTAAGAATACCAGCTGCTACACTTGTAACACCAAATATATTATGTCCGCATCCATGTCCTATTCCAGGAAGAGCATCATATTCAGCAAGAATAGCTACTTTTGGTCCAGGTTTACCAGTGCTGTATTTTCCCATAAAAGAAGTAGGAAGTCCTGCAAAGTTTGTTTCAACTGTAAATCCGTGTTTTTTAAGCATTTCAGTGTGAGCTGCACAAGCTTTGAATTCCTGTAATCCCAGTTCAGGGTTGTTATATAGATATTCATTTAATTCTTTAAATTCCTCTGCGTATTTTGAAAAAAGTTTTGAAAGTTTTGCTGACATGTTTTCCATTTTTCCCTCCATTGATATTTTATATTTATATAATTTTTTGTAAAATAAAAAGTCAGTATAACATATGAATGCTACACTGACATTGATTTAAAAAATATGATCATGGGTTATATAAAAAAATATAAGCCCAAATCTTCAAAAATAATCAAGATATGATCTAAAATTTATTCATCAAAAAGTCATAATGTCGTTTAGCAGACAAAAGAGATAAGGTATTCAATATTTTTATTGCTTTTCCTGTTCCTTATCCTTAGTTTGTTAAATAACATTCTGAACTTCCCCCTTTTTTTAATTTCTTATTGTTTTAGGTATATCATATGAAAATATAATTGTCAATAAATTTTTATTTTTTTATTTTCTTTTCTTCAAGAAGTTCCAGCTTTCTGAGGTTTTCTCCTTTTAAAATATATACAAGGTCAACTGCCAAATGCATAACATGATCTGAGAACCTTTCGTATTTTTTATTCAGAAGTACTAAATAAGTTCCTCCTTCTACATTATCTGGAGAAGCTTTCATCAAATCAATAAGAGTAGTCATATTTTTTTCAGCCATTTCATCAATTTCTTCATCTTGTGTAAGAAGGAGATAAAGAGCTTTTTCATCACTATTTATAAAAGCGGAGATATAAGTTTCATAGATAGTTTTAATTTTTAATACCATAGGGTAAAGAGTTTCTTTTAGATATTTTGATACTTGTGGAGAACTTTTTTCAATATCTTTTATTATTTTAAAATTAGCTTTAAGAAGATCACCCATTCTCTCTAAAAGACGAGCACTATTAATAAGCATAATAAGCAGTCTTAAATTTCCAGCTGCTGGTTGGAATCTAGCTATTGATATTATAGAATCCTCTTTTAATTTTACTTCAAAAGCATTTATAACATCTTCCACCACTACACATTCACCATATAGAGCAGAATCTAATTTTTGTTTATACAACATTTCTATATTTACATCAAGTACTCTGTTAAGGTTTTTTAAAAGTTCCAAGTAGTGCTGGTTAAGTCCTTCAAGACTTTCTTGCAAGTTTTTCATTTTATTCCTCCTAGTTAGATTTGTGATAGAGAAAATATAAATTTGGAATCAGAAAGTATTTTATCCAAATTTTCCTGTAATATAATCCTCTGTTTTTTTGTTGTTTGGAGCTGTAAATATTATTTCTGTCTTGTCAAATTCTTCCAACACTCCCTGATAGAAAAATCCAGTATATTCTGATATTCTGGAAGCCTGTTGCATATTGTGTGTAACAATAATTATGCTGTATTGTTTTTCAAGCTGTCTGATAAGTTCTTCTATTTTAGCTGTTGAAATTGGGTCGAGAGCTGATGTGGGCTCGTCCATCAAAAGTATTTCAGGACTTACTGAGATAGCTCTGGCTATACACAATCTCTGCTGCTGTCCTCCAGAAAGTCCAAGAGATGACTGATGAAGTTTATCTTTTACCTCATTCCATAGAGCAACAGACTTTAAAGAGCTTTCAACAATCTCTTCAAGTTTATCTTTGTCCTTTTCTCCATGAAGTTTAGGAGCATATACAAGATTTTCATATATTGTTTTAGGGAATGGATTTGGTTTTTGAAATACCATTCCAATATTTTTTCTAAGTTCAACTATATCATAATCTTTATCAAAAATATTTTTTCCATCAAATAGGATTTCTCCTTCATATTTTGCACCAGTGATTAGGTCATTCATCCTGTTTATTGATCTTAAAAAAGTTGATTTACCACATCCTGATGGACCTATAAGTGCAGTTACTTTATTTCTTTTGATTTCCATATTTATATTTTTTAGAGCCTGAAAACTGCCATAATAGAAATTGAAATCTTTTACCAGTATTCTGATATCTTCGTTACTCATATTATATTTTTCCTCCTAAGTTTATGAATTATAAAAGATTATTTGTTGTTAAATTTCTGTCTGATTACAGCTCCGATCAAATTGAAGCTGATAGTTATTACCACAAGAACGAAAAGAGTACCATTCATATAACTTACCGGCATATTAGGAACCTGTGTAGAGATTACATATAAGTGATACGGCAGAGCCATTACCTGATCCCAAGGTGTTTCTGGGAGAAAAGGAAGATAGAACGCCACTGCTGTAAACATTATAGGAGCTGTCTCCCCAGCTGCTCTGGATATACTTAAAATAACTCCTGTAAGTATTCCAGGAAGAGCGGCAGGAAGAACTACTTTAGTAATAGTTTCCCATTTTGTAGCTCCAAGAGCTAGAGAAGCTTCTCTCAGATGATTAGGAATAGCCAGCAAAGATTCTCTTGTAGAAGTGATAATTACAGGGAGACACATAATTCCCAGAGTAAGAGAACCAGAGATTATAGAAACACCAAATCCCAGAAATATTACGAAAAGAGCCATTCCAAAAAGTCCATATATTATACTTGGTATTCCTGCAAGGTTAATGATTGTAAGGTTTATTATCCTTGTAAGAAGATTATCCTTTGCATATTCTACAAGATATATTCCTGTAAAGATTCCGAAGGGAACTGAAACAACAATAGTACCAATAGTTAGGTAGATTGTACCTATAATAGCTGGAAAGATTCCTCCCTCTCTCATTCCATTTCTGGGCATTTCAGTAAGAAATTCCCAAGAAATAGCTGGGATACCTTTATATATTATATATCCAATAATCAGAAAGACAGGGAGTATAGAAATTATTCCAATTGCTTTTATTATATTTTCAAATATTTTTTCTCCATTTTTTTTAATTATAAGCATAATTTTCTCCTCTGTGATTAATTCATTTTTCTAGATTTTTGTATAAAATTATCTGCCACACTGTTAGTTATAAAACTTATCAGGAACAGGACAATACCTATTGCAAATAAAGCATAGTAGTGTGTGCTTCCCTGAACTACTTCTCCCATTTCAGCTGCAATAGTAGCTGTAAGAGTTCTCACTGGAGAAAGAGGAGAAAGTGCAAGTATTGGTGAGTTTCCTGTAACCATTAAAACTGTCAGTGTTTCCCCAATTATTCTTCCAAATCCCAGCATTATTCCAGCAAATATACCTGGAAAAGCAGCAGGAAGAAGAACATTGAATATAGTTTCAATCTTATTTGCTCCAAGAGCTAAAGAAGCTTCTTTATATGATTTATCTAGAGCATTTAATGAATCATCAGCAATACTTACTATAGTAGGAATTGCCATGAAAGCCAGCATTATTCCACCAGTAAGAGCAGTAAGACCACTGTTTAGATTAAATAGATTCTTTATAGGGCCAGAAAGAACATATAGGCCTATAAATCCAAGAACAACTGATGGTATTGCAGACATTGTTTCAATCGTTACTTTTAGCATAGTTCTTGTTTTAGGAGAGGCATATTCTGAGATATATACTGCTGTAGAAATTCCTACAGGAATAGAAATCATTAGGGCTACCAATGTTACCCAGAAAGATCCTGCCAGTAATGGAAGCAGTCCATAAAACTCTGAAAGTGATATCCATCTTGTTCCAAAGAGAAACTCTGATAGAGGATAGTGCTTAAAGAACTTTATTCCATTTAAAAATATAAAAAGAAAAATAAGGAATATGATTATGATATTTGAGACTCCTATTCCGAATAAGGCATGTCTCATACCTGAATCTTTGACCTTTCTTATGGAAAACATAATACCTCCTATATGAATAAAAAATTTACATACATTATGCAGTTAATATTGTTCATTTAAAATAATCTTAAAGCCAATGTGTAAAATCAGTATTAATCCAATGTAAAAATGGTGTAAAAAAAATTTTACGCTAATTTTACAGTAATTTAATAATTGATTAACAATAGAGAGATATAGTGATGTTGTAAAGTGAAAGAAAATTAATTTAAGATATATTGAGGAGGTAAAGATTATGAAAAAAAGTTTTTTAAAGAAGGGTTTAATAGCAGCTTTAATAGTTATGGGAGGTATGGGATTAGGACAAAAGGCTGAAGCAAGATCAAGTGTTGTACAGGTAAAAGGATCAGATACTATATTAAATGCTTCACAAGCTATAGCAGAAAAATTTATGAGTGAGAACAAAGGAGCAAGAATAGCAGTAACTGGTGGAGGATCAGGAGTAGGAATATCAGCTTTGATAAACAAAACTACTGATATAGCAATGGCATCAAGAAATATTAAAGACAAAGAGATTGAACAGGCTAAGGCTAAAGGAATAAATGTAGATGAAATAGTAGTTGGATTTGATGGAATTACAATCATAGCTAATAAGAGCAATCCAATAAAAGATATTGATGATAAAACTCTGGGAAAAGTATTCAGAGGGGAAATCACTAACTGGAAAGAATTAGGTGGAGATGATGCAGAAATAGTGGTTCTGTCAAGAGATTCTTCATCAGGAACACATGAATTTTTTAAAGAACATATAATCAGAGAAGGAAACTCTAAAGGAACTCAGGAATATGGAGCTAAAACTTTGTATATGCCTTCTAACGAAGCAATAAAACAAGAAGTAAAAGCTAATAAATATGCTGTAGGATACATTGGTATGGGATATATGGATTCATCAGTGGAAGCTGTAACAGTAGATGGTGTAGCAGCTACTCCAGAAAATGTTCTGAATAAAACATATCCAATAGCTAGAGAAGTTTTCTGGTATGCTGACAGTGCTAGAGAGGGAGTTGTAAAAAGCCTAGTTGATTATGCAATATCTCCAAAGGGACAGGAAATAATCAAAAATGAAGGATTTGTACCTGTAAAATAGCATTGACTGAAAAATGAGATTATTATAAAAGAGACTGACTTATTAAATAGAAATAAAGTTTTAGAACTTTTCCAGCAGAAATATTTATTATTGATTTCTCTAGTTTTCAAATTTCTAAAACTCAATCTATCTTTTAGTTAGTCTCTTTTTTATGATATAATTAAGATAGAAATAAAAAATAAAACAGGGGGACTCAGATGAGAATTCTAGTTGTAGAAGACGATAAAGAGATACAGGAACTGATAACATATTTTTTAACAAAAGAAGGATATGAAGTAGATAGAGCCTCTGATGGATTAGAAGGACTAAAGCTTTTAAAAGAAAATAAAAATGATTTAGTTGTCCTAGATTTGATGCTGCCTAATTTAGATGGAAAAAACTTTACAAAGATAGTGAGAGATATATCTTCTGAATATGGAGAACCAGTGATAATAATGCTTACTGCCAAAACAGAGATAGAAGATGTATTAGATGGACTGGAAATAGGGGCAGATGACTATATGAAAAAACCTTTTGACCCTAGAGAACTTGTTTTGAGAATAAAAAAGTTCCTTAAAACAACAGATAGAGAAATAAAAAATGAAAAATATAGATTTAAAGATATAGAAATTGATGAAAGCAGGCATATGGTAACAGCTAATGGAGAAGAGGTAGAACTTTCTAAAAAAGAATATGATTTGCTTTTACTTCTCATAAAAAACAGAGATCTGGTTATTACAAGGGAAAGAATACTGGATAAAGTTTGGAACAGCAACTACTATACAGGAGACAGAACTGTGGATGTGTATATATCAAAACTGAGGGATAAAATCCCTGAACTATCTGGATGTATAAAGACAGTGAAAGGAGTGGGATACAAATTAGAAGAAAAGAAATAATCACTTTGATAATGATATTGATTATAGAAGGGATATTTATCGGCCTCAATTCAACTATTCTTTCAAATCTTTATCAACAGAGAATGAAGCAGAATTTAAAACAGGATAATATCTTAATTAAGAGGCTGGCAGAAGATTATAGACATGACAAGTACAAAGATGTATTTTCAGAAAGTGATCTTAGATTTACAATGATAGACTATGATGGCAATGTTGTATTTGACTCTAAAAATGTGGACAGAGAAGAACATATGGACAACCATTTGAAAAGAGAAGAAGTGCAGGAGGCTATCAATGGAGAAGAAGGATTTGCTATTAGAAAAAGCAAAACTTTAGGATATCAGCTTGCTTATTATACAACAAGCTTTACAAATGATTTTGGTGAAAAGTATATAATAAGAACATCCAGTGATTATTCAAAGGAAATCAGACAGATAAGAGAGTTTTTATTAGTTCAGATAATGTTTTTTCTTGCACTGAATTTTGCTATTCATTTTTTCTATAAGAACTATATTAAGAGAGATTTTTACAATAAGATTAAAAAGATGAAAAGATTTCTGGAAGTTGGAGAAAAGGAAAAAATCAACTATCTTAAAGAGGAAAAATGGTTTTTTGAATTTTGGGATATTTTGAAAGAGTGGCAGGGAAGAAACCTGAAAAATATTGAGAGATTAGAGAGAGAAAGGAAAACACTGTCTTTAGTGGTATCATCAGTGGATATTTTTATAGGATTATTAAACAATGAAGGAAAGTTTGTTGTAAAGAATGATGTGCTCAGCTATCTTGTAGACTCAACTAGAGAGAAATATTTAGAATGTATAAGATATATAGAAATAATAGATATAATAAAAAAAGGTATCAATGAAAAAACAAATGTAAAAGAAGAAATTTATGTGCAGGGATTAAAAAGATATTTTATAGTTACATTGAAACAGTTAGAATTTAGTAATCAGGTTCTCATTACTATAAAAGACATCACAAGTACGAGAAAAGCAGTTGAAGTTCAGAAAAACTTTATCAGCAATGTAAGTCATGAATTAAAAACTCCCCTCACTAATATAAAAGGATATCTGATAGCTCTTGAAGATGCCCCAGATCCTATGAGGGAAAAGTTTTTAAGTGTGATTAAAAGCAATGTGGAAAAACTGGAAAATATAGTGTTGGATTTCCTGAACATATCAAAAATTGAAAATTCAAATATATTAAATGTAACACAGGTAAGCATTGAAAAAATAAAAAATAATATTCATTCAACTATGGAAATGCTTCTTAAAAAGAAAAATGCTTCTATTGAATATGAAATAGATGTGTTAGATGAAAATAATTATATAAGAGTTGATTTTGATAAAATAACAATGATATTAAAGAATCTTATTGAAAATGGAATTATATATAACAAGTCTGAAACTCCTGAGATAAAAGTAAAAATATCAGAAGGGCAGGACAGATATAATTTTTCTGTTTCAGATAATGGAATAGGAATACCAGCAGCTGAGCAATATAAAGTTTTTGAAAGATTTTATAGAGTGGACAGAGCAAGAACAAGTAATCTTGGCGGAACAGGATTAGGTCTTGCAATTGTAAAAAGCCTTATAGAGAAATACGGTGGAAAGATATCTGTAGTTTCAGAGGAAGGAAAAGGAACGACATTTGAATTTTACATTTCCAAATAACGAAAAAGGGGCAATAATAATCCTTGACCAAATATTTTAAACCTAATATAATATTAGAAGAGTATATTAAAATATCAGGAGGGAATATGGGAAAGATAAGAAGTATTTTATTAGTTGTATTTATGATGATTCTTTCAGCCTTTTCATTTTCTTATGAGCCAGGAAGCTATAAAGGGGAAGCTGCTGGTTATGGGGGAAAAGTAGAGGTAGAAGTAACTGTGTCAAAGGATAGAATAGAGAATATAAAAGTTCTTCCTAACAAAGAGACGCCATTTATATCAAGTGTGGCAATTGAAAGAATACCAGCAATGGTATTGGAGAAACAAAGCCTTGGTGTAGATACAGTAGCAGGAGCTACTGTGAGCAGCAGAGGAGTTCTTACTGCTATTACTAATGCAGTGAAAGCAGCTGGAGGAGATGTAAGAGAACTTAGAAAAAGAGTTCCAGCTCCAGAAATCAAAAAAGGAAACAGAGAATATATTGCTGATGTTGTAGTTATTGGTGGTGGAGGAGCAGGACTTGCTGCTGCTACTTCAGCTAAACAAAATGGAGCAAGTGTTATACTTATAGAAAAAATGCCTAGATTAGGTGGAAATACAGTACTGGCAGGGGGAGCATATAATGCTGTAGACACTAAAAGACAAAAAGCTCAAGGAATAGAGGATTCTGTAGATCTTCACTATCAACATACATATGAAGGTGGAGATAAGAAAGGAAATCCAAAACTTGTAAGAATACTTGTTGAAAATGCTTATCCAGCATTAGAGTGGTTAGAAAGTTTGGGAGTAACTTTCAAAGATGAAGTGTTTACAGTATTGGGAGCTCTTTATCCAAGAAGTCATAAACCAACTACACCAGTTGGAACTGGAATGATTATTGCTCATAAAGATTTTGCTGAACAAAATGGAATAATGATTTTCTATGAAACTGAAGCAAAAGATTTTATTGTAAAAGATGGAAAAGTAGCTGGAGTAGAAGCTGAAGATGCAAAAAATAAAATTGTATTTAATGCTAAAAAAGCTGTAATTCTTGCAACTGGAGGATTTGCTGGAGATGTAGAATATAGACAGCAGTTCAATTCTAATTTGACAGAAAATATTCTTACAACTAATCACCCTGGTGGAGATGGATCAGGAGTGAAAATGGCTGAGAAAATAGGAGCTAAATTAATAGGGATGGAAGATATTCAACTTCTTCCTATGGGAGATCCTGTGACTGGAAGTTTAAGTGGAAATATAGAAACTACTGTTGAAGACAGAATATTTGTAAATAAAGATGGAAGACGTTTTGTGGCAGAAGATGAGAGAAGAGATGTTATGACAAATGCTCTTTTCAAACAGAAAGATGCCTATATGTGGGTAATAGTAGATTCAAAAGTTTATCCTACATTAGAAACTAAAAATAATTTTAATGAACCTATTGGAGATTTAATAAAAGCTGGAAGAGCTGTGAAGGCAGATACATTAGATGAACTTGCAGAGAAAATAGGAGTTCCTGCTGATACTCTTAAAAAGACTATTGCAGACTATAATAAATGTGTAGATGCTAAAAAAGATCCATTTGGAAGAAAACTTTTTGGTATAAAATTTGATAAAGCACCTTATTATGCAGGGCCACGTATTCCTACTGTACACCATACTATGGGTGGAGTAGAAATCAATGAGAAAGCTCAGGTAATAAATACTAAAGGGAATCCAATTCCTGGACTGTATGCAGCTGGAGAAGTAACTGGAGGAATCCATGGAACTAACAGACTTGGTGGAAACGCTTTAACAGATATAACTGTATTTGGTAGAATAGCTGGAGAAAATGCAGCTAAAGAGAAATAAAAATTAAATAAAATGAGAGGGGCAGGTAACAAGCTCTTCTCATTTTTCTCTTTAATGGAATTTTAAAGGAAGGAAATATTTTAAAATATCCCCATTACTATTTACAAAATAAATAAAAATATGGTATATTAAAGTTGAGTGTAAAAATAAAAAACAAAAAAAGGGGTAAGAAAATGGCAAAATTAAAAAGTATTGTAACTGCATACAAAGCACAAGTAAATCCACAAGTTTCAGGAATGGTAGATATATTTGGAGCTTTTGATAATCTGATTCAACCTATGTTTCCATTTCCAATGGCAAACTTATCAATAGTCTTAACTTTTTCTGATTTAGAAAGACCAACAATGTTTGAAGTAAGATTAAATGCACCTGATGATACATTAATTACAAAAGGAGAATTTGGAGTATACTTAGATCCATTTGGAGTAGGTAAAAAAATACTTGATTTAGAAAAATTCTTAATAACAGAAAGAGGAAAATATACAATAGATATATTTGAAAAAATAGCAGAAGATAAAGTTAAATTTATTGAGACAGCAGATCTATTTATAGCTGACTATCCACCTCAAAGAAGATTTGCTGATGAAGAAATAGCTCATATACTAGCTGCTGAAGGAGTAATCAAAACTGTTAAAACTGAATTTAAACCAGTTGAAGATGCAGAGCCTGTAAAAATTCAAATAAGTCTTGATAAAAATGCTCCATTGGAAGAAGGGCATATTGCTATACCAGAAAATGACAGAATAACTGTTGGAGATAAGATATTTGATCTTACTGGAATAAGAAGACAAATTGAATGGATGTTTGGAAATCCTATTCCTAAACAGCCTGAAGCTGATCCAGAAAAGCAGGAAGAAGAAAATGTTGAAAAAACTGAGGAAAAATAAAGAAAAAGCTTGACATAGTAAGGGAAAATGAATATAATAGTTAGGTATATTAAACCTTTCCCACAAAAGGACCGTTGCGTTATATTATGAAGATATAACATTTGAGGAGGAAAAATTAAAGTGAAAAAGTATACTTTTATGCAAAGAAAAGAAGATGTTGTTAGAGAATGGCATCATTACGACGCAGAAGGACAAATATTAGGTAGATTAGCAGTTGAAGTTGCTAAAAAATTAATGGGTAAAGACAAATTAACTTTCACTCCACACATTGATGGAGGAGATTTTGTAGTAGTTACTAATGTAGCTAAAATAATGGTTACTGGAAAGAAGTTAACTGATAAAACATATTACAATCACTCTGGATTCCCAGGTGGATTAAGAGAAAGAAAACTAGGAGAAATCTTAGATAAGAAACCAGAAGAACTATTAATGCTAGCTGTTAAAAGAATGCTTCCAAAAAATAAATTAGGAAGAGAACAACTAACAAGATTAAGAGTGTTTGCAGGTGCAGAGCATGCACATACAGCACAAAAACCAGTAAAGGTAGAATTTTAATAGGGGGTAAATGACAGTGGCTGAAATGATTCAATATAGAGGAACTGGTAGAAGAAAAACTTCTGTAGCAAGAGTAAGACTAATTCCTGGAGGAAAAGGAATTGAAATAAATGGAAAATCAATGGCTGAATACTTTGGAGGAAGACAAATTCTTTCTAGAATAGTAGAGCAACCATTAGTTTTAACTGAAACTTTAGACAAATTTGAAGTAAGAGTTAATGTAGTTGGAGGAGGAAACTCTGGACAAGCTGGAGCTATTAGACATGGTGTAGCAAGAGCTTTACTACTTTCTGATGAAACTTTAAAAGCAGCTCTAAGAGAAGCTGGATTCCTAACTAGAGACTCAAGAATGGTAGAAAGAAAGAAATATGGAAAGAAAAAAGCAAGAAGAAGTCCTCAATTCTCAAAAAGATAATTGGTTGGATTTACCAAAACTTGTTTATCAATGCCACAGAGAAATCTGTGGTATTTTTTTGTTTAAAAAACTCTTTGTTAAATGATGTTGATAGAAAAATAAATAAAAATTTTATTAAGATTTTAGTAGTAAGTTTAAGCTGCTAGAATCTTTTTGAATGGTAGTAAACTGCTAAAAATTCTATTGAAATATTTATATTTTCTTTATTTTTACGTTATATCTTTATGAAAATAAAGAAAAATGCTATAATATTTATATATATAAAGAATTTTACTGGAGGTAGTATGGCTATATCATATGAAAAACTTTTTAAAGTATTGGAAAATAAAAATATAAAAAAAATAGATTTACAAAAGAATATAGGATTATCTTCAACAACTATTGCAAAACTTTCTAAAAATGAACCTCTATCTTTAGAGGTATTAGAGAAAATATGCCAATATTTAAATTGTCAAGTTGGAGATATAGTTGAGTTTAAAAAAGAGAATGAAAATAAATTATTAGAGCAATTTTTAGAAGAAAAAGATATGAAACTAAAAGGTGGAATATATAACTTGGTTCAAGTGAAATTTGCTTATAATTCTAATCACATTGAAGGAAGTAAGCTTTCAGAAGAACAAACAAGATATATTTATGAAACACATTCTATTATTTCAAACGAGGAAGAAGCATTATCTTTAAATGATATAAATGAAACCTTAAATCACTTTAGATGTTTTGACTATATATTAGAGAATGTAAATATTTTAAACGAAGAGTTAATAAAAGAGTTACATAAAATTTTAAAGACTAATACTTCTGATAGTATGAAAGAGTGGTTTAAAGTTGGGGATTATAAATTGAAATCTAATGTAGTAGGAGATAAGAAAACTACCCCTCCTAAAAAAGTAAAAGGAGAGGTACAAAAATTATTAAGTGATTATAATGAAAAGAAAAATATAACTTTTGATGATATAATAGATTTTCATTATAGATTTGAAAGCATACATCCATTCCAAGATGGAAATGGTAGAGTAGGAAGATTAATAATGTTTAAAGAGTGCTTAAAACATAATATAATTCCATTTATAATAGATGAGAAACATAAAGTTTTTTATTATAGAGGATTAAAAGAGTATGAAAATGAGAGAGAATATTTGGGAGATACTTGTTTATCTGCACAAGATGACTTTAAAAAGTTGCTGAGTCTTTTTGAAGAATAAGAATAGGAATTACATGTAATTATATGTGAGAATATATGTTTATGGAAAGTTTTTATTTTTCAAAAGGATAATTAGTTGGATTTATCAATACCATAGAGAAATCTGTGGTATTTTTTGTTGAAAAATTGCAAAAATGAAATAAATTCATTTGAATTAGTGCTGAAAATATAAAAATATTTACACCTTTTGGTGTAAATGATATAATAAAAGAAAATGTAAAAAGGAGGAATATGTAGTGTACAGAAAAATATTTAAATATTTAAAGGAATGGAAAAATAGTCCATATAGAAAACCTCTCATTTTACAAGGAGCAAGGCAAGTAGGGAAGACTTATTCTATTCTTGCATTTGGAAAAAAGGAATATGAAAATGTAGCATATTTTAACTTTGAAACAGATGCTAGACTAAAAGATACCTTTGAGGAAAATATAAATCCAGAGTATTTGATACCTATTCTTTCAAGAATTTCTAGTCAGACAATTGTTAAAGAAAAAACTCTTATCTTTTTTGATGAGATACAGTTGTGTGAAAGAGCTTTAACGTCGTTAAAATATTTTTGTGAACAGGCTCCAGAGTATCATATAATAGTAGCAGGAAGTCTATTAGGAATAGCTGTAAATAGACAAAAGTTTTCTTTTCCTGTTGGTAAAGTAGATATGAAAACTTTGTATCCTATGGACATGGAAGAATTTTTGATAGCAATGGGAGAAAAGGAGTTGGTAACAGCTATAAAGAATTCTTTTAATGACAATTTACCAATGCCATCAGCTTTACATAATATAGCTATGGAGTATTACAGAAAATATTTGGTAGTAGGTGGAATGCCTGAATGTGTAAGTAAATTTAAAGAAACACAGAACTATACATTAATCCGTCATACACAAGATATGATTTTATTGAGCTACCTAAATGATATGAGTAAATATAATATAACTAATGAGATAAAAAAAACAAGGCTTGTTTATGATAACATAACAGTACAACTTTCTAAAGAGAATACTAGATTTCAGTATAAGTTGGTAAAATCTGGGGGAAGAGCTGCTGAATTTGAAAATGCAATAGAATGGTTGACATTATCAGGAATTACTTCAAAAATTTATGGACTTGAAGACATACAAAAACCATTGGAAAACTATAAGAATATAGATTCTTTTAAAATATATATTTCTGATATAGGGCTTTTATGTGCCAAGAAAGAGATAGTACCAGAGGATATTCTTTATTTATCTATGGAGTTGAATGATTTTAAAGGGGGCATGACAGAAAATTACGTGAATATACATTTGAATATTAATGAATATACTCAATATTATTGGAAAGCACCTAGAGGAACTGCTGAAGTTGATTTTATAATAATGAGAGAGGGCAAGATAATTCCAGTAGAAGTGAAGTCAGCAGATAATACAAGGGCTAAGAGTTTGGATGTATATATGAAAAAATACCAGCCTGAATATGCTGTAAAGATTTCAAGTAAGAATTTTGGATTTGAAAATAATATAAAAAGTATTCCTTTGTATGCAGTATTTTGTCTATGATTTTAATAAAAAAATATGAGAGTAGGAGTAAATATGCTGAAATTAGAAGAATATATAGAAAAAAGGAAATTGGAAGATGGAATAAATGAGTTTGATAACTCACAAAAAATGAACAATATTAGAAGCTGTATTAATTATATTTTTGAATATTTTGATCAATATTTACCTATTCAAGGGGCAGAGAAAAGAACTACAGCAGAAAATGAAAAAATAATGAAATATGAAAAAACTTTGAGAGATTATACATCTGATATTCGTGAATGGATTATAGCAATTTATGATACTTATGGGAAACAGACTAATAGAATTATTGATAATTTTCTAAAAAAAGTAGATGATTTTTCTTTTATGTATGAAGAATCTGAGTTTAGATCTTTGTCATATGATTGTTATGCCAACTTGATAAAACAATATCCATTTTTAAAGAATCAAACTGAAATGCTTTATAAATTTATCAAAGAACATCATATAAAAGAAACAAATACTCATGCACCATTTATTCCAGATATTTCACCAAAAATTTCAAAATGGCTTCAAGATGTATTACATTTATATAATGTAAATATTTTTATGGGATTGGAATATTATTTGAAAATTTTTGATGATAATCAAGAGGCATGGCCTGCAAAAACAAGAATTAAATTAGAATATCCTATCATAGATAAAAAGTATAGATATAATTATCAAAGAAAGACTAATTTATTTAATGTAGATATTTTATATGCTAGATTGGCACATAAACCTTTTATTAAAGGGCGAAAAAAACAGCTGGAAATATTAATGATGTATATTTGGTTACATAGTTATGAGGGAGATGAAGATTATTGGAATGAGTATTTATTACAGCAAGAAGATTATTAAAGAAAAAAGAAGTTAAAAAAGGCTTCAACATTCAAAAATAAGGAAAGAATTTATGGAGAACTTAAAATTATGTATAAAGATCGTTTTTCAAAATAAATGAGATTAAGAATGTGAAAAGATAATGTTTTTTATTTTAAAAGAAAAAGCTGACAAGAAGAAAACTTCAAGTCAACTTTTTTTATAATTGGGCTATTTTAAATTTGTAACAGTCCCTTTTATAGTTATGTGGATTTGATAGAAAATTATATTAATATCTATTTTCACTCATACACATTAATATTTTTTCTCTAACAACATCAGCCATAGCTTTTTTGGCATCAGCCATATATTTTCTTGGATCATTTGCTTCTGGGTGCTCTATTAAATATTTTCTTAATTCATTTGAAAATGGAATCTTCAATTCAGTAGCTATATTAACTTTTGTTATTCCTAAAGATATAGCTTTTCTTACAGATTCCTCTGGAACTCCTGAAGCTCCATGCAATACCAATGGAATATCTACAACTTCTCTTATTTCTTTCAATCTTTCAAAATCAAGTTTTGGTTCTTCTTTATATAATCCATGAGCAGTTCCTATTGCTACTGCCAAAGAATCAATTCCAGTTCTCTTTACAAAGTCAGCTGCTTGTGAAGGGTTAGTATACTTGCTGTCTTTTTCATCAACAATCAAATCATCTTCCTGTCCTCCAAGCATACCTAGTTCAGCTTCAACAGTTGCTCCATAGCTATGAGCTAATTTTACAACATCACTTACTATTTTAATATTTTCTTCATAAGAATAGTGAGAAGCATCTATCATTACAGATTTAGTTCCAAGTTCTAAAGATTCTTTAATACTATTGATATCTGTATGATGATCAAGATGAATAATTATTGGAACATTGTATTTTTTAGCTGCTATTTCAATTATAGATTGAATATAGTCCCTTCCTGCATAATCAAATGTCCCAGGAGTTCCTGCTATTATAACTGGGGATTTTAATTCACTTGCTGTTTCTGCAATTACCTGAATTGTTTCAAGATTATGACAGTTGAAAGCTGGAACTGCATATCCCTCTTTCTGAGCTTTTAAAAGTATTTCTTTTGAATTTTTCATAAATTATCTTCTCCTTTTATATTTAATATATTTTAAAAATTAATTTATTCTTTTATAGTAATTTCTATTTTTTTCATTAACTCATTAACTATATCTATATTTATACTTCCAGTTCCAGGGAGCAAAGCATTTGAAATGCTACATCCAATTGCTAATTTAAACGCCTCTGTTAAGGACATGTCTTTAGAGATACCTGTAATAAATCCAGCAACAAAAGAATCTCCACAGCCGACAGTATTCAAGATTTCTACCTTAGGAATTTTAGCTATAAATACTTTGTTTTCAGTGGCAATAAGAGAGCCCTTTGCTCCAAGAGTAACAGCAACTATATTTACTCCAGAGGAATTTAATTTTTTAGCTTCTGCAACAATTTCATCCATATTTTTAAGAGATTTTCCAGTAAGTTTTTCTAATTCTTCCAGATTAGGTTTTATGAAATATGGAGGATAATCTAAACTTTCCTTTAGAGGCTGTCCACTGGTATCAAGAAAAAATTTACATCCATTTTCTTTAGCTATTTTTATCAACTCGCAATAACTTGAACTTTTTAGTCCTGAAGGGAGACTGCCAGATGCACTGATAAATTTATATTGTTTTGTCAAATCTTTGAATTTCTTTTTAAAATTTTCCCATTCTTCTTCAAGAATTACTGGGCCGCTTTCAAGAACTTCAGTACTCATTTGTTCATGAAGAATATTTATACAATTTCTAGTTTCCCCCTGTATTTTTTCAAAATCATTTTTAATTCCTTGATTATTAAGTTTCCCAGCTAGATCTTCTCCAAGCTTTCCACCTAAAAAGCCAGTAGTCAGAACATCAGTACCTAATTTATTAATTACTCTAGCAACATTAAGTCCCTTTCCTCCAGCTGTTTTTTCACATTCTAAAGCTCTATGAACTTCCCCAAGATTAAAATGTGCAAGATTATATCTAATGTCAATAGATGGATTTAGAGTAATAGTCAGTATCATATTAATTTCCTCCTCACATTATTATTAAAAAACTTCAATTTCTATATTTCTTGTGTACGTTTCTTTAGCTTCAATACTTTCAATATCTGCTTTTTCTTCAAGATTTCCTGTACACTCTTTGTAATCTGGAAGGCCATTCCAAGGCTCAAGACAAATATATGGAGCATTTGGTTTGTTCCAGAATGCTAAATGTTTAAAACCTTCAAATTTAAAACCTAAAGCAAAACTACCATTTTTGTTTTTTAAATATACTTTTTTAGAGTTAGTATTTTTTAAAATCAGAACATCATCTTCAAAGATATTTTCAGTAAGCTGAAGAATATTTTTAGTAAGAAGACTTTTCTTTTTATCTGTATTGAACAAAGAATCTTCAAGAAAATATACATCATCATTTTCCTGATTTTCAAATTCAATAAAATAGTCAGAATATTTAGTATTACTATCAAGAGGAGTATTGAATGCTGGGTGTACTCCAAGAGAAAAATACATCTTTTTATTTTCTAAATTTTCAATTTTGTATTCTATTTGAAGAGAATTCTCTTTTAAAATATACTTTATGTAAAAATTAAAATTAAAGGGATAGATTTTTTTAGTATTTTCATTTGCTCTAAAAATAAATTCAGCACAGTCTTTTTGTTGAGCTAAAAGTTCAAATTCGTTATCTCTAGCAAAACCATGCTTAGGAAAAAAGAAATATTTATCTCCATTATAAAAATATTGATTGTTTTTTATTGCTCCTACAAAAGGGAATAGGATAGGAGAACATTTATTCCAGTATTGAGGGTTTTTCTGCCACATATACTCAATATTCTTATCTAGATTTTTCAAGCTGATTAGTTCAGCACCAAAGCTGTTTATTTTTACTTCAAGATTTTTATTACTTATTAAAACTTCCATCTTTACCTCCTATATAGTGGATATTTTATTTTTAAGGAAATATTATCACAGAAAAAAGTATTTTTTTAGGATGAAATGTTTCAAAAAAAATGAAAAAGATAGAACTTTTTTATTTTTTTTATTTTGATTATAATCAGATTAAGAAAATTAAAATAAAAAAAGGAGGGTTAAAATTGAGAGCAGCAATTTTGGAAGAAAATAATGTTGTAAAGATTCAAGAAATTGAAATGCCAGAAATAAAAGATGAAGATGTTTTAGTACAGGTAAAATATTCTGGAGTATGTGGTTCAGACATACCAAGACTATTTAATAATGGTGCTAGATTTTATCCAATAATACTTGGACATGAATTTTCAGGAATTGTTACAAAGGTAGGAAGTAAAGTTGAAAATATTGTAGTAGGAGATAAAGTAGCAGTGGCTCCTTTAGAACCATGTATGAAATGCAGCGATTGTATAAAAGGGCATTTTTCTCAATGTAAGCATTACTCATTTATAGGGTCGAGAAAACAGGGAGCATGGGCTGAATATGTTACAGTTCCAGCTAAAAATGCAGTAAAACTTCCAGAGGGAGTAAGCTTAAAGGAAGGAGCCTTCTTTGAACCATTGACAGTAGCACTTCATGGATTGAGTCTTTTAGATTATCCAGTTAATAAGAAAATAGCTATTTTAGGAATGGGAACAATAGGACAGCTTGTACTTCAATGTGTGAAATCTTCTATTCAAAAAGAAATTACAGCAGTGGACATAAATGATGAGAAGTTAGAGTTTTCTATAGAACTAGGAGCTGATAACACATACAACCCGCTTAAAGCTACAGGAAAATTAAATGACTATGACTTGGTTATTGAAACTTCAGGAGTGCCAGAAAATTTTAAAAAGGCATTGGAAATAGCAGGAAATAAGGGAAATGTATTGTTTATAGGAACACCTCATGGAAATGTTGAATATACTCCAGTAGAATTTGAAAATATAAATAGAAAAGAATTGACATTAACTGGTTCATGGATGAATTATTCTAATATTTTTCCAGGGGAAGAATGGGAAATGGCAAATTCATTGTTTAAAGAAAATAAAGTAAAAATAGATAAATTAATTGCGAAATTATGTACATTGGATGAATTTCCAGAAGTAGTAAATAAACTTGAAAATAAAGAAATTCAAGGAAAAGTAGTTATAGAGTTTTAAGTTAAGATTATTTAAATGAAAATTAAAATGTTATAATATTCTTCTAGGAGGTGATTTTGAAAATGATAGGGATAAAAGAAGAAAATTTATTAAAAGAAATTTCTATTAAACCAAGGACTTTGGAGGAATTATCAAAACTTATGAATTTATCTGAAAGATCAATAAGATATAAAATCAAAGATTTGAATGATTTTCTTAAAGATGAAAAAATTGAAATAGAAGTTATTCTAAAAAAGAATATAGTAGAAATGATTGGAGATTTGAATCTTTTAGATAAAATTACATTTTCAAAGTTTAATTCATATATTTTTTCTCAAGATGAAAGATTAGAAGTACTCACAAATATGCTGTTCTTTAGTGAAAAAAAATTCCAGATAGAAGAATATCAAGATTTGGTAGGAATAAGTGAGTCTACTTTTAAAAAAGACTGGAAACTATTGAGAGAGAAATTTGATGATTTAGATATAAAAATAATCAATCGTAAATATTATACAGCCTTGGAAGCAGATGAGGAAAATATAAGAAATAACCTTCTTAAAAATATTGTTAAATATAAAATAAATTCAAATAATCTTATTTTAACCAATAAAATAATTAATATGTTTATTGATAATTATTTTAAAGAAATCAATTTTAATGATTTAGAAAATCTGTTGGAAGAAATATCAAGAAAATTAAATATAACTATGTCAGATGATGCATATAATATAATAAAATTTAATCTTGCAATAGCTTTAAAGAGGATAGAACAGTCACCACTAGATATAAAAAATATAAAGAATATTGAATTTTTAAAAAGTACTGAGGAATATAAGTTAGTAAGCAGAGTTTTAGAAGATTTTAACAGCTCATTCAGGAAAAAAAGTAATCTTTCAGAAATATTGAATATGACTGAATATTTGCTAGGAAGCCACTCATATAATTTTAAGTATTCTTTCTATGAAAACTGGATACATATAGAATCTATCATAGATAAGTTGATAAAAAGTATAGGAGAAGACTTAGAAGTAAATTTTCAAAAGGATTCTGAATTATTTGAAGGAGTTTTAAATCATATAAAGCCAATGATTTATAGAATAAGAAAAGGGATAAAATTAGAAAATACTATTACAAGGGAAATTATAGAAGAGTCACCTAAAATATTTTTATCACTTAAAAAGAATATTGGAATTTTAGAAAACTTTATAAAATGTAAAGTAGACGATGATGAATTGAGCTATCTATGTGTTTTCTTTAAACTGGCATTGAAAAAACATTATCCTAATTCAATACCTAGAGCAATAATAGTATGCAGCTTTGGTTATGGAATATCAAGAGTACTTGAAGCAAGACTAAAGGATAAATTCAATATTTCAATTATAGAAACACTTCCTCAAAATAAACTGACAGAAGAAAAAATAATAGAAGATGAAATTGATTTAATAATAACTACTACATCTTTAGAAAATGCAAATCTGAGTGTTCCTGTTTTAAAAGTAAGCCCTCTATTGGGAGCAGAGGATATAGAGCTTTTGAAAAAATATGGACTGAAAGATTTAAAAGTAAGTGAATACTACTCTTCTCTGATGAATATAATAAATAAGAACTGTGATATTAGAAATGAAGAGGAGTTGAAGAGGGAAATATCAATCTTACTAGGGTTAAATATGGGAAATAAGCTGAACATGGGTGAAGAAAATAAAGAATTTATAGATTTTATAAATATGAAAAATATTAAAGTAATGGAAGAAATCAGCAGTTTTGAAGAAGGGATTAAAATTGCTGGAGAAATGTTGATAGAATCAGGATATATAACTGAAGATTATATTAAAAGCTGTATAAAAGCTTTTAATGATCAAGGGGCATATATGATTATTGGAGGAAATACAGTACTGCCTCATTCAGATAATTTTAAAAGTGTAATAAAGACAGGATATAGTTTTCTAAAACTTAAAAAACCAATAATAGTGGAACAAGATGATGAAAATCTTTTGAATATTGAAAATATTATATTGTTAGCAAGTTCAGATGGAAAGAATCATCGTAACTCACTTCTTGATTTAAAAAATATGATAGATAAATATAAACTAGAAAAAAGTATCCATAATTGTAAAACAGAAAAAGAATTGTTAAAGAAATTAACTGATGTGAATAGTAAGAAAAATGGAGGTCAATTATGAAAAAAGTAATAGTAGCATGTGGGGGAGCAATAGCAACATCAACAATAGCAGGACAAAAAGTAAAAGAATTATCAGCTAAAATAAATATTCCAGTAGAAATAGTACAATGCAGAATCAGTGAAATAGATGCATTTTTAAATGGCATAGATCTTATAATCACAACTTCAAAAGTAAGAAAAGAATATGGAATTCCTCTTTTACATGGAATGCCGTTTGTTTCTGGAATAGGAGTAGAAGCATTAGAAGAAAAAATCACTAAAGTTTTAAAAGGAGAAAACTAAGATGATAGATAACTTCTTTTTAGACCAAGATCTATTTATAAAAAATTCAAATTTTAAAAATCAGAATTCTCTATTTGAAGAATTTGGAAAAGTTTTGATAAGTAAAAAATATGTCAGCTCTGATTATATAGAGGCAATAAAAGACAGAGAAAAACTGTATCCTACTGGAATATCTACTTCTTCTTATGCTGTTGCTATTCCACATGTAGATGCAAAATATGCAAAGACTAATACAATGTATGTGATTACTTCAAAAGATGGAATTGAATTTGAAGACTCAGAAGAGGACAGAAATATAAATGCTAAGATAATTTTTGGAATAATCATAAAAAGTCACGATTCACATATAGATTTTCTAGTTCAAATTTCTAGATTAATTCAAGATGAAAACTTGTTGGAACAGATTTATACAGCAAAAGATGCAAAAGAGATGAAGTGTATATTGGAAGATTATTTGAAAAATTAATTATAAAGTATAATTAGGGAGGAAAAATATGAATTTTATTAAGTATATATTGGATTTAGGGCCAACAGTAATGCTACCTCTTGTAATATTCCTTTTTGGAATTGCTTTAGGACTTAAGCCTGGAAAATCTTTTTCTACATCTATAAATATAGGAATAGGATTTGTAGGAATTTCACTTGTTGTAGGACTTATGCAGAGAAGCTTAGGTCCAGCAGCGGCGGCAATGACAAATAATTTTAATTTATCATTGGATATTGTAGATGTAGGGTGGCCGGGAGCTTCCCCAATGACATGGGCATCTAGTATTGCTTTGACTGCTATACCATTGGCTATAGGTGTGAATGTGGTAATGTTGGTAACAAAGATGACAAGAGTAGTAAATGTGGACATCTGGAATATCTGGCATATGACATTTACAGGGGCAATAGCATATATTGCTACTGGTAATTATTGGATTGGGCTTTTAGGAGTTGCTATTCATGCGGCTTTAGCATATAAACTTGGAGATTGGTTCTCTTATGATTCAGCAGAATATTTTGAATTGGAAGGAATAGCAGTTCCTCATGGAACATCAGCTTACTGTGGACCATTTGCTGTATTAGTAGATATGATTATAGATAAAGTACCAGGACTTAATAAGATAAACTTTAATTCAGATGATATAGAAAGAAAATTTGGTGTACTTGGACAGCCAGTTATGATAGGACTTTTATTAGGAATGATAATAGGAGCTTTAGCAAAATATGATGTAAAAAGAATACTTCAGTTAGGAGTAGAAGTAGCAGCTGTAATGTATTTGATGCCTAAAGTAGTGAAACCTATTATGGAAGGTTTAGCACCAGTATCTGAAATAGCTAGAAAAAAGTTATCTTCTAAATTTAAGGGAGAAGAATTTTTAATCGGATTGGATCCAGCTTTATTACTGGGAGATCCATCAGTTGTATCAGCAGGACTTTTATTTATTCCTTTATCATTGATAATTGCTTTAATTGTTCCTGGAAATAGAATACTTCCATTTGGAGATTTGGCAACAATAGGATTCTTTGTAGCGATGGCAGTAGGAGTTCATAAAGGAAATCTATTTAGAACAATAATTTCTGGAAGTATTATTATGTACATAACTATCTGGATATCTAATAAGACTATTCAGTATCATACTATACTTGCTGAAAATGCAGGAATAAAAGATACTATAGAAGTAGCTTCACTGGATCAGGGAGGATCACCAATAACATATTTAGTAACTGCTGCATTTAATAATAAAATGATTTCAGAAGGTGCAATAGGTTTTGGAGTGATTTTAGTTATATATATCATAGGACTTGCAGCAACAAGAAATAGATATATAAAATTAAAAAATGCAAATAGTTAAAATTAATATGAATGAGGAAGATAGTTATATAAATTAAAAAATATAAATTTAAAAAAATACCCTGTATTTTACAATACAAGGTATTTTTTTCTTCTATAAATTCTATTTTTATAAACAATTAATTTTATAATTAAAGGGGTAAAATCTTATTAAAACTGGAATTTAAATCCTACATAATAATTTCTTTCATATGCAGGGTCATATAAAAATTCATTAGTAGAAGAACTATATGAAACATAATCATAGTATTTTTTATCAAATACATTGTTTACACCAGCATATAGATTAAGGCTTTCAGTTGCTTTAAAGTTAGCTCTGATATTAGCTACAACATGAGCATTTTTCTTTCCGCCTTCATTATTGTTTGTTAGATAAGTTGCACTCTTATAAACAACATCTCCACCAATATTGAATCTCTCATTGAAAGAATATAATACACCTAAAGAAAGTTTATGATTAGGGACATAAGCAATTCTCTTTCCATCTAATTTTTCTCCATTATCATCAGCTTTTTTTACTTTTGCATGGACATAATTATAACTTTCATTAAAAGTAAATTTCCCTACTTCCTGTTTAGCTGAAAGTTCAAAACCATATCTTTCTGTTTTATCCAGATTTATATTTTCTATTGAATGCTGAGTATTAGAAGCATGTCCTGAACTTCTGATTTCATCATTTGTCAGAGTATAGAAAACAGCTCCATTTAATTCTGAAATTCCAAATGTATCTCTGAATCCTAACTCAAAAGTATTGTAAGTTTCAGAATCAAGGTCATTAAAGTAGTATACACCAGCTTTTGTAGGATCTGGATGAGTAGTAGCATATCTATTTGTGATTAAAGCAGGAGCAGGGGAAGTAAACCCTCTCTCATATTTTAAATATACATTACCAGTGTCAGAGTATAGATAATTTACTGCTAACTCAACTGCAAAATTATCTGCATCTTTTGTATTACCATCAAGATCCAATTTATTCCCAAAACTTTTTCTCTTCATATCATAGTCAGCTTTTTCATATCTGAATCCTTGAATAAATTCAAAATCCTGATATTTATATGTATTTAACACAAAGCCGCTAATAGATTCTTTAGTAGCTTTTAGATCGATATTAGCCATAGGGATTGTAGTACCCATTCTTTCCATATACATATTTTGTTTTCTGTGAAGTTCATTATCGATATATTCCAGTCCAAAGATAACACTGCTGTCATTTCCATATTTATATTTTAACTTTGCTATTGCACCTTTTTTTTCATCATCAAAGGCAGCTTTCATATTCATGTTAGTTGCAGCAGTGAGCATTTTATAGTGCATATCAGTATCTTGGAAATATCCTACTAAGTTCAATTCAATATTATCATTTATTTTTCCTGCATATTCTAGTGAAAACTCATCTTTATCTCTATCCCACTCATCAATATCTCCAGGTTTTTTTCCATGTTGTTTTCTGCTATCTTCTAACTGAGCTTTAGTTAAAGAGTTAGGAATTTCAGAATCACTGTTGTATTTTGAATATCTAAAAGTAAGAGAATGATCATCTGATATATCATATCTAAGTTTACCACTGAAATAATCTGAATCTTCTTCATTATACTTTCTGTATCCCTTAACTTCTTTTCTTGTATAGCCTAAATCTATATCAAGTTTTCCAATTGTATGTCCAGCAGAAACTTCATAAGTATTTCCTCTATAGTTCCCATAACTATATCCAGCAGTTGCTCTTGGTCCAGTCTGTTTTTTAGTTATGACATTTATTACTCCTCCAGAAGTTCCGCTTCCATAGAGAACTGCTCCACCACCAGGAATTACTTCAATTCTTTCTATCTGGCTGACAGAAACAGTATTTACAGGAGTCCCTACATGGGAAGTATCTGAAGCATTTGCACGGATACCATCAACTAAAAGCTGTACATTAGTCATAGCTTTTGCCATTCCCTGTCCTCTCATATCTATTACAGGCATTCCCATTTGGTACTGAACATTAACTGTAGGAACATCTTTCAAAACATCTTCAATTGATGGATAATGTTTTTCTTCAATTGTTTCGCTTACTACAATAGTTGGATTACTTGCTACATCCCTTACAGTAGTCTCGAAACCAGTACTGGAATAAATAACAGTATTTCCTAGATTTATTCCACTAGAATTATCAGAATTTGAATTAGCAAAAACTGTAGTTGAAATTAACAAAGAATGTAGAGCTAGTCTTTTAAAATTCATTTATTTCTCCTTCTATAAAATTATGTAATTGTGTGTACACTTACTTTAATAAAGTAAGACTGAATTTCCCCTTAGTCATATTTGTGACTATAATTTTGTAAATTGAATTAAATATGTATGTTAACGAATAAATTGATTTCATCTTTTTTATAATAATATTTTTATTTTATTTTGTCAACAAATATTTTGAATATAATAATATTTGAAAAGCAAGATAAAAAATGTATGTAAAAAAATAAATAAAATTAATTTGAATAAAGCATAATTTTTAAGAATATTGGTATGTAAAAAATAAGAAATAAATAGAAGATGAGCAGAGGAAATATTTCTATATAAAAAAACCACTTGCTGGGCAAATGGTTTTAGAGTTTTTATTATTTAATTTATTTTTATAGAAAAGAGGTATTATTTTTCTACTTTTTTTACTATATTGAGTTGATATAACTCTGTATTCATATATAATTCATTGTAATCAAAAAGTTCTCCATTAGATAAATAAGTAACATTTGATAGCTTTAAAATAGGTGTTTTAGCAGAAATTTTTAATTTTTCAGCTATACTTTCTGGAGGAAATACAGGAGTTATATTTTGATATGAAATAGCTATTTCCATTCCATGTTCTTTTGCATATTCATACTTAGAGCCTTCCAATATTTTAACAGAAATCTCGGGATGTTTAGATATTTCCATATATGTTTTTTCAAATAGGATAGGGTCATTATCTGCAAATCTGACTCTTTCAATATAATAAATCTTATCTGTAGGTTTCAATCCCATTATTCTTCCTATATGCTCTCCAACTTTTGTTATATAAAAAGTTTCCACTACAGACCATGGTTTTTTTCCCATATCAAGAATATCTTCTGTAAAACTTTTCAAAAGAGGGGAACGCTTTAGAGTATTTTCTTTAGATACAAAAGAACCTTTTCCCTGTATTCTGTATATAATTCCTTTATATGCCAGATTACTTAGGGCTTGACGAACTGTAACTCTGGAACAATTAAATTTTTCAGCTAATTCTGCCTCTGTTGGAAGAATATCATTAACTTTGTAATGATTGCTTTGAATTCCTTCCACTATGTAACTTTCTACCATTTGATATTTTGAAACTTTTTTATCTTCCATAATATTATCTCCTTGTTTTTATTTACAACTTTTAGAAAAATGATACAAGTTTTATATAATGTATAATACAACATATAATTTGTATTGACAAGTTATTTTTTATGAATTATAATCAAATAAATTAGAGTACACAAATGAAATGAAGTACATAAATAAAATGTGGAGGTTGATTATGGAAGGGAAAGTTAGTTTAAAAGACAATCTTTTTAACTTGGGACAACAACTGGGTAAGGCAATAATGATGCCTATTTCAATTTTACCAGTAGCAGGGCTTTTACTTGGAATTTCTGCTGCACTATCATCTGGAGCGGTTATAAAAGCTTATTCTGTTTTGGATAATTCAGTGCTGCAAGGTTTGCTTAAGTTGATGAATGCTGTAGGAAATGGGGTTTTTGCTGCATTGCCATTAATTTTTGCTGTGGGTATTGCTGCTGGGTTAGCAAAAAATGAAAAAGGTTCTGCTGGACTTTCAGCAGTTGTTGGTTATTTTGTTCTTTTAACAGGAACAGGAGCATTCATCAGTATATTTGGAAAGGAAGCTCCTGCTGGGGCAGATATCCGTCTTTATGGACAAGCTGTACAATTTGGAATAAAAACCCTTAATATGAATGTTTTTGGAGGAGTTCTTGCTGGTATTGTAACTGGTGTAGTTCATAATAAATACTACAAGACTAAACTTCCTGATGTATTAGCTTTCTTTGGTGGAGCTAGATTTGTTCCTATAGTTAATACTGTTGTGTTTATGTTTGTATCTTTAATTATGGTTTTTGTTTGGCCAGCAATAGCTGCCATGATAGCTTATTTTGGAGTTATGACTCAAGGTTTAGGAATATTTGGAGCATTTATGTATGGACTGGTTCTTAGAGGATTCTATGTTCTGGGACTTCATCATGTATTCTATCTTCCATTCTGGACTACAGCAGCTGGAGGAACTTTAGAAGTAGGTGGAAAAGTTATTGAAGGATGGCAGAGTATTTTCCTTGCTCAATTAGCAGACCACAATACAGTTCGTTATTTCTCAAATATTGCTCTTTATAATAGTGGAAGATATTTCCATATGATATTCACAATGCCAGCTATTTGTTTAGCTATGTATACAGCAATTCCAAAAGGATCAAAAAGAAAAGCTACATTTGGATTCCTGCTTTCTATTGGACTTACAAGTTTCCTAACTGGAGTTACTGAACCTATATCATTTGCTCTGTTATTTGCGTCACCTTTACTTTTCGTAGCAGAAGCAGTATCTTTCGCAATATCTTTCGTTATTGCAGCAATAGCTAAGATTACAATAGGTTCTACTTTCTCAGCTGGATTAGTTGAGTTCTTACTATTTGGAGTTTTCCAAGGAAATTCGAAAACTAATTATATATGGATACTTATCTTAGGAATTCCTATATTTGTAGTAAACTATTTCTTATTCAAATTTCTGATAGAAAAATTAAATGCTAAAACTCCAGGAAGAGAAGATGATGAAGAACAAGAGAAAAGCCTAAAAGGAAAATATACTTCTGGAGAAGCAAAAACTATAATTGAAGCTCTTGGAGGAATGGAAAATATTGCTGACCTTGATAACTGTGCTACTAGATTGAGAGTATCAGTTAAGAAACTTGATAAAGTAAATATTGATCTATTAAAACAAACAGGGGCACACAATGTTGTTACTAGAGGAAAAAATCTTCAAATAATTTATGGACCGACAGTAAACTTAATAAGAACAGAAATTGATGAATATGTTGCTACATTATAATCCATAATACATACGAGGATAGTGATTCTTATGAATGATAAAAATAAAAAAATAATAGAAGATATAAAAAATGGTTTGATTTTATCTTGTCAGGTAAAAAAGACTGACCCACTTTATCTCCCAGAAATAATTGAAAAACTGGTAATGTGTGGTGAATGGGGAGATGCCTGTGGATATAGAATAGATACACCTGAAAATATAGCAAAAATAAGAAAAATTACTAATAAACCAATTATTGGTTTGTGGAAGATAAATATTGAAACAGAAGATGTATTTATCACTCCAACAATGAGAGAAGTAGATGAAATAGTAAAAGCTGGAGCTGATATCATAGCAGTTGATGCTACAAATAGGGTGAACAGCTATGGAAAAAAAACCTATGAAATCATTTCTGAAATAAAAGAAAAATATCCAGAGCTACTGATACTTGCAGATATCAGAAATGCTGAAGAAGCAAGAGAGGCATTAAAGATGGGGGCTCATATGGTTGCTCCTACACTGTATAGATTTAATGATAATCCAAAATCTACTGATTCTCCAGATTTTGAAGAATTAGCAAGAATTGTAGAAGCTTGTGAAGGACTTGGACTTGTAATTATGGAAGGAAAAATTTCTTCTCCAGAAGAAGCGATTCAGAGCCTTTATCTTGGAGCTCATGCTGTTGTAATTGGAAGTGCAATCACAAGACCTCATCTGACAACATTGAGATTTACAAGTATTATGAATAAATATAAAAGAAAAATTCCATTAAAATACTAGATAGGTTGGTGAAAAGTTATGAACAAATACAAAATATTATGGAGTGATATGCATAGTAATCTGCATCACGAAAGCATAGATAAATTACCTGCATGGTTTGAACAGGTAAAAGATATTTTTGATTTCTGGCCATTTGCATATTATCCATATTATATGAGAAAAGATGAGTGTGGACTGGGAGTAGAGGATATTTATCCTATGGATAAAGTACAGGCTGATTGGGAATATATAAGAGAGTTTACTGAAAAAGTTAATAAAGAAGGGTTTCCTATGTTCATGGGGTATGAATGGCAGGGAGCTGGAAAAGATGGAGATCATAATGTTTTCTTTTTAGGAAATGATCAAAATCCATATTTTCCTCTTAGATATTCAGAGCTTGAAAAAAACTTCAGAGAAATAAGTTCTATAGCTATTCCGCATCACCTAGCTTATGAACTTGGTCATAGAGGAAAAAACTGGGAAACACATAATGATAAGTTTTCGCCATTTGTAGAAATTTACTCATCACATGGTTCAAGTGAAAATGATGAAAGTCAATTTACAATGGACAGACATATTCATATGGGACCTAGAACAGGAGTAACAGCTGTAGAAAAAGGATGGGAGAAAGGGCATCAATTTGGAGTTATAGCTTCTGGTGATAACCATTCTGTTCCTGGAGTATATGGTTTTGGTTACATTGCTGTACTTGCTGAGGATAATACAAAAGAAAGTATTTGGGATGCCTTTATAAATAAAAGAGTCTATGGAGTAAGCAAAGATAGAATAAAAGTAGATTTTTTAATAGATGATACTACTATGGGGGGGAGTGTAACTCCAAAAAAAGACTCTAAACTTGTACTTAATGTAGAAGCTTCAAATGCAATAGATAGAATAGAAATTATAGAAGACAACATCACAACTGAAATGATTCCTCATACTTCAACATGGGAAAAGGAATCTCTTGGTAAAAATGTTCGATTTAAATTTAAAGCAGAATTTGGATGGGGACCAGACAGAAGGATATTTCCTGATATAAATTCAAGAAACTGGAGAGGTTCTCTTTCAACAGAAGGAAAAATTCTATCTATTGAGAAATGTTGGAGCAACTTCGGTCAGCGTCTTTATGATGTGACAGAAAACAGCTGTAAATTTGATTTGACTTCATATAAAACAACAGCTACAGGAAAATGGATGGGGCCTAGTGCAGTTACTACAGAAGGATTTATATTTGAAATATCAGCTCCTATTGATAGTTTTGTTACTTTAATAGTTGATGGAAAAGAGTATAAACTCGAAGTGAAGGAACTGTTTGAATCTTCTAGACTGATACCATTATTGGAAGAGGCAGAAGCTCTTTTGAAAGACAGCTTTAACTTCACTGAGTATTACAGAACTGATCCTTGGTGGCACAATGCATATAAGATAAAACTTTCTAAAGCTGTTCCTGTTTCAGGATACACAAGAAAAATAGAAAAAACTATAGATACTACTAATGTTTCAAATATTAGAGTGAGAGTGTGGCAGAAAGATGGTGGAGCTGCATGGAGTTCACCTATATTTGTAAAATAAAGGAGGCTATCAGTAACAGATGAATGTTATATATATAAATACACATGACAGTGGAAGAATGTTAAGCCCTTATGGATATGATATTCCTACTGAAAATTTAAAAAAACTTGCAGAAGATTCTGTAGTCTTTACAAATGCTTTCTGTGCAGGACCTACTTGTTCACCAAGCAGAGCTGCTCTTTTGACAGGAATTTTTCCCCATCAAAATGGAATGCTTGGATTGGCTCAAAGAGGATTTTCTCTTTATAATCCAGAGAAGCATTTAGCCAATTTTTTAAAAAATAATGGATATAATACATGTTTATGTGGAATACAGCATGAATATGGATGGTATCTTGATTTAGAAAAAAATGGACTGCATAATTTAGGATATAATGAAATTATTACAACTGATTCTAAACCATTTAAGAAAGAAGAACTTCATTTGTGGGATAGAAATAATGCTGTAGAAGTAGTTAAATGGCTGGATAACTATGAGAATGACAAACCATTTCTTCTGTCTTTTGGAATGCACAGCACTCACAGGCCATATCCTATGGAGGTAGCTGATTTCATAGATGAAAGATATGTAGTTCCTCCTTATCCAATTACTAACAATGAGGAAAATAGGCATGATCATGCACAGTATATGACAACTGCTCACTATGCAGATGAAAATATAAAAATGATAGTAGATGCTTTAAAGAGAAATAATCTTTATGAAAATTCTATTATAATTTTTACAACAGATCATGGACTGGCTGTTCCATTTAACAAATGTAATCTTACTGATACTGGAATCGGAGTATCATTGATAATGAAAGTTCCTGAAGCTGCTTCTAATGGAAAGATTGTAGATAGTCTTGTTTCACAGATAGATGTATTTCCTACACTTTGTGAACTTCTAAATCTGGATAAACCTGAATACTTAGAAGGGAAATCTTTTGCTGAAGCTTTTGCAGATAACAAAGCTGTTCTTGATGAATATATATTTGCTGAAGTTAATTTTCATACATCATATGAGCCTATAAGATGTGTAAGAACAAAACGTTACAAATATATAAAATACTATGATGAAACTTGGAATAAAGTAAATCTTTCAAACATGGATGAATCTGTACCAAAAGATTTCTTGATGAAAAATGGATTAAAAGAGAAGATTAAATACAAAGAAGGACTTTTTGATCTTTATTTTGATCCAACAGAAAGAAATAATCTAGCAGATGATTCTAAATACCAAGAAGTTTTGGAAAAGTTAAGAAAAGTATTGTATGAAAAACAGGTAAAGACTGATGATCCTATCTTGAAAGGTGCTCTTGAAATAAAGAAGGGATACAAAGTTAACAAGGTAGAATGTGAAACTGCTTCAAGTAAAAATAAAAATGACTATGTTTCATATAATTAAAAAGTAAAATTTTTAATGGCTGTAGATAATTTAATTTGTCTATGGCCTTTTTGTATTAAGAGTATTATTTATAAAATTATGATATAATGATTAATAATTAGCTTATAGTAAAGAGGAGAAAATAAATGGATATTTTAGATCAGATAAAAGAAACTTCATATCTTTCTACTCAAAAAACAATTTATTACAGAAGAATAATGAGAGTATTTTTTCGTGAATACGAAAAAATGAAATTTCAATTATATAAAGAAGATATTTTTGAAGAAATAAAAAAGTATTCAGAATTTGATGGTTATACAATAGATGAGTTGAAATCAGATTTGGATATATTGGTAGAATGGAAAAATTTAACCGCTATACAGGATTCTAGAAAAGTTTATACTATAGCAGAATTTAAAAATAGAGAATATAGATATTCTATGAGTGAAAAATCAGTAATCATAGAAAGAATGACTGTGAGTCTAGAAAATCTTTATTTTGAAACAGGAAATTTATCTACTAATTATATTCCTAGAATGCAGGAAGCATTAGAAAAAATAAGATTACTTTTTAATAAAAAAGAAAATTATGATGAAATTTATGAATATTGGGAGAATCTTCAAGAAGATTTTAGAAAATTAAATCAAAATTATCAAGATTATTTAAGAGAATTTTATACTAAGAAAACAGAAAATTTAATGAAAACTATAGAGTTTATTGTATATAAAGAAAAATTTATATCTATTTTAAGAAATTTTGTAAGAGAATTACAAATAAACAGCAGTAAAATGGAAACTACTATAGATAATATAAAAGATGATATGGAAAAGGGAATTTTAGATTATATAATAAAAAATGAGGTAAAAAACCAAGAATTAAATTTGAGCAAAGAATTAAAAAAAGATAAAGAATTTGAAGATGAAATTGGAGAGAATATTAGAGGGAAATGGGAGTCGTTAAAAAATTGGTTTGGATCCAGCGGAATGAGAAAAAGTGAATACAGACAGGTAATGGATATAACTGAGGAGATAATAGGAAAAATAATTCAAAATGCTTTTTTTATAACTCAAAAGCAAAATTGGGGAGTAAACAAGAAAGAGGAATATAAAAAATTTATTAAAATGTTTATAGAATGTGAAGACATGGATGAAGCTCATAAACTTTCGGCACATATTTTTGGAATACAAAATATAAGACATTATGGAATGGATATTCCTAGAAGTACAGATAGTTCTGAAAATAGTGCTTACGATGAAGAGTATATGGAATATATTTTAGAATCGCATAATAGAACATATAAACCAAAGATAGAGAAAACAGGTTTTGAAGATAGAAAAAAGCTTAAAGAAGAATTGTCATTACTCTATAAGAAAAAATTAGAAGAAGATAGAGAAATGATAATGAAGTACTTACAAAATGGAATTTTAGATATTTCAAAAATAGATGAAAATATATCTTCAGAATTCAGAATATTTATATTAAATCTTATAACAAGTGCAAATATATCTGTAGAAAAAACAGGAAGAACAGAGTATGGTCAAAAATATAAAATGTCAGAAATGAAAGAAAAATTTGTATTGAAGTGTGAAGATGGTAACTTGGAAATGTCTAAATATATATTTGAATTTTTGGAGGATTAGAGTGAAAGAAATAAGACTTTTACTGGAAAATTTTTGGATAGATAGAGATAAAAATAAAGAAGAATATTTTGAAATTAAAAAAGAAAGAAAGGAAATAGAAAAGTTCTATATAGAAAGAACTGGTTGGAAAACACTTTTTACTGAAAAGGTAATAAAAGTAGAAAAAATACCTGCAAAAGCGGAATCTTTTATGGGAATAAATGAATTTCAAGATAAGATGGACTATTGTATATTATGTGGACTATTGATGTTTCTTGAAGACAGAGAAGATGGAGAACAATTTCTTTTAAAAGAGATGACTGACAGAATAGAATTTTATTTAAAAGATTTGCTAGAGATAGATTGGACAAAATTTACACATAGAAAATCTTTAGTAAGAGTTTTTGAATATGCTGAAAGAATAAGAGTAATAGATAAGACTGAGGGAAATATAAAAAAATATGGAGAGGATGAAGAAATAGAAGTTCTATATGAAAAAACAGGTCTTTCAAGATATTTTTCAGTTAATTTCGAAAAAGATATAATGAAATACACTTCATATGAAGATTTTGAAATAGAAAGAAATGAAAATATAGATATAAATAGAGGAGATTTTAGAACTAATAGAGTATATAGAAAACTATTGACTACACCTGCAATCTATTGGAATGAAACAAACGATCAGGATAGAATCTATATAAAAAATCAAAAACCTGTTATTGAAAAAGGATTGGGTAAATTTTTTAATGGAAAACTTCATATACATAAAAATGGAGCTTTTCTGATATTTGATAATAAGGATAAGATTGGAGAAATCCACCCTAAAGGAACTATGCTGGCAGAATTAGTACTTTTACTATGTAATGAAGTAAGAAAAAAAGTAATTAATAAAGAAGTGAAAAAAGAATTAAATGATATTGTATATATTTCTAAAAAAGAAATGGAAGATATGATGGAAGAATGTAAAAATAGATACGGAATAAATTGGAGCAAAGAATATAGAGAGATGAAAATTGAAAAAATATTTGATAATATTATAGAATATATGGAAAGCTGGATGCTGGCTGAAGTAGAGGGAGAAAAGATAGCTATATATCCAGCAGTTGGAAAGATAACAGGAGCATACTCTAAAAGATTAAAGCCAATAAAAGGGGAAAAAGATGAATAATCGTTGGAAAATGAACAGAATAGGATTTATAAATTTCTGGTTATATGATGAAGAAATATTCAATTTGGAAAATGGGAAAATATTAATAAGAGGAACTAATGGTTCTGGAAAATCTATAACAACACAAAGCGTGGTAAGTTTTATATTGGATGGGGATAGAAGCCCTGAAAGATTAGATACTTTTGGTTCTACTAGTAGAAAAATGGAATACTATTTTTTAGGAGATGGAGAGAAAGAGGACGAAACAGGATATATTTTTCTTGAATTAAAAAAAGAAAATGTGGAACAATATCTTACTATTGGAATAGGGCAGAGAGCACAAAAAGGAAAGCAGATGTCTTTTTGGGGATTTATTTTATCAGATGGAAGAAGAGTAGGAGAAAAATTTAAACTATACAGAGAAATTGGAAATAAAAGAATCCCTCTATCTAAAAATGAATTAGAAAGATTATTGGGAGATAAGAATAAAATAGCATATGGTCAAAGGGATTATATGGATATGATAAATAAAGAACTTTTTGGTTTTAGTGATATCAACTATTATAAAAAGCTTATAAAATTTTTATTGAAAATAAGAACATCTAAACTATCTACAGATATAAAGCCAATGAATGTTTACGAAATACTGAATGATTCATTACAAGTGTTGGAAGAAAGAGACTTGAGAGTACTTGTAGAGAGCCTTGAAAAAATGGATAGTATGCAGAAGAGAAATGAAGAGCAAAAAGAAGCTCAGAAAAGTATAAATATTATAAAAAAAGAATACGATAAATATAATAGATTTATTTTAGGGAAGAAAGCTATAACATATTTTGAAGCAAAGAAAGAGTATGAAATATTAAAAAAAAACATAGATAAATTAATAAAAGAAATAGAAAAATTGGAAAAAGAATCTAAAGATAATAGTGAAATTAAAGTAAAAATAGAAAAAAGAATTGAAGATATAGAACAGGAAAATAGAATTTTAGAATCTATTGACTTAGAAAAAACTGTAAATGAAATGTTGATTACTAAAAGAGAATTTCAAAATAAAGAAAAAGAAATAAAAGAAGAGGAAGACAAGTTAGAAGAACACAATACAGAGCTAAAGAGACAAGGAATTAGAAAAAGAGAAGAAGAAAATAGAATAGAAAGTGTAAAGTATAAAATAAAAAAAATATATCAGGAATTGAAAGATATAAATGAAACTCTTTTATTTGAAGGACATTTAAAAGATGAAAATGAAATATTTCAGAAAGAAATAGCAGAAAAATTAGAGTCCATAAAAAATAATTTGGAAGTTTATCAAAAAAATATAAATCTAGGTCTTGAAGCATTAGAGAAAATGAAAAAATTGTCAGAAGATTTAGAGAAAGAAGAGGAAGAAGTAAATAGTTATAGAAACGAGAGAGATAGAATAGAAGATGAAATGTTAAAGGCTCAAGGAATGGAAGAAAGAGCCAGAGATAATCTAGTAGAAAATTTTTATATTTTAAAAGAGAAAAATGAGTTTTTAAAAATTTCGAAAAGTGATTTGGATAAAATTATTGAATTAATAAAAAAATATGAAGGATTGATAGAAGCTGGAGAAATAAAAAAAATATTAGAGAAAAACTATAATTTGAAAAACCAAGAACTTCAGCAAGAAAAAATAGAGTTAGGACATATAAAAACAGTTAAAACAAGAGAATATAAAATTGAACTAAAAGAATTAGAGGAATTAAAGAATATGGAAGATAGTGTTCCAATGAGAAAAGATGAAGTAATTCAATGCAGAAAAGACTTGAAAAAGGCAGGCATAGAGTTTATGGCTTTTTATGAAACAGTAGATTTTGCAGAAAATTTATCTGAGATTGAAAGAAATACACTGGAAGCACAACTAAAAGATAGTGGAATACTTGATTCCTTAGTTATTCCATACGAAGAGAGAGAAAGAGCAAAGGACATAATAAGTAAATATTCAGATATTATAATCACTAGTAAAAAAAATTCTGACAAGAATTTTAAATACAATAAACTTGTTGCTGAAAATATAAGGGAAAATGTAAAAGAAGTTATAGAAGACTTTTTTAAGAATATATCTCCATCAGAGCAAGAAAAAAATGAGGATATTATTATTTTAGAAAAAGATGGATATTTTAAAAATGGAGTTTTAGAAGGGTACAGTAGCAGTAAAGAAGAAGCTTCATATATAGGGGTTCAAACAAGAAAAGAAAAATTACAGAAATATATTTTAGAAAAAGAAGAAAAATGTGCAGAGTTGTTACATGAAATAGAAAATTTTGATCTTATGATAGAAGATATATCTAATAAAATATCAGCTTTAATTGAAGAATATAAAAATGTACCTCTGTATGATGATTTAGATACAAGTATAAAATTAAAAAAAGATATAGAATATGCTTTTCAAAAAATTAAAAATGAATTAGAAATAAGAGAAGATAAATTAAATAGAATTAAAACCGAATATAGAGAATGGAATCAAAAGGTAATAACTAGATGTAGAATACTTCCTTTTGAGAAAAAGGTAGCAGAGTATAAAGAAGCAGAAACAGCTTCAAAAGAATATCTGAAAAGTATATATGAACTTGAAAATCAATTAAGAAACTATCAAAGTTCTAAATATGAAATAATAAGAACTGAAGAAATGGAAGGAAAATCGGAAGAATTAATAGATTTTTATAGAGATAAAATAAGAAAAGGGAAAAATGAATTAGAAAAATATCAAAAAGCTATAGAAAAACTGCAAGAAGTTTTAAATAGTCCTAAAAATGTTGCAGCAGCAGAGAAATTAAAAAATCTTAAAGAAGAAAAGTTAGAACTAAAAGAACAATATGATAAAGCAGATAGAAATATTATTAGAGTTGATACAACTATTCAAGGAAGAGAAGAAATATTAAATTCTGAAAATAAAAAGGTTGAAGCAAAAGAAAGAGCAGTAGAAAAAACACTTGAATATTACAAAGAAGAACTTTCTTTAGGATATGTAGTGCAATATGAAAAAGGAGAAGAGGAAAAACTTCTTGAAGAAATTCTCAAAAATGTAAAAGATAGTGAAAAAACAACAGAGGGGATAACTGTATCTCTGATGAAAAAATTTAATGATAACAGCAGTAGATTGTATGAATACATGGCAGCTACTGAAGAAATTTTTGAAGATGATTATGAGTATTGTAGGAAGAGAATATATATAAGAATGATTAATAATGGTAAAAAATTATCTTTGTATGAGTTTGAAAAAATTCTTAGTGAAGAAATTGAGCAGAGAGAATATGCTATTGAAAGAGAAGATAGAAAGCTTATAGTAGACATTTTATCAGGAAATATAGGACATAAATTAAATGATCAGATTTATGAGAGTAGAAAATGGATAAAAGAAATGTCTAAAATAATGTCAGAAATGGAAACATCTATGAAAATGAAATTTTCTATGGAATGGAAACCTAAAGAAAAACTTAATGAATCTGAATTAGAAATAAATGAGCTGGAAATATTATTAAGAAAAGATGGAAAGTTATTGCCAGCTGAAGACTTACAGAAAATATCAGAACATTTTAAAAGCAAACTAAATTTAATTAGAGAAGAGATGGAAATTAAAGGCGAAGAAGTAAACTATATAGATTCTATAAGAGAGATTCTAGACTATAGAGAATGGTTTGAATTTAGAATATATTATCATAGAGAAGGGGAGAATAAAAAAGAACTGACTAATAATGCTTTTAATAGATTTAGTGGTGGAGAAAAGGCGATGTCAATATATATTCCTTTATTAGCAGCAGCATCTGCTCAGTATAAAAAAGCAAAAGAGGATTGTCCAAGGATAATAGCTTTAGACGAAGCTTTTGCAGGAATAGATGATAAAAATATAAGCAGTATGTTTGAGTTGATAGACAAACTTGATTTTGATTATATCATGAATTCACAAATATTATGGGGATGTTATGAAACTGTAAAAAAATTAAGAATAGCAGAATTAATAAATAGAAGAGATTTAAAAATGGTAAAAGTTAATCATTTCTATTGGGATGGAAAGAAAAAAACTCTAGAGATGTAAAAGGAGCAAATGTTAATGTTGAATGAATGTATTAGATATTTCAAAGAAAGTAAAGGATATAAACGTATATTTCAGCAACTAAAAGATAAATATATATCTTATGGGAAACTTTCTGGAAATATAGTAATAGATAATCCAGAAAAAATTGAAGTAGAAGCTATAAAAGGATTGCTGGGAAGAGTAATGGAAGGAAATAAGATAAAATTTAAAATATCTGAATTTGAAAAAGTTTTAAAAGAATCAAGGTTTAGAGAAATTGAACTGATGGATCTTTTAGAGGGATACTTTTCAGAGAGCATTATTACTAAAAAAGAAAAAAAGATAGAAAAAGAAATGTCTAAGGAAATTTTTTTTCAAAATATAAAAGAGAGATTAAAAATAGCAGAAGAGTATAATGAAACTGCTGCTGAATTATTAGAAAAAATAATTAGGGATAAGGGATCATTTTATAAACATGATGCTGATAATACAGAAACAGAAAATATGATATATTTTACAATAAAAGCTATAAATTTTTTAAAAAAATCAAAGGAAAGAATAAAAATAGCCATATTAGGAGCTGAAATAACTTCTAATCCACACTATTTTGATCGTGGTATGCCAGCAGGACAACTCCTTTTAAATTTACTGTTTCATATTAATAATATGGAATATACAAAAGAAGCGGAAAAAGTTCTTGAGCTGTACTATATTTCAGGAATAGAAGTAGATACTATCTCTAGTTTCACCACTGCTTTTGGAATAAGTCTTCATACAGAAAAAGGAATTCACCAAGCATATGAAGAATTTATAAAACAATCAGAAGAATATATAATCACTATGTCTAACTTGAAGAAAGTAATAAAAGCTGACTGTAAAAGAAAAAAGGTTTTTATTGTGGAAAATCAGATGGTATTTTCATACTTATGTGAATATTTTAAAGATAAAGAAATAGCTTTATTATGCACTTCAGGTCAGCTAAAAACAGCTTCTTTAATTTTAATAGACATGTTATGTCGAAAAGGATGTACTCTTTATTATTCTGGAGATATTGATCCTGAAGGAATTGAGATAGCAGATAAGCTTATTCAAAGAAGAGGAAGTAAAATAATTCCATGGTGCTTTACAATAGAAGATTATAAATTAAATATATCAGAAAAAATTATTTCAGAAGAAAGTATGAAAAAATTAGAAAAGATAAAAAGTGATTGCTTTATTGAGCTTATAGAAGAAGTAAAAAATAAAAAAAGAGCAGGGTATCAAGAATTAATTCTTGATAAAATGAAGGAAGATATTAAAAAAATAAACTGGGACTTGTAAATTAAAAAAAGGTGAAAATGAGATTAGAGATTAAATATAAAAGCAGAAAGAGATATGGTATAATATAAAAGAATGAGATGAAAGAGAGGTGTAGATTTATGAAGGAGCTGCCAATAGGAATAGATGATTTTAAAAATATAATAGATAATGATTATTTTTATGCAGATAAGAGTCTGTTTATTGAAGAGATATCTAAAAATATAGGGAAAACACTGTTATTTACAAGACCAAGAAGATTTGGAAAAACTTTAAATATGTCTATGCTGAAATATTTTTATGATATAAAAGGAAATAAAAAAAATAGAGAATTATTTAAAAGTCTAAATATAGAAAAAACTTCAACAATGGTTGAACAAGGTCAATATCCAGTCATATTTATTTCTTTTAAAGAAGTTAAATTTAATACTTATGAAAAATTGTTTGAACAGGTTAAAATATTGATAAGTGAAGTGTACAGAGAAAATATTGATATTTTAGATGACTTGAATCCAATTGATAAAGAGCTGTTTATTAATTATTTAAAAAAAGAGGTAAACGAAGTTGAAGCAATTAATTCTTTGAAATTTTTGTCACAATTATTGTATGATCAATATGGAAAAAAAGTAGTTGTCTTAATTGATGAATATGATACAGCTATTGTTTCAGCATATGAAAATGGTTACTATAAAGAAGCTATGGAATTTTTTAGAGGATTGTATAGTTCAACTTTAAAAGGAAATAAGTATCTCTATATTGGTGTAATGACAGGAATATTAAGAGTAGCCAAAGAAGGAATATTTTCTGGATTGAATAATCTAATGGTTTACAGTATATTAGATGATAACTATTCACAATATTTTGGGCTTACAGAAGATGAAGTTGAATCAGCTTTAAAATATTATCAAATTGAATATAAATTGGAAGAAGTAAGAAACTGGTATAATGGGTATAAGTTTGGAAATACAGAAATATATAATCCGTGGTCAATTTTGTACTATATAGAAAGTAGATTATTAAAATCATATTGGGTAAATAGCTCAGATAACTTTTTAATAAACGAGGTTTTAAAAGAAGCTGACAATGAAATTTTTGAAGATTTAAAAAAATTATTTTCAGGAGAAAGTGTAGAACAATATATAGATGAAAATTTACTGTTTGATGATTTGACTGTACAGAATAGTTTATGGTCTTTACTCCTATACACTGGATATCTTTCTCTTGATAAAATAATAACTTCTGAAAAAATTTCTATGAAAATACCTAATAGAGAAATATATTCATTTTTTAGAAAGGTGTTCTTAGAAAAAATTTCTAATAAGAATACAAGATATTTTGAAGATATGATTACTAATTTAAAGAAAAAAAGAATTATAGGAGAAAATTCATTTGAATCTAATTTAAGAAGAATACTACAGGTGGCAATGAGTTCTTATGATAACAAAGAAGCTTTTTATCATGGATTTGTATTAGGTTTGATGGTAATACTGGAAAAAGAATATGTAGTTCTTTCTAATACAGAAACAGGAGATGGAAGAGCAGATATAATATTAGAACCTAGACATAAAAATCATACTGGTTATATATTTGAATTTAAGTTGTCTAAAGTAGAATCAGAGGAAAAATTAGAATATCATGTAAAAGAAGCTTTGGATCAAATAGAAAAGAAAAAATATACTGCTATATTAGAAGAAAGAGGAATAAAAGATATAGTTAAAATAGGTATAGCTTTTTACAAAAAAAACTTGTTAGTAGATTATAAATAGAATTTTTATTGTGAAAAATATTATTGTGAATGCTACAGAGAAATCTGTAGTATTTTTTTGCTTTAAAATAATATATAAAAATTGTGACAATATCTAAAATTAAGGTAAAGAAGAACTATTAATCCTTTTTAAAAAATGATACAATTAAAAGTAGTGAAGAAGTTAGAAAAATAAAAATTAAGATTTTGATATCTAAAAAGAAAACAATAAAAAGTAAAATTAGTAAAGGAATTTTAATATTAAATTAATTAAATGTTTATGATAAAATATAAAGAAAATAACTTAAGTTTGTAAGGAGAGAATGTTTATGAAAAGTGATTTGAGTATAAAAGATATACTTCAAAAAGATATTACAAGAAAAATAAATGGAGTAGTAAAAGCAGAAAGTAATCAAGAAGAAACTATAATAACAGAGTTAAGTGAATATGTGGTAACTGAAGAAATAAGAAAACATTTAACAAAATTTTTTGATAAATATGTAGATTCTTTAAATAGTTCAACTGAAGATATAGGAGTATGGATTTCAGGTTTTTTTGGATCAGGAAAATCTCATCTTTTAAAAATGATTGGTCGTATATTAGAAAATAAGAAATATGGAGAGAAAAAAGTAACAGAATTTTTTGAAAGTAAATTAAAAGATGCAATATTGCAAGGAAATATAGAAAAAGCATCTGAAGTTCCAACTGATGTAATTCTTTTTAATATAGATAATGTTAGTGATCAGGATACTTATCAAAATAAAGATAGTATTGCAGTAGCATTTTTAAAAAAATTTAATGAATATTTAGGCTTTTCAAGAGATGATATAAAAGTAGCTGAATTTGAAAGAATGCTTTGGGAAGAAGGAAAATTTGAAGAATTTAAAAAGTTTTTTGAAGAAGAATCAGGGAAAACTTGGAAAGATGGAAGTAGAAATTTAGATTTTCATGCTGATGAATTTCTTGATGTTATAGAAAAGATGCAGATTATGACTAGAGAAAGTGCAGAGAGATGGCTTGACAAAGAAAGTATAAAATCTGTTAGTGCAGAAAGTTTTAGAGATTTAATAGAAGGATATTTAAAAATAAAAGGAGCTAAGCAAAGAATAGTATTTTTGGTAGATGAAATAGGGCAATATATAGGTGAAAATTCTCAACTTATGTTAAACTTACAAACTTTAGTAGAAACTTTGGGAGTAAAATTTCAAGGAAGAGTATGGATAGGAGTAACATCACAACAAGATTTAGGAACAATTTTAACTGCAAACGATAGTAGAAGAAATGATTTTTCAAAAATTCAAGATAGGTTTAAAACTATTTTACCATTATCAAGTGGGAACATAGATGAAGTAATAAAGAAAAGATTATTAGAAAAAAGAGAAATTGAAAGAGAAGATATTGAAAATTTATACGAAAAAAAGAGAATTGATATTGAAAATTTAATAAGTTTTGATAAAAAAGGAATGACTCTTTCTTTGTATAAAGATAAGTTTGATTTTGCTGAGACTTATCCTTTTGTAGGGTATCAATTTAATTTATTACAAAAAGTATTTGAAAAAGTTAGAGAAATGGGACATTCTGGGCAACATATGTCAAGAGGGGAAAGATCGTTATTGAGTTCATTTCAAGAAGCAGGAATTAGAGTAAAAGATATGTCATTGGGAACAATAGTTCCATTTAATTATTTTTATGAATCAATAGAACAATTTTTAGAAGATAACGCTAGAAGACCTATTATTCATGCTAAGAATGAAAGAGGTATTGATGAATTCGGATTAGAAGTTTTAAAATTATTATTCTTATTAAAAGGAATCAATGGAATAGAACCCAATTTAAATACTTTAGCTAGTTTTATGATTAATTCAATAGAATGTGATAGAATTAATCTTGAAGCAAAAATAAAAAAAGCTTTAGAAAAATTAGAACAACAAGTATTAATCCAAAAAGATGGAGATAATTATTATTTTCTTACAAATGAAGAGCAAGATATAAACAGAGAAGTAAATCAAGAAGAAATAGATTTTAATGATATATATAAGGAACTTGATTCATATATTTTTAAGGAGATTTTTAATAAAAATAATATTTCAATTGAGGAAACAGGAAATAAATACAGCTTTAGTAGAAAAATAGATGAATATCCTTTTGGTAAGCTAGGAGGGCAAATTGATATAGTTATTTTTACCCCTAGTGCAGATAATTATAATAATATAGAATTTATTGGTTTGAGAGAAGGGTATGATCTTATTATTAAGCTTCCAGAAAATCAAGAAGGATATATGGAAGAAATAAAAAAATCTTTAAAAATTGAGTCATATATAAAGAGAAAACAAAGAGAAAATGTAAGAGAAGCTGTAATTAGAATACTAGAAAGCAAACAAAGAGAAAATCAAAATAGAAAAAGAAGAATACAAAATAATATAGAAATAGCTTTACAAGAAGCAGAAGTATTTATATATGGACATAAAATCAGTATAAAAGCAAAAGATGCTGGGAAAGTAATAGAGGAAGCACTTAAAGCTGCTGCTAATTATAGATTTAAAAATGCAAGATTAATTGTAAAAAAATATGATGAAAATAAAATAAAAGAAGTATTAACATATGATTTTTCTGGAAATGATCAACTTATTAAAATAGAAAAAGATTTAGAGACTAATGTAAATTGTGAAGCAATTAAAGAAGTTTTAAATAAGATTACAATACAAGAAAAAAGAGGGATGAATATAACATTAAAGGATTTATCTGATTATTTTACAAAAATACCTTATGGATGGGATCAATTTTCAATCAATGGAATAATAGCAGAACTATGGACATATAAATATATTAATTTAGAAGAATCAAAAGTAATAGTTACAGAAGCAAAAGAAGCAAAAGAACTTTTGATAAAATCTCAAAATAGAAATTTAGAGAGAGTGGTAATAACTTTAAAAGAAGAAATAGATATAGAACTTATAAAAAAAGTGAATAATATATTAAAAAGTTTTTTTGGAAATGGAGTTGAGATTACCAATAATTCACCCAAGGAAGAATTATTTGTTATTCTTAAGGAAAAAATAGGTTGTGTTAGCAAATATGAAAGTGAATATAACGAAAAAAATTATCCAGGAAAAAAAGAATTGAAAGAATGGAAAGAGTTATTAAAAGAGATACTTTTTTCTAAAGGAAAAGCGGAAAAAGTATTACAAGATTTTTTAGATATGGAAGAAGAGTTGTATGATTTATATGAAAAGCAATCAACTGTAGTAGATTTTTTTACTAATTCTAAAAAAAGAAAATATGATGAAGCTCTTGATAAAATAAAAAGAATTGAAGAATATATTGATTTTGTTGGGAGTTTGAAAGATAATTCTGCCTATAATATTCTTTTAGAAATAGTTAGGGATAATAATCCGTATTCAAGAATAAGAGAAATAGATGATTTGATATCTGCTATAAATTTAGAAGAAAATATATTGATTGAAAATGAAAAAAATAATTTAAAGAAAAAAGTAGAGAAAAAAAATGAGTTTTTCTCAGAAGTATTAAAAGATAGAGATGCTATTTTAAATAGGGTTAACAATAATCTGCAAGATTTTATTGAAGAAATAAATAAAATAAAAGATACAAATATTTTTTTGAGAGGAAGAAAGTTAGAAAATATTATATTTAATATAGAAACAGAATATAGAAATAGTATTAAAGAAGAAATTAATAGTATAGAAAAAGAGCTTATTAGTATATTAGAAGATAAGACAGATATAGAAGAACTTGTAAAAGAGATAAAAGTAACATATAATAGTTTTAAGGAAGAAGTAGAAAAAAAAGAATTAGAAAATTTAGAGAAAATAATAGAAATGGCAAAAAAAGATAAAGATGGATTCATTCAACAAAGTAATGGAAAAGCTAAAAAAAAGGAAAGAATTAAACTAAGAAGGATAAATGTAACTTCAAAATATAATTTAGAAACAGAAGAGCAAGTACAACTTTATATAACTGAATTAGAAAGAGAAATAGAAGAATTAAAATTTAAAATGTTAGAAGCTATTAAAAAAAATAAGATAGTAGATATAAATTGATAAAATAAAATTGTCATAGTAGAGCTATGACAATTTTTGGGAGGAAAGAGTGAATAAGAATAGCCTAAAAATATTTGCTATAGAAGCTAGAAAAGAACTTATGAGAAAAATGGAAGTTAGATTGAAAATACTTGGAATAAATAAAAATAATTTAGATATTCCAGTAATATTAGGAAGTCAAGTAGAAGTAAAAGGAAATCTATACTCTAAATCAAGTTATAATAAGTTGATTGAAAAATATAAGGAACTTGGATATGATGAATTAATAGAGGAAAGTGCATATATATGGTTCAATAGGCTTATAGCCTTGGCATATATGGAAGCAAATAAATATATAGATGAAAAAATGGTATTTAGTAATGGCTCAAAAATAGAGCCAGCAATTATAGATGAATATCTTGAAGCTAATTTTTTTCAAAAATTAGAAAGAGAAGAACAGAAAAAAATACATGAATTGAAAGATAAAAATACTCTAGAATCTCTAGAAAAGATGTATTCTATATTGGTAGAAGAAAAATGTGAGGAACTTTCATCTATTATGCCATTTATATTTTCAAAAAAGGGGGGATATTCTGATATACTCTTTCCTTCAGGATTATTAATGGATAATTCTGTTCTTGTAAAACTAAGATATGAAATAGAGGAATCTAAAGAAAATGGTTTGGTGCCAATAGAATTAATAGGTTGGTTGTACCAATATTATAACTCTGAAAAGAAAAATGAAGTTTTTGAGGGATTGAAAAAAAATAAAAAAATAACAAAGGAGAATATACCAGCAGCAACACAATTATTTACACCTAAATGGATAGTTAAATATATGGTAGAAAATTCATTGGGAAAGTTAGCTATAGAATCATTAGGAGTAGACTCAGAAATTAAAAAAAATTGGAAATACTATATAGAAACTGAAAAAGATATAAATGTTGAAAAAATAAAAATAGAAGATATAAAAATACTTGATCCAGCGATGGGGAGCGGCCATATGCTTACTTATTCTTTTGACATACTTTTTGAAATATATGAGAATCTTGGTTGGAGTAAAAAAGATGCAGTATTATCTATAATGAAAAACAATATATTGGGATTAGAAATAGATGAGAGAGCTGCTCAACTTGCTTCATTTGCAATAATGATGAAGGCAAAAGAAAAGTTTCCTAGACTATTCAAAGTATTGGAAAAATTAGATGGTGAAGAAAAATTTAAGTTAAACATATTAGTGATAAAAGAAAGTAATAATATATCTACAAGAACAAGAAAATTAATAGCTGAAAATTCATTAAAAAATTTAGCTATAATGCTTGATAATTTTTATGATGCTAAAGAATATGGAAGTATTTTAAAAATAGAAGATATAGATACAAAAAAGTTAGAAGAAGAATTTAAATCTTTAAATGAAATATTAAAAAATCAAGGTCAAACATCCATGTTCAGAGGAAATGACATTTTAGATGGAAATATAGATGAAGATTTTAAAAAAATAAAAGGAATGATACATCAGCAAAAAATAATGGCAGATAAGTATGAGGTAGTTATAACTAACCCCCCATATATGAGTAGTAGTGGAATGGATGAAAAATTAAAAAAGTATGTTGAAAAGAATTATAAGAATAGTAAAAGTGATATGTTCTCTCTATTTATAGAGAAATGTGAGGAATTTACTAAGGAAAATATGTATACCTCAATGATAACAATGCACTCTTGGATGTTTTTAAGTAGCTTTGAAAATTTAAGAAAAAATATTATAGAAAATACAGAGATACAAAATTTAACTCATTTGGGGACAAGGGCATTTGCAGATATTGGAGGAGAAGTACTTCAAACTGTTGCTTGGGTAAGTAAGAATAAAATGCCAGAAATATCAGGAAATTATATAAGATTAGTAGATTATAATAGTGCTGAATGGAAGGAAAATGAATTTTTTAATCCCCTCAATAAATATAAAGCATATCAAAAAGATTTTGAAAAAATCCCAGGAAATCGTTTAGGATATTGGTTGAGTAAAAAAGAAGTGAAAATTATTTCATCTTCGGAAACAATGGAAACTATATCATATCCCGCAACAGGAATGCAAACAGGGAATAATTCTTATTATACAAGAGATTGGAGTGAAGTCTCTATAAATAATATAAATTTTAAACCTAGTGGATATGATTTTAGAGATAAAAAATGGGCTTTATATCAAATGGGAGGAGATTCAAGAAAATGGTATGGTAACTTGGATAGCCTTATTAACTGGAAGGATAACGGTAAGGAAGTAAAAAATGAAAAAAGTGCTGTTATAAGAAACGAGAAATTTTTTTTCAAAAAAGGATTTAGTTGGAAAAGGATTACTTCTGGGGTAAATACAATTAGACTTTTAAAACCAGATTTTATTTTTGATCAAGCTGCTGATTCTGTTTTTCTTAAACAGGATAAAAACTTTTTATATACAATGAGTTTTTTTAATATGAAAATTATGAAAAGAATTTTCGAGTTTATAGCACCTACTTTAAATTTGACATCTGGAACTGTTAAAGAAATACCCATTTATTTTACTGAAGATTTAGAAGTTTTCAAAAAAATTAATTGTCTAACAGAAAAATGTATAAATATATCTAAACAAGAATGGGACTTTCGTGAAACTTCTTGGGATTTTGAAAAGCTTTCTTTAATTGATGGGGAAAATTTAGAATCAGCATACGATTCTTACTGTAATTATTGGAGAAATCAATTTGTCCAAATGCATAAAAATGAGGAAGAGCTAAACAGGATTTTTATAAATATATATGAATTACAAGATGAAATGGATGAGAAAGTAGAATTTGAAGATATTACATTATTAAAAAAAGAGGCAACTATAAAAAAAATAGTTACTAATTCCATACAAATAGAAGAAGGATTTGAAGAAATGGAAAAAACTTCAGAAGGATATCTATTTAATAGAGGAGTAGAACTGGAATTTAATAAAGAAGAATTAGTAAAACAATTTTTATCATATACTATAGGTTGTATTATGGGAAGATATTCAATAGATAAACCTGGACTTATAATTGCTAATTCCGATGATAACTTGATTATTGAAGGAAATAAAGTCGTTATAAAAGGGACAGATGGAGAAATTAGACATGAAATAGAGGAATCAAGATTTTTTGCTGATGTCTATGGAATTATTCCTGTAACAGAAGAAGAAGTTTTTGAAAATGATATTGTGAAGAAGGTAATAGAATTTGTGAAAATTCTATATGGAGAAAAGAACTTGAAAAAAAATCTTGAATTTATAGCTGAAGCTCTAGGAAAGAAGAAAGATGAAACAGCTGAAGAAGTATTAAGAAAATACTTTATAAAAGATTTTTATGATGATCATCTTCAAAGATACAAAAAAAGGCCAATTTATTGGATGCTGAACAGTGGTAAGAAAAATTCTTTTTCATGTCTTGTATATCTACATAGATATGAAGAAAATACTATTGCTAGAATGAGAACTGATTATCTTACACCTTATCAAGAAATAATAGAAAATCAAAGATCTTATTATGAAAAAATAGTTATAGATGGTAAAACTATTCCAAAGGATAAAAAAATTGCTGAGAAAAAATTAAAAGAATTAGAAAATAACCTGAAAGAACTAAGAGAATATGCAAATGAGGTAAAACATATAGCTGAGCAAAAAATTGTATTAGATTTAGACGATGGAGTAAAAGTTAATTATGAAAAATTTGGAAAAATATTAAGAAAAATATAAAATAAATATAAAACAGGAGATTAAATTTAATGAAGGCTAGTGAAAAAAAGATTATAGATTTATTTTCAGAGGTAGACACAGTTTTTTCTATACCAGTTTATCAAAGAGATTATAATTGGCAAGAAAAACATTGCCAACTACTTTTTGATAATATATTAAAGGTAGGTAAAGATATGAATGTGAGTTCTCATTTTATTGGGAGTATAGTGTACATTCATGATGGAGTATATAGTATTGGAGAAAAGGAATTTTATGTAATTGATGGACAACAAAGAATGACTACTATAACTCTTTTATTTTTAGCACTTTATTATAAATTGAAAGAAACAAATAAAAGAGCAGCTGATAAAATATATGAGCAATATATAATAAATAAGTATTCAGAAAAAGAGATGAATTTAAAATTATTGCCTCCAGAAGAAAATTTAATTATCTTAAATAAAATATCTAAAAATTTTTTTAATGAATTGGAAGAGTATCAAGATAGAAATATGTTAAAAAATTATATATTTTTTAAAAATTCAGTAGAAAATTTATCGGGAGAAGAGATAGAATGTTTTTTAAAGGGAATAGAAAAGTTGATATATGTTGATATAGCTTTGGAAAAGGGAAAGGACGATCCACAAAAGATATTTGAAAGTTTGAACTCAACAGGATTAGATTTATCTCAGGGGGATTTGATTAAAAATTATATATTGATGGATTTAGAAAAAACTGAGCAAAATAAAATATATAAAGACATATGGCTACCTATTGAGAATAACTGTAAAGTTAGTGATGGAAGCAAAATAATAAGTTATATATCTGACTTTATAAGAGATTATTTGACATTAAAAAATAGTAAAATTCCTACAAAATCAAAAGTATTTGAGGAATTTAAAAAATTCTATCAAGGAAAAACTGATGATATACTTGAAGATATAAAAATATATTCATATTTTTATGCTATTATTAGAAAACCTAAATTAGAAAAAGATTTACAATTAAGAAAAGAATTAGAATACTTAAAAATTTTAGATCAAACAGTTATTACCCCTTTTCTTATAGGGGTACTAAGAGACTGTAAAGAAGAGAAAATATCTAAAAAAGAAACTATTAATATTCTGAAACTACTTCAAAGTTATATATGGAGAAGATATATAACAGGAGAACCATCAAATGCTTTAAGTAAATTATTTCAAGGGATGTATTCTAAAACATCTAAAGATGGAAAGTATTATAATGTTTTAGAAAGTATTTTATTAAACCAAGGCTTTCCAACAGATGAAGAGTTAAAACAGTCTTTAAAATTAAAACCACTCTATAAAGACAAAGATAAATTAAATTATGTTTTTCAAAGATTAGAAAATTATTATCATAATGAACCAATAGATTTTCATAATGGAAAAATTATAATTGGACATATATTTCCTCAAAAACCTAATAAAGATTGGAAAGAAAAATATTCAAAGACTGAGTTTGAATATATGAAAAGAGTTAAAGATACAATTTCAAATCTTACTTTAATTAGAAGTGACTCTAATCTAAGAAGTAAGTCCTTTTCTTGTAAAAGAGATGATATTATCTATGGATATAAAAATAGCAAACTATATTTAAATGGATATTTAGGAAAGTTAGATGAATGGGATCTTCTAAAAATGGCAGAGAGATTTGAAAATCTTTATAAAGATATAATTCAAATTTGGAGAAGACCAGAAATGAGAAAAATAGGAGATGTTGAATAAATCATTTTATTAAAAGGAGTAAATTTTTCAGGAACAGGAAAATAGTTGTCTAATAGAAACTTTAAAAGGAAGTACAATTAGCAAAATAATTTATGAATCAGTTGAAAAACAAAATAAAAAAATATTGAAACTTTATTAAAAGAAAATATAATAGAAGATTTAGAAAATAAATATATTTTTAAAGAAAATTATAAAATGACATCACCAAGTGCAGCAGCAGCATTAATTTTAGGAAGATCAGCAAATGGATGGACTGAATGGAAAACTTTTGAAGGAAAACTTTTGAATGATTATAGAAAACAATAAAAATAATTCTATATTGTTAAATAAAACCTAATAATAAGGGAAAATTTCTTATTCTATTAGGTTTTATTTTATTTTAAAAAGTGTGATTAGAAGTGCTTCTTTTCCTTGCTTATTTTTGTAGTTTTAGATATACTAAATTATAGAAAAAATGATGAAAGGATATTATCATGGAAATTGAAAAGATAAAAGAGATGCTTGAATATAGATTTAGTCTAACTCCAGTATACCCTAAAAAAAGACATATAATTTTTTGGTATGATAATGATAGAGCATTTAAAGATGTAATGGAAGAATTAAGGTTAGAAAATATAAAAATCATTATTTTGACAAAAGAAATGAATAAAAAAGGGGAAATGATTGATACTAATATATTTAAAACAAAGTATACATTAGAAATAGCAGATATTGAATCAAATTATTTAATATATAGTGAGTATCCAAAGCCAAAAGATAATGAAAATTATCTTTTGGATATAGAATTTTATTCAGAATTTTTTGAAGCTGATAAATCTGCAATGATAATAGAGGAATTAAAATTAGATAGAACAGATTATAAATTAAGTAAAATTATTAAAGACCATTTAGAATTTTTTGCTAGCAAAGAAAGAAAAGAAAAATTAAAAAAAGTGATAAATGATATAGATAATATGAACGAAAATAAATTAAAAATGTCTATATTAGCTAGTATTTCTGGATCTAAAAGCATAGAGATACTGGAGATATTGAAGAATTTGATTATAAATAAGAATAAATTAGAAATAGTAGAAAAATGGATGGGACTAAAATATCTATATAATCAAATAAAGAAAAAATTTGATATAGATGTAAATAATTTTAAACAATTTTTAAAAATACTTTTAGTAGTACACTTCTATAGGGGGATACAACAAAAACCTCATATAAATTTAGAAAAATATTATATAGGTAAAACAAATGAAATTTATCTTTTTGTGGAATCTTTATTACAAAATAATCAAATTAATAAAATGATAAAAGAAGAGTTTTATAATCTAAGTCTAGAGATAAATATAAAAGATAGAATAGATGAGTTAGAATTAGAAAGCAGTGTTCAAGGGATAGGAATTGAATATTTTGATCAAATTGTTATTAAAGACATTGTAGAAAGATTAACTCTTGGATTTAAAGAATTTGATATATATCAAAAGTATATTGAAATAAGGTTAGATAATAGTTTATGGCGAGAAAAGTATTTCTATTTTTATAAAGCATTATTTGCTGCAATAAATATTCTTAGACTAAAAGAAACAGTAACGGTTAAAGAAAGAAGTAATATAAATGAAGTATTTATTGACTATACAAGTGAATATTATATGATAGATAAATATTATAGAGAATTTTATTATTCTTATGATAATGGGAAAAATAATGAACTATATGGGATTTTAGACGAACTTGAAGATAGAATAGCATATTTTTATGAAAAAGAATATTTGGAAATTTTATTAGAAATTTGGTCTAATCATATTAGTGAAAGGGAAAAATTGCCACAACAAAAAAACTTCTATAAGGAACATATAACAAAGGCTGATACAAGAGTTGCAGTTATTATTTCTGATGCACTAAGATTTGAAGTGGGAAATGAAATAGCTAAAAAATTAATGAAAGAAGCTAATACAAAAGAAATAATTTTAAATTCAATGATTACAGAACTTCCAAGTATAACTTCAATAGGAATGGCAAATCTTCTTCCATTTGGGTCACAGAAAAAAATTGATTTAATTGAAAAGAAAATTTTCATAAAAAATATAAATACTTTAAATACTGAAAATAGAGAAAAAATATTAAAGCTTAGTTGTGGAGAATCAGTTGCTATTACATTTGATAGGTTTAAAAATAAGAGCAGAGGAGAACAAGAAGAATATATTAAAGGTAAAAAAGTAATATATATATATCATGATAACATTGATGCTATTGGAGATAAGGGGAAAACTGAAAATAGAGCATTTGAAGCATGCCATATAACCATAGAGGACATAACAGGATTGTCTAAAACACTTTCTAGTCTTGGAATTGTAAATATTTATATAACAAGTGACCATGGTTTTCTTTATGAGAGAAAAGAGATAGCAGAATATGATAAAATTGAATTAAGTAATCAGGAATATTTTAGTATAGGGAAGAGATACGCATTATATTCCAATTATGTAGAAGAAAAAGGGTGTATTACTTTAAATGTAAATGATTTATATGGAATATTTCCCATAAAAAATCAAAGAATAAAGAGTCTTGGAAATGGATTACAGTTTGTTCATGGTGGGATAAGTCCACAAGAAATGATAGTTCCATTAATTCACTATAAAAGTGGAGTAAATTCTAAAAAATCTTCAAAGGTTGGGGTTAGAATAAAAGAAAGTGTGTGGAAAATAACTTCTAATTTAACAAAATTTACTATATATCAATTAGAACCTGTAAGTATAAAGGGAAAAATCATTGAAAGAGATATTGTTGCTGCTTTATATACAGAGCTTGGGATTAAGGTAAGTGATGAATTCAAAGTTAGATTAAATGCAACGGAAGAAAATTTTCAATATAATTTTAGATTAACTTTGAGCGGAGAGCATAAAAAAGTATTTTTAAAAATATCAGATATTGAAAGTGGAGATATTTTAGACTCAAAAGAATATAATGTAAATTTAGGTATTGCATCAGATTTTGATTTTTAGAGAGGAAGGTTTATGGATATAATAAACGAAATTGGAAATGAGGCTTTTGAAGGAAAAATAGTAAAGAAAGACTTAGTTTCTAAAATAAAAGGTGGGGCCAATGTACCTATATATGTATTGGAATATTTATTAGGAATGTATTGCAACCAAATAGATAAAGAAAATATAGAAATAGGTATGGAAAAAGTAAAAAAAATATTGGCGGAAAACTATGTTCGTCCTGATGAAGCTGAAAAGGTAAAATCAAAAATAAAAGAAATAGGAAGTTATACTGTCATAGATAAAGTAAATGTAAAATTGAATGAAAAAAAAGATAGATATGAAGGGGAACTTTCAAATCTAGGAGTGGGGAATATAGAAATTCCAGGTGCTTATATAAAAGAATTTGAAAAACTTTTAAGCGGAGGAATATGGTGTATTCTTACTCTAAGTTATGAATTTGATGAATTAAGTGTAGGAGATTCACCATTTAAATTGGAAAAATTAAGACCTATTCAGATTGCAAATTTAAATATGTTAGATGTTTATGATGGAAGAAAAAAGTTTACCAAGAATCAATGGATCAATTTTTTGTTAAGATCAACAGGAATGGAACCAGAAATTTTTGATAAAGATGCAATTTGGCATCTTTTAGGAAGAATGGCCCCTTTAGTAGAAAATAATTATAACCTTTGTGAGTTAGGACCAAGAGGAACAGGAAAATCTTATATTTATAAAGAGATCAGTCCAAATTCCATTCTTCTTTCAGGAGGACAGACCACAGTTGCCAATTTATTTTATAACATGTCAAAAAAACAAATTGGCTTAGTTGGATATTGGGATGTAGTAGCTTTTGATGAAATTGCAGGGATTAAATTTAAGGATAAAGATGGTATTCAAATAATGAAAGATTTTATGGCAAGTGGCTCTTTTGCAAGAGGAAAAGAAGAAAAAAATGCTAATGCATCAATGGTTTTTATAGGAAATATAAATCAAAGTATAGATGTTTTAGTAAAAACAGCACATCTTCTTGTAGATTTTCCTCCAGAAATGAATAATGATTCTGCATTTTTTGATAGGATGCATAGTTATATACCTGGATGGGAAATACCAAAACTTTCTCCACATTGTTTTACAAAAGAATATGGATTGATAGTAGATTATATGGCAGAAGTTTTTAGGGAACTTAGGAAGATATCTTATGGTGATGCAATAGATAAATACTTTGTTTTAGGTAGAGATTTAAATCAAAGGGATACAATTGCAGTAAGAAAAACGGTATCAGCCTTTATTAAATTAATTTATCCAGATGGAGAGTTTGGCAAGGAAGAAGTAGAGGAGATATTAGTAAGAGCTTTAGAATATAGAAGAAGAGTCAAAGAACAACTTAAAAAAATGGCTGGAATGGAATTTTTTGCAACTAATTTCTCTTATATTGATAAAGAAATAGGTGAAGAAAAATATGTTAATTTAAAAGAGCAAGGGGGAGGAAAACTTATACCAGAGGGTCAATTAAAAGTAGGGTCTCTCTATACAATTGCATCTTGTAATAGTAGTATAAAAGGACTTTATAAAATAGAGTGTCAAGTATCTTCTGGAAAAGGAAGAGTTACAGTTTCAGATAATAAATATAGAAAAACTTTTGAAAATGCTTTTAGTTATTTAAAAATAAATTCTAGAAGAATAAGTGGAGCTATTAATATTTCAGAGAAAGAATTTTATTTGTCTGTTTCTGATGAAAAAAATGTTGGATTGTCTGATAATCTTACATTAGGTGGATTTATATCTATGTGTTCTAATTCACTTAATAGACAAGTATTAGGACAAACTGTTATATTAGGTGAAATGGCTCTTTCAGGCTCTGTATTAGTAGTTTCAGAATTAGCAAATACCCTTCAAATAGCTAGAGAAGCTGGAGCTAAAAAAGCATTAATACCAATATTAAATGCGAAAGATATGGGGAGTCTTCCTCCAGATATCTTAGGAGATGTCCAGCTTATTTTTTATCAAGATCCTATTGATGCTGTTCAAAAAGCTCTAGGATTTTTATAATATTTTGAAAAGAGGTAAAAATGGAATATAGAGCAATAACTGGAGAAAATTTTTATTTTACTGAAATGAAAAATGCTGGTAAATTTTTAGTAGAAAACCAAATTACAGAAAATTTAAAGGAAATATTTAAGGAAAGGGACATCTTAGATTGTATTAGTAAAAATAATTTTAATAGAAAGTTTCAAACTGTTAATAAAAGATTAAATTCTTTGACATCTATTTTAAAATATTATTTAGTAAATAGTGATACTAATACTACTAAATTTATAATATTTTATAGCATTTTATGCAATGAAAGAATTGTGGCAGAATTTATGGATGAAGTAATAAGAGAAAAGTATAATAATTATGATTACTATCTAAAAGATAGTGAATTTATAAAATTTTTAGAGAATAAAGCTGAGCAATCAGAAATTATTGAAAATTGGAGTGATCCTACAAAAAAGAAAATAATTTTAAAATTAAAAAATTTTTTAACAGAGAGTGGTTTTATTAAAAAGGAGAAGGAGAAATTATATAAAATATTAAAACCTCTTATTATTTCTGAGGTCATAGATGAAATTAAAGAAAATGGGAGTAAATCAATACTAAAAATAATGCTTTATTAGAAATGGTGGAAATTATGGAAAATATAAATGAAAAATTTAAAAGATTAATAAAAAAAGTAAAAAGTGAAGAATTTTATAATAATAAAGGGTTAGCGAATGAAGTTCCTTTTTATATATTTGACTATTCTCCAGAAACTGAGTTAGAGGTTAGAGATCTTATTAAAAATGAATTTTTACCGTCTTTAGAAAATAATGAAAGATTAAGAACTGTAGAAATAGATATATTTGAATTGCTGCTTGAAAGTATGAAAAATGATGATATTTTAGATGTTTCTTTTAAAATAGAAGAAAAAAAAGGAACTAGATTTTTATATGAAAAATTAAAAAAAAGTTTTAATAGTGAGGTTATTGTAAAATATATTGAACAAAAAAGTGAAAATAAAAATTTTATAATTTTAACAGGAGTAGGGAAAATATTTCCTATAGTACGAACTCACACCATTTTGAATAATTTACAGAATATTTTTGATCATACTAAAGTTCTTTTATTTTTTCCAGGTGAATATACAAATATCGATTTAAGACTATTTGGATTTAAAGATAATAATTATTATAGAGCATTTAGAATATAAAATTACATTAAAAAAAGAACTAAGACCATTTTTTAGTCAAATTTTTTCTATAAGACTAATAAAATTTTTGAAGTTCAAATAATATACAAAAATTATCTGTTGTTTATGATTGATATATTTAAAATATATATAATGGAATAGGGATAAAAGTTTGATTTTTAAAATTTAGTGTGTTAGAATAAATTACAAATTGATTTCTTAATTAAAATATATAGCTATTTGGAGAACAGCAAAATGGATAAAAAATATATTGTAGGAAATGCTAAAACTAACTTAGACAATCCTATAACTAAAAATTATAATAAATTTTTTTTAGCTTTTATAGTGTCAGATAAAGACGACATTATATTAGAAACAGAAATGTCATCGATCCTAAAAATAACTAATTCTTTTGTAAGAGAGATATTTGTAGGAAAAAATTTTATAAAAGATCAGGATAAAATAATTGCTGAAGTAGAAAGAACTTATTTAGGAAGTTCACAGAAGTCGATAATAGTAGCATATAAAGATGCGATAAAAAAATATATAAAATCTAAGAATTAAAACACTTGTTTACAGTTATACATTTAAGTAAGTAAGGTCTAAAATTCTACCATTTCTTTTTTGAATGTGTGAATTTTAGATCTTTTTTATTTATAAAACACAGAGGAGGGATTTTATGATATTCGGATTACCAGCATTAATAGGTTTTTTACCACTAGTTATTTATTTGTACCTTGCTTTTAAAGGGAAAAATCTACTATCAACAGTTATCATCTGCGTTTTAGTAGGGGCAGTACTGACAGGACAAACACCTGTAAGCTTGTCAAATGAAATAGCAAATGGACTGAAATCATTTTTAGGACTTATTGGATTTATCATTATGATGGGAGCAGGATTGGGGGAAGTTCTTACAGAAACAAAGGTTGCTAGAAATCTAGTAGAAATACTGATAAAGAAAGTAGGAATAAAAAGTCAGAATCAAGCTATAATAGTGACTATGGGAGCTTCAACTCTGCTGGTTTCTTTATTGGGAACTCTGGCAGGAGCAAACGCTATGATAGCACCAATATTGATTCCAATAGTTGCAAGTTTTGGATTAACACCTAATGCATTGGCAGTTATTCTTCATGGAGCAGGAGCATGTGGATTGTTCCTAGGGCCATTTGTTCCTCCAGTAATTACATTGATGGGACTTACAGGTCTTACATATGGAACATATCTTGCAAATATAGGGATGCCTGTAGCAGCTCTTGTACTTGTATCTACTTATTATACTGGAAAAAAAGTACAAAAGCAGTATGAAGGAATTGAAATGTATTCAACAGAGGATATGGATAAAGATGTAGAATTTGTATCTACTCCTGAAATAAATAAAGCAACAATGGTATTTGCTTTGGTAATGATAGGAATGCTGGCATATGGAATATATGCAAAAGCAGGAGCAGCTTATGCAATAGTAGTTATGCTGACAGTAGCTTTTACTACTGGACTTGCAGCTGGAAGAAGTATGATGGATATTATAGGAAGCCTTACAAAAGGTGCAACAAGAATGTTCTGGCTGTTTTTCATGTTTGTATTGTATGATCCATTCCTGAAATTTGTTACAATGACAGGAGCATTTACTACACTTGGAGATATGCTGAAACCATTGATTGAAGTAAGTGGAGATATAGGATTTATAATAATAAGTACTCTGGTAGGAATATTTGGAGTATCAGGAGCAGCAGTTGCACAATCAGTTGTATTAAATGACTTGTTTAAAAATATAGTCGTGGATATAAATTTACCTATGACTATATGGGGAACTGTACTTTTGATTGGTTCACAGATAACATCTTTTGCTTATCCAACAGGGGATATGATAGGGCAGATGGGACTGGCACGTTCAAAAGACTTGAAAAGTATGATAAGAAATGGAATGACAATAACAGTAGTAATGATAGTATATGTAATAGCTAGAGCAATTATTTATTCAATTTAAAATAAAATATGGAGGGGTTGAATAATGGAAGAGAGAATAAAAAAAATAATAGAAGAAAATAGTGGTGTAACTGGAGTAATAATAAGAGATTCATCTGGAAAAATGATAACAATAAATGAGGAGGTAGTTTTTCCTTCAGCCAGTATAATTAAGCTTTTTATTCTTATGGCACTGAATAAAGATGAGTATAATAAAAAGATAGAATTAAAAAAAGAAGATAAAGTTGGAGGATGTGGGATACTGAAAGTGATGGGAGATGGACTTCCTCTTACAGTAAAAGATGCAGCATATCTCATGATATGCCTCAGTGATAATACTGCAACAAATATCCTTATAGATTATATTGGAATGGATAAAATAAATGAATGTATAAAGGAAAAAGGTTTTACAGGGACTGTACTTGGAAGAAAAATGATGGATGCAGAAGCTAGAAAAGCTGGAAAGGATAATTTTACTACTCCAAAAGATGTATTAGGAGTATTGGAAATGTTATGTGAAAATTCAGATGATTTAGATATGCTGAGAAATCAGGCATACAATAACAAGATACCTCTTTATTTTGCAAGAGAAGTAGACTTTGCCCATAAGACAGGAGAGCTTATGTATATAGAACATGATACAGGAAGATTGTTCTATGATGGAGGATGGGTAGATATCATAGTTCTTACAAAGGATTTAGAAAAAAATGAAGATGGAATCAAGATAAATAGTTTAATAGGGAAAGTAATCTTTGATAACTATTGTAAATAGGGAATTGGAGGAGCAATGGAGTTTGATTTAGTTATAGAAAACGGAAAAGTTGTTTTTGGAGGAGAAAGAGCAGCTGAAAATGTAAATATAGGAATAACTGGAGATAGAATAGCAGAGATATCATTTGAGAAATTAGATGGAAAAAAGGTGATAGATGCTTCTGGAAAAATTGTTTCACCAGGCTTTATAGATCCCCATTGCCATTCTGATTTGGCAGCATTTTTTTCTGAGGAGATGACAAGCAAGATACTTCAGGGGGTAACTACAGAAGTAAACGGAAACTGTGGGATAGGAATATCTCCAATAAAAGAGAAGTATAATAGAGAATTAGCTCAATATGTAAGAGATCATTTTGTATTGCCAGAGGAAAATTCTGAACTGAAAAATATAAAAAGTATGAAAGATTTAAAAGAGTCAATCAATAAAAAAGGGTTTATTACAAATCAGGCATACTTGGTAGGAACAGGGTGTATAAGAATTGATAGTGTAGGTTTCAGTACTAAAAAGTTAAATGAAGAAGAGATGAAAAATATGCTTGAAGCTTTAGAAAAAGAGCTTCAGGAGGGGGCATATGGAGTATCTTTTGGACTTGTATATCAACCAGGAAATTTTATGGATAAAGATGAAATAACAGAAATATTAAAAGTTACAGCTAAATATGACAAAGTAGCTTCATTTCACATAAGAAATGAGGGAGAATATGTTATAGAATCTATAAAAGAAGTATTGGAATGTACTGAAAAGAGCAGATGCAGAGTAAATATATCTCATTTGAAAATAATGGACAGAAGACTCTGGGGAAAATCAGATGAGATTTTAAGTTTGATTATAGAGGCAAGAGAAAAAGGGATGGATATAACATATGATCAATATCCATATACAGCTACATCTACTACACTGATGGTGCTTCTTCCAGAAAAAATATTTGATGGAGATGTAAAAAAATTTATTGAGAGAATAGACACTCTTACAAAGGAAGAAAAAGAAGAGATTATAGATATTGTTTATAAAAGGGGGGGAATATCTAATATATTAATATCTAACAGCTTCCTTCCAGATAATAAATTTTCTGGAAAAACTGTATTAGAAATTAAAGAAGAAAAAGGACTGGAAGATATAGAGACAATTCTTTATTTGATAAAAGAAAGTGGTGGAAGAGCAAAGGCGATATATTTTTCTATTGGAGAAGAGGATATGTATAATTTCATGAGGACTTCCATAGGGGTTATTGGAAGTGATGGAAGTTCTGTACCAGCAGAAAAAAATCAAAAATTTGGTATTCCGCATCCAAGGAATTTTGCAACTTTTCCTAAATTTATAAAAATAAATAGAGAGAAAAATATGTTCACTATTGAGGAAATGGTAAATAAAATAACATCTAAAACCGCCAACATCTTTTCTATTAAGGAAAGAGGAAAGATAGAGAAAGGATATTTTGCAGATATAACTATATTTAACTATGAAAAAGTTGAAGATAGAGCAGGATTTGAAGATCCTTTTATAAAATCAGAAGGAATCGAATATGTTATAGTCAATGGAAAAATAGCAGTAGATAAAGGTGTATTTACTGGAGAAACAACAGGAAGATGTATTTAACTCAAATAACTCAAAAAAATATTTTTGTCAAAATGAGCTCAAAAGCTATTCAACTTTTGGGCTCATTTATTTTTATGTAGGGAAATAAGATTTTCTATTGACTTTTTGGATAAAAAAGTGTAAATTTAAAATATAATATATTCTATAGAATGTATAATGTTTAGAAAAAGGGAAATGACTATGACATTATAATAAGCCAGAGGCAGTTCTATAGATAACTCACTGAGAATAAAGGAGGAAATTATGGTAATCGATTTAAACTTGTTTCTTACAACTGCGTTGGCTGTTATTGTTTTATTAGTGGGAGATTTTGTTAAGAAAAGAGTAGAAATACTTAGAAAGTTTTGTATACCTATACCAGTAATTGGAGGACTTATTTTTACAATTTTGGTATCAATTGGTTACAGTACACAATTATTTACATTCAAGCTCAATTTTGCCCTCAGTGATGTATTTATGCTTGCGTTTTATTCAAGTATAGGATTTACTGCAAGCTATAAATTATTGAAAAAAGGTGGACCTAAAGTTATAAAATTCCTTATAGTTTCTATAATAGTAGTTATTCTACAGAACTTCTTAGGAGTATACCTTGCAAAACTATTAGGATTAAGTCCTTTAGTAGGGCTGGCAACAGCATCTATACCAATGACAGGAGGACATGGAACATCAGCAGCATTTGCTCCAGTATTGGAAGAGGCAGGACTTCAAAATGCTTTGACTATAACTCTAGCAGCAGCTACATTTGGGCTGGTAGCAGGAAGTTTAATAGGTGGACCTACAGGTAAGTTTCTGATTGAAAAATATAAACTTATAACAGGTAAGGAAACAGAAAAAGTAGAAGGAATAGAAAAAGTTGAAAAGGGAAATGAAAAACTTGATGAAAAAAGAATATATTCAGCTGTTTATCAATTATTAGTATCTATGGCTCTTGGAAGTATAATATCAATGCTTTTGAAGAAAACAGGGCTTACATTCCCAGCATCAGTTGGAGCAATGATAGCAGCAGCAATAGTAAGAAATATTGCAGACTACTCAACTTGGCTGAAAATAAAAGAAACTGAAATAAGAATAATAGGAGATATTTCGTTGATACTATTCTTAGCATTCTCTATGATGAGTTTAAAATTATGGCAGCTTACAGATCTTGCAATTCCAATGATAATACTACTGATAGCTCAAACTATATTGATGGGACTGTGTGCAGTATTCTTAACATATAAAGTGATGGGAAAAAATTATGAAGCTGCAATGATGGCAGTAGGACATTGTGGATTTGGACTTGGAGCAGTACCAACAGCTATGGCAAATATGCAGTCTGTTGAAGAAAAATATGGACCAGCACCTACAGCATTCTTTATACTTCCATTAGTAGGAAGTTTGTTTATAAACTTTTTCAACTCAGCAATAATAGTAGCTTTCATAAATATATACAAATAATATAAATATAACATAGAAACATATAAAATATTAGGAGGTAAACATGAAAAAAATACTAATGGCTAAGGGAGCAAGATCAATAGTAGAAATAAATTTAGGGGTAAAAGCTGGAGAAAATGTAGTTATAGTTACAGAACCTAAACAAATGAGAATAGCAGAAGCTCTTGCAGCAGCAGTAATAGCAACAGGAGCAGAACCAACTATACATATAATGACACCTAGAGAAAGAGATGGACAGGAACCGCCTAAAACAATAGCAGCAGCTATGAAAGAGTCAGATGCCTTTATAGGAGCAGTATTTACATCAATAACTCATACTCATGCTGTAAAAGATGCCTGTGCAGCTGGTTCAAGAGGAGTAATGCTTACACAGTTCAATGAAGACCAAATGATAACTGGTGGAGTAAATGCAAACTTTTATGAAGCAGCAGAAAATTGCAAAAAAGTAGCAGCAGCAATGGCAGGAGCAGAAGTTATAACAATAACAACTCCTATGGGAACTAACCTTAAACTTTCTGGAAAAGGAAGAAGAGGAAATGCCATGACTGGACTGGTAGAACCAGGTAAATTCGGACCTATCCCTACTGTAGAAGCAAATGTATCGCCAGTGGAGGGGACTGCAAACGGGGTAATAGTTGCAGATGCCAGTATACCATATATCGGAATAGGATTATTGAAAACTCCTGTAAAAGTTGATGTAAAAGACGGATATATAATTCCTGAATCTATTTCTGGTGGGGAAGAAGCTAAAAAACTTGCAGCTGACTGGATAGATAAAAAAGATCCAGAAGTATATAATATAGCTGAGGTTGGAGTAGGGCTAAACCCAGAATGTAAATTTACAGGAAGTATGCTGGAAGATGAAGGAGTATTTGGATCACTTCATATAGGTGTAGGAACAAGTATAACTCTAGGAGGAGTAATAAAAGCAGCTTGCCACTATGATCTTATAATGACAAAACCAACTCTTACTGCTGATGGTGTAGTTATACTAAAAGATGGAGAATTAATGATTTAACCGACATCCTATATATGAACCTCAAACAAAAATAGACTCAAAAGTAGAAATGGTATTTAGTATTTTTAACTAAAAATCAATCTATCTTTTGGGTCTATTTTTTTGACAAAACTTCCCACTTTTATATTTGAGAAAACTTTTCATTACTTTATTTAGAAGCTTATTTACTGGGATATTGAGGAGAGATAATAAGAGTTCTAATTTGGCTGACAAAACTTCACAGTATTTAGAAAAAAGGATGTAGTAAAATTACTTCACTAAAAAGCTGGCTGTCTTAATTTTTTTTGAACATTCTTTTTTTAAAATTTCTTGAAAGATATATTTACTTATGTTATACTTGTTTTTAATGACAAGACAGTTGTAAAAGTTTATGTAAATGCAGGAGGAGAAATGAAAGATAAAATCAAGAAAATTCTTGAATTAAAAAAAGAGAAAGGAGCAGCAATACTTGCTCACTATTATGTAAATGATGAAGTACAGGAGATTGCAGATTATGTAGGGGATTCATATTATTTAAGTGAAATAGCCCAAAGATTAGATGAAAAAGTAATTGTAATGTGTGGAGTTTTTTTCATGGGAGAAAGTGTAAAAATTTTAAATCCTGAAAAGACAGTCCTTGTACCTGATGAGAATGCAGACTGCCCCATGGCACATATGGCAGATATAGATAAAGTAAAAGAAGTTAGAGAAAAATATGAAGATGTAGCTGTTGTATGTTATGTAAATTCTACTGCTGAATTAAAAGCAGCTTCAGATATATGTGTAACTTCAGCCAATGCCCTTAAAATAGTAAAAAAACTTCCAAATAAAAATATTTATTTTATACCAGACGAACATTTGGGAAGATATGTAGCTTCACAAATTCCAGAAAAGAATTTTATTTTTAATAATGGATGCTGTTATGTACATGCTGCTGTAACAAAGGAAGATGTAGAAAAAATAAAGGAAAAACATCCTAATACAGAGATTTTAGTCCATCCAGAATGCAGAAAAGAAATTGCTGATATGGGAGATTATGTAGGAAGTACATCTGGAATATTGAAGTATGCTGAGAAGAGTCAGAAAGAAGAATTTATAATATGTACAGAAGTTGGGATAATGTATGAACTTAAAAAAAATAACCCTAATAAAAAATTCTATTCACCAGCAAAAGAAATGATATGTTCAAATATGAAAAAAATAGATTTGGATAAAATAATAAAAGTATTGGAAACTAACGAACCTCAAGTACATCTTGATTCAAAATTTATAGAAAGTGCAAATAAAAGTTTAGAAAAAATGCTTGAATTGGCAAAATAGAGAGGCAGGAAATGAAAAATAATTATGATGTTGTTATTGTTGGAACAGGAGCAGGAGGATGTTTTACAGCTCTTCATTTTCCTGAAGATAAAAATATTTTAATGGTTACAAAATCAGAACTTGAAGAGAGCGATTCTTTTCTGGCACAAGGGGGAATATGTGTTTTAAAAGATAAAGATGATTTTGAAAGTTTTCTGGAAGATACATTGGAAGCAGGACACTATAAAAACAGTGAAGATGCTGTAAAATTAATGATAAATTCATCTAGAAATATTATAAATGAATTAATAGACTTTGGGGTTGATTTTACAAATAAAGATGGAGAACTTTTATATACTCGTGAAGGGGCTCATTCTAAGCCTCGCATACTCTATCATAAAGATGTAACAGGAAAAGAGATAACAGAAAAGTTACTGAAAAAAGTAAGGGAAAGAAAAAATATTACAATTTTAACAAAAATCATGATGGTTGATATCATTTCTGAAAATAATATATGCGGGGGAGTTGTTTTGAAGAATGAACAGGGAAAAATATTCCCTGTTTATTCAAAATATACAGTTCTTGCAACAGGAGGTTTAGGGGGAATATATGAAAACTCTACAAATTTTCCTCATTTAACTGGAGATGCTTTAGGAATAGCAATAAAAAATGATATAAAATTAAAAGATATAAGTTATATACAAATCCATCCAACAACTCTTTATTCTAAAAAACATGAGAGAAAATTTTTGATTTCAGAATCAGTAAGAGGAGAAGGGGCTTTTCTATATGACAAAGAATATAATCGTTTTGCTGATGAACTTATACCAAGAGACAAGCTTACAAAGAAAATACTGGAACAAATGGAAAAAGATGGAACTAATCATGTCTGGCTTGATATGAGACCTGTTATAAAAAAAGGAATAGATATTAAAAAGAGATTTCCAAATATTGTAAAAAAATGTCTGGAAGAAGGTTATGATGTAGAAAAGGAATGTATTCCTGTAGTCCCTGCCCAGCATTATTTCATGGGAGGAATAGAAGTAGATCTAAACAGCAGGACATCTATGAAAAATCTGTATGCAGTAGGAGAAACAAGCTGTAATGGAGTACATGGAGCTAATCGTCTTGCAAGTAATTCACTTCTTGAGACTCTTGTCTTTGGAAAAAGAGCAGCAGAAGATGTGTGCTCTCAGAAAAATGAATCAGTATTAGAGAAATTTGAGTTTAATGAGAAAAAATATAAAGATACAGATAAGTTAATCAGGGAATATAAAGAGATAATTTTTGAAGAGATAGAAAAAGATAAAATTCAAAAGGAGAAAAATCTATGAATATGATAACAACAAAATTAAATGTTGATGAGTTAATTTTGATGGCTCTTAGAGAAGATATATCAAGTGAGGATATAACTACCAATTCTGTTATGAGAGAAAAGAAAAATGGAAGAGTCCAGCTTATATGTAAACAGGATGGTATTGTTGCTGGACTTCATATATTCAAACGTACTTTTGAACTTTTAGATGAAAATATTTCTGTTAAAATGTATTTTAAAGATGGAGACAGTGTAAAAAATAAAGATATTATTGCAGAAATTGAAGGGGATGTAAGAGTACTTCTTTCTGGGGAAAGAACAGCACTTAATTTTCTTCAACGTATGAGTGGTATTGCAACTTATACAAATAATGTGGTAAAATTACTGGAAGGAAGTTCAGTAAAACTTCTGGATACAAGAAAAACTACTCCCAATATGCGTATCTTTGAAAAATATGCAGTAAAAATGGGTGGGGGATATAATCATCGTTATAATCTTTCAGATGGAATACTATTAAAGGATAATCATATAAATGCAGCTGGAGGAGTAGCAGAAGCTATAAAAATGGCAAAGGAATATACTTCTTTTGTGAGAAAAATAGAGGTAGAGGTTGAAAATCTGGAAATGATGAAGGAAGCTTTGGATGCAGGAGCAGATATAATTATGCTTGATAATATGACTCCTGAAATGATGAAAAAAGCTGTGGCTATGGCTGCTAGAAAAGCTGAAACAGAATGCTCTGGAAATATCACCAAAGAAAATATAAAAACTGTTATAGAAACAGGAGTTGACTATATTTCCAGTGGAGCTCTTACTCATTCTGCCCCAATACTTGATGTATCCTTGAAAAATCTTTGTGTCCTATAAAAATTAGTGAAAAGAGGAAATATTATGATTGGAAAAGAAAGACGTTATGAAATTTTAAATTTAATAAAATCAATGAAAGAACCTATATCCGGAACTGAACTAGCTAAAAAATTTGATGTGAGTCGTCAGGTAATAGTTCAGGATATAGCTCTTCTTCGTGCAGAAAATTATGATATTTTTTCAACAACAAGAGGATATATTTATAAAGCAACTAAATTTTTCAGTAAGGTATTTCCTGTATGTCATTCTGATAATCAAATAGAAGATGAACTTAATACTATTGTTGATTTAGGTGGAATAGTAGATGATGTTTTTGTTCAGCATGAAATTTATGGGAATTTAAAAGCTGAATTAGGAATTAATTCCAGAAGAAAAGTTCAGGAGCTTATAAAAGCTATTGAAAATGGAGAATCAACTCCACTAAAAAATTTAACATATGATAAACATTTTCATACAGTCTATTCAGACAGTGAAGAGGTTTTAGAACTGATAGAGAAAGAATTAAAAGCAAAGGGTTATTTGAGATAAATAAAAACTGAATGAATAATAAAATAAAGAATTAGGAGAAAAGGATATTCTAACAGCAGGATATCTTTTTTTATTTTAAAATATAATTTTATTCTGTAGAATATATTCTATTTTAAAATTGTATTTATTAATTTTATATAGTAGAATATCTTTGTAAGATAAAGTTTTATTAGGGGGAATTATGAAGGTTATCAAATTAGATGATAAAAGAACTTTAAGTGAGAAAGTCTATGATAGATTAAAAGAGCTTATAATGGATGGAGAATTAGAGAGAGGAACAAAAATAACTGAGACTTCTATAGCTAAAATGTTTGATGTAAGCCCTACTCCAGTAAGAGAAGCTTTTAGAAGGCTTGCTTCAGATGGGCTTATAGAAGTAGCTTCATGGAAAGGTGTAATTGTAAAAGGGATAGAACAAAAAGATCTGCTGGAAATATATGAATGCAGAGAAGCTTTGGAAGGTATGGTAGGTAAACTGGCAGTTAGAAATATAACTGAAGAAGATATAGAAATACTGGAAGGAATACTGGAGAGATGCAATGATGCAGAAACACCAGAAATTCTAATAGAATTAAATACAGAATTTCATAATGAACTGTTGAGAATAGCAAGAAATGAGAGATTAAGCAAGCTTCTTAATGAGCTTATGGTAGTTATTCTTTATGATAGAGATATTTCAGGGAGATATTCAGTGAGAAGAAAGGAAATAGTAGCTGAGCATTTGGATATACTTAAATATTTAAAGAAAAAAGATGAAAAGAAAGTATCTGAACTTATGTCAAAACATATTAGAAATGGATATGAATTTATAAAAAACCACAACTAGCAATCTAAAAAAAAGTTTTTTTATAAAAAATAGAAATTTTTTTTATAAAAGTATATAATTAGGATAGTAGAAATTAAATTATCATAAGGAGAATGGTATGGTAAGTATTGACAAGGAAAAGTGTATAGGTTGTAGAGCCTGTGTTGAAGACTGTTTTCCAGAAAATCTCTTTTTAGAAAATGGAAAAGCAGAAATCAAAGGGAGATGTATGCAGTGTGGGCACTGTATAGCAGTATGTCCAGTAAATGCAGTTTCTATTACTAATTATCCAAAGGAAGGAATAGAAGAATATAACAAAGAGGAATTTAATATTTCTCCTGAGAGACTTTTGAATTTTATAAAATTCAGAAGAAGTGTGCGTCACTATAAAAATAAACCAGTAGAAAAAGAGAAGCTGGAAAAAGTTATTGAAGCAGGACGTTATACAGCTACTGGATCAAATATGCAGGATGTATCTTATATAGTGATTCAAGAAACATTAGAGAAAATAAAACCAGTTATATGGGAAAGTCTATATGAATTTGCATTGGAAAATTTAAATGAAAAGGGTGTTATTGGAGCATATGCACCTAGATGGATAAAGATGTATGAAGATTATAAAAAAGATCCAGAGAAAGATACATTATTCTTTAAGGCACCAGTACTCTTGGTGGTTACAGCTCTTTCTCCATTAAATGGAGGGCTGGCATCATCTAATATTGAACTTATGGCAAATGCAGAGGGCTTGGGAGTTTTATTTACAGGATTTATTGAGAGAGCTATAAAAAATAGTAAGGAAGCTAAAAAAATTCTTGGAATAGATAAAAAAGAGGTAATTTCATGTATGCTCATGGGATATCCTGATATAAAATTCAGAAGAACTGTACCTAGAAAACAAGCAGAAATTTCATGGAAATAAAATAAAAGATAGTGACTCAGAAGTTGGAAGAGATTCTTTCTTATGTGTCACTTTTTTATTGGAAACATAAAAATAAATAGAATATTTTAATAAAACCTTTAAAACATGATTGCTTCCTCAAAGATTGAGTAATTATCAAAAATATTTAATTTTTTTTAAAATAAAAGAATATAGTGGGAAATACAAAAGTATTATATTGTTGACTTATCCTTTATTTATATTATGATATATTAATAAACTACAAAAATTAATGTACATCGAGGGATAGAATGAATAGCAAAATGGTAAAATATGTAATAGGATATATTCTTAAATTAGAAGCGGGATTTATGCTTGTTCCACTTGCTCTTAGTTTCTTTTATAAAGAAGGATTTAAATTAAATGGAGCATACTTGTTGACGATCATACTTCTCATTGTTTCAAGTTTTCTTTTATCAAGAAAAATACCAGAAGATCAAAGAATATATACTCAAGAAGGAATGGTTATAGTTTCTGTTTCATGGATAGCTCTGTCTTTTTTTGGATCTCTTCCTTTTGTTTTCAGTGAACGGATTCCTTCTTTTATAGATGCTTTTTTTGAAACAGTAGCAGGATTTACAACAACAGGAGCTAGTGTTATAGCTGATATAGAAATAATAGAGAAATCACTTCTGTTTTGGGTTGGATTTTCTCATTTTATAGGTGGAATGGGAATACTGGTACTGGCTCTAGCTATACTGCCAAAGAGCAGCAATCAATCTCTTTACATAATGAAAGCTGAAGTGCCAGGGCCATCTGTTGGAAAGATGGTAGCTAAAATTTCTCATAACTCTAAGATATTATATATAATGTACATTTGTATAACTATTATAATGATTATCTTGTTGAGAGTGGGAGGTATGCCTCTTTTTGACTCTGTTATACATGCTTTTGGTACAGTGAGTACAGGAGGAGCAAATATAAAAAATAGTAGTGTAGGTTTTTATAATAGTACTTATATACATTTTATTCTGGGAACTGGAATGCTGCTCTGTGCTGTAAATTTTAATCTTTTTTATGCTTTGATTTTAAAAAATTATAAACAAGTTTACAGGAATGAGGAGTTAAGAGCCTATTTATTAATTATCTTTATGTCGATTATAATTATCTGTATAAATATTTATCCGTTCTATCAAAATAATATTTATATGGTGAGAGATGTATTTTTTACAGTTTCTTCAATTATTACAACAACAGGATATTCTACAGTAGATTTTAATACATGGCCTATGTTTTCAAAGACTGTTCTTATGATATTAACTTTTGTTGGAGGATGTGCTGGTTCTACAACTGGAGGAATAAAAGTTTCAAGAATTGTTATTGTATTTAAAAAGGTAATGGGAGAAGTTAAAAAAGTAGGAACTCCCAATAGAGTTATTGCAGTTAAAATGGATGGAAAAAAGATACCAGAGGAGATGTTTTCTAAGATATCAACATATCTTGTTATATACATATTTATATTTTTAGGAATTATGTTGCTCATATCAATGGAATTTTCTGATTTTACATCAGCCTTTAGTGTTGTTTCAGCAACATTTAATAATATAGGAACAGGAGTAGGAACACTTGGAGATACATTTGATTACTCTTCTCTCTCAAATATAAGTAAAATAGTATTATCAATTAGTATGTTATTAGGAAGATTAGAAATATTTCCTGTCTTAATACTTTTTTCCCCTAAAATATATAAAAATAGAAATTATTTTTAAATTATAATTTGGCAAAAAAAATCAAATTATGCTTCACTCTTTTTTCTATACATAAATAATTTCTTATCAGTTCAGCCAGTAAATATTTTTTATTATTTCCAATGGTTTCTCTATGCCGGAAAATTATATTTATTCAAAAATAAAGAGCAAAATTTTAGTTGACAGTTCAACTAAATTGAGATAATATATAATTGAAAGTTCAACTAATATAAGGAGGTGAAAGAGATAAAAAAATTAAACAGCCATATACTGAGAAAAATAGGAACTCTTTCAAGAGCCATACATTCCACAAGTGACATGAAATATAGAGAATTGTCTCTACAAAAAGGCCAGTTTATATTTCTTACAAGAATATGTGAAAATCAAGGAATAAATTTTATAGATCTATCTAAAATTCTTACTGTGGATAAAAGTACTACAACTAAAGCAGTAAAAAAATTAATAGAAGCTGGGTATATAAGCAAAGAGCAGGATGAAAAGGATAAGAGGGAGTATAAACTTTATCCAACTAAGAAAGCCTTAGAAGTATATGAACTAATAATCACTGAAGAAAATAGGAATATAGATATATGTATGGAAGGACTGACTAAAAAAGAAAGAGAAATTGTGGAGAATTTATTGGAAAAAATGAGTGAAAACGCAGCTAAAGACTGGCTGAAAGTAAAAGGAGGAAAAGAATGATAAGAAAAGCAGAAGCAAAAGATTTAGATAGAATAATGGAGATAATAAAAGCTACAATAGCTGAAATGAAAACATATGGAAATACACAATGGGATGAAAATTATCCTCAGAAACAAGACTTTACAGGAGATATAGAAAGTGTTTCTCTTTATGTAAATGAGGAAAATGGAGAACTGTATGGATTTATATGTGCTAATTTTGTAGAGCCTGATGAGTACAAAGACATTCAATGGGCATTAGATGAAAAGTGTCTGATACTTCATAGAATGTCAATAAATCCTAAATATAGAAACCAAGGAACAGCTACAAAACTTATTGAATTTGCAGAAAAAATAGCTAAAGAAAATGGAGTAAACTATATAAAAACTGATACATACTCAATAAATAAAAAAATGAATGCTCTTTTATTGAAGCTTGGGTATATTCATAGAGGAAATATGAATTTCTTAGGAAAGGAAAAAGAATTTTATTGTTATGATAAAAAACTTTAAAAGTGTGTGGCAGTAAATCAGGAATGAGGTAAAGAATATGATATATATAGCGGCAGCTTTAACAGCAGAAGCCAGACCATTGATAACATATTTTAAACTAAAAAGAGATAATAAGATAAAAAAATACCAGATATTTAAAAATGAAGAAATTACATTAATAATAACTGGAACAGGAATGATGCAGGGGGCTATAGGAACAACCTATGTATTGAGTAGACTAAATATAGGGGAACAGGATATTTTTGTTAATTTAGGCGTGTGTGGAGCTGTGAGGGATATATTTCAGGTAGGAGATATAGTTCTGTGCAGTAAGATTACTAATAATGGAAATGGAAAAAGTTTTTATCCAGATATGTTATTTAAACATAAATTTAAAGAAGGAACTTTGGAAAGTTTCTTTCACACAGTAGATAAGAGTATGGATTCAGAAATAAAAGGAGAACTGGTAGACATGGAGGGAGCAGGGATATATGAAGCTGCTTCTCTTTTCTTTTCCCAACATCAGATAAATATAATAAAGATTGTATCTGATCATCTTGACAGCAGAGGGATTACACCAAATAAGGTCAGCCAGCTTGTAGAAAATGCAATCTTTAAAATAAAAGAATGGCTGGATGAGAGAAAAAATATTAATATCAATGATAAAGAAATTTTTACATTAAAAGAGAAAGAGGCTATAAATAAGGTAGAAAAAAATTTAAGGCTCACTGAAAGTATGCACTATGAATTTATAGAGTTTATGAAATATCATAAACTTAAAAATAAAAGTATTGAAGATATAATTTTAAAATATTACAATATTGAAATAAAAGATAAAAGAGAGGGGAAGATAAACTTTGAAAGAATTAGAAAAGAAATTATTAAACTCTAGTTTTTCACATATATATGTTGAAAAAGAAGCTTTTGGATATCCTCTCACTAAAAAAATATTGGAAAAATTTCCTAATTCTAAAATTATAGAATTAGATACATACAAAGAAATTTTTTCTAAAGGAAATCAAAATTTTATTATGCAAAAAAAATCGCCTAAACTTATACTCGCAGTAAAAAAAGAAAATTATCTCTATGAGGGAGCAAAGGTTTGTGAGAGTTTTGGGAATGATAATTTCTATTATACATCTTCTGTAATAAATTGCATTTATAATTGTGAGTATTGTTATTTACAGGGAGTGTATACCTCAGCTAATATAGTAATTTTTGTAAATATAGAGGACTGTTTTCATGAAATAGAAAAAATTCTTCAAGAAAAGTCCATGTATATATGCATTTCATATGACACAGATCTATTAGCACTGGAAGGGATTACAGGCTTAGTAGAGCAATGGTATGATTTTGTGAGTAAAAACCGCAATTTGAAAATAGAGCTGAGAACCAAAAGCAGCAGTATAAAGGCATTAAAAAATCTAAAACCGCTGGATAATTTTATACTTGCTTGGACACTTTCTCCAGAAAATTTTGCTGTAGAACATGAAAAAGGAGCAGTTTCTTTAGAGCAGAGATTGAAAGCCGCAAAGGAAATGCTGGAAAAAGGTTGGAAAGTAAGAATATGTTTTGATCCTGTAATATATATAGAAAATTTTGAAAAAGAGTATGGTGAACTTGTAAAAAGAACTTTTAATGAACTTGTTTCTGAAAATATTTTAGATGTAAGCATAGGAACATTCAGGATATCTAAGGAATATCTTAAAAGAATGAGAAAATATAGAGAAAATTCTGAAATATTATCTTATCCATTTTTCTGTGAAGAGGGGATATATAGCTATTATCCTCAACATATAAAGAAAATGATAGATTTTATGAAAGAAGAAACAGGAAAATATATAGAAGACGGAAAAATATTTATCTGATAGGAGAATGAATATGAAAAATGCTGTTGTAACAGGAGCTACATCAGGAATAGGATTAGCAGTAACAGAAAAATTAATAGAAATGGGGTATACTGTCTATGGAATAGGAAGAAATTTTGACAAGGCAGTATCAAATGAGAAATTTAAAAAAATAGTGTGTGATCTCACAAGAGTTTTTGATATAGAAAAAACTGTAAAAGAGATAAAAAAAGAAGGGGAGATAGAACTCCTTATAAACTGTGCAGGGGTTGGGTATTTTGGTCCTCATGAAGAGATAAATGTAAATAAAATACATAATATGATAACTCTTAATCTTGAAGCTCCTCTTGTTCTTACACAGCTTTTTTTGAGGGAATTGAAGAAGAAAAGAGGAACTATCATAAATATATCATCTATTACAGCTAAAAAATCAAGTACTTATGGGTGTGCTTATTCAGCAACAAAAGCGGGATTATCTCATTTTTCAAAAGGGCTTTTTGATGAAGTGAGAAAAACTGGAGTAAAAGTTATAACCATTCATCCAGATATTACAAAAACTTCATTCTATAATCACTTAGATTTTTGTCAGGGAGATGATGAAAATAGCTATATTACTCCTGAATGTGTAGCAGGAGCTGTAGAGATGGTTTTATCTCAAAGAGAGGGAACTGTAGTGACAGATATAACTCTTCAGCCGCAAAGGCATTTAATTAATAAAAAAAAATAAAAAAGCTATTGACATAAAATGTAAAGTATAGTATATTAATAGTGTAATAAAAATGTAATGGTTACAAAAAAGAAATGAAATGTAGAAATTAAATAATGTAATATCAAGGGAGGAAATGAAAAATGGCAAAATACAGATGTAAAGTATGTGGAGAAATTATAACTGATGAGAGTATTGACAAATGTCCAGTATGTAAAGCAGGAAAAGACAAATGGGAATTAGTAGTAGAGGGAACTGAAAAAGTTTGGGCTACTGAGCATATAATCGGAGAAGGATTAGCTTGTGGAGATGAAGAAATCATAATGGGTCTAAGAGCTAACTTTGAAGGAGAATGTACAGAGGTTGGAATGTACTTAGCTATGTCTAGAGCTGCTGACAGAGAAGGATATCCAGAAATTGCTGAAGCTTACAAAAGAATAGCTTTCGAAGAAGCTGAGCATGCTGCTAAATTCGCTGAGTTATTAGGAGAATGTGTAAGTGCATCTTCAGAAGAAAACTTAACTAAGAGAGTTGAAGCTGAATATGGAGCTACATCAGGAAAATTCGATCTTGCTAAAAGAGCTAAAATGTTAGGATTTGATGCTATCCACGATACAGTTCATGAAATGGCTAAAGATGAAGCTAGACATGGAAAAGCATTTGTTGGGTTATTAAACAGATACTTTGGTAAATAATTTTTAACTTTAGTAGGTTAAATTTGGAGGATGATTTATAATCATCCTCTTTTTGTATTGCTGTATAAAAATTATGATGGAAAAGTCTTTTATCTTGTAACCAGTGAAGAAGTAAAGTATAATAGAAAAAAGTATATGGTTGGAGGAAAAATGAAAGAAAATAAATATGATGATGAAATATTTTTTGAAAAATACAGTCAGATGGATAGATCAAAAAAGGGATTGGCAGGAGCAGGAGAATGGCATGAATTGAAAAAAATGCTTCCTGATTTTAAAGGGAAAAAAGTACTTGATTTAGGATGTGGATTTGGCTGGCATTGTATATATGCTATGGAGCAGGGGGCAGATTCAGCTGTTGGAATAGATATCTCTTCAAAAATGTTGGAAGAAGCAAAAAAGAAAACTAAATTTTCTAATGTAGAATACATACAAATGCCAATAGAGGATATTAATTTTGAAGCTGATTCTTTTGATGTCGTGATAAGTTCTTTAGCTTTTCATTATGTAGAATCTTTTGAAAATATATGTAAAAAAGTAAATAACTGTCTAGTAAAGGGTGGGGAATTTATATTTTCTGCTGAACATCCAGTTTTTACTGCTCAAGGTAGGGAAGACTGGTATTGTGATGAAAGTGGGAATATACTTCATTGGCCTGTAGACAGCTATTATTTAGAGGGAAAAAGAGAGTCGATTTTTTTAGGAGAAAAGGTAGTAAAATATCATAAGACATTGACTACTTATCTCAATACACTTTTAAAAACAGGATTTGAAATAACAGGGATTGTAGAAGCACAGCCATCAGAAGAGATGCTGAAAATAATTCCTGAAATGAAAGATGAACTTCGTCGTCCTATGATGCTTTTAGTATCAGCAAAGAAAAAGTAAAAAAACAAGGCAGCTGAAAATTTCAGCTGCCCTATTAAATTATTCTCTATTATTTTCCACCTAAGAAGTCAAAGGCAAATTGTGCAGCAACAGCTGCTCCTCTTTGTAAAGCAGCTTCATCAACTGTGAAACATTCGTGATGGTTACTTTTTTCAGAACCAGGGATAGCAGCACTTCTAGCACCAATGAAACCATATACTCCCGGAGCTTTTTCCATAAGGTAGGCGAAATCTTCAGAACCTGTCATTTTTTCAAGTTCAGCTAATCCATCTTCACCATATAGTTTTTTAACTGCATTTTGAGCTAAATCAACTAGATGCTGATCCTCATTGATAACAGCACCAGTCAGATATGAGTACTCAGTTTCAGCAGTACATTGATATCCAGCAGCTATATCTTCAGATATCTGTCTGATAAGTCCTTCAATTTCCATTCTGAATTTCTTATTGAAAGTACGTACAGTTCCTTCTAATACAGCTTTGTCAGCAATTATATTAAATCTTTGTCCAGCATCAACTACTCCAATAGTAACAACAGCAGCGTTCAATGGATTATTGATACGGCTGACAATAGTTTGAAGTCCCATTATAACAGCACTGGCAGCAACAATAGCGTCATGTCCTAAATGTGGAGCAGATCCGTGAGATCCAAATCCTTTAATAGTAACTTTGAAATTGTCACAAGAAGCCATTCTCTCTCCAATTTCCATATTGATTTTTGGAGAATCTACCATAGACCAGATATGAATACCATAGCAGGCATCAACATCGTCCATGACACCTTGTTCAACTACAGCCTTTGCTCCTACAGCAAGTTCTTCTGCTGGCTGGAATAAGAATTTAACAGTTCCAGCTACTTCATCTTTCATATCAAATAATATTTTAGCAGCTCCCAACAGCATAGCTATGTGATTATCATGACCACAAGCATGCATTTTTCCTTCAATTTTTGAAGCAAAAGGAAGCTCAGTTTTTTCAAGTACAGGAAGAGCATCAATATCTGCACGTAAAAGAACAGTTTTACCTGGCTTTCCACCTTTCAATATTCCTACACATCCATGAAAATCTTTAAATGTTTTAATATCTTCTATTCCTATTTCTTTTAAGTCCTTGATTATAGACTTTGTAGTTTCAATTTCTTGAAGAGTAAGTTCAGGATATTGATGGTAATATCTTCTACGATCTATAATATAGTCATTATATTTTTCAGAAAGTTCTTTGATTAACATTATTTATTCCCTCCCTCATTTTTAGATTTTTCAGCAAGGAAATCAACTGCAAATTGAGCATATAGGGCAGAACCTCTGTGCAGTACAGTCTCATCCACTTTAAATTTGTCATTGTGGTTAGAGTAACAAGCTCCTATCTCTTCATTTGCACATCCTAAGAATCCAAAAAATCCAGGGACTTTATCCATAAAATATGCAAAGTCTTCTGATCCTGTAAGTTTAGACATAGTAGTAAGAGATTCTTCACCATATAATTTTACAGCAGCATCATGAGCAAGTCTGTTTAAATCTTTGTGCTCATTGATAACAGGGTTAGGGAAGGCATCATATTCCAATTCTACTTGGCAGCCAAAAATATTGGCTACATTTTCAATAATTGCTTTTATATTTGCTTCCATTTTCTTTCTTAATTCTCTTGAATAAGTACGTATAGTTCCTTCCATTTCTACATAGTTAGGAATTATATTGAATCTTTGACCACCTTTAAAAGTACCAATAGAAAGTACCAGAGTATTTAGAGGATCATTCATTCTGCTTACAAAAGTTTGAAGATTCATAATCATTGAAGCAGCAGCTACAATAGCATCATGTCCTAGATGAGGAGCAGAGCCATGAGCACTTGTACCTTTTACAGTTATTTTAAAGTTATCACAAGAAGCCATTCTTCCACCAGCTTCCAGATTGAAATATGGAGCATCTAAAGTTCCCCAGATGTGCATACCAAATACAGCATCTACATCATCAAGAATTCCTTTTTCTACATAGTATTTAGCTCCATAGCAAGATTCTTCTGCTGATTGGAATAATATTTTTACATCTCCATCAAGTTCATCTTTTATTTCATTTAATATTTTAACAGCTCCTAACAGCATAGCCATATGGCAGTCATGTCCGCAGGCGTGCATTTTACCATTTGTAGAAGCAAAAGGAACATCAGCATGTTCTTCAATAGGAAGAGCATCTATATCAGCTCTGAGCATTACAGTCTTTCCTGATTTTTTTCCACCACGGATCATACCTACAAGACCGTAGTAATCATCAAAAGTAGTAACTTCTATTCCCATATCTTCAAGCTGTTTTTTCAAGGCTTGAGTAGTTTCTTTTTCTTCAAAAGAAAGTTCTGGGCGTTGATGAAAATATCTTCTTTGTTCAATGATATAATCATCATATTTTTCAGCAAGTTTTTTTATATCCATGAAAAAATCTCCTTTTTATTAAAATTGATGTGAATTGTTTAAATTAAGTTTACAAATATTCCAGCTATAATAACAGAAGTAATAGTTACTGTTACAAATCCTCCAACGATCATTTGAGGAAGAGTGTTATCCATAAGGAATTGTTTTTCTTCTGGTGTTTGTGCCAAAGCTTTTGCAGCTTCTTCAGTAAGAATATAGTTAGGTGGGAATCCATAAAGAGCTGTAAGTGAAGTAGCAAGAGCCATTCTCCAGCTTACATTAAGGAATTTTCCAACTGCTATTGAAAGAATACCCATTCCAATAACTCCAACAACAATTATTACAAACATTGGTCCAATACACTCTAGAAGCATTTCAGGAGTAGCATCTTTAAGACCAGAGAAAACGAATATCATAAGAACATACATCAAGAATCCATAAGAACCAGATTTTTGAAGCGAGTTTTTATCTAAGAATCCAAGTTCAGTGAAAACTATACCTAGAACAAGAGTAATAACTGCTGCATTAAGCTTTCCACCAGTCCATCCAGAAATAAGTGTAGAAAGGTAAGAAACAAGCATAAGTTTTAATAAGATAAATGCAGTAGTTGAATATTTTTCAGGCATAGGAGGAATAAGTGTTTTCTTAGTCTCTTCTTTTACAGCCATATTTCCTGTACCAGCATCTACACCTTCGTTTCCAAGAACTCCTCTTTCACCTTTGTGATATCTTTCAAGAAGCATTTTTCCTTCTTTTTTCAATACAATAGCTGTCAATGGATATCCAACAAATCCTTGAATAGCATACATTGCAATAGCAAGAACAGCAGCGACATTTAACCCTTTAGCAGCAGCAGCCTGATTCATCATTGTAGCAGCCACGATTCCACCAGTAAGAGATGGAAGACCAGCAATAACAAAAGCACGACCTACTAGAGGTATGCAGATGAACCAACAGAAAACTACCATTCCTAAAAGTCCAGCAAGTGTGACGCAGATAATCTTCCATTGAGATTTCAACTGCTCAATACTGATAATAGTACCCATATGAGTGATACAAAGCATGATTGCTAATAATCCTCCAAGTGGAGCCCCTAAACCAGCGATATCAACTATATTTTTTGGAAAAAATGTCCAATATCCAAATAAAAATAAACATGCAGTGACGAAAACTGATGGTATCCACGCTTTCGTTCTTGTTCCAATAAATTCACCAGCATAATATACTATAGCCAGTACAATAAAAGCTTGTAAACTGTTCATTGCCATACAAATTCCCCCTTTATAATCTTAATTAAAAGATTTTGAAAAATTTCCTGTTGTTTTTAGTTTTTTAGGAAAAAATAAAGAACAAAGAAAACTTTACTTATTATAAAGAAAAATACCATATTTTGACTAAAAATTCAAGACAATTGTTTAAATAATTAGCATTAGTGAAAGTGATGATTAAAAAATACTTTTGTTAATAAAAGAATTTAAGGATAAGATAGAGGTGAAGAAAAATAAATTATTTCGAAAAATATGTCTGAAAATAATTTAGAAAAATTTAATTAATATGGAAAATAATAGAAAATATTTCAAAATATACAAACAAATATATAGAAAAGAAATCTTTACAAATGGAAATAAACTTACTATAATTTTCTTAGTAGGGTATGAATTTTTATGAAAATAAAAAGGCTGCATAAGGAGGAATAAAATGATAAGTTTTAAGAATGACTACAGTGAAGGGGCATTGCCATATATAATGGAAGCTTTATTAAAAACAAATATGGAACAGACAGTTGGATATGGTGAAGATGAGTATACAGCTCAGGCTGTAGAAGCAATAAAGAAAAGCATCAAATGTGACGATTGTTATGTACGTCTTTTAGTAGGAGGGACTCAAACAAATCTGCTTACAATAGCTCATTCTTTACGTCCTCATGAGGCGGTAATAGCTGCTGATACAGGACATATAAGTGTGCATGAAGGTGGAGCAATAGAAGCTACTGGTCATAAAGTAATTGAATTAAAAACTTCTGGAGACGGAAAATTAAATGTGGAGATTGTAAGAAAATCAGTGGATCTTCATGAAGATACTCATATGGTTCAACCTAAAATGGTGTACATATCAAATCCTACAGAAATAGGAACTCTTTACAGTAAACAGGAACTTATTGATCTTTATGAATACTGCAAATCTAGGGATCTTTATTTATACATTGATGGAGCGAGATTAGCTTCAGCTCTGGCTTCTGAAAAAAATGATCTTCAGCTTGAAGACTATCCAAAATATTCAGATGTTTTCTATATTGGAGGAACAAAATGTGGACTTTTATTTGGAGAAGCTTTGGTTATAGTGAATAAAGAATTGAGAAAAAGTCAGTTTATACGTATCACAAAACAAAAAGGGGCTACTTTAGCAAAAGGAAGACTTTTAGGAGTACAGTTTGCTGAATTATTCAAAGGAGATAACTACTATCAAGTAGGAAAACACTCTAATGAAATGGCTATGACATTAAAAAAAGCATTTTTAGATAAAGGGTTTGAATTAAAAACAGATTCATATACAAATCAACAGTTTCCAATATTCCCAGTAGAAATGATAGAGGAAATAGGAAAAAAATACAGATATGAATTCTGGGAAAAAGTAGATGAAAAACATTCTGCTATACGTTTTGTAACATCTTGGGCAACTAAGAAAGAACATGTGGATGAATTTCTAAAAGATTTTGAAGAATTATGTAAGAAATATAAATAATATATTGATTATCTTATTTTAAAGAAAGGACACTAAAATGATAAAGCCAAGGCGATTAAAAAAAGGAGATAAAGTTGCTATTGTCAGTCTTTCATGGGGTGGCTTAGGGGATGATAATTTCATTCACAAATTTCATATTGCCAAAAATAGATTAGAAAAGAATTTTGGACTAGAAGTTATTTGTATGCCACATACTTTAAAAGGAAGTGAATTTATAGCAACCCATCCTGAATTGAGAGCTGAGGATTTGATGTGTGCATTTCTAGAAAAATCAATTTCAGCTGTATTTTGTGCTATTGGAGGAGATGATACAGTACGTACGCTTCCATATATTGATTTAGAAGTAATAAAAAATAATCCTAAAATATTTATGGGATATTCTGACACCACAATAAACCATTTTATGATGTATAAGGCAGGGCTTGTATCATTTTATGGGCCATCTGTAATGTGTGAGTTTGGAGAATATGTAAAAATATTTGATTACACTGAGAAGGCTGTTAAGGACATATTATTTAGTGAATGGAATCAATATTCTCTTCTTCCAAGTCCTGAATGGACAGATGATTATATCTTGTGGGAAGAGAAAAATATAGATACGCCGCATATAATGAAAAAAGATAAGCATGGTTATGAAATTATAAACGGCTCTGGAATTGTAAAAGGCCATCTTTTAGGTGGATGTATTGATGTATTTATGATGGCTAATTCTACAAAAATCTGGCCATCTTTAGAAGAGTGGAAAAACGCAGTATTATTTATTGAAACAAGTGAAGATAAACCATCACCAGAATTTATCAAATGGACTTTTAGAAATCTTGCTGCACAAGGAATATTGAAAGAGCTAAAAGGTATTATTGTAGGAAAACCACAAGGTGAAGTATTCTATGAAGAATATAAAAAAGTAATTAAACATGTTATAGTAAATGAGGAAAAATTATTTAATCTCCCAATTTTTTACAATGTAAATTTTGGACATGCTAAGCCAATTGGAATAATTCCATATGGAATTACAACAGAATTAAATTGTGAAAGAAAAACAATAACTTTTTTAGAAAGCCCAACAATTTAATGAAGCCTTAGAATATAAAAATTATAGACAGCTTTTAAAATCTTAATATGATTTTGAGCTGTCTTTTATTTTTGGGAACTAAATCGAAAAATATTTTTCATTTTACGATTAAATGAAAATGTATTATTTTCGTAATTAATCTTTAATTTTAGAAAGTTTTGTAGTATAATATGCTCATAACTAAACAGGGGGTTAAAAAAATATGAAAAAGAAGTTATCAATGATTTTTCTTTTATTAGTAATGGCTTTATTATCAGTAAATATTTATGCTGAAACAACTGTGACAGTTGCTCAAAATGCAGATGCAAAAACATTAGATCCTACAGCATCTAATGATGTACCTTCTCACAGAGTAACTCTTCAAATATATGATAATCTGGTAGACAGAGATCATGGAAAACTTGTTCCAGGGTTGGCAGAGAGCTGGACACAGGTAGATCCTTTAACTTTAGATGTAAAAATAAGAAAGAATATAAAATTCCACAATGGAGATCCAATGACTGTTGGAGATGTTGTATTCAGTCTTCAAAAAGCTAAAGATGCTCCAAGCATGATGAGTTTTTATTCTGATATAGATAAAATAGAAGCTATTGATGATGAAACAGTAAGAATAACAACAAAAAAACCTTTTGGACCGCTTGTAAATTATCTTGCTCATAAAGGTGCAGGAATAATGAGTGAAAAAGCAGTAAAAGCTGCTGGAGACAACTATGGACAGCATCCAATTGGAACAGGACCATTCATGTTTGATTCTTGGGTATCAGCAGACAGAATAGTTTTAAAAGCAAATCCAGATTATTACAAAGGAAAGCCTGCAATAGATACATTAGTATTCAGAGTTATACCTGAAGGAGTAAATAGAACAATAGCTCTGGAAACAAAAGAAGCAGATATTGCTTATGATATAGATCCTATTGATCATGATATGGTAAAACACCATTCAAATCTTACTCTTCTTCAAAAATCAGCTTTAACAATGAACTATTTAGGATTTAATACTGAAAAAGCTCCTTTTAACAAAAAAGAGGTAAGACAGGCAATAGCTTATGCAATAGATATGGACAGCATGATTGCAGCAGTATATTTAGGAGCAGCTTCTAAAGCAAATTCTCCAGTATCACCTGAAGTATTCGGATACAATAAAGATACTAAAGGATATGATTATAATGTAGCTAAAGCTAAAGAACTTTTGGCACAGGCTGGATATCCAAATGGATTTAAAGCAAAAATATGGACTAATGATAATGGAATCAGAAGAGATACCGCAGTTATTTTACAAGACCAATTAAAACAAATAGGAATAGATGCTACAATAGAAATTTTGGAATGGGGTTCTTACTTAGACAGATTAATAAGAAAAGAACATGATATGTTTTTATTAGGATGGACACCAAGTCCAGATGCTGACTCAGCTCTATACGCAGTTTTTCATTCTAAAAATCATGGAAGTGCTGGAAACAGAACTTATTATACAAATGCAAGAGTAGACGAGCTTCTTGATAAAGGAAGAGAGACTACTGTAGAAGCAGACAGAATAGAAAGTTATAAAGAAGCACAAGATATAATTATGGATGAGGTTCCATTAATTCCATTAGTTTATCCAGATAACAATGTTGGAATGCAGAAAACTATAAAAGGATTTGAACTTGATCCTGAAAATCAACATAATCTTTATCCAGTAAGTAAATAGGAGAATATAAAAATAGCAGGATGGCTGTATAAGCTACCTGCTATTTTTATATATTATATATTAAAACATCTTGGGGAAAGATTTTATATGTTTAATATACCAAGTAATTGTGACAAAAATGTTACAAAGAAAAAAATAAAATTTCAAAAAAAATCTTGATTTTAGGAATTAATGGGGTATACTTATAATGTTAGAGATTAAAATATCAGGAGGAGAGTGTTTTATGAAGAAAAAAATATTTACAATCTTAATGTTTATGATGATTGCTTTATTTAGTTTCAACACTATATATGCTGAGACAACTGTTGTAGTGGCACAAAATGCAGATGCTAAAAGTATGGATCCAACAGCATCAAATGATGTTCCATCTCACAGAGTATATCTTAATATTTATGATACTTTGATTGAAAGAGATCCAAGTATGAAACTGGTTCCAGCATTGGCAGAAAGTTGGGAGCAAATTGATCCATTGACTCTAGTACTGCATTTGAGAAAAGATGTTAAATTTCATAATGGAGATCCATTAAAGGCATCAGACGTTGTATTTAGTTTGACAAGAGCTAAAGAATCTCCAAGTCTGATGAGTTTCTTTTATGATGTAGATAAAGTGGAAGCTGTAGATGATAATACAGTTAAAATAACAACTAAAAAACCTTTTGGGCCATTAACAAATTACTTAGCTCATAAAGGTGCTGCTATTTTAAATGAAAAAGCAGTAAAAGCAGCCGGAAATGATTATGGACAACATCCAGTAGGAACAGGGCCATTTGTATTTGATTCTTGGAGATCAGGAGACAGAGTTACTTTAAAAGCAAACCCTAATTATTTCAAGGGAAAACCAGCGATAGATACATTAGTATTTAGAGTTATCCCAGAAGGGGTAAATAGAACAATATCTCTGGAGACAAAAGAAGCAGATATAGCTTATGATATAGATCCGGTGGATTTAAGAATGGTGAAAGAACATTCAGGATTAAACCTTATTCAAGAACCAGCAATGAATATTAATTATCTTGGATTTAATACTAAAAAAGCTCCTTTTGATAATAAACTTGTAAGACAGGCAATAGCATATGCTGTAGACAGACAAAGTATTATAGATGCAGTATATTTAGGAGCAGCTAATGAGGCTAACTCACCAGTATCTCCTAGCGTATTTGGATATAGCAAAGATGCAAAAAAATATTCTTTTAATGTGGCTAAGGCTAAGGAACTTTTGGCACAGGCTGGATATCCGAATGGATTTAAAACAAAAATATGGTTAAATGACAATACAGTAAGAAGAGATATAGCTGTTATACTTCAAGATCAATTAAAACAAGTAGGAATAGATCTTCAAATAGAAATATTAGAGTGGGGTTCATATCTTGACAGATTAGCAAGAGGGGAACATGATATGTTCTTGCTGGGATGGACTTCAAGTCCAGATGCTGACTCAGCTCTATATGCTTTATTCCATTCTAAAAATCATGGAAGCTCAGGAAATAGAACATATTTCACTAACCAAAGAATGGATCAGCTTCTGGATATGGGAAGAGAAAGTACAGTTCCAGAAGATAGAATCAACTATTATAAAGAAGCACAAGATATAGTTCAGGAAGAAGTTCCTATGCTTGTTCTTGTATATCCATATGATAATGTTGGATTACAAAAAACAATAAAAGGATTTATACTGGATGCTGAAAGTGAGCATCGTTTAATATATGTAAGCAAATAATTAATTGTAAAATAAAAATAGCAGAACAAACGGGGAAGTTTGCTCTGCTATTTTCATCTATATATAAAACATCTTGGGGAAAGATTTTATATGTTTAATATATCAAGTAATTGTGTCAGGAATGTTACAAAGAAAAAAATATTTTTTCCTTTAGTGAAAAATATTAAAAAATCTATGAAGAACTATTTAAAAATACAGACAGGTTTTTTTATAAATCAAAAGAAATAAAAAATAAATATAATTTATCTGAGAAATAGAAAAAATAGAGAAAATGAAAATAGCAGAGCAAACTGGGGAAGTTTGTTCTGCTATTTCCATCTATATATAAAACATCTTGGGGAAAGATTTTATATATTTAATATACCAAGTAATTGTGTCAGAAATGTTACAAAGAGAAAAATAAAATTTCAAAATTGGGAAAATTAACTGAGAATTTTCACAATAAGAATAACAGTTGTATAAAAAAGTAATTTACGATATAATTTAAGTGTTAATAATTTTTTATTTTAGAAGGGAAATAGCGAATGAAAGTTTCAATTTTAGGAAGTGGAAGCAGTGGAAACTCTATTTTTGTAGAGAATGATGGTATCAAACTTTTGGTTGATGCAGGTTTCAGCTGTAAAAAAATAGAGGAAAAATTAAAATGTATAGATAGAAATATAAATGAAATAGATGCTCTGTTGATAACGCATGAACATACAGATCATATACAGGGAGCAGGAATAATATCAAGGAAATATGACATTCCAATATATATAACACCAGAAAGTTATGCTGCTGGGGAGACTAAGCTTGGGAAAATTTCTGATAAAAATCTAAAGCTTATAACAAAGGACTTTTTTCTGAAAGATGGGATAAAAGTACGTCCTTTTGATGTGATGCATGACGCAGAAAGAACTATAGGATATAGATTGGAAACTGAATGTGGTAAAAGAATGGCTATATCAACAGATATAGGGTATGTGAGCAATACAGTGAGAGAATATTTTAAAGAAGTGGATATAATGGTTATTGAATGTAATTATGACTATAATATGCTGATGAAATGCAGTTATCCATGGGATCTGAAAGCAAGGGTAAAGGGAAGAAACGGACATCTTTCTAATAATGATGCAGCTAAATTTATAAAAGATATGTATACTGAAAGATTGAGAAAAGTATATCTTGCTCATATCAGTAAAGACAGTAATAATTACGACATAGTAAAAAATACTGTAAGAGATGAACTTTTAACTAATAACATAAAACTTGATTTTGAAATAGCTATGCAGGACAAAGTAACAGATGTCTTTGAGTTGTAAGGAGGTGTAGATGATGATAAATGAAGAAGTAGAAGAACTTTGGGAGACGATAAAGTTTGAAGTTGGAGGTCTTGGAAGCAATTATGGAGAGGGAGCTGACAGAAAACTTCTTATAGGAAGTGGAAACAAAGACGCTTCTGTTCTTTTCATAGGAGATGACCCAGATCTTTATCAAAATGAAGATTTGAAAGTTGCTTCTGGTTCTAGTGGAGAATTTCTTATAAAGCTATGTGACATAGAAGGAATACTTCCAGATGAATATTACATAACTACACTTGCTAAAAAAGACTGTAAGTTCAGAGACTATATGGAAGATGATCAAAATGAATTGATGGAAATGCTGGATATGCAGATAGCTCTTATAAATCCTGAAATAGTTGTGGCTTTAGGGCCAGAAGCAGCAAGAGCTCTCCTTAAAAGAGAAGTAAAGATAGGAGAGGAAAGAGGAAAGTTTATACAATGGACTGGAGGAATAAAACTTTTACTTACTTATGATGTGAATTTTGTAAAAAAATCCAGAAATGACAGTGGTAAAAAATCAAAAGTAGCTATAGAATTCTGGGCTGATCTTAAACTTTTGAAAGAGGAGATGTCGAAAGGGTATGGAGAAGAAGAGTATTAGAAATTATATAAGAGAAAAAAGAGAATCCCTTTCATATTCAGAAGTGGAAGAAACAAGTGAAAAAATAACAGAAGCATTATTGAAGAGCAGTTATTTTGAGGAAGCTGAAACAGTAATGAGCTACATGAGCTTTAAAAATGAAATAGATACTCATGAAATAAATAATGCTGTATTGAGTTCAGGAAAAAAACTTATACTTCCAAGAACAGTAGGAAAAGAAAAAATGGAAGCTGTAGAATATGGAAAAGGTCTTAAAAGAGGAGCTATGGGAATAGAAGAACCTATTGGAGAAGAATATACTGGGAAAATAGATTTGATAATAGTTCCAGGGGTAGCTTTTGATAAAGAAGGAAACAGAATAGGATTTGGAAGAGGATATTATGACAGGTTTTTAGAAAATTATTCAGATTCTGTGAAAATATCCATAGCTTATGATTTTCAATTAGTAGAAAAAATAGAAGCTGAGAAACATGATAAGAAAGTGGACATCATTTTTTTAAAAAATAATTTGATTGAAGCTAAGAAATATTGAAAAATCTGAGCTAATGTGATAAAATTTTATATTATTAAGAAAAAATTAGGAGGTTTCTTGTGTCAGGACATAGTAAATGGAATAACATCCAACATAGAAAAGGTGCTCAAGATAAAAAAAGAGCAAAATTATTCACTAAATTTGGAAGAGAATTAACAATAGCAGCTAAAGAGGGTGGAGGAGATCCATCTTTTAACCCTAGACTTAGACTTGCAATAGAGAAAGCAAAAGCTGGAAATATGCCTAAAGATATATTAGACAGAGCTATTAAAAAAGGAACTGGAGAATTGGAAGGTGTAGAATTCTCTGAAATCAGATATGAAGGATATGGTCCAGCAGGAACAGCTTTTATAGTTGATGTAGTTACAGACAATAAAAATAGATCAGCTTCAGAAGTGAGAATGACTTTCACTAGAAAAGGTGGAAATCTTGGAACTGATGGTGCTGTTGCATGGATGTTTAAGAAACAGGGAGTTATCACTGTAAAGTCAGAAGGAATAGATCCTGATGAATTTATGATGGCAGCTTTAGAAGCAGGAGCAGAGGATGTATCTGAAGAGGATGGAGTATTTGAAGTTATCACTGACTATACTGAATTCCAAACTGTTCTTGAAAATCTAAAAACAGCTGGATATGCTTATGAGGAAGCTGAAATTTCAATGAACCCAGAAAATAAAGTTGAGATCACTGATCTTGAAACTGCTAAAAAAGTAATGGTTCTTTATGATGCACTAGATGATCTTGATGATGTTCAAGATGTTTATGCTAACTTTGATATTGCAGATGAACTATTAGATCAATTAGATTAGAAAAAATATAGTGAGGGGGCTCAAGATTATTTTAGTTTTGAGCTGCCTCATAATTTTTATATAGAAGGAGGGAAATTTTAATGAGGAAAGAAGAATACAGAGATATGTATCAGCCTATAGAAGATGCTGAAATAAAGTATTTCGATGAAAAAAATACAAATAAGCTGAAAAGACTGGGAATAAAATCTTTGTATGATCTATTCTATTATTTCCCAAGAGCATATGATGACAGAACTAATATCATGAAGATAGGAGACCTTCGTGGAGATGAATATGTAGTTCTTAAAGCAACACTTCTTACAGTGAGTGCACCCCCCACTAGGTCGGGGCTGAAGATGGTCAAGGCGACAGCTACCGACAACACAGGGATATTAGAACTGGTATGGTTTCAAATGCCCTATCTCAGAAAAACTCTGAAGATAGGAGAGGAGTATATATTCATTGGTCAGATAAAAAGAGGTTATGTATATCAACTGGTAAATCCAGAATTCAAATTGAGCAGCAATCAACAAAAACTTGAGGCTGGAGAAATACTTCCTATATACAGTACAAGCAAAGAGATCCCCCAGAATACTCTTCGTAAGCTTATGAAAGAAGCTATGAAAAGTAAATTGTATATTTTTCAGGAGAATATTCCAGAAGAGATATTGAAAAAATATAAAGTAATGGACAGAGAACGTGCTATGAAAGAGATACATTTTCCAAGCAACAGCAAAAATCTTGAAGAAGCAAAGAGAAGATTTGCTATAGAGGAGCTGCTGGTACTGGAAATGGGAATACTTCAAAAAAGATTTGAAATGGACAGCCAGAATACAAGCAAGTATGAGCTGGAAGATAAGAAAACTTTAGTAAAACAGTATCTTGAAAATTTGACATTTTCTCTTACTAAAGCACAAAAAAAAGTCATAACAGAAATATACAGAGACCTTTCAAATGGAAGAATAATCAATAGACTTATACAGGGGGATGTTGGAAGTGGAAAGACAATAGTGTCCATGGTACTTCTGCTTTACATGGTAGAAAATTCATACCAAGGGGTATTGATGGCACCAACAGAAATACTTGCAGTACAGCACTATCTTTCTGTAAAGGATAAATTTGAAAAACTTGGAGTAAGAGTGGAACTTCTTACAGGAAGTTTTAAAGGGAAAGCTAAACAGAAGCTTCTGGACTCAATAAAAGAGGGAGAAGTGGATATAGTTATAGGAACTCATGCTCTTATAGAAGAGAACGTAGAATTTGAAAGACTTGGCCTGATAATAATAGATGAGCAACATAGGTTTGGAGTAGTACAGAGAAAATTACTGAGAGATAAGGGAGTTCTTGCCAATCTTGTGGTAATGAGTGCAACACCTATTCCAAGATCTCTTGCATTAAGTATATACGGAGATTTAGATGTATCAGTAATAGATGAACTTCCTCCAGGAAGAAAACCTATTAAAACTAAATGGATAGCAACAATAGATGAAACAAAAACTATGTATGAATTTATTGGGAAGAAACTTTCTCAAGGAAGACAGGCATATTTTGTTGCTCCCCTTATAGAAGAAAGTGAAAAGCTGGCAGCTAAATCTACTGAAGAACTACTTGAGGAAGTGAGCAAATATCTTCCTGATTATAGAATAGGAGTACTTCATGGAAGAATGAAGAATGCTGAAAAAGATGAAGTAATGAGCAGATTTAAAAATAAGGAACTGGACATAATGGTTTCAACTACTGTTATTGAAGTAGGAGTAGATGTGCCTAATGCTACAGTTATGGTAATAAATAATGCTGAAAGATTTGGACTTTCTGCTCTCCACCAGTTGAGAGGAAGAGTAGGAAGAGGAGAATATCAGTCATACTGTTTTTTAGTGTCTAGGACAGATAATGCCGTTTCTAAATCAAGACTTCAGGTAATGGAAGAAACACAGGATGGATTTAAAATAGCAGAGGAAGATTTGAAGCTTAGAAAATCAGGAGAGATATTTGGAACAAAACAAAGTGGATTCAGTGATCTTAAATTTACAGATATAGTTCATGATGTGAAAACTATCAAACTTGTAAAGGATATCTGTACAGATTATCTTAAAGAAAATAAAGGGATAATAAAAAATAGATATCTGAAATATGATATTGAAGAAAAATTTAAAGAAAATTAGAAAAAAAAATTAAAATGTGATAAAATATAGAGTAAATTATAGAAAATTCGGAGGGTAAAATGAGATTTAGCAAGAGTTATATAAAAACACTTAAAGAAACTCCAAAAGAAGCGGAAACAGCAAGTCATAAACTTCTATTGAGAGCAAGCATGATAAAAAAACTTACAAGTGGAGTTTATACATACTTACCACTAGGGTATAAAGCTTTGAAAAAAGTAGAAAATATAGTAAGAGAAGAAATGGACAGAGCAGGTTCACAGGAAATATTGATGCCAGTTCTTCAGCCAGCTGAATTATGGAAAGAAAGCGGAAGATGGGACGTAATGGGGCCTCTAATGATGAAGCTTCAAGATAGAAATAAAAGAGATTTCGTATTAGGACCAACTCATGAGGAAGTTGTTACTGACTTAATAAGAAATGATATCTCATCATATAAAGCTCTTCCATTGAGTCTTTATCAAATTCAAACTAAATTCAGAGATGAGATAAGACCAAGATTTGGACTTATGAGAGGAAGAGAGTTTGTTATGAAAGATGCTTATTCTTTCCATGCAACTGCTGAATCTTTAGATGAAGAATTTTTAAATATGAGAGATACTTATTCAAGAATATTCTCAAGATGCGGACTTAAATTCAGACCAGTAGAAGCAGATTCAGGAGCAATCGGAGGAAGCGGATCTCAAGAATTTCATGTACTAGCTGATTCTGGAGAAGATGAAATTATCTATTGTGATTCTTGTTCATATGCTGCAAATGTGGAAACTGCTGTGAGCAGAGTGGAAGCGTCTCCAGTGGAAGAACTTAAAAATGCAGAATTAATAGATACTCCAAATGTTTCTAAAATAGATGATATCGTACAATTCCTTAATATTCCTTACAGCAAAACTGTAAAAGCTATGATGTATAGAGATATGGGAAATGATCAGGTATACATGGTTTTAATGAGAGGAGATTATGAAGTAAACGAAACAAAACTTAAAAATATAGTAAATGCTGTAGAAGTTGCTCTTCTTACAGATGAAGAACTTGAAAAACATGGATTGATAAAAGGATTTATTGGACCATATGGAATAGAATTAGGAGATATAAAAGTAATAGCAGACACTGCTGTAACTGAAATAAACAACCATACAGCTGGTGGAAACAAGATGGATACTCACTACATAAATGTAAATTATGGAAGAGATTACAAAGCTGACATAGTAGCAGATATTAAAACTGTAAAAGTTGGAGAAACTTGTGAAAGATGTGGAGGAAAACTTCATAGTGCAAGAGGAATAGAAGTAGGACATATCTTCAAACTTGGAGATAAATATTCTAAAGCTTTGAATGCTACTTTCCTTGATGATAAGGGAGAAAGTAAAGTAATGTTGATGGGATGTTACGGAATAGGAGTATCAAGAACTCTTGCTTCTGCAATAGAACAAAATAATGATGAATTTGGAATTATCTGGCCTACAGCTTTAGCTCCTTACATTGTTGATGTAATTCCAGCTAATGTAAAAAATGAAGAGCAAGTAAAAGTAGCAGAAGAAATATATGAAGCTCTTTTAAATGATGGAATAGATTCTATGATAGATGACAGAGATGAGAGACCTGGATTCAAATTTAAAGATGCAGATCTTATTGGATTCCCATTCAAAGTTGTTTCTGGAAAAAGAGCTGGAGAAGGAATAGTAGAACTTAAAATCAGAAGAACTGGAGAAACTCTTGAAATATCTAAAGATGATGTAGTTTCAACAGTAAGAGAACTGATGAAAAAATATTAATTGAAGTGAAGTTGAAGAGGCAGATGGATTTTTCGACCTGCCTCTTTTTCTATTTATTTTAAATGGGGGAACACTATGAGTGAGAAGAGAGAGAGTTTTACAGGAAAAATAGGGTTTATGCTTTCATGTGTAGGAGCAGCTATTGGACTTGGAAATATATGGTTATTTTCTTGGAAATTAGGAAAATATGGAGGAGCAGCCTTCCTTATACCATATTTTATATTTATTGCATTATTTGCAGTAGTTGGTCTTGTAGGGGAAATATCATTTGGAAGAATGATGAAAAAAGGAATATTTGGATTGCCTGAAATAATAAAAAATACAAAGATACCTTTCAAAAAGTGTCTTCCAGTAATTCCTATAATATCAGTAACAGGAGTATTTATATTCTATGTTATAGTTTTTGGATGGGTAATAAGATATTTCTTTTCATATCTTACTGGAGCTATAAATCATGTTGAGTATGGAGAATATTTTGGACAGCTTGCAGGGCAGACAGCATCTATACCATGGCATGTAATAGGGATAGTTTTCAGTGTAGTGGTTATATCACTGGGAGTTGTAAAAGGAATAGAAAAGATAAATAAAATAATAATGCCTTTGATGTTTGTAATATTTTTAGGGCTTATGGTAAGATCTCTTACTTTGCCAAATGCAATAACTGGAGTTCATTTTCTTCTTCAGCCTGACTGGAGTATGCTTAAAGATCCAATGACATGGATAATGGCACTGGGACAGGCATTTTTCACAGTGGGACTTAGTGGATCAGCACTTCTGGTGTATGGAAGTTATCTTGGTGATGATGTAAATATATTTGAAAGTGTAGTACAGACTTGTTTTCTTGATACAATGGCAGCTCTTATGGCTGGATTCATAATAATACCAGCAGCTTTTGCTTTTGGATTAGATGCTGGAGCAGGTCCTTCACTTCTATTTATAACTATACCAGCAATATTTTCACATATTCCAGGGGGAACATTCCTTGGAGGAATATTTTTCCTAAGTGTTATATTTGCAGCTCTTTCATCTGCTATCAATCAGCTGGAAGTACCAGTAGAATCAGTTATGGACAGATTTGGATTTTCAAGAAAAAAATCTGCTGTGGTGGTAGGGGTAGTAGCCCTTGCTATAGGATTAGTTTTAGATTTAAATATGAATTACTTTGGTAAATTTGCTGATTTTGTATCAGTTATTCTTATTCCATTAGGGGCAGTTATATCTCTAGGAATATATTTTTACTGCATAGATAAAAATAAAGTAATTGCTGAAATTAATAAAGGAAGCAATTTTAAAACTGGAAGTATAATAGTATGGTTTGGAAGATATATATTTATTCCGGGAACAGTTATAATAATAATTCTGGGTCTTATCTATGGTGGTATAGGATAGGACTTGACAAAATGAATTAAATTATTTATAATCATATACAAGTAATATAGTAGAATAGTAGAAGCAGTAAAAAAGTAAGATTATGTAGAATAGTAGGATTGTAGGATAGGAAAATAATTAATTTAATGATATATCAAAGTATCTCCTTTTCAGGAAATATCTTTTTGTATTATTTTGCCTTTTTACAATTTTATGTAGGAAGGCTTTTTTTATGCAAAAAAGAGGAGAGATGAAAATGAGAGAAAAATTTAAGAACAGCTTGGTTTTGGATATTCTTCCAATAATTTTTATTATTGTATTTGGAGAAATATCAATACTTCAATGGAGAACAGGGGTAGTTCCTCCTATATTAGCAGGAGTAGTAGTGTCTGGAACAATAGCATTTATGAGAGGAGAAACTCTTAGAAATATTGAAGATGCAATGGGAAGCGGAGTAAAAAGAGTATTTCCAGCACTTCTTACAGTTATTCTGGTTGGGCTTATTGTCAGCAGCTGGATAATCGGAGGAATAATTCCATCTATGGTTTACTGGGGATTTAAAGTGATAGATTTTAGATTTTTTGTTCCTATTGTTATGGCTATGACTGGTGCTGTGGCAATTATAACAGGAACATCTTTTACATCTATTGGAACTATTGGAGTATCATTCATCATAATAGCCAAACAAGTAGGAATTCCTCTTGAAATAACAGCAGGGGCAATAGTATCAGGAGCTTTTCTTGGAGATAAAATGTCTCCTTTATCTGATACAACAAATATATCTGCTGCTCTTGGAAAAACTGATCTTTTTGAACATATACAATATATGCTTATGGACACAATTCCAGCTTTTATTATAGCTATGATAGGATTTACAATAGTTGGAAATAATATAGCAGTAGAAAATATAAATATGGATAATATAAATGGATTTTTAACAGAGATGGAAACAGTTTTTAATGTAACTCCAGCGCTTCTTTTAATTCCACTTGCTGTTATAATTTTAGGGATAAAAAAAATACCATCAAATATAGTTCTTTTCTCCTCAGTGATAATGGGAGTATTAAGCAGTTTTGTATTTCAGAATTTTAAAACAGTAGATATAATGAGAAGTACTATATTGGGAGTAAATCAGAAATTTAATGATCCTTCAGTAACAAAATTATTTGCCAGAGGGGGAATGAATGAAGTAAGTGGAACTGTGATAATCATAATATTTATAGGATGTCTTGTTGGAATAATAAATGAATGTCATTCTTTTGATAATCTTTTAAATAAGATACAGCAGGGAATAAAAAGTTCAAGACAACTTACTGTAACAGTATTTTTAGTTTCTCTTGGAGTAGGATTTGTAACAGGGGCACAGCTTCTAGCAATTATTCTGCCAATATCTATATTTCTTCCACTTTTTGAGAAATTTAATTTAAAAAATAAAAATATAACAAGAATAGTAGAAGCAACTGGAACTGTTGGAATAACTCTTGTTCCATGGAGTGTTCCGGGAATATTTATAGCAGGAACTTTAGGGGTAGACATGGCTAAAGTAATTCCTTACCTGTTCTTTCCAATAGCTTTATTAGTAGTAAATTTATTTTTTAATATAACAGAAATAGGAACAAGTAAATTAGATAATGAGGATAAAGAAGAAAGAAAGGTTAAAAAAGGAAGTATTATATTTAATATTTTCAGCAGATAAAAGAAAATAAATGATTTTAAACAGCTTTGAGTCTTTCAGGGCTGTTTTTTTATTATAATTAAAAAAAATTATAAATAAAAAAATGAAATGAAGAGGACTGACCGTATAATGTTGTAAAGATATAATATAAAGCCAAAATATTATTCAAACTATAATTCATGAATACCATAAATCTGTTCAGATAAATTTTTATTAAAAGTTTTTGGATATTTTTAATAAAAATAATAAAAATTCATTATAAACTGTTCTATTTAAAATAAAAATTCCCGTTTAAAAAACAAAAATATAGTTGACATTAAAGGTCCACGATGGTATTATGAATATATAGTAAAAAAACATTAAATTTAATTTTGTATCCATTATAAAAAAGTTTTAAGAGTTATTTTGAACATTAAAACAGAAGGAGGCAGTATATGTTTTTTAAAACAACAGAAGATCATGAAAATTTGCGTATGAAGATAAGGGAATTTGCCGAAACAGAGGTAAAGCCGATAGCTTTTATGTTAGATAAGGAGAATGAATTTCCAACAGAAGCTGTAAAAAAACTTGGAGAAATGGGAGTGCTTGGAATACCATTTCCAAAAGAGTATGGTGGAGCAGGATTGGATATGATCAGTTATGCAATCGCTGTTGAAGAGTTATCAAGAGTAGATGGAGGAACAGGAGTAATTTTATCAGCCCATGTTTCTTTAGGATCTTATCCTATTTTTGCTTATGGAACTGAGGAACAGAAACAAAAATACTTGGTACCATTAGCAAAAGGTGAAAAATTGGGAGCTTTTGGACTTACAGAACCAAATGCTGGAAGTGATGCTGGTGGAACTGAAACAACAGCAGTATTAGAAGGAGATTACTACATTCTTAATGGTGGAAAAATATTTATAACAAATGCTGATAAAGCTGAAACATATATAGTTTTTGCAGTTACAACTCCTGATATAGGAACAAGAGGAATAAGTGCTTTCATAGTTGAAAAAGGATGGGAAGGATTTACATTTGGAGATCACTATGACAAAATGGGTATCCGTTCATCATCAACTGCTGAATTGATATTTAATAATGTAAAAGTGCCGAAAGAAAACCTTTTAGGGAAAGAGGGAGAAGGATTTAAAATTGCTATGTTTACACTGGATGGTGGAAGAATAGGAATAGCTTCTCAAGCTTTGGGAATCGCTCAGGGTGCTTTTGAAAATGCTCTTGCTTATGCAAAAGAAAGAGAACAGTTTGGAAAACCTATCGCTTTCCAACAGGTAATTTCTTTTAAATTAGCTGATATGGCAACAAAATTAAGAGCAGCAAGATTCTTAGTATACAGTGCTGCTGAATTAAAAGAAAATCACGAAGATTATGCTATGGAATCTGCTATGGCAAAACAATATGCTTCAGATGTATGTCTGGAAATAGTAAATGAAGCACTTCAAATTTTTGGAGGAACTGGATATCTTAAAGGTATGGAAGTGGAACGTGCTTATCGTGATGCAAAAATCTGTACTATATATGAGGGAACAAATGAAATACAAAGAGTAGTTATAGCTTCTCATTTGATTGGAAAAATGCCTAAGAGCGATGGGGGATCTAAGAAACCATCATCAAAAGGTCATGCAACAGGTATTCGTAAAAATATGATATTAAAAGAAGGTAGTGCGAAAGAGAGAGTAGAGGCATTAGTAGAAGCGTTAAAAGCTGATGGTTATGACTTTACTGTAGGAATAGATTTAGATACACCTATATCACAGGCTGATCGTGTAGTAAGTGCTGGAAAAGGAATTGGACCAAAAGAGAATATGGAGCTTATTAAAAATCTGGCTATACAAGCTGGAGCTGCAATAGGATCATCTAGACCAGTGGCTGAAACTTTAAAATATCTTCCATTAAATCGTTATGTTGGAATGTCAGGACAAAAGTTTAATGGTAACTTGTATATAGCTTGTGGAATTTCAGGAGCAGGACAGCATCTGAAAGGAATAAAAGATGCTACAACAATAGTAGCTATTAATAATAATCCAAATGCACCAATATTTAAAAATGCTGACTATGGAATAATAGGAAATGTAGAAGAAATACTTCCTTTACTTACTGCTGCGTTAGATGATGGAGAACCTAAAAAAGAAGCTCCTCCAATGAAAAAAATGAAGAGAGCAATTCCTAAAAAAGAAATTCCTACTTGGAAACGTCACGTTTGTAATGGATGCGGATATGAATATGATCCAGCTGTAGGAGACGAAGAGAATGATATTAAACCAGGAACACTTTTTGAAGCTCTTCCTGAAGAGTGGATCTGTCCAATATGTGGAGAAAGTAAGGATATGTTTATTGAAGTTTAAGATATGAGTAAAAAATTTAAGCTGTTTTAAGCATAAAGGAGGAGTAATTCATGCATAATGTTAGAAAAGTAACTGAAGATTTATATTGGGTAGGAGGAGATGATCATCGCCTTCATTTATTTGAAAATATACATCCCATTCCTAGAGGAGTTTCATATAATTCATACCTTTTATTAGATAAAAAAACTGTTTTATTTGATACTGTAGACTGGTCAATAGGACGTCAATTTATAGAAAATATACAAGCAGTTTTAGATGGAAGACCTTTGGACTATATGGTTATCAATCATATGGAGCCTGACCATGCTGCTATGATTGAAGAAGTAATGCTTCGTTATCCTAAAGTTAAAGTTATCAGCAATGAAAAAGCTTTTTATCTTATGAATCAATTTGGATTCCATATAGATAGCTCAAAAACTCAGGAAGTAAAAGAGGGAGATAAGATATCTTTTGGAAAACATGAAATTCTGTTTGTTGCAGCACCAATGGTTCACTGGCCAGAAGCTATGGTAAGTTTTGATCTGACTAATGGAGTATTGTTCAGTGCAGATGCTTTTGGATCTTTTGGATCTTTAGATGGAAAACTATTTAATGATGAAGTAAAATTTGATAGAGAATGGCTTGATGATGCAAGACGTTATTATACAAATATAGTTGGAAAATACGGACCTCATGTACAGTCGCTTTTAAAGAAAGCTGCTGGAATAGATATAAAAATCATATGTCCACTGCATGGTCCAGTTTGGCGTAGTGATCTAGGATATTTCCTTGAAAAATATGATAAATGGAGCAGATATGAGCCTGAAGAAAAAGGAGTAATGATTGTATATGCTTCTATGTATGGAAATACAGAAAATGCTGTTTCTGTACTAGCTTCTAAGCTTGTAGAAAAAGGAATGACTAATGTGGTAATGTATGATGTTTCTAAAACTCATGTATCACAATTAATATCTGAAACATTTAAATACAGCCATGTGGTACTGGCTTCAGTAACATACAACCTTGGAATTTATCCATTGATGCATAACTATCTGATGGATATGAAAGCTCTGAATTTACAAAAGAGAACTTTTGGTATTCTGGAAAATGGTTCATGGGCATGTGAATCTGGTAAATTGATGCAGGAATTCTTAGAAGGTATGAGAGAAATGACAGTACTGAATGAAAGAGTTACATTAGCTTCTTCTATGAATGAAAGCACAGATGAGGAAATGAATATTTTTGTTAACAGCATACTTGAATCAATGAAAGAAAAAAATTAATTTAATAGTAGAGAAAAGCTCACTGGAAAACCAGTGGGCTTTTTTTAGGTAAATAAATAAATAGCACAGTAACTATTAATATGGTAGAATTTAATAAGAGTTATCCTGTATCTAAAGCAGAAATTTTGAGGAGAATAATATATGGAAAAATTACAGAAATATAAAAGAGCAGTTATTTTTTCTGGAGGAGGTTCCAGATTTGCTATTTATGGTGGAATATTTTCTGCAATGGAAGACAGGGGATATATACCTGATCTTATTATAGGAACTTGTGGTGGGGCAATGGCATCTGCTATTATAAATTCTTTTGAAACGAATAATGAGAGAAAAGAGTATATGAAATCATTGGAATTATATAATTTTATAAAATCGCTAAAACTCACAAAAGAGAAAATGCTCTATAGAATAGGAATCGACTGTAAATTAAGAGAATTAAGAAAAAATCTATATATAGAAAATATTTTTGACAAGTATCTAGTGGATATACCTGAAGATTTAGAAAAATATCTTCCTTCATTAAATAGACAGAAAAATTCTATTACTGGAACTGCTATTATTGGTTCAAAAATATTGTTTAGCAAAGATGAAACAGGGAAAAAATGTGAAAACAGGAAGCTCTACCAAAAAATTATTTTTACTGATAAGAAAACAGAAAAGTTATTAAAAGATGAGCTGTATAGAAACTCTAAGATTTTTCAGAAAAGTACAATAATGGAAAAAACAGCAGTTATGACTGATGTTGATTTATTGAAGGCAGCAAGAATATCTGCATCAGATATGTTTTATACTAAGCCTGTATTATACAATGGTGAATATTTTGCTGGGGGAGCAGTAGATCTTATACCAATAGAATTAGCAAAAATATTGGCTGATGAAGTAGTTTTAGAATTAAAACAGGAATATGACAAAGTAGAGGATTCTTCTGTAAGATCAGTTCTAGGATATAGTGGAAATGAGAGGTTGAGAGAAATACATGACTCCTATGGAGACTATTGGATAGATACATCTGATGTCCCTAAAAAATTGAAAGGACATTATGTAACAGCTAAACTGAATCTGTTTAAATTACAAGTTGAATTATCTGTTCCTGATGACTATGAAAAATTTAAAAATGATGTAGAACTTCAATGGAAATATGGTTATGAACGTACAGTGGAAGCATTATCAAATAAAAAAAATAATAAGGAAAATATGAGAAACAAAAATATATATAATACCTCTGAAACATTGAGAAAAATGAATACTGGAGGAGTATAATGAAAATATTTATTGCAGGGGGAACATCGGGAATAGGGCTGGCAGTTGCCAGAAAATACTTAGAACAAGGTCATGAAGTAGGAGTTTGCGGGAGAAGCCAGGAAAAAATAGATGCAATAGAAAAACATGAAAAACTGAAAATATACAGACTTGATATATATAATAAACTGTCTTTTGAAGCAGCAGTAAAAGATTTTTCAAAAGGGGAACTGGATATAATGATAGCTTCAGCAGGGAGCTATTCAAACAGCCGTACTGGAAGACTGACTCAAGATGAAGCTGTAAATATGCTGAAGGTGAATATATCTGGAACTTTAAATGCTTTTGAAATAGCCAGAGAAATTATGCTGAAAAATGGAAAGGGGCATATTGCTGCAATTTCTTCAGTGGCAGCTCTGCTGGAATATTCTGGAGCATCTGTATACAGCAAATCAAAGAGAGTTGTTATAAATTTATGTGAAGCATACAGAGAAGCTTTATCAGATTTTGGAATAGGAGTGACTGCTGTTATTCCAGGATATATAGACACTTTAAAATTGAGAGAATTGAATAATAATGATGTATCTAAAAAACCTTTTATAATGACAGAGGAATATGCAGCTGATATTATAATTAAAAGTATTGAAGAAAATAGAGATAAAATAATATTTCCAAAGAAAATGAAAATAGCAGTATCTATTCTTTCAATGTTTCCTAAAAAAATATTAAGTATGATATTATTGAGGAAAAAGAATGAAAAATAAAAATATAAATCTGAAAGTACAGAGTTTTTTATGGATGTCTTTAAGTTATATAATTTTTTTATTTCTTTATGAAATGGCTGGAAAGTATAGTTCTGCTTTGAGCTCAGTGCCATCATTTTATTTTAGATGGGAAGAAGATATTCCATTTATTTCATGGATGATAATTCCATATATAAGCTCAGGGATATTTTTTATATGTGTATTCTTTGTCTGTAAAACAAAAGAAAGCCTGTACACATTAGTAAAACGAATAAATTTTATAACAATAGTGTCAGCAGTTTCTTTTTTTGTTTTTCCTTTGAAATTTGCATTTGAAAAACCTGAAGTAAAAAATATTTTTTTCAATTTCTTTTTTCAGTTTCTTGAAAGAATGGATACAGATTTTAATCAGTGCCCCTCTTTGCATATCAGCTATGCAGTAATATTTACAATAGTATTTTATAAGGAGATAAAAAGCAAAGCAAAATATCCGTTCTGTGTTTGGTTTTTTCTGCTGGGATTATCTACTATTTTTATTTATCAGCATCATGTAATAGATGTAATATTTTCTCTGGGTCTTACTCTTTTTACCATTTTTATTTTTCCTGAAAGAGATAATAAAAGAAATAGAAAAGTAGGGTTTATATATTTTTTACTTAGTTTTATATTATTTACAATAGGATTGATATTTTTTAATTGGACTAGGATATTATTATGGAGCTCTCTATCTTTTTTTCTTGTGGGAAAAGCTTATGCAGAGAATAATTCTGAATTTTTGAAGAAAGATGGAAAAATAGCTCTTCACAATAAAATAATACATTTACCTTATCTGCTTTGCTATAATATTTTATGGAGATATTTTAGAAAATATGAGAATGAACCTTGGAGGGAGATTGCTCCTGATATCTTTATTGGTTCGAAATTAAATAATGAAGAGGCAGAGATTTTTCTTTCTGATAAAAAAGTCATTGTAATAGATCTGGCAGCAGAATCAGAGGAGAATAATATATTAAAAAGAGGGAGTAGAGAATATCATTCCTTTCCTCTTTTGGATATCTGCAATTTAAAAGAAGATATATTCTTATCAGCTTTAGAATTAGCAGTAGAGAAATATAAGGATTTAAAAGAAAATGAAAAAATATATATACACTGTTTAATGGGATATTCAAGAAGTGCAGCCTTAGGAAGTGCTTTTTTAAGAAAGAATTATCACATTGAAAGCAAGGAGGCTGTTTTTAGAATAAAGAAATTAGTAAAAAATGCTGTAATTCCAGACTATATACTGGATAATATCAAAGAATGCTAGTGCATTCAAATAAGGAGAATTCTATGGAAATGAATTATTTTAAAAGCTTTGATAATACAGATATATTTTATAGAAGCTGGAATTTTGAAAAAAATAAAAAAACTTTAGTTGTAATTCATAGAGGACATGAGCATTCAGAAAGGTTAAATGATTTTGCATCTGATGAAAAATTTAAAAAGTACAATGTTTTTTCTTATGATTTGAGAGGACATGGATGTACAAAGGAAAAAAGTTCTCCAATATTTATGGATTATGTGAGAGACTTAGATGCTTTTGTAAAATTTATAAAAAAAGAATATGGAATATCAGAAAAAGATATATTTGTGGTGGCTAACAGTATAGGGGGAGTTATTTTAACTGCATGGGTGCATGATTATGCTCCTGAGATTGCTGGAATGGCACTCCTCGCTCCTGCATTTGAAATAAAGTTGTATGTTCCTTTTGCCAAGGAATCTATTATACTTTTAACAAAACTCAATAAAAATGCTAAAGTTCCAAGTTATGTAAAATCAAAGGTATTGACTCATGATGTAAAGGAGCAGGAAAAGTATGATTCAGATAGATTGATAACTAAAGATATAAATGCCAGACTTCTTGTGGATCTTTTAGATGCTGGAAAAAGATTAGCTGATGATTCTGCTGCTATTGATATTCCTGTGTTAATCTTTTCTGCTGGAAAAGATTATGTAGTAAAAAATGATTCACAGAAAAGGTTTTATCTGAACCTTGAATCTGAGTTAAAAGAATTTATAGAGTTGAAAGAATTTTATCATGGGATAATGTTTGAAGAAGGAAGAGAAGAGGTTTATGAAAAAATAGATAACTTTATTATAAAAAGCTTTGCTGTAAAAAAGAAATCTATAGACATACTCCCTGAAAAATTTTCCCAAAAGGAATATGAGAGTATTTTATTAAAAATGATTCCCTTTCATGAAAAAATATCTTTTGGAATACAGAAGTTTATGCTGAACAGATTAGGATGGCTGAGCAGAGGAATGAGTGTAGGCCTACAACATGGATTTGACTCAGGGCCTTCTCTTGATTATGTATATAAAAATGAAACTGCTGGAAAATTAGGTATAGGAAAGCTTATGGACAGATGCTATTTAAACGAGATAGGGTGGAGAGGAATAAGAGAAAGAAAGAAAAATCTTTTGAGCTTGGTTAGAGAGAGAATATCATCATCTGAAAAAAGTATAAAAATACTGGATATTGCTGGAGGGGTTGGGAATTATCTTTTTGATATCAAAAGAGAATTTCCAGATACTGAAATTTTAATAAATGAATTTAAAGAGGAAAATATAAAGGCAGGAGAAAAGGTTATTGAGGAAAATGGCTGGGAAAATATAAAATTTAGTAATTTAGACTGTTTTAAGTTTGAAACTTATAAAGAGTTGAATTTTAATCCTGATATAATAATAATTTCTGGAATATTTGAATTGTTCAATAATAATGAAATGTTAAATGAGGCAGTAAAGGGAGCAGGTGAAATACTTGAAAAAGATGGGTGTATTATATATACTGGACAGCCATGGCATCCACAGCTTCATAAAATAGCTTTTGTTCTGAATAATCATAGAGAAAAAGATTGGGTAATGAGGAGAAGAAGTCAAAAAGAACTTGATAACATTTTTAATTATAATGGATTAAGAAAAAGAAAAATGCTTATAGATAATTTTGGTATTTTTACAGTTTCTTTAGCTGAGAAAGGGGGAGGGGAATGAATATATCAGTATATAACTTAAAGAAAAAATTTCAGGACTTATTGATGCCCCTATGTAAAAAACTGAATTTATTAGGAATAACTCCCAATCAAATAACTATTGGAACAATGATTGGAAGCATTGTATTTTCTCTGTTATTTTATAAGCTTTCTAAATATAGGATACTATTTTTAATAGTTCCTCTGTTTTTCTTAAAGAGAATGGCTTTAAATGCTTTAGATGGAATGATTGCCAGTAGATTTAACAAGAAAACAAATCTGGGAATTTTTCTTAATGAAATTGGAGATATAGTTGCAGATACAGTTTTTTACTTTTGCTTTTTTTCTGTTTTAAATATAAATGTAGTATTATCTATGTTGTTTATTTTTTTAGGGATACTTTCAGAATATACAGGAATCACAGCTATACAGGTAGATGGGAAAAGACATTATGAAGGACCTATGGGGAAAAGTGACAGAGCATTATTTATAAGTTTACTGTCAATTTTTGTATTTTTTAAATTAGATAGCAGATGTATAGAATATCTTCTAATTTTAGGAGTAGGGTTGCTCCTTCTTACTATATATAATAGAATAAAAAATTCTTTGAAAAATATTTCATAAAGGAGGAAAATATTATATGGAAATATTTCAAAAAATTCCTATACTTATTTTTTTCTTTTTTATGGCAATAGGAGCTTATATATTGGTTTATTTATTAAAAAATAAATTCAGTAAAGAGAGATATATAAATCTTTGTGAAAGAATAAAAACATGGCTTATAATAATTGTCATATTTTATTTAGGGAGCATAAACAGAGTATCCATGCTTATTCTCTTTGCTGTGATATCATATTTATCAGTAATGGAATTTTTTAAACTTTTTGATATAGAAATAACTTCTGAGATGAAAATACTGAGTATATTAATAATAGGAAGCAATTATCTTATTATCTATAGAAATATGCTCTATGTTTTCTATTTCTTCGTTCCATGTATGGTAATAGCTATAAGTATGTTTGTTAAAAGAAAAAAGGAGACAGCTGTAAGCTTTTTTCTGAGCATTTACCTGATAAGCTTTATTGCATATCTAGTAAATATAAAATCTGGAATTTCATTGATTGTAGGATATGTTATACTCATAGAATTAAATGATGTTTATCAGTATATTACTGGGAATATTTTTGGAAAAAGAAAGATAGTTCCAAGAATAAGTCCAAGTAAAACTTTAGAAGGAGTAATTGGAGGAGTAGTTTTGACTACTGTAACTATACTTTTTTTCAATACGGTCTATGGATACAAGTTAGGTATCTGGATGGGGCCAATAATATCTATATTTGGATTTTTGGGAGATATTTTAATTTCATATTTTAAAAGAAAAGCAAATAAAAAAGATTCAGGAACAATACTTGCAGGACATGGAGGAATACTAGACCGTGTAGACAGTTTGATATTGAATTCACCTGTTATTTTATTAATAACACTGCATTTACATATTTTAAATTAAAGATTTTAATTCAAAGAAGCTGTATAAAAAGGATAGAGAAGTTTTAAAATGCTATTTCTTTTTAAAATGCTTCTTTTTTTCTACGAAACCAGCAAATGCGTTAATTTTTAAAAACATTGTAGAAAGCAAGGATAATAATTGTTTACTTATAGTTGCGAAAAAAATTATCTGTAAATATATATAGGAGGCTGTTTCATTATTTGAAATTTTGAAGTATAATAGAAACAGGACAATCAATACTTATCTATTCAGATAAACAAAAAAATAAAGCTATTATAAAATATAGGGGGTAAAAATGGCAAAAAGAGAAGTAGCAGAAATTATTTTAAGAAATGTTTATTCTTACAAGGATCCACAAGTAAGAGAGCAGCTGGAGAGTTATATATTAGGGGAAACAAATATAGCTCCATCAGGAAATGATATCAGGCAGAAAATGTCAATGTATCAAGCTTATGGTTTTGAAAATATGAGTTGTTTTGATGAAAATAAAAATTTCATAGATAATGAAGATGGGGAGGTATTAAAAAGATATACAGAATTGATGTACAAAGAAGCTCCAGATAAATTAAGTACTCAATTTCAACTTTTTAGTGGTAAGTACAGCCTTTATAAAAAAATGGGACTCAGTAAGGCTTTTGTAAAGGAAGATTTTCAAAAAACTCTGTTATATACTACAAGATACTGGTGGCAGACAGAAAAAGATGCAGTAGATAAGTTTATTGAAAATTATAAGGATATTGCAGATGAATATATAGATGAATATGATAAAGTTAATGGAAATGCAGCTTTTGCAGCAGGAATGCTTCTTATAGTAAAATTAATTAATGAAAAAAACAGCAATCCAATAGAAAAATTAGGTAATATTTTCTTTGGAAAAAAAGAAAAAACAGTAGAGAAATTAGAGAGATTTTTTTATAGCATATTAAAGAAAAGAATAAAAGAGAAAGCTATAAAAAGAATTCTTGAAAATGATATAAAAGATCCACAAATAGATCAATACTATAATGAACTTGATCCGATAAAACTGGTTTTTACCTCTGAAATGCATGAAGTTATCTTAATCAGCAGAATAATAAAGGAAATAAAAATGACTTCAAATATTATTTTTCAAGGGGCTAGGATAGCAGCAATGGCAGAACCTGTAACATTCCTTTATATTCATAATAATGATGAACAGACAATGAAAAATATAGCAGAATTAAAACTTTCTGATAAATATAAATTGGACTTCTGTCTGGAGCGTATTTCAAGCGATTACAGATATAATGAAAAATATTTTTATAAAAGTATAGAAGAAAGTATAAAGGCTTCTCCAGAATATGTGAAATCTATAATGAAAAGAGAGATAGATGAAGAAGATGTAATGGGAAGTGTACTTTTAAGCCTTCTTCTAAAAAATAATCATCTGACTGAAGAAGAAAGGGCAGCATATTTAAGAAAGGCTGAAAACCTTATAATAAAATCATACAAAGAAATGTACACAAATCAAGATGTATATAGTTATGAATTTCCTGAAATAGGAATGGAGGATTTTGAATTTTTAAGAGATGAAAATGCAGCATTAAATGGGATAAAAATATCTGAAGTTGGAAATGCATATAAATATAGAACTCCAGCAAATAAAATAAACGTTTCAGCACTTTCATTGATTGAATACTCTACAATAGCAAGAAATGCTGTAGAAGTATCACTGAAAATAAAAGGATATGTGAGATATCTTTTCCATTTTATAATAAATTATAAGTGTGTATGTCCTATAAATACTGAAAATGTCTATATAAGACTTTATGATAAAATGAGAATTTCATTTGAAGATGTATGTCAGGGATATTTGGACTATAGATTTTCAGAAGAAGAAACTGAGAAAAAAGAGTTTCTGCAATTTGCTCATAAATATGAAAAAGAAATCTATGAGTTATTAAAAGACAATTCTTTTGAAATAGAAGATTTGAAAAAATTTATCAATGTTCTTTATAAAGAAAATAATGGATTTGATTATGTAGAGTTAACTAATGTATTTGAGAAAAAAATAAAAAGTGTAACAAGTATGGTAGAAGATATGCTTAAGTCTAAAGAAAAGGAAGTACGTTCTAAGATAGAGGAACTGGCAGGGGCTAAGAGCAAGATAACTGCTGATACAGCTATGCGTTTAATAAGAATATGGGATAATGATAAAATAGAAAAAGATTTAAGAAATATAGAAAATATTGCTGAAATAACAGAATATATAGAAAACCTATATACTAAAACTAATGATAAAAATACTCCATATGCAAAAGAGATAGATTATGGAAGTGTGAGAATAAAAGATTCAGAAGAGAAGATTTCAGAAAAAGTAATGAAATATTTTGTATCAGAATATATAGTTTTAAAAGATTTGTATATAATAAAGGGATGTAAAAGAATACAGGAAGTAGTAAATATCTTTGATTTGAGACTTCTAATGAAAAGTATTTTTGATATGTGGGTAGCTGAAGGTTCTACTACAAAATACAGAAACATCCTGCTTCCTCTGGCTCTTACAGCTGGAGAAGCTCAAATACCTATGATTAAAAAACAGATAGACTTTTGGGCAGAAAACAGCAAACCGGGACTTGCTACTTTTGCTATCCAATCTCTATGTATGAATGGAAGTAAAATGGCACTTCTTACTGTGGATAGTATGTCAAGAAAACATAAAAATAAAAGAGTAAAAAGAGCAGCCCTTGAAGCCATGGATATTGCAGCAGAGGCTATGGGAATGTCTAGAGATGAACTTGATGATATAATTGTTCCTGATTTAGGTTTTGGAAAAGACAGAACAAGAATATTCAATTATGGAGAGAGAGAATTTAAAGCAGTATTAGATGATAAGATGGAAATAACACTTTTTGATAATACTGGAAAACAGATAAAATCTCTTCCAAAGGCGTCTGCTAAAAATAACGACAATGAGGATATGGCAGCAGAATGTAAAGAGGAACTGAAAAATATAAAGAAACAGATAAAAATTGTTGTAGAATCTCAAAAATTAAGAATAGCTAAAGCAGTTATTGTAGGAAGAAAATGGAGTATAGACAAATGGAAAGAACTGTTTATAGAAAATCCTATAATGAACAGTTTTGCAACAAAATTAGTTTGGGAAGAAACAGATGATAAAGGAAATATTATAAAAACTTTCAGATATATGGAAGACGGGACTTTTAATACAGTAGAAGAAGAAGAGTATGAAGTGGAAAATGGAACATATATACTTCCACTGCATCCAGCTGATATAAATGAAGAGGAATTGGCAGCATGGACAGAACAGCTTGAAGATTATGAAATAGTACAGCCAGTAGATCAGCTGAATATTCCTGTATATATTCTTAAAGATGAAGAGCTTGAAGAAAAAGAAATATCAGAATTTAAAACTAAGAAGATATATGCTTCAACTTTCAAAAGTGCAGCAAATAAACTTGGATTTAATATGGAATTTGCTGAATATGGTGAATGCTGTGGATGTACTTTCCTAGATGAATCAAGTAATTTGAGAATGTTCATATCTACAAATAATTTCTATCCGGGAGATTACAGTACTATTATAAGTATACTTAAAATAAGCTTTATTTCAAGAGAAAGCAACAGTGAAGTAGTTCTTAGAAAAGTACCTAAAAAACTTATAAGTCTTGCATATCTTGCAGGAAAGATGATAACAGAAAAAGCTATTGAAAACAGGGAGGAATAGTTGTGGAAGTAAAAATTTTAAAACCTACTATGGAGATGAAGTACGCTGAAGAGCTAGAAGCATTGAAAAGTATAGATACAGGGAAAAAGCCAGAAAACTGGCTTATGTCTCCAAAGGCAGTGAGAACATTCATCCTTGGAAGCGATAAAGCAATAGAGCACAATGGGAAAAAAATAAAAATAACTAAGAAATTTTATGGAGATGATTCTCTTGTAGAAAGAAGTATAATAACTCTGGCAGGAAATAGAGGGCTTATGCTGGTGGGAGATCCCGGAACAGCAAAAACTATGTTGAGCGAACTTTTATCTGCTGCTATTTGCGGAACAAGTACAAACACTATTCAAGGAACAGCAGGAACTACAGAGGATATGATAAAGTATTCATGGAACTATGCAATGCTTTTGGCAAAAGGACCTGTAAGAGAAGCTCTTGTTCCAGCTCCTTTGTATATTGGAATGAAAGAGGGAATGATAACTCGTTTTGAAGAGATAACTAGATGTCCATTAGAGATGCAGGACAGTATGATAAGTGTTATGAGTGATAAAATGCTTAATATACCTGAATTTGCAGAAGAACCTGTACTGTATGCAAGACCTGGATTCAATGTGATAGCTACTGCCAACACAAGAGATAAGGGGATTAACGAGATGAGTAGTGCACTAAAGAGAAGATTTAACTTTGAAACTGTTCTTCCAGTGAGTAGTGTAACTATAGAGGCTAAAATAATAGAGCAGGAATGTGAAAAAATGTTTAATGAAGCTAACATAGAAATGAAGATAGATCATAATGTTATTGAGATATTGGCTCTAACTTTTAGAGAATTGAGAGAAGGTATAACTTATGAAAATATAAAAGTAGATGTTCCATCTTCAGTAATGAGTACAGCAGAGGCAGTATCAGTATATTTCCAGACTGCTATTGATTCATATTATTACAGTGATGGAAAAATAACTGCTGATAAACTTGTACAGAATATTAAAGGAGCAGTAATTAAAGAAAATAGAGATGATTTATCAAAACTTAGAAATTATTTTGGAACTGTAGTGAAAAAAAGAGCAGAAAAAGAGGGGTCATTATGGATAGATTATTACGAGGCGAGAAACAATCTGAAATAGATGAAGAAGTAAAAAAAATAGATAAACTTTTTAAAAGAAGCTATGATTTATCTTCTGATTTCGTATTGTTTCCTGTAAGACATCACAGTCCTGTCTGTTCTTTTCATTTGGAAAAAGTAATAGAGGAATATCAGCCAGAGGCTATATTGATAGAGGGGCCAAGAAATGCAGGTCATCTTATAGAATATGCTGTATCTGATAAAACAAAGACTCCTTTTTGTATATATTTAAGCTATGATGACAAGCAGGGAAAAATAAATGAAGAGAAGGGAAAATACAGAGCATTTTATCCCTTCTTGGATTATTCACCTGAACTCACTGCTTTAAAAGAGGGAGCAAAGAGAGGAACACCTTGTGAGTTTATAGATCTTGGTTATGGAGAAAAACTTTTGAATACTCCTGACCCAGAACAGAAAACAGCAGAAAATTATGAAGATGACAGAATATTTCTACAGAGCAGCTATTACAAAATGCTTGTAGAAAAAATGGGCTGCAAAAATTTCAATGAACTTTGGGAAATGCTTTTTGAAATAGAAGGTTTTCATATGGAAACTGAAAATTTTATAAAAAGTCTCTTTTATTATTGCTATTATAGCAGAGAGAATACTTCTCAAGATGAATTGATTTATCATGGAGATATAATCAGAGAGTATTACATGGCTGAAAATATTCGTGAAGCTATGAAAAAATATAAGAAAGTTTTAGTTGTAACAGGAGGAATTCATACAATAGAACTTGTAAATCTTATTACAGCAGAGAAGCTTCCTACATTTAAAATAGAAAAAATAAAGGAAGAGGATTCACCAAGTTATCTTATGCCATATTCTTTTGAAGAATCTGACAGAAATTCTGGATATGAATCAGGAATGGTCTTTCCATTTTTTTATCAGAAAGTCTGGGAAAATATAAGTAAAAAGAGAAAGAAGCCTTTTGAAGAGACAGTACTGCGTTTTATTATCAATACAGCAGGGGCAGTGAGAAAAAAACAGCCCCTTTCAATAGCTGATGAAATGCAGTCATACTATATGGCAAGAGGACTGGGAGAGCTAAGGGAAAAGAAAGAATGCGGAGTATTTGAACTGATAGATGGAGTGAAGTCATCTTTTGTAAAGGGAGAGATAAATTCATATCACCAGCCAGCATTAAAGAATCTCTACAGACTTCTTACGGGAATGGAAATGGGGACAATAGATCCAGACTGTGGAGTTCCACCTTTAGTAAACGATTTTTTTGTTAAATGTAAAAAGTTTAAAATATCTACAACAGTAAGTATGAAAAAGGAAACAAAGCTGGATGTATTTAATAACGAAAGTCATAGAGAGAAGAGCAGATTTTTTCATCAGATGAATTTTTTAGAGACAAATTTCTGTAATTATTTAAAAGGGCAAGACTCTAATACAGGAAAAGGAAGGATACTCCTTAGAGAGACTTGGGAATATCGTTTTTTCCCAGGTGTACAGGTAGCTCTTATTACAAATTCTGCATATGGTGGAACTGTAGAAGAAGCATGTATGTCTTTGATAATAAAAGGAATAGCATCTGAACATAATAATGCCAGAGAGATTTCAGAGAGACTTTTACAAGCAAATCGTATGGGATTGAATTCTATATATGGAATTATTTTTGAAAAACTCATGGATATTATAGGTAATGATATGGATTTTTTAAGTGTATCTGACTGCTTTAAAAATCTTTGTGAAGTAAAAACATATAATACAAGTTTTGCTGGAATAGATATTCCAATACTGGATAAAGTAATAGAGTTAAGTTTGACTCGTATGCTGACACTGATATATACTGTTATAAATTCTAAAAAAGAAGATGAAGACAGTATCTGCGATGGAATAAAATTCCTATATACTTATTTTATAGACAGTATAAATAAAGAGGAAGAGGAATCTTTTATTCAAAGTATGTTTTCAATATATGAAGATAACTCAGCTAATACAGCTTTATCTGGAGCTGGGAGTGCAGTTCTTTTTAAGAAAGGAAAAATATCTCTGGAAGAAGCTATGAATAAATTTAATTCATATCTTAATGGTTCTGATATTTCTAAAAAAATGTCAGCTTCTTTTCTTAAAGGATTTTTTAAGATAGCTAAAGATATAGTATTTGTAGATGACAGAATGCTTCACTCTTTAGACAACATATTAAAAGAAACTGATGGAGATCTGTTTTTAGAAATACTTCCAGATTTAAGATTTGCATTTACATATTTTCTTCCTTTTGAAACAGATAAAATAGCTAAACAGGTATCTTCATTTTATGATATATCAGGAGAATCTTTGCTCTATGGAGATGTTTTTGATCAAAAAGAAATGGAAAAAGCACTGGATATAGATAAATATTGTGCTGGAAAACTAGATGAATGGCTTCTGGAAAAAGGGGGAGAAGATGGAAGATAAAAAGACACTGAATAAGTGGAGGCTTGTTCTGGGAGAATTTGCTCAGGATAGTATGAGTCTTGACCCTCAATATGCCAGTATGGATTCTGTTCTTGACTTTCTTTACTCAAGGGAATATTCAGAAGAACAAGGAATACGTAAAGAGGGAGGAAGAGGCGGTTCAAGCCTTACTGTTCCAGAATGGATAGGAAAAGTGAGAGAGCTCTTTCCAGAAGAGACAGTGGAAATAATGCAGAAACAGGCAATTTCTAAATATAAATTGACAGAACTTCTTACTGATGAAAAAATTCTTAAACAGATGCAGCCAGATATGGAATTATTAAAAAATATATTGGCTTTTAAAAGAATGATGAGCCCTCAGGTGCTTCAGACTGCTAGAAACATAATAGGAGAAGTAGTAAAAGAGATAGAGGAGAAATTAAGAAAAGAGATAATTGAAGCTTTTCATGGAAAGAAAAATCCATATAAAAGTGGAGTACTTCGTACAATGAGAAATTTTGATTTTAAAAAAACTGTAAGAAGAAATTTAAAAAATTATGATGTAGAAAGAAAAGTTCTTGTTCCATCAAGATTGTATTTTTCTTCTCGTATAAAAAAGCAGAATGAATATCATATAATAATAGTAGTGGATCAGAGTGGAAGTATGGTTTCCTCTGTAATATATAGTGCTGTTATGGCTGGAATATTTTCTAAATTATCTATGATAGATACAAAGCTCATAGTCTTTGATACAAATGTAGTAGATCTTACTGATTATGTAAGCGACCCAGTAGAAACTCTTCTCAGTGTACAGCTAGGAGGAGGAACAGATATTTCAAAGGCACTTGATTATGCTGCTTCTAAAATAACACAGCCTCAAAAAACTATTGTTGTATTAGTAAGTGACCTCTATGATGGGTATGATTATAGACAGATGTACAAAAGAGTATTTGATATCATAGAAACTGGAGCGAGAATGTTTGTACTTCCTGCTTTGGATTACAGTGCTCAGGGAAGTTATGATAAAAATGCTGCTCAGAAAATGGCAAATCTAGGTGCTGATGTGGCAGCTATCACACCAAAGGAGTTGGCACAATGGATAGCAAAAATAGTATTATAAATGAAATAAAATCTTTTCTTCCTTTTATTAATGAAGAATTTATAGTGAGCATTTCAAATAAAGGAATATATAAACGTTCTATAAAAGATTTGGAAAAAGCCAGAGAGAATATTTCATTGGCAGTAAAAGATACTGGGCTCATAGAAGTAAAAATAGAAGATGCAGTGGTGGAGTTAAATGTAAATATTCAAAACAGTAAATGTACATGTCCATCTTCCAGCATCTGTAAACATATTGTAATGGCTCTCCTTTATTTAAAGGAATTCTATGATAATAATCAAGATGGAGCTGAAGAGATAAAAGAAGAGGCAAAAGAAGAAATTGATGAAACAGTATTCTATGAGGAATTAAAAAAACTTACTGGAGAAAAGGTATTAGAACTAGTTGGAAAGAAAAATTATAATTCTCTTATCAATTCAATTTTTATAAGAAATGAAGCAGTGTTTGAATATGGAGATATGCTTACTGTATCTATTGCCAGTCAAAGTGTAAAAGTATATTTTCCAAAGGAAAACTCTATAGAAAATGCTATGTGTTCTTGTAAAGAAAAAGGAATATGTTCACATAAAGCATATGCTCTGATATCTTACTTGATAAAGGAAGGAAAAATAACAGAGGAAGACACAGAGTATGATAAAATAGAAATAGGAGAAAAGGAGAGAGAAATTATACAAAATCTCCATCTTTTTATAAGTTCTATATTTGATAGAGGAATATCTGGATTAACTGGAAATGAAATAAGCCAGGCAGAAAAATTCTATATACAGACTTATGGAATAAAATTTTTTGCAGCAGCAGATGAATTAAAAAATCTTTCAAGTGAACTGGGATTTTATTTTTCTAAAAATATATCTTTTTCTAATAAAAGATTGATGCATATATTATGTTCTGTCTATAATAGGACATCAGCTCTTCTTGTGACAGAAAATAACAGAAAGAAACTGATGCTGGCAGGACAGAGACAGGAAGAGAAATTTAATCTTGATAACATTGAATTAATGGGATTGGGAGCTTCTGGAGGACTGACTAAAAGAAATGATCTTTTAGTAACAGCTTATTTTTATTGTAAGGATATAAAAACTATTTTATCTATGAGCACTCTCAGACCTTATGAAAATAGTTCACAATTGGGGACTTTGTACAATATGGGACAGGTATGGTCAAACGATCTTTCTTTCAAAGAAGTATCCATGTCAAAAATGACTTTAAGAGATGCAAAATTATCTACTGGAAAAGTATCTTCTGCAAAATCTACAGTTTGCAGTATAAAAGGAAAAACTTCAGAAGAGGATGTACAGGAAATAGCAGTTTCTGATTACTCTTTCATAGGAGAAGAGTTAAGAAAACACAAATTTAAGTATTTTGAACCATATTCAGCAACTAAAAATATATTTTTAATAAAAGCAGAAGAGATAAAAAATATAGAATATGATAAAATAGAGCAGAAGCTTAAATTTGATTCTTGTGATTCAAATGGCAATATTATAACATTTGATATAAAATATAGTTCTGTGTCGGAAAATGCTATAAAATATTTTGAAAAAAATAAAACAGGACTTTATTTTGAATATATACTTGGAAGTATTAGTGAAAAAAACGGTATAATGAATGGAAGATTTTTAAGTGGAATGCAGAGTGGTCAGATAAAAAATATATTTTTTTAAGCAGGTGAAAAGATGAAAAATAGTAATGTTGTAGAAACAATAATAAATGATACAGAAAATATTATGAATGATATTTTTCTAAGTGGTTTTCATACAGTGCAGCCTGCAACTTTTGAAAAACTTGAACAAATAGAAAATTTATGCAGGAAAACGGGAATGGATAGAGCAGGAGAGCTTATAAATGATTTAAAAAATGAACTTAATAAAAGAAGAAATAGTTTCGAATATGATGTGAAAATAGCTACAGATATATTTTGTAAATTAGAATTTTATATTCAAAATGCTAAAGATATGATTTCTTAAAAAAGTATAATTTTATTTCACATTTTATTAAATAAAACAGCAATTTCTTTTATAAACACAACTATAAAAAGAATTTTTTCAAAAATATAAATATTAAAGTAGTAAATTTGAAGAAAAAGAGGAAATAATCTGGAAATACTTAAATAGCTGTGTTAAAATATAACTACATTAGAGCACCAAGGGGGATACATAATAATGGATGAGAACAAAGATGAATTAGAGATAGTAGAAGAAGTAAAAATTCAGAGAAAAGATCAAGATAGAGGAGGATTTGCCTGGGGATGTCTAGGTTTTTGTATTCCAATAGTTGGTTTAATATTATGGCTGGTATGGAGAGATGAAAAACCTAAAACAGCAAAAGCAGTAGGAATAGGAGCTTTGGTCAGTGCAATTATAGGAGCAGTATTTGTTGTTATTTATTTTATATTTCTTGTTTTTATTATAGGAATGACTATTGCTACAACAAGCTAATGCATAAAGCAGGAAAATTTTTAAAAATACTGTTTATGTGTCATTCGAGACCAGAGAGAAGTTTTTACTTCAAAGGAGAGCAATTTCCTATATGTGCAAGATGTACAGGAATACTTTTAGGATGGGTGCTTGGAATAATATATGGTATTTTATCAGAAGTTCCACAGGGATATATTACTATCTCAATCCTTCTTCCTTTAATAGCTGATGGTGTAATACAATCATTAGGAATAAAAGAAAGTAATAATATTAGAAGAATTATTACAGGAATTTTGTTTGGCATGGGAACTATATTTATTTTTATATACTTTCATAGAACAATGGTGAAATTAGCTATTATTTTTCTGAAAAAATATATTTTTATTCAATAAAAAATTTTAATTTAAAGAACAGAATTGAATTATTTTGATTCTGTTCTTTGTGGTTAGATGTAGATAAATTAATATGAAGGAGGATAGAATCTGTTTTAATATAAAAAGATTCTAAATATAAAGTGGCAAGATTCTTACTGAATGTATTCAGAAAAACTAAAAATGAAAAGATAATTGATAAAGGAAGAGATTGCTATGATAATAAGCAGCTCCTTGATTACCGAATAGAAAAAACTCAAAAAAAAGGTAAAACTATATTTGAGATGGAAGGAAAATTCAATGGAAGTGTAGATGTATACAAGCCCAGCATTAACTTTACTAAAGATGAACTTATGGATTACCATTGTAATTGTATTTACTATAATTTAAATAAAAGTATATGTAAACATATAGTAGCTATGGCATTTGAAGGAAATAATTTTTTAGAGGGATTAGAAACAGAAAAAGAAAGAGAAATAATAGAATACTTTAGAAAAGAAAAGGCACCTAAAGAAAAAATCGGTTTAGATGCTGACTTATGGATAGTTAATAAAAATGATACTGAATCAAGTGTTGATATAGATTTAACACTCTTGATAGGTGGAAGAAAATATAAACTTAATGAGAAGATTTCAGAATTCTTAGAAAATTATGAAGAAAATTCTATGAGATTTGGAGCATTGTATACGTATGATCCTCAAAGAGAATATTTCATTGGTTGGGAAAAGGAATTTCTTGATTCATTAAAAGAAATTTATGAATTTTATACTTCTAATAATCAAAGGGAAGAGTTTTCTATCGAGAAAATATTTGAAAGAAAAAAATCTGCTGAAAGACTTCTTAATATATTAGAAAAGAATGAACAAATAAATATTAAAAAAGAAAAGTTAGAAAAACTTATAAAAGTTGATTTAGATTATTATAATGAAAAAATCAATATAACTTTTTCAGAACCTATAAAATATCTGAGCATGGGATATAGTTATATTGGGTATAGAGATATTATTGATGTGAAAATATACAAGGTATCTCCAGAAAAATTGGAAGAATTCAGAGAATTTGAAAGAATAATGAAATTGAAAAATTGGAATTTAAGTTTAAAGGAAGAGCACTTGAAAGATATAGTGAATAAAATATCAAGATTCGCTAAAGTAAATATAAGCAAAAGATTAAAAGAAAGAGTATATAAACCTAAGCTAATGGATATTGGAATATTTATAGATTCAAATGCAAAAAAAGGAATAGAACTAACTATAAAAAAATTATATGATGGAAAAGAAAAGAAAAACATAGATAAACTTATTATTTTAGATAAAGAATCAGATAAAGAAATAGAAACAAAAGACATTGTTAAAATATTAGAAAATTATAGATTTTTTAAAGACAATGAAAAATATGTCTTAGATAATCATGATAAAATTTATCTTTTTGTAAAAGAAGGTATTCCTAAGCTAAATATGAAATATAAAATCTTTTATTCAAAAGATTTTAAATTAAGAAAATATGAAACAGTAAGTTATTGTGCGTCAACTAAAATAACTGATCTTTTTGAAATAAACTTTGAAATAGATGGAATTGCAAAAGAAGAAATTTTAGGTGTATTAAAAGCTGTTAAAGAAAAGAAAAAATACTATATTCTTAAAAATGGAGATATACTTTTTTTAGGAGAAAATAAGAATATGGAAGAATTTTCAGAATTGTTGGAAAAAACCGAAGCAAAAAGGGATGAGATACTTTCAGGAAAAATAAAAAGAGAAAGAAATTATGGATACTTTTTAGCAAAATTTTTAAATAGGTTGACTAGCATGGAGAAGACAAAAAATCTTGAAACTGTCTATAAAAAAATTATACAGTGTAAGGAAAAAAATAATAATCCAGACATAGACAAAAACTTTCCAATATTAAGAGAATATCAAAAACTAGGGCTACAGTGGCTTTTATTCTTAAGGGAATTAGGAATGGGAGGTATATTAGCAGATGATATGGGGCTTGGAAAAACTTTACAGATAATATCATATTTTTCTGCAATAGAAGAACAAAAAGGCTTAAAACTCGTAATAGCACCAAAGGCTCTTATGTACAACTGGAGAAATGAGTTTAAAAAATTTGCTCCACATCTTTCTGTAAAGATTATAGAAGGGGAAATAGCAGCAAGAAAAAGAAAAATAGAAAATTCTAAACCTGGAGATATTCTCATAAGTACATATGGTTTTTTAAATAAAGATATGGATTTCTATAAGGATATTTCTATTGACACATTGGTAATTGATGAAGCTCAGAATATAAAAAACTATATGTCTAAAACTGCTAGTTGTGTAAAAGAAATAAAAGCAGATATAAGAATAGCTTTAACAGGAACTCCAATAGAAAATAATGCTTTGGAATTGTGGAGTATTTTTGATTTTGTTTTTCCTGGATATTTAGGGAAACATATAAAATTTAAAAGGCAATATAGGAATGACTTAAAAAGTTTAAAAGAAGTAATAGCGCCGTTTATTTTGAGAAGACTAAAAAGAGAGGTCCTCAGTGAACTGCCAGATAAGATTGAAACTGATATTATTGTTGAATTAGGAACAGAGGAAAAAAAGCTTTATCTAGCTTATTTAAAAAAATATAAAAGAGAAATTGCTAGTGAAAAAAATTCATTGAAAATATTTCTCTACATTACAAGATTGAGACAGTTGTGCAATCATCCGCAACTTTTTTTAGAAGACTATAGTGGTAAAAGTTCAAAATTAGAAGCACTATTGGAGCTTTTAGAAGAATGTAAAAGTGGAGGACACAGGGTATTAGTGTTTTCTCAATTTACTGAAATGCTGGAAATAATTAAAAAAAATATGCCTGAAAATATGACATATTTATATTTAGATGGTAAAACAAAAGCAAAAGAAAGAATAGAATTAGTAGAAAACTTTAATTCGGGAAATGAAGATGTGTTTATTATCTCGTTAAAAGCTGGAGGAAGCGGTCTCAATATTACTGGAGCAGATACTGTAATACATTTTGATCCATGGTGGAATAGCTCAGTTGAAGATCAGGCTACTGCCAGAGCTTATAGATTAGGACAAAAAAAGAATGTAAATGTTTTTAAAATGGTAGCTAAGGGAACTATTGAGGAAAAAATAAATACGATAAAAGAGGGAAAAGAAGAATTAATAAGAGAAATATTAGATCAAAATGAAGAGTTGAGTGTTTTGAGTAAAAAAGAGATATTAAAATTATTGTATGTAAAATAAAATCTGGACAGAAATGAATAAAAATGGTAGAAGATAAAGAGATATATAAAAAAAATCTTGGAGGAAAGATATGATAAAAAAGATAGCAGCATTAACATTATCACTATTTTTATTGGGATGTGGAGGAAAAACTGAGGAAAAGAAGGAGACTAAAAATGAAAAGGTAACTGTAACTGTAGCTCAGGCAGCAAAACCTAAAACTTTAGATCCGCCTCTTGCTAATCAGGTAGCATCTATGACTGTAGCAAGACAGGTATTCAATACTCTTTTAGCTGTAGATGATGAAGGAAATCTTATTCCTGAAATAGCAGAAAAATGGGAATTTGAAAATCCAAAATCTATTCTTTTTACTATAAAAAAAGGAATAAAATTTCATAATGGTGCTGAACTTACAGTGGAAGATGTAGCTTTTTCTGTGGAAAGAATGAGAGAAAAAGCTGGAACTCGTATACTTTTAGAAAAAATAAGTGGTGTTGAAATAGTGGATGATACTCATGTGAGAGTACTTTTATCTAGTGAATTTTCGCCATTGCTGTATAATATGACTCTTTCTCTTTGTGGAATAATAAATAAAGAGGATACATTGAAAAGAGGAGAAAGTGAAATAGCTGTAAATCCAAATGGAACAGGACCTTTCAGACTTACTTATTGGAATAGTGGAGATGTATTAAGATTTGAGCCATTTGAGGATAGCTTTATGGGAAAACCTGAAATAGATGAGCTTGTATTTAAAGTTATACCTGAAGGGAACAACAGACTTATAGCTCTTGAAACTGGAGAAGTGGATATAGCATATAATCTTAGTCCATCTGACATAAAATTTGTAGAGGAAAATAAAGATCTTACTCTAGTAAACAGACCTTCTATGAGAACTGAATATGTAGGATTTAATACTGAAAAAGCTCCATTTAATAAAAAAGAATTTAGACAGGCTGTAAATAATGTTTTAGACAGAGAAGGAATATTGAGTGCTGTTTATGACAATGCAGGAGAGCCGGCTACTTCTATGGTAAGTCCTAACATGATAGGAGGAAAACCAACAGGGGATATCAGCTTGAATTTAGATAAAGCAAAAGAACTTTTAAACAAAGTTGGAGATATTCCTAAAGAGATGAAAATAATGACAGATTCTACTCCAGCCAACATTCAGACTGCTCAGATTATACAGGCTAACTTAAAAGAGTTAGGAATAGATTTGATAATAGAGCCAGTTGAATGGGGAACTTATCTTGAAAAGAGTGCTATTGGACAACATGAATTGATTTTAGGTGGATGGTTCCCAGGAACTAATGACTCTGATATTGTCTTATATCCACTTTATCACACAGATGCAAGAGGAGCAGCTGGAAACAGAAGTTTTTACAGCAATCCTGAATATGATAAATTAGCAGAACAAGGCAGACTTGAAACTGATATGGATAAGAGAGCTGAAATCTATAGAGAAGCTCAAGCTATATTGGAAGAAGATCTTCCATTGATACCTATTCTTAGAAAAAACGAGTTAGTAGGAATGAGAAAAAATATAACTAACTTTATATTCAGACCAAATGGACATCATGTTTTAACAAAGATAAAAAAAATTAAATAAGAAAAGAGAAATGGGGTTGCTGCAAGTTAGTGATAAACTAATTTACACAGCCTCTTTTTATTTTAAAAAAGCTGACAAGAAAGAAAATTTCCAGCCAGCTTTAAGTTATTTTATTCTAATTAGATTTTCCATATAAACTAGGTGAAAAAAGTATTAATATAGGGAAAATTTCCAGTCTTCCTAAAAGCATTACCAGAGACAATATAACTTTATTGATAGCAGAGAAAGATGCATAATTGGAAGTTGGTCCAACTATTCCCATTCCTGGCCCTATGTTGTTAAATGTGGCGGCAACAGCACTGAAAGCAGATAGAAAATCGGGAGAATCCCAGGCTACAAATAAAATAGCTATCAGGAATATAGTGATATACAACATTAAATAAGTACTTATTCCACTAGATAGTTCTTTTGTAATAACTTTATTATCCATCTTTATATTTGTAACTCTATTGGGAGTACCTATTTTTTTAAATTCTCCAACAACTGTTTTAAAAAGTATTGCTATTCTTGAAACCTTTAATCCTCCAGCCGTAGAACCAGCACATCCACCTACAAACATAAGAAGGAGAAGAACTGTTTTAGAAAATACAGGCCATGTATCAAAATCCACAGTAGAATATCCTGTTGTAGTAATTACTGATGAAACAGTGAAAAATACATCTCTAAATAAACGGCTGATACTTGTATATGAAGATGATATATTTACTGAAATAGCAATTATAGCTATTGCAACTATACCGCAATAATATTTTAATTCTTCATTTTTGAATACTTGCTTATAGTTTTTTAAAAGCAAAGCATAGAAAAGGTTAAAATTCATACCACATAGAAGCATTCCTATTCCAAGAACATAATCAATATATGAGCTGTGATAATAAGCAATACTGCTGTTTTTTATTCCGAATCCTCCAGTTCCTACTGTACCGAAAGCATGAACCACAGCATCAAAGAGAGGCATACCACCAAGCTTCAACAATATAGTAATAACAATGGTGATAAAAATATATATCATGTAAAGAATTCTTGAATTATAAGACATTTTTGCAACTAATTTACCAAATGTAGGACCAGGGACTTCAGCTTTCATTATGTGAAGAGACTGGTTATTATTTTTAGGCAGTATAGCTAGTGCTAGAACCAGTACACCCATTCCTCCTACAAGATGTGTAAAACTTCTCCAAAATAGGAGAGATTTTTCCAGAGCTTCAACATTAGTTAATATGCTGGCTCCTGTTGTAGTAAAACCACTTACTATTTCAAAAAAAGCATCTATAAAAGAAGGTATTCTTTTACTGAATACAAAAGGAAGAGCACCAAAGAGTGACAAGGCTATCCATGAAGCTGATACTATAACGAGTCCTTCTTTAGCATAAATCTTTTGATTTTCAGGAACTTTCTTAGAAATAAGGATACTGGAAAATAAAAGTAATATTATTGTGAAAAAATAAGCTTTTTTGACTATAATATCTTCATGATAAAAAAAACTTAATGCCAATGGAATCAGCATAAATCCAGTTTCTATTTTTAGAATATGCCCAATTACATATCTAACCATTTTATTATTCATATTTCATTCCCCATTACTTTAGTATTTTATTGATATCATCTAAGAATTTTTCAGTAGTAACAATAATGACTCTGTCCTGAGGTTTTAATACATCAAGCCCTCCAGGGAATATCAGCTGACCTTTTCTTAGAATATAGGCAATAAGAAGATTATCTTTTATATCCAAATCTTTCAATGGGATATTAATAACATTACTGTTTTCAGGAACTTTAAATTCAATAGCTTCAACATTGTTGTCCACAAGTCTGTAAAGTGTTTCAATATTTTCTCCTTGAGAACTTACCAATGATCTGACTATTCTTACTATATAGTCAGCAATTATTTTTTTAGGAGTAACAATAGATTGGAGACCTACAAGCTCCAGAACATTAAATAGAGATATACCATTTATTTTTGTAATAGTTTTTTTGATTCCTAATTTATTGGCATACATAGAGAGAATAATATTTTCTTCATCTATCCCAGTAAGAGATACACAGGCATCATATTCACCAAATCTTTCTTCATCAAGAAGTTCACTGTCAGTTCCATCTCCATGAACTACAACAGCGTTTTCATATATACCGCTCAATTCTTGAGCTTTTTCTTCGTCAATTTCAATTATTTTTACATCCATCATTCTTTCTAAAAGTATCTCTGTTAAGTAGTAAGTAATACGCCCACCACCAATTATAACAACAGATTTTATACGCTCTTCTTTATGTCCAAGAGACTTGTAAAATTTAGAAAGTTCACTTTGAATGCCAGTTACATAGATTCTGTCTCCAGCCTGTAAGATAAAATTACCTGTTGGAATATACACTTCCTGTCCTCTTTTTACAATACAGACTAAAATACTTGCAAAATATTTATTTTTAAATTCTACTAACTTTATTCCATCTAAATAGGTATCTTTTTCTACAAGAACTTCTACAAGATTCACTTTATTTCCAGCAAAAGTTTCAACATTTAAAGCATTAGGAAATTCTAGATTTCTAGCTATAAAATAAGCAGCTTCTGCTTCAGGATTCAGCATTATATCTATTCCTAAAGAATCACTCATAAATTTCATTTGAGAAGAATATTCAGGATTTCTGACTCTGGCTATTGTATATTGTGCTCCCATTTTTTTTGCTATTACTGATGAAATAATATTGATCTCATCAGAATGTGTAACAGCTATAAAAATATCTGCTGTCTCTACAGAAGCTTCTCTTAATACTTCACAGTTAGCTCCGTTTCCAACTAATCCCATAATATCAGAAGATGAAAGAATTCTGTCTAATATTTTTGGATCCTCTTCAATAAGCGTTATATCATTTCCTTCTATAGCAAGGTCTTTGCAGAGCAGTTCCCCTATTTTTCCTGCACCAACAATCGTAATTTTCATACCATACTCCTATTTAAAAATATAATTATATTAATTTTTAGTATGAGATAATTATAGCACAAGATTCATATGTTTCCAAAATTAAAAAATATAAAATAAAGGGGGAAATTTCTTTTTATGCCATCCTCTTTGTAAATTACTTGCAAAAAAAAGTTGTCTACTAAAAGGGGGTATGTCTATCCTTTTTCTATCCTCTTTTATTGGGGTTCTGATATAAAGATTTGTCAACCCTCCCCTACCCATTGGTAATGGGAAATCTAACTCCTTGGAAGCAAGGGGGAAGGTATAAAAAAATCTTTTTAAAAGGGGAGATAATTATGAGAAAATTAGCACTTTTACTAGGTTCTTTACTTGTTGTAGCATCTGCATCTGCAAAAGAAGTTGTTCCAGCTCCAGTTGTTGTTGAAGAAGCTCCAGTTCAAGTAATCGAAAAAGAAGTTATCGTTTACAGAGACAAAGAAGAAGGATTCAGACCTAACGGGTATGTTGATCTTTCATTAAAATTTATGGGAAAAACTGAAAATCATGATTATGCTGATTGGCATACTAGACAAGATTATTCACAAACTCAATTAGTTGGAAATCTTAATATGACAGAAAATCAATCATTATATTTCAGAGTAAGAACTAGACATGATTGGAATGCATCAGAAACTGAAAAAAATGATATGGGAACTCAAACAAGATTAAGATATGCATATGATCATGGATATCTTGGAGATTCTAAAGTTAATTTTAATTCAAGAGTATGGTATGAAGATGGATATACTGGAACTCAAAAAATCCAATATTTTGCGGCATTTAATTTTGTTGAATATATGTTCAGCAATGATTATATAAAAACTACTGACTTTACAGTAGCACCTAGATATACTTATGAATGGTCATCTAATAATGATGCATATGTTAATAGATTTGGATTATATGTAAATATTGAGCATCAATTACCATGGGGATTCAGTACTCAATTAGAAATTGATGGACTTGAATACAATATGTATGGACAAGATCAAAGAGTTGGAACTAAGAAAAACGATACTGTTGATGATGATTTCAGAATACAAGTTGGAGCTTATTTATATCATGGAATGAATCTATATGCTAATGATAAAGTGTCTGTAGATTGGAAATCAGCTGGAGGATACGATACTTATGAATGGCATAGTGAAGATATATATGGATATGCTTTAGATGCTAGAGACGAAGCTACAAGATACGATGATGCAAACTATGAAGCGTATATTGATACTACTGTAACTGTTTCTTACCAAGCAACTCCATCTGTAAAAGTTTATGGATATGTTGGAGGAGAATATAGAAACTGGACTAACACTACTGAGAACACAGCTTCTAACTGGAGATGGCAACCATATGTTGGTGCTGGATTCAGAACTTCATTCTAGTCAAATTTAAAAAATTAAATAATAAATTTTTAGTGCTCACATTTGTGGGCACTTTTTTTGCTTATAGATAAATATTAATTGATTTTATTTGAAAAAAAGGGTAACATATATAATAAGACTATAATAATGGAGGTCATAATTATGGAAATAAAAAATGTAAATATATATGAATATTTTAAAACTTTAAAAATAGATGAGTACTTTGAATTGATAAAATCAGCTAAAACAAAAGAAGAAAAGGAATTTTACTTTAATGCAAGAAACTTTTTACTTCAAGAAGAGCAGAAGAAGATTATAGAAGAAGGAATATATTAATATGAAGGTATATACTATTTTTGCAGGAGTAAATGGAGCTGGAAAATCAACTTTATATAATATTGAAATAATAAAGAATAATGATTTAGGAAAAAGAATCAATACTGATGAAATAGTAAAAGAGATTGGAGAATGGAAAAACTCATCTGATCAGATAAAAGCTGCTAGAATTGGAATTCAATGGAGAAATGAATTTATAGAAAAAGGAATTTCTTTTAATCAAGAGACTACTTTAACAGGGAATACTGTTTTAAAAGGAATTTTAAAAGCTAAAGAAAAAGGTTTTAAAATATATCTTCACTATATTGGAGTAAAAAATGTAGAAATTGCAAAAGAAAGAGTAAGAATAAGAGTAAGAAATGGTGGTCATGGAATACCAGATAAAGACATAGAAAAAAGATATGTTGAATCATTTGAAAATCTAAAAAAAGTTTTTAAGATATGTGATAAAATAACTGTATATGATAATAGCGAATATATAAGAGAGTGTCTTCTTGTAGAAAATGGTGATATCATATGGAATGAAAATATTCCTGAATGGCTGGAAAATATAATTAAATATATTTGAAAAAGTTTGCTTTTTACAGTGAACTTTTTTAATTTTTTGAAATATTTTTTTGTCTACTAAAAGGGGGTATGTCTATCCTTTTTCTATCCTCTTTTATTGGGGTTCTGATATAAAGATTTGTCAACCCTCCCCTACCCATTGGTAATGGGAAATCTAACTCCTTGGAAGCAAGGGGGAAGGTATAAAAAAATCTTTTTAAAAGGGGAGATAATTATGAGAAAATTAGCACTTTTACTAGGTTCTTTACTTGTTGTAGCATCTGCATCTGCAAAAGAAGTTGTTCCAGCTCCAGTTGTTGTTGAAGAAGCTCCAGTTCAAGTAATCGAAAAAGAAGTTATCGTTTACAGAGACAAAGAAGAAGGATTCAGACCTAACGGATATGTAGATTTACAATACAGATGGTATGGTGAAACTGAAGGTCAGGAAGATGCATTTAAATCAGCCAATGGAACAACTGCTGGAAATGGAAACTGGAATGGAGCAAATAACTATTCAAGAATCCAATTACAAGGAAAAATTAATTTAACTGAAAAACAAGCTTTAGAATACAGAATAAGAGAATATAATAGTACTTCAACTCATGCTAATGGAGAAGATGGAACAGACACAAGATTAAGATATTTCTATAACCATGGAAATCTTGGAGATTCTAAAGTTAATTTAACTTCAAGACTTCATTATAGAGATAGAGAGGATGTAGCTGGAGCACAAGAAGTAGAATACCAAGCAAGATTTAATTTTGCTGAATATATGTTCAATAATGATTTTGTGAAAACTACTAACTTTATGGTAGCTCCAAAATACAAATATGTATGGGGAGAGGGAAATGACGATGATTATGATAATAGATTGGGAGTAGATTTATATACAATGCACGAGTTCCCATGGGGATTCTCATTTGAACTTAATGTGTATGCAGATCAACACTTCTATGGTAAAGATCAGTTTTTTAATGGAACTAACAAAATGGATGATAAAAACTTTACTGTATCAGTAGAGGCATTCCTTTACAATACTCAAAACCTTTATACAAGTGCAGATGGAAAAGTATCAGTTGATTTTAACTTTGAAGGTGGATATGATACTTATGAATGGTCATCTAATAAAAAATATGGAACACCTTATTGTAATGGAAAATATGATGCAGAATATCATGCTGCTAATGACTCATATAGTTCTTTAACAGGAAAAAAAGTCTTAGCTAAGGGAATAGGAACAGATAATGAATCTTATTCACTATATGCATTACCAACAGTTCAACTTAACTATCAAGCAACACCATCTGTAAAAGTATATGTAGCAGCTGGTGCTGAGTATAGAAACTGGGCGATAAAAAATGAAAGTTCAGCGACTAACTGGAGATGGCAGCCAACTGTATTTGCAGGATTCAGAACTACATTCTAGTTTGGTTTAAAAAATTAAATAAAAATTTTTAGTGCTCACATTTGTGGGCACTTTTTTTAGCTGTGATATAATAATTATGATATTTATGTTGAAAATAATTATTCTTTGGGGGTGTGGAATTATGAAAGATGATATTATAATTAATAAAATTGAAACAATTAAAAAATGTATAAAAAGAGTAAATGAGGAATATGAAAATGATTCATTAAATTTGAAAAATTGTACAAAACAGGATTCAATAATTTTAAATATTCAGAGATTATGTGAAGCAGAGATAGATCTTGCGACTCATGTAATAAGAATAAATAAATATGGATTTTTTCAAAGCAGCAAAGAAACATTTCAAATATTAGAAAAAAATAATATTATTTCTAAAGAACTCAGTAAAAATCTTCAAGGAATGGGAGGATTTAGAAATATTGCAGTTCATGACTATCAAGCTATAAGTTTAGATATATTACAAAAAATTATTGAAAATCACTTAGAAGATGCTTTAGAATTAGCAAGAGAAATATTAAAATATGAAATTAATAAATAAAAATAAAATAATTAAAAAACTTTTAAACTTTTTCTAACAACTGAGAGTCTAAATATCATAGAAATAAAACAACAAATAATAAAGATTTTTTCTCCCCCAGAAGAAATGTTCTCCTCTCTGATAAAAAAGAGAGGAGAAAACAAAAAATAAAAAAATATTTAAACTTTTTAGAAAAAAAAGAAGTCTAAATATCAGATATAAAAAATAATAAAGAATCTAGTAAAATTGTTAATACCCCCATTAAATAAAAGATTTTCCCAGAAATCTTATGAGCCCTCCCAATAAGAGGGAAACGCTAATAATAAAATTTTATATAAAAAATCTCTCCCCGAGGTTGAGGCTGTTCTAAAAAGTTCAGCCTCTTTTTATTTTTACTTCTTCACCAAATAATCACAAAAAAAAGTTGTCTACTAAAAGGGGGTATGTCTATCCTTTTTCTATCCTCTTTTATTGGGGGATTTAAAGTATTATATTTAGGAGATTTGTGATTGGAATATGAAAGTTTTGTGAAGTTTTTTTAAAAAAAGTATTTACAAAACGTCAAAAATAATGTATAACATTGGTAATGGGAAATCTAACTCCTTGGAAGCAAGGGGGAAGGTATAAAAAAATCTTTTTAAAAGGGGAGATAATTATGAGAAAATTAGCACTTTTACTAGGTTCTTTACTTGTTGTAGCATCTGCATCTGCAAAAGAAGTTGTTCCAGCTCCAGTTGTAGTTGAAGAAGCTCCAGTTCAAGTAATCGAAAAAGAAGTTATCGTTTACAGAGACAAAGAAGAAGGATTCAGACCTAACGGTTTTGTAGATCTTCAATACAGAGTATATGGAGAAACTGAAGGTCAGGATAAAGTTGGAGGAGATAATTGGAATAAAAATAACAATTATGGAAGACTTCAATTACAAGGAAAAATTAACATGACTGAAAAACAATCATTTGAGTACAGATTAAGAACTTATGATTCTTTAAATTCTGATCTTACTTCTAATAAAGATGATCAATTAAGATTGAGATATAACTTCAATCATGGAAATCTTGGAGATTCTAAAGTTAACTTTACTTCAAGAGTTCAATATATAAAAGACAGTAGTTATGCATTGAGATATGAAGCAAGATTTGATTTTGTTGATTATATGTTTAACAATGACTTTATAAAAACTACAGAAATGGTAGTTGCTCCTTACTACGAATATACATGGAATAGAGAAGGTGAAGAAGGTTCAGGGGACAATTATGATAATGAAGTAGGATTATATGCAAACTTTGTAAATGAGTTACCATATGGATTTGGGTTCCAAGTTGAATTAGATACATTAGGTTTCCACAAATATGGAGATAAAGTTCATGGAGTGGATAATGGTAATAAAAAATCTGATAGTAATACTGATGCAGCAGTAAATGTTTATTTAACTTATGGAGCAAATTTATACTCAAATGAAAAAATTTCAGTAGATTTCTTTGCTGAATCAGGATACGACTCTTATACTTGGTCAGATAAAGTAAAAGAAAATGATGATCATTTAGGTTATAGTTTAAAAACTGATCCACAAGTTACTTTAACTTATTCTGCAACACCAACTTTCAAAGTATATGCAACTGTTGGTGCTGAATATAGAAACTGGATGAAAACTTCTGAAAGTGGAGCATCAAACTGGAGATGGCAACCATTTGGAATTGTAGGATTTAAATCTACATTCTAGTTAAATTTAAAAAATTAAATAAAAAATTTTTAGTGCTTACCTCAGGTAGGCACTTTTTTTTTGAGAAAAATCAAGGTATAATATAAAAAATAGTGTATCAGTTTTAGTATAGTATTTTTAAGGTAAATAAGGAGATTAAGTAAAGATAGGATGACTTGAGAGGTCATCCTTAAAAATTTTTTGAAAAATCTCAGATATTATCTTTCAAATAAATAATTTGTTCAGGAGGTTTTATTATGTGCAAAGAGTACAGTAGATATGATAAAAATTTAAAATTATCAGTTGTAAAAACATATTTAAAATCTAATGTAAGTGCTGAAATGTTAGCAAAAGAATATGGAGTTAAATCTGACACACAGATATTGGATTGGGTAAAAAAATACAAAAAATTAGGAGAGAGGGCTTTTGACAGGAGAAAAATCAGTAAAAATGTGATTTTAAAAAAGATAAAAACAGCTTCCACTGAAAAAAATATATCAATAAAAAAGGAAAATAAATATCTAAGAATGGAGAATGAGTACTTAAAAAAGTTGTATATTCTGCAACTGGAAGAATCAAATACAGAGCTATAGAGATGTTGGAAGATGAATACTCGGTAACGTCTTTATGCTGGGTTGCAGGAATTTCTAGGAGTGCTTATTATAAATGGAAGAAAAGAAAAGGCAGTACAAGTCAAAGGGAAGAAGAAAATAGAAAAATAGAAGAACTGATTATAGAAATAAATGAAAAATACAATGGGACATATGGAGTAAGAAGGTTATGTTCATATATAAACAGCAATACAGAATTTAAAGTAAATCATAAGAGAATATATAGAATAATGAGAGAACTGGGGGTAAAATCAATAATAAGAAATCAAAGCTACAAAGGGAAGAGTTGGGCTGGGAAAGTTGTTGATAATATACTGAACAGGGATTTTAATTCTGGTAGCCCTCTGGAAAAGTTATGTATGGATATTACAGAGATAAAAATGTATAATTTCACTGTGTATATGAATGCTGTGAAAGATATTTTTAATGATGAAATAATTGCTTATGACTTAGGACTCACTGATGGCTTTGAGCTTGTTGTAAAAACTTTGGATAAAATATTTGAATTTCCATTGAAAGAAAAGTGTATTTTACATACTGATCAAGGTTTTCAGTATACAGGAGAAAAATATTGTGATATGCTAAGAGAGAGAGGAATTATTCAATCTATGTCAAGACGGGGCAACTGTTGGGATAATGTACCTATTGAGATATTCTTTGGACATTTTAAAGCAGAACTGATATACTTATTAGATAGAGGAATGACATATGAAAATCTAGCTCAAAAGATAAAAGAGTATATCCATTTTTATAATAATGAAAGGATACAGTTGAAGCTTGATGGAATGAGTCCTGTAAAATACAAAGAAAAGTATATGAATAGTAAAAAAATATAAAATATGACATGGAATATGTCTGTAAATCAGAGGAGGAAAGAATGAAAAAAGCAGTAATATTAGGATTGATAGCTTTGAATATTTCAGTTTTCGCTGCTATAAAGCAGGAAGTACCAGAGGATATTGAAAAAGCTATAATCAGAGAGTCTCAGTCATTTGAAGGAAGCGACAGAATATCTTTTAGAAGATGGCAGACTGAATCATATTTAAAAATGGAAAAAATGGGAGCAGAGTCTGGAATACCAGCAGTAGAATTTGATAGAATAAAGCAAAGATTAAGACAAATGTATGGATCAAACTTTGTAAAACAATATCAAGTATTGCCAAGTGAAATAGCAAACTATAATGAACTTGTAGAAAGAGTAAAAGTAGAAACATTGAAAAGTGCAGTAGTGACTGAAGAGAAAAATAATGCAGCTAAAGAGCAGATGGCTAAGGAGATAGCTTCTTCTAAAGTTCCAGCTGAAGTTGTAGAAATATTTAAAGAATCAGCTGCAAAACTTTATCCAGATAACTATGTAGGGCAAAAAGCATATATCAATGCTGCAATGGAAGATTACTTCAAAATAATAGATTTTGTAAAGAAAAATAAAAAAGTATTAAATTAAAAAATCAAGCCTGACAAAGTATAAAACTTATAGTCAGGCTTTTTGATTTAGTTGTGACTTTTATTATATTCATAAAGAGTATGAAGACCTTTTATACTTAGATCAGGAGAGTAGACATCAATTTCTTCAATTTCAGCAGAGAGAATTTTACCAAGTCCTCCTGTTGCAATAATAAATGGATTATCAACTAACTCTTTGATTTTTTTTATTATATGTTTTATCTGTCCAGCATAACCATAGAAAATACCAGCTTGAATCTGCTCAATAGTATTTTTTCCAAGAACAGAGTCAGGAGTACTGAATTTTACTTTTGGTAATTTTGCTGTATTTGCAAATAGAGCGTTGATGGACATTTCTATTCCTGGAAGGATACCTCCTCCTATATAGACATTTTTTTCAAGTACTTCATAGGTAGTGGCACTTCCAAAGTCAAAAATAACAAGATTTTTATCTGGATATTCAGTTAAAGATTGTACTATATCTATTATTCTGTCAGCACCAAAACCAGTTGGATTAAGGTTTGAAGCAAAAGTAAAAGGTTTTTTCAGCTCAGAATTAACAATCATAGGCTCTATATTAAAATATTTTTTTCCTAGGAAATGAAATATAGTAATAAGATTGGGAACTACAGATGCAACTATCATCCCATCTATTTTTTCAATATCTATTTTATTAAATTTTGAAATATTTCTTAAGTATGAAAAATATTCATCTTCAGTTAATTTATCATTAGAAGCGACCCTAAAAGTCAATAAGACATTTCCTGCATCATCTAACAGTCCTGTAACTATATGAGTGTTTCCAATATCAATTGCTAAAAGCATATGATTTCCTCCTTAGTATCTTGTATATAATTAATTATAAACTAAAATTTTAAAAAAGCAATAGGAAAGGAATAAATATTGATTGATTTGTTAATAAACAACTGATATGATTATAATAGGAAAAAGAAAGGAGCAGAGAATGAGAGCATCTGGATTAGTTGTAGAGTATAATCCTTTTCATAATGGACATAGATTTCATTTGGAAAAGGCGTGTGAAATAGATAAAGAAAGTGTAAAGATTGCTGTCATGAGTGGAGATTTTGTCCAGAGAGGTGAACCAGCTGTTGTTAACAGATGGAAAAGAGCAGAAATGGCTTTAAAAAATGGAATAGATATAGCAGCAGAGCTTCCAATATTTTATTCATGTCAGAGTGCAGAAATTTTTGCCATAGGAGCAGTGGGAATTCTCAATGAATTAAAATGCAATAATATAATATTTGGATCAGAAACTTCAAATATAAATGCTTTAAAAGAAATTGCAGAGATAGAAGAGAATGCTGAATTTAAAAATAAAATAAAAGAATATCTTTCCAATGGCGAATCATATCCAACAGCACATTCAAGAGCTTTAAAAGAGCTGAAAGGAAACGATATAACTTTTGCTTCAAATGACATTTTAGGACTGGAATATATAAAGGCTATAAAGTATTGGAACAGCAGTATGGAGCCTTTGCTTATAAAAAGAGAAAAAATAGGATATTATGGGGAAAATATAGATGAAGGTTTTGCCAGTGCTACAGCTATAAGAAAATTCTTGAAAGAGAATAAAGATATAACAGATTTGGTACCAGGAGAAAGCTTTAAAATATTAAAAGAAGAGAATGAAAATAATAGACTGGTGTATTTAGAAAATTTTTATCCACTATTAAGATATGAAATAATAAGAAATAAAGATATATTATCTGATATTCAGGATATGGAAAAAGGATATGAGAACCGACTCTATGAAATGGCTGTAAAAAATTATGATTTTAGAAAATTTTATGAAGAGATAGTAAGTAAAAGATTTACTCATGGGAGAACCCAAAGAGTGTTAATTCATATTTTGACTGGAATAACACAGGAACTTACCCAAAGGGTAAAAAAAGAGGTACCTTATATAAAAATATTAGGATTTACTGACAAGGGAAGGGAATATCTTAATTATTTAAAAAAAGAAGAAAATAATAAAATTATTACATCTATGAAAAATATTAAAGATAAATTTTCTGATGATGTGAGAGAACTTGTAGAATTTAATGAGAGAGCTTCTCTTATATATAAAATGGTGAATTTTTATGAAGATTCAAAGATACCATTGATGATAAAAGGGAAATAAATAAAAATATCAATATTAATTTAATGTAATAATATTGGTATAATTAATTGAAAATTTTAAATACCGATAATAATAAATGCTAAATAAAAAGGAGAGAGTGATGAGCAAAAGAATACCTTTAAGTATACAGATATTTTATGGGTTGGGAGTAAGTTATGCCATTGTAGATCAGATTTTTGCACAATGGATATTATATTTCTATCTTCCACCTGAAAACTCAGGATTAAAACCAGTGATGGCACCATTATTTATTTCACTGGCACTTGTAATATCAAGACTTGTGGATATGGTAACAGATCCAGTAGTTGGATTCTTATCAGATAAAGTCAATACAAAGTGGGGAAGAAGGATACCTTTTATAGCAGTGGGGACTATTCCACTGGCAATATGTACAACAGCATTTTTTTATCCACCAATGGGAAATGAAAAAGCAGCATTTATTTATCTTGCAGTAGTAGGGTCTCTGTTCTTTTCATTTTATACAGTAGTAGGGGCTCCTTATAATGCCCTTATACCAGAGATAGGGCAAACACAGGAAGAAAGACTCAACCTATCAACATGGCAGTCTATCTTCAGACTTTTATACACTGCTGTGGCAATGATAATTCCTGGAGTATTGATAAAAGTTATTGGAAAGGGAGATGTTCTTTTTGGAGTAAGAGGAATGGTTATCTCTTTATGCGTTATTGCTGTAATTGGAGGCTTTATAACAGTGTTTTTAGTTCCTGAGAGAAAATATTCCTTAGGGCAAAGTTCAGATGCAGGTTTTAAAGATACTATGGGAATATTATTTAAAAATAAGTCTTTTGTATTATATCTTTTAGGACTTTTATTTTTCTTTATAGGATTTAATAATTTGAGAGCAGTTATGAACTATTTTGTAGAAGATATAATGGGATATGGAAAGGGAGCTATAACTTTAGCATCTGCTCTTCTATTTGGAATGTCAGCAATATGTTTTTATCCTACAAATCTTCTTTCAAGAAAATATGGATATAGAAAAGTTATGCTCAGCTGTCTGGCTATGCTTATAGTATTTACAATAGCTTTATTTTTCTTAGGAAAAGCAATTCCAGCAAAATTTGGATTTATATTATTTGCTCTAATTGGAATACCAATAGCAGGGGCAGGATTTATTTTCCCACCAGCTATGCTTAGTGAGATAGGAAGCAGGATAAGTGATGAAACAGGTCATAGAATAGAAGGAGTATGTTTTGGAATACAAGGTTTTTTCTTAAAAATGGCATTTTTAGTATCAATACTTATTTTACCTATAATTTTAGTTTCAGGAAATGGAGATATTTTATCAGCGATAACAGGTACTCCTAAGGGAGTGGAAAAGAGTGGTATATACCTTACTTCTATTGTGTCTACGATTTCATTTATTATATCATTCATATTTTATTATAAGTATGAGGAATAGAAATATTCAAAAATCGGAGGCAAAATTTGGAACTAATCTATATTCTAGCTTTAGAAGTTTTTATAATTATGACTATTTTTAATATCTTCTCCTTGTGGATTTCTATATTTTTAACTGTAATGGTAATAAGTGGAATATGGTTGTTTTTTAAGAAAAAAGATAAATTTATTTATATAATTCCAATTCTACTGGTAATAAGAATACTTTTCTGTGTGCATTTCAATGATTGTGAAAGACTGGATATAGTAAAAATGAAAGTAGAAGTAAATAATGGAATGGGAAAAATAATAAAAATAGATAACAGGTATCCTAAAATAAAAAGTTATACATTTATTCCAGAGATACCAGATGGAAAATATATGGTTTTAGCAGAGATAGCTAAGATTGAAGATAGAGATGATATGCAGTATTTTTATATTAATAAAATAACAGATGAAAAAATAGAAAAGAGTTGGCTTAAAAACTATTTTGAAAATAATGTGAAAAAATTTATTGCCAATGGAAGCCCTGAATTTAAAAGAGTTTACAGAGCGGTAATACTTGGTGAAGGAAAGCAGTTAAGCAGAAGTATGAGAAAAGAATTCAACTATGTGGGAATATCTCATCTTATGGCACTTTCAGGACTGCATATAGGAATAATTTTGGCAATATGCGGTTTTATTTCTAAAAAACTTCCTATTTCTAGAAAGAATAGATATATTTTTATGCTGGGAGCATTGACTATTTATTATTTAGGAGTAAAACATTCACCATCACTAACCAGAGCTTATATAATGGCAGGGATATTTATTGCTGGAAAAATATTTTATGAGGATATAGATGCGTCAAAATCTTTGGCGGCAGCATTTATAGGGGGAATATTTATAAGCCCCATATCCATGAATGAAGTATCGTTTATATTATCATATTTAGCTGTATTTGCTATAATATGTATATATCCATTAATAAGAAAAGTTATATATAAAGGAAAATCTAAATTTGTGGAGAAGCTGATACTTCTTACAACTATCCAGTTTTTCCTTACCCCCATATTGATAAAAGAATTTGGAACTATTCAGTTTCTCTCATTCTTTAGTAATTTAATTATTCTGCCAGTTGGGACTTTATATATACTGCTGGCATTTGTTGGGCTTTTTCTTGAAAATTTGGGACTTGGCTTTATTGTTTTTCCAATAACCAATATAGTTTTTGAAATATTTATGAAATTAGTGGAGATTTTTTCTAAAATTCCAGGGTTGACTTTGAGATATAATGGGAGCAAGGATAATGCCCTATTTTTAATTTTTTATGTTATAATATTTGGGATAGTATTTTATAATAAATTTAAAACGGAAGGTAAAAAAGATGAAGAGATTTCTGGAAGAACTAAAATATTTAAATAGCGGAATGTCTAATGTGACAAAAATTATTTTAGCAGTTATTGTTTTATATTTTATTTTTGGAACTGGAGGGAATATCCTTACAAATCCAATGATATTTTTAAATATAGCTATACTTCTTTTGTCTCTTTTGATACATGAAGTGGCTCATGGAGTAATGGCATACATATGTGGAGACCCTACAGCAAAAAATTATGGGAGATTGAGTTTGAATCCCCTGAAACATTTAGATCCATTAGGGACATTGTTTCCTATCTTATTGATACTTTCTGGTTCATCTTTTATATTTGGATGGGCAAAACCAGTTCCAATCAATTACTGGAGATTAAAATATGGAAGATTGGGAGAATTTTTAGTGGCAATAGCAGGAGTAGCTTCAAACTTTATTCTAGCTGCCATAGGACTATTTCTTTTTAAATATGCAGCACCTCATTTAGGAAACAGATATGTTTATGCAGCTGTGATTTATATGATAAGATTGAATATACTTCTTGGAGTATTTAACCTTATACCTATTCCTCCATTAGATGGATCGAGGGTTTTAGCTTCTTTAGGAAATGATGATTTAAGAAATACAATTTTTTATATGGATAGATATGGAATAATAATCATACTTCTTCTAAATATGACAGGGGTGTTATGGAGAATAATTGCTCCAGCATATTCGGGAATACTTTATATTCTGGAAAAATTGATATAGGCAGGGAAAGAATGAAAAGTGTAGAAAGAGAATGTTCAATAGAATTTGAAGAGAGAAAATCAAAATTTATTGGGTATGTAAAACCTATAGGAAGCAAGCAGGAAGCTGAAGACTTTATAGCTGAAATAAGAGAAAAGCATAGAGATGCAACTCATAACTGCACTGCATACAAAGTTGTTGATAATGGGCAGGAATATTTTAAAACTGATGATGATGGGGAGCCTAGTGGAACAGCAGGAAAGCCAATGGGGGATATAATAACATATATGGATGTTACCAATCTGGTAGTGATTGCTACAAGATATTTTGGCGGAATAAAACTGGGAGCTGGAGGACTTGTAAGAAATTATGCCAAGACGGCAAAATTAGCTATACAGGAAGCTGGAATAGCAGAATATATAGAGAAAAAAACATATATGATAGATTTTCCTTATGAGAAAATAAGTGATGTAGAAACTATAATAGACAGTCTGAATGGTGGATATTTAGATAAGGGATTCAATGAGAGAGTAACATATAAAATAAGAACAAATATTGAAACTTTTGAAGCTCTGAAAGAAGTAAAAGGACTGCTTATAATTGAATTGTAATATAAAAAGAGGGCATGAACAACAAGCCCTCTTTATAATTGTATAAAAAAACCACTTGCTAAGCGAGTGGTACAAAAAAGCCGGAAGGCTATGCTTAGAAAATAAAAGCTCCTTTGATATAATTAATTAGGTTTGCCGGCCGATTAACTAATCAAAGGAGGTCATAAAATGTATGACAATAATAGTCTATCACATACAACATGGAATTGTAAATATCATATCATATTCGCACCAAAATATAGAAGGCAGGTAATATATGGAAAAATCAAAGGAGATATAGGGCAGATATTAAGAAAACTCTGCGAATTTAAAGGAGTAGAAATAATAGAGGCTAATGCCTGTAAAGACCATATACATATGTTGGTAAGTATACCTCCGAAAATAAGCATATCAAGTTTTATGGGATATTTGAAAGGGAAAAGTTCATTGATGATATTTGATAAACATGCAAATTTAAAATATAAATATGGGAATAGACATTTTTGGTGTAGAGGATATTATGTTGATACAGTAGGAAGAAATAAAGAAAGGATCGCAAAATATATAAGAGAACAGTTGCAAGAAGATATAGCGAATGATCAATTGACATTGAAAGAGTATATAGATCCTTTCGGAGAAAAAACAAACTAAAGCACACCAGCTACTTAAGTAGCTGAATGAAGAATTACGCGGTTGGCAAACCATTCAGTAAGGCTTAAGCCTAAGCTAGTACCATACCCTTATAGGGTGGAGCAAACCACCACTTGAAGTGGTGGTTTGTGATTTCTAAAAATATTTTGTGCTGTATCTAAAAGTCTTTCTTCTAAATGGAAAATAAATTGCATATGTCAATATCAAATATATACCTTCTACAACTGCAATGTAGTATGGCCACTTTCCAAAATGATCCAGTGGAGAAGTAAAATCTGGAATTCTATTGACATAAAGATAATTTGTTCCAAGATTTGAATTTATAAAAAATATAATTACTGCAAGGACATTTAAGAATACAAATGAATCTACCCAGCCTCTGAAGGTAGGTTTAAACTCAAAGAAAATTACTCCGTAAATAGCTGCAAATATTAGATAAAAATGTGTGATGTAAAAACTCAATGTCAATGGATGAGGAAAAGAGTATTTTACATCAGGGGTAAGGATTGCAAAAATAGCACCTAAACTCCAATAATAAGTTACCTGAAATAATGATGGTGATTTAGTAAACATCATAAGCAGGGCAAAAATCAATGTAAGGTTACACAAATGAAGAGGAAGAAGACCTTTGATAGGTTCCCCAAAATAAAAATGTCTGTAACTTAACTCACTGACTTTTATGATCAGGATTATTAAAGCAGAAACCTGAGCAAATCTATATCTAGGAAGAAATGCTGCAATAATGATAAAAGCGAATACTGCTAAAAATCCTCCACCTATAAACCAAAAATGTTCAGTACTAAAAAGTGTAAAAGTATCCATGTTTTCCTCCTATTTGTGGAATCCTAAGTCAGCAGGGTTTATATCCCCAGAGACATATTCAATTTTCCCACCTGTTTTTTCAAAATTTTTTCTTTTTTCTGTAACTTTGAGGATTAAAGATATTGTATCCTCGTTTAATGAGTCTTTTCGAAATAATCCTTTAGACCAAAAGAAAATAACCAGATTGCTGTCACCAAATATTTTTTTTTCTCCAGTCTGTGAAGCTATATCCATAGCCAGATATAATCCGAGAAGTTCTCCATAGTTGTTTGTTTTATCAGTACCAAGATGGATATTTCCATAGGAATTAACAGAAAGTCCAAAAGAATTTTTCTCTAGGAGAGAGGTTCCTTTCAGATCAGTAACTCTTACTTCTACACCAATTCCACGCCCTGTACCAGAGTCAAAATATATTCCATCAACAAGTGATTCTTTTAATTTTTCTTTTTTTACTTTAGGAGCCTGATCACCTGTTTTCTTTTCATAATGAGCTCCTGCTTCAAGCCACTGCTTTCCTTCTTTTTCTGTTGGAAAAGATTTATATCTGGCTTTTTTGCCATGAACAAGGCTTTTGCATTTATCCCAGTTATCAACCATCCCCTTGATATTTTCATCTTCTAAGAAGTAAGCATAAAATTTTTTACCCACAATTCCTCCTGAAAAAATAATCATATAGAATATCTTAACTTATAAAAAGAAATTTTACAAATATATTTATTGAAATATATTTTATAAACAAATTAATGATAGAAAATTTTTAATAAACGCACTTAAAAAAAAGTTGCAAAACTTATATATTTATGATAAAATCTCTTGTGATATTAAGAAAATTTTTGTTAGGAAGGTGAAAATCAATGAAAAAAAATATTCATCCACAATACAACATTATAACTGTTGAATGTACATGTGGAGAAAAATTTGAAACAAGATCAACTTATGCTAAAGGGAGCGAACTTAAAATAGCTGTTTGCTCAAAATGCCACCCATTCTATACAGGGAAAGCTAAATTTATTGATGCTGCTGGTAGAGTTGACAAATTCAACAAAAGATACAATATTAATAAATAGTCGTATCAGAACAGGACTTTATAGTCCTGTTTTTTTATGACAGAATTTAATTTTGAAAAACTCTAAGTTTTTTGGTATAATATATGAGAAAAAAATTTAGTAAAACAGGAGGAAAAAATGGCAGTAATAGAAATTAATCATCCCTTAATTCAACACAAACTGACAATACTTAGAAATATAGGAACAGATACAAAAGATTTTAGAGAGAATCTAAATGAAATAGCAAAACTTATGACATATGAAGCAACAAAAAATCTTAAGCTAGAAGAAACAGAGGTAACAACTCCTTTAATGTCTACTATAGGACATACACTTCAAGACAGACTTGCTATTGTACCTATTTTAAGAGCTGGATTGGGAATGGTAGACGGGATACAAGATCTTATCCCAACTGCAAAAGTAGGACATATTGGAGTATACAGAAATGAGGAGACATTAGAACCTGTTTACTACTATTGCAAACTTCCTGTAGATATAACATCTAGAAAAGTTATTGTTGTAGATCCAATGTTGGCAACTGGAGGATCAGCAGTTTATGCAATAGACTATTTAAAATCTGAAGGAGTTAAAGATATTATCTTTATGTGTCTGGTAGCTGCTCCAGAAGGAATAGCAAAACTTCTTAACAAACATCCAGATGTATCTATCTACACAGCTAAAATCGACCAAGGATTAACAAAAGAGGGATATATTTATCCTGGACTTGGAGATTGTGGAGACAGAATATTCGGAACTAAATAAGCTATAAAGAATTAAACCTTATCAAGAGCATCTGAAAGCAAAAAAAATTTGCTAATTCAGTTGCTCTTTTTTTGGAAAATGGTATAATTTTTATTGAGGTGTAAAGGATATGAGAGAAAAAATCGTAGAGTTATTAAAAAATACTAACGAAAGAATAATTGGACAAGATAGATATGTAAACTCGGCAGTCCTTATTGCCATAGCTGAACTTGATAAAAAAGAATATATAGTTCTGGAGAAAAGGGCAATTGAAATAAGGCAGGGAGGAGAGATTTCTCTTCCAGGTGGAAAATGTGATAAAAAAGACAAAAATTCTGAAGAAACAGCAATAAGAGAAACGATAGAGGAATTAGGAATACCTAGAGAAAAAATTGAAATATCTGGAAAATTAGGAATACTTGTAAATCCTTCAGGAATGATATTGGAAGTATATGTAGGATTTGTCAGACTGGAAAATAGAGAAGATATCAAGTATAATAAAGATGAAGTGGAAAGAGTAATCTTTGCACCAATTGAATTTTTTTTGAAAAATGAGCCTAGAATAGAAAAAATTGGAATAGAAAATGTTCCTCAATTTTCATCTGAGGAGCTTGGACTGCCAACGAGATATCATGGACCTTGGCAGGGAAATCCAAGAGAAGTATATTTTTATAATTTTCATGGAGACATAGTCTGGGGAATGACAGCAGAAATCATATTGGATTTTATAAAAATGTTGAGAAAAGATATGGAGGTAGTTAAATGATTTTAAGCAAGGAAACCGCAGCAAAACTTATAGAGGAGTTAAAATTACAAGGCAAAAAAGTAGTATTTACAAATGGATGTTTTGATATCCTTCATGTAGGACATTTGAGATACTTGAATGAGGCAAAGAGACAGGGAGATATATTGATAGTAGGAGTTAATTCAGATGCTTCTGTAAAGCAGCTGAAAGGACCTACAAGACCTATAAATAATGAAATAGACAGAGCTGAAATGCTTTCAGGATTAAAAGCTGTAGATTTTACAGTTATATTTGATGAGCTGACGCCAATAGAGACATTAGATAAATTAAAACCATCTATCCATGTAAAAGGGGGAGACTATGATAAAAATACTCTTCCTGAGACTTCAACAGTAGAAAAAAATGGTGGAGAAGTTAGAATTCTTTCTTTTATAGAAGGAAAATCAACTACAAATATTGTAAATAAGATACAGTTTAAAGATGGAGGAGAAAATGAAAAAAATAATGAGCTTTAAGGAGCTTGACACTTTAGCAGAAAAACTTTCTGATTATGCTGAAGAAAATACTACTATAGCTCTCATAGGAGATCTTGGTACAGGAAAAACTACATTTACTAAAACTTTTGCTAAAAAATTAGGTGTAGAAGAAAGCCTGAAAAGTCCTACTTTTAACTATGTACTTGAATATTTCAGTGGAAGACTTCCCCTATATCATTTTGATGTGTACCGTTTATCTGAAGCAGAAGAAATATATGAGGTAGGGTATGAGGATTATCTTAACAGTGGAGGAATAGTCCTGATAGAATGGGCAGACATAATAAAAAGCGAGCTTCCAAAAGAATATATTGAAATAAAATTATTCTATCATGGAGATGAAACTCGTGAAATAGAATTGAGTTATGTGGGAAATCCTGCAAAAGAGAAGGAGATGTTGAAGTATGTTGATTTTAGCAATTGATACTGCTACAAAAATAGGAAGTGTAGCTTTGTATGAGGATAAAACTGGAATAATAGGAGAAATAAACTTATATGTAAAAGTGAACCATTCAAATGTCATAATGAAGGCTGTAGATTCCCTATTTGATTTATCTGGATATACTATAAAAGATGTTGATAAAATAGCTGTAACAACAGGGCCTGGATCTTTTACAGGAATAAGAATAGGAGTGGCAATAGCTAAAGGACTTGCATATTCTTTGGAAAAACCAATCATTGGAATAAATGAATTAGATGTTTTAGCTGAGACAGGGGAAGAAAGAGAAGGGTTAATTGTTCCTCTTATTGATGCAAGAAAAGAGAGAGTATACTATTCTCAATATAAATATGAAAATAGAAAATTAGTTAGAAAAGAAGAATATAAAGATGGAGAATTAAGAGATATACTTGAAAAATTAAAAGGAGAAAAGGTTGTATTTATAGGAGATGGAGCTATAGTGAACCAAGAACTTATAAAAGAGATTATGGAAGAAGACAATATTGTATTCTCTAAAGCAAACTCTATACCAAGAGCAGCTATGGCGGCTCAAATAGCTTTGCATCATGAAGATGACAACATATATACACTGGAACCTTTCTATTTAAATAAATCACAGGCAGAGAGAGAAAAGGAAGAAAGAGAAAAAAAGAATAATTAAAATATAAATAGATGACTGAAAAGTTAGAGTAAATTTTAGAGCTTTGAAAATTAATGGTAAATATTTCTACTGAAAAAGTTTTAAAATTATATTTCTAAATTATGGGTCATCTTTTTTCATATTGTATGAATGTTAGTTTTGTAATAATTACAATTGAAAAAAAGAATTTAATGTGTTAAAATTAGAAAAAGGGTATATAGCAGGAAAGGGAGGAGAATATGGAAATGAAAAAATGGAGATGTACAATATGTGGAGAAGAATTTGAAGGAGAGAATCCACCAGAGGTATGTCCTGTATGCAATGTAGGAAGTGAATTTTTTGAAGAAGTAAAAGCTGAAGAAAAAACAACACCTTCTATAAATAGAGATGAAAAGAAAAAAGTTATTTCAGGAAAAGCATGGAAATGTACAGTATGTGATGAAATATTTCCTGATGGTGAAGTGCCTGATACCTGTCCTGTGTGTGGAGTAGGAAAAGAACTTTTTGAAGAAATAGAGATTAAACCAGTTTCAGAAACAAGCTGGAAGTGTACAGTATGCAGTGAAGTAATAGATGGAGAAGAGTGCCCAGCTGTATGTCCTGTATGTGGAGCAGGAAAAGAAGCCTTTATAAAAATAGAAAATAAAAAAGAAGAGAATTTAAATAAAGAGGAAAAAGTAATTATAATTGGTGGAGGAGTAGCCGCAGTATCAGCAGCAGATGCTGTGAGAAGTAAAAATAAACTGGCAGATATTCAAATTATAGGAAAAGAAAGTGTAATGCCATATTATAGAACTATGTTGACAGAGCATCTTTATGCTGATATGCCAGAAGAAAAATTGAAAATAAAAAAAGATAAATGGTATGAGGAAAAAAATATAAAGATAACTATAGGAGATGCAGTGAAATCTGTATCAGCTAAGGATAAAAAAGTAACTTTAGAAAGCGGAAAAGAGTACTTATATGATAAATTGATATTGGCTACTGGATCAGAATGTTTTATCCCGCCTATAAAAAATGCTTCTTTAGATGGAGTTTTTACTATTAGAAGTATGAAAGATACAGAAAATGTAAAAGAATATGTAAAGAAATGTAAAAGAGCAGTTGTTATTGGTGGAGGAGTTCTTGGACTGGAGGCAGCATGGGGACTGAAAGAGCTGGGAATGGAAGTTTCAGTAATAGAAATGATGCAGAGAATTTTACCTAGACAGCTAGATGAAAAAGGATCTAAAATATTAGAGCAGGCAATAGTGCGTTCAGGAGTAAAGGTATATAAAGGTGTAGTTGTTGATCATTTGGAGGGAGAAGGAAAAGTATCTTCTGTTGTTCTTGAAAAAGGAGAACATATTATGGCAGATTTAGTAGTTATAAGTGCAGGAATACTTCCTAATAAACAACTAGCTGTGGATATGGGGCTTCAAACTGGAAGAGGAATAATCGTAAATGAAAAAATGGAAACTTCTGAAAAAGATATTTATGCTTGTGGAGATGCAGCAGAATATGAAGGAAAAGTAATAGGACTTTGGCAGATAGCTATGGAACAGGGAAAAACAGCAGGAATAAATGCAAGTGGAGATAGTGCTGTTTATAAGGAACAAATTCAGCCGCTTAATTTTGATGGAATGAATATCAAACTTATTTCTATCGGTTTGATTGGAAATGGAAAAGAGTGTGAAGAGTTTATTGAAGATATAGACACTAAAAAAAGTATTTATAAAAAATTATATTTTGAGGAAAATAAGCTAAAAGGTGCTATATTGATAGGAGATGTTTCAAAAGGTATCACAATAATAAAAAGTGTCAGAGAAAACACTGAAAAGAACATTCTTTTAGGAAAGCTATACTCTTAAAAAAACTTGATTTTTCCTGAATAAATTTGTACAATATATTAAGTATGTATGATATAATAGTATGGATTTGCAGATAAGAATTTTCTTAAAGCAGGGAGGATAAATAGTGAGCAGTTTAATCAATCTGAATGAGATTACTTTTAAAGAAGAAGTTATAAATAATAAAGGGATTGTAATTGTGGATTTTTGGGCTGAATGGTGTGGACCTTGCAAAGTGCTTGCTCCAATTTTAGAAGAAATTTCTGAAGAGGGAAAAGTAAAGATATACAAAGTTAATGTTGATGAAAATCCAAGCTTGGCAGGACAATTTGGAATAAAGAGTATCCCAACGATGGTAGTTTTTGAAAATGGGATAAGAGTAGACCAGGTAGTTGGATTAAGACCTAAAGAAGAAATAAAAGAAAAGCTAGCTGCATATTAATTAGATATTTTAAAGAGACTGTTGTTTTCTAAAAGGACAGTCTCTTTTTCTTTAAATAAAATATTGCTCTGTTATTCTAATTTGTTCATATTTGTGATATAATTATTTCAAACATTAATTAAGGAGAAGGATTGAGATTATGAGGAGAAAAATTTATCTTACAGCAGCATATATTATAATTTCTTTAAATATTCTGGGAATGAGTAGTGTTCCCACGGGAAATATTAACAACACCAGTGACAGAATATTAGGTGGAGCTGATGAGATAGAAGTTGACCTTCTTAATGATACAGTTACTTCTCAAAGTGGTGTTAATGTAAAGTATGGAGATTTAAAATTAAAAGTTTTTGATATGCAGAGAGATAAAGAAAAAAATAGAGCGTATCTTAAAGGGAACATAATAACACAGGTAGATCAGCCTACAGGTATACTTAAATTAGAGTCAACCAATGGAGATGTATCTTTAGATGGAGACCAAGGAGTTTTTTACAATAACTTTGGATATCTTGAAATTGGAAAGGTAACTGGAGGAGAAGCACCAAATGATAAAATATATTTTGGTGGAAAAGTATTTGAATATGCAAATGGAAATCTTTATATAAATAATGGATGGCTGACAACTGACTACAATGTAGTTGAAACAGCAGATCCAAATCAAGCAGGATATCATCTTCTTTCTAAGGAAATAATAGTTGAGCCAGATAAACAGCTTACTTTAAAAGGGAGTGACCTATACTTAGGGGATAATGATATTTTTCCTTTCAGTATACCATGGTATAGAGTTAATATAAGACAGGATTCAGAAGTTCCTTTATTCCCAGAATGGGGAACAAAAGATTACTATGGATGGCAGACTTCATGGGGAGTTCTTTATGGAGATAAAGACAGTAAATTTAAAGGAGGATTTGCTCCTAAATTTGCTGATCAAATGGGACTATTAATAGGAAGATGGGAAAACTGGTATAAAACAGATAAATTTGGAACAGCAAAATTAAATATAGATGATGCTCTGATTTGGTCAAAAGCTGATAATAAAGAAAAATATAATGACCCTGTTGATTATGAGGAAAAAAATAAAAGATATAGACTGAATTATTCTCATGAATATAATGGTGAAAAGGGAATTTTACAATTTAATGCTATCAATGGAACATATAATATGATTCCTAAGTTGGAAGATATAATAACTGACTATGAGGGAAATGGAAGATTCTTAAATAATACCAGACCAAAACTTGATTCTACAATAAGTTTCTTCTCAATGAATTCAGACTTAAAGGAATTGGGACCAGATAAAGATATAACATTGAAAACCAGATTAAAATTGACTGATGATAAGGAAGCTTATGCTCTTATGGTCTATGATGATATAGATGATATAGACTATGGAAGTAATATAGATAATGATCTTTATTCACAGATTGAATTGTATAAAGATAACAGCAGATACAGAGTTGGTGGATATTATAATTATTTATATGACATGGACCCAGGTTCAACATTAAAAGATACACAGTCAAGAGCTGAAGATTTTGGATTTGAATTTTTTGAAAAGAAAAATAATATAGGATTTAGCTATGATGAAAAAAATGGGGATAAATTTAGAAAACTAGGACTATGGGAGAGAGATCCAAACTTAGATTCTATGATTCAATACAACAGTCTTTTAGGAGGAAACTTCTACTATAAATATAATCCAAGTACAATCAGAGAATATTCTCAATATGACAGCAGAGATTTGAGAGTATCTTTTGGTGACTATGATTTCTGGGGAGACTACAGAATAAAAGCTGGATATAACATCAATGAACATGAAAGAAAGCTTGATTTGATGGATGATCCTTTAAGAGAAAAGGTTGTAAAGGGATCTAATGAAAGAGATAAAGAGTACAATAGATTTGAAAATATAATATACAGCGATTTCAGAGAAGAAAGAGCATATGTAGATTTCTATAATGATACTACTAAATTTACCTTTGCAACTGGACAGACAAAGGAAAAATTCTGGGATAGAGATGGAATCTATTATGAACCGGCTTTTTCAGTTAATTCATACAGACAATATGTAAATGAGTCTAAATTCTATGAATTTGGAGCTGAAAGAAATGAAATACCTCTTGGAGCTTTTGGAGAATTAGCACTATTTGGTGGTGTGAGATATGATAAGTATGATAAAGGATATAACCCATATACTAGACATTATACAAATGGGGAAGATTCAACTCTTAGAACTCAATTAAAACTTAATCATACAATACAGCTTTTTGATAATACAGACAACAAAAATAGAAAAATGGATTTTGCTTTAAGTAATGATTTGAATCTTTTCTATCAAAGATATGATTATGATTCTGGAGATGTTAAATTTGGTACTGCCTATAATGATATTAGAAAGAAAACTATGAACCCTGAAGATATCAGATTAAAAAACAAAGATAATATCTATGAAATTAAAGATACTATCAATGCAATGATAGGCAATACAGAAACAGCATATAACATTGAATATAAGAGAAGAGAAAATCCTGCTGACACAAGCGAGCTTAATGGGCAGACATTTAAAAATGATGTAAACTTTAAAATTGATGATAGACAATCACTATCATTGAACTATGGACAGGATAGACAATACACAAGTGAAAATGAAAGAGACAGAAACTACAATGATTTAACTTTCAGAAATTATGGAGCAGTATATAACTATGAAGGACATAGATTATCTTATCAAAATCAGGGAATAGATTCTAAAATATGGGATATGAAAAATGTAGATAATGCTAAAGAAAAAATCAGAGCAAATACATATGCATATCAATATTCTTTTGGAGACAATAGACTAGGATTTGATTTCAGTCAAGGTACAGATGTAAGAAGAAATTATACACATGATCTTAAAGAAATAGATGTAGATAATAAAATCTATGGAGTTTCATTTTTAGATGGTGGAGATGTAGAAAATTATTATAGAGTTACATATGAAGATTATAAGCATAAAGAAGATGGAGCAAAAGTACTTTTAACAGATGGAAGAATTAGAAACATTAATAATTCAGATGTATTGTCATTTACCTATGAATACAGAGATAAAAGATTTACAGATGAAGAATTAAAAAAATATGCTGAGCTTGAATTTAATAAAGATTCTAATCAGCTGACACAGGCAGAACTTTACAGAGTAAGGGATATCTTGAGAGATAGAGAAAGAAATAGTGTAAATTTCAATCTTAACAGTATAATGTATGATAGATTTAATAGTCTTGGAGATTACAAACGTAACTTCAAGATACATCTTATGATGCAGAGAAATGAGGCAAGATATGATAAAACTGGAGATTTATGGGATTCTCTAGAAGAAGTAAAAGCGAGAATATTCTATTCTCAAAATAGAGTTGGATTTGGATACGAAGTGGAAGAAAATTCAGGATGGAACAGTGGAAGCTGGGATAGATTGAATAGAGAGCATAAAGTAAGTCTGATGGCAAAAATTGGGAAACCAAGTGAAGGATGGAATGTAAAAACTTATGCTAAATTTTATGAGAACTTTAAAGATACTTCTAGTAAGAACAGAAGAAAAAGTTCACTTGATGGTTTAGGAGTAGAAATAGGTAAAGAGTTTGGATATTATGAATGGGCGGTAGCTTATGAGAGAGAATATGATCTAGGAACAAGAGATTATGAGTGGAGAGTAGCTCTTCAATTTACATTACTTGCATTCCCAGACAAACCTATATTTGGTCTTGGAGCAGATACAGATGCTAAGCAAAAAACAAGCCCTCAAACTTACTTATTTGATGGATTGAAACCACAAGATATAGTAGATTAAAAATTTGAATGTATATAAATAGGAGGAAATTATGAAAGTAGAATTACCAAGCGGAGATATAAAAGAATTTGAAGGGCAAGTTAATATGTTTGAAGTAGCAAAGAGTATCAGCAACTCTTTAGCAAAAAAAGCAGTAGCTGTTAAAATAGATGGAACACTAATGGATATGGCAACAATTTTAGACAGAGATGCAAAAGTAGAATTTATACCAGCTGACAGTGAAGAGGGAGAAGAGGTAATAAGACACTCAACAGCTCACTTGATGGCTCAAGCTGTTATCAGATTATTCCCAGGAACAAAAGTAGCAATAGGACCAGCTATAGAAAATGGATTCTATTATGACTTTGATCCAAAGGAGCAGTTTACAGAAGAAGATTTAGTAAAAATTGAAGCTGAAATGAAGAAAATAGTAAAAGAAAATGAAAAAATTGAAAGAGTTATGATGACTAGAGAGGAAGCTATAGAGCACTTTGAAAAATTAGGTGAAATCTATAAAGTGGAAATCATAAAAGAAATAGCTCAAGGAGAAATACTTTCTTTCTACAAACAGGGAGAATTTATGGATCTATGTAGAGGACCTCATGTACCTTCTACATCATACTTGAAAGCTTTCAAATTAAAATCAGTTGCTGGAGCTTATTGGAGAGGAGACTCTAACAATAAAATGCTTCAAAGAATATACGGATTTGCTTTCTCTGATGAAGCTAAATTAAAAGCTTATTTAACTCTATTAGAAGAAGCGGAAAGAAGAGACCATAGAAAATTAGGAAAAGAATTAGATTTATTCTTTGTAAGCGAATATGGACCAGGATTCCCAATATTTCTTCCAAAAGGAATGGTTATAAGAAATACTCTTATAGACCTTTGGAGAAGAGAGCATACTCTTGCTGGATATCAGGAAATCACTACTCCAATAATGCTTAATAAAGAATTATGGGAAATTTCAGGTCACTGGTTTAATTATAGAGAAAATATGTATACTTCAACAATAGATGAGACTGAATTTGCTATAAAACCTATGAACTGCCCAGGTGGGATCTTAGCATATAAATATCAATTACATTCATATAAAGATTTCCCAATCAGATGTGGAGAATTAGGAACAGTTCACAGACATGAATTTTCAGGAGCTTTACATGGACTTATGAGAGTAAGATCATTCACTCAGGATGATGCTCATATATTTATGACTCCAGATCAAATAGAAGAAGAAATCATTGGAGTAGTTGAACTGATAGATAAATTCTACAGCAAACTATTCGGATTTGAATATCATATTGAATTATCAACTAAACCAGAAAAAGCAATTGGTTCAAATGAAATATGGGAAAAAGCAGAAGCTGCACTTGCTGGAGCTCTTGATAAAATTGGAAAACCATATAAATTAAATCCTGGAGATGGAGCTTTCTACGGACCTAAATTAGACTTCAAAATCAAAGATGCTATTGGAAGAACTTGGCAATGTGGAACTATCCAGTTAGACTTCAATCTTCCTGAAAGATTTGATATCAGCTATATTGGAGAAGATGGTGAAAAACATAGACCAGTAATGATTCACAGAGTTGTTTATGGTTCGATCGAAAGATTTATCGGAATCCTTATTGAACACTTTGCAGGAGCTTTCCCATTATGGTTGGCACCTACTCAAGTAAAAATATTAACTATCAATGATGAAGTAGTTCCTTATGCTAAAGAGATATTTAAAGCTCTTCAAGAAAGAGGAATCAGAGCAGAAATTGATGACAGAGCAGAATCTATTGGATATAAAATCAGAGAAGCTAACGGAAAATATAAAGTTCCTGTACAGCTTATTTTAGGTAAAAATGAAGTTGAAAACAGAGAAGTGAATATAAGAAAATTCGGTTCTCAACAACAAGAATCTATGAAGCTGGATGAATTCTTAGATATTATTGTAGATGAAGCTAAAATAAGATTTGACAAATAGTTCACAGTAAAAGCCTTGACTTGTTCAGGGCTTTTATTTTTTTAAAAATAATTTTTTTACTCTAATATGTCTAGTTATATTGAAAAAATATCATAAATATGGTAAAATTTTTAGATTGAGATACCTTTTTTTATTTGATGTCGGAGGAAGAAAAATTTATGATAAAAATATATACTGCTCCTATTGCAGGAGTTACAGATTATACATATAGAGGAATTTTAAAAGAATTTAAACCAGATCTTTTATTTACAGAAATGGTAAGTATAAATGCTTTGGAGGTTGCTTGTGAAAAAACTCTCAAAGTTATTTTAAGATTGAGAGAAGGAGATTCTGTACAGCTTTTTGGTAAAGATATAAAAAAGATGGTAGAAAGTGCAAAATTTGTAGAGAGTCTTGGAGTAAAACATATAGATATAAATTCAGGATGTCCTATGAAAAAAATAGTCAACAATGGATATGGAGCAGCTCTTATGGAGCAGCCTGAACTTGTGAGAGCTATGCTTTCTGAAATGAGAAGCGCCTTAGATGATAAGACTGACCTCTCTATAAAAATAAGAGTAGGTTACAAGGAAAGTAAAAATCCTGTTGAAATAGCTAAAATAGCTCAGGAAACTGGATGTAAACATATAACAGTTCATGGAAGAACAAGAGAGCAGATGTATACTGGAAAAGCTGACTGGAGTCTTATAAAACAGGTAAAGGAAAGTGTAGATATTCCAGTAATAGGAAATGGAGATATATTTACTGCTGAAGATGCTAAAGAGAGAGTAGATTATTCAGGAGTAGATGGAATCATGCTTGCCAGAGGTATATTTGGAAATCCGTGGCTTATAAGAGATATCAGAGAATACTTTGAACATGGAAAAATTCTTCATCCAGTAACTGATATTGAAAAAATAGACATGGCTATTGAACACACTAGAAGAACTGAGATAGAACACCCAGAAAGACCATTTATTTTTGAACTTAGAAAACATTTATGCTGGTATTTAAAGGGAATAAGAAATACTGCTGAAATAAAAGACAAAATAAATCATACAGATAATTATAATGAAATAGTAGAACTTTTAAATAGAGTGAAAGATAATCTTCTTTCAGAACCAGAAATAGTAACTATGTAAGGAGTTGAGAAAGTGGCTGGAGATACGCCTTTAATGAGTCAGTACAAAGAAATAAAAGAACAGAATAAGGATAATCTTCTATTTTTCAGACTAGGAGATTTTTATGAAATGTTTTTTGATGATGCAGTGATAGCTTCTAAGGAACTAGGATTGACATTGACAAGCAGAAACAGAGAAAAAGGTCAGGATGTCCCCCTTGCAGGAGTTCCTTATCATTCAGTATCTTCTTATATAGCTAAACTGGTCAACAAAGGCTATAAAGTAGCAATATGTGAGCAGGTAGAAGATCCTAAAAGTGTTAAAGGAATAGTTAAGAGAGAGGTTGTAAGAGTTATAACCCCTGGTACAGTAATTGATACTGATTATCTTGATGAAAAAAGCAACAACTATCTTATGGGGATAAAAATAGATGGAAATAGAGGGGCGATAGCTTATGTGGATATTACAACTGGTGAATTTAAAGCAAGTGAACTGGAAGGGGAAGATATAATATTTAAGCTTTTGGGAGAGATAAATAAAACTGCTCCTAAAGAGATATTGCTTGAAGAGAGAACTTACGATAAATATTATAATGAATTAAAAAAACATAATTCTTTATCAGATGTAAATATAAGTAAAATAACTGAAAAAAGAAAATGCGAAGATTATTTGAAAGATTATTTTAAGGTAATATCACTGGAAAGTTTTGGACTGAAAGATAAAAAGATGGCTGTTACAATATCAGCGACTGTTTTAAACTATGTAGCAGAACTGCAAAAGGGAAAAGAGCTTCCTGTAAATAATATATTATACACTAGCAGTGAAAATATTATGGAGTTGAATATAACTACTCAAAAAAATCTGGATATAGTTGATAATTACAGAGAAAAAAATGGAGCAGGAACACTTTTATGGGTGATGGACGAATGTATGACTTCTATGGGAAGCAGACTCCTGAAAAAATTTATAAAAAATCCTCTTCTTGATATAGAAAAAATAAATGAAAGACAAAAAGATATAGCTTTCTTTATAGAAAATGTACTTCTCAGAGAAGAGGTCAGAGAAAGATTAAAAAATATATATGATATAGAAAGAATAATTGGAAAGCTTGTTCTTGAAACTGAAAATGGAAGAGATCTGATTTCATTAAAAATTTCTATAAAAAATTCATTGGAAATATTAAAGCTTTTACAGGGAAATTCTATATTTTCTATTGAAGTAAAAACTCTTATTGATATCTACAACTTGATAGAAAAAACTATTGTAGATGAGCCCCCTTTCTCAGTGAGAGAAGGAGGAATCATAAGACAGGGATATAATGAAATGCTTGATGAGCTTCATGGTTTATCAAAAGATGGAAAGGACTATATCCTTGAAATAGAAAATAGAGAAAGAGAAAGAACTGGGATAAAAGGGCTTAAAATAAAATACAATAAAGTATTTGGATATTTTATTGAAGTAACAAGAGCTAACTCTCATCTAGTACCAGCAGACTATATCAGAAAGCAGACTCTTGCTAATGCTGAAAGATACATAGTACCTGATTTGAAAGAGTATGAAGAAAAGGTATTAAATGCCAAAGATAAGATAGAAAATCTTGAATATCAGTTATTTAAAGAGGTATCCTATGAGATAAAAAGTCACAAAGGAATACTTCAGGATCTGGCATATAAGATAGCATATCTTGATGTTATGAGCAATTTGGCACATATAGCAATTAAAAATTCATATATTCAGCCTGAAATGCATGGTGGGAAGGAGATAGAAATAATTGCTGGAAGACATCCAATAGTGGAAAAGCTTATTCCTTCAGGAGAATATGTAAAAAATAATATAGTGCTTGATGACAATAAAGAAATGATAATACTTACTGGACCTAATATGTCAGGAAAGTCTACTTATATGAAGCAGGTAGCTTTGATTATAATCATGGCTCATATGGGATCTTATGTACCAGCAAATTATGCTAAAATAGGATTGGTAGACAAGATATTTACAAGAATAGGTGCAAGTGATGATCTTCTTACAGGTCAGTCTACATTTATGCTCGAAATGAGTGAAGTGGCTAATATAGTTAATAGTGCAACTGACAGATCATTTATCATACTTGATGAAATAGGAAGAGGGACTTCTACATTTGATGGAATTTCAATAGCAACAGCTATTACAGAGTATATTCATGAAAGAATAGGAGCAAAAACAATATTCGCTACACATTATCACGAACTGACTCAGCTGGAAGATAAACTGGACAGAGCTGAAAACTATAGAATAGAAGTAAAAGAAAATGATAAGGAAATAGTTTTCTTGAGAGAGATAGTAAAAGGCGGAGCAGATAAGTCTTATGGAATAGAAGTAGCCAGACTTGCGGGACTCCCTAAAGAGATACTTGATAGATCAAAATCTGTACTGAAAAATTTAGAAGATAGAAAACAGATAATTGAGAAGAAACTAAAAGGAGAGCAGCTTATACTTTTTGGAACTCCTCAAAAAGAAGAACCAGTAGAAGAGGATAAAAATAATTTAAAAGGAAAAGAACTGACAAAAGAACAAAAAATAGTTATGAGAGTACTAGAAGAATTGGATCCTAATGGAATGACACCTTTGGAAGCACTATTAAAGCTTAATGAGCTGAAAAAAATATTAAATAGGAGTTAACTATGAATAAAAAGAAAATCTATATAATTATTTTTGCAGTTATAATAATATTAGGTTACCTGAACTATTTTAAAGATGAAAGTGATCTTTCAGATGTAAAAAAAGCTATAGAAACTACTAATGTTACTTATGATAGTGAAGATTATCACGTTGAGGCTGATAAGCAGGTAGATTATGTAGATGATAATGAAACAAACTTTGAAAAAGCAAAGGCTCTAGTAAAAGATATGGTACTTAGTGGGGATAATGTATTTATTGATAAAGTAAGAAACCTTGCATTGAAAAATAATATACTTGGAGTTAGTCCAAATGGGTGGAAATTCAATACAGAAGCAGCTCATTATGATAAACTGAAGGATGAAATAACATCTGATGCTGGAGTAACAGCAGAAAATGATGAGAAAAAAGTAAAAATTTCAGGAAAAAATTTCATAACAGACAGTAAAATGAGTTATATAGAATTGAAAGATAATGTAGTTCTGGAAAATGAGAAAATAAAACTGAAAGGAGATATTGGGAGATACAGTGATGCTAATAAGATAGTTACTCTTTCAGGAAATATAGTTATTGATGGGGCAGATGAGCAAAATGCTAAAATATCTGGAAATTTTCTTAACTTGAAATATTCAATAAATGATAAAATTCTTGAAGCATGGGAACCTTATGATGTAACATATAATGGAGCTGAATTATCAGCAGGAAATCTGTGGTACCAAGATGGTACAGAGGCGTTTTTAATTACTAAAAATGTAATGATAGAAACTAATGGATACAAGATATATGTTGATAAAATACAAAGAGAAGCCAACAGCAATATAGTTAAGTTTTTTGGAAAAATAACTGGAAGCAATGGAGTATATTCTTTTTCTGGAAAAGAAGCAGTATATGATATAGCTACAGAAGAACTGACTTTTTATGGGGATGTAAAAATGACATCAACAAAAGGTGAAGAGCTTATAGCAGATAAAATAGTATATAATAATGCTACTAAATTTATAACTGCCTATGGAACAAATAGAGATGCAGTGTATATTTCAAATAATGGAGAATTAAGAAGCAGGGAATTTAGATATAACAATGAAACAAAGGAAATGTTTGCTGATAAAAAGTATGATTACAAAAGTCAGAAATATGACAGTGTTGGAGATAAGTTCTATTTTAATGATATAACAAAAGATGGATATATAGTAAATGGAACTATGTATGACAAAATCAAAAAACAAACTGCTAAAGGTAAAAGAATGGATTTCAATACAGAAGCACAAATATATAAAGTAAAAGAAAATGCTGTATTTGAGAATCAAGACTATAGATTAGAAAGCAATGATATAACATATAATGGAGCTACTGGTAAAGTAGAAACTCCAAATAAATATAAAGTGACAGCTTTAAAAGATGGAACATCTTTTACAGGAATTGGAGCTGTATATGATGAAAATACTGGGGAGCTTGTAAGTAATGGAACAATAAATGCTGCTGGAAGAAACTTTGTTGCCAGTGGAGAGAATCTTACATACAATAATAAAAATGGAACAGGAGAACTTCAAAGTAAAATTTCATTTAAAAATACAGAAAATGGAACTACTGTAACTGGGGATAAACTCTTATTCCAAAAAGATAATTATATGGAGCTAATTGGAAATCTTGTAATAAATAGTGAAAAAATAGTAGCAAAATCAGCAAGAGGAAAGTATAATTTAAAAGATGAAAAAGTATATATACCTGAAACTATAAATTTTGAAAGTCATGATAAAGCTACATCAGGAACTATGTCAAATGGAGTATTTGATGTAAAATCTTCAGTATTTACTGGAGATAATTTTAAAGGTAAAAATGTAGAAAACGATATAAAAAGTGACAAAATGAAATATTTTACAAATGAAGATAAGGTAGAATTCGGAAAAAATACTGTGATAGTAACTCCAGAAAGCAGATTGAGAGGAAATAGACTTGACTACAATCTTAAGACTGAAGTAGTTGTTTCTCCTGAAAAATATACAATAGATTATGGAGATTTTACTATAATCGGAAGTGAAGGAACTTTTGATAATAAGCAAGGATTATTAAAAAGTACAAATGCAGATATAACTTCTAAGTCTGGAGATAGATTCAAATCAGATATAGCTGATGGAAATATGAGAGAGATGAGAATAGATTTCATAGGGAATGCAAAAGGAAACATGATGCATCAAGGAAAACGTACAGATTTTACAGGAGATTTTGCAAGAGTTTACTTTAAAAATGATGGTGGATACAAAGCAATAAGAAGTGAAATCAAAAAAAATGCAGTGTTTATTCAAGAAGATAAGAAGCTTCAATCTGATTATATTGAAGCAGATATAGAAAGAAATCTTGTTTTCTCAAGAGATAATACAAAATTAACAGTAACTGATGCTAAAAATGGAAATACAGTTGTAACTTCTGATACTGCTGAAATAGATATTAATAAAGATATAGCTACTTTAGTAGGAAATGTTTATATTGAGAATAAAAACCCAGAACAGGGAATAACTATTATTACTGCTGAAAAGGGAATAGTCAGACAAAAAACTGGTATACTTGATCTTATGGGAAATGTAAAAATTGAAAATAAAGATTCCATAATAGAAGCAGATGAAGGTACTTATGATATGAACACAAGAAAAGTAAAAGCAAGAGGACATGTATTTATAAACCATAAAAATAATTAAGGAGGAGCTAATGAGAAGTTTAGTAGCTCAAAATCTTTGTAAAAGCTATAAAAAAAGAACAGTAGTGGATAATGTCAGCCTTGAAGTAAATAAGGGAGAGATAGTGGGGCTTCTTGGACCTAACGGAGCAGGAAAAACGACTACTTTCTATATGATAACAGGAATAATAAAGCCTGAAAGCGGTAAAGTTTACTGTGACAATGCTGATGTAACAACTTATCCTATGTTTAAAAGAGCCAATCTTGGAATAGGATATCTGGCACAGGAGCCATCTGTTTTTAGAAATCTTACAGTAGAGGAAAATATAGCAGCAGTTCTTGAGATGAAAGGAATAGCTCCTAAAGAACAACAGGAAATAATTGAAAAGCTTATGGAAGAGTTCAAACTTACTCATGTAAGAAAATCTTTAGGTTATTCACTCTCTGGAGGAGAAAGAAGAAGAATAGAGATAGCCAGAACAATAGCAAATAACCCAAGCTTTATACTTCTGGATGAACCCTTTGCTGGGGTTGACCCAATAGCAGTTGAAGATATACAGCAGATAATAAGATATTTGAGAAATAGAGGATTGGGAATACTGATAACTGACCACAGCGTAAGAGAAACATTGCGTATTACAGAGAAGGCATATATAATGGCAAATGGAAAAGTTTTGATCAGTGGTACGCCAGAAGAAATATCTAATGATGAAACAGCAAGAAAAATTTATTTAGGTGAAAAGTTTAAATTAGATTAAATTTTAAATAGTTGGAGGAGAACATGTTAACAGGAAATCAAATTAGAAAAGAGTTTATTGAGTTTTTTGAAGCAAAACATCATAAACACTTCGAAAGTGCATCACTTATTCCTGATGATGCAACTTTATTACTAACGGTAGCAGGAATGGTTCCTTTTAAGCCATATTTTTTAGGACAGAAGGAAGCACCATATCCAAGAGTAACTACTTATCAAAAATGTATCAGAACAAATGACCTTGAAAATGTTGGAAGAACAGCAAGACACCACACATTCTTTGAAATGCTTGGAAATTTCTCTTTTGGAGATTATTTCAAAAAAGAAGCGATAGAATGGTCTTGGGAGTTTGTTACTGAGGTATTAAAAATAGATAAAGATAAACTTTGGGTATCAGTATTTACAACAGATGATGAAGCGGAACAGATCTGGATAGAAAAATGTAATTTTCCAAAAGAAAGACTTGTAAGACTTGGAGAAGATGAAAACTGGTGGGCAGCAGGACCTACTGGATCATGCGGACCTTGTTCAGAAATTCATGTGGATTTGGGACCAGCTTATGGTGGAGATGAAAACTCTAAACTTGGTGATGAAGGAACAGATAATCGTTTTATTGAAATATGGAACCTTGTATTTACTGAATGGAACAGAATGGAAGATGGAAGCCTTGAGCCTCTTCCTAAGAAAAATATAGATACGGGAGCTGGACTTGAAAGAATAGCTGCTATGGTGCAAGGAAAATCAAATAACTTTGAAACAGATCTTTTATTCCCATTGGTAGAGGAAGCAGTAAAACTTACTAACTCGCAATATGGAAGAGATGAGGAAGAAAACTTCTCATTAAAAGTAATAACAGACCATTCAAGAGCAGTTACTTTCTTGATCAATGATGGAGTTATACCATCAAACGAAGGAAGAGGATATGTTCTGAGAAGAATATTGAGAAGAGCAGTAAGACATGGAAGACTTTTAGGACAATCAGAGTTATTCCTATATAAGATGGTTGATAAAGTAGTAAGTATGATGGAAAATGCTTATCCAGATCTTAGAAGTAATATTGATCATATTAAAAAAGTTGTAAAAATAGAAGAGGAAAAATTCTCTCGTACTCTTGATCAAGGTATGCAGCTTGTAAATCAGGAAATTGAAAAATTAAAAGCAGCAGGAATTACTAAACTTGATGGAGAAGTTACATTTAAACTTTATGATACATACGGATTCCCATATGAGCTAACTGAAGAAATATGTCAGGAAAAAGAGATAGAAATATCTAAAGAAGAATTTGAAGCAAAAATGACTGAGCAGAAAGAAAAAGCAAGAGCTGCCAGAGAAGTTGTAATGGAAAAGGGACAAGACAGTTTTATCGAGGAGTTCTATGATAAATATGGAGCTACTGAATTTACTGGATACACAACTCTTAAAGATACAGGAAAACTTTTAAGTGCAAGAGATGGAAAAGATGGCAAGAAACTTATGATATTTGATACAACTCCATTCTATGGTGAGTCTGGAGGACAGGCAGCAGATATTGGTATTATTACTGGAAATGGATTTGAAGGTAAAGTTATAGATGTTCAAAAACAAAAAGGAATATTTACACATACTGTTGAAGTATTAAAAGGAACTCCAATTGAAGGAGAGGAATATTTCTTAGAAGTTGATGAAGCTAACAGAATGGCAACAGCTAAAAATCATACAGCAACTCATCTGCTTCATGAAGCATTGAGAGAAGTATTAGGTTCTCATGTACAACAGGCAGGGTCATTTGTAAATGGGGAAAGATTAAGATTTGACTTTAACCATTATGAAGCTATGACTGGTGAAGAGCTTGAAAAAGTAGAAGAGTTAGTAAATGAAAAAATAGCTGAAGCTATAAATGTCTCAGTTGCTGATATGAGTATGGATGAAGCTAAAAAAGCTGGAGCTACAGCTCTATTTGGAGACAAATATGGAGATGTAGTAAGAGTAGTATCTGTAGAAGGATTCTCTATAGAACTTTGTGGAGGAACTCATATAGATAATATAGGTAAGATAGGATTATTTAAAATAGAAAGTGAAGCTGGTATTGCTGCTGGAATAAGAAGAATTGAAGCTGTAACTGGAAAAGGAGCATACAAAGCAGTTAAAAACATTGAAATGCTTCTAAAAAATGTAGAAAAAGTTGTAAAGTCTGATGAAGCTAATCTTCTGGACAGAGTTGAAAAAATGGTAGAAACAATTAAAGAAAACAGCAAAGAACTTGAAGAATTAAAAAGCAGATTTACTCAAATAGAAGCTCAGGCTTTAGCAGAAAATTCTGAGGTTATCAATGGAGTAACAGTTATCATGAAAACTTTTAAAACTACAACAGCTGATGATTTAAGAAAAATGGTCGATTATGTAAAAGATAAAATGGCTAATACAGTTGTAGTTTTAGCATCTGGAGCAGATAAAGCTATATTTGCTGCTGGAGTAACTAAAGAACTTACTTCTAAAGTAAAAGCTGGAAATCTTGTAAAAGAAGCTGCTGTAATCACTGGGGGAAATGGTGGAGGAAGACCTGACTTCGCTCAAGCTGGTGGAAAAGATGCAACTAAAATACAGGAAGCTATGAATGCAGTAAAAGAAACTTTAAAAAATTCTTTATAAGAGGTAATGAATGTATAAAAAATATATTTCCTTAGATGTGGGAGATGTGAGGATAGGAGTAGCGAAATCAGATATAATGGGGATAGTAGCTACTCCCCTTGAAGTAATAGACAGAAAAAAAACAAAAGCAGTAAAAAGAATTAAAGAACTTTGTATTCAAGAAAATACAAAAGCATTAGTAGTAGGTATCCCTAAAAGTCTGGATGGAACTGAAAAAAGACAGGCAGAGAAAGTCAGAGAGTTTATAGCTAAATTAAACAAAGAGATTGAAGGCTTGGAAATAATAGAAGTTGATGAAAGACTTACTACTGTGTCAGCAGACAGAATGCTGAATGAATCAAACAAAAAGGGCGCTTTGGAAAAGAGAAAGGTAGTTGATAAAATAGCTGCTGCTATAATACTTCAAACTTTCTTAGATACAAAAAGATAAACTAATATTTTGGAGGAGAAATGGGATCAAAATTATTAATGAGATTGTCTCTTGTTATAGTTGTGGTAATAGGAGCTATATGGCTTAGCTTTTTTAAACCAACTAAACTGGGACTGGACTTAAAAGGTGGAGTGTATGTAGTATTGGAAGCTGTACCAGACGAAGGGGTAACTCTTGATGATGCAGCAATGAACAGACTGATTGAAGTTCTGGACAGAAGAATAAATGGATTAGGGGTAGCAGAATCTCTTGTACAAAAAGCAGGAAGCAATAGAGTAATAATAGAACTTCCAGGAATAAGCAATACAGAAGATGCTATAAAAATGATAGGGAAAACAGCTCTATTAGAATTTAAACTTGAAAATCCAGATGGAACTTTAGGAGAAACTCTTCTAACTGGAGGAGCATTAAAGAAAGCAGATGTATCTTATGACAACTTGGGAAGACCTCAAATTCAATTTGAAATGAACCAAGAGGGAGCAGTAAGATTTGCTGAGATTACAAGAAATAACATAGGAAGAAAACTTGCTATCACACTAGATGGAAAAGTACAGACAGCTCCTATGATCAATTCAGAAATACCAAGTGGAAACGGAGTAATTACAGGAAACTATACTGTAGAAGAAGCAAAAGCAACAGCTACATTGCTGAATGCAGGAGCTCTTCCAGTAAAAGCTGAAATAGTTGAAACAAGAACTGTTGGAGCATCTCTTGGAGATGAATCAATAGCTCAAAGTAAACAGGCAGGAGTATTTGCAATGATGCTTATAGGAGTATTTATGATAGTATTCTACAGACTCCCTGGAATAGTTGCTGATATAGCTCTTGTAATATTTGGACTTATAACTTTTGGATGTCTTAACTTCATTGATGCAACATTAACTCTGCCAGGTATAGCAGGTCTTATCCTGTCAGCAGGTATGGCAGTTGACGCAAACGTTATAATTTTTGAGAGAATAAAAGAAGAACTTAGAATGGGAAATACAGTACGTAATGCTATAGATGCAGGATTCAGCAAAGGATTCGTGGCTATATTCGACTCAAACCTTACAACACTTATAATTACTGTTATTCTTTTTACTTTTGGAACTGGTCCTGTAAAAGGATTTGCTGTAACATTAACAATAGGTACATTGGCATCTATGTTTACAGCTATCACAATTACTAAGATAATTTTACTTACTTTCATTACAGTATTTAAATTAAACAGACCAGAATTATTTGGAGTTAGGGGGAAAACAGCATGCAAATAAAAATTATAGAAAATAGTAAAAAATTTGTAGGACTATCATTAGTTATTGTTGTTCTTTCTCTTGGAGCTTTTTTCACAAAAGGGCTTAACTATGGTATTGACTTCTCTGGAGGAAACTTATTCCAGTTGAGATTTGAAAACCCAATAACATTAAATGATATTAATAATAATTTAGATGAAATTTCTAAAGAGATAAATCAGGTAAATCCTAACAGTAGAAAAGTACAGATTTCTGAAGATAATACTGTTATCATAAGAACGCCTGAACTTACTGAAACAGAAAAAACAGAAGTTTTAGACAGTTTAAAAAAAATTGGAAACTTTGATGTAAATAAAGAAGAGAAAGTAGGAGCAAGTGTTGGAGAAGAACTAAAAACTTCAGCAATATATGCATTAGGAATAGGAGCTTTCCTTATAATCCTTTACATAACTTTCAGATTTGAATTTACATTTGCAGTAGCAGCAGTAGCAGCATTATTCCATGATCTGATTATAGCTGTTGGAGTAATTTCACTTTTAGGTTACGAAGTAGATACACCATTTATAGCAGCCATATTGACTATACTTGGATATTCTATCAATGATACAATAGTTGTATTTGACAGAATAAGAGAAAATATGAAGCGTAAGAATAAAATTTCTTTTGAAGCTTGTTTGGATAAAAGTGTAAATCAGGTAATGATAAGATCTATCAATACATCTGTGACTACATTATTTGCAATCATTGCTATACTTGTTTTTGGTGGAGACAGTTTAAAAACATTTATAGTAACTCTTTTGATCGGTATTCTTGCAGGAACTTACAGTTCAGTATTTATTGCAACACCATTGGTATATTTCCTAGATAAAAATAAAAAAGGACCAAATAAGGGACTTCATATTTTTGGAGAGGAAAAAAAGAAAGAGTCAAAGAATGAAGAAAAAATATTAGTTTAATAATAAAAGATAATATATAATATAAGAGGGCAGCTAAAAATGAAAAATTTTAAAGTCGCCCTCTATAAATTTAATTCATAATAGGAAAGGGAGCATAGAAAAAATGAGAGCTTGGTTAGAAATCGATATGGACAATTTAAAATATAATCTGAATAAAATTAAAGAATTGGTCCAAGGCACAAATGTATTAGGAGTAATAAAAGCTAATAGTTACGGGTTTGGAGCTATCGAAACAGCTAAAGAGCTTTCGAAAAATGGGGTAGAAATCTTTGGAGTAGCCTCTTTGGAAGAAGCAATGGAACTGAGAGAGGGAGGAATAGAAGAAGAAATCCTTATACTAGGTTCACTTTTTAATGATGAAATAGAAATAGCTGCTGAGAAAAATTTTCAAATAACTATAAGCAGCATGAGACAGATAGAATTTTTAGAGTCTAATAAAATAAATGCAGAAATACATATTAAAATAGATACAGGAATGGGAAGATTAGGTTTTACTCCTGAAAAAGGGAAAAAAGCTGTAGATTATTGTATAGAAAAAGGTATAAAAGCAGTTGGTATTTATTCACATCTTTCTGATGCAGATGGAATGAGTGATGAAGCATATAATTATACTAAAGAGCAGATAAATAAATTTAAAATATTTGAAGAGTATAAAAATATAAAATATATACATATTTTAAACAGTGGAGGAATCCTTAGATTCAATGATGGATTTAAAGGAAATCTGGTAAGAGCTGGTATATGTATGTATGGGATGTTGGGAAATGAAAGAATGCCAGGATTCAAAAGGGTTTTTACAATGAAGACAAGAATACTTTTTATAAGAACTCTTGAAGAGGATTCATATATATCTTATGGAAGAACTGTAAAATTGAAAGAGGGGGAAACATTTGCCACTCTTGCAATAGGATATGCTGATGGTATGAAAAAAGAATTTTCCAATAAAACATATGCTTTAATCGAAGGAGAAAAATGTCCAATAGTTGGGGAGATATGTATGGATATGTGCATGGTAAAGATACCAGAGTCAATTTTGAAAAAAATAAATATAGGTACTGAAGCAATTGTTATAAGAGATGATATAATAGAAGAAATAAATTCTGTACATAAATCAACTTGGGATATACTGACAGGAATAGGAAGAAGAGTATATAGAGTCTACAAAAAGAATGGTACTCCATATTTAATAACAAGATAAAAAGGAGAGCTAATGACGAAAATAATATTAATAAGCGGGAAGGAAAAGAAAATAATAAATTTCTATCCCAATGTTTTTAAAGATGAGATAAAAACTATAATAGGAGAGGCAAAAACTGGAGATATAGTAGATGTATGTTCATCTGATATGACCTTTGTAGGAAGAGGATACGTAACAGATTCTACATCAGCTTTTGTAAGAGTACTTACTACAAAAGATGAAAAAATAGATAAAAATTTTATTCTTGAAAAAATCAGAAAAGCTTATAAAAAAAGAGAACATCTTTTTACTGAAACTAATTGTATAAGAGCTTTCTTCTCAGAAGGAGATGGAATCCCAGGTTTAATTATAGATAAATTTGATAAGTATGTATCTGTACAGTTTAGAAATTCTGGAGTAGAAACTTTTAGACAGGATATAATAAACAGCATCAAAAAAGTAATGAAGCCAAGGGGTATATATGAAAGAAGTGATGTTGAAAATAGAACTCTTGAAGGAGTAGAGCAAAAAACAGGAATTGTTTTTGGAGAGATACCAGAAAGAGTTATAATGGAAGACAATGGTCTTAAATATAGTATAGATATAATAGATGGACAAAAAACTGGATTTTTTCTAGATCAGAGAGATTCAAGAAAATTTATAAGAAAATATCTTACAAAGGATACAAAATTTTTAGATGTATTTTCAAGCAGTGGAGGATTTTCAATGGCTGCTTTGAAAGAAAACTGTAAAAAAGTAACAGCTATAGACAAAGAACCTCATGCATTGGAACTGTGCAGAGAAAACTATGCTTTAAATGAATTTACAGGAGATTTTGTTACTATGGAAGGAGATGCTTTTCTTCTGCTGAAAACTCTAGTAGGAAGAGGAGAAAAATTTGATGTAGTTACATTGGACCCGCCATCTTTAATAAAAAGAAAAGCAGATATTCACAGAGGAAGAGATTTTTTCTTTGATCTTTGTGATGATAGTTTTAAACTTTTAAATGATGGGGGAATACTTGGAGTAATAACTTGTGCATATCATATAACTCTTCAAGATTTGATAGAAGTAACAAGAATGGCAGCATCTAAAAATGGAAAACTTCTTCAAGTAATAGGAATAAATTATCAGCCAGAGGATCACCCATGGATACTTCATGTGCCAGAAACTTTGTATTTAAAAGCTTTATGGGTAAAAATAGTAGATAACTAAAAAAGAAAGGTGATAGGGGATGTATTTAGATATAATAATAGGAATCATAATAGTTTTTTCTCTTCTTTATGGATTAAGAAATGGATTGTTTGTTGAATTTTTGGCTATCTTTGGACTGGTAGTAAATTTTATTATTGCTAAAAAATATACTCCAGCTGTAATAGAGTTTTTAGGACTGTCAAAAGATAAAGATCGTTATTTTGTGACGTATATAATAACTTTCTGGGCAGTGTATATTTTACTTGGAATAGTGATACATCTAGTGAGAAATATACTTAAAAATCAGAGCAAAGGAATTGCAACAAGGGTATTAGGAGGAGTAATTGGAATAGCAAAAGGAGTACTTCTTTCTGTTCTTATTCTTTTAATTTATAATTATTCAACAGACATGTATACAAGTCTAAAGAAATATTCTAAAGGAAGTTATACAAATGAAATTTTTCTAGAAGTGGTTCCAAATATAGAAAAATATGTACCTGAAGTTTTTCAAGATAAAATAAAGGAATTGAAAAATTTGGAATTAATTAATAGATATGTCAATAAACTTTTTTAGGAGAAATTTATGAAAATAATAGAAAAATATATTTTAGAAGAGGTGAAAATGCCAATATTATTTGGTATCTCGCTCTTTACATTTATTTTCCTGATAGATATCATAGTGGCTATGATGGAAAATATAATAGTAAAAGGGATATCAATAATTGATATAATGAGGATATTGTCGTTTTATCTTCCTCCTATTTTATCACAGACTATTCCTATGGGAATATTTTTAGGGGTAATGCTGACATTTTCAAAATTTACAAGAACCAGTGAAGCAACAGCTATGAGTTCAATAGGTATGGACCTTAGAGGGATTGTAAAACCTATATTTATATTAGCTTGTGCTACTACACTTTTTATATTTTTTCTTCAAGAAAGTATAATTCCAAGATCTTTTAGTAAACTACAATATATAACTACTAAGATAGCTTATGAAAATCCTGTATTTCAGTTAAAAGAGAAAACTTTTATAGATGAAGTTGAGGAATATAATCTCTATATAGACAGAATAGAAGGAAAAGACAGAGTTGCTCAGGGAGTGCTTATATTTCAGAAAAATGAAGATGTAGAATTTCCTACTGTGTTGGTTGGAAAGGAAGCCTACTGGAAAGATTCTTCAATGGTGATAACAGATTCTAAATTTTACGATTTTGATAAAGATGGAAAAGAAAAATTGAGAGGAGAATTTGATGATAAAAAAGTTCCTCTTGATGCTTACTTTGATGGAATAGATATAAAAGTAAAAGATATTGAAGCTATGAGTATAAGTATGCTTCTTAAAGAAATGAAAGATCTGCCTCAAAATGAAAAAATACCATATAAAGTAGAAATAAATAGAAAACTGGCTCTTCCATTATCCACAATAATGCTTTCTCTATTGGGAGTATTTATTTCCATAGGACATCACAGAAGTGGAAAAGGAGCTAACTTTGCTTTGAGCCTTGTAGTAATATTTTCATATATAACATTCCTGAATATAGGAATGGTTATGGCTAACAGAGGTAAAATTCCTCCATTTGTAGGAGTATGGACACCAAATATAATTTTATTTTTAGTGACTTTCTATTTCTATAAGAAAAAATCTAGGGGGATATAAATGAAAATAAAAATAATAGATAAATACATAAGTAAAAATTTTATAAAATCATTTTTCCTTAGTTTGATCGCTTTTGTAGGAATATTTTTAGTAAGTCAGTTATTTAAGGTTATAAGATATGTAAGTGACGGAAGATTTTCAGCAAATGAATCTATAACTTATATTCTTACAATGATACCAAAGATATTAATAGATGTGGCCCCTCTGGCAGTGCTTTTGGGATCATTAATGACAGTGAGTTCTATGGCTTCAAACCTAGAAATAATATCATTGAAAACAGCTGGAATAAGCTTTAAAAGAATAGTGCTGTTTCCTATTTGTATTTCAGCAGTGATAGCTGTAATGGTGTTCTATATAAATGACAGTCTTTATCCATATTCAGTAAGAAAAAATAGAGAGATAAAAGATGGAGAAAGAGCAAAAAGAGAGATGCCAGTAGAAAAGAAAAATGCTTTTCTGAGAGGTGAAAATTCTAATTATGTTTATCTCATGGGAAAAATAAACAGAGAAACTGGTTTTGGTGAAAATATAGAGATAGTTGATTTAAATGAAGAATTTAATAAAGTTGAAAGAATAATAACTGCAAAAGAAGGAAGATATAATTTTAGTAAAAAAGTATGGGTATTGAAAGATGCCAATATTTATGATGGTGAAAAACTTGAAAAGCCAAAAGAAGTTAAGATTTTTACAGAAAATAAATATGATGATGAACCAGAAAAATTTATAACTAAAAGTGTAGAGCCTAAAACCCTTACAATAAAAGAATTAAAAAAATCTGTAAGAGAAATAAAAAGTATAGGTGGAGATACAAGAGAGCTTCTTGTTGAGATAGGAAATAGATATTCTTTTCCATTTTCAAGTTTCATAATTTCTTTCTTAGGTTTATCTCTTGGAAGCAGATATGTAAGAGGAGCTTCAGCAATAAGTATGGCACTGTCTGTAGCTTTAGGTTATGGGTATTATATAGTACAGGCTTCTTTTGAAGCTTTAAGTATAAATGGATTTTTAAATCCATTTATAAGCGGATGGATTCCTAACATAATTTTTCTAGGAATTGGAATATATTTTATGTATAGAGCAGAATATTAAGAGTGGAGTGAGTAAATGAATATAGAAATAAGAAAATTAGACAACGGTATACCTGTTTTAATGGAAAATATAGACAGTGTAAGTACTGTAAGTCTAGGGATATTTGTTAATACTGGGTCAAGGAACGAATATCCAGATGAAAGCGGAGTTTCTCATTTTATAGAACATATGATGTTCAAAGGGACAAAAACTAGAAGTGCAAAAGAAATATCTGAGTTGATAGATAATGAAGGTGGATTAATAAATGCCTATACAAGCAGAGATATGACTGCTTACTATATTCAGATGCTTTCAAGTAAAATTGATACTGGTATAGATGTATTGTCAGATATGTTTTTAAATTCTACTTTTACACAGGAAAATTTAGATAAAGAGAGAAATGTAATAATAGAAGAGATAAGAATGTATGATGATATTCCAGAAGAGATAGTACATGATGAAAATGTAAAATATGCAATAACTGGAGTTCAGTCAAATATAGTATTGGGAACTATAGAGAGCCTTAATAATATTACTAGAGAAAAATTTCTAAAATATTTTGATGAACAGTATGTGGCATCAAATATAGTAGTATCTGTTGCAGGAAAAATAGATTTTGATCATGTAGTAGCAGAATTGAATAAAAGTTTGGGAAAATTCAGAGACAGTAATTTCAAAAGAGAGATGGATGCCTCTTTTACAATAAATCATGGAGAAAATAGAATAAAGAGGGAAACTAATCAAGTACATCTTTGTTTTAATACAAGAGGAAACAGCCAGATAGAAGATATGAAATATCCAGGAGCTATAATTTCAAGTGTACTGGCAGGAAATATGAGTTCAAGATTGTTTCAAAAGATAAGAGAAGAAAGAGGATTAGCTTATTCAGTTTACAGCTATGGAACAGCATTTATAGAGGGAGGACTTTTCACTATATATGCAGGGACTACTAAAGAAAGTTATCAGGAAGTTATAGATATAATCAAAGATGAATTTGAAGATATAAAGAAAAATGGAATAACTCCATATGAGCTTCAAAAATCTAAAAATCAATTTTTAAGTATGCTTACTTTCAGCCTTGAAAACAGTAAAGGAAAAATGACAAGAATGGCAAGTACTTATATGCTCTATGGAAGAGTAACTGAAATTGATGAGATAATATCAAAAATAGAAAATATAACATTAGAAGATATAAAAAAGACAGCAGAATATTTATTCCAAGAGGAATTCTATTCTTGCACGATACTTGGAGATATATAAAGGAGATTAATAATGGAAAAAGTTATAGTTAAAGTAGTAAGAGAAGAAAATGTATCACTTCCTAAATATGAAACGTCAGGATCAGCAGGAATGGATGTAAGAGCAAATATAGAGGAACCAATAGTAATGGGTTCACTAGAGAGAGTATTAGTTCCAACAGGACTTAAAATAGCTATACCAGAAGGATATGAGGTACAGGTAAGACCTAGAAGCGGACTTGCAATCAAACATGGAATAACTCTTTTGAATACTCCTGGAACTATCGACAGCGATTACAGAGGGGAATTAAAAGTAATAATGGTAAATCTTAGTAAAGATGAATATGTAATAAATCCTCAAGAGAGAATAGGACAGCTTGTTTTAAATAAAGTTGCACAAATGGAATTTGTAGAAGTGGATTCTTTAGATGAAACTGAAAGAGGAGCAGGGGGATTTGGTCATACAGGAAAGTAAGGAGTAGCAGTATATGGGAAAAAGCAGAGATACAGCTTTGATTTTAAAAAAGATAAAAAAAATGAACAATCTTCTTCTGCTTAATGCAGTGATTATCGTTGTGATAAGTGTACTGACAATCTACAGTGCTACTATACATAAAACTACTCTTTTTTATAAAAGAGAAGCTTTTTGGGGGATCATAGGTATATTTGTATATCTATTTTTCTCTTTTATAGATTATAGAAAATATGCAAAATATTATAAATTAATCTACATACTTAATATTTTAATTCTGCTTTCAGTATATGTAGTTGGAGTAAAGAGACTTGGAGCTCAAAGATGGATAGATCTTGGTCCTATAAGTATACAGCCTTCTGAAATTGGAAAGATACTGGTTATCTTGACTTTTTCAGAATTTCTTGTTTCAAAATATAGAGATAGGTTTATTGGATTAAAAAGTGTTTTGATATCATTTCTTCATATTCTTCCAGTATTTTTATTGATATTAAAACAGCCTGATTTGGGAACAGCTCTGATACTTATGATGACTTATTTTGTCCTTATATTTATACATGGAATAGACTGGAAATCAATAATAATAATGGTTATCACAGGAATAGTTTCTGTGCCAACAGCCTTTTTCTTCTTTTTAAAAGATTATCAAAAACAAAGGGTGCTTACATTTCTAAATCCTGAAGCAGATCTTTTAGGAAGTGGTTGGAATGTTACACAGTCTATGATAGCTATAGGTTCAGGAGGTCTTTATGGAAAAGGATTTCTGAACAGTACTCAAAGTAAATTGAGATTCCTTCCAGAAGCACATACAGACTTTATAGGTTCAGTATTTCTGGAGGAGAGAGGATTTATTGGAGGAATTGTTTTATTAGGACTGTATCTTATTCTGATTTTACAGATAGTCTATATAGCAGATACTACAGAAGATAAATATGGAAGACTGGTTTGTTATGGAATAGCATCTATATTTTTGTTCCATCTGATAATAAATGTTGGAATGATAATGGGAATAATGCCAGTAACTGGAAAACCTCTTCTTTTAATGAGCTATGGAGGAACATCTCTTTTGATAAGTTTTATGATGCTTGGAATAGTTCAAAGTGTAAAAATGTATAGAGATTAGGAGTAATATGGAATATATAGTAGATAAAGAGTTTGAAGATGTAAGGCTGGATAAATTTCTTAGAAAGAAATATGAAGATATACCTTTAACTGAAATTTTTAAAGGAATAAGAACTGGGAAGATAAAAGTTAATGGTAAGAAAAGCAAAGAAAATTATAGGCTTCAGCTCAATGATGAGATAAAAGTTTTCTTCAAAGGCGGAGAAACAAAAGAAGAAAAATTACTAGAAGTTGAAGATAAAGAAATTGAAAAAATAAAAAAATCTATTGTTTATGAAAATGAAAATGTTCTTATTTTCAATAAAAAAAATAATATGGTCATGCATAAAGGAAGCGGTTATGATTTTGGAATATCAGAGCTATTAAAAGGATATTTGAAAAATCCTAATTTTAATTTTGTAAATAGAATTGATAAGGCAACTTCTGGATTGATTATAGGAGCTAAATCTTTGGTGACAGCTAGAGAACTTGCTGAAGAGATAAGAAACAGGAATATAGACAAGAGGTATTATATACTTGTAGAAGGAAAAGTAAAGGATAAAGAGTTTACTATAAAAAGTTATTTGAAAAAAATAGAAGATAAAGTAATAGAAGTGGAAAAATTTGAAGAGGGAGCAAAGGAAAGCCTAAGTTTTTTTAAAGTGAAAAAATATGGAAAGGACTGTACTCTTCTTGAAGGAACTCTTGGAAGTGGAAGAACACACCAGCTAAGAGTTCAATTAGCTAATATGGGAAATGCAATAATAGGTGACACTAAATATGGAAAAGGAAAAGAGAAAATAATGTATCTGTTTTCTCACTACTTAAAAATAAATAAATACGGAATAGAGATAGACCTCCCTATTCCAGATGAGTATATTAAAAGACTTGGTAGTAATTAAATTTTAACATAGGAGGAAAGAAAATGTCACAAAACAATGGTATTTTAGAAGGAATGTTTAAAATATCTGAAAGAGGAAGCACAATAAGACAAGAAGTCATTGGAGGAGTAACAACATTTTTGGCAATGTCTTATATTATCTTTGTAAATCCATCTATACTTGGGGATGCAGGGATGGATGTTGGAGCTTTGATAACAGTAACTTGTCTGGCGTCAGCAGTAGCAACTTTATTATCTGGAGTTTGGGCAAATGCTCCATTTGCATTGGCTCCTGGAATGGGATTAAACGCATTTTTTACTTATACTCTTGTATTAGGTAAAGGAGTGCCTTGGGAAACAGCACTTGGTATTGTATTTATTTCTGGATTCTTTTTCCTTTTACTTTCAATAGGTGGAATAAGAGAAAGAATTGCAAATGCTATACCTCTTCCACTTAAAATAGCAGTAGGTGGAGGAATTGGAATGTTCATTACTTTGATAGGACTTAAAAATCTTGGATTAGTAGTAGCAAGTCCAGCAACTTTAGTAGCACTAGGACCAATAACAGTTCCTGTAATAATAGGAATAGTTGGACTTGTTGTAGCTATGGTATTGGAAATAGAACAAGTAAAAGGTGGAATTCTTATCGGAATAATGGTTTCTACTATTCTAGCTTTTATAACTGGAAATGTAGAAGTTCCTAAACAAATAATATCTCTTCCTCCAAGTATTGCTCCAATAGCTATGAAGTTAGATATATTATCAGCTTTAAAACTTTCTTTGATAGGACCAATATTCTCATTTATGTTTGTTGATTTATTTGACACATTGGGAACTCTTATTTCTTGTTCTAAACAAATAGGAATGGTAGATGAGAAAGGACATATTAAAGGTCTTGGAAGAATGCTTTACACAGATGTAAGTGCTACAATATTTGGATCTATGCTTGGAACAAGTACAGTAACTACTTTCGTTGAATCAGCAGCAGGAATAGCTGTTGGTGCAAGAACTGGTCTAGCTTCTGTGGTTACAGCTCTGATGTTTATAGGGGCATTATTCTTTTCACCAATAGTAGGAGTAGTTCCTGCATATGCAACTGCACCAGCTCTTATCATAGTTGGAGGATATATGTTTAAAAATGTTAAAGATTTAGATTTTACAGATATGAAATCTTTATTTTCAGCATTTATTATTATTGTAATGATGCCTTTAACATATAGTATCAGTATAGGATTGAGTTTAGGATTTCTTACTTATATAATTCTTCACTTAGTAACTGGTGATTTCAAAAAAATAAATATTACTTTAATGTTCATAGGAGTACTTTGCTTAGTCAATCTTATGATCTAAAATAAATAATACTAAATTAAATGAGGCTAACTTGTAAGTAAAATTAATTTTTGGCAGTTTTTAATTAATAACTGTTAAGAATTGCTCTACTTTTTGGTTGGCCTCATTTTTATTTATATAATATTATCTATTTACGTATAAACCGTACCAGTGTTCAAAACTAATAAAATTAATTTTGCTTATACTTATATTTACTTTATAAATACTTAAAATATAAAAATAGAACAAAAAGAGTTGAAAAATAACTTGAAATAATTGTTGATAAGTGGTATAAGATATTAAATAGTTAATACACTTAATCATTAAACATAAAATATATTGGGGTGATGAATTTGGACATTATAAAATTAATTATCATATTTACAGGGATAGTATTTTTCATAAAATTAAAAAAACCTCTGTATATATCTATATTAGTTGGAGCAGTAATAAGTGTTATCCTCTATAGAATTCCTATAATAACTTCTTTTCAGCTTGCATTTAAATCTTGTACCAGCAAAGATACAATATCTTTGGTCCTTGCCTTTTATACGATAACATATGTGCAGAGAATGATGGAGAAAAGAGGACATCTTTTATTAGCAGAAAAATCTTTGGATAATATATTCAACAGCAGAAGAATAAATGCAATGATAGCACCATTTGTTATAGGGCTGCTTCCATCTGCTGGAGCTGTACTTATAGCAGCACCGATAGTTCAAAATGCTAGTGGGGATTATTTAACAAGAGAGGAACAAACTTTTGTAACAAGTTATTACAGACATATATCAGAGGCCTTTCTTCCAACATATTCCTCAATACTTCTAGCTCTTGATTTATCAGGAGTAGATATGACGAAATTTGTTGTTGGAATGCTTCCTATGGTAGCAATATTATTTATTCTAGGATATGTATTTTATGTTAGAAAGATACCTAAATCTAATGGAATCAGCCAATCAAAAGATAAAAAAGATGACATAATAAATCTTATAATAAGTTTATGGCCAATAGCAGTAACTATAACTATAATATTGACATTAAAAATACCTGTATACATGGCAGTTATACCAGTGATAATAGTATCAGCGATCTTAAATAAATTTTCAGTTGATGAACTTATTCCTATGGTAAAAACAGCATTTGAAACAAAATTGATAGTAAGTACAGTAATGATAATGATATTTAAAGAACTTCTTACTTTTACAGGAGTAATAGGAAGATTACCTGAATATTTTGAAAAACTTCCAATACATCCAGCAATAATATTTTCTTTGATATTTGTGATAGGAACTCTAGTAGCAGGATCACAGGCAATAATAGCTCTGGCTTTGCCACTTGCTTTTGCAACTATACCTGATGGAGGACTTGCATTGATGATACTTCTCATGTGTATGACTTATATAGCAATGCAGGTATCTCCAACTCATATATGTCTTGCGATAGTGACGGAAGCATTTGATGTATCTTTTATAGAATTAGTTAAGAAAACTTTTCCTATATTGATTATATTTACAGCAATAACAGCAGTATACAGTTATCTGCTTTTCATGTTGACATAAATATTTTACAAAAGTTTTTATAGAGAACAAATATCTTATATTTAGAAAAAAGGAGGAATAAAAATGAGTTATGACTTTACAACACTTGTATCTAGAAAAAATACTGGGGCATCAAAGTGGGAACAAATGTACAGCTGGAATCCAAATGTGGCAGATGATGTAGTACCTTTATCAGTGGCAGATATGGAATTTAAACCAGCTCCTGAAATTGTGGAAGGATTAAAAAAACATTTAGACACTGCTATATTGGGATATACAAAAGCTTATCCAGATTTTCTTGATTCAGTAATATCATGGATGGGCAGAAAACATAAGTACAAGGTGGAAAAAGAATGGATATTAAATACTCCTGGAGTAGTTAATGCTTTCTATGCAGCAGTTAATGCTTTTACAGAGCCAGGAGAAGGAGTAATAATATTCAAACCAGTGTATTATCCATTTTCTATGGCAATAGAAAAAAATGAGAGAAATATTATAAATTGTCCTTTAATAGAAAATGACGGATATTATACTATAGATTTTGAGAAGTTTGATGAGATTTCAAAAGATCCTAAGAATAAACTTCTTATTTTCTGTAGTCCTCATAATCCAGTAGGAAGAGTATGGACAAAGGAAGAATTAGAAAAAGTAGCTGAAATATCAGTTAAAAATGATTTAGTAGTAGTATCTGATGAAATCTGGGCAGATCTTATTATGCCAGGATATGAGCATTATATGATGGGAAGATTAGGTGGAGAGATAGAGGAAAGACTTATTACATGTACAGCTCCTTCAAAAACATTTAATCTTGCTGGATTGGCAACATCTAGTATTATTATAAAGAACAAGGAAATAAGAGAAAAATATTCAGAAATGCTTCAGATTATGAGAAGTTCATCTGTAAATATACTAGGTTTTAAAGCATGTGAAATAGCATATAACCAAGGAGAAAAATGGCTTGAAGAATTAATTACAGTATTAGATATTAATCAAAAGGTAGTAAAAGAATTCTTTGAGAAGAAATTCCCTAAAATCAAGGCCAGATTAATAGAGGGAACATATCTTCAATGGTTGGATTTTAAAGCATTAGAAATTAGTGATGAAGAATTAGAAAGATTTATGCATATGGATGCTCAGTTCTTTACTGATGAAGGATATATTTTTGGAGAAGAGGGAAGCGGTTATGAAAGAATAAATCTGGCAGCTCCTACTTGGGTAATAGAAGCTGAATTGGAAAGACTTGGAAAAGCATTAGAAAAAATCTATAAGTAAATATGTGGGAAATTATATTATAGATCAATTAGAATCATAGTTAAAAATAAAAATATTTAGGGGTAAAAAATTCATATTTTCAAGGGTTAGAAAGATATGAAACAACAGGAGGGAAGAGAAAAAGGCAGCTTATTAAAATATTTCTCCATAAATTATTTGGAGGTATAAAAATGAGCAATCTGACTTCAACAAAAGAACTAAAAAGAACACTTGGCTTTTGGGATTTGATGGGAGCATCTGTGGGGCAGATAATAGGAGCTGGAATAATGTCTCTGACTGGGGTGGCAATAGGAATGACTGGAAGATCAGCACCTCTGGCATTTGTATTATCAGCAGTGATGGTACTTATTTCATGGTATCCTTTAACTCTTATCAATACTACTGCAAGATTTAGAGGTGGGCAGTATTCAATAATCGGTTCACTTCTTGGGGAAAAATATACTGGGGCATATATAATAATATTTATTTTAACAAATATATCATTATCAATGTATTGTCTTTCATTTGCAGATTATGCATTGCCATTTTTGCCATTTGTACCAAGAAAACTTTTGGCTATTGGAATTTTGATAATATTATATGGATTAAATTTTTTAGGAATAGATAAGTTTGCAAAATTCCAGAATGTTATAGTAGTTTCTTTAGTGGTTGCACTTACTACGTTTACAGTTTATGGATTTGGAAAAATAGATCCTAACTATATGGATCCAGCAAGCTTTATGACTGGAGGATGGTTAGGACTGCTTAGAGCTACTGCTCAATTGACTTTTGCAACAGGAGGGGCACAGGTAATAGCTAACTTATCTGGAGAGGCTAAAAATCCGACTAGGGACATTCCTAGAGTTATGGTAACATCAACTCTGGCAGTTGCAGTTCTCTATGGATTTATGGCAACAGTTGCAGCAGGAGTATTTCCAGTAGCACATGTAGCTAATGAACCTCTTACTCATGTGGCTAAAGAGATACTTCCAAAACAGTTATATGTATTCTTTATTATAGGTGGAGCATGGGCAGCCCTTATTTCAACACTAAATTCACAGCTTGCTTCTGCAACAAAACCATTGATGCAGGCAGCAAATGATGGATGGCTTCCAGCAAAACTTGCAACACTGCATAGAAATTATAAGACACCAATGTATCTGTTGACAATATTCTTCTTTGTAGGATTATTACCAATAGTTTTCAATCTTAATATAAGTATAATATCAAAAATAGTAACAACTGTACAAAGTGTTACAAATTCTATGATAGCTTTATGTTTATTAAATGTAGCAAAAAAACTTCCTAAACAATGGGAAAATTCACCACTGCATATAAAAGAAGGAGCAGCAAAAGCTTTGGTAACAGCAGCTGTAATGATATTTATAGTACAGGCGATACTTCTTGGAACAAGCTTATCATTACCGTTACTAATAGGAAATGGATGTGTTATAATTTTTGCTTTCACATATGCAAATGTAAGATATAACAGTGGAAAAATAAAATGTGACATAAGTTATGAAGTTGAAGATACAAAAGAAGAGGAGGAAAAAGTAGAATAAAAAGATAAAATAATTTGATATGGGAGTGATGCCATGATAGTAAGAAAAAATGAATTTCTTGAGAATTTTGTATATAATACAGCATATGAAATAGGAAAGGACTATTTTAAAAGCAAAGGAAGTAAAATAGGAGTGTTAGCATTTTTAAGATATTACGGCTGTACAATATGTCAGCTGGATATTATGGAATTTAATAAATTATATGAGAAATTTGAAGAAATGGGAGCAGATATTAAAATAGTACTGCAATCAACCCCAGATGTAATAAAAGAAGCTGATAAAAAAGCAAAACTGAAATTTGAAATAATATGTGATCCTAAACAGGAATTATATGAAAAATTTGAAATAAAAGCAGCAGAATCTTTAGAGGGATTAAAAGCGGGAAATATAGCTGAAAAAGTAGCAGATGCTAAAAGTATGGGGCTTTCTCATGGAGAATATGAAGGAAATGAGCTTCAGCTTCCAGCAATGTTCATTGTAGATGGAAATAATAAGGTGATATATTCTCATTATGCAAAAGATGGAGCAGATATTCCCCGAGCCAAAGAAGTGTTAGATATGGTATATAATCATATTTGTACAAAATAGAATTGAATCATTTTTGAGTCATAATATCCTAAAAAAACAGGCCTGAAATTTTTTCAGGTCTGTTTTTGTATAAAAATTATTCTTTATTTTCTTTTTTTGTTTCACCTTTTAATAAAATAGAAGTATATTCTTCAAGAATATTATCAAAAGTAACAAGATCATCAACAGAAAATTTTTCTAAAAGTGATTTATTAGTTTTAACTATATCTATATTATCATATCTTTTGTGAGCAAGAGCAAAATCTTTTGCTTTATCATAAGGATAAAGATAAAAAAACTTAGCATCATCCTTAGAATTTACTCTGTAAATATATTCTTTTTTTAATAAACTCTTTATAGTTTGTGAGATAGCACTTCTTGTTTTTCTCCATTTTTTTGAAAGCTCAGTAACTGTAATACCTTCAAAATCAACTATATCAGTAAGTATATGAGCCTCTGTCATAGACAGCTCTTCACCAGTTCCATAATCTCTTTTTGCATTCATATAATTTGTATAAGCAATAACAAAATTATATAATATCTCTGATTTTTTATTTAGAGATTTGAATCTTTTATTTACTATTTCTTCACTTTCATCCATGCTGACCCATTTATCAACAATTTCTTCATAGTATAAGTCCTTATGATTTTCCAAATCTGAACCTCCAGACATTAATAATTTCTACATATATTATATCATAGCATTATATATATTCAATTTCTATTTAAAAGATAAACAATGTTTAAAATATTTATGCCTTTTAATAATATATTGTTTTTATTGTGTTTATATTTGAATATTTATATGAGAAAAATATTCAAAAGAAAAGATTTTTTAATTTATATAGAAAAATTGTAACAGCAAGAAGATCAGCACTTCCTCCTGGGCTTATTCTTTCTTTTATATAGGTCTTTTCAATATTTTCAGCAGTTTCTCTTCCTAGTTCACTATAGACTCCACCAGCAGCAAAGAATTCCTCTGCTTCTCTTTTTACTCTGCGGAGCATGTGGATATCATGCCTGTGAACAATAGTACTATCCATAACTTTTCCCATAAGGAAAATAAGTGTTTGAAGAGATGCAAGATTCATATCATTACTTTTTTCAATAGATTTTTCAAAAACATTAAGAGAACCATTAAAAATTATATCAAGACCTTCTCTTACTTCACCTCTTACTCCTGTGAAGCCATAATTTTTATATAATTTTTCTCCATGAGTGAGGTTAGTTTTGTCTTTAATATTTTCAAAATCTTTTAATATATCTTTGCACATATTTTTTATCATAGGCTGAATATCGTTAAAAGAAATTCCTTCATATAATGCTCGTGAAGCTGTAACTACAGCTATACCAAGAAGGAAGATCATTCCTTTGTGGGTATTAATATTTTCAGTAGCTTCAAACATAGTTTTTTCAGTTTCAATTCCTATTTTTCTTGTTCTTAAAAAAGCTTTTTCAAGGGTAAGGTAAGAATATGAAACTCTTGCCATTTTTTCAAATCCCTCTTTGATAGCGAATGAACTTTTTAAGAAAGTAAAGAAGTCCATGTCATCATGAGATCCTTGAGTAAGAGGAGAAACAAGACCAAAAGATGGAGAAGTAGCAGCTTCAAATATCATAGCTTCAACAGCAATATCTCCAAGTTTTTTTACTATTTTTTCTCTTTGGATAATATAATTATCATATTGTATATATTTTTCCATGAGGACATTTTTTATCTCTTGATGAGAATGTTTCATGGCTCTTCCGCATATGAAAGCCATTTCATCACAAATAAGACATTTTCTTTTTTCATATCCAAACTGGCTTCGAGAAAGACCATTTCCCTCTGTATCATAGACATCTATGTCTACACATCTTCCAAGAATATGGTTTTCTTCAAAATATACAGTAGTTTTTTTTATATTTTCAGCTTTTTCATCTATTACAAAAAGATATATTTTTCCTTCAAGATTTTCTAAAGTTTCACGATATACTATCTTTTCAGAGAAACATTCTTCCATCTCTCCAGCAGCTATATCAGCTATTCTTACAGCTAGAGCTTCAAGTTTATTTTCTCCTGGATAGTTAGTCCTCACAGCAATAAGAGGAAGAGAATATTTTTTAATAAGTGAATTTTGAAGTTCTACTCTCTCTTCTCGAAATTCTAAAAATTTATTTAAGTCAAACATTGGTATTAATGAGGAGAGTTACTGTTTTTCAGTTTCTCTTCTATCTCCTTTCCTTCTGGGCTGATTAAAAATTCGAAAGTTGTAGGAGGAACAAATTCTTTTAATTCCTCAATTTTACCCTCTTTTAGTTTTTCTCTGACAATAGAAGCGCTGATTGCTGTATGATGCAGTTCTTTTCTAGGAACAAGAACAACTTCCATTCCATATTCAGGAAGTATTTCCATTAAAGCATCATTATATTTTTTAGTTACAGGGCAATAAGGTTCTTCTCCTATATATCTTCTGTTTATGTTTAGTTTTTCTCCAAACTGTTTTCCAGCTATAGTAGCATCTAATTTTGTATATTCCATAAGAGAATCATCTTCTTTACGAAGAAAATAATTAGGGAAAGTAGCAGAAGAAATTATATACTCAGTTCCAGGAATTACTTTTACATTTCCAAGGTGAGCAGTTCCTTTTTTAACAAGGTTATATCTTGTTTTAAAAGGAAAAACAGATTTATCTTCCTGAACTACAAAAATGAGGACTTCTTCATTTTCTGAAGCAGCCTTTTCTATAAGAAATTGATGTCCATAAGTAAATGGATTGCAATTCATAACAAGCATAGCTTTTTGAGTTTCAGTTTTTACATCAAAATCTTTTTTTATTTTATTTATAGTTTTGTCAATACTGTTGATACCCATTTCCATAAGAATAACTTTATCAGTATGAGCTACTTCTTTGTAACCTATTCCAGAAAATATGTCCTGATTGCTTGTTTTTGTAAATACCATACTGTGAAGATATCCCTGATCAAACATTTTATTAGTTACATTTGTAAGAATAGAACCAGAAATTCCTTCACCTTGATGATTTTTATCAATGGCAAAACATTTTATAATATTTTTTCCTTTTGAAGCAGTAGCTATAATTTTATCATTTTCTCTGATGACAACAGTATAGTCGATATTTTCATCATATTTAAGATCAAAACCAGCTAAAAAATCCACAACTTCCTTTTTTTCAAAAGGATTGCTTAAATTGACTTTTTCTATATTCATTAGTATCGCACTCCTGATATTATTTTTATAAATTATTCCCCTTCAGATAATTTATCTTTTGTATTCAGAAGTCTTCCTGAGATGTCTTCTAAGAATGTCGAGAATACATTTTTTGATTGAACAGCTACATCATCTCTCTCTACAACAAAAAGAGAATAAACTTTTTTATTATTTTCCCATGCTCCCTTTTGAGAAGCGTTTTTAAGTATAAGTTCAGATGCATATTCAGTAAGATCAGGAAGCACTGGAGATGCCAGCCCTTTTGAATATGAATCCATGTTAAGCATAAAAGAATTGAAGTGAATAGCCACTTCTTTTTTTATTTTTCCTTTTAGTAGATCTTTAGCATTTTTATTAGCTTTTGCTTGGGCAATAATAGCACCGCTTGTTTCTACTTCTGCTGATCCAAGAGCAAATAATTCCTGTTCAGGATTTACTCTAGTTGCCATTTGTTCCTGTAATTCTAAAGGAACAGCATTGGATTTGCTAGGAAGTACACTAGATAATGCATTATCTAAGCTGCTGCAACCAGTTGCCAAAATAATAAGAAATAAAAACAGTGTAAAATTGATTTTTTTCATGAAAAACCTCCCGGAGAAAAAATAATTTTAATTTTTTCAAAAAATTATTTTTGTAATTTTTAATTCTAAAATTTCCCTCTATCATTCATTTTTAAGTCGTTAGAAGATTATATATTACTATATATTTTATAATATAAAGAAAGTAAAATCAAATATTTATTGAAATAATTCAAAAAATCTTATAAAATTAGTTATTAGAGAAAAGTGAACGAGGAGGAAGAAATGGGTTTTTTTTCTTTGAATAAAAAGAATTTTTCATTAAATAAAAGCAGAAAAAAATATGTAACTTTAACAGTAGAAAGTACAGAAGATCAAGTAGAACAGAAGGATACAAAGCATATAGATAACAAGTCAACAGGTTTGTGGGTAAAATGCCCTCATTGTCAGGAAATATTATATAAAGTTGACATAGAAGGAAATTTGAAAAAATGCAGTCATTGTGATTATTATTTTGAGATGACAGCAAGAGAAAGAATATCTCTATTAATAGATGAAGGAACTTTCAAAGAGGAAGATTCAGATCTTGAATCTGTAAATCCTCTTAATTTCCCAGGATATGAGGAAAAAAATAGAAAAGCCAGAAATGAATGTGATATGAGAGAAGGAGCTATATCTGGAACTGGGGATCTTTCTGGAATAAGAGTAAGTATTGCAGCTATGGATTTTAAATTCATGGGTGGAAGTATGGGTTCTGTAGTTGGAGAAAAAATTACAAGAGCTATGGAAAGAGGACTAAAAGAAAGAATTCCTGTAATTGTTGTTGCTACATCTGGTGGAGCAAGAATGCATGAAGGAATATTATCTTTAATGCAGATGGCAAAAACTTCTGCTGCTGCTGAAAAATTGAGAATGGCTGGAGTACCTTTTATAGCTGTTCCTGTAAACCCTACTACTGGGGGAGTAACAGCTTCTTTTGCTATGCTTGGAGATATAATAGTAAGTGAACCTAAAGCTATGATCGGATTTGCAGGAAAAAGAGTTATAGAACAAACTATCAAACAAAAACTTCCTGATGAGTTTCAAACAAGTGAATTTTTACAAAAAAGCGGAATGGTTGATGTAATAACTAAGAGGGAAGACATGAAAAATACATTACATACTATTCTAAGTAATTTAATATAAACTTAGGTAGGAGGGAAAAATGGAATTTGAATTTGAAAAAGAAATAATTGAAATTGAGAAAAAAATAGAGGAATTACAAAAATTTTCCGAAGAAAAAGGTATAGATTTATCTGGAGAGATAGAAAAATTTAAAACAGCTAGAAATGAAAAATTAAAGACAATATATAAAAATCTAAGTTCATGGGATAAGGTCTTTGTAGCAAGACATCCTGAAAGACCATATACATTAGATTATATTGAAAATATGACTACAGATTTTCTTGAACTTCATGGAGACAGATTATTTAAAGATGATCCTGCTATAGTTGGAGGATTCTGTAAAATTGATGGAAAAAAAGTACTGATAGTTGGACATCAAAAAGGAAGAACAACTGATGAAAAAATATACAGAAATTTTGGAATGGCTAATCCAGAAGGCTATAGAAAGGCGTTAAGACTTTTTAAAATGGCTGAAAGATTCTCGATTCCTATTCTTACGTTTATAGATACTCCAGGAGCATATCCAGGATTGGAAGCTGAAGAACATGGACAGGGAGAAGCCATTGCCAGAAATCTTATGGAGATGAGTGGACTTAAAGTTCCTGTTATTTCTGTAGTTATTGGAGAAGGTGGAAGTGGGGGAGCTCTTGGACTTGGAGTTTCTGACAAAATATTCATGCTAGAAAACTCTGTATACTCAGTTATTTCTCCAGAAGGATGTGCAGCAATATTATATAAAGATGCTTCAAGAGCTGAAGAAGCAGCAGAGAGTTTAAAAATATCTGCCCAAAGCTTATTCAAACTTGGAGTTATTGATGGTATCATAGAAGAACCTTTAGGAGGAGCTCACAGAGATCATAAATGTATAGCTCTTAACCTAAAAAATATCATTTTATCATCATTTTCTGAATTAGAAAAAATATCAGTGGAAGAACTAGTAGAAAATAGATATAATAAGTTTAGAAAGATGGGTTCTTTTATTGGGACTGAGATTTAAAGGAGATTGATAGATAATGAAAAAAATAGCAATATTGACAAGCGGTGGAGATTCTCCAGGAATGAATGCTGCTATCAGATCTGCGGCTAAAATAGCAATGAGCAAAGGGATAAAAGTATATGGGATTCAAAGAGGATATCTTGGAATGCTTAATGATGAAATTTTCCCTATGGATGATCGTTTTGTATCTGGAATAATAGACAGAGGAGGAACTCGTTTATTAACAGCAAGATGTCTTGAATTTAAAGACCCTAAATTTAGAGCTATTGCAGCACATAATCTTAAAAAAAGAGAAATTGAAGGAATAGTAGTAATTGGAGGAGACGGATCATACCGTGGAGCTGATGCACTTTCTAAAGAGCATGGAATAAAAGTAGTAGGAATACCAGGTACAATAGATAATGACATCAAAGGAACAGATTTTACTCTTGGGTTTGATACATGTCTTAATACTATTCTTGATGCTATATCAAAAATCAGAGATACAGCTACTTCTCATGAAAGAACTATTCTTATCGAGGTAATGGGAAGACATGCAGGAGACTTAGCTCTTCAAGCTTGTATAGCAGGTGGAGGAGATGGAGTACTTATTCCAGAAATGGATAATCCTATTGAACTGCTTGCATTGCAGATAAAAGAAAGAAGAAAACATGGAAAACTTCATGATATAGTTTTAGTTGCTGAAGGTGTAGGAAAAGTACAGGATATAGAAGAAGCTTTAAAAGAGAGAATAACTACAGAAGTAAGAAGCGTAGTTCTTGGACACGTTCAAAGAGGTGGAACACCATCAGGATTTGACAGAATGCTGGCTACAAGAATGGGAGCAAAGGCGATTGAAATTCTTGAAAATGATGAAGGTGGAGTAATGGTAGGACTTGAAAACAACAAGCTTGTTACTCATCCAATATCTTATGCATGGGATGGAGAAAGAAACTATTCTATAAATGACGACTATGAATTAGCTTTAACTTTAGCAAAATAATCAATGGTATTGAAATTTTTTTCATATTATTATACAATATAGAGGTAGAAAAACTCTAATCTTTAGGGAGGGAACTATGGACAGCGTATTAGAACTTGTAAGAAAAACTAGAAGAAAAAATAAAATCAAAAGAGAAATTGAAGACAATGACAGAAAAGTAAGAGATAACAGAAAAAGAGTAGAACTTCTTTTGAATCTTAAAGAGTACCTTAAACCTGATATGAGTTATGAAGAAATAATGGATATCGTAGAAAATATGCAGTCTGATTATGAAGATAGAGTAGATGACTATATCATAAGAAATGCAGAGTTAGGAAAAGAAAGAAGAGATATCAATAAAACTATAAAAGATTTGAAAAAATCTTTTAAAGAAGCTGTAACAAATAATTAATTTAAGGGAAAGCTGGATTACTCCAGCTTTTTTTGTAAGGAGAGGGATTTATGGCAACTAAAAGTTTGGAAAGATTAATTGATGAATTTAATAAACTTCCTGGAATAGGAAGGAAAAGTGCAACAAGATTAGCTTTCCATATCCTTGAAATGAGTGAGGAACAGGTAGAAAAATTTTCAGAAGCTATGAAAGAGGTTAAAAAGACTATTAAAAAATGTCCAGTATGTGGAGATTTTTGTGAAAATGATTTATGCAATATATGTGCAGATGAAACAAGAGATAAAGAGATAGTATGTGTTGTAGAAGACAGCAGAGATATAATATCTTTTGAAAAAACTGGAAAATATAATGGAACTTACCATGTATTAAATGGAAAAATAGCTCCATTAAATGGGATGACACCAGATAAGCTCAATATAAAATCTCTTTTGGAGAGAGTGGCAGCAACAGATATAAACGAAGTGATACTTGCACTTAATCCCGACTTGGAAGGAGAAACAACTTCCCTTTATCTCACAAAGCTTTTAAAACCTTTTGGAGTAAAAATAACTAAAATAGCAAGTGGAATTCCAATAGGAGGAAATATTGAATTTGCAGACACTGCAACTATTTCTAAAGCTTTAGATGGAAGACATGAAGTGTAGAGGAGGGAGAAATGGTAGAAACACCTAGAGGAAACAGAGTCCATATAGCAATATTTGGAAGAACCAATGCAGGTAAATCAAGTTTGATAAATTGTATAACCAATCAAAATATATCACTTGTATCTGATGTGAAAGGAACTACTACAGACCCTGTGTATAAGGCTATGGAGCTTTTGCCCATAGGACCTGTAGTCTTTATAGATACAGCTGGAATAGATGATATAAGTGCCATTGGCGCCCTCAGAATTGAAAAGACCACAGAAGTTTTAGATAAGATGGATATATCTATTTTGGTAATATCAGCAGAAACTATTTTAGAAGATGAAATTTTGTCTTTTGAACAAGAGTGGATAAAAAAAATAAAAGACAAAAAGAAACCTTTTATAGCTGTATTAAATAAAATAGACATAGTTAAAGATAAAGAAGATTTTAAAGAGAAGGCATCAAAAGCAGAAAAAAAATTAGGAATAGATTTCATTCAGCTTAGTACTGAAAATTCTTTTAATGTAGATATATTAAAAAAAGAGATAGTGGAAAAATCTCCTAAATTTATTGAGGGGGAAATCCTCATTGGAGATAAAATAAAAGCAGGAGATAAAATTCTTCTGGTAGCTCCACAGGATATACAGGCTCCTAAGGGAAGGCTGATACTTCCACAGGTACAGGTATTGAGAGATATACTTGATTTTGGTGGAATTCCTGTGATGACTACATTGAATCAGCTAGAAGAAGCTTTGAAGATATTTAATGGAAAGCCGGATTTAGTAATAACAGACTCACAGGTATTTAAAACAGTCAATGAAAAATTAGACAGAAGTGTTCCTTTGACATCATTTTCTATAATAATGGCAAGATCAAAGGGGGATTTAAAAACTCTCTATGCAGGTGCAAAAAAAATAAATGATTTAAAATCAGGAGATAAAGTTCTGATTGCTGAAGCTTGTACACATCACCAGCTGAAAGGTGATATAGCAAGAGAGAAAATACCTATGCTTCTCAAGAAAAAAATACCAGGAATAATTATAGAAAATTGCTCAGGAAAAGATTTTCCAAAAGATTTAGAGAGTTATTCTTTAGTTATACACTGTGGATCATGTATGCTCAATCGAGCAGAAACTATGAGCAGAATAGAAAGATGTTCAGAGATAACTAATTTTGGGCTTATTATAGCAGAGCTCACAGGAATATTAGATAGAGTAGTAGAAATATTTGAAGTAAAGGAGTAAGGAGTGGCTAAAAAAGTGATAACATGTCCTCTTGAACTTACACAGGAGATACTAAAGAAAAAATGGGTTTCAATGATACTTTGGAGATTGAGATTAGGGGCAATGAGGATAAGAGATTTTAAAAAAGATATAAAGGGATGTAATGAGAAAATGCTCATAGATCATCTTAATGAGCTTTTGAAAACAGGATTAATAACAAAGATTGAGCATGAAGATACATACCCAAAACATAGTGAATATCTATTGACTGAAATGGGGAGAGAGCTTCTTCCTATACTTGAAAAAATGCAGAGCTTTGGAGCTAAATATCTGCTTGATAAAAATTCTGACGAAGAATAATACTAACAAAAAAGTGAGTTATTTACATTAAATTGATATACATTTATAATCTAATCAAGAAGATTAAATGAGGAGGTTATAAATGAAAAAATTTATATTAATTTTGATGGTTTTATTGGGGGTGAATTCTATGGCAATGACACTTGAAAGCAAAGGGATAAAAAATGGTAATATTTCTGTAGAATATGGACAACATGGAGAGAAATTTATAGATGGAATGCCAGCTCTTTCAATTCCTTTGAAATGGAAAGACGTGCCAAAAGGAACAAAATCTTTTGTACTTGTAATGGAAGACTATGATGCAGTACCTGTTTCGGGATTTTCATGGATACACTGGGTAGCTTTAATTCCAGGAGATTATACAGAATTAAAAGAAAATGCCAGCAGAGATGATAAGAAAATATTGCAGGGAATAAACAGCTGGGTATCATCAATGGGTGGATTAGATAGAGAAAAAGCTTCATTCTATGGAGGACCTGCACCACCAGATAAAGAGCATACATACATTTTCAGATTATATGCTTTAGATAAAGAGATAAAAATTGATGGAACATTCTATCTAAATGAAGTGTACAGAGAAATGAAAGGTCATGTTCTTGGAAGTGCTGAATTAGAAGGAAATTATAATAATTAAAAAGTTGAAAAATAGTGAAGGCAGTTATTTGGCTGCTTTCTTTTTTTGCCTTTTTTTAAAAAATATATTAAAATATATAAAAGGAAAAATATTTCAGCTATTGAAATTACATTAAAAGGAGAGTTATCTTATGGAAAAAGTGTGTGTAGTATCAGAAAAAAGATTGAATAATTTTAAAGATCCGGATATTACCAGCAAAATACAAAAATTATGGCATGAAACAAGTATGAAGCTCCCTGAAAAGGACCTGAATAAATATGCTGTCTATTCTGAATATGAAAGTGATTATAAAGGTGATTACACACTTTTCATAGGAGCTGACAATATAAATTCTCATAAAGAAATAATAATTGAAGAAGAAAATTATCAGATTTTTTCTGTAGAGGGTTCATCTTCTGATGGAATTGTAAAAACGTGGCAGAAAATATGGGAGATGGAAGAAAAAGGACTTTTAAACAGAGCTTATACAGTTGATTATGAGAAATATTATCCAGATGGTAAGGTAGAAATTTTTATTGCCCTAAAATAATATCTTTTCATTCTTAAAAAAATGTGGTAGAATAAATTGACCAAGTGGTCAGTTGTGTGTTTGCATATAATTTTTTATTTCATACATGGTTGGAAATACTGGAGGGATATATATGAAAAAATTAATAATAATAGGAATGTTAGCAGTATCAGCTATAGCTAATGCGAGCTGGTGGGGAAGTATGAGTGGTGGAACAAGAGCAGCTATCATAGGAGGTTCAGCACTTATATTAAATAACAGTTATCAAAATAGTGAGATAAAACACCAGAGAGATTTGGATCAGTTGGATACAAATATAAGAAGAGATTATGAAAGACAGGCAGTTGCTCAGAATGCTCGTTATAAATATGGAAATTCAGGAGTACCTGCAAGATTAAACACAGTTACAGCTAATAATTATAGTGGTGGATATAATAATAATTATAATGGAAATTATAATAATAGATACAACAATCAGCAAGCTCCACAAAGAAGTGGGAAAGTAGTTTATTCAGATGGAAGAACTCAAATAATAGAATTGTCTGATGGAACAAGAATAACTATTAACCAATAAAAATAAATTTGACATTCTAAAAAAAATGGTGTATTCTCTTTTATAAGAAAAAAAAATAAAAAATGGAGGTGAACAAAAATGATGAATAGATTTACTTGGTGGTGGCAAAACAGACTTCACAAATTTAATACCAGACAGGTGGATCAGGTTTTGTCATAGATGTTCATTTTAAAATATAGATACTTTTATTTATTTTAGTATGTATTTAAACCTGTTCCAAGTGAACAGGTTTTTTATTTTATATAAAAAATATTTGTTTAGTAAGCCTTGTCTGATTTTGACAGGGCTTTTTATTTTTAATACATTTCAGGGAGGAAAAAAATGAAAAAATTATTTATTTTACTTTTAGTTATTTTATGTACAGCATGTGGAACAGAAAAGCAGAAAAAGATAGAGATAGGAATTACTCAAATAGTGGAGCATTCTTCATTGGATGATGTGAGAAGAGGAGTGATAGATGCTCTTAAAGAAAAAGGTTATGATGAAAATAAAGTAAATATTGATTATAAAAATGCACAGGGAGATTTTGGAACAGCACAGGTAATAGCTCAGGAATTTAATAATAAGAGTGATATAATAATTGCTATATCTACACCAAGTGCTCAGGCAGCTGCAAATAATATAAAAGATAAACCTATATTTTTCTCAGCTATAACTAATCCAGAAAGTGCTGGGATACTTAGAAAAAATGTAACAGGGGTAAGTGATAAGTCACCAGTTAAAAAACAGGTACAGCTTATAAAAAAACTTTTACCAGAAGCTAAAAATATAGGAATTGTATATAATACAAGCGAACAAAATTCTTTTTATCTGACAGATGCATTTACTAAGGCAGCAGAAGAGGAAGGGTATACAGTAAAAATAAAAGGAATAAATAATATAAGTGAAATGGCTTCAGCTTTAGATACACTTTTACCAACAATAGATGTTCTTTATACTTCAATAGACAATACAATTGCTTCTACATATCCTCTTATTGTGGAAAAATGCAATAAAGCTAATAAACCAATAATAGGAGCAACAAAAAGTTTTGCAGATCAGGGAGCTTTGGCAGTAGATGGAATATCTGATTATCAAGTTGGATATCAGACAGGAGAAATGGCAGCTAGATATCTGTCTGGAGAGAAGATAGAGAACATTCCTTATGAGGTTGTGGAGAAGTCAGAAATGTATATAAATAAAGATGTTGCAGAAAAATTTGGCATAAAGGGAGAATAGTACGAACAGATTTTAGAAAATAATATTTTCAAATCCTTATAAAATAAGGGTTTTAGAAATACAATGTGGAACAAATAAGTATTTTAATTGTTATCTATAAGAATAACGGTTTTAGTGGTATTATAACCCTATGAAATAAAAGTTAGTTCACAGGGGGAATGCAAAGATGAAAAAGATAATTATGTTATTAATGGGACTTTCAATGGTAGCTTTTGGAAAGGAACCAGCAAAAATAAAAGTAGGAATTACTCAAATAATGGAACATCAGGCTTTGGACTCAGCTAGAGAAGGATTTATCAAAGCACTTAAAGATGGCGGTTATGGTGATGCAAAAATAGATTATCAAAATGCACAGGGAGATTTTGGAACAGCTCAAATGATAGCAAATTCATTTGTTCAAGATAAAAAAGATATTATTCTGGCAATATCTACACCAAGTGCTCAGGCGGCATATAATGCAACTAAAAAAATTCCTATCCTTATAACAGCAGTAACAGATGCTGAAAGTGCAGGATTAGTTGGAGACAATATCACAGGAACAAGTGATGCAGCTCCAATATACAAGCAGCTTGAAATAATAACAAAGCTTTTACCAAATGCTAAAAAAGTAGGAATTATCTATAATACAAGTGAACAAAATTCACAAGTACAAGTAGCACAGGCAAAAGTAGAAGCAGCAAAATTAGGACTGGAAATAGTAGAAACAGGAATTACAACAATAAATGATATGGCTATTGGACTAGATTCACTTCTTCCAAAGGTAGATGTTCTTTATACACCAACAGATAACTTAGTAGTTGCATCAACTCCTCTTTTGTTGGAAAAAGCTAATAAAGCAGGAAAACCAGTTATAGGAAGTGTTGAAGATCAGGTTATGCAGGGAGCTTTAGTTACTGAAACAATAAATTATGAAAAATTGGGATATCAAACTGGAGAAGTTGCTGTACAGGTTTTAAAAGGAACTGCACCAAATACTATACCAATAGAAACTTTAAAAGATACTCAATTAATAATAAATAAAAAGGCAGCAGAAAAATATAATGTAGATCTTTCATCAAAAGCTTTAGAAGGAGCTAAACAATATTAATGCTTCATTGATGAAGGAAGAAAAGGAGATAGAGATGTTATTAGGAACATTAGAACAAAGTTTTATTTTTGCAGTAATGGTATTGGGAGTTTATATATCATACAAGATACTGGATTTTCCAGATATGACAGTGGATGGGAGCTTTCCTTTAGGAGCAGCAGTAGCAGCAGCTTCTATAGTAAAGGGGGTAAATCCTGTACTGGCACTTATTCTGGCTATGGTAGCAGGAGCAGCAGCAGGATTTATTACAGGAATGATCCATGTAAAGCTGAGAGTTACAAATCTTCTGGCTGGTATCATTGTTATGACGGGTCTTTACAGCATAAATTTAAGAATAATGGGAAAATCTAATATACCTCTATTTTCAGTAAAACATCTATTTAATGGAAATGTTTCAGCTATTGTTGTGGTAGCTGTTATCCTTCTTATTGTAAAATTAGGAATGGACTTTCTTCTTAAAACAAAATTTGGTTTTGCACTTAAAGCACTTGGAGATAATGAAAGCCTTATAATTTCATTGGGATTAAATGAAAAAACATTGAAGATATATGGACTTATGCTTGCAAATAGTCTTGTAGCTCTTTCAGGAGCAGTACTTGCACAGTACCAAGGATTTGCTGATGTAGGAATGGGAACAGGAACTATTATCACAGGTCTGGCATCTATAATAATTGGAGATGCGTTGTTTGGAAAGAAAAAAGTAATAAAAATATCAATGATGGTAATATTTGGAACTATAATCTATAGAACTATAATAGCACTGTCTTTAAAAGTAGGAATGAATGCAAGTGACTTAAAACTTATAACTTCAGCGCTTGTAGTAATAATAATCTTCTTGAAAGAGAAAAAACATTTGTTAAAAGGAGGGATTGTAAATGCTTAACATAAATAATGTGAAGAAGAGTTTCCAGACTGAGCTTGGAAGTATAAAAAGAGTATTTAAAGGTTTGGAACTTCATGTTGAAAAAGGAGATTTTATCTCTATCATAGGAAGTAATGGAGCAGGAAAATCTACTCTTTTGGATACTATAACTGGAAATATTGTTCCTGACAGCGGGACAATAGATATAGATGGAAAAGATATAACAAACCTTCCAAGATATAAAAGAGGAAGCTTCATTTCTAAAGTATATCAAAATCCAGCAATGGGAACAGCTCCATCTATGACAGTATTTGAAAATCTTTCAATGGCAGATAACAAAGGAAAAAGATTTGGGTTCACATTGGGATTAAATAAAAAGAGAAAAGAATACTATAGATCATTATTGAAAGAACTTGATTTAGGAATAGAAGACCAAATGGATACTGAAGTTGGATCGTTATCAGGGGGACAAAGACAATGCCTTGCTTTGATAATGGCAACATTAAATAAACCGCAAGTTCTTCTTTTAGATGAGCACACAGCAGCTCTTGATCCTAAGACATCTAAAATAATAATGGATAAAACAAAAGAGATAGTGGAGAAAAATAATATATCTACTCTTATGATAACTCATAATCTGCAAGATGCGATAAATTATGGAAATAGACTTATTATGCTTCATGAGGGAGAGATATTGATAGATGTAAGAGGGGATGAAAAGAAAAATCTTACTTCTGAAAAGCTATTGAGAATATTCAATAAAAAAGAGGCTGGATTAAAAGACAGTGAACTTTTTTCAGCATAAACTAAAAAATATAAAATAGGAGATTGGTTATTAACTCAATCTCCTATTTTGAATTGTAGAAATTAATTTTATCTGGTTTTCATATTTCTGCCTTTGTGGTATAATATCTAAAGATATTCTAAAAAAGGAGCAAAGGAAGATGAAGAAAATCAGGGTGACAGTACCAGAAGATATCTGGCGTCTTATGAAAAATGACATTGAAGAATTTGGAATAAACAATAATAAACTTTGCAACTATATCCTTGAAAGATTTAAATATAATAGAAAAATGGATGTTGAAAAACTTTTAGAAACACAGGGAAGACCACTTAAAAAAATAATTCAGTTTGACTTGAATGTTTCTAACAGAGAAATATATTATGATGTATTAAAAGCCAATGAAGTAGATATAGAGGCTGAATATTTTAGAGATCTTTTTGAGTTATATACTTCTAAATTCAAATATCAAAGAGAGATATTTATATTTGAAGACAGAGTTAAAATGATATTGGAAGGTATAAAGGAAAAAAAGAAAATAAAAATAAAATATCTGAAAAGAGTATTCAATGTAGAGCCTTATTTTATAAAGAGAGAGGAAAGAGGAGACGAAAACTTTCTTTTTTGTTATGATGAAGAGAAAAAGAATTATGCTAACTTTAAATTAAAGGAATTAGAAATAATTTCTATACTGGATGAAAAAATAAAAGGTAAGGATAAAAAATATATAGAAAATGTTCGTAAGAATTTTGATCCATTTCTAGGAAATGGAAATATAGTAAAAGTGAGATTGACAGAAGAGGGAGACAGCCTTTTAAAAAGTTTTACTAACTATCGTCCCAAGCTTATAAAAAAAGAGGGGGATATATATTTTTTTGAAGTGGCAAATGAAAATGCCAAACTGTATTTCAGGCAGTTTTCAAAGGAAGCAGAGATATTAGAGCCCAAAAGTTTGAGAGAAGAAATAAAGAATGAGTATTTAGAAGTTTTGGAATTATACAAATAAAAAAATTTTGATAATTTAGATAATATTAAAAAAATACTAAATTTTCTATATAGATCAGCTTGAGAATTATAAGTTTTGTTCTTAATCTGATCTTTTTTAATTAAAATAGTTTATTAAAAACATATTTTAATAATCAAACCTTTTCTATTGACAAATTTTTCTTTTTTGGTATAATATATTATATAAAATGTGGATAGAAGGATTTTGTTTCATTGGGAGGGGTAGTTATGTTACCATTAGCTTTTGCTGAACCTAATAAAGAATTAATCATAAAAGATATAAAAGGAGCAGGATGCTGTAAAGGAAGACTGCTTGAAAAAGGTTTCTGTATAGGAAATAAGATCTGTGTTTTAAGAGATGGCAGTGATTCTATTGTTGTGAAAATTAATAATTGTAAATATGCTCTTAACTTTGGACTGGCTAATAAAATATTGGTGGAAAATAAATAGAAATATAAGCATGCAGCCTATATAGGCTGCTATTCTTTAGAAAAAATACTTTGATATACAAAAGATTTCTATTTTTAATTATTATATATGGAGGCAGATTATGAAATTATGTGATTTAAAAAATGGAGAGAAAGCAAAGATTGTAAAAATCGGAAAAATTGGAGAACTAAAAAAAAGATTAGTAGATATGGGGATAACAGCAGGTGAAATAATAAAATTAGAAAGAAATGCTCCATTAGGTGATCCGCAAGAATACATAATAAAGTCTACAGGTATAGCTATAAGAAAAGAAGATGCTAAAAATATAGAAGTTGAAAAGATAGAGGGGTAGATAGAAGATGATAAAGCTAGCTTTTACAGGAAATCCGAACGTAGGAAAATCGGCACTTATCAATGCAATAGCAGGGTCAAAACTTAAAGTAGGAAACTGGCCTGGAGTAACAGTAGAAAAGAAAGAAGCAATATTTAACTACAAGGGAGAAGAGATAAAACTTGTTGACCTTCCAGGAGTTTATAGTTTAAGTCCATATACTCTGGAAGAAAAAATAACTAGAGATTTTATTCTTGATGAAGATCCAGATGTAGTTATTAATGTAATTGATTCTACTAACTTAGAAAGAAATCTTTATTTAACTTATCTTTTGAAAGAATTAGAAAAACCAACTATTATGGCTTTGAACTTCTATGATGAGTTTACTAAGTTGAACTATAAATTGAACATGGAAGAGTTTCAGCAATTGATAGAATTAAAAGCTATTTCAGTTTCAGCTCTGAAAGGAACTGGGATTGAAGAATTATTGGATTCAATAATAGAATTAGCAGCTAAAAAAGAGAAAATAAAAAAATATTCACTTCCATTTGATGATACAATAACAGGAATAATAAGAGATATAGAAAAGAAAATTAATTCAGATGAAAAATTTAAAAATATACTTAAAGAATATCCAAGTGAATATCTTTCTATAAAGCTTATGGAGAGAGACAGTCACTTAATTGATAAACTTAAAAATAAATATGGTGTCGATTTAAAAGGTGCCTTTGAAGAAGAAATAGCTAAAATGGAAGAAAAATATGACAATGACAGTGAAACTATTTTAGCAGAAGGAAGATATGGAGCAGTAAACGGGATTCTTGCTCGTACTTTCACTACTTCTATAAAATCAAGACTTGATTTTACTGATAAGGTAGATAAAATACTATTAAATAAAGTTTTTGGACTTCCATTATTCTTATTGATAATGGCAGGAGTAATGGGATTTGTGTTTAATGGTAGTGCTCCATTTATAGATTGGGTAGATGGATTTATCAATGGATATATAGGAAAATATGTAAGAGTTCTGGTAGAAGGAACTCCAGACTGGTTAAATTCACTGATAGTAGATGGAATAATAGGAGGAGTAGGAGGAGTTTTAGTATTCGTTCCTGTTATGGTATTCCTTTATTTCTTCCTTGCAATACTGGAAGAAAGTGGATATATGTCAAGAGTAGCTTTCTTAATGGATAAAATAATGAGAAAACTTGGATTGAATGGTAAAGCTTTTGTACCTATGGTAGTAGGATTTGGATGTTCTGTACCAGCTATTTATGCAACAAGAACATTGGAAGATGAAAGCTCAAGAAAAATGACAGCAGCAATGGCGCCGTTTATGTCATGTGGAGCTAGACTTCCAGTATATGGGCTGTTTACAGCAGCTTTCTTTGGAGCTAAAGCAGGAATAATAGTTATGTCTTTATATGTTTTAGGAATAGTTGTAGCTATTCTTGTAGGGCTTGCTCTTAAAAATGTAAAAGGATTTAAAACAGATAATAAAGCTTTATTAATAGAGCTTCCTCCATATAGAGTTCCAAGTTTAAAAGTTATTTTGAATTCAACTTGGATGAGAGTATCTGAATATTTAAAAAGAGCAACAACTATAATTATGGGAATTTTGATAATTCTTTGGACACTTACTTATTTCCCTGGAAAAGGAGATGCAAGTGTATCATATATAGCTAAGTTTGGACATGCATTTGCTCCAATAATGAGACCTACTGGATTTGGAGACAGATGGGAAACTGTTGCAGCTATCCCCCCAAGTATCGCAGCTAAGGAAATAGTAGTTGGATTTATGGCTCAGGTACTTCCATTAGAGGATGCTGGTGAAGGTGATGAGGAAGAAGAGGCAACAACATTTGCAGAAGATACTATTGAGCAGGTAAAAGGTTTAGGAATAGCAGTGAAAGATTCAGTAGTAGGTATGCTTAGTTTTGATTTAGAAGGACTTTTCGTAACTCCTGATGAAGAAGAAATAGAAGAAGAAGGAAGAGGAATTGTACAGGCTACAGCAAACTTATGGCCAAATGATAATTTAGCTCCATTAAGAGCATATTCATTTATGGCATTTATACTTCTTGTAGTACCATGTGTAGCAACTCTGGCAGCAATTAAACAAGAGTTTGGATGGAAATATTTAGGTTTTGTAGTATCAATAATGCTTGTAGTACCATATGTTGTTTCAGTATTGATATTCCAAATAGGAAGCTTGTTCTTCTAATTTAGTTCTTTTGGGAAAGGTTTATTTTCTGAAAAAAGGAGATGAAAATAAATGAAAACAGTGATATTGATAGCAATAGTAGCAGTTATAGCTTTTTATTCTCTTAGAAGTGTATATAGAATGTTCAAAGGAGAAGAGAGCAGTTGTGGATGTGGTGGAGGATGCAAGGGCTGTGGCGGAAAATGCAGTGACCATGCTCATGATCATAAATAAATTATAAATACAGGCAGACTTGAGTAAAATCTTTTATTCAGGTCTGTTTTTTTTATTTCATTTTTTAAAGTGAAATAAAGATAATTAATAAAAGGAAAAGAATATTTTTACTTGAAAAATCATGTGAGAATGCTATAATAACTCATTGTATAAATAACAATAAAGGAGAATTGATATGGACAACTTAACATTTGGAGCAGTAGGAGCTGTTATTGTTATAGGGCTGCTAATACTTTTTAAATTTTCTGGGAAAAAAGAAAGAGAAGAGAACAAAGATGAAATAAGGATCTACTACAGGTATGCTGGGGATATAGAATGGATCAAATATGAAATAGAACGATATAGATTTGGTTCATTAAAATATTTATTTAGTTGTAAAAATAAAGAAGAGTCAGATTTTCAAATTATAATAACTAATACAGAAACTGAAATAAGTGCAGATTTTTATGCAACAGAATTTAATTATTCTAAAAAATATTCTTTAGAGTATATTGTTAAAGATTTGAAATTAACTGATGAAAAATATGATGAACTTATGGATAATCTAAAGGATACTTATATAGAAGATAATCATGATGGAAAAGCAATTGAAAAAATCAAGAAAAATACAGAGGAAGAGGCAAAATAAATAATTTGATAATTATGTTGACTTTTACCTCAACATAAAGTATATTAAATTTGCAAATAAATCAATATTAAGAGGGAGATGATAGGAGAGAAATGAAAAAGAAACAGGTATCACTTTATTATGCACTGCTGCCAGTAATATTTTTGGTAGTAACACTTTATTACGCTGTTCAAGTAGCTAAACTTGATGTGCATATTCCAATTTTTATTTCAGCAATTTTTGCAGCATTAATAGCAAAAATATCTGGATGTGCAACTTGGAATGAATTGGAAGATGGTGTGGTAGACACTATAAAGATGTCTATGAGAGCTATACTGATTTTAATAATAATAGGAATGGTAATAGGAAGCTGGATACTATCAGGAGTAGTTCCAACAATGATATATTATGGATTGAAAATAATAGAGCCTTCAGTATTTTTGCCAGTAACTGTAATAATATGTTCTATAGTATCTATATCTACTGGGAGCTCTTGGAGTACTGCTTCTACAGTGGGAATAGCATTAGTAGGTATAGGAGAAGGATTGGGGCTTCCCAGACCTATAATAGCAGGGGCTATTATCTCAGGAGCATATTTTGGAGATAAACTTTCACCTATGTCAGATACAACAACTTTGGCACCAGCAATGGCGGGATCTAATTTATTTGATCATATAAAACATATGCTGTACACAACAGTACCATCATATATTTTGACTTTGATTGGATTTGTAGTGGTTGGATTGAGGAAGACATCTGGTGGGGAAGTGGATACAGCTCAGATAAATGAGATTTTAAATGCTCTTACAGGTTCGTTTAAAATAAATCCTTTCCTTCTGCTGATACCAGTATTTGTTATTGGAATGGTTATAATGAAAGTGCCAGCAATTCCTGGACTCTTTGTTGGATCATTAATAGGAGCTGCTACAGCAATAGTTGTGCAGGATTCTAGCTTGAAGGAAGCACTTTACTCACTTCATTATGGATATGTAGGCCATACTGGAATGCCCATGGTAGATGAGCTTCTTACAAGGGGAGGACTGGATTCAATGATGTGGACAGTTTCCCTGATACTTTGTGCTATGACATTTGGTGGAATAATGGAAAAATCTGGAATGCTTGGAAGGATTGCACAAGAGATTCTTAAATTTGCCAATACAAATGGAAAATTAATTCTTTCAACTATACTTACACCTATATTTGTTAATCTGGTAGCTGGAGATCAGTATCTTTCAATAGTTATACCTGGAAGAATGTTTAAAGAAAGTTATGAGGAGAGAGGATTGGCTGCAAAAAACCTTTCCAGAGCTTTAGAGGACTCTGGAACAATGACATCTCCTCTTGTCCCTTGGAATACATGTGGGGCCTTCATGATGGGAGCCTTAGGAGTAGGACCATGGGTATATGTACCATACTGTTTCTTTAATCTTATCTCTCCTGTTTTATCTATAATATATGGATTTACAGGATTTACAATTGAGAAAATAAAAAAAGAAGATAAATAGATAAAAAACCTGAGTATAAAATAATTACTCAGGTTTTTTTACAAACTTATTGTATATTTCTTTTATTTTAGTAATAACATATTCAGGAATTATAAGAGCATATTTTTCCTCTCTGGAAAGAGAAGAAGTATATGAAGGCATATCTTTTGATTCTACCCCCTGATGTCTTTCACAGGCATTAGAAAGCCATTCTTTTTTAGAAGCACTTGGACTGAAAATAGCAAAACTTGGAATATCCAAACTTTGTGCTATATGTCTGGGTCCTCCTTCATTTCCAAAAAACAGATCACAATTAGCTAAAAGCATTGCAAGCTCTCTAATAGAATTAGTTTTTATATTTGAAAAAATATTGATATTGTTATTTAATTTTTTATGAATATTTTTAACAAATTCTTTTTCGCTGGAGCAATAATAGAATATAATCTGAGCATTCAAATCTTTTATTAACTGCTCAATAATAACTTTCATTTTTTCTGTATCATAAACTTTTTCAGGCCTTCTGGAATTTATGGCACATGCAAATACAGGACGTGAAAAATCTATTCCAGCTTCAACCATTCTTTCTCTCATTAACTTTTTTTCTTTGTCTGTTACAGAAATAATATATTGATTGTCATATATCAAGTTATATTCTTTTTTTAATGGATCCAATAATTTTAAAAACTTATCAACTTTATCCTTTGCATATTCAGGCTCTTCTACTTTATCTGTATAAATAAAGCCTCTGTATTTTTTTGCTCTTCCTATTCTGTATTTACTATCCATAGAAAAAAGAGAAAAAATTTCACTTTTAGGAGTAGACATAATATCAATAATAATATCATATTTTTTTCTTGTGACTTTCCATACTTTTAAAATATATTTTAATGGATTTTTTTGCTCCTCCTTAGTTATAGAAATTACATTATCAATATATTTATGATTCTGAAAAAGTGGAGAGATATGTTCATATAAAACATAATCAATCTCAGCATTAGGAAAAGATTTCTTTAATGTATTACAAAGAACAGAAGATAAAACAGCATCTCCTATTTGTTTGAATCGAATTATTAGTATTTTCATAGAAGCACCTCATAGAATAAAAATGTTATTTAATATGATAATAACAAACTAAGATTAAAATTTGGTAAGTATTTAGATTAAAATAATTAAAAAAAATCTCAATATTAATATTAGAAAAATATTGAAAAATCCTTTTATGTGTTATATCCAAATAAAAAAGAGTGGTCTAAGACCACTCTAGCTTAGTAATTTCTATTCAATTTTTATTTTTCAATTCTATAAAGAGTTTTTATTTCAAAGCCTAAAAACTGTTCTGCTACTTTTCTAAACTTATCTTTATCTCCACTAACAAAGAAATCAATTTTTCCTTTAGTATCAGAATCAGATAAAAGGTTAGAATTTTTTAGTGTGTTGTATAAAGCAACTGAAGTTTCTCTTGCTGGATCAACAATGTTTCCACAGAAGTTTCTTGCAATATCTTCTCTTGCTATAGGATAATGTGTACATCCTAAAACAACTGTATCTACATTTCTAGGAAATTTAGAAATATGATTTTTAATAATAGTTTCTCTGTCTTCAAAAGTTTCCCAACCTGCTTCTATCATAGGACATAATTCTGGACATCCTTCTTGATATACTTTAGCAGTTTTTGAATACTTAGCTATTTCATCAGCATAAGCATTTGATGCAGCTGTAAATGGAGTAGATAAAACACCAATACATTTATTTGTACTTGCTTCAACAGCTGACTTAGCCCCAGGTGAGATAACTCCAATAACAGGAACTGTATATTTTTCCTTTATTAATTCTAATGAAGCAGCAGTTGCAGTATTACAAGCAATAACAACAGCTTTGCAGTTGTTCATCATGAAAAAATCCATAATATCTAGACAAAATCCTTGAATCTCTTTGATTGTCTTTTCACCATAAGGTGCGTTACCATTATCACCATAATATATAATATTTTCATTAGGTAATAATTCAATAATTCTTTTTAATACTGTTGTTCCTCCAACTCCAGAGTCAAAAACTCCGATGTTATAGTTTTTTTTCATGATTCAAGCCCCCCTGAAATAAAAATTTACATTAATATTTATTGAAACATGTTTATAAAGAAAGTTATTACAGCAGCATTTGTAAAGTCAATAAATAGTGCTCCTACAAGAGGTACGATGAAGAAAGCCTTTGTAGAGAAACCATTTACAGAAGTAAAAGATTCCATGTTAGCAATAGCTGTTGGAGTAGCTCCCATACCAAAACCACAGTGTCCTGTAACCATTACAGCAGCGTCATATTTAGTTGCTATAAATGGAAGTCTCATAACATTGTAAGTTACAAAATAAGTATATAGTATAACAAAGATTGTTTGTACAGCTAAGATAATGATCATAGGAACAGCTAGTTCTACTAGTTCCCATAGTTTCATTGTCATTAATGCCATTGATAAAAATACAGATAGAGATATGCTTCCAACAATATCAATCTCTTTCATAGGAAGAGGTTTTTTAATTGAGTCAGCAATATTTCTTAATACCGCAGCAACAAGCATTGGTCCGATATACGCAGGAAGAGCTAGTCCACCTTTGATTAACCAACCAGTATGTGCTTTAACAAATGGAGGTATAGATGCCCCTATTCCCATTGCAACAGCTATAATAATAACAGCATTTAATATTTTTTCTTCTGTTACTTCAACTTTTTCAGCTTTTAAATCAGGATCTTGAGCTTTATTATCTTCACCTTTTAAGTTATGTTTAATCATAAGTCTTCTAGCAACTGGACCACCAATTAAACATCCCATAACAAGTCCATATGTAGCAGCAGCAAATCCTGCTGTTCTAGCTCCAACTACTCCTAATTCTTCTATTGTAGCTCCAAAAGCTCCCGCAGTACCATGTCCTCCTGTAAGAGGTACAGATCCTACTATAAGACCAAATAATGGATTCATTCCTAAAACTTTAGATAATGTAACTCCAATTGCATCTTGGCAGATTACCAATCCTGTAGCAACAACTAAGAATATAGCAACTCCAACTCCCCCTTGAGCCAACAGCTTGAAACTTGCCATGAACCCAACAGTAGTAAAGAATGCAATCATCAAGAAATTTTGAAGTGTTAAATCAAAATCAAATTGAAAAGCATTAGTTTGACGTCCTATAAAAACGAAAATAGAAAAAATCAATCCACTAACAACTGGTGCAGGTATAAAGAATTTTTGTAAAAATTCACTTTTATTCTTTATCCATCTTCCCAAGAAAAGTAAGACTGCAGCTATGGCCAGCGTTTCAGCCATGTTAAATTTGTACTCAAACATTTTTGAACCTCCTAAAAATATTTTTGTCATGATACCCTATATTATTAATAGTACCTTATATTTTCAAATAGTCAATAGTTCATATAATATACTCCAGTAATGTTTAAAATATATAAAAAGAATAGAATAGAATTGATTATATTTTTTTTAATAGGTAAAAAATAAAAAATATAGTTTTTTTTAAATATATAGTTTTCTAAAAAAGAACGATTAATATAAAAAACAAAACACACATACTAAAATAGAAATGATTTTATTAGAAAAGAGAATGAAAATAATAATAATAATTTATAAAATATATAATTTATATTCAGAAAAAATAAAAAAAAACATAAATTAAAAAAACAGAAATTTTTTTTCAAAATTTTCTGTTTTTCTAAAATATTGAATACTTTTGTCCAATATATAATACATTCTTCCTTTAAAATGGGCTAAAAATATTTTTTATGAAAATATTACAAATAAAAAATGGAATTGACATTTTTTTAAATTAAATATACAATAAAATTTGTTTGCTTTAAGGTGTATAAAAACAAAGTTTAAATATATAATTTAAATTTTGGTATTCATATAAAAAAGAAAACTTTTAAAGTGATTAAAATGTGTTGAAAAAATGTTTGAAAAATTTTAGAAATTTGAATCAATTTCAAATCTAATAAATTATTTTTATACCACTTTTTATACAAGAAATATTTAATGGAAAACTTGGTCCAGGTTCACCATCTATATCTGTAACAATAGACTTATCTTCACAAGATACTTTGAGATCAGATGTTCTAAAGTGAATAAAACTTCCAGGGATCTCAAGATGTTCACTCTTAAAAAATTGAAATAGGGAAGTAAGAGTTTTTGTAAGAGTATCTCCTTTTACAATTATTATATCTAAAAGTCCATCATCTATTTCACTTTTGTAAGCAATATTGATATTTCCTGCGGTTCTTCCATTAAAAGCAAAAAATATAAGGGCACTTCCATCATAGTTGAATTCAGATGATTCTACAGAAATATTCATTTTTTTAAATGTAGGAAGTTCCATAATACCATTAAAATAATATGCTAATTTTCCAATAGTATTTTTTAAATGAGTAGGAGTTTTTTGAGAAATATCAGTAAAAAGCCCATAACTAAATACATTAATAAAATATTTACCATTGGCAAATCCTAAATCGACATCTTTTGGAGTTCCTTTTAGTATTTTTTTACATGAATCTTCAATATTAGAAGACATTCCAATATGTTTAGCAAAATCATTTGCTGTTCCAACAGGAAGAATAGCAAGCGGCAGATCAATATTTTTGTTCTTTATAATATTTACAACTTGATTGATAGTACCATCACCACCAGCAGCTAAAATATGATCATAACTTTCATCTAAGGTTGTAAAGGCATTTTCCAATGGAGTTTCCATACTTATTCTAAAGGGGACTATTTCCATAGATTGTTGTTGATAAAGGTGAATAATAGTATCAAGATGTTTCAGAATTTCATTTTCACCTGAAAAGGGGTTATAAATAAATTTAACTTTTTTCATAGTAGAACTCCTTTTTTAACTTTTAATGTTTATTATATAATTTTAGTTTAACAGATATGGCAGAAAAATTCTAGCTACAAAAGTTTGAAAATATAAAAATTTAATAAAAAATACATGGGGGAAAGATGCAGAAAATTATAATTGATGGAGTTTTACGAAAGGTTGTATATGATACCGAAGCAAAAACATATACTAAGACAATAAAATTAAAATGGAAAAAGAAAATAAAATGTATTTTAGGTTTAAGGAAATATCCAGGAGAAAATATTAAATATATTGCTGAAATATTTCAAAAAAATGGAATTAAAACTTTTAATGTACTGGAATATTCGAAACATTCAGTTGTAACAAGTGAAATAGAAGGCAGAAGTTTAATGGATGAAATACTGGAAACTAAAAGTAAAGAAGAAGCTCAAATATTGATAGATAAATTTGTAAGTATAGTTACTAAAATTATAAATTTAAATGTGTATTATGGGGATTTTAATTTTAATAATTTCATAGTTTCTAATGGTGAAGTGTATGCAATAGATTTAGAAGACTATCGAAAAGACTTTCTTACTAAGTTTAGAAAAAAATCTACAATGAAGAGACTAAAAAGACAACTTTTAGAAAAAGAAGAAGTTTTAATAAAAATGCATGAATATTTTAATGGTGAAAAAATATATCAGCAAATAGAAAAAGAATTAGAAAAATAAATATAATATATTGAAATAACTATACTTCAAGATTTGAGGATAGTTATTTTTTTATTAAAATATAATTGACTTTTTCAAATTTAAAATGTAAAATTACTTTGAATATATTTGGTTTTAAGAAAATTATAGAATTCAAGTATGTTGTTTAAAAAATGAATATTTAATTATTATCTTGGGGGAGAAATGTTAAGAAGAATTCAAAGAATGATAGATATATATACTTCAAAAAAGAAAATTATTGCCAAGGCTAAAAAATTAGGAAAAAATATAGTTATAAATGATAGAGTAAAGATCAATAAAAATACAATTATTGGAAGTAATGTTCTACTTAATGGAGTAATAATAAGAGAAAATGGAAATGTAACTATAGGAAACAATATTTCTTTTGCAAAAGGTTGTTTAATTTTAACAGGAAATCATGACTATAAAACTGGACTTCCATACAGTGACAATGATATATATAAAGATGTTATAATAGAAGATAATGTTTGGATAGGTCAAAATGTGACTATTTTAGGTGGAGTTACAATTGGTGAAGGAGCAATTATTCAAGCAGGATCAGTGGTTATTTTTGATATTCCATCATTAGCTATAGCTGGTGGAAATCCAGCTAAACCTTTTATGAAGTGGTAACAAAAGAGATTCAAGGGAATTCTTTATTGGTAGAAATATTAGAAACAAAAGAAAAAGAAAAAGTAAAAATTCTCATAAATAAATATGTAGAAATAGTAGCGAAAATCATAAAATTAGGAATTTATTATGGAGATTTTAATTATTATAATTTTATTGTGAATAATGGAGAATTGTTTGTAATTGATCTTGAAGATTATAGAAAAGATATTTTTTTTATTTTTAGAAAAAATAAAATGATGAAAAGATTAAGAGAAAAATTAATATATATGGAAAAGCTTCTTAATAAGATTAATGATTGTCTTAATGGTGAAAAAATATATGAGCAAATAGAAAAAGAATTAGAAAATAAGTAAGTAAAAATATTTTAAATATGATATAATTTCCTTAATATTTATAATAAACTTGGAGGAAATTATGGATAAATTAAGAAAATTACAGTTAGTAGAAAAAGACTGTTTAGATTTTTTTGTGAAAATATGTGAAGAAAATAATCTTGAATATATATTAGACTTTGGAACTTTATTAGGTGCAGCAAGACATAAAGGCTTCATCCCATGGGATGATGATGTTGATCTGGGAATGCCTAGAGAAGATTATGAAAAATTTTTAAAGATATTTGATAAGTATACAAATAATGGAAGATTTTCTTTAGAGACGTATAAAAGAGGAGCTTTCTATAAATTGAAAGATAATAATCACTATATATTAAATGAAGATGGAAGTAAATCAGAAATTGATATTGATATTTTTCCTTTAGATTACTATGATGATGTAGAAAAAGTAAATTTTCTGAATGGATATTTAGAATTAAGTAAGGATAGGAGTTCTCTATGGAGAAAATGGAAAACTCATTTTAAAAGAGAGATACATTTAAAAATATTATCAAACAGTTTTTTCAAGAAGAAATTTATTTCAAAAACTAAAGGACCATACATAGGAAGAGGTGTGGAAACTGGATTTAAAATTAAATTGAATCTTGTAGAAAAATTCTTTCCTTTAACAGAAATTGAATTTGAAGACAGAAAATATAAAGCACCAAAAGATTATGATAGTTTTCTTACATTATTATATGGAGACTATATGACTCCACCTGAAAATCAAAAACCTTTACATCATAAACATATTAAAGATATAATAAAAATTGAAAATAAATAAGAACTACAGAAATAACTATACTTCAAAATTGAGGGATAGTTATTTTTTTATGTTTGAAATGAATTATATAGAAAAATAGAAAATTTTTTCCGATTTTTAGATAAAAACTTATTATAAAGTGATTGTTATGTGATATAATTATGATGAAAACAAAAAAGAAAGGTGAAAAAATGAAAATATCATTGATAATAACTGTATATAACAGATTTGAATATGTAGAAAATATACTGAAGTGTTTGATAAAACAGAGTGTTCAACCTTATGAAGTGATTTTTACAGATGATGGGTCAAAAGAGGACTTGAAAGAAATATTGAAAAAATACAAAGATAAATGTGAGTTTAAGATAAAATATATTTATCAAGAAGATTTAGGGTTTCGGAAATCAAAAGCTTGTAATAACGCAGTTATAGAAAGCAAAGGAGATTATTTAATTTTTCTAGATCAAGATGCTATTTTTCCTAATAATCTAATTGAAACTTTTATACAAAATAAAAAAGAAAATAAATTTTCTATTCTTAGAGTAATATGGTCTGAAAATGATGAAAGAATAGATATTCAGAAAACATTAGTGAAGAACAAATGGAGATATGAGGAAGTAATATCAAAAGTTTCATTCAGTCATTTTAAAGTATTGAAAAAATATCTTTGGAGAGATAAATATAATAACTTTAGATATAAAATAGGATTAAGAGATAGAGGCACAGGTCTTATGGGAATTGGATTTGCTCTGTTTAAAAAAGACTATATAGAAATAAATGGATATGATGAAGACTATAAAGGATGGGGAGGAGAAGATGCTGATTTAGGTTTGAGACTTTATGCTTTAGGGTTAAAATCAGTAACATTTTCTACAAAAATACCATCAATTCATATGTGCCATCCATTAGATCCCACTAAGACAGGAAATCAGAATAAGAAAATATACAGTGAAAAAAAAGAAAAAATTATAAAAGGAAATTATAAATGTACTTATGGAATAGAAAATAGAAAAGATTTAGATGGATATTATTTTGAAGAAATTTAGAAAGGAAAAAATGAAAAAAATATTTAAAGTAAAAAATAATGATTTTGACTTTTACTATATAGATGAAAAAAAATTAAAAATATTAGAAAAAATTTCTAAAGAGGAATTTAAAATAAAAAAAGAATTTAAAAATAGTGAAAGAAATTATGTTGCAGATATAGTTGTTGACAATCAAAACTATATATTAAAAGATAATAAAAATGAATATAAAAAATTTTTTTATATTATTAAAAAAATATTTTTAAATAGCGATGGAGTCCAAATTTTAAAGAATAGTATAAAGGTAAGGGAAGAAGGATTTAATAATTTTGCCAAAATAATTGGTATTATTGAAAAAAGAAAATTTAGAGTTTTAAAAAAATCCTTTGTAATTATGGAAAAAGTAGAAGGAAGAGTATGCGAAGAGGATTTTCTTAAAGATAAGGCTATAGAAGTAGTAAAAAAATTACACTTTATTAAGAGATATCATGGAGATTGTAATCCATATAATTTTATTGAAGAGAAAAAAAATAAAGAAGTAAAAATAATAGACAGTAAAATGAAAAAGATGATATTAGGAAATTATAGGGCTCATTATGATATGCTTACGATGCAATTAGACTCATATTCTAATATGAAATATCCATATTCAAAAAATATATATTATTATATTGCTTTAGCTGTAAAAAAACTAAAGAAATTGTAGGAGACCAACTATGAAAAGTCAAGATAAAAATAAATAAATTTCATCTTAATATTTCTGCATTACAAAATTAGAGTTTGAAAACTCTTTAAAATATTTTTAATCTAAGAATGTTAGAGTTGAAATTCTTGATAGATTAAATTTTTCTTAAATAAAGCATAAATCACTCTCACCAATTTGTGCGCAACATGCCCTAAAGCATTGTAATGAGATTTTCCCTGTGCTCTTTTAATTAAATAATAGTCTTTAAATATTTTGCTGTTTCTTACTAAATTCCAAGCAGTGTAAATTAAAGCATAGCGCAAATATGGAGACCCTTTTTTAGACATCCTACATGAAGAAGCATTGAAATTTCCTGACTGCCTTATCTTAGGATCAAGTCCTGCATATGCAAGTAATTTAGATGGGGAATCAAAATTAGAAATATCATTAATTTCTCCAATTATGCTGGCAGCTGCAACATTACTAATTCCTGGAATAGAAAGAATTGGTGATCCATTATCAAGAGAAGCTTCAATTTCTTCTTCTATTGATTTAATTTGCTTATCTAACAGCTCAATTAATTCAATTAATTGAGGGATATGTATAGATATAGATGTATCCTTGACACCTACAGAAGATTTAGCATGACTTTTTAAAAGTAAAGCATTTGCCATGTCATAATGGCCTTTAGAAGCTTTGCTTAAAATAGAAAATAATGATTTTTCTCTTAAAGCAGCTATTTTTTCTGTAGAAGGATATTTCTTAAGAAGGGCATAAAGAGCCTTAGTATGGATACCAGCTTTAAAAACATATTGTAGTTCAGGAAAAATAATATCTAGTAAAGAAACAAGCTGAATTTTACTTCTAGATCTTTGTTTAACTAGACTTTTTCTAAAACGAGTAAGTTTTTTTAGCGCAAAATTAGAAACATTGTTTTGAGAAACAAATTTGAAATTATCAAAAAGTAAAGCTTTAGCAACAGTAATAGAGTCTAAATGATCATTTTTAGTATCTCTAATATTAGCTTTACGTAAATGTGAAGTTTGTAAAGGGTTGATTACAGCAATTTTAAATCCTTTTTGAAAGAAAAAATTAATAAAATTTTCTCCATAATGGGCAGTTGATTCTAAACCAATAATAATGTCTTTAATTGGAAAATCTACAATTTTTTCATAAAGGGAGAGGAATCCAGGCATATTATTCTGGAATTTAAAATTAGAAAAAATAAGTTCCCCAGAATCAGAATCAACAAGAGAAGCCACATGATTTAATTTAGCGATATCAATACCTAACAATAACATAAACATCACATCCTTTAAAAGAGATAAGAAACTGCGCATCCACAAAGTTTTAATCAACACATCCTTGCAAACATAAAAAATCAAAAGAATTTTAACCAACTATAAGTGTTTGAGAAAAAACAGTGGCAATAATCTCCTAGTAAAAGTATTCAAAAGAATCTTTAGGCAAAAGTAAAAAGTCCACAGTTTCAATAATTAATTATATACCAAAATGAATTAAAGAAGGAGGATGTATGATAAATAATTTACTACGCTTTTATCATACAAGGACAAGAATGAAAATATCTGTCATAGTAGCAGTTTACAATAGATTAGAATATTTGAAAAATATTTTATTAGCTTTGGAATCTCAAATTGAAAAACCCTTTGAAGTGATAATTGCAGATGATGGATCTTCTGAAAATTTAGAAAAGGTTATTGAAAAAATTATTCCTCAAATTTCATATAGATTGAAACATGTTTATCAGCAAGATATTGGTTTTAGATTATCTAGATCAAGAAATAATGCAATTAAGTTTTCAGAGGGAGAATTTTTATTATTTTTAGATCAGGATATATTATTTGATAATTTTTTTATAAAAAATATAAAAGAAGTTATTAAAGAAGGAATAGTAATAAAAATGGATGCTATTTCTTTAAATGAAAAAGAAACAGAAAAAATAAAAACAGAGCTAGGTAGGCAAAAAAAATTTGATTATAAAATAATAGAAAAATATATAACTAAAGATGAAAAAAAAATAATAGAGAAAAAATATAAAAAGGATATAATTAAAAATTTATTATATAATTTAAATCTTGCTAAAAGGGGAGCTAAAATAATAGGGTTAGGAATAGGTATATTTAAAAAAAATCTTATTGAACTCAATGGATTTGATGAGAATTATATAGGGTGGGGATATGAGGATGATGATTTATGTAATAGAATTTATTGTTATGGATTAAAAGTAATTCCATTAAACTATAAGAATATTTTAGTTCATATGTATCATGGAGAAGATATAACTAAAAAAATTAGTTTAAATGAAAAGTATTACTATAAAAGAAAGGATGAAATTTTTAGAAAAAAAGATTATAGATGTGAATATGGATATGATAATTCAAAGGATAAAGATGAATGTAAAATTAAAATTATAAAATAATAGGAGAATAAAATGGAAGTATCAAAAGGAAATATTTTGAAAAAAGTAAATATTGCAGGAGAAATAATAATTTATTTATTTGCATTCTCTATGTTTATAGACAGTAAATTAACTATGAAAATTGGATATGTTTTGCAGGGATTAAGTTTAATAAAAATAGGTTTAGATTATAAAAATATAAAATTAAAGGGGAAAGAAATTTACTTAACATTTATAATTATTTTGATAATAGGAATTATATTTAATTTTATTTCAACTAATGGTGATGGAGTAAATAAATTTATGGATCGTAATTTGAAATTTTTTAATGGAATAATGCTTATATTATTCATAGATAATTGGAAAAAATTAAAAAATCTTCTCTATATAATCATAGTAGGAAGTTTATTGTTAAGTTTTGATATTATAAATAATTCAAAATATGTAAAATTAGATTTCATAAGAAAAAGAGGAATATTAACAGTAGCAACAGGATTTACAATTTCTTATTGGTTGGAAATATTAAAAAATTATAAGGATAAAAAAAAATGGGGAGAAATAATTATCTGTTTTTTTATAAACTTATATTTATTAAAAGGTGTTGGGTATTCAGATTCTAGAATGGGCTTTTTAGTTATAATAGGAACTGTTGGAATATATTTGTTATATATAATATGGAAATTGAAATTTGATTTTAAAAAAATTGTAGGAATATTTTTGGCTGGATGTATAATTTTATCTCTTTTCTATGTTGTAGCACCTCCTCAATTTAAAAGTGAGATAAAGACTTCATTTCAAACTAAAAATAATTTTTCAAATGAGGCGAGATTAATAATGTGGCAAGGAAGTTTAGATGCTTTTTATTCTTCACCTATAATAGGAGTAGGAAGTGCGGTAAGTGATACTCAGCCATTTGTGATAAAAGCAGCAGAAAAAATGAATAGAAGCAAGAATTTAAATGATGCTTTTATAAGAAGAAAAGCTTTTGGTGAGGCTCACAGTATATATTTTAATTTTTTATCTCAAACTGGATTATTAATTATAGGTTATTTATATTTATTATTTTATTTAATTCCTAAAAGATTTTTAAAATCTCAAAGGAATGAAATTTTATCAGGATGTTTTTTTGGTGGAGTTTGTTTTTTACTTTATGGAATAACATGGAGTGTATGGGGATATTATGGAGTTGTCCAAAACTTTTTTCAAATTTTATTAAGTATGATGATAGTAGCAAGTGAATTAAAAAAAGAGGAATTTTGAGAGGAAAGATGAAAAAAATTTTATTTAAAGTAAAAGGGCTTGGAATAGGTGGAATAGAAAGGTTAGCAATAGATATTTTAAATAATCTAAAGCTAGAAGATAAAAAAATTGTTTTATTGATTGAAAATAAAGAGGAAAATTTTTTAGAAGATCAATTGGATAAGAATGTAGAAAAGGTATATTTAAAACCGGATTGGTTCAATCCATTTCTTGTTAAAATAAAATCAAGAAAGAAAAATATTTTTTATAAATTGTTATATAATATTTTAATGAGTTGTGAAAAAATAATATTATCAAAAAGTATAAACAATTATATAGAGAACAATAAAGAAGCAGAAATTTTTATAGATTATAACGGAGAAGCAGGAAAATATATTCATAAAATAAAAAATATAAAAAAAGTTATGTGGATTCATTTAAGCTTTTTAGGAATAAAAGAAAATAAAAGAAAAAAATTAGAAAAAAGATTTCAAAATTTTGATAGAATTGTTACTATTTGTGATGAAATGGAAGAAGAAGTTAGAAAACTTTTTCCAATTTTAGAAGAAAAAATTATAAAAATATATAATTTTATAAATTTTGAAAAGATAGAAGAAAAATTGAGTAAATTTAACTTAAATATACAAGAGGAAAAAATGCTAAAAGAAAACTACTGTATTTCTGTAGGAAGATTAGCAACTGTTAAAGATTATGAAACAATAATAAATGCATTTAAAATTTTAAATGAAAAAGGTATAAATGAAAAACTATATATAATAGGTGATGGGAATAATAGAGAGAATTTAGAAAAGATGATAAAAGTAAATAGATTAGAAAATCAAATTTTTTTGTTGGGGCAAAAGAATAATCCATATATTTGGATGAAAAATGCAGATATGTTTATTCACAGTTCTAAATTGGAAGGGTTTGGACTTGTATTAGTTGAAGCAATGTATTGTGGAGTTCCAATAATATCATCTGATTTTAAATGTGGGGCAAAAGAAATTTTATTAAATGGAGAATATGGTGAATTATTTGAAGTAGGAAATTTTGAAGAATTAGCACAAAAAATAGAGAAGTTATTATTTGATAATGATAGAAGACAAAAATATATTCTAAAAGCAAAAAAAATGATAAAGAAATTTTCTATGAAAAATATATTAATAGAATACAAAAAATTATTAGAAGAAAAATAATTTATAAGTTGGATTTAAAATTAAATAAAAAATATAATCTAAGAATTTGTATATTTTTTAGTTGTGTATAATAGAGTTTCTTTTAATAAAAAAATTAAATTAAGTTTATATTAAAATGTCATATAACCAAATGCAGAAAAAGTTAAATGATATTTAATTATATATTTCTATTAAATAATAATTTAAATCTTTTATTATAAAAAATTATATATTATATATAAAGAATGTGAAGTTTTCTGACCCTATGAAATAATAAATGATATTGAAATTTAAGAAATGGAGATTAAAATGAAAATAAAATTTTTGATAAATAATTTTAAAATCTTTGGAATATTTAAAACAATAAAAAATTCTTTTTATAATAATAAAATTAGAATTTTTAATACTAATAATTCTTTAAATATAGAGAGTGAAGATATAAAAAATCTTGATCTAAAAATAAATGGAATAAATAATAAAATTATAATTAAAAATAATGTAAAACTAAAAAATTTAAATATCCAACTTTCAGGAAACAATAATATACTACAAATAGAAAGAAATTCCTTTATCCAAAATAGTACTATTACTGTAGAAGGGAATAATAATATTACAAATTTTGGATATGAAAACAGTATCTATGGAATACGAGTATGGCAATTTGAAAACGATGGAATAATTTCAATAGGAAATAGTTGCCTATTATCTTATAATATTGAAATTAGAAATACGGATTCTCACCCAATTTATGAACTAAAAACAGGAAAAAGAATTAATCAAAGTAAAGATGTTGTGATAAAGGATAAGGTATGGATTGGTCAAGGAGCTAAAATCTTAAAAGGAGTAACTATTGAAAGTGGTAATGTAATCGGTCTAAATTCTATAATAACAAAAAATATATTAAATAAAAATTCCATTGTTGTAGGAAATAATAAGATAGTAAGAAAGGATATAATATGGAAGAAGGATTTCATAAAAAATTAATTGTATAAAAAGTGTGGAGAAAAAATTTTGTAAATTAAATAAAGAGTGATTTGAATAGTTTTCTGTGAATTTTAAATTTATCATAGAAAACTGTAATTATTTTTAATTGATATTTGACTACAATATATTCTATAAGTCAAGTTTTTTTATTGATAAATAAATTATACTTATTTATAAAAGGTTATGAATTTTTTTAGTATTTTATTTAGTTTTATGATTTTAAATTTTAAGATTTTAATAGCTTTATTCAGCTTATTGTAATAATGTGATATAATATCAAATAGAACTTTAATTATTTGGAGAGATTATGAATAAATTAAAAAAACTAGAAATAAACTTACAGGGAATATACATAATTGAGCCTTTAGTATTTGAAGATAGTAGAGGTTTTTTTCTTGAGTCATATAATAAAGCTGAATTCGAAAAAATAGGAATAACAACAAATTTTATACAGGATAATCATTCTAAGTCTAAAAAAGGTACACTTAGAGGACTTCATTTTCAAATTAAGCATTCTCAAGCGAAACTTATAAGAGTAATAAAAGGAAAAATATTGGATATTGTAGTTGATATAAGAAAAGGCAGCAGCACATATGGAAAATGGTGTGGAACTGAGTTAAGTGCAGAAAATAGGAAGATGCTGTATATAGCAAAAGGCTTTGCACATGGATTTTTAGCGCTGGAAGATGATACTGAAATAGAGTATAAGTGTGATGAATATTATGCACCACATTATGATTCTGGAATAATGTGGAATGATAAAGATATAGCTATTGACTGGAATTTTGAAAAAAATGGATTAAAAGAAGAGAATATAATTTTATCTGAAAAAGATAAAAAGCATCAATCTTTTAAGGAATACACAGAAAAATATAGTGGAGAAAATGTATTGCTTACAGGAGCAGATGGACAGCTAGGTCAGGACTTTCAAAAACTTTTTGATAAATTAAGTATAAAATATACAGCTACAGACTATAGAGAATTAGATGTAACTGATAAAGAAAAAGTAAAAGAATTTGTAGATAACCATGATTTTACAATGATAATAAACTGTGCTGCATACAATAATGTAGATAAGGCAGAAGAAGAACTGGAGAAATGCTATGCTCTAAATTCACATGTTCCTAAGTATCTGGTAGAGATATGTAAAGAAAAAAATATAGCATTTGTAACATATTCAACAGATTTTGTATTTGACGGAGAAAAAGAAATACCATATACAGAAGAAGATATTACAAATCCATTATCAATATATTCAAAAGCAAAGCTAGAAGGAGAAAAATATTCTCTTGGTTATGACAAAAGTTTTGTAATAAGAACATCATGGGTATTTGGAATGGGGAATAATAACTTCTGCAAGCAGGTAATAAATTGGAGCAAAGGAAAAGATAAATTAAGGATAGTAGATGATCAGATATCATCTCCAACATATTCAAAAGATTTAGCAGAATACTCATGGGAACTTATTCAGACAGGTAAATATGGATTGTATCATCTGTCAAATGATGGAGAAGCTTCTAAATTTGAACAAGCGCAATATATATTAAAAAAAATAGGATGGACTGGAGTACTTGAAAGAGGAAAAACAGAAGAGTTTCCATTGTCAGCTAAAAGAGCTCAATATTCTAAACTAGACAGCAGTAAAATAGAGAAAATAATTGATAGAAAAATACCACACTGGAAAACAGGAATAGATAGATTTTTAGAAGAGATGAAAGAAAAGGGAGAGATATAGATGAAAACATATCTTGTAACAGGAGCAGCAGGATTCATAGGAACAAATTTTGTGAAGTATATGCTTGAAAAATATGGAGAATATATAAAAATAGTAGTTCTAGACAAACTAACTTATGCAGGAAATATTGAAAATATACAAAAAGAAATAGACTCTAAAAAGATAGATTTTGTAAAAGGAGATATCTGTAACAGAGAATTAGTAGAGGATATATTTTCTAGATATGAAATAGACTATGTAGTAAACTTTGCAGCTGAATCTCATGTAGATAGAAGTATATCAAATCCACAGATATTTTTAGAGACAAATATATTAGGAACACAAAACCTGTTAGAAGTATCTAAAAAATTCTGGAGCATAGGAAAAGATGAAAATGGATATCCAGTGTATAAAGAAGGAAAGAAATTTCTGCATATATCCACAGATGAAGTGTATGGATCGCTTTCAAAAGACTATACAGAAGCAAAAGAACTTGTACTTAATGATAAAGTAAAAAAAGTAGCAGAAGGAAGAAAGAATTTAAAAACATATGGAGATAAATTCTTTACAGAAGAGACGCCACTAGACCCAAGATCACCATACTCAGCTTCAAAAACATCAAGTGATATGATAGTAAGAGCATATGCAGAGACATATAAATTTCCAATGAACATAACAAGATGCTCTAATAATTATGGACCATATCAATTTCCAGAAAAGCTGATACCACTTATTATAAAAAATATATTAGAAGGAAAGAATCTTCCAGTATATGGAGATGGAAGTAATGTAAGAGACTGGTTGTATGTAAAAGATCATAATAAAGCAGTGGATATGGTAATTAATAATGGAAGATTAGGAGAAGTATATAATATTGGTGGATTCAATGAAGAGAAAAACATCAATATAGTAAAACTGACAATAGATACTATAGCTAAAATAATGAAAGAAGAACCAGAGTATAGAAGAGTATTAAAAACTGATGTAGAAAATATATCATATGCTTTGATAAGTTATGTGCAGGATAGACTGGGACATGATGCAAGATATGCAATAGATCCAGAGAAAATAGTAACAGAATTAGGATGGTATCCAGAGACATCATTTGATAAAGGAATAGAACAAACAATAAGATGGTACCTGGAAAATCAAAAATGGGTAGGGGAAGCTTTAAGTAGATAATAAAAATAAAATATTTAATTAAAAAAGAGATTGGAGTAAAATCCAGTCTTTTTTTGTTTTTAGAGTTTTTTTAATGGTATTGAAGAAAAATAAATAAGATAAAAAAGTTCGCTTTTATTTAAAAAGGCGAACTTTTATATTTATAGAACGATTTGCTTTAAAAATGAAATTTAAAAATACAAATTAAAAACTAGGAATAAAGATTATATTAATATAAATTATACTCTTTCTATGTGAAATTGTCAATTTTTAAAAATTTTCTTCATATAAATTTTATTTTATATAAATAAGAATATAAGATAATAATGAAACAGGACGCCTTTTTAAATAAAAGCGAACAGTAGTGAAAAAATGTTGCTGTAGTTAAAAGTAAAAAACTAAATAAATTAAAAATAGGAATTTTAATTTTTAACAACAAATGTTGAATTATTTTAAAACACAATTTAAACATAATTATATTGCAAAAAAAGTTTAAAATTAATCTTAAAGGTTATTATTGTAATGTAACAAATTTTATTTAATTATTTTTTAAAAAAATAATAATTTTATATTTTATTTTTAAAATTAAAGAACTGTATTTACTAAAACTAAATTAATTTAAAAAAATGAATAGTGGTAAAAATAATGTATTTAATGTATAATTTTGTTTGAAAAAACAATTTCATTATCTTTTAAAGTAAATAAAAAAATGAATATATGATTAATTTTTATAAAATTGTGGGGGAATTATGCTGAGAAAATTAAACAGAATATTTCAAGATTGTATGAGAGAAAAGAGGTTAAAGTTAGGAAGATATTTATATGATAAAAAAAAGATTAAAGAAGAAATAAAAGTAGGAAATTTTATAGAAAATAATAATATAAAAAAAATATTATTTATGAGATATGATGGAAAAATAGGAGATATGGTAATAAATACCTTAATGTTTAGAGAAATAAAGAAAAAGTATCCACATATTGAAATAGGAGTAGTAACAAAAGGTGGAGCAAGAATAATAATAGAAAATAATCCAAATGTAGATAAAATATATGAATATCAAAAAGATAGAAAAAGTATAAAAAAATTAGCTTCTAAAATAACAGAAGAAAAATATGATTTAGTAATAGATTTTTCAGAAATATTGAGAGTAAATCAAATGATGCTAATAAATTTGTGTAGAGCAAGATTTAATATGGGATTAAATAAAGAAGAGTGGAGTCTATTTGATATATCATATTCAAAACCAGAAGGATATATTCATATAACAGAAATCTATAGAAGAATATTAGAGAAATTAGGAATAACAGATATCACAATAGGCTATGAATTGTTTTTCGATGAAGAGCAAAAAAATAAAGTTGATGATTTACTAAGGGAGATTAGTCATAAAAAAATAGTTGTATTCAATCCATTTGCAGCAAGTAAACATAGAGACCTAAATTTAGAAAACATATTAAAAATAGGAAAAATAGTTCTTGAAGATGAAAATAATATTTTGATTTTTATAGGAGAAAAAAGAAGAAAGAAAGAACTTGAAAATGTAATAAAAGAATTAGGAAAAGAAGCAGTTTTTCCAGAATTAGAAAATATAATGGAGACATCATATTTGATAAGTAAAGCTGATTTAGTAATAACACCAGATACTTCAATAGTACATATAGCAGCAGCCTTTAAAAGAAAATTGATAGCAATTTATAGGTTGGATAATAAGGAAGAAAATAAAATAAATAGATATTTATGGGCACCTAATTATGAAGGATCTGTACAAATATTTTCTAAAGATTTTGAGATTACAAATGGAGAAGAAGCAGATATAAATAAGTTTGATGTAAAAGAAATAGAAAAAGAAATAAAAAAGTTATGCAAATATTCTTGGAGGAAAAATGAGTGAGCTTAGAAAATTACAATTAATAGAAAAGAATATGTTGGATAAATTTGTAGAGATTTGTAATGAAAATGGCATAGAATACTGGTTAGATTTTGGAACTTTATTAGGTGCAGTAAGACATAAAGGATTTATTCCATGGGATGATGATATTGATATAGGAATGGATAGAAAAAATTATAATAAACTACTTTCTATTTATAAAAATTATGAAGATCATCCAGAAATTTCAATAGAATTTTTAAGAAATAGAAACTTAAATGTATTTAGTAAAAAAAATTATATTATTAATGATAAATTAGAAAAAAAGAAAATAGCTATAGATATTTTTCCTTTTGATTATTATTCTAATATAAAATTAATGAGGTTCATAGACAAATACTTTGTTAATTTAACTCAGGAAAGAAATGAAAAAGGAAAAAAGAAATTTAATTTAAGAAATATCTCTAAATTTTGGCGTTCACAAATTTTAAGAAAGATATTTAGAAAAAAATTATTTTTAAATTTTATAATTTCAAACAAAAAACCTTTGTATATAGGAAGAGGTCTAGAGGCACATTTTAATTTAGTACTTTTGCCATTTGATGATTTTTATCCATTAAAAACATTAAAATTTGAAGGGGAAACATATACTGTCCCTAATAATTATGACACTTATTTAAAAGAAATATATGGAGATTATTTGAAAATTCCACCTGAATCTGAAAGAGAATACCATCATTTGATAAATAAAATCATATAAAAAATATGAGATGACCAAAAGAGTATAAAATAATAAAAAAATTATTGTAATGAATAAAAAAAGTAATAAATGAAGTAGTGTAAAAAATTATCTTGAGAATTATGGGGGAAAAGAATGAGTAAGTTTAGAGGCCTTTTCATAAGACTAGTGGGAATGAAAAATAAAGAAAAAAATATAGAGTTGGAAAATATAAGAAGAATATTAGTTCCAGGTGGAAGAATAGGAGATATGGTATGTGAAACACCATTGATCAGAGAATTACATGAGTTTTTTCCAGAAGCAGAGATAGATGTTTATTTAGATAAGATAGTAACACCATTGTTTAAAAATTGTCCATATTTAAATGTTATAGAAACAAAAAGGGGAAGCAGATTTGTACATAGAGTAAAAATATTAAGGATAATATCTTCATGGTATGATGCATTTTTGAAAAGAAAGAAATATGATTTATATTTTGAATTTACTAGTGGATTAAGATTCTATAGTGTATTTGCTTTAAAAATAATGAAACCAAGATATAGTATAGGGGTATATAGGGAAGAAAAACATGGAATAAAAAAAGATGAATTAACTATTTTTGATAGATATATAGAAACAAAGAAAAGTAATCATATGAGAGATATCAGCTTAGCAGGAATAGAAGTATTGGGGAAGAAAGTAGAGAATAGAAAATATGAATTATTTTTAGGAGAGATGGAAGAAAAGTATAAGGATTATTATTCCAAAGAAAATATAAATATAATATTTAATTATACAGGTGGAAATATAAAGAAAAATTTGTCATTAGAAGAAGTAAAAGAAAGCTGTAAAAAGCTTATAAAAATAGATAAAAGAATAATTGTATATGTGATGACATTACCAGATAAATATGAAGAATTGAAAAAAGAAATAAATGAATTGAAAGAAGAAAGAATAAAAATTTGTGAAAAAACAAAAGATATATTAGAAGCAGCAGCAATGATAAAGTATGCAGATATATTGGTAAGTGTAGATACAGGAGTAGTACATATAGCTTCTGTGTATAATATACCAGTAATTTCAATATTTCCAAATAATGAAAATAGTATAGAATATTTTTCACCAAAATCAGAGTTAAGTTATGTAATAAAGTGTGAAGACAGAAATTGGATAAGAGATTTTGATAAAGAAGAGATGAAAAAATACATAGAAGAAATAATAGAGAAATTAAAATGGAAGGTATAGATGAAGAAGAAAGTAATATTCAGAAGTGGAAGTTTAAGGATGGGAGGGCTTGAAAGAGTCTTAATAGAAGTTCTTCAAACTATTGATAAAGAAAAATTTGATATTTATCTTGTAATAGATGATGATTGTGGAAAAGAAAATATATTTGAAAAGGATATACCTAAAGATATTCCCTACTTTTTTCTTAAACCAGAAAAATTGATAAGAGAAACGGAAAAATATAAAGAAAAAAAGAAAAATATTATATATAAATTGATGTATAACTTAATGATGGAAAAAGAAAATAAAGTTATGTATAGAAATATGCAGAAAATATTAAAAGATATAGGGAAAATAGATGTAATAGTAGACTTTGATGCAGGAGCTTCAAAGTATATAGAGAAATTAGATATAAAAAAGAAAATTGTATGGATCCATAACTCTATACCTAATTTAAAGAAGAAAGAAGGTAAGATAAAAAGATTTGGAAAGAGATTAGAAAAATATGACAGAGTAGTGGCTATATGTGATGAAATGAAAGAAGAGATAGAAAATATATATCCAAATTTGAAAGGGAAAGTAAGCAGAATATATAATCCATTTAATTTTGAAAGAATAGAAAAGTTAATGGAAGATGAAAGAGAGTTAACAAAAGAACAAAAAAAAATGCTAAATGAAGATTATTGTATTGCAATAGCAAGATTGGATAATGTCCAAAAGGATTTTCTAACGCTTGTAAGAGCATATAAGTTTATTAAAGAAAGCGGAATACAAGATAAATTATATATCATAGGAGATGGACCTTCAAAAGAAGAAATAATTAATGAAATAAAAAAATTAAGTTTAGAAGAAAATATTAAATTAATAGGACTTTCAAAGAATCCATATATATGGCTAAAGAATTCTAAATTATTTGTACATAGCTCAAAATATGAGGGATTGCCAACTGTTTTAATAGAAGCATTGATATGCAATAAAATGATAATATCTTCAAATTGTCCAACAGGACCTAAAGAGATATTAAAAAATGAAAACTGTGGAAAATTATTTGAAGTAGGGAATATAAAGGAATTAGGAGATTATCTAATTGAATTTTTGACTAATAAAAATAATAGAGAACTATATGAAAAGAATGTAATTTTAAGGAAAGAAGAATTTAATAAAAATAAAGTTATAAAAGAATATGAAAAATTAATAGAAGAAATTTAGAGTAGAGGATAATTGAAATGATAAAAAATGAAAAGTATAAAGAATATAATATATATTATCCAGAAGAAGAAATATTCTATGAGGAATTAGGAAAAAAAATAATTGATAAAGAATATAAAGAGTTAGAAGTATATAAAAACACAGAGAGAAATTATGTAGCAAAAATAGAAATAGAAGGAAAGAAGTATATATTGAAGTCTCCTAAGTCGGAAACAATAATACCTCAGAGAAAAATACAAACATTTATAAAAAAAGGAGAAGCATTAAATACTTTAATAAATGTGAGAGAAAGAATAGCAGAAGGAATTACAGAATATGCAGTTCCCTTTTTAGCTATAGTGAAAAAAAAGTTTTTCATAAAAGAAAGCTACATATTAATGGAGTGTGTAGAAGGAAATTCAATAAAGAGTATTTCTGATATAGATGAAATAATGGAAATAGTTAATAAATTACATAAAATAAAAATATATCATGGAGATTTAAATACTTCAAACTTCATAAAAAGCTTAAATGGAATAAAAATAATAGATACTCAGGGGAAGAAGGAAAAGTTTTTTTATTTTAAGAGATGGAATGATCTTTTTATAATGAAGAATGATTTGTTAGTAATAGAAAAAGAATATAAAGTAGAAGAAAAATATTATAAAAAAAACAAGGATTTTTCATACTATGTAATTTTACTTATAAGAAAAATAAAAAAGCTAAAATTTATAGAAAAAATAAAATCAAAGAAAAAAGAGTTGAGAAAAAAAGGATGGAAAATATGAAAAAGAAATTTTTTTTTAAAAAATCATATGTGAGAGATGAAGTAAATGTTTTTTTTACCAATTTTTTTCTTTGCTTTTTCAAAAAAAAAATTAAAAACCCTCAAAAAATAATAGTTAAAATGACTGATGGACTGGGAGATATTGTAATAAGAAGTAAATTAATAGAAAAGATTATTGAAAAATATGGATATGAAAATGTATTTTTTTTAGTAAGAGAAGAATATAATTTTCTTGGAAAAGCTTTAGAGTTTCCGATTATTACTATTTCAAGAAAAGAAAGATATAATTTAATTAGAAGAATAAAAAAAATGTATCAGATTAATAAAATTGGAATAAAAAAATTTATTAATCTTGAATGGAGCAATGATGATCTTATACGAAATATTTATTCAAAAGAAAAATTAGGAATAGAAGCTTTAGAAGAAGAGGATAAAAAAAATAATAAATGTTATACAAAGAGTTTAAAATTAAGAACAAAAAAAATTTTTAATGAGGAAGAGAAAAATATAATTGATTTTCTAAAGGAGATAGCAATATTTTTATTTGATAAATCAATAGAAAAAGAAGAATTAATTCCAAATTTAAAAGATAAATTTTACACTTCTTTTTGTAATGAAGGTATTGTGATTGGGGTAGGAGCAACTGATAAAAATAGAGTTTGTAATCCCTATAAAATGAGTGAATATATAAAGGCGATGGTAAGTATTTGTCCAGAAGAGAAAATTTATTTAGTAGGTGGTGGGAAGTCTCAGGAAATATATTCAAAAAAAATAATTGAGTTATGTTCAAATGAAAACATAGTAAACTTAGTAAATAAAACTAATTTACAAAGTGTTTTGGAAATAGTGGCAAAGGCAAAAATTTTTATTGGATTTGATTCTGGTTTATATAATTTTAGATATACACTAAGAAAAAAACAAATAGCTCTATTCAGGAGCAAGAAGGTTCCATATGTTCATAATGAAAAATTTACTAAAATATTAGAAGGAAAAAAAGAGAATTTAAATGAAGTAAAAGATGAAAAATATTCAAATTTGGAAATAAATAATATAAGTATAGATGAGTTTGAAAAATCTTTCATTGAACTTTTAAATCTATGAATTAATAAAGGGGATAATGGTGAAAAATTTTTTTTTAAGTAAAAACACTGAAATATTAAGTATATTAACAATGGTAATTATTTTCTTTATAATTAGAAAAGGAAGCGAAAGATATGTTGTAGATTGTATTTTAATGGGAATAACTATATTTTTTTGTTTATATAAGAGAAAATATAATAAAATATCTATGGGATTAATTGTTAGTATAGTTGGGTATATTTTTTTTATGGCTTTGAGTTTTTTTAAAAGTGATTCTATAAATTATAATATTGAGTTATTTTTTAAAGTAGTATTTCATAATTATATATTATTTTTATGCTTGACCCAATTAGAATTAAATGAGAAATATTATAAAAATTTTTTACTTTTCTTTATATTATGTTCACTAATAGTGACAATAAAAGGATTAGAAGAATGGCATTTAAATAAATTTTCACCATACTATAGAGTAAAAATGAGAACAGAACCGACAATATTGACCATTGAAGTAGGAATTTATGTTTTAATGAGCTTTTTTTCTTTACTATATTCAAAGAAAATTATTGTTAAGGCCATTTCCTTTATTATTTTTGTATTATCTTTTTTAGTATTAATTAGTACAAATAGCAGAATAACTCTTTTAGTAATTCCTTTAATAATAGCGATAACACTTTTAATTAAATTTAAAATAAAATTTAAATATTTAATTGTTTTTTTTATTTTAGGTATTTGTTTTATTAAAGAACCACATGTAAATAAATATCTATATAGAGTAAAACAATTGACATCGATAGAAAACTTGGAAAAAGAAACAAGGATAAAAATTTGGAAAAAAGGAATTAACGATTTTAAAGAAAATAAGTACAAGGCATTAGGGTTCTGTTATTATAAAAATCATGAATTAGGAGCTATTTCTTGGGAAAAAAATCCACATCTTCATAATAATTTTTTAGAAATAATGGTAACTCAAGGGATAGGTGCATTAACATTTTATATTTGTTTTAATATTTTTTTATTTTTGGAGTTTATAAAAAAATTAAAATCAACACAAATAAAAAGTCAAGAAATATTGATTTATCTTTCTATTAGTTTAGTAGTTTTTTTAAATCTAACTGGCTTAACAGATTGTAATATATACTTTAGTAAAGTTAATCAATTAGTATTCTTTACATTTGCTTTAGCTTTATGTAAAGTGAGAAAGGAAAATATAAATGAATGAAATAAAAGTAAGTATAATTATACCAGTCTATAATGTAGAGAAATATATAGAAGAATGTATGGAGTCAGTAGTGAATCAAACATTGGAAGAAATAGAAATAATAATAGTAAATGATGGAACACAAGATAACTCTATGAAAAAAATAGAAAGATTTTTCTCAGATGAAAGAATAACTATAGTAAATAAAGAAAATGGTGGAGTTTCATCAGCAAGAAATACAGGAATGGAGATAGCAAAAGGAGAATACATTTCTTTTGTTGATCCTGATGATTTTATTGAATTAACAATGATAGAGGATTTATATAAAGATGCTGAAGATGCAGATATAGTGTTTTCTGATTTTATTTTATATGATAATTTAAGTAAATGTAAAAGAAGAGAAATTAATTATGAGAAAAAGACAAGAATAGGGAGTATGATTTGGACTAATCAGTTGCTTAAATTCAAATGTGTGACCTCTAAATTATATAAACGAAGTTTTTTAAAAGAAAATCATATATTATTTATAGAAAAAATTATAACTGAGGATGTTCCATTTAATTTTACAGCATTTATTACATCAAATAATGTAAAATATATAAATAAATTCCATTATTATTATAGACAAAATAGAAATGGGAGTACTACAACTAATCCAGATAAAACGAAAGAGATAGAAGCATATAAAAAAATTATAATATATTTGGAAAAAATTATGGAAAAAATAGAAAATAATGATTTCAAAAAAACTAGAGTATATTTAGTAATGACATATTATAAAGCATTGAGTTATAAAGCACAAAATATGGATATTTCTTTATCAGAAACGAGAGAATTTGAAATAAAATTAAAAAATATTTTTGAAGAAAAATATTCAAAAGAAGAGATGGAAATAATTAAGGTAGATGTAAAAGAAGTTTTAAAAACAATCATGTATTATAAAATATCTTTATTTAATAAATCTTATTGGAAGAATAAAGTTTTTACTAAAAAAATATTAAGAAGAATAATTGAGAAAAAAATAAAAAATTTATTATAATTTATAAGCAAATTCTAATATTTGTACATTCTAGAGTAGTGCTATATTATTAAATAATTTAGAAAAATAAAAATTAAATTTAAAAAATTATTAAAATAATATTAAAAAATAAAAACATATTTTTTCAAATAAAAATATGTTTTAGATATGTTATAGAATTAAAGAATAAAAACGATTAAAATTATATTTAAATAAAAAAGAGATCATATTTTAGGAATGATCTCTTTTTTATTTCTTTAAAACACATAATTAACATATTTATATTATATAAAAAACGTAAAATATGTTGTCAAACATTAAAAATTAAATAAAATAGAAAATGAAATTTGATTTTAAAAAAATATAAAAAAAATATAATTATAAAAAAAAGAAGTTTCTAATTTTAAAGATTATTATGACAAGTTTAAAAGTTTTCTTTGTGTAATGGTTTTTATAATCATGTAGAAAAAAATAAAATAATGATGTATAATTTAGTTTGAAAACTATATTTTCGACATTTATTAAGAATAAAAAAATAAAAAATAAAGATACGAAAAATCTTGGGAGGATTTTCTTATGGAGAGAAAAAAAATAAGTCTTTTAGGAATAATATATATAGCTTTGTTATTCATAGTTTATGAAATGATGCTTAGAATAACAGGATTTAGTATAAATACTGCTGTATATGGCCTATTTATTATTTTAGTTTTCTTCTATTCTATGACAGGAAATTTAAATTTTAATGAAGAAAAAGTGGGCTGTAATACAATTTTTATTAATAGTTTAATATTTGGAATTTTCTTTTTATTTTATAAAATTCTTTCAATTTTTACAGTATTTATAGTATTTTCGCTTTTTCAATTATTTATTTATAGATTAATAGTAAAATTTAAAGAAAAAAATAAAAATGAAACTCCTAAATTAATAAATGAGCGAAGTTTTATAAAATTTGGAATAGATTCTTTAGGAATAATTTTTGGAATGGTAGGTGCTTTTATATCGAAGTATGGTTTAGAATGGGAAGAAAAATTAGAGACAGAGTACCTATTCACTTATCTAGGGATATTTTTGATTGGATATTTTTATACAAGAATGAATGATAAGAGCTGGAGTTATACAAATATATTAGATGTTTTGAACCTTATCTTTTTAAACAGTATATCAACAATTGCTTTTTTAATAATTATATATACAAGAATAATTGATTATCCAGTATCTACTGTTTTAGTTTCTTTAATACTTTCAATTTCTTTTCAATTATTTTGTAGATATTTATTTAGATTAAAGAGATTCTATAAAAGTAAAAATAGAGGATTAGTTCCAGAAGAGAGGGTTTTAGTATATGGTGCAGGAGAAGCAGGAGCAATATTAGCTCAGGAATCAATGACAAATCCAATATTTCCCTATCATATAGTTGGATTTTTAGATGATGATCCAAAGAAAAAAGATACATATATATATAATATAAAAGTTTTGGGGGATAAGGAAAATTTAGAAGAAATAATTAAAAGAGAAAAAGTCTCTGAAGTACTTTTAGCACTGCCTTCTCTTCATAGTTCAGAAATGAGAAATATTGTGGATAGAATAAAGTCAGTTGGAAATGTGGAGATTAAAACAGTTCCAACTATAGCAGAGATACTTGAAAATAGAGAATTGGCTTCTCAATTAAGAAAAGTAAGAATAGAAGATCTATTGGGAAGAGATGAAATAGTGATTAATGATGAAAATATTAGAAATTTAATTGAAGGAAAAGTTATTTTTGTAACTGGTGGAGCAGGAAGTATAGGTTCTGAACTTTCAAGACAGATAGCTAGATATTCTCCCAAGCAGCTTGTAAATATTGATATCAATGAAAATTCAATATATTTTCTTGAACTTGAAATGAAGAGAAAGTACCCAAATCTTGAACTTATATCAGAAATATGCAATGTAAGGGAAAAGAAAAAACTTGAAATACTTTTTGAAAAATATAGACCAAATATAGTATTCCATGCAGCAGCGCATAAACATGTACCTCTGATGGAGCATAATCCGGAGGAAGCGATAAAGAACAATATATTTGGAACTAAAAATGTAGCTGAATGTGCAGATAAATACAGAGTTGAAAGAATGGTTCTTATCTCAACAGATAAAGCAGTAAATCCAACAAATCTCATGGGAGCTAGTAAAAGAGCATGTGAACTTGTAATTCAGCATATGAATAAAGTTGCTAAACATACAAAATATATGGCAGTAAGATTCGGAAATGTACTTGGAAGTAATGGTTCTGTTATTCCGATATTTAGAAAACTATTAGAGGAAGGAAAAAATCTAACTCTTACCCATAAAGATATAACAAGATATTTTATGACAATACCAGAAGCAGCACAATTAGTAATAGAAGCAGGATCGTTAGGAAATGGTGGAGAAATATTTATTCTTGATATGGGAAAGCCAGTAAAAATTTATGATCTTGCACAAACAATGATAAAACTTTCAAACTCAAATGTAGGAATAGATATAGTAGGACTTAGACCAGGGGAAAAGTTATTTGAAGAACTTCTCTATGATATAAATTCAGCGATAAAGACAGAAAATAAAAAAATCTTCATAACAAAAATTGAAGATGGAGAAGTAGATATAACACAATTCTTTGAAAGGCTATGGGAAGCAGGACAACATGCAAACATAGATGAAATCAAAGATATAATGAAAAAGTTAGTTGTTTCATATAAAGAAGTAAGTTATTTGTAATGGGGGAAAGAAAAAATGTTTTTAAAAAGAGTATTTGACATAACAGTATCATTTTTAGGAATAATATTTTTTTTACCTTTAATGATATTAATAGGATTAATTATAAAGTTGACTTCTTCTGGTCCGATATTATTTAAGCAGAAAAGACTGACAAAAGGAGCAAGAGAATTTACTATATATAAATTTAGAAGTATGAGGACAGATTTTGATAAAGATGCTAAAGGGATACAAGTAAAAGGAAATAGCAGTGCAATAACACCAATAGGAAAATTTATCAGAAAGACAAAGATTGATGAACTTCCGCAGTTGTTTAATATCCTTGTTGGAGATATGAGCTTTATAGGACCAAGGCCAGAACTTCCAAGAAGATTAAAATATTATTCTGAAAGAGGCAAAGGAATCTTTAAAGTAAGAAGTGGAATATCATCTCCAGCAAGCATAGTGTTTTCAGATGAGGAGTATCTGATGAATCAGGTTTCAGATCCAGAGAAATTCTATATAGAACAGATAATGCCATATAAGATAGAACTTAATCTATATTATATAGAAAATAGAAACTTTTGGAATGATATTTATCTGATAATAGCTACTTTCTTAAAAATAGTAGATAAAGCAAAAATTCAGTGGATAGTAAAAGATGAAATACTTTTAAATAAAAAGAGTGAATTGGTAGAAAAAATAGGAGTTGAGTATTGATTAAAAAATAAAATTTTTTAAATTTAATCAACAATAAATGGGTGAGAATTGATGAATATACTATTTCTTTATTTAAGACATTCAAGAAGTGAAAATGATTCAACATTGACAAAAGATTTATCAGATGAATTTTCAAGAAATGGAAATAATATTACTGTAGTAACAATTTTAGAAAAAAAATTTAAAAGAGAAACAGAATATAAAATAGAAAATGGATATGAAGTTTTAAGAGTTAAAACTGGAAACTATTTTAATGTAGGGAACAAAATAGAAAAAGGAATAACAACATTAACAATGATACCTAAATTAAAAAGAGGTATTTTAAAATATTTAGGAGATAAAAAATATGATTTAATAATAACTCATACACCATTTTTATCAGATGCATCACTAATCAATCCTTTAAAAAGGTATTTTAAATGTCCAGCACATTTAATTTTATGGGATATTTTTCCACAAAATGCAAAAGACATTGGAATGATGAAAAATAATATAATATTTAATTTTTTTAAACAAAAAGAAAAGAAAATGTTTTTAGCATATGATCAAATTTGGTGTATGTCAAATGGAAATATTAAATATTTACAAGAGAAATATGAATGTTTAGATAAAAATAAGATAAAATTATTAAAAAATTGGGCATATCTAAAACCTAAATTAGAAATAAATAAAGAAGAAATAAGAAAAAAATATGGATATCCCAAAAAAGATTTTTTAGCTATATTTGGTGGAAATATGGGAAAACCACAAAAATTAGAAAATATACTATCTTTAGCTGAAAAATGCTTAGAATTACCAGAGGTGAAATTCATATTTGTAGGTAATGGTTCAGAAAGAGAAAGGTTGAAAAAAATAGCCATGGATAAGAAGTTAAAAAATATCAGATTTATAGATCAGCTGCCAAGAGAAGACTATGAAAAATTTACAAGTGCTTGTAATATTGGTCTTGTAAGCCTTGATGAAAGATTTACAGTGCCAAATTTTCCTTCAAAGACAACAGATTATTTTAAATTATCGCTTCCAATTTTAGCAAGTTTAGATAAATGTTCAGCAGCGGACTATGGAAAATTTCTTGAAGAAGAGGTAAAGGGAGGAATTTTTGCTGAGGCTGGAAATGTTGAAGATTTATATGAAAAATTTTTAATTTTATACAATGGTAAAGATTTAAGAAAGCAGTTAGGAAATAATGGAAGAAGATATTATGAAGAACATTTAGGAGTAGATAAGGCATATAAAACAATAATGAATATAATAAAAAAAGATTAAGGAGATAGATTTTATGTTTAAAGATAAGGTTTTACTGATAACAGGAGGAACAGGATCATTTGGAAATGCTGTACTTAGAAGATTTTTAAAAACTGATATTGGAGAAATAAGAATTTTTTCAAGAGATGAAAAAAAACAGGATGATATGAGAAAAGCATATAATAATCCTAAGTTGAAGTTCTATATTGGAGATGTAAGAGACTACAACTCAGTAATGGATGTGATGAGAGGAGTAGACTTTGTATTTCATGCAGCAGCACTTAAGCAGGTACCATCATGTGAATTCTATCCAGTACAGGCTGTTTATACTAACATATTAGGAACAGAAAATGTTTTAAATGCAGCAATAGCATCAAAAGTTAAGAAAGTAGTTTGCTTAAGTACTGATAAAGCAGCTTATCCAATAAATGCAATGGGAATGTCAAAAGCTCTTATGGAAAAAGTAATAGTAGCAAAAGGAAGAAATATTAATGAAGAAGAAACTACAATATGCCTTACAAGATATGGAAATGTAATGGCATCACGTGGTTCAGTTATTCCCTTATTTATAGATCAAGTAAGAAATGGAAAACCAATAACAATAACAGATCCAAATATGACAAGATTTATGATGAGTTTAGATCAGGCAGTAGATTTAGTATTATTTGCATTTAAAAATGGAAAGAATGGAGATCTATTTATTCAAAAATCACCAGCAGCAACAATTGAAGTTCTTGCTTATGCAATGAAAGATATATTAGGAAAACCAGAACATGAAGTAAAAATAATAGGAACAAGACATGGAGAAAAACTTTATGAAGTTCTAATGACTAAAGAAGAAAAAGTAAGGGCAATAGATATGGGAGAATATTTTAGAGTTCCAGCAGATGGAAGAGATCTTAATTATTCGAAATACTTTGAAGATGGACAGGAAGTAATCACTCAAGCAGATGAATATAATTCTCATAATACATATAGACTAAATGAAGAAGAATTAAAGAAGATGATTTTGAATCTATATGAAATACAAGATGAATTAAAAGAGTTTGGGGTGAAATGACTATGGAAGTTCTTGTAACAGGAGCAAAAGGATTTATAGGAAAAAACCTTGTGGAAAGATTATTGAGGATAGATGGGATTGTTATTCATCAATTTGATAAAGAAAATACTATAGATGAAATTGAGGAATATATAGAAAAAATAGATTTTATCTTTCATCTTGCAGGAATAAACAGACCAGAGAATCCAGAAGAATTCTATAAAGGAAATAGAGATACCATAAAAGAACTGATAGATGTAATAGAAAAAAAAGAATTAAAAATACCAATTCTTGTTACTTCATCAATTCAGGCAGAAAAAGATAATGATTATGGAAAGAGTAAGTTAGAAGGAGAAATTTTTCTAAGAGAATATAGTAAAAGAAATAATGCACAAATATATATTTACAGACTTCCAAATGTCTTTGGAAAATGGTGCAGACCAAACTACAACTCTGTAATTGCTACTTGGTGTTACAATATAGCAAATAATATAGATATAACTATATCAGATAGAAATGTAAAATTAAATTTTGTATATATAGATGATGTTGTAAATACTTTCGTTTCTCATTTGCATGAAAAGATAGAAATTAAAGAATATTACGAGATACCAACAGTATACAGTAAAACTCTTGGAGAGATTTCAGATCTTATTCATTCATTTAAAAATAATAGAAAAACTCTTGTAATAGAAAAAGTAGGAAAAGGATTTGAAAGAGCACTATATTCAACTTATCTATCATATCTTTCAAAAGATAACTTTTCATATGGGCTTACAGAACACAAGGATAATAGAGGAGCTTTTGTTGAAATATTAAGAACAGTGGATAGTGGACAATTCTCAATTTCAACTTCAAAACCTGGAATAACAAGAGGAAATCATTATCATAATACTAAAAATGAAAAATTTTTAGTAATAAAGGGAGAAGCTGTTATTAGATTTAGAAATATATACAGTGATAAAGTGATTGAATATCATGTATCTGATAAAAAATTAGAAGTGGTGGATATACCAGTTGGATATACACATAATATAACGAACATAGGTACTGGAGAAATGATACTTGTGATATGGGCAAATGAATTATTTGATAAAGAAAATCCAGATACATACTACTTAGAGGTGTAATGAATGAAAAAAATAAAAGTAATGACAATAGTAGGAACAAGACCAGAGATAATAAGGCTTTCAGCAGTAATAGCCAAACTAGAGAAATCAGATGCAATAGATCACACAATAGTACATACAGGTCAAAACTATGATTATGAGCTAAATGAAATTTTTTTTAAAGATTTTAATATAAGAAAACCAGATTATTTTTTAGAAACGGCTACTGGAAAACCAAGCGAAACAATAGGAAATATTTTAATAAAAATGGATTCTTTACTAGATGTAGTAAAGCCTGATGCATTTTTAGTTCTTGGAGATACAAATTCATGTTTAGCAGCAATAGTTGCTAAAAAAAAGAAAATACCTATCTTTCATATGGAAGCAGGTAACAGATGCTTCGATCAAAGAGTTCCAGAGGAAACTAATAGAAAGATAGTAGACCATATAGCAGATATCAATTTAACATATAGTGATATAGCTAGGGAATATCTACTAAGAGAAGGATTACCAGCAGATAGAATTATAAAAACAGGAAGTCCAATATTTGAAGTAATAAATATGAAATTAAAAGATATTGAAGATTCAAATATCTTAGATAAATTAAATTTAGAAAAAGGAAAATTTTTTGTTGTTTCAGCTCATAGGGAAGAAAATGTAGGTTCTGATAGAAATTTTTTAAGCTTAGTAGAAAGCTTAAACGCGGTAGCAGAAAAATATAATTTACCAATAATAGTATCCACACACCCAAGAACAAGAAAGAGGATAGAAGAATTAGGAATAATTTTTAATCCTTTAATAAATTTGATGAAACCACTTGGATTTAATGATTATGTAAAACTTCAAAAAGAGGCTAAAGCAGTACTTAGTGATTCAGGAACAATAAGTGAGGAATCCTCTGTATTAAACTTTCCAGCATTGAATATAAGAGAAGCTCATGAAAGACCAGAAGCTATGGAAGAAACATCAGTAATGATGGTAGGATTGAAAAAAGAAAGAATAATGCAAGGATTAAGTATTCTAGAAACACAAGATAAAACTACTTTAAGAAAAGTAGATGATTACTCTATGCCAAATGTATCAGATAAAGTTTTAAGAATAATATTATCTTATACAGATTATATAAATAGAGTAGTATGGAGAAAGGAAGTTTAATGAAAAATATATTGTTAGTAACAACAAAATATGGCATTCAAGGTAATCAATGGTTAACAAATGAATTAGCTAATGAACTTAAATCTAGAGATTATAAAGTATATGTGATAGCTTTATCATGGTTAAAAGATGACCCTGAAACTTCATATAAAGAAGAAAATGAAATAAAAGTTTATAGATATAAATTACCAAAATTATTTTTTTCAGATTTTATAATTATAAAATTTATTAAACAATTTATATTTCAAATATTGGCCTTAAGAAGTACTAAAAAACATCTAAAAAAAATAAAATTTGATTTAATAATAGGATTTACACCAGCATTACTAACAAGCAAAATAGTAAAATATTATCAAAAACTATCTACTGGAACATCTTATTTAATTTTATGGGATTTTTTTCCTTATTATTTATTAGATCTAAATTTATTAAAATCTAAATTATTTTTTCAAATTTTGAAGATATTAGAAAATAGAAGTTATTTAATTTATAAAAAGATAGGATGTATGACTAAGAGAAACAAAGAGTTTTTATTAATGAATTATAAAGGGATAGATCCATTGAAGTTAAAGATAATCCCAATATGGGCTAAAATATCTTCGAGAAAAGAATACTCAAGAAGTCAAACAAGGGAAATATTAGGATATAAAAAAGATGATATTATTTTTGTATATGGTGGAGCCCATAGTATAGTTCAAGAATTAGATAATATTATTAATTTGGCAAAAAAATTATTGAGTTATGAAAGGATTAAATTTATTTTTATAGGAAAAGGGACAGACAAAGAACGATTAAAAAAGATAGTTAATGATCAAAAAATAGTAAATATAAAATTTTTAGATTATATTCCAAGAGAAAAATATGAAGAAATAATTGCTAGTTTTGATATAGGGATAGTTAGCTTATCTTCTAAATTAACTGTTCCAAGTTTTCCTTCTAAAAGTTTAGATTATTTAAAAGTAGGATTGCCAATAATAGCTTCAATTGATAAATTTACTGATTATGGAAATATATTAGAAAATGAAATAAAGGGAGGCTATGCTTCAATAGCAGGAGATGAAAAATCGTTACTCCAGAATGCTTTAAAAATAGTATTTGATGAAGAAGATAGAAATAAGAAAGGAGAAAATGGGCGAAGATATTATGAGCAAATATTTTCAGTAGAAAATATTTGCAATAAGATTTTAAGTTCATCAATAGAAAATGAAAATAAAAGATTTGTTAAATGAAATTATTTGTATAATATTATTTTCTATTATTTATTTGTTTCTTCTTATAGTTATGCCTGAACTGAAGGCAAATGAAACTTTTTTATTAATGATATATGTATATATATTATATTATTCTTACAAAATAAATAATGGAATTTCAATAATTTTCTTTTTTATACTATCATTTGGAGTTTTTAATTTAAGCAATATATTTTTTTCAAAATTTTCAAAACAATATTGGTGGAATCTTGAAATCTTTAATTATGGCTATTTAAATATCGAAACAGTAATCTATACATTGAAAATATTAATTATTGCAATTTTAGGACTATATACAGGGATGACTTTATATAAAAATTGTAAAAAAAAATATGTTGTAAAAATAAAAGAAGATAAGATTTGGGAAAAAGTATCTCAAGTTATTATTTATATTTCATTTTTACCTTTGTTAATGAGGTTAATTTTAGAAATAAAAATTATAAAAATGATAGGTTATGCAGGTCTTTATAATGGAGAATTCTTTAATTATTCTTTACCAATTTGGACAAAAGGATGGAATATTTTATTTTTTTTTAGTTATTATTTATTTTTAGCCTCAAAACCGTCTCATAAGAACTTTTTAAAGTGTAGTTTTATTTTTGTTATTATAAATTTAATTCAAAGTCTTAAAGGTGGAAGAACAATTTTGGGTATAAATTTACTTCTTATCTTAACATATTATATTATCTTATTTAAGAAACAAGTAACTAAGAAAATGATATTAATATTTATTCCACTAATACTTTTTTTTCAGTTAATTTCTAATATGAGAAGTAGCATAAATTCAAGTATGAGTATAGTAAATTCTATAATTAAATTTTTTAAAGAGCAGGGGGGAAGTGTAGGAATAATAGGTTTAAATAAACTTTTTATTGATAAATATTTAGTAAATCCAACATTAATGCTATTTTCACCAATTAGAGACTATATAGTATTTTTGTTTGAAAACTATGATTCAAAAAAACAATCTTTAGAAGTACTATTACATACAACAAATATTTCAGCACATTTATCATATCAGATAAATAAAGAATACTATTTATTAGGATTTGGTGTAGGAGGAAATTATTTAGCAGAATTATATAATTTTGGAGGAATTATTTTTATATTTTTTATAAATGTTTTATTAGGTTATACCTTTCCAAATATAGAAAAAAGCCTTCTTTCATCAAGATTTAAACTATATATGATGATTCCTATTATAAAAAATTTATATATAAGTCCAAGAGCTTCTTTTTTCCCAGTATTATCAGAAATAATACAATTTTTTTTAATATATTGTGTTTTTTTATTGTTTATAAAATTTTTAAAATCTATTATGAATAAGAAAATTAAAAAAGATATTATAGAAAATCAATAAAAATAAAGGAATGAGAATAAATGAATAAAGTACTTTTTATTATGGATACACTCGGGAGTGGAGGGAGTCAAAAGATATTAATAGAATGCTTGAATATTTTTGGAACAAAGTATGAAGTAGAGCTGCTATTGATTAATGATTATGGTATATATAGAAAATATGTTAAAGAAAATATAAAAATAATGAATATTTTTCCAAAATATAAACAAATTCCTTTAAGAGAACTTTTATTTTTAAATTATAGTTTGAAAGAAAAGTTGTTAGGCATATTTTTTAAAGGAATATTTAGAAGAAACATTTATTTGTGGTATTTAAAAATGAAGTCTAATCAAATTTTAAAAGGAAAAGAATATAAATATATAATTGGATTTCAAGAAGGACCATCTAATTTTATTGCAGCAAATCTAAAATTAAAATCTGTAAAAATAGGTTGGTTACATTCAGATATCAATAAATTAAGTAAAATTCAAACTAAAATGGAAAAAAATGTTTATGAAAAATTAGAAATAATTATAGCAGTATCTAAATCAGTAAAGGAATTAGCTGAAAAAAAATATTCCTTTCTTTTCCCTAAAATAAAAGTTTTATATAATCCAATAAATATAAAAAAAATAAAAGAAGAATCAAAAATGCAAAATAAATTATATAATGAAGATGATATAAATATTCTGACAATAGGAAGATTATCTCCAGAGAAAGGGTATTTAAACTTAATAGAGGTTATAAGTGAAGTTCTAAAAGAATATAAAAATGTAAAATTATATATAATTGGTAAAGGAGAAGAAATGTATAAAATAGAAACTTTAATAAAAAAATTAAAGTTAGAAAAGAAAATATATCTTTTAGGATTTAAAGAAAATCCTTATCCTTATTTAAAAGAATCAAATATATATGTATCCTCTTCTCTTTATGAAGGACTGCCAACAACGTTAATAGAAGCAATGATTTTTAATAAAATGATTGTTGCTACTAAAATTCTGGGAAGTTGTGAAGTTTTAGAAAATTATAAAAAAAAATATTTTGTCTCATTAGATTCAAAAAATGATTTTGTAGAAAAAATAAAATTTGCAATACTTAATCTAAAAGAGAAAGAAAAAGAAGATTTAGATATAAATAAAACATTTGGAGATGAAAACTTTTTAGAAAAATTTGAAAAAATTATTAAAATAAAAGGATAATTAATTATGAAAAAAATTTTGAAGCAAAACTTGAAATTAAATTTGATAATTACATTAGGAACAAGTATATCTGGTTTTATTTTGAATGGTTATTTTAGTAAATATATGGGCTTAGAAACTCTTGGATTAATGAGATTATTTACCCAGATAATTGCATATTTAAATTTGGCTGATATGGGAATAGGTATGGCATCTGCATATGCATTGTATAGACCTCTATCAGAGAGAAATCAAGATCAAATAAATATAATTATAGCAACAATAAATTATTTTTATAAAAGAGTTGCTTTAGTAATATTATTAGTGGGTTTATTATTAAATGTGATGCTACATAATTTTATCAAAGTTAATAGTTATGGTCATATGTTATATATATTTTGGAGTTTGTATGTTATAAATACTTCAATTTCATATCTTTATGCAAAATATCCAATATTGTTTACTGCAAACCAAGAATTTAATAAAGTTAGAATGATACAAGGCTCAGGAAGAATTGTTTTTCAAATTTTACAAATAATTTTTATGATAAAAACTCAATCTTTTTTGATTTTTATTTTAATCATGATTTTAGAAAATTTATATCTTTATATTTTTTATAATTATAATTATAAAATTAACTATAAAATTGATAAAGTTAAAATAATTGATAAAAACTTAATTAAGGATACTAAAAATTTATTTTGGCATAAATTGGCAGGAGTAATAGTTTTTAATACAGATTATATAGTATTGTCTAAATTTGTTTCTTTAAGTATAATTGGTATATATTCAAGTTATTTAATGATATATCAAATGTTGATAATATTAATTGGAATAATTACTGATGCTTTAACTCCTATTATGGGAAAATATGTAGCTGAAAATACCAAAGAAGATATTTATAAAAAATGGAATGAAATATACATAATTTATTTTTATATATCAACTTTTTTAATTATTTGCACATATTATTTAATAACACCTTTTATAAAACTTTGGTTAGGCGAAGAATATGTGTTACCTAAGATAAGTGTAATTTTAATATTGATAAATCTTTTTATACAAATGATAAGAGGAGTAACCGATATCTTTAAAACTGTTTCTGGTTTTTTTGATGACATTTATGCTCCTTTTTTAGAAGGGATATTAAACTTAATATTTTCATTAATAATGGTTCAAAAAATGCAGTTGAATGGAGTTATAATTGGAACTTTAATTTCAAATTTAGTTATAATTTTAATTTTAAAACCTATATTAGTATTTAAAAGATGTTTTGAACAAAAGGGAATAAAATATTTAAAAACATTAATGAAATATTTTTCTTTATCTATACTGAGTATGATATCAATTGATTATTTTGTAAGTAAAGTATTTAAATTAAGTTTGAATAATATTAATAATTGGATAATTTGGTTTTATAAAGCTATAAGTGTTGGAATAATTTCATTAATAATTGTAACTATTATATTTATATTGAACAATGATTTTAGAAAAATTTTAAATAAAAATAGATTTAAAACATAAATAAAAAGTATTTTAAGATGAAAAAACCATTTTCTAAAAAGTATAAAAGATACAATAAAGAAATGGACACAAAAGAAGATTACTTAAAGAATACAAATAGTTAGTAATTTATAACAGTCTATTAGTAATTAAATTAAAAATTACTAATCAGAGTACAAGAATAAAAATAGTAAAAGGGAGCTTACCTGTAAGTATTCTCCCTTTTTTTCTATTTTGTAATTTCGTTATAAAGTGAAATATATTTTTTAGCAGATGTATTCCAGTTATTATCTCTAGCTTTAGCACTTTTTACAATTTTTTCCCACTTATCTTTATCTTTATAAATAGAAATTGCATATTCCAGAGTTTGATATAATTCATCACTGCTTATATTTTTAAAACCAAATCCATCTCCTTCTCCAGTATATTCATTGTAAGGAGTGACTGTATCTTTTAAACCACCTGTTTCTCTGACTATAGGGACACAGCTGTATCTCATAGCAATCATTTGAGAAAGGCCGCAAGGTTCAAAGATAGAAGGCATTAAAAACATATCTGACCCACTGTATATCTCCATAGATAAAGGCTGGTTAAATCCAATATATGAGCAGACTCTTCCAGGATATTGTCTTTCTTTCCATTTAAAGAAATCTTCATATTTAGGCTCACCATTTCCAAGAAGAACAAACTGGATACCTAATTTCATCAATCTATCAAAGCTGTCTATAATCAAATCTATTCCCTTTTGTCTGTCTAATCTAGTAATGATAGACACTAAAGGAACATCAGGGTCCTGATTAAGTCCTAAACTTTCCTGAAGTTCAGCCTTTAATCTTTTCTTTCCTTTTCTAGGAACCTTATACACAGTTCCATCTATTCCATTGACTATACCATTCAGTTTGTAATCAAATTTTCTGAATAGTCCATCTAAACCTTCACCAAGTTCAGGAGTTTTGATTTCTTCTGCATATGAATCACTAACAGTAGTGATATAGTCAGAATACACAACTCCTCCTTTCAAGAAAGAAATCATATCATAATACTTGATTCCATCTTCAACAAAATATCTTCCTCTATCTAGCTCTAAAGTTTTTTCTATGACATCATTGTAAAAGAAACCTTGGAATCTCAGATTATGAATAGTGAAGATAGTTTTTATATTGTACATTCCTCTTTCTTTTAAGTAGATGGGTACCAGTCCAGTGTGCCAGTCATTACAGTGAATTATATCTGGTTCAAAACCTGTGATATAGAAAGTTTCTATGATAGCTTTGGCAAAGAATGCAAATCTTTCACAGTCATCTCCTTCACCATAGACTTTACTTCTGTTGAAGTATCTTTCGTTATCAACGAAATAGTAAGTTACCCCATCAAGTTCACAATAATCTATTCCAACATACTCATTATGATGAGCTACCCATATTTGCTTATCTCCTAAATGCTGCATCATTTCCTTATACTTATCAGGAATAGAACTATATTTAGGCATTATCACTCTTACATCTATTTTTTCTTTTTTTAATGCTTTTGGCAGAGAGTAAGCTACATCTCCAAGCCCTCCAGTTTTCACAAAAGGCCATGCTTCTCCTGCTGCAAAAAGTACTTTCATCTTCATCACTCCTTTATGAAGAACTAGTCTCTACCCTTCCCTTTTAGGTATTCTAAAAGATCTCTGTAGTGTTCTTTATCCCATTTGATGCTCTTTTCAATAACTAGAGGGTAATTTCTAGAAGCACTTAGTCTTTCATTACATTTGATTACATTATTTTTATCTACAATTATATTTTTCAATACAGCTCCAGATTTGACAACACTATCTTGTAAAAGGATACTGTCTTCAACTATAGCTCCCTCTTCAACTGTAGCTCCTCTAGCTAAAATAGAGTTTTTAACTTTTCCACCTAAAATACATCCATTAGCTATAACGGAATTTACTATTTCAGCTTTTTCTTTAAACATTGATGGAGGGGTATCTTTTGTTTTAGTGTAAACTTTTCTTCCATCTTTATTAAAGATATCTTCTCTAGTTTCTTTATTTAGAAGATCCATGTTGAAGTCAAAGTATTCTTTAGTTGAGTTGATACAAGCTAAATATCCTTTGAATTCATATCCATTGATACTCAATCTGGCAATGTTTCTAGAGATAAGGTCTTTTACTGTATAGTAAGCCCCATCTTGTATTCCATCACAGATCAGCTTTATTAGAAGTTCTTTCTTCAGAACGAAAGCTTCCATAGAAATATTTTCATCCTTTTTAAAGAAAAGATTTTGTCCGATTCCTAATATTTCTCCATTTTCTCCAACTTTTACACTGTCACAATTATCAAATCTTTCATTTGCATTATCAACTTTTTTGTATACCAGAGTAACATCTTTTCCGCTTTCCTCATGTTTTTTTACAACATCAGCAATATCAATGTTGCATACCATATGAGAGCTTAAAACAACTACATTTTGCTGTTTGCTGCGGAAGAAATATTCCATATTCTTTTTAACTCTTTTTATATTAGTTGAATATGTAGAATCAGCCATTTGTTTAAAAATAAATATACCATCTTTTTTTCTATCTAAATCCCACTCAGTACCTCTTCCAATATGGTCAGTAAGTGAGTTCATATCATCATTTCCACCAAAAATACCAACGTTTCTTATTCCTGCATTAACCAGATTTGATAAAGCAAAATCTATTATTCTGTAAGTTCCTCCTACTGGAACAGATGCCAGAGGTCTCATTTTAGTAAGAGATCTGATATTATCTAGAGATTCGGCTAAAAATATTATAGCCATATAATTATTTAGCATAAAGTCCTCCCTTGTAAGCTTATTTTATAACTTCGCTTTTTACTATTCTTCCATGACCGATAATAGCAATTTCAGTATCGTCTCCAATAACTGTATTTTTCTTGATAACTACTTCATCAGCTATGATTGCTTTATTTATAATAACATTTTCTTCGATAACTGTATCCTGCATTATTACAGAGTTAATGACTTTACTATTTTTTCCGATTTTAACACCAGGGAAAATAACAGAATTTTTAACTACACCTTCTATTTCACAACCCTTATCAACTAATGAAGTCGTAATTACAGCATCATCACTTACATATAGAGGAGGATAAACTCCTTGACGAGTATTAATTTTCCAGTCTTTATCAAATATATTCAGTTCATTATCTGGTTTTAAAAGATCCATATGAGCATCCCAGAAACTTTCTATAGTTCCAACATCTTTCCAATATCCTTCAAATGGATATGCAAATAATTTTTTGTGGTCATTTAATAGATTAGGAATTATATTTTTACCAAAGTCATTACTTGAAGTAGGATCTTTTTCATCTTCAAGAAGGTATTCTTTTAATACGCTCCATTTAAAAATATAGATTCCCATTGAAGCAAGAGTACTCTTTGGCTGTTTTGGTTTTTCTTCAAATTCATATATTGAATAATCTTCATTGGCATTCATAATACCAAAGCTTGGTGCATCTTTCATTGGAACATTAAATACACCAATAGTTACATCAGCATCTTTTTCTTTATGAAATTTAAGCATTTTTTCATAGTCCATCTTGTAGATATGGTCTCCTGAAAGAATTAATACATTTTCAGGATCATATTTATCAATGAACTGCATATTTTGATAAATGGCATTGGCAGTTCCTTTATACCATCCGCCCTCATCATTCTTTTTAGTATGAGGCTGTAGTACAGTTACCCCTCCATCCATTCTATCCAAGTCCCAAGATGATCCTCTTCCAATGTGATCATTAAGGATATGAGGTTCATATTGAGTAAGTACTCCTACTGTGTCTATTCCTGAGTTAGAACAATTACTTAAAGTAAAGTCTATGATTCTATACTTTCCTCCAAAAGGAACTCCAGGTTTAGCTATTTTTTCAGTTAAATCTAATAAACGGCTTCCTTGTCCTCCAGCTAGTATCATAGCTATTATTTGTTTTTTCTTCATAACTTCCTCCTAATATTCGATGTAATACTATTTGGCTAACTTTTTATTTTCTTTTTTAGTTGATGATTTTGTTACAGTTGTTTCTATTTTTTCTTCTTTCCCAGTCCCTTTTCCCTTTGCTCCTCCTTTTTTCTTTTCAACCTTTTCAGTTTTTAAAAAAATTACTGTGTTTTTAGGAATATCCAATTCTATATGTTGCTCTCTATAGTTCCAGCTTTTGTCAATAGGTTTGTACTTCTTCTTTTTAACAGTTCCATTTCCACCGAATTTTTTGTCATCACTGTTTAAGATAATATTATATACTTTATTTTCTGGTACACCGATCTTGTACTTCTTTTTGTCTTCACCAGAAAAGTTAAAAACAACTACTAAATGTTCTTTGAAATCTTTTGTTTTTCTAAGAAAGGCAAGCATATTTTCAGTATAGTTTTCATGCTCTATCCATTCAAAAGTATCCCAACTGTCTTCCCATAGAGATTTATCCTCAAGGTAAAGTGTATTTAAAGCTTTTACATAAGCCTGCACTTCTTTATTTCCATTATTCTGATCTAATAAATGCCATTCAAGAGATTCATAAAATCTCCATTCAAGTCCATGAGCAAATTCATTACCCATAAAATTTAATTTTTTTCCAGGATGAGCCATTTGATAAGAATAAAGAGATCTAGTGTGAGCCAGCTTGTCTTCATAGTATCCAGGCATCTTTTCAATTATTGATTTTTTACCATGTACCACTTCATCATGAGACAAAGGAAGTACATAATTTTCAGAGAAAGCATACATAAAAGAGAAAGTCAGCTTTCCATGATGCTGATATCTGAATATAGGATCTATACTAAAATATTTAAGTGTATCATTCATCCATCCCATATTCCATTTGCTGTCAAATCCCAGTCCGCCATCAATGGGGTGTTTAGTAACATTAGGCCATGCAGTTGAATCTTCAGCCACTACTAAAACATCTGGAAAATCATCATGTACAACAGAATTTAGTTCTTTGAAGAAATCTACAGCACCTAAATTTTCTTTTCCGCCATATTTATTTCTTAAATCATCTTCTCCGTCTTTTCCATATGAAAGGTAAAGCATATTAGCTACTGCATCCATTCTTACACCATCTATATGGAATTCTTTAAACCAGTAAGTAAGATTAGATATTAAAAAACTTTTTACTTCATTTCTTGTAACATCGAAATTACAAGTTCCCCATTCTTTATTTTCTCCAATTCTAGAATCTAAATATTCATAAGTTGGAGTTCCATCAAATCTGTAGAGTCCATGAGCATCTTTACAGAAGTGTCCAGGTACCCAGTCTAAAATAACTCCAATATTATTTTTATGCATAAGGTTTACAAGGAACATGAAATCTTCAGGTGTTCCATATCTGCTTGTAACTGAGTAATATCCAGTAGCCTGATATCCCCAAGAAGCATCAAGGGGATATTCATTTATAGGCATTATCTCAATGTGAGTATAATTCATTTCTTTTAGATATTCAGCAAGCATAACAGCAGAATCTTTATAGTTCAGCCATTCTCCATGGATTCCTCTTTTCCAAGATCCTAAATGTACTTCATATATATTAATTGGTTTATTCAATCCAGTAGTTCTCTTATTCAGCCATCTTTTGTCAGCCCATTTAAATTTAGGGATATCATAGACAATAGAAGCTGTATTAGGTCTCATTTCAGAATAGAAAGCATAAGGGTCAGCTTTCATCTCTACTCTTCCATCAGTACTTTCCACTCTGTACTTATATTTCTCTAATTTTTTTAGGTTTGGTATTTCAAGCTCCCATATACCTTCATTATTTATTTTTTTCATCATATGGTCATAGCCAGTCCAGTTATTAAAATCTCCAACAACAGCCACTGATTTAGCATGAGGAGCCCATACTCTGAATATAACTGAATTTTTAGTTAAATGTGCTCCCATGTAATTATATACTTCTCTGTGCTCTCCTCTATGAAAAAGATACACATCTAATTCTTGCTCCATTTTAAAACGCACCTCCTTGATAACAAAGATGTTACATGAACCAGCCTATAGTTTAGCTGGTTCTATATGCCATATTTCGTCTGCATATTCTTTTATAGTTCTGTCAGATGAGAATTTTCCTGCATTAGCAATATTCATAAGCTGTTTTTTAGCCCATCCTATTCTATCTCTGTATTCTTTATTGATAGTTTTATGAGCCTTTCTGTAAGCTTCAAAATCTTCTAATACAAAGTATTGGTCAGCTTGCTGCCAAGGAGCATTTTCCATAAGAGATCTATGAATATTTCCATAGATTCCAGTTCCAAGATCGTTAAAAGTACCATCAATCAATGAATCCACTATTCTTTTCAACCCTTGTACATTATTGTACGGAACATGAGGGTCATATCCTTTAGTTCTCATTTCTTCTATTTCATTAACTTTTAATCCGAAGATATAGTTATTTTCTATTCCTGCTTCTTCTACTATTTCCACATTGGCACCATCTAAAGTTCCAATAGTTAAAGCACCATTCAGCATAAATTTCATATTTCCAGTTCCAGAAGCTTCTTTTCCAGCTGTAGATATCTGTTCAGAGATATCAGCTGCTGGGAATAATTTCTCTGCTACTGATACTCTATAGTTTTCAACAAAAACTATTTTTAATTTTCCATTTACATCAGGGTCTCTGTTTACAACTTGAGCTACTTCATTGATAAGCCTGATTATACCTTTAGCCATCAAATATCCTGGGGCAGCCTTTGCTCCATAGATATAAGTAACTGGATTAAATTCCATAGATGGATTTAATTTTAATTTATGATACAGTCCAATAACATGGAATATATTTAAAAGCTGTCTTTTATATTCATGAAGTCTCTTTATCTGCATGTCAAATATTGAGTTTGGATTAATTTCTATTCCTTGAGTTTCTCTTAAATAATTAACTAATTCTATTTTTTTATCATGTTTGATTTCAAGGATTCTTCTTAAAATTCCCTCATCATCAATATATTCTTCTAATCTTTTTAACTGGCTCAAATCAGTGATCCATCCATCTCCAAGGAGTTCAGTTATCAGCTTTGCTAGTTGTGGATTTGATTGAAGAAGCCATCTTCTTTGTGTTATCCCATTAGTCTTATTTTGGAATTTCTCAGGATATATTTCATACCAGTCTTTTAATTCTTTCTTTTTAAGAATTTCTGTATGAAGAGCAGCAACTCCATTTATTGTGTGGCTTCCATAAATAGCAAGCCATGCCATATGAATCATATTTCCCTGTATGACAGCCATTCTTCCTTGTCTAGCTGGATCATTAGGAAATTTTTCAGCAAGGAATCCTTTTAGTTGATCATTTATCCCCTGAGTTATCTGATATACTCTTGGTACAACCTGCTCATAAAGTCCAACCCACCATTTTTCAAGAGCTTCTGCAAGTATTGTATGGTTAGTATATGAGAAAGTTTTTTCAACTATTCCCCATGCCTTTTCCCAAGACACTCCCTCTACATCTAAAAGAAGTCTCATTAATTCAGGAATAGCTATAACAGGATGAGTATCATTTAATTGAATAGCTGTAAATTCAGCAAATTTATCAAAATCTCTTCCATGGATTTTTTTGAATTTCCTTAGGATATCCTGCAATGAAGCAGATACAAAGAAATACTGCTGCTTCAGTCTCAGTTTTTTACCTTCATCAGTTGAGTCATTAGGATAAAGGACTCTTGATATATCTTCTGCTCTTGTTTTTTCCTGAGTAGCATGAAGATAATCCTGCTGATTAAATTTTCCAAGATCAAGGTCTACTATTGAATGAGCTTCCCAAAGTCTCAAAGTATTTATATTTTTAGTTCCATATCCTATTATAGGCATATCATAAGGAACAGCTCTTACATCTTCATCTCCAAAACTTACGATTACTTCATCAGCTGGTCTTTCTATAGACCATACATCTCCATATTTTAACCAAGTTTCAGGTTTTTCTACTTGATATCCATCTTTGAAAGTCTGGTTAAAGATACCATTTCTATATCTGATACCATACCCTTGTCCAGGTAGGTTAAGAGTTGCAAGGGAATCTAAGAAACATGCAGCCAGTCTTCCCAGCCCTCCATTTCCTAAAGCTGAATCTTCTTCCTCATCTTCTACCTTATTGTAATCAATACCATATTCTGCCAGCACTTCTTTTACCTCATTTAATAATCCAAGGTTGATAAGGTTATTTCCTAATGCTCTACCCATAAGAAATTCAGCTGAAAGATAAAATGCCTGCTTCTTTTGTGAATAAAGTTTTTTAGTTTCAAACCAGTCTTCAGAAATCTCTTCAATAATAGCCTGCCCTAAAGCTCTGTAAATTTCAAATTCGTTGGCTTCAGTTATGTCTTTACCAAAACTTATTTTTACATATTTTTCAATTTGCTTCTTCAGTTCGTTCTTTTCAATTTTCATATTTTCTCCCCTTAACAGTTTGTTTATCTTTTAAATTTTCTAGTCACCATTTTTATCCCATTGCACAATTCATCAGTAATATATTTTTCATCAAGTCTCCATTTCCAGTTTTTTCCTAATGTAGATGGAGCATTCATTCTTCCATTTTCTCCCAGACCAATAAAGTCCTGCATCTGAGCTATTACTATATTTGCTTTTGATGCCCAAATAGCATCAATGAATCTTAAATTGATAGGAAGCCAGTAATCACTTTCAAATTTACTAAGATATTTTTTTAAGTATTCATCACAATAGTTTTTAGTTTCTGGTGAGATAGTTTCATACCATCCAGTTACAGTATTATTATCGTGAGTTCCAGTATATGCTACACAATTTTCTTCATATTTATGAGGCAGGTAATCGCTGTCTTCTGAATCGAAAGCGAATTCAAGCACTTTCATTCCAGGAAAACCACTCCTTTTTAAAAGTTTTTTTACTCTTTCAGTAAGAAGTCCTAAATCCTCAGCTATTATTGGAAGTTTTCCAAGTCTTCTTTCAACTGCTCTGAAGAAATCCATTCCAGGACCTTTTTCCCAGTGTCCTCTCACAGCAGTAGCATCTTTTGCTGGAATACTCCAATAAGCTTCAAATCCTCTGAAATGATCTATTCTGACAATGTCATATATCTCAAAACAGTAAGCTATTCTTTTTATCCACCAGTCATAATTTGTTTTTTTAAGATATTTCCAATCATACAGTACATTTCCCCACAACTGTCCATCTTTGCTGAAATAGTCTGGAGGACATCCTGATACTCTTTTTGGTCTTTTATATTTATCAAATTGGAATATTTTTGATTCACTCCATGTATCAGCACTATCTGTTGCTACGAAAATAGGAATATCTCCAATTATGCTTATTCCTTTGGAATTTGCATAAGATTTCAATCTAAACCATTGATTATAGAAAGTATATTGCACAAATGAAAAATAATCTATATTTTTTTTCATTTTTTCATCATTTTTTTCAATTTTTTTTAAATTTCTATATTTGTAATATTTAGGCCAGTTCTGCCATGATTTTCCAGAAAATTTTTCTTTCAATGCCATATACAAAACATAGTTGTCCAACCAGTAAGCATTTTTTTCTTTAAAACTTTTGAAGTCTCCCTCTATTTCAACATTTTTTTCTATTTTTTTCAAGAAAATTTCAAAAATATTTTTTAAAAGTTTAGTTTTTCTTTCATTTACCTGTTCATAGTCGAGATTATCATCATAATTGATCTCTCTTAAAGGAGTAAGATCATTATCATCTATATATTCAAGCTCTACAAATTCTTCCAAATCTATAAAATAGGGATTTCCTGCAAAGGCTGAGAAAGATTGATAAGGTGAATCTCCATATCCTGTAGGCCCCATAGGAAGTATCTGCCATAATTTCTGTTCAGATCTTTCAAGAAAATCTACAAATTCATATGCTTTTTTTCCAAAGTCTCCTATTCCATATTTACTAGGAAGAGAAGTTATATGCATTAATATACCGCTGCTTCTTTCAAACATTGTTCCCCCTGTTACTGAATAAAGTTTTTCTTTTCATGAAGGCTGTTTATACTGATTTTCTTTTCGAAAGATTTTTCATATATTTCAGCTAGTCTTGCCATGTAGATATCACTATGTATATGCTCAGAGATTATTTGTACATAGACTTCATTGTCTGTGAGAGTACCTATCATTTTATCGCCAGTATTGGTCACTACGAAACTGTTATGAAGATCTGTTACCATCATTATTCTTTTTGGATTTTTATGAGTTTCTTTCAATTCAGTTTTGTGATAATACTCTATATCTTCCCCAATATCTTCTAGTTTATTAAAAGAAAATATTATAATTCTAACTCCTCTTTTAACTGCTTCTTTTAAATCAGCTTCCATTATTTCAAGGTTGAAGTCTGTATTTAAATATATTTCTTTTTTAGCGTCTTTTATTACATTATGAAGAGTATGAATAATGTTTTCATAACCTTCTATTCTTAGATAATAATCTTTCTTTAAAGGTCTTTCTATATTTTTAAGCTGCTTTTTTATACTTTCAGCATTTTTATGAAATTTTTTTTCTATTTCTTCAAAGATCTTTTCTGGTTCTTTTGCCTCATATTCTTTACTTCCATTAGGGATCATGAATATATATCCATTTTTATATAAAGACTCTAAAGCCTGATACACAGTGGATCTTGAGAGATTTAGTTCCTTAGCTAACTTATAACCATTTGTTTTTCCTGATTTCAGCAAGGTTATATAGACTATAGCTTCTGTTCTGGTAAATCCAAAATTCATTAATTTGTCTACCACATCTTGCATAACTTCCTCCCTCTGAATTTTAAGTAGTCCATTCATGTACTACTATTCTTAATTTAATTATACTTTAAAAAGTGTATAATATCAATAGCAATTGTAGCGAAAAAATCTATTTTTTTCAAAAAATATTTTAAAAAATAAATTCAATAAAAAAAGAATGACCTTTTAGAAAAATATACATAAATAACTTTTAAAACTTAATCTAGTTTTTAAGTTATTCATATAATATAATTTTAGGTCATTCTTAATTATTCATATTATATTATTATTTATTATCTTTAACTACATTTTGTCCAGCAATTCTTCCAAATACTGTAATATCAGCAATTGCATCACTACCTAGACGATTAGTTCCATGGATATCTCCAGTAACTTCTCCAGCTCCATAAAGTCCTTTTATTACTTTACCTTTAGTATTTATAACTCTTGCATTCTCATCAATTTTTACTCCACCCATTGTATGATGTACAGCAGGAACAGCTTTCATAATATAGAAAGGCCCTTTTGCTTCAAATGGAGTAAGTTTTCCTCTTTTATTAAATTCAAGATCTTTTCCATCTTTAGCATATTGATTATACTTTGCTACAGTTTTTTCAAGTTCAGCAGCATCTATTCCAAAGAAATCAGCAGCTTCTTTGATAGTATCAGCTTTAACTAAAAGTTTATTATTAAATAAGTAGTTTACTTCATCAGCATGGTGCTCAGCTACTCCGCTTAATTTTACCTGTGCTTCATCACAGAATTGGTAAGCAGCATTTCCAGTTTGGTTTTTTATAGCCATAGAGATAACGTCTCTTCTTTCTAATTCTTCAACAAAACGTTTTCCTTCCTGATTAACAAGAATACTTCCACCAACAAGTCTTACATCTCCAAAGTAAAGAAGAGCTCCACTTATAGGATCACAAGTAGGGTAAGTTTGGATAAACGGCATATCTTCAAGCTGTGCACCTATTTTTTCAGCCATAGTTATTCCATCACCAGTTATTCCAACTGTGTTTGTAGAAAGAATATTTTCATCTACATCTTTGTTGTATTTAACTCTCATTTCAAGATTAGAACCAAATCCACCAGTAGCTAGGATAACTCCATCTTTAGCAAGGAAAGTATATTCTTTATCTTCACTTACTGCTTTTACTCCTGTAACTCTTCCCTTATCAACTATAAGTTCTGTAGCAGGAGTTTCATATAATACAGGAATATTTAATTCTTCAGCTTTAGCAAGAAGCTTAGATATCATTTCAACTCCAGTAGCCCCTTGAGGAACAAGACTTCTCTCTACAGAGTGTCCACCAAAGAACATCTGTCTGTCTTCAAAAGTCATGTTGATGTAGTCCTTTAACCATTCAGCACCGCTTAGGGCATTATCAGCTAGAACTCTTACTAATTTAGGATCACCTTCGTTGTCTCCACCTTTTAGTATATCATTATAGAAAGCATCATTGCTGTCTTTTAATCCTTTTTTAACCTGTACCCAGTTGTTAGGGGCAGCATATTCTCCACCAGATATAAGAGTATTTCCTCCAGCAAAAGCCATTTTTTCAAGTACAATTACATTTTTAGCACCATTATTTTTAGCTTCAATAGCAGCAACAAGACCTGCTCCCCCTGCTCCAATTACAACTACATCTTTATTTTGAGTTTCTTTTACTAATTTTTTAGCTTCTATAACAGGTTTTTTATTTAATTCTTTAAGATCAGCTCCAGAATTTTTAAGAGCATTTCTTACAGCTGAAGTAAGAGCTCTGCTTGTACCAGTAGCACCAGAGACTCCGTCTACTCTTAAAGATTGATATTTTACTATTTGTTCAGGAACTTTTTTTGCTGCTGATTCAGAGATTATAGGAGTATCAGTATTTTTTATTACCTTTACTTCTTCAATTTTATTTTTAGAAGTTTTTACTTCAACTTTTACCTCTCCTCTGTATCCTTTAGCTTCACCTACATATGTTCCTTCTTTGAATTCAACTCCAAAAGCTGAAATACTCAAAGCTGCACATAGCATAAGAGCTAAAATTCTTTTTTTATTCATATTTGTCCTCCTCCAAGATATTTTATTTCGCTGTTATAATTATAACTTAAATTTCATACTTTGACAATAAAAAAAAGAGACGAAATGAATGATTTCGTCTCATAATGTTGGTATATTATAAAATTATAACTCTTTTTTCTATTGGAAGAAACTCTTTACCAGTTGCAGGAGCAGTTGGTTTTCCAAAAGGCATTTGTGCTATAAGTTTCCAAGATTTAGGTATTCCAAAGACATCTTTTACTTCATCATCAATCAAAGGATTGTAATGTTGAAGACTTGCTCCTAATCCTTGTTCTTCAAGAAGAGCCCATATAGCAAACTGCAACATTCCATTAGATTGTTCAGCCCACACTGGAAAATTATCTCTATATAAAGGGAATTTCTCCATAAGTTCTTTTGTTGTTCTAGTAGAGTCAAAGAAAAGAACTGTTCCATAAGAATTAGCCAATCCTTTAATCTTATTTTCAGTTGTTTCAAAATTTCCAGCGGGTACTACTTTACGAAGAGTATTCATAACAATTTCCCATAATTTTTTGTGGTTTTCCCCATAAAGTATCATAACTCTTGCACTTTGATTATTAAATGCAGATGGAACATGTTTTACTGCATCTTTTATTATTTCTTCTATTTTTTCATTAGGAATAGTTGTTTCTTTAGAAAGAGTATATATAGTCCTTCTGTTTTTCAACACATCCATAAAACTTTTATTACTCATAATAGTCCTCCTTATTAATATACTATTAATACACTAACTTACAATTTGTATATTATATTATTCAAGTAGAAACTATCATTTCTTTTTTTTAATTATTATTTTTCGTTATTTAATGTCATTTCGATTATTTTTTTCATATTTTCTTTAGATAGACCACCTGCAACATATCCCATTATATTTCCTTCTCTATCTATCATAAAAGTAGTAGGAAAAGCATTGATATAATAATTTCTTAAAATCTCTCCTTTTACATCAAATACTACAGGAAATGTATAATTATTTTTAGTAAGAAAAGCTTTTATTTTTTCTTCTGATTCATCTTGGGGTGAAGGATTTTCAGCAGTTGCTGGACTTGCAACTCCTAATATAACAACATCATTTTTATTGTAGCCATATTCCTTATAGATTTCTTCTATATGAGGCATTTCTTCTCTGCAAGGAGGGCACCATGTAGCCCAGAAATTAAGAAAAACAACTTTTCCCTTATAGTCTGAAAGTTTATGAGTATTTCCATATTGATCTTTCAGCTCAAAATCAAAAGCTGGAAGTTTTTCTTCCTTAGCTTCTTTGGCTGGTTCTTCTGCTTTAGCAATATAGTCTGCATTTGCATTTTGTGGCTGCTGTCCAGCAGCTAATATATTCAAATTAAATCCGCTTAAAGTCATAATTCCAATTATTATTAAAATAGCTCCACTGATTTTTATACTGTATTTTAAGAAAGATTTTTTTGCTTTTAAAAAGTTTAAAATTTTTGTTGTAAATACTCCTAGAAGTAAAAATGGAATAACAAATCCTAAAGTGTATACTAATATGAGCATATTACCCATAAAAGCAGTTTTAGCTCCAGATGCCATAATAAGAACAGTAGACAGCACTGGTCCTATGCATGGTGTCCATGCAAAGCTAAAAGTAAAGCCTATAATAAAAGCAATTAGTGGATTTATTTCTTTAGAGTCAAAACCTATTCTATGTTCTCTTTCCATGAAATTATTTTTTAATAAACCTATTTGGAATAGACCTAGAAATAAAATAAGTACTCCACTTATTCTAGTGAAAAGAACTCTATTGGAATTAAAGAAACCTCCTAATTTAGAAAAAGAGAGCCCTAGAATAAAGAAAGCTGCTGATATACCAAGAATAAAGAAAATAGTGTGAATGAATACCTTTTTCTGATTATAAGAAAGATTTCCATTTTCATCTGTCACAGCAGTATTTCCTGAGAGATAGCTCATATAAACAGGTAAAAGTGGAATAATACAGGGAGAAAAGAATGAAAATATTCCTCCTAAAAAAACTAAAATAAAATTAATGTTATCTGTTAAAAGTATATCATTAAACATATGGTCCTCCTTAGTTGTATAGATAGAACTTATTATATCCTATAAATATTAAATATATTTAATCATTTAGTGAAAAATTACTCAATTCCTTTATAGACATGAAAAAATATTTTGTAAATATATAAGGAATATGTGATTTAAAGTGTCGCTGATTGTTAAAATAACCATTAAATCTTATTGTATATATTTTGTAAGAAAAAATTAAATATTTTTAATAGAAAGTGGAGAAATAAAAGTTTAGAAAAATTAAAAAGCCCCTAAGGGGCTGAGGCTACTATTTGTTCTTATACCACCACCAAGCAAAATGAAGAAAGCTATAGCTATTCCTCCATTAATTGAAAGTGTGTGAATATAGATGTACATATAGTACCTCCTTGTAAATTGAGATCTACTACCTACGAGAAACGTGACTTACTCATAAGCATAAGAAAGGCTCCCTCAAAAGAGAGAGCCGAACTCATCACGTTTTTATCTCAATTTACAAGTGCCCCAAAGGGTCTTTCAACTTAATTATAACATAAATCTATAAAAAGTCAAAATGTTAAAAAGAATACTGTATAATCACAGATTAGCAAAATTAATAGTTGATGAATTTTGAGTTAATTTACAATAAATTTTATTATGAATTATTATTTTTTTCTTTGTAACATAACTGACATAAAAGCTTGGTACTATTATCTTATAAATCTTTCCCCAAGATGTTTTAATATATAGATAAAAAAATAGGACTTCACATTTTGTGAGAGCCCTATTTTTTTTGTCTAAATTACAATTCATTTTTTATTATTTTCAGAAATAACTTTTTAATTTCTTCTTTCTTTTCTCCAGGACCAAATATATAAAATGATATATTACTGAATCTTTTGAAACTTTTTTGTGGGAGAAGATCTGAGAGAAGTTTATCTTCTCCATTAAGAGATACATATATTTTAGCTTCAGATACTGCATGATAAAATTTATTGTATCTTGTTATTATAAATATTTCGCCTTTTTTTAGGTTAAGAGCTTCTCCTATTTCTCCAACTATTTTTTTTATTTTTTCATTATCTTTTAATATTGCATCTAATCTGTCTGTTACCAACTTTTCCAGTTCCAGCTCATCTTCCAGACATTCATATTCATAAATAGTTTTCCATAGAGGTTTTAAGAATTTTCTTTCCATTAGCTGCTTCATAACAACAGAAGTGTATTCAACAGTTTTTCCTTTGAGAGAAGCCAAGTATGCTTTTCTTAAATGAGAGTAGATATCATCATCTATTACTAAATTATCTATTATTGCTTCAGTAGAGAAGAACTCTTTTTTATTCATCTCTTCAGGATATTTTCCATTTTGCTCCTCATAGAGCTTCATAAAATGACCAAGTATATCTCTTATGATAAATTCAGTGTAAACAGAGATATGGTGGTTATATACCCAAAGATAGAGCAAATCTCTTGAATCAACAACAGACTGCATAGCAGGGATAGCTTTAGAACTGTATTTTAATTTTTTATCTTCACCTATGAAAGTACATGAGAAAAGTCTTTCAATATCAATTCTAGGAGCTATGTATCCACTCATATGATTGTCTCTGATTAAATAATCAAGCTTATCTACATCTATTGTTTTAGAATTGACTATTTCTATGAGAATATTTTCCAGCCATAAATTTTTATCATGATACTGATTACCTATTATTATTCTGCAAATTAATTCTATATTTATATTGGGATTCATTTCTGTAAGAGCAGGTCTCAATTTTCTTATAATACATAGACATGACATTAATTCATGAGGGCTTCCTACAATATTTCCCTTTTTATCTTTAAATATTTTGTCAGCTTCTTTTTCACTTGAAAGGTTTTCAATTAATGACTTGTAAATTTCTTCCTTGTCATAAAAAGATTCTCCCAGATGAGAAAGGGGAGCATGTCCTACATCATGCAGAAGAGCAGCAAATTTTATATGAAATCTATAATTTTCTATCTGTTCTTTAGAGATTCCAAAATTATCCATATTTTTATTTAAAGAGTCGAAAAAATCACAAGCCAGTTTCATTACTCCGAGGGAGTGCTCATATCTTGTGTGGTTGAGAGAAGGGAAAAGATATTCGCAAGTAAGCTGTTTTATCCTTTTCAATCTCTGAAAAGATGGAGTATCTACAATTTTTTGAACATCAATATCTATTGTGATATAGCTGTGTATTAAATCTTTAATTACTTTTTTTCCCATAATTCTCCTTTCTGTCATATGTTTTATACTATATTATAGCTTTATTTTTCTTTAAAAGCTAATTTATTATTGAATAGTTTTTTAATATGATTGTAACATAACTGACATAAAAGCTTGGTACTATTATCTTATAAATCTTTCCCCAAGATGTTTTAATATATAGATAAAAAAATAGGACTTCACATTTTGTGAGAGTCCTATTTTTTTGTCTTTAGAATTTAACAGGAACTATTTTAGAGATACCTATCTCTTTATTCATAGTTACCCCAAATATAGATTCTGATTCTCTCATAGTATCTTTATTATGAGTGATAAGGATAAACTGAGATTTTTCAGTAAATTCTTTTAATTTTCCAATAAGTTTTCTAGTATTTTTTTCGTCCAGTGCCGCTTCTATTTCATCAAGGAATGTAAACGGACTAGGCTTGTACATAAAGATAGACATAATAAATGCTATAGCTACCATAGATTTTTCTCCTCCTGAAAGAAGAGACAGTGTCTGTCTTTTTTTATTTTTGAATTTTACAAATATTTCAACACCACATTCATCAAAGTTTTCAGGATTAATAACAAGAAGTTTACCTTCAGAGTTATTAAGAGTTTCCATACACATTTGATTAAAGTTAGCATCTATCTCTTTGTAGGCAGTAAAGAATTTTTCATGAATAGTATCATCAATTTCTTTGATTAATTCCATCAGTACATCTTTCCCTTTAACAAGGTCGTCCTTTTGAGTAGTAAGGAAAATGTATTTATTATTCAATTCTTTAAATTCTTCTATTGCCAGCAGATTTACTGCTTGGAAATTTTTTAATCTGTTGTCTAGAATTTTTAATCTGTCTTTTAACTCTTTTAGTTTTTCTTCTTCAACTTCTATAGCTTCTACTTCTTCAAGAGTACTCAGAATATCTTTCAGTCTTTCCAAATCAATCTTAGTTCTTTCCAGACTTTCTTCTACTCTGTTTAAGCTGTCTCTCTTATGAAGCAGATAACTTTCAGTTTCTTTTCTTTTCTTGTTGAGAGCTCTTTCCTCTTCTGTAAGAGCTTCATTTTTTACTTTTCTTTCTTGGACTTCTGTATTTTCACTTTCATATTTATTTATTCTCTCTTCAATTTCTGACTTTAATATCTTTTCTTTTTCTTCCAGAGAAATTATTTCATTTTCAAGAAAAGCAGTCTTTTCCTCCATGTTTCTTTTTTCATCTACAAGGAATTCATACTCTTTCTTTTCTCTTTCCTCTTCTCTGTCCAGCTGTCCAAGCCTGTCCTGACTATTCATAAAGAGAATTCTTACATCTGAAAACTCCTCTTTTTTCTTTTCAATGTTACTGTTTATTTCTCTGATTCTTTCAGTTTCATGCTCTTCATCAGCTTTGATTTCAGCAATAACCTGATCAACTCTTTCTCTTTCATCTTTAGAGCTGTTTATTCTTTTTTCAAATTCCTGACTGTATTTTTCTTCCTCTTCTAGTTCTACTTTTACAACTCTTCTGTCTTTTTCTATTCTTTCTTTTTTCAAAATGTAATCATTATATAGTTCTTCAGCAAGTTTAAGTTGTTTTCTAACTCCATCTTCCAAAGAATCTATTTTGTCTATTTCATTTTCAAAATTTTCCAGATTTTTGCTTATTTCGTTTTGTTCAGCAGAAGCATTTTTTATAGTGCTGGTAAGTTTTTCCACAGTTTCTTTGAGAGTTCTTATCTCTTTCTTTCTTTCAAATATCTGACTGGCTGTAGAGTTACCAGAGTCTCCTCCAGTTATTCTTCCTCTTGAACTCATAAGTTCTCCAGAAAGAGTTACTACATTTCCCATAAACATATTATTTTTTACTATTTTTAACGCTGTATCCAGATTTTCAACTATAAGGAGATTTCCAAGTACAAATTCTACAACACTCCTATATCTCTCATCAGCTGTTACCAGTTCAGCAGCTCTTCCTATTACTCCGGGGATATTTATTTTTATATCTCTTTTTGCAGGAACTTTGATAGTATCAAGAGCAAGAAATGAAGCTCTTCCAGCTTTTCTTTCTTTAAGGAAATTGATTGCTTTTTTAGCTGTATCTCCAGTATCAACAACAATATCCTGTATATTTCCCGGTATTCCAGCTTCAATTGCCTTTTCTAATTTCTCAGGAATGGTTACAAGAGAAATAAATACACCTTCTATTCCAATAATTTTACTATTGAGGACTTCCTTTACTCCTTTGAAGAATCCTTCATTATTTTCTTCCATTCTCACAAGAGCCTGAAGTTTAGCTGAATGTCTTTTTTCATCATATTCAGCAGTTCTCACAATTTCAGAAAGTTTGTTGCTTCTCTGACTGAGTTTACTTATCTCTTCTTCCAGAAATGTTCCTCTCTCTTCAATTTCAATAAGTTTTTTCTCTTTTTCAATTTTTGAAATTTCAGCTTTTCCCAGTTCAGTTACAGCAGAGTTCAATTTTATATCATAGGATGAAAGCTCTTCTCTAAGATTTGCAATTTTAGTGTTGCTTCCTTTTACTCTTCTGCTTGAACTTTCTATTTCGTTTAAAAGCTTTAACTTTTCCAGTTCCAGCTCCATAACTTTTTTCTTTTTAAGTTCCATTCCCAGATCAAATTCTTTTTTTGTGTTTTCCAGTTCTTTCAGCTGTGATTCAAATTTTAAATTTTCCTCTGAAAGTTTTTCTATTTTTTCCTTTAAAGTCTCTCTTTCTTCAACAAGCATATCAAGAGATTTGAGTTTTTCAGATATTTTGAGATCGCTGCTTTTCATTCTTTCATGTCTGTCGCTGACCTCTCTTTTATATCCCTCTACTCTCTCGCTTATTCTTACTTTTTCTCTCTCTTTAAGTTCAATCTCTCTTTTCAGTTCCTGATTTTTTCCACTTAACTCTTCAATTTCTTTTTTCAGTACCAGCTTTTCTCTGTCTATTTCATCAAGTCTATTTTCAATAGAGTTAAATTCTCTTTCCAGTTCCACAGCTTCAGATGTAAGTTTTTCCTTTACTGCATCTCCATCATCTATCTGAGCCTGCTTCTCATTAAATTCACTGAGGTATATACCTTTTGCCAGCTTATCTCTTTCATCTTTGAGATTGAGGTATTCCTGAGCTTTTCCAGCCTGCTTTTCCACTCTGTCTCTGTTTTCTTTTACTTCTCTTAAAACTAAATCTATCTTTTCTAATTCAAGTTCTACATTGCTGAGGTTTTTTACAGCTTCATTTTTTTTGATCTGAAACTTTTTTATTCCAGCAGCTTCTTCAATGATTCCCTTTATCTCTTTTGAAGATGAGCCTATAATACGCTCTACTTTTCCCTGTCCAATAACTGAATAGGCACTTTTTCCTACTCCAGTATCAAGAAACAGATTTCCTATATCTTTTAATCTTGTTTTTACATCATTTATATAGTATTCATTATCACCAGTGGCATAAAGTTTTCTAGTTACTTTTATTTCTTCATTTTCTAATGGGAGAAAAGAATCAGTATTGTCTATATATAATGAGACTTCTGCTGAATTCATCGGTTTTTTGTCTTTTCCACCAGAAAAAATGACATCAGAACTTTCCTTGGCTCTGATATTTTTATAGGACTGCTCTCCAAGCACCCATAGGACTGCATCCAGAATATTTGATTTTCCACTTCCATTAGGACCTACAATAGATGTAATCCCTCTGTTGAATTCTATATATACTCTCTCTCCGAAAGATTTGAATCCAAATATCTCAACAGCTTTTAAATACATATTATCTCCTACTAAGTATGATTTTTTCTAAAACTTCTAAATAGATTATATATTATTATTCTAAAATAAAGAATAAATTTATTTATTTCAGCTCAAAATTTTATTGCTGACTTTAAAATATATTTTCTTTTCATATAAAGTATATCATTAAAACTATTATCTTGCTATTTTGAATTTATTTTTATTCTGCCTGAAAACAATAGAAAAACAAAAGGAGTTGTTCATTGTAAAAATAAGCAATTCTTTTTTTAAAATGAAAAGAGTGTTGTCAAAAATAGAATTTATGCAAATAAAAAAATATAAATAATCAATTGTAAAGTCCTTGAATCTAATATATAATATGAGATAATTCAGACACTAAACAATTAAAATCATGGAGGCACACAAATGGAAAACCTAAAGTTAAAAGATTTTTTAGACTACAAATATCTTTCTAATCTTGAATTTTCACCAAATGGAGAAAATGCAGGTTTTGTAGTAAATACTACAAATTATGATGATAACAATTATCAATCTAATATCTGGCTTCTAAATAATAAAACTAAAAAATATTCAAAATTGACATCTTTAAATGAGGAAAGATCATTTTTATGGATAGATAATTCAACAATTATTTTTCCAGCTACAAGAGATGCTAAACTGAAAGAAAAAGTAAGTCAAGGGGAAAAATGGACTGCTTATTATTCAATAGATATCAATGGAGGAGAAGCTGACAAATATATGCAGATTCCTCTTATGGTTACTGCTATAAAAATGATAGACAAAGATAACTTTGTTCTTACAGCTAAATATGATAACTATGGAATTAACTTAAATGAAATGACTGGAGAAGAGAGAACTAAAGCTATTGCAAAATTAAAAGAGGAAAAAGACTATGAAGTTCTTGATGAAATTCCATTCTGGAGCAATGGTGGAGGGTTCACTAACCAAAAAAGAAACAGACTTTATCTATACAACAGAGTATCTAATGAAGTTACACCATTGACTTGCGAACATACTGTTGTGACTTATTTCTCATACAAAGATGGAAAAGTACTTTATGTTGGAAATGTATTTGAAGGAAAATTGGAGCAGAGAGAAGGAATTTTCTGTTATGATATAGCTTCTAAAAAAACAGAAACACTTCTTCCAATAGATGCAAACTTTAGAGTAAGCTATGCTGAATTCTTAGAAGATGCTGTTATATGTGCCTTAAATGACTGTAAAGAATATGGTATGAACCAAAATCCAAGTTTCTATGTTATCAAAAATGGAAAAGTTGAATTGCTGAAAAAACATGATACATGGATGATAAATACTGTTGGTTCAGACTGTAGATATGGAGGAGGAAAAGCTTACAGAGTAGTTAATGGAAAACTATACTTCCCAACTACTGTGTTTAAAGATTCTTTCTTGAATACTATAGACCTTGCTGGAAATGAAACAGTGCTGACTAAAGCTAACGGATCAGTAGATGTATATGATGTACATGGAGATGAAATTCTTTTTGTCGGACTTAGAGGAATCAAACTTCAAGAAATATACAGCTTAAAAGATGGAGAAGAAACTCAGCTTACTTCATTTAATGAAAATGTATATACAGATAAAAAACTTTCTATCCCTGAAAAATGTAATTTTGTAAATGATGGAATAGAAATAGAAGGGTGGGTATTAAAACCTGTAGACTATGATGAAACAAAAACTTACCCAGCTATTCTTGATATTCACGGAGGACCAAAAACTGTATTTGGAGAAGTATTCTACCATGAAATGCAGGTTTGGGCAAACATGGGATACTTTGTATTCTTCTGTAATCCTCGTGGTGGAGATGGTAGAGGAAATGCCTTTGCTGATATCAGAGGAAAATATGGAACTATTGACTATGATGATTTAATGAAATTTACAGATGTAGTATTGGAAAAATATCCAATCAAAGCTGACAGAGTAGGAGTAACTGGTGGGTCATATGGTGGATTTATGACTAACTGGATAATTGGACATACTGACAGATTCAGATGTGCTGCTTCTCAAAGAAGTATAGCTAACTGGATATCTAAATTTGGAACTACAGATATTGGATACTATTTCAATGCTGATCAGAATGCTTCAACTCCTTGGATTAATCAGGAAAAATTATGGTGGCATTCACCAATGAAATATGCAGATAAAGCTAAAACACCTACACTATTTATCCATTCAGAAGAGGACTATAGATGCTGGCTTGCTGAAGGAATTCAAATGTTTACAGCTTTAAAATACCATGGTGTAGAAGCTAGACTTTGTATGTTCAGAGGAGAAAACCATGAACTATCAAGAAGTGGAAAACCAAAACATAGAGTAAGAAGACTTGAAGAAATGACTAACTGGTTTGAAAAATACTTAAAAGATTAAAAAGATTATGGAGAAGAGTGTTATCACTCTTCTTTTTTTGTAAATAAAAAATTTGACTTCAATGTGTATAGTGTGTATAATGTGTATATGGATGAAAGGAGGTTTTTATGAGTACATTAAGAAAAAATATTACTATCACAGAAGAAGAAAATGAAATAATCTTAGACTTCTGTAAAAAAATAGGGAAAAGTTTTTCAGAAGTATTAAGAATGGGAGCTCTTTTCTATATCAAGGAAGCTGAAAAAAAAGATTTAGCAGAATTTTTATCTCTTCATTGTGAAAAGGTAAGTTTAGAAGAACAGAAAGAATTTGAAAAAATGATGGAAAAAATAGATAATGATGATGAAGGAAAGGAAATTAATTTGAATGAGCTTTTATAAAATAAAATATAAAAAAGATGCTGAAAAATTTATAAGAAAGCATAAAGCTGAAGGAATAAAATTTCTAAAAGCCTTCATAGAAATTTCTGAAGATTTTGAAAATATAAAAAGATATGATATAAAGAAATATATATGTGAAGAAGAAAATTTCTTTAGATTAAGAATAGGAAAATATAGAGCTATATTTGAAGTAAGACAGGACGAAATAATAATTATTGTATGTGATATAGATAGTCGTGGAGATATTTATAAATAAAATTATGGATATGAAAATAAAAAATATAGGGATTCATATATTTTAATTTAGGGTTGAAAGGAAAAATATGAAAATAAAAAGTATTGAAATAGAAAATAATAAAGCATTAAAAAATATAAAAATTAATTTTGAAAAAGAGAATGAAATTTTAAATACTGTTGTTATAGCTGGAAGTAATGGAAGTGGAAAAACAACACTCTTGGAAAGTATTTGGGATTATTTTAAAAATGAAATGGGTATAAGAAGATATGGTATAGGAATAAAAGCAGAATTGTTTTTAGAAAATGATGAACAAAAAATAAAGGAGTCTTTGCTTAGTAGTTTAAATTATTTAATGTATTATAAAGAAAATGATTTTAAGAGATATCAAAACATTGTAGAAAATATAAAAGTAATTCCTAAGTTAATATATATTCCTACTGAAATAAATTTTAATGAAGTAAAAACAAAAACTACTACTTTACATAGAGATTATGAATTTTTTAATATTGTTAATTCAAAAATGATAGAGGATATTCCTTCATACATTGCCAGCAGAATCACATATCTGGCAAATACAGAAGAGAATTTAACTATGAAAGAAGTTAAAGAAAAAGTAAATTCAGAAATTAATGGAATATTTGAGATTCTTGAACTAGATGTTAAATTAACAGGATTATCAAAAGATGAAAAAAGTATGCCTGTATTTACTAATTCATCAGGAGATGAATTTGATATAAATCAACTTTCATCAGGGGAAAAACAATTATTTCTAAGAACTTTAGCTATAAAAATGCTAGAACCTGAAAACTCCATTATTTTAATTGATGAGCCAGAGCTTTCTTTACATCCAAAATGGCAGCAAAGAATTATAGAAATATATCAAAGAATAGGAAAAAACAATCAAATCATAGTTGCAACTCATTCTCCTCATATATTAGGAAGTGTTCCAAGAGAGAATATAATATTACTTTCTAAAAATGAAAATGGAGAAGTTATTTCAACAACAGGAGAAGAACTATACACATCTTATGGACAGCCTGTAGATAGAATATTAGAAGATATCATGGGGTTAGAAACTACAAGAAATCCTAAAGTTTTTGATTTATTAAATGAAGTTAGAAAATTGGTTGATGAAAATCAATATGAAACAAATAATTTTAAAGAAAAATATTCTGAATTAAAATCTATTTTAGGTGAAACAGACAAAGATTTATTCCTTATAGATATGGATATTCAAAGAAAAAGAAGAAAGGAATAAATATGTTTAAGATTAATAAAAAAGAAGAGCCTGGATTTTTTAAAAAGTTTAAAACTAAAAAAGGACTTTATAATTGGCGTGTTTATGATTACAAAATAAAGAGAGAATTGAAAAACTATATGCTTGAATATGAGCAAAATTATTATTGTCCTTACTGTGAATTAAAAATAAATGTAGAAGAAAGTCAAGTTGAACATATAAAACCTAAAGAAAAATTTCCTGAATTAATGCATGAATATTCTAATTACCTGACAGGTTGTAAAAGTCCAAAAACTTGTGGGCAATTTAAGGCAAATCAATGGTCAGAAAAATTTATTGATCCTACAGTGGAAGATCCAGAAGAATATTTTACTTATGATATAAAAACAGGAAAAATTATTCCAAAAGAAAAAGAAAGATTAAAAGTTGAAAAAGCTGATTATACAATTAAAGTATTGAATTTAAATGATAAAAGATTATGTGAGATCAGAAAAACATTTATTGAACAAAATTTAAAAAATATGGAGTGTTTAGATTATATTGATAAATTTCCAAGTTTAAAAGAATATTTAAAAGAAAATTTTAATTAATTTATTGAAAAGCAGAAGATAGAAAACAAAACTCTATCGTCTGTTTTTTTATTTTCACATATTTTTTACACTGGAATATAAAAAAATATAGAAATTTAAATAAAAATATTCTTTTCAAAGCTAGTAAAAATAGTACTTTGAACTTAAATATGATTTTTTTACACAATTTTTACATAGAATTAACAATAGAATAACATTAGAATGATAATATATTTTTCAGTTGAAGATGTTTATTAAAACTTAGGAGGAAGAATGTATTTAGATATCATTTTTAATGTTCTTGGAGGACTGGGAATATTTCTTTATGGAATGGACAATATGTCATCAGGAATGCAGAAATTAGCAGGGCAGAGATTAAAGAAAATACTTGCACTGCTGACAACAAACAGAGTTATGGCAATACTTATGGGAATGGGAGTAACTATGCTTGTTCAGTCCTCATCAGTGAGTACTGTTATGACAATTGGATTCGTAAATGCTTCATTATTAACATTGAAACAAGCTCTAGGAGTAATATTTGGAGCAAACATAGGGACAACAATAACAGGATGGATACTTGTACTTAATATAGGAAAATATGGTCTGCCGATTGTTGGAGCAGGGGCTATATTGTATATGTTCTTAAAAGGAGATAGAGCAAAAACTAAGGCTCTTACTTTTATGGGACTTGGAATGATTTTCTTGGGACTTCAATTAATGAGTAATGGATTGAAGCCTGTAAGAAGTATGCCGGAATTTGTAAGTATGTTTCATATGTTTTCTGCTGATACATATTTTGGAGTAGTAAAAGTTGCAGCTATTGGAGCACTGATTACAGCTATTGTTCAGTCATCATCTGCTACACTGGGAATCACAATAACTCTTGCAGTTCAGGGGCTTATTGATTATCCAACAGCAGTTGCTCTGGTACTTGGAGAAAATGTAGGAACAACTATTACTGCTATACTTGCTACATTAAATGCAAATGTAAATGCTAAAAGAGCTGCCTATGCTCACACTATCATAAATACACTGGGAGTTATATGGGTAACAGCAGTATTTCCATATTATCTGAAATTTCTTTCAAATTTTGGAAGTCCAGAGACTAATATGACTATGGCAATAGCTACAGCTCATACAATGTTTAATGTGGTAAATGTGTTGATCTTTACACCTTTTATAGGAGTTATGGCTGATCTTTTAACTAAAATAGTAAAAGATGATGGGAAGAAAGATGATAGAGTTACTAAGATTGATTTTCTTATGCTTAAAACCCCAAGTGTTGTAGTGGGACAGACAAAAACAGAGATACTTACAATGGGGAAATATATTGAAGAGATGTTTGGGACGCTGGACAATATTTATGTAAACAATGAATTTATCACAGAAGAAAAAGTTGCTCAGATGAGAAAAATAGAAGATGATTTAGATCTCTTCCAGAAAGAAATAACAGATGCCAACTTTGTTATATTGAATAAGAATATAACGGACAAAATGAAAATGGATACAAGAAACAATCTTGAAGTATGTGATGAATATGAAACTATCAGTGATTATCTAATGAGAGTAACTAATTCCCTTAAAAAGCTTCAGGATAATTCTATAAGTCTTACTGATGAAGAAAAAAGTACATTGAAGGAATTTAATGAAGATACAAGAGAACTGTTTAGAAATGTAAATACAGCTTATGCTTTAAAAAATAGAGATATACTTATGAAAGCAATAACTAAAGCTAACAAAATAACTGAAAAATACAGGAAAGCAAAGCAGGTACATCTTCAAGATGGTGGACAGGAAAATCCAATAGCTATGCTTACTACAAGTTATATGGATATTTTAAATCATTACAGAAGAGTAAGAGATCATATTTTTAATATAATAGAAGTATATAGTATTTAGAAAAATAAATTTTGATATACAGAATGACTTAAAGTAAAATTTAGCTTTCAGTCATTCTTTTTTATTAGGAATAAAAAAATGTATTCTTGAAATAATAGATTCTTATAGTATAATTGATATAGAAAATATATAAAAATGGGGGCATAAAATTGAAAAAAATAATTTTGGGTCTATTTATAATTACAAGTCTTTTATTTGGAAAAGAATTAAAAGATAATATGAATGGAAAGCTTACTGACCAAATGGTGCTTGCTACTCTTTGGATGCAGAAATCAGGAGAATACAGAGCATTAGTATATCAGACTTTTAATACAGCAAAATTATCTTTTGATAATACAAAAACAAAAGATGGAAAGAAAAAGGCAGTGGTTTCTGATCTTGATGAAACATTGATAGATAATGGAAAAATGGCAGGATGGCAGATAGAAAATGGAGTGACATACAGTTCAGATGCATGGCACAAATGGGCTCAAGCTAGAGAAGCAGAAGCTATCCCTGGAGCTGTAGAATTTTCAAAATATGTAAATGAAAATGGTGGGAAAATGTTTTATATATCTAATCGTTCTCACAAGGAATTCGATGCTATAAAGGAAAATCTAATAGCTTTAGGATTTCCAGAAGTTACTGAGGAAACACTTTTATTGGAAAAAGATACCTCAGATAAAGCAGAAAGAAGAGATCAGATAGAAAAAAATGGGTATGAAATAGTAATGCTTCTTGGAGATAATCTAGATGATTTCGATTCTGAAGTTAGGAAAAAAGATAATGATGAAAGAATAAAACATGTGGATAAAAATAAAGATAAATATGGAGTTAAATATATAGTTCTTCCTAACCCAATGTATGGAGACTGGGAGGGAGGCTTGTGTAATGATTATTGGAAAAAAACTCCAGAGGAAAAACTTAAATTGAGACATGAAAGTTTGAAAATGTGGAATGGAGAATAATATGATAAAAATAACAGGACATGCAAAACTTATATTTGATTCACTTTATGACGGAATACTAATAGTAGATAAAGAAGGGGTAGTGAGATATATAAACCCTGCATATACAAGAATAACAAAAGTAGAAGAGAAAAATATAATAGGGAGATATCTTTCTGAAGTTCGTCCTGGAAGCCGTCTTACTGATGTTGTAAAAGATGAAAAAATGGAACTGGGAGCTCATAGAAAGATGGGAGATGTAGAATATCTTGTAAATATGGTCCCTATCTATGAAGACGGAAAAGTCATAGGAGGAATATCCCTTCTTAATGAATTGATAGATATTTATAAGCTTACAGAAAAACTTAATCTTTCAAAAATAATAATTCAAAATCTAAAGGAACATGTAAAAACATTAGGAAATGGAAAGTACAGCTTTGATGATATTATAACTGTAGATGAAAAAAGTATAGAAGTAAAAGAGTTTGCGAAAAGGATAGCTCTGGCTGATTCTAACGTGCTGATAACAGGAGAAAGCGGAACAGGAAAAGAACTTTATGCAAGTGCTATACATAATTTCAGTGCAAGAAAAGATTTTCCATTTATTCCAGTAAACTGTGCTTCATTTGAGAAAAACCTAATAGAGAGTGAGCTTTTCGGTTATGAAGAGGGATCTTTTACAGGAGCAAAGAAAAATGGAAAGACTGGATTATTCCAGCTTGCTCAGGGAGGAACTCTGTTTTTAGATGAGATAGGGGAGCTTGAATATGGTTTGCAGGGTAAACTTCTTAGAGTACTTCAGGAAAAAAGCATAAGAAAAATTGGTGGCTCTAAAGAAATACCAATAGATGTGAGGCTTATTTGTGCTACTAATAAAAATCTGGAGCAAATGATAGAAGAGAATACTTTTAGAAGAGACCTCTATTATAGAATTGCAATAATGCCTATGTCTATCCCGCCATTGAGAGAGAAAAAAAACGATATAAAGGCAATAGCAGAAAAATTTCTTAGTGATCTTTCAATGAAGTACAGAAAGGAAGTAAGGCTAAATGGAAATGCTTTAAAAGTACTGAAAGAATATGATTGGCCGGGAAATATCAGGGAATTAAAAAATATTATTGAATTTACATTTAGCATGGCTGAAGGAAATGAAATTAAAGCTGAGCATCTTCCAATAAATATGAAGAATAATATAAATGAGAATGAAAATATTCTTCCTCTTAGTGAAATAGTAAGAGAAGCAGAACAGAACTACTTGAAAAAAGTAATAGAAATATATGGCGACAGTGTAGAAGGAAAGAAAAAAGCAGCTAAAGCTTTGAATATCTCTCTGGCTACATTATATAATAAACTTGAAAGATAGTATTTTTTTCTAAAAAATTAGAAACGGAACATTAGTTGTTTCTAAAAAATTAGAAAGTTATATTGAAGAATCATATAAATGTAAAATTATCGATCTGAGTGAAATAAAATTATTCACTCAGATTTTTATTTCTAAAAAATTAGAAATTTTTTATCGTAAAATTTAGTAAAAATTTTGTGATCCCTGATAAATTGGGGAAAGTAAAAAAATATTTACTATGGCATAAGATTTGCTTTATATTTTATCAAAAGAAATGTCAGATGAAAATAAATATTAAATAAAACAAGGGAGGAAAATATGGTAGCGGCTTTAGGATTTATAACAATCATTGTACTATTGGCAGTAATTATGTTGAAGAAAATGTCTCCATTAGTAGCACTTATATCTGTGCCAGTAATAACAGCACTTATAGGAGGACATGGGTTAAATATTGGAAAATACATTAATGATGGGGTAAAATCAATAGCTCCAACTGGAACTATGTTTATCTTTGCGATTTTATTCTTCGGTATCCTTACAGATGCAGGAACTTTCCAGCCGATAATTGATCAGATACTAAAAATTGTTGGTAAAGATCCAATAAAGATAGCAATAGGAACAGCAATATTAGCTATGATAGTACATCTTGATGGATCAGGAGCAGTAACATTTCTAGTAACAGTTCCAGCAATGCTTCCTTTATATGAAGCTTTGGGAATGAGAAAAACTACTCTTGCTACAATAGTAGCTTTAGGGGCAGGGGTAATGAATATTCTTCCATGGGGAGGACCTACTATCAGAGCAGCAACTTCTTTAAAAATACCAGTAACAGAACTTTTTAATCCTTTACTTATACCTGTTTTAGCAGGAATATTATTTGTTCTTTTTGTAGCTTTTAAATTAGGAAGAGATGAAAAGATTAGAATTGGAAATATAGAAGATATAAACATTGATACAAATAATCTAGGAGAAAAGAAAGAGAGCAGAAACTTTATTGTAAATATTTTAACAATAATAGTAGCAATAGTAGTTCTTGTATCAGGAAAGTTATCACCAACAGTAGTATTTATGATTGCTTTCTGTATATCAATAGTAATAAACTTCCCTTCTGTAAAAGAGCAGAAAGAAAGAGTGGATGCTCATGCAAAAGCAGCTCTTATGATGGCAAGTATATTATTTGCAGCAGGTGCATTTATTGGAATCATGCAAAAATCAGGAATGATAACAGAGATGTCTACAGTTATAGTAAAAACAATTCCTCAATCGTTAGGAAGCTATATGGCAGTTATTACAGGAGTAATAAGTATGCCGGCAAGTTTGCTATTTGACCCAGATTCATTCTACTTTGGAGTAATGCCGGTTCTTGCAACTACAGCTCAGGAATTTGGAAGTTCAGCAATAGCAGTTGGTAGAGCAGCTATATTAGGACAAATGACAACTGGATTCCCAGTAAGTCCACTTACAGCTTCAACTTTCCTTTTAGTTGGATTGACAGGGGTAGAACTTGGAGAACATCAGAAAAAAACAATACCATATGCGTTTTTAACTACAATAGTGATGCTTATAGTAGCAATAGTAACAGGTGCTTTATATAGATAATTAATTTTCAGGAGGTTAAAATGAAAAAAGTAAGAATAGGTTCAGGAGCAGGTTATGCTGGAGACAGAATAGAGCCAGCTGTAGATTTAATGCTCAATGGAAATATCGACTACATAGTTTTTGAGTGTCTTGCAGAAAGAACAATAGCAATAGCTCAACAGGAAAAATTAAAAGATCCAAATAAGGGATATAATGGTCTGCTTGAATATAGATTTGAAAAAATACTTCCTATATGCTCAGAGAAAAAAATAAAAGTAATAACTAACATGGGAGCAGCTAACCCATTAAGTGCCATCAAAAAAATTAAATCAATGGCAGAATCTATGGGAATAAAAAATCTTAAATTAGCAGCAGTGCTTGGTGATGATATATCTGAACATCTTGGAAAATATCTTGATCGTGATATATTGGAATTAGGTATGCCTTTAAAAAATATAGAAGATAAATTAATATCTGCAAATGTATATTTAGGTGCTGATGGAATAGTAGAAGCATTGAAAAACGGAGCAGATATAGTGGTTACAGGTCGTTGTGCAGACCCAGCAATATTTATGGCTCCATTGATTTATGAATTTGGCTGGGATGTAAATGATGCTGATTTAATTGGAAAAGGTATCATGATAGGACATCTTCTTGAATGTGGAGCTCAGGTATGCGGAGGATATTTTGCAGTACCTGGATATAACGAAGTAAAAGATTTATGGAATGTAGGTTTCCCAATTGCTGAAGTAAGTGAAAACGGGGAAGTAGTAATTACAAAAACTGAAACAACTGGTGGACTTGTAACTACTCATACATGTAAAGAGCAGCTTATATACGAAATTCATGACCCAGCAAATTACTTAACTCCTGATGGAGTAGCAGATTTTACAACTATTTCATTGAAAGAAATTGGAGAAGATAAAGTATTATTAACTGGAGCAACAGGAAAAGAAAAACCAAAAACTTTAAAAGTAAGTATAGGATACAGAGACTGCTTTATAGGAGATGCTGGAATTAGTTTTGGAGGTTCAACTGCCTATGCCAAAGCAGCTCTTGCAGGAGAAGTAGTTAAGAAAAGATTAGAGTATACAGGGGTAAAATTTGAAGAATTGAAAATAGATCTTTTAGGAGTTAATTCTCTTTATGGAGATGCTATTGGAAGAAAATTATGTGATCCATCTACTTTAGGTGAAGTAAGATTGAGAGTAGCAGGAAGAACAACAAATAAAGCAGAAGCAACTAAAATAGTAAATGAAGTAGAAACTCTTTATACTAATGGACCATCTGGTGGTGGAGGAGTAACTAAGAGCGTAAGTGAAGTAGTTTCAATATGTTCTATATTTGTTCCTAGAGAAGATATCAAAGTCGAAGTTATGTATGAGGAGGTTTAAAATGAAATTATTAGATATAGCTCATTCAAGAACAGGGGATAAAGGAAATATTTCAAATATTTCTCTTATAGTTTATGATGAAAAAGATTATGAATTAATTCGTGAAAAAGTAACTGCTGAGAAAGTAAAAGAATATTTTAAAGATATTGTACATGGAGAAGTAGTTAGATATGAAATACCAAATTTGGGGGCTTTAAACTTTGTCATGGACGAAGCTTTAGGCGGGGGAGTAACAAGATCACTAGCTTTGGATAAACATGGTAAAAGTTTATCTTCAGCTCTGCTAGAGATGGAAATCTAAAACAAGCTATATAAAAACACAGGGGTAAAAAAAGAGTGCAGTGTAAACTGCGCTCTTTTTTTTCAAAATAATATAGAGTAAATCCATGTAAATAAAAAAATCATCACCCGTGAGGTAATTTTACCTTGTGGGTGATTTTTTGTTTTGGTAGTTTATTTCTTGAAATTGTGATAAAAATGATGAACTTTTTGAAATGAAAAAAATAAAAAAATTTTATTAAAAAAATGCCTTGAAAAACACTAAAAGAATAAATTGATTAAGAGCGATGTTAGAAGAATTTTAAGAATTTTTTTATTTGTGTCTTTATTCCAGATTTTATTTTTTTGATATACAAAAATAGAATGTTATGCTAGTATATGAATCGTTATATTTATAAAAATTTTAAATAGCTTTAAAAAATATTAAAAAAAAGGTATTAGATATAAATAAGTTAGTATATATTACTATGAAATTAAAGGAGTGAACAATGGAGAACAAAAGAAACACAAAGAATCAACCATTCTGCTGGCAGGAAAAAAAGATACTGCGATTATTGAGATGTCAGTATGAGGGAAAGGAACATGACAAGCTTAGAAATCTGTATTTAACTCTTACTGAAATCTACAGTGATTTTAATGGGAGAGATATCAAATACTACACTCAAACAATAGCCAAATATAGTAGTTTAAGCAAGGATTGGATTCCTAAAGGATTAAAAATATTTGAAAAGTTAAAAGTGATACAGCTGGTGGAGGAAAGAAGCAAGGGAAAGTTTAAAGGGAAAAGATTAATATTCACTCCTGAAAATATCATTCCTGATAAAACCATTACTGAATTTTTAGAGCCATCAGAAGATAGTTCTTATTTAGAAGATATTAAAAGAGTAAAAGATATAAATAATACACACACAGGGGAAGAGGAAAAAGAAAAACTTAGCGATGCACCTATGGAGATACAGGACATATTAAAAAAATATAAGGAGCTGGGACTTCCAGAGTATAACTATCGCCCAGACAACTATGTACTCTTGGGAGTGTGGAGAGAACTTGGCGCTGTAAAACTTTTTGAAGCACTGACACTAATGTCAAAGTCAGAGTTTGTTAAAAACAATATGAGCATCAACAGCATATTCAAGATAGAGAACCTAAAGAAAGCCTTGAATGGAAACTTTAAGGACAAAGAACAAAAGAGCAAAGAGAAAAAGGAATCTAAGAAAAAATTCGTGAGACCGGTATATGAGGATTCTACAGGGAACTTTATCAAGGAGCTTTTAAATAAAATAGCAAAAGAGGATGGAATTGAAGATGAAGAAGTGTGAATACTGCGGAAAAGAATATGTGAAGAATGAGAGTGATTATCTTAAAAACCTTTCTGAAACTTTTAGAAAAAATTTAGAGTATCTTCCAACATGCGACTGTCTGGAAAAGAAAAAAGAAAGAGAACTGGAAGAGTTGGAAAGAAAAAGAACCAGAGAAAATATAGAGAAAAAAATGCAGAAATGCAAGGATATCTCTGTAATAGACAAGAGATTTCAAAACAGCAGATTTGAAAATGCTGATATAAAATGCGAACAAATGCAGCTGGCACAGCAGTATGTAAAAAGCTTTATGAAAAAAGAGAAGCAGGAAGGACTGCTGTTCTATGGTGGGGTGGGAACAGGAAAGACTTTCACCACTGCCTGTATAGCAAACTACCTCATGGAGAGAGGAAAGACAGTACTGGTAATGAATCTGGGGCTGTATCTTAATAAGCTCACAATAGAGTGGGGAGCAGCTGAAAGAGATATTCTGGAGCAGGTGGAAAAATGCGATCTTCTGATGATAGATGATTTTGGTGGAGAAAAGGGGCTGGATAAAAATCAAACTGGGTGGAGAGGAGAAAAAATATATAATCTCATAGACGCAAGATACAGAAGTGAAAAACCTTTGATAATATCTACAAATTTGAATTTCAGCAAAGATGAGGAAAAGTGCGAGATAAGCGAGAAGTTTTCAAGTCATGGACAGAACAGAATAAGAGACAGGATAATTGACATGTGCTTTCCTGTACAGGTAACAGGGAAGAGCAAAAGAGGGATGACAAAGCAGAAGTTTTTTGAATTTATGTATTAAAACTAAAAAGGGAGACTGATGTATGGAGAGAGAAGAATATATTTTTAAAAAACTTGGAAATCTATCCCCAATGAATAAAACTTTAGCAGATGAAATAGTAAAAGAGCTGGGAGAATGGGCAACAATAAACGAAGTGGCAAAGTATTTTAAAAAGCATAAAAATACTATTTACAACAAAGTAGAAGAGGGAGACATTCTCCACAGAAAAATGGGAACAAGTATTTTAATCTACACAAGGAGCTTGATTTTTTTACTGGAATAAATTTAAATCTACAAAAAAAAGAATAAAATAAAAAAAATCCTCAGTATAGATTTACTGGAGACTTTCAAATTTAAAGACAGTTTAAAAGAGTTCTCTTTTATATACAAATGCGAACACTTTTATTTTTGTTGTACCAAAATTTTCTTTAACTCATAATTTGTTGCCATATACTTACATTGTAGATGATACATTATTTCGATAAAAAAGTCAATATCTTAATTTAAATAATATTCTCTAAAATTAATAAACAGACTACTGTTCGCAAAAGTATATAAATGCGAACAGTAGAAAAGTGCTCTAAAGTTTATAAAGTTAAAACATATGAATCAAGGATATTTCTACACTGAGAGCTATATTTAGTAAAATTATGAATGAATATTTTGGGGAGGGAAAGATGATAGAAAAGATTATGAAGGCTGTAAAAAGCGGCAACAAAAAAAGGGGAAGAAATATTACAGTAGGAGCAGTAGTGGGAATGCTTCTCTCTTGTACAGTTGTAATGGGGGCAACAGAAGATCCAAAAGCAACAGAATTAGAAATAACAAAAGATACTAGTGGTAATATACAATTTAAAGATAAAGCTGAAACTTCATTTACACCGGGACTTGAAGGGGATCCATATCCTGATAATAACTGGAATGCTGGTACAAATACATATACAAATAATTCTGTAATTTCTGGAGAAAGTACAGTTGAGAATCCTACTTCTGGTGTTTATGAAGCTACACTAAAAGTGACTGCTCCAGAAATAAACCTAGTAAATAACGGAGTGATAGAAAATGTGATAACTATAATTAGTAATCCTCAATATAAGAGTATTTATGGTTATGGAATAAGTGTGGTAAACTTAGCAGGAGAACTAACAAATAATGGAGAAATAACTGCTTATAGTAATTCTGGTTATGGAATATATATAACTTCAGGCTTCGATGGAAATCTAACAAATAATGGAGAAATAACTGCTTATAGTACTTCTTCTGGTGGTAATGGTTATGGAATATATGTAACTTCAGACTTAGATGGAAATCTAACAAATAATGGAAAAATAACTACTTCTGGTAGTAATGTTGGTCTTAGTTATGGAATATGTGTAACTTCTTCAAACTTAAATGGTAATCTAACAAATAATGGGGCAATAACTAGTAATGGTTCTTCTAGTTATAGTTATGGAATACGTCTATATGATAAGTCATCTTCGAACCATTCAAATATAACAAATGCAGGAATTATATATGGTTCAACTAATGCTATAAATATTAAGTCTGGAACATTAAAAGATCTATATAACTATGGACTTCTTGTAACTAGTGGAGATAAAGTAATAGATGGAACAGTTACTAATCCCAAAAACTATGGACTTGCTTTTAAAGATGTAAGTGGAACTTATTCAGCTACTGATGATGATTTTTCAAAATTTGGAACAATTTCTACAGAGGGGGAATATACAGTAATAAATGCTAAAGCTAAAAATGACAATAAGGATAATATAGGAGGAACTAAAAGTTTAACTTTGGAAGAGGGAAAGCTATATTCTGATGCTGATGATATTGTTGGCAGTGAAATAAGTGATTTTTCTTCAGACAAACAATATGTTTTAAACGGAATAGAGAATACTTTAAAAGTTTCTGGAGAGAACAATAAATTAAATAACAGTAGAGTTAATGCTTATGAGACAGCAGTTGTAATGGATCAAGGAATGTCAATACTTACTCTTGATAATACAGTAGTAAATGGAGGAGTTGCAGATGGTAGTACAGCAATAAGTATAACTGAAGATGGAAGTACTCTTACTTTAAAAGGAGATTCTATTATAAATAGTGCCGATACAGCTATAATGATAACAGGTAACAACAATGCTGTTACTTTAGAGGGAAATGCAATAGTCAATGGAAAGATGGAATCTAATGGAAATAATATTCTTAATCTTTATGGAAAAGCTGATGGAAGTATGAATATGCTTCATGATATATCTGGTTTTACTGATATAAGTATAGACAATAATGTAACATTCTTTGAAGATATGAAAGTAACAGGAACAAATGTAGTTACAGTGGAGAAAACAGGAGTGCTAAGCCTTAGATTAAAGAAAGATGGAGATTTATCACCAGCAGCTATTGTTTCATCGACTTCAATACCTATAGCAACTCATGCTTTTTCAGGAACTGATAGAATGACAATAGAGGGAATCTCTCCAGAAGAATCAGGAACTTTGAATTTCATAACAAATGGGATAGGAAAAGAAATATTAGTTGATATGGAGAATATAAAACTTAATAATATGAAAATCAAGACAAATTCTATTATAGATAAGGTAGACCTTGATAAGTATGAAGATTACATATATTTAGGAGCAGGTTCAGATTTAGATGGAATTGTAAATCCTAAAGTAAATAAATACAATTCTTTAAATAAGATATATAAGAGTATTTACAATAGTACAGATGAAAAAAATCTTGATGGGTTAAGAGATATATTAGGTATGACTTTCCTTGGGAAAAATTACGACTACAATAGTTCTTCTGAAGAAGACCAGTTAAAAATTCTTTTAAGCTACTTAAATGATATATACACAGGAACTCCTTACTCATATAGTTCAGAGTTATCAAGAAAATCAATGGGAATGTTCAGAGATATAGTAACAGAAAATGAATTCAGACCAAATCAAGATAAATGGCTGATAATGGGTGGGTTAACTCACGCTGATGGAGGAACTAAAGATACATACTATGGACAGAATTATCATGAAATAGATGGAGGAACAGCAGAGACGAGCGCAGATATGAAACTTACTGGAGCATACATGCTGGCTAAATATGGATATTCAGAAAATCTTTCTCTAGGTCTAACACTTGGAGGAAATAAAAGTGAAGCTGAAATGTCTACATCTAAAGTAAAAGGAAACAGCGGATATCTTGGTGCATTTGCTGAAAACTACAGAGGAAACCTAACATTAAAAGCAGGAGCAGGAGTACAATATTCAGAATATGATGCAGACAGAAGAACATTAGGAAATGCCTACAATGATAAATATTCAGATATAGCTTATGACATTTACTTAAATGGAAGATACTCACATCAAGTAGGAGACAACTTATTCCTAGAACCATACGCAACTCTATCATACACATATGTAGACCAAGATGGAGCTAATGAGGGAAATAAAACTTTAGCTATTGAGACAGATTCAAAATCATTTGACTACACTGTGGGAAAAGTAGGAGTAGACTTGAAGAAAGTTATTCCACATGAAAAAGGTAAGAGTACTTTAACTGCTGGTGTAAGTTATACTAAGATACTTGATGGAGCTGATGAGGAGCACATCACAGGAAGATTTAAAGGTGGATCAGACTTTGATATCTTAGTAGCTCATAAGAATGAACACAGCATAGGATTAAATGCTAAATATGCTCTTGAACTGGAAAACGGAGTAATCTTTGATGTAAAGGGAACTTATTCTGTAGAAAGAGATTCTCATAACGGTTCTGCTAAAAACAAAACTAAAGGTGAATGGATAGTTGGAGCAGGACTAGGTTACAAGTTTTAACAGCAATTAAAATTTTTGACTGCTTAATTACTAAGAAATTATTCTAAATTAAAAAAGAAGGACTGGTTAAAAGTAGCCAGTCTTTCGCTTAAAAAATATAATACTTAAAGGGGAAAATATGACAGAAGGGGAGTTTATAAGATTTTACAAGAAGAGAAATAATTCTAAAAGCCATAAAGAAGTCAGAGAAAAGATAGATTTATTCTGGAATGTACTGCTGAAAGCTTTAGATGAAGATAAAAAAGTAATATTCAAAAACTGGGGAGTATTTGAAAAAAGAGAGAGAAAAGTCAGAAAAATACTGGTGCCAATGTGGGAGGAAGCAGGTTATACCAAGCCTAAAGAGGTAGTAAAATTCAGAGCAGGAAAGAGCCTCATAGAAATAGCTAATGGTGATACAGATGAATAGAAGAGAAATGGCAAAGCTATACAGTGAAATGAGCCCAGATAGACTATCAATAATCAAATCAGAAGATGAGATAGAAGAATTTCTTGAAACAGTGAAAGAAGCAATAGTCTTAGATAGAGAGGTAAAATTTCCAAGAAGAGGAATATTTGAAATACTCACAAGAAAGCCAAGAGTAGTAGCTAATCCTGTAACAAAAGAGCAGATGACGATTTATCCCAAGAAAATAATAAAATTCAGAGCATCTAAAAAAATGAAATAATTGAAGAGATAATACTAAAAAGAACTATCCGTCATAAACAGATAGTTCTTTTGTTATTTTCTCTTTCTTTCTCTGGTAGAAGCGATTCCAAGTTCTTCTCTATACTTAGCTATTGTTCTTCTAGCTACATTACAGCCATTATTTTTAAAATACAGAGATATTTTTTCATCTGAGAGAGGAGAAGTTTTATCTTCTGATTTTACAAGGTCCTCAATAGTCTTTTTTATTTCAAGACACTCTGAATTTAGTAAAAATAAAGATTTTATAGCAATCATTCCCTGAGGAGTTTCTATAAATTTATCTCTTACAGTTCTGGAAATAGTAGACTCATGAAGATTTAATTCCTTTGCAATATCTTTCAGAGTCAAAGTCTGTAGAAAATCCTTTCCTTTAAAAAAGAAATCCTTCTGCTTTATTATAAGCTGATTTAAAACTCTTTCAAGAGTGATATATCTTTTCTCAATACTTTTAATCAGGTTTATAGCTGTATACATATTATTTTTATCAGCTAATGAATTTGTAGATTCATATGAGCTGCTTATTTTAATTTTGGGGATAGCCTCTTCATTTAATATAACTACTAATTCATCATCAACTATTTCTATTTTAGCTTCTGGGACAACATAGTTTGTCTTATTCCCAACAAAGTATCCTCTGGCAGGAATAGGCTCTAATGTCTTGATAATATCAAGATAGTCTTCTATTTGTTCAACAGAGATATTTAATTTTTCACTTATAAGGGAGTAATTTCTGTCTCCAAGTTCTTCCAGAAAATCATCTATAAGGTAAAAAAGCTTTTCATCTGTAATATTTTTTGCCATAAGCTGTATTTTTAGATTTTCCTTTAGATTTTCAGCTCCAATACCAGTCGGTTCTAAAGAATAGATGATGTCCATAGCTTCTTTCATTTGAGCTGTAGAAGCTTTCAAAACCTTTTTTATCTCTAGTTTAGACATAGAAAGATAGCCTCTGTCATCTAAATTATTTATTACATATTCACATATAGACTTTATTTTAGGTGAAATTTTTAAGTATCCAAGTTGTTCCTCTAAGAAATCAATCAAAGTTTTTTCTTCAATGATAAAGTCAAAAGGAGAGGGAGTTTCTTCATCAGAACTATATTTAGATGAAGGAGCAGAGTATGTAACTTCCAGCATTGGATTTTTCATTGCTTCCTTCTCAATAAAATCTTTTAAATTAGATGAAGACATTTGAAGTATATTCATAGAAATTTTCATTTCCTGTGTTAAAGAAAGCTTCATTTCCTGTTTTAACTTTAATGTAAAATCCAAAATAAACCACCTCTTTTTTTTAGCCTTGTGTATATGATACCATATATTTGAAAAAATAAGAAATATATTTAATTCTAAACAAAAAGGACAGATTTGATATTATCAATCTGCCCATTCTTTATATTTTTAAATATACTTTTATTTATTTTCCTCTTCTGAATCTTTTTCTTCAGGATCCTCTTCTTCCATAACTTCTATTATCTCTTCTATTTCATCATTGTCATCAGCTGGATTTTCTGATCCAAAGAATCTCTTTGTAACGTGAGACATGATATTAATAAGAACATAAGCATAAGTTACTATGAATAAGCTTATAGGAAGTGTAACAACTACCAAAATTATGAAAGCACCAGCAAATTTCTTTGGAATAAAAGGAAAAGCTTTGTCTGGAGTTTTAAATTTCATAGTACTAACCATAAGTACAGCAGCAATTACAGTAATAGCCATAAGAGCATCTATATTAAACAGGTCGATACCTAAATGTTTGTTTACCATATAACAGAAAAGAAAATAAGAACAAACCATAGAAGCTGCACTTGGAATAGGCATTCCGCTGAAATCACCTTTTTCACTTGAAGCTACTGTGATAATGTTGAATTTTACAAGTCTCATTACTCCACATAGAGCATATAAAAATGAAACTGGAACTATAAATGGGCTGGCTGCAATTTTTTGAGTCAATATAGAATAAACTAAAAGACTTGGAGCAAGACCGAAGGAAACTGCATCACAAAAGGAATCAAATTCCTTACCAAATTCACTAAAAGCATCTAATTTTCTTGCTGTTTTTCCGTCTAATCCATCACAAACCATAGCCAATATAATAAAGACTATAGCACGTATAAATTCACCTTTAATTGATGCTGTGATACTTAAATAACCTAGAAATAAACCAGCAGCAGTGATTGCGTTAGGTGCTATATACTTTCTTTTTACCATTTTAATTTTCATCTCCTTAATGTTGAAAAATATTCATTTAATTTTAGCATAAAAAAAACAAATTTTCAATCTAATGTTGAATACAAGCATCTGAAGTAGTAGAATATCCTTTGCTTTGTACACTGAATAAAAAACTTTTTTTAGGTATTCCCTTTCTGAATAAAATCAGATAAAATCATATAGTAGATAAAATTATAAAAAGGAGAAAAACTTTGGACAGAAAAAAATTTCAATCAGCATTTCCTGATACAGATGAATTTTTAGTTGGGGCAATATGCGATGATATAGAGCTTTGTGAAGAAATAGACTACCCAGTATACAGCAGATACTTTTATCCTCCTAATTTCTGGAGCAGATTGGAGAATCTAAATATAGGAGTAAAATTTTCTTTTATGGGTATTAATGACAGTTGTGAAAAGAAGATGATAGGTGTATATCCTAAAAATTTTGATCTGGAGATGCTGAATTTTCCAGTTAAATATTTTAAAATAGCTAATGGTTCTAAGTTTAAAGAGCTGGAACATAAACATTATCTTGGAAGTATCATGTCTTTGGGATTGAAAAGAGAAATATTAGGAGATTTGATTGTAAAAGAGGGGATATGTTATGGTATAATAAATGAAGAATTATTTATGTTTTTAAAGGAAAACCTTAAGATGATAGGTAAAATTCCTGTAGAAGCTGAAGAGATAACCTCTGGGGATATTCCAGAAACAGAATTCAAGGAGTTGGTAGAAAGTATAGCCTCTTTAAGGCTGGATGTAGTAACAGCAGCTTTAGGAAATTTTTCCAGAAACAATGCAATAGAAGCTTTAGAATCTGGAGATGTAGCATTGAACTACAATACTGATAAAGATAAGAGTAGATTGGTAAAGGAAAAAGATATTATCTCTATAAGGAGAAAAGGAAAGTTTTTGATTGATTCTGTTTTAGGTGAGAGTAAAAAAGGAAAAATAAGGGTACTGATAAAAAAATTCAGCTAAGGAGTTGAAAAAATGAAAAAAATAATTATGTATTTATTAGCAGTAATCATTCTAATAGTAGTTGGAGTATATGCTGCCAGAAACATCATAGTAAAAAATATTCTTGAGAAAAAACTTACAGAAATAAATAAAGGCAAGGTGGATATAGGAAAAGTTGAGTTCTCTCCTTTTAATAAGAGAATAGTAGTTAGGGATATAGAAGCAACAAGTCAGAGAAATAGTATGAAAAATTTTGTAACAGTAAAGGAGTTTAATGCTGATTACGATATCTATATTTCAGATAAAAAAGTTTTGATAAGTGAAGCACATATAATAAATGTAGATTTTCTTACAGATAGAAAGACAGATGGAGCTATTGGAATAAAAGAGAAAACACCATTAGATGCTTCACAAGTTCTTGTACCAGATGATGAAGAGAAAAATAAGGAAGTTCTAGTAACAGAAATAGAAAATTCATATTTAGATAATATGAAAATAAATGATTTAAATCTTGAAAATATTCTTAAAAGTGAATATGAAAGAAATAATAAACTTCTGGAAGAGAAAAGAAATTACTGGGAAACTAGAATAAAAGAGATAGAAAAGGGTAAGGAATTTAAAAGTATAAGAGAAGATTTGAAAAAAGTAACAAGTCTTAAAAATCCATTGGATATATTTAAAATGGATAGGGAAGTAAAAAATATAATAGACTCTGCAAAAGTGTTAAATGATCAGCTAAAAGATGAAAAAGAGCAGATAAGATTAGATTTGGAGGATATGAAAAATTCTCCTGAATTAAAATTCTCTGTAGAGAAAAGTGTAGAAGCTTTTGTACAAAATGGAGAAATAGCAATAAAAGATCTGGATTCTCTTGTAAATATATATCTTAATGAAGTATATGAAAAGAAAATATATGAGATAGTAGTAAAATATAGAGATGTTTTAAAAGAAATTGAACTTAGAAAAAATGAAGATATGGGGCAAACAGATAAATGGGAAGTATATGTTGAAAAAATTGATCTTACATCTACCCTATATGGATTTGCTTTAAATGGAGAGTTAAATAATATTTCAAGCAGACTTTCAAGAAATGAAGATAATGTAACATTTTTCTTAAATGGAGATAAAAAAGACAGCCATGGAAAAATGGATGGATATTTTAATGTGAATACTTTAGAAGGGTACATAAATATTGATATTTCAAAGGTTGACCTTGAAGAATTAAAAGAATTTAATGATTATATACTTGGAGGATCAGCAGGACTTTCTCAAAAAACTGTTCTTTCAAAAAATGATATAGTTATAAAGGGTAAGCTGAATATGCGTAATCTGGACCTTAATGGACAGAAAATAACAGATTCTTTAAATATAAAAGTACCTTTGCTTAAAGATATGATAATTCCTCTGCTTAGTGATGTGAAAGATGGAGATATCAGCTACAATTATAATTCCAACACTAGAAGAGTAACTGTAAAAAGTAATCTTTCTGAAAAAATATTGAAGGTATTGAATAATAAAGATGGATACTGGAAGAAAAAAATAATTGAAGATATGAAGAAAAATAGTGAGAAAGAAATTGCTAAATATGAAGAAATTTTAAAAGCAAAAGAGGAAGAGATAAGAAAAAAATCAGAGGATGGTCTGGAAATTCAAATGAATGAGCTCAGCAAAATTGAGGAACAGATAAATTTTTTAAAGTCAAAAAATAAAAAAGATATATTGAATGAATTGTTTAAAAGATTTTAAGGAATAAAATTGTTGACTGAATTATAAAAACTTGATATAATTAATCGTCGTGGAAATTGTCTGAGGAATCTCATGGCGCAATATTATCGAACCGTGTCAGGTCTGGAAGGAAGCAGCACTAAGGTATTTATTGCGGGTATGAGTTAAAACTTCTTTCAGTTTTCACGGCACTTAAAAAGCTTACATAGGAAGAAGCAGAGCTTCTTCCTTTTTTTATAAACTAAATGATAACTATAAATAAAAGATATTGAATATTATAGAGTATTGATGACTTCTAATTGATAAGAGCAGGTGTTTTATGGTATAATTAACTTTTAGAAGGAGTGGAGAAAATAGATGAGCATATTAGAAAAATTAAATGACAGACAGAGAAAAGCTGCTGAGAAAATAGAAGGGGCACTGCTTATACTTGCAGGAGCAGGTTCTGGAAAAACAAGAACAATAACTTATAGAATAGCCCACATGATTCAGGAATTAGGGATATCTCCATATAAGATATTAGCTGTGACATTTACAAATAAAGCGGCTAAGGAAATGAAAGAGAGAGTAGAAGATCTCATAGGAGAAGATGGAAAGAGAACTATGGTTTCTACATTCCACTCATTTGGAGTAAGACTTTTGAGAACATATGGGGACAGACTTGGTTATGGAGCTAATTTTACTATTTATGATGCTGATGATCAAAAAAGAGTAGTAAAAGGGATTATGAAGGAGCTTACAGTAAAAGATAAAAACCTTACAGAAGGTATGGTGGTTTCTCTTATTTCAAAATTGAAAGAGGAAGAAGTATCAGCTGACGACTATGAAAAATCAGAAAATAAATATAATATGAATGCTGTAGTAGTAGCTGAAATATACAGAAGATATAATCTAACTCTTAAAAAGAATAATGGAATGGACTTTTCAGATATCTTGATCAATACAGCAAAACTTTTGGAAATACCTGATATTTTAAATAAAGTTCAGGATAAATTCAGATATATAATGGTTGATGAATATCAAGATACCAATAATATCCAATATAAGATAATTAATAAAATAGCTGGTAAATATGGGAATCTATGTGTAGTTGGAGATGAAAACCAAAGTATATATGGATTTAGAGGAGCCAACATTCAAAATATCCTTGATTTTGAAAAAGATTATCCAAATGCAGAGGTTGTAAAGCTTGAAGAAAACTATCGTTCTACTTCAGTGATACTGGATGCAGCCAATGCTGTAATCAGCAACAACTCAAGTGCAAGGGATAAAAAGCTTTGGACTAAGAAAACTACTGGTGAAAAAATTACTCTTCTTCAATGTAATGATGGAAGACAGGAAGTAAATATTATAATTGAAGAGATAATTAAAGGAAAAAATCAAGGAAAAAAATACAGAGATTTTACTATCCTTTACAGAACAAATGCTCAATCGAGACTTTTTGAGGAAGGTTTTTTGAGATTCAATATACCATATAAAATATTTGGTGGAATGCAGTTCTATCAAAGAGCAGAGATTAAAGACATAGTTGCTTATCTGGCTGTTATCAATAATCCTAAAGACAGTCTTAATTTGAGCAGAATACTTAATGTTCCTAAGAGAAAAATAGGAGATAAAAGTTTAGAGAAGATAAATGAATTTGCTTCTGTAAATGGACTTACTCTTTTTGAAGCATTAGGAAGAGCAAATGAGATAGATACCCTTACAGCTAATATGAAAATAGTGCTGGAAGAATTTCATAAAATGATGATGGAACTCATTGAAATGAGTGAATCTGAACCTGTTTCGGAACTTTTTGATAAAGTGATAAAAAGTATAAAATACTTTGATTATCTGGAATCAAACTATGAAGACAGTGAAAACAGAATAAGCAATATAGAAGAGTTGAGAAACTCTATTACAGAGATGGAAAAAATAATAGAAACTCTTACTTTAAGAGAATATTTAGAGAATATATCATTGGTAAGTGCTACAGATAATTTAGAGGAAGAGAAAGATTATGTAAAACTTATGACTATTCATAACTCTAAAGGACTTGAGTTCCCAACAGTATTTTTAGTTGGAACAGAGGATGAAGTATTCCCAGGAAAAAAAGCTGATTTTGAACCAAGAGAACTTGAAGAGGAAAGAAGACTGTGCTATGTAGCAATAACAAGAGCAGAGGATAAATTATATATTTCTTATGCTGCAAGCAGATTTATGTATGGAGAGGAAAGCTTCAGAACTAAATCAAGATTCATAAGTGAACTTCCTGAGAATCTTCTTGAAAGCAATATAGAATCTCAATTTAAAAGAGAAGCGATCAATCCTACAAAAACTCCAGTAAAACATCAATTCAAAAAAATGATAACAATGGAAGACCTGAATAAGACATACAAGGAATATCCTTACTCTGTCGGAGAAAAGGTAATGCATAAGAAATTTGGATTGGGAGTAGTAAGAGGAGTATCAGATAAAAAAGTTGAAATAGACTTTGTAGATGGAAAAAGAGAAATTGCAATGGCAGTTGCAGATAAGTTTTTAACAAAAAACTAAATGAGGAGGGAAGATGAAAAGGAAAACATTGGCAAAAGAGATTGTCTATTCAGGTATTGGACTCCATAAGGGAGAAAATATTGATATGAAGCTGATTCCGGGAAACAATGGAATAATTTTCAGAAGAGTTGATCTTGAAGATGGAAAAAATGAAATAAAATTAGATATAGAAAATACTTTTGACCTCACACGTGGAACTAATTTAAAAAATGAGTTTGAAGCAAAGGTACATACAATAGAACATTTTTTATCAGCACTATATGCAGCAGAGATAACAGACCTTGTAATAGAGCTTGACGGAAATGAGCTTCCTATCTGTGATGGAAGTGCAGGAAGTTTTATAGATCTTTTTGAAAATGCTGGAATAAAAGAATTAGATGCAGAAGTAGAACCGATAGTTATAACTAAGCCGATATATCTTACAGTAAATGATAAAAATATAGTAGCTCTTCCATATGATGGATATAAAATAACATATGCCATCAGATTTGAGCACAGCTTCTTAAAATCACAGCTGGCAGAATTTGAGATAAATCTTGAAAATTACAAAAAAGAGATAGCTCCAGCAAGAACTTTTGGATTTGATTATGAGATAGAATATCTTAAAAAGAATAACCTTGCTTTAGGAGGAACTCTTGAAAATGCCATAGTTATAGAAAAAGATGGTGTAATGAATCCAGAGGGACTTAGATATGAAGATGAGTTTGTAAGACATAAAATGCTTGATATCATAGGGGACTTAAAAATATTGAACAGACCAATAAAAGGTCATATAATAGCAGTAAAGGCAGGACATGCTTTAGATATAGAATTTGCAAAATTACTGAAAAACTTATAATTTTATTTAGATCTTAGGAGGAAAAAAAATATGTTAGATACTTTAGAAATCATGAAAAGAATTCCACACAGATACCCATTCTTACTTGTAGACAGAATTCTTGAAGTGAACAAAGAGGAACAAAAAATAAAAGGGTTGAAAAATGTTACTATTAATGAAGAATTTTTTAACGGACATTTTCCAGGACATCCAATTATGCCGGGAGTACTTATAGTAGAAGGAATGGCACAATGTTTAGGAGTTTTAGTAATGGATGGAGTGGAAGGAAAAGTCCCTTACTTTGTAGGTGTTGAAAGTGCTAAATTTAAAAGCCCAATAAAACCTGGTGATCAAGTTATTTATGAAGTAGAAGTAGAAAAAATTAAAAGAAACTTTGTAAAAGCTCATGGAGTAGCAAAAGTAGATGGAGTTTTAGCATGCGAAGCTACATTTACATTCTGTATAACAGACAAATAAGATTAGGGGGAATTCATTTTGGTAGATATTCATAGCACTGCTATAATTGAAGAAGGAGCAATTATAGAAGATGGAGTAAAGATAGGACCTTACTGTGTAATAGGAAAAGATGTAAAGATAGGAAAAAATACAGTTATACAATCTCATGTAGTTGTAGAAGGAATTACAGAAATAGGGGAAGACAATACTATTTACTCATTTGTTTCTATTGGAAAAGCTTCTCAAGATTTAAAATATAAAAATGAACCCACAAAAACTATTATAGGAAACAAAAACTCAATAAGAGAATTTGTTACTATTCACAGAGGAACAGATGACAGATGGGAAACAAGAATAGGAAACGGCAATCTCCTTATGGCCTATGTTCATGTTGCTCATGATGTTATCGTTGGAGATGGATGTATACTTGCAAATAATGTCACGCTGGCAGGGCATGTGGTAGTTGACAGTTTTGCAATAATAGGAGGACTTACTCCTATCCACCAGTTCTGTAGAATAGGTTCTTATTCTATGATAGGAGGGGCAAGTGCTGTAAATCAGGATATTTGTCCTTTCGTACTTGCTGAAGGGAATAAAGCTGAAGTAAGAGGATTAAATAGTATTGGACTTAGAAGAAGAGGTTTTTCTGATGAGACATTGTCAAATCTGAAGAAAGCCTACAGAATCATATTTAGAAATGGTCTTCCTTTAAAAGAAGCTGTTAAGCAGGTAGAGGAAGAATATGGTGAAGATGATAATATAAAATACTTGCTGGACTTCATAAATAACAGTAATAGGGGGATAACTAGATAATGGATAAATTAGGGATAATAGTTGGTAATGGAAAACTGCCCCTTTATTTCCTACAGGAAGCTGAAAAGCAGAAGATCAATGTTTTTCCCATAGGTCTTTTTGAAACTATTGAACCTGAAATCAAAAGTTGCAGCAACTTTAAAGCTTTTAACATAGGTGAAGTAGGAGCTATAGTGAAACATTTTCTCTTGAATGATATAAGAGAGATCATTATGCTAGGTAAAGTTGAAAAAGAAATTATTTTTAAAGAGATGAAATTAGACAAATATGGAGAGGAGCTTCTTAAAAGGTTACCAGACAAAAAAGATGAAACTCTCCTTTTTGCAATTATTGCATTTTTTAGATTAAACGGAATAAAAGTTCTGCCACAGAACTATCTTTTGAAAAATTTTATGTTTCAAGAGAATTGCTATACACAGCTGAAACCTTCAGAAGAAGATATGAAAACTATAAAAATCGGAATGGAAGCGGCAAAAGCTCTGAGTGAAGTGGATGCTGGACAGACTGTTGTATGTAAAGATTCTTCTGTTGTGGCATTGGAAGGAATAGAAGGAACAGATAAAACCATAAAAAGAGCTGGAGAACTGGCTGGAACAGGAACAATAATCGTAAAGATGTCAAGACCCCAGCAGGATATGAGAGTAGATATACCAGCAGTGGGAATAGAAACTATAAAGAGAGCAATAGAGATAGGAGCAAAGGGAATTGTTGGAGAAGCAGGAAAAATGCTTTTTCTTAACAGAGATGAAGCTGTAAAGCTTGCTGAAGAGAACTCTCTTTTTATTATGGGAATAAAAGCTTAAAAGGAGATTTTTATGAAATTTTTTGTATCCACAGGAGAAGTTTCAGGAGATTTACATCTTTCATATTTAGTAAAAGCTATGCTTGAACAGAATAAAGATCTGAAATTTTATGGAGCAGCAGGAAATCATAGCAGAGCTCAAGGAGTAGAAGTAATACAAGACATAGAAGAGCTTGCGATAATGGGATTTACTGAAGTATTCAAAAAGTATAGTTTCTTAAAAAAGAAAGCAAATGAATATATTGATTTTATAAAGAAAGAAAAAATAGACAAAGTGATTCTTGTGGACTATGGAGGATTTAACCTTAAGTTTCTGGAACTTTTGAAAAAAGAGGCGCTAGAAGTAGAGGTTTTTTATTACATACCCCCAAAACTTTGGATATGGGGAGAAAAAAGAATAACAAAGCTGGTAAAAGCAGATCACATAATGGTTATTTTTCCATGGGAAGTAGATTTCTACAAGAAACATGGAGTAGATGCTGTATACTTTGGCAATCCATTTGTAGATAAGTATTCAGTAATTGAGAGAACTGGAAATAATATACTTCTTCTTCCAGGAAGCAGAAAACAGGAAATAAGGACACTTATTCCTATAATGCTGAAAGTAGTGGAAAAGAAAAAAGATGAAACATTTCTTTTGAAGCTTTCCAGCAGCGACCATCTGAAATGGATAGATGAAGACTTGAATAAATATAAAAATTTAAAGATAGTATCAGATAAAAGTCTGGCTGAATGTGTAAAAGAATCTAAGACAGCTGTTGCAGCTTCTGGGACAGTAACACTGGAGCTTGCTTTAATGGGAATTCCTGTTATTGTTGTTTATAGGACAAATTTTATAAATGCTTTTATAGCAAGGCATATTTTGAAAGTAGGATTTGTTTCTTTGCCTAATCTTACTCTCAACAGGGAAGTATATCCAGAACTATTGCAGGAAAAATGCAATCCAGAAGAGATAGAAAAATATCTTGATTACTTTGAAAATTCCAAAGAAAAAATAGCTGAAGACATAGCTGAAGTAAGAAAAAAACTATCAGGAAAAGATGTTGTAAAGAGCTATGGAAATTTTCTGATTAGAGGAGAACAATGATAGAAAAATTGAGTATATTTAAAAATAAATCTTTAAATACATTTTTAAAATATAGTTTTAAATATAAATGGGTAATGACAGCAGTAGTATTTACATCAGCTGTTAGTTCAGCTATGGGAGCAGTTCCAGCGTGGTTGAGTAAATACCTTATAGATGATGTACTGGTAAATAAAAATGCAAGAATGATGGCATTGGTAATAGGTGGAATATTTGTTTCTACTATACTTAAAGTAGTAACTGGATATTTTTCTTCTATTTCATCTAACTATGTAACTGAGACGATAAAAAGAGATATAAAAATAGATGTATATTCACATCTTCAAAAACTTCCAATGACATACTTCAAAAGAAATAAATTGGGAGATGTAATGGCGAGACTTTCTGGAGACTCTGCTACTTTAGGAAGAATAGGATTTATCATATTTGATATGTTTAAGGAATTTCTTACAGTGGCAGCTCTTACTTTCAGAATGTTTCAAGTAGACTATATTCTAGCTCTTATATCTTTAATAGTAATGCCTCTTATTATAGGGACAGTGAAGAAATATACTAAGAAGATAAGAAAATCTGGTAGAATCAGACAGGATACTTCAGGAGCAGTTACAGCATTTATTCAGGAAACTCTTTCTGGTATTTTTGTAATAAAAGCTTTTAATAATAGTGATGATATGATTGAAAAATATAAAGTTATCAGTAAGGATGAATTTGAAAAATCATATAAAAGTACAAAGATAAAGGCAAAAGTTTCTCCTATTAATGAGGTAATCACAACTGTAATGGTACTTCTAGTAGCAGCATATGGAGGATATCAGATAATTGTCTTAAAAAATATGACAGCAGGAGATCTTATTTCCTTTGTTACAGCTCTGGGATTGATGAGCCAGCCTCTAAAAAGACTTATAAGCAAAAATAATGATCTTCAGGAAGCTTTGCCGTCAGCAGACAGGGTAATAGAGATATTAGATGTTCCTTTGGAACAGGACTACTATGGAGAAGAAAAAGAACTTACAACAGAAATAAAGGATATCAAATTTGAAAATTTATCATTTCATTATGATGATTCTCCAGAATTGATACTTAAAAATATAAATCTAGATGTAAAAGCTGGAGAGGTTATAGCTCTTGTAGGAAAAAGTGGAAGTGGAAAAACTACCCTTGTAAATCTTATACCTAGATTTTATGAAACTACAGAGGGCGCTATAAAAGTAAATGGTATAGATATAAAGAATATTTCATTGAAAAAATATAGAGATTATATAGGAATAGTTCCTCAGGAAAGTTTTCTTTTCAGCGGCTCTATTTCACAAAATATAGCTTTTGGAAAAAATGGAGTGACAGAAGATGAAATCATGAATGCAGCTAAAATGGCAAATGCTTATGACTTTATAATGGAACTTCCAAATAAGTTTGAAACAGAAGTAGGAGAAAGAGGAGTACTTCTTTCTGGAGGACAGAAACAGAGAATAGCTATTGCCAGAGCTCTTATACAAAATCCAGAAATAATGATACTGGATGAAGCTACATCTGCTTTGGATACTGAATCAGAAAGACTGGTACAGGATGCTTTAGATAAGCTTATGGTCAATAGAACAACTTTTGTAATTGCTCATAGATTATCAACAATAATAAATGCAGATAAGATAGTAGTAATGGAAAATGGAGAGATAAAGGAAATAGGTACTCATCAGGAACTGCTTGAATTTAAAGGATTGTATAAACATTTCTATGAAATACAATTTGGAAAGAAAGAAGAGAAGAAAGAAGAAGCATTTGTATAAATAAAGGGACAGACCAAGAGGAGAAATATAATAATGGAAGTTAAAGAAATGATAATAGAAGAAGATTTGAGAACTCTGAAATTAAGAGAAGATGGAAGAAAAGTAGACAGCCTTAGAGAGATAAAAATAACAAAAGATTTCAACCTTTATGCAGAGGGATCGGTTTTAATAGAGTTTGGAAATACTAAGGTAATATGTACAGCTTCTGTAAGTGAAAAAGTACCCCCTTTCATGAGAGGGCAGGGAAAAGGATGGCTTACAGCTGAATATTCTATGATACCAAGAGCTACTGGAGAGAGAAATCAGAGAGAATCTGCAAAAGGGAAGCTTTCTGGAAGAACTATGGAGATACAAAGACTTATAGGAAGAGCTTTGAGAACAGCTGTAGATCTGGAAAAATTAGGAGAAAGAACTATAACTATTGACTGTGATGTTATTCAGGCTGATGGTGGAACTAGAACTACTTCTATATCAGGAGGATTTATAGCTCTTGCTTTAGCTGTAAAAAAACTTATGAAAGATAGAGTTTTAAATGTAAATCCAATAGTATCTAATGTAGCTGCTATCAGTGTTGGAATTGTAAGAGGGACTCCTATGCTTGACTTAATGTATACTGAAGATTCTGCTGCTGAAGTAGATATGAATGTAGTAATGAATGGCAAGGGAGAATTTGTAGAGGTACAGGGAACAGGAGAAGAGGCTACTTATACTAGAAAAGAGCTCAATGAACTGATTGATTTAGCAGAAGTTGGAATAAAAGAGATAATCAGACTTCAAAATGAAGTAATAGGAGAATAGATATTATGAAAATATTTCTAGCAACAGGAAATAAACATAAAATAGAAGAGATAACAGCTATTTTTAAAAATGTAAAAAATATAGAGATACTTTCTATTAAAGATGGAATAGATATACCAGAAGTAGTGGAAGATGGAGACACATTTGAAGCTAACTCTGCTAAAAAAGCTTTAGAGATAGCAAAATATACAGGAATGATAACAATAGCTGATGATTCAGGACTGTGTGTAGATGCTTTAGGAGGAGCTCCGGGAGTATATTCTGCCAGATATTCTGGAGAACATGCAACTGATGATTCCAACAATAAAAAACTTATTAAAGAACTACAAGGAAAAGAAAATAGAAAAGCTCATTTCGTAAGTGTAGTTACTTTAGGGAAGCCAGATGGAAGAAGTTACTCTTTTAGAGGAGAAGTACCTGGGGAGATAATAGATGAACCAAGAGGAGATAAAGGATTTGGATATGATCCTCATTTCTTTGTAGCTGAATATGGAAAGACACTTGCAGAGATGCCAGATGTAAAAAATCTAATAAGTCACAGAGCCAATGCTTTGAAGAAATTGGAAGCTGAATTGGAAAGTATATTAAAAGATTAAAAATGCAATACTAAAGAGACTGATTAAAAAGCAGATTGATTTTAGAAGATAAGATTCTAAAGTTTAAATTTCTGCTTGCAGATCAGTCTCTATTTTTTTGAAATTTTATCTTTTTGTTTGATATAAACATGAAAAATCTATAAAAAAAACATATAAATTCAAAAAAGTTCATTTTTAAGTATAAAAAAATAGTTTTAGGGATTGTTACTTTTCTTTAAATGTAATATCATTGGATTATAGTAGATAAAATAATTAGGGAGGAAAAACATATGAAGAAAAGATTTTGGGTTATTTTTAGTTTAATATTATCTGTTTTATTTATAAGCTGTGGTGATAAAAAAGAAGAAAAGAAAGCAGAAGCTAAAGGAGCAGGAAATCTTACAATATATTGTCCACATCCATTAGAATTCATCAATCCTTTAGTTAATGAATTTGAAACAAAAACTGGTATATCAGTAGAGGTTATAGCTGCTGGAACTGGAGAATTAATGAAAAGAGTAGAATCTGAAAAAGATAATCCTCTAGCAGATATTTTATGGGGAGGAACAATAACAGTTGTTGACCCTATCAAAGATTATTTAGAAAATTATACTACAACTAATGAAGACGCTTTCTATGATGCATATAAAAATGTTGAAGGAAATATGACAAGATTCTCAGCAGTTCCAAGTGTTATCATGATTAACAAAAACCTTATTGGAGATATAAAAATAAATGGATATGAAGATCTATTGAATCCAGCATTAAAAGGTAAAATAGCTTTTTCAGATCCTGCTAAATCATCATCTTCATTTGAGCATTTAGTAAATATGCTTTATGCAATGGGAAAAGGAAATCCTGACAATGGTTGGGGATATGTAGAGAAATTTATGGAAAACTTAAACTATACTCTTCTTTCTGGATCATCAGCAGTATATAAAGGTGTAGCAGATGGAGAATATACAGTTGGACTTACTTTTGAAGAGGGAGCAGTAAAATATGTGAACTCTGGAGCAGCTGTAGAAGTAGTATACATGAAAGAGGGAGTTATAGTAAAACCAGATGGTGTTTATATAATCAAAAATTGTAAAAATATGGAAAACGCTAAAAAATTCGTAGAATTTGCAACTGGTAAAGAAGCTCAAACTATGGTTTCATCTCAATTAAACAGAAGAAGTGTAAGAAAAGATGTTGAACCAGGAAAAGGATTAAAAAGACTTGAAGACATCTATGTTATAGAAGATGACATCAATGTAGTAAAAGATCAAAAACCTGTATGGTTAGATAAATTTAAAGATATCTATACTAAATAAAAAAGGCTTAAAGTAAAACTTGGTTTTTAAGTAAATAAACTCCTGACAATGAGGTTGTTCAAAAGTCTAAATATTAAGCTTTTGAAGCAGCCTTATTGTTATAATTGGAAAAAATAAAAAGAGGTGTAAGATGAGTGTAGCTATAAAAGTAAATAATGTTGTAAAGAAATTTGGAGATAATGTAATAATTCCGGGAATGTCTGTCAATATAAAAAATGGAGAATTTTTTACATTATTAGGACCTTCAGGATGTGGAAAAACCACTCTGCTTAGAATGATAGCAGGATTCAATAGTATAGAGGGTGGAGAAATCTGCTTTGATGACAAGGTTATTAATGATATGCCTGCTCATAAAAGAAATATTGGAATGGTATTCCAAAGTTATGCTATTTTTCCTCATATGACTGTAAGAGAAAACGTAGAGTATGGTTTAAAACTTAGAAAAGTAAATAAAGCAGAAATGAAAGAAAAAACAGATGATATCCTTGATGTAGTAAAAATAACTGAATATCAAGAGAGATTACCTGAGAGACTTTCAGGAGGACAACAGCAGAGGGTAGCTCTAGCTAGAGCCATAGTAATTCACCCAAATGTACTTTTGATGGACGAACCTCTGTCTAACCTTGATGCTAAATTGAGAGTAGAAATGCGTTCAGCAATAAGAGATATCCAGAAAAAAGTTGGAATAACTACTGTATATGTAACTCACGATCAGGAAGAAGCACTTTCTGTATCTGACAGAATAGCAGTAATAAATAAAGGAGAAATTCAGCAGATAGGTCAGCCTCATGATATCTATGCAAGACCTGCTAATCAGTTTGTTTCTACTTTCATAGGGCATTCAAATCTTTTTAAAGGAAATATCAAAATAGATGGAGAAGAAAAATCTGTAGTATTTAAAAATGGTTATAAAGTAAAGATGGATAATTTATCAGATGAAGTTAAAGAGGGACAGGAAATAGTTATTGCAGTTCGTCCAGAAGAGTTTTCTATATCTGATGAGGGAATTGAAACTACTATAAAGACAAGTATGTTCTTAGGAAAGTATACTAACTATGAAATAGATGCTAAAGCAGAAGAAATAGTAAGTGGTATGCCAGCTCTTGAATTTTCTCAAGATGTAGGACACGCTCTTCATATATATCAAGTAGGAGAAAAGATAGTATTAAAACCAAATGCAAAGAAAATAAATATATTCACAAAAGATGGGAAGAAAAGTCTGATAAAAGGAGTAGATCCATATGCTGACTAAAAAAATAAAATGGGACTTCTGGACAGTTGTAACTTTAGTTATAACTCTTATATTTGCATTGTTTTTAATCTATCCATTATTTTCTCTTTTACTCAGCAGTTTCAAAGATCCTCTGACTGGAAGCTGGAGTATGACAAATTTTCATAGATTCTTCAGCAGAAAATATTATTATCAGGGACTTATTCATAGTTTTCAGGTTACTTCATGTGTTACTGTTCTTGCTATTGTAATTGGAGTTCCAATGGCATATTTCATGACATTTTATAAAGTTAAATTTAAAGCATTGGTAGAAGTTCTTATTATTATTTCAATGCTTTCACCTCCATTTATCGGAGCATATTCATGGGTTCTTTTATGTGGAAGAAGTGGTGTGGTAACTACTTTTTTTAGAGAGGTGCTTCATATAAATCTTCCGACTATCTACGGATTTTCAGGAATATTGCTGGTATTTACTTTAAAGCTGTATCCATTTATTTTCCTATATGTATCAGGAGCCTTGAAAAAAATAGATGTGGCTTTAAGTGAAGCAGCGGAAAGCTTAGGATGCAGTACTTTTAAAAAGGTATATACAATAATAATGCCTTTGATACTGCCTACACTTATGTCAGGAGCACTTCTGGTATTTATGAATGCAATGGCAGACTTTGGTACTCCTATGCTGATTGGTGAAGGGTACAATGTAATGCCTGTATTGATATATTCAGAATTTGTTGGAGAAATGGGAGGAAGTGCAAACTTTGCTGCTGCCATGGCTACAATAATGATAGTAATAACTATAGCTCTTTTCTTAGGTCAAAAGTATATAGTAAATAAGAAATCATTTGTTATGAGTTCAATAAGACCAGTTCAGCCAGTTGAACTTAAAGGGGCAAAAGGAAAACTTATGCATGCTTTTATTTATGCTGTAGTATTTTTATCAATTATCCCTCAGATAACAGTTATATATACTTCTTTCTTAAAAACAAGAGGATCTATGTTTGTCAGAGAATTTTCATTTGAAAGCTATCAAGCAGTTTTTTCAAGAATGGGAAATGCTATTTTAAATACTTATATGTATGGACTTATAGCTATAGTTATAATTATATTCATGGGAATGTTTATAGCTTACATTTCAACTAGAAAGAAAAATTTCCTTACAGGAGTAATCGATACTATAACTATGTTTCCATATATAATTCCTGGGTCAGTAATAGGTATAACTCTTCTTTTAGCATTTAACAGCAAACCTCTTTTATTAAGTGGTACAGCTGCTATACTTGTAATATCTTTTGTTATAAGAAGAATGCCTTATACACTTCGTTCTTCAGCTGCTATTTTGTATCAGATAAGTCCAAGTCTGGAAGAGGCATCTATCAGTTTAGGATGTTCTCCGGTGAAGACATTCTTTAAAGTTACAGCAGTTATGATGCTTCCGGGAGTTTTATCAGGAGCTATTTTGAGCTGGATAACAGTTATCAATGAGTTGAGTTCTTCAGTTATATTATACACAGGAACTACAAGAACCATGTCAGTAACAATATATACTGAGGTGATAAGAGCCAGCTATGGAACAGCAGCAGCTCTGTCTACTATTTTGACTGTAACAACTGTAATATCTCTATTGATATTCTTTAAAGCTACTGGTGGAAGAGATGTAAATATTTGATGTACAAAAATTAGAAATAAGGTATAATATACTAAAAAATTGAAATTATGGGATGATGTATATGAAAGACAGTAAATTTGTAAGTTTTAAAGAACAGATGAGAAAAGTACTGATTTTATATTCATTAATTCCCATAATTTTTTTATCTTTTGTAGGTTATGGACTTATATATTTTTTTGAATTTGGAGCCATAAGAAAAGATAATCAATATAACAGCCAAGTAATGACAAGAAATCTTGATAATGTGGTAAGAGAATATTTTAATGAGGTAGAAAATTTATATAATGATGAAGTTATTATTGATGCTATGCTCAATAAAAAAGCCAATAAAGATGCATATGAAAAAATATATAAATCTATAAATTCTACAACTTTGAGAGGGAATTTTATCATCTATGATGAAACTCTCCATGTTCTTATGAATAATGCTCAGTTTATAGGAAGCGACAATGGATACAGCTGGGGATTTTTTATGAGAATGCAGGATAATATAAATAATACAATAATTTATATAAATAAACTGCATTTTAAAAACAACAGTATAAGTGTTTTTTCAGTGGGAAGAGCTGTAAAAAAACATGGAAGACTTATAGGATATATAGTTTTTAATATATTGAATGAAGATTTGAGAGAATTCGTAGGAGAAGGAAGCTCTTACAATACAATAATTACTGACAAGACTAATAATATAGCATTTACTACTAATGATATATTTAAAGATAAATTTGGAAAAGTAGTAAAAAAACTTAGAGCAGATGACCATTATGTAAGCATAAATAAAGAAAGATTTTATGTGACTAAAAGTCCTGTATATTATTCAAATTTAATACTTTATACTATTTCAAGAATGAATCATCTAACAGATAGTTTTGTAAATGGAGTAGTTTATCTGTGTATTGTTTTTATAATCATAATGGTAGCAATGCACAAAGCAGCTAAAGTGATAGCAAGTAAAAAAACAGCAGCTGTAGAAAAAATAGTAGAAGCTATAGAAAATATAAAAACTGGGGATTTAAGCAGTACACTCTATGTAGAAACAAATGATGAGTTTAGAATAATAGCAGACTCATATAATAAAATGCTGGAAAATATAAAATTCCTCATTGAACAAAATAAAGAAGAGGTAAAACATGGAGTACTTTTAGAAATAAAGCAGCTTGAAAGTCAATTTAATCCTCATTTTCTTTTTAATACATTGGAGATGCTGAAATATACAATTAAAACTGATACTTCCATGGCAAATAAAATAATATTAAATATATCATCACTCTTGAGATTCAGTATAGAAAATAAATCTTCAGAAGTAACTCTTGAAAGAGAACTGCAATATGCTGAAAATTATCTGGATATACAGAGATTCAGATTTGGAGAAAATTTTGATTACCATATAGATGTGGATAAGGAAACAAGGAATTTTCTTGTTCCTAAGCTGGTGCTTCAGCCAATAATAGAAAATTCTATTAAACATGGGTATACTCAAATAAATAAATTGATGATACTTATAAAAACTAAAAAACAGAAAGATAAATTAGTAATAACTATATATGATAATGGAAATGGAATAGAAAAAGAAAAGCTCCATGAATTGAGAAAAAGACTTAAAGACAGAGAACTCAATATTGGGAATCATATAGGAATATACAATGTTCACAGAAGAATACAGCTTATATATGGAGACAATTATGGAATAAAAGTACAAAGTTCTGAAAGATGGGGAACTGTTGTAAAATTAGTATTTTCCATAAAAACAGAGGGGTAAAGATATGATAAAAGTGTTAGTGGTGGAAGATGAATACATCATAAGAAAAGGAATGATAAATACAATAGACTGGCTCTCTATGGGTTGTAAAATAATTGGAGAGGGAATAAATGGAAAAGAGGGACTGAAGCTTATAGAGGAATTTTCTCCCGACCTTGTAATAACAGATATAAGAATGCCGGTAATGGACGGACTTGAAATGCTGAAAACTGCTGAAGAAGCAGGGCTGAAATTTGAAAAAATAATATTAACCAGTTATGGAGAATTTAAATATGCTCAGGAGGGAATAAAGTTAGGAGTAGCAGATTACATTCTTAAACCAATAGATGAGGATCTTTTAGAAAAGGCAGTAAAGAAAGTAAAGGAAAAAATAGAGAAAGAAAATACATTGAGAAATGTAGAAAATATAACAAAGACTAAGGAAGATATAGAGTTCTTTTCTCCGAGGATATACCTAGGAAAAGACAGTGATAAAAATAGATATGTAGAAAAAACTCTGGAAAAAATATTGAATTGCTATTCAGAAAAACTGAATATAAAGGACATAGCTGATGAATTAGACATAAGTGTGAGCTATCTAAGCAGAAAAATAAAAGATGTAACAGGGGAAACATTTCTGGATATCTTAAATAAATACAGAGTACAGAAATCTTTAAGGCTTTTATTGACTAAAGAGTATAAAATATATGAGGTATCTGATATGGTGGGATTTACAGATTACAAGCATTTTTGTAATGTTTTTAAAAAATATCTGGATACAGCTCCAGGGGATTTTGTTAAACAGAATATCATAGTACTTAAATAATAATTGAAGTTTTTTCTTTTATAACTTTGTGATATAATAAGCTTAGTGTAAAAACATAAAAAGAAAGCTAAAAGGAGAGATAATGAACAGAGGACTTACTCCCAAGAGGATAGTAGAAGAACTTAATAAATATATAATATCACAAGATGAAGCTAAGAAAAATGTTGCTATTTCTTTAAGAAACAGAGATAGAAGAAAAAGTATAGAAGATGAAGAGTTAAGAAGAGAGATTACTCCTAAAAATATAATTCTGATAGGACCAACAGGAGTTGGGAAAACAGAGATAGCAAGAAGAATAGCTAAAATAGCTGATGCTCCATTTTTAAAGGTAGAAGCCACTAAATATACTGAAGTGGGATATGTAGGAAAAGATGTAGAAAGCATAATAAAAGATTTGACTTCTCTTACTTATAGAAAAATGAAAGAGCAAAAGTTTAATGAATTGAGAGAGGAAGCATATGAAACAGCATTGGAAAAAGCTGCTAAACTTGTAAAGCCTTATGATTCTCTAAATGATGAAGAGAAAGCCCAAATCATGCAGGATATTGATGAGGGAAAATATGATGATACAGAAGTTGAAATAGAAAGAACTAAAAGAGATTTAGATCTTCCAATAATTGAAGTTGTATCTGGAAGCGATGATACTTCTGGCATTGGAAGTATTTTAGATCAGGTAATGGCAGGGGTATCTGGAAAAAGTAAAAAGATGATAACTACTGTGAAAAATGCCATTGGAATAATGATGGATGAAGAAGTTGAAAAGAAGCTGGATTTAGATTCTCTTAACGAAGAAGTTATAGATAATGTAGAAAATAACGGAATTATTTTTATTGACGAAATAGATAAAATAGCTGAAAGAGATGGTGTAGGAAAAGGCGAAGTGTCAAGACAGGGAGTGCAGAGAGATATCCTTCCAATAGTAGAGGGAAGCACAGTTATGACAAAATTTGGACCTGTAAAGACAGATCATATCCTTTTTATTGCAGCAGGGGCATTTACTCAGAGTTCTCCATCAGATTTGATGCCTGAACTACAAGGTAGATTTCCAATAAGAGTAAAATTAAAAAATCTGGAAAAAGAAGATTTTGTAAAAATACTTACAGAGGTTGAGTATAATCTTCTTGATCAATATACAGCAATGCTGGCTACTGACAATGTAGAGCTTACTTTTACAAAGGGAGCTATAGAAAAGATAGCAGATATAACAGCAGCAGCAAATGAAAAGGTAGAAAATATAGGAGCAAGAAGACTTTCAGCAGTAGTGGAAGAACTATTGAGAGAGGTAATGTACGAAGCACCATATGAAAAGAAGAAAAAAGTGAGTATAGACGCTAACTTTGTTAAGAAGGTATTTAAAAAGGAAAATGAAGAAGAGAATTTAGATAAATATATTCTTTAAAAGAAAGAAAAAATCAAGAAAATATATTCTTAAAATAAAAAAAGAGGATAATAAAAGAGAAACATAAATTTTAGATATTAGAGAAAGATAATTATTAAGTAGAAATATAATTTTAGAAGTTTTCCAGTAGAAAGATTTGTTATTAATTTTGTTCCTAAAACTAAAAACAGTAAACTCGTTTCACTCAAACATACTGTTTTTCACGTTTTATTCACATCATTAATTACACAAATCTCTCTAATTTCCAAACTTCTAAAACTTAATTTAACTTTTTTATTCATTTCATTTTAATAAAAAATTTCTAAAATTTATTTGAGCTCTAAATTGTATCCTCTTTTTTATTATATTGAATTTTTATCTTTCTTTATTACAGACACCCATGGAGTTTTTGTAACTATATAGTAGAACAGGAATCCAGCGACCCAGTTAGATACAAGGTTACCCCAGAATACAGAGTCCACTCCAAGCCATTTTTTTGTTATGATGATAAAGATATATCTTATCAGCCATACTCTCAAAAGTCCCATAAGCAAAGGAAGTCTTGTTCTTCCAAGTCCAATGAAAGCACCTTGAGCTACCATAAATAAACCAAAACCTATAATGGAGAAAGTATATATTTTTAATGAATGTGAAGCTAATTTTACTATCTCTTCGTGATTCTGGAATAATCTTACAAGGAAATTACTGCTTGGAAGGAATATTATAATAAGAACAAAAGAGATAACTAAACTTACCAACGAACCATATTTAAAAGACTTTTCAGCATTTTCAGGCTTTCCAGCTCCAATATTCATACTGACCATTGTTGTTACAGTAGTACCAATAGATGATGGAAGAGTAAAGCACATAGTATTGATATTACTTGCAATAGTTTGAGCTGTAAGAACAATTGCTCCATACTTTTCAACTTCCATATTGATAAGGAAGAATCCAAAGTTTATCAAGGAATAAGTTATCATGGAAGGAAGTGCTAAAACTAAAACTTTTTTCAACAGAGCAAAGTCAGGATAATATCCCTTAAGAACAAGCTGTGTTTCACTTTTCTTTATGAATAAATCATAGAACATCCAGATGGCTATAATTACATATGAACAAAGAGAAGCCATAACAGCTCCAATTATTCCAAGATGAAAAATTGCAAGAAACAAAGTATTGAATATTATTTTCAATAGTAATAAGATTATTATTCTGATAAGAGTTGCCTCAGGCTGTCCAGTTGCATTTTTTATTGCATTGTATATTGCAGCCATAAATAATAAAGGAATAACTGTTGAATAAAGACTTAGATAAAGAAAAACCTGATGAGCTATATCAGGACTTATGGTTTGAGAAACAATAGATGCAAAAATGATAGAAGTAGGAGCAACTAGAATACCTATAAAAAATGCAAAGACCATAATTTGAGTAGAGACCTTTTTTACCTTTTCCAAGTCGCCAGTTCCATTGATTTGTCCTACAATAGCCATAGAAGCCACACCTAATCCCAAAGACAGAGCATTAAGTATATTTATTATCGGCTGCCCAAAACCAACTGCCGCAGCAATAAGATATCCTGATGTATGGTTTAGAAATAATCCATCTGATAATGGAATAAGTGATGAAACCATACCCATTAAAATAGTTGGAAGAGATAGAAAAAGCAGAGTGTTAAGAATATTCCCGTTGAGAATCATGTCACGCCTCTTTTGAACATTTGATGATAAGAGACTCATTTTCATAATGCCATTCCTCCTTAGTATAATCACTTTTGGTGAAGATTATAAAAAACAAAAATTTACAGAATAAAAATGAATTTATCTGTAAATTTTTTAATAAAATATATTCCTCATGTCAAGGATCTTTACTTTTTATTGTAACATATTTTTCCTGTAAAAAGAACAAAAGTTATAAATTTTTTTTAGTTCATGAGAATGATTTTTAGGTATTACATTTTTGCTGGATTTATGTTAAACTTGAGTTGATATTAAAATTAAAATAAGGTGAAGTGGATAGGTTGAAAAGAGAAAAACTAAAAGGTATGTATTTAATTGCAGTTATTCTGATTGTCTGGACAGTAGGGTCACATTACAACCTGTGGAATAGCTATATAATTCCAGCTCCATCAAAAATAGTCACTTCCTTTGTGAAACTGGTGGAAAATGGAAAGTTGATAAGACACATAGGTATAAGTTTAAGACGTATATTTATAGGTTTTTCTATTACTGTTTTTTTGGCAGTCCCCTTAGGAATATTTTTTGGTGCTTTTACAAATATATATGCTTATTTTAAATCAATTTTTGAATTTTTTCGTCATACTCCTCCTCTTGCACTGATACCGATGATAATTCTTTGGTTTGGGATAGGGGAAACTTCTAAGATAGTAATTATAGTATTGGCATCATTTTTTCCGGTATTTTTAAATGTATTAAAAGGAGTAGAGGGTTGCGATAAGAAATATATTGAAGTGGGAAAAGTTTTTGATATGTCTCAAAAGGATATATTTTTAAAAATAATACTTCCTAACTCTGTTCCAGATATTTTGATAGGATTAAAATTAGGAATAGGATACAGCTGGAGAGCTATAATTGGAGCTGAACTTATAGCAGCTTCTTCAGGAATAGGATATCTCATATTAGATGCACAACAGATATCAAGGTCAGATATAGTTATGCTGGGGATAATAGTCATAGGAACTTTAGGAATAATAACAGATAATATATTTTCTAAGGCTGTTTCTGCTTATATAAAGAGGAAACAAGGTGATTACGTTGAATAATGTATATAGACTCTTAAATCTTAAAAAAATATTTGAGATAACTGGAAATAAAAAAACAATATTCGAAAACATGAATTTAGAAATAGATAATAATAAAATAACTATTGTACTTGGAAAAAGCGGCTGTGGAAAAACTACACTTTTGAGAATGATAGCCGGTTTGGAAGAGATAACATATGGGAATATAGATTTTTACAATAAGAGCGGAGAAAAGGTAAAGGCTAAAATTGGAATGGTATTTCAGGAAAGTCGTTTAATGCCCTGGCTTACAGTAAAGGAAAATATAGAAATACATGGAAATAAAACAGATACAGATAAATATTTAAAAATGATATCTTTAGAGGAATTTAAAGATGCTTATCCATCACAATTATCTGGAGGAATGGCTCAAAGAGTAGCTATAGCGAGAGCTTTGTCATATCAGCCTGATACCCTTTTAATGGATGAGCCTTTTTCAGCTTTAGATTATTTTACAAGAGAACAGCTTCAGAGAGAAATAATAAATGTATATGAAAAGACTGAAACAGGGATAGTTTTTGTCACTCATAATATAGATGAGGCCTTGATGCTTGCTCATAAAATAATAGTTATAAATGAAGGAAAGATATACAGCTATGATATAGCAAAAGAATTTCCAAGAGATGTAGCAGATATGGAGCTTATTAATTTAAAGAAAGAAATTTTGAAAAAAATAAATAATTAAACGGAGGGAAAAGATGTTGAAAAAGATTGTTGCAGCAGCTGCAATGGGAGTTATGCTTCTTGTTGCTGGATGCGGAAAAGAAAAAACCACTGCACTAAAGGAGATAAATATAACTTATGTAAAAGCTCCTTTAAATATACCATCTATTTTAGAAAAAAATAGAGATATGTTTGGAAAAGAATTTTCAAAGGATGGAATATCAGTAAAATTCCATGAACTTACAACAGGGCCAGAACAGACACAGGCTCTGGCAGCAGGAGAATTGGATTTTCTTCATGCTCTTGGAGGAACATCAGCTATCATAGCAGCTTCTAATGGAGTAGATTTGAAAATAACTAATATCTACAGCAGATCACCAAAAGGATTTATGCTTATATCTAAATCAGCTGATATAAAAGAATCTAAAGATTTAGTTGGAAAAAAAGTAGCTGGACCAAAAGGAACTATACTTCATCAGCTTCTTTTAACTTACCTTGGAAAAGGAAATTTGAAAGTTGATGACATAGAATTTATAAATATGGGATTGCCAGAAGCTATGGCAGCACTTGAAAGCGGAAATGTAGATGCAGCACTTTTAGCAGGACCAGTTGCATTAAAAGCCATAAAAAATGGTGCTAGTGTAGTGACCACTGGAGAAGGTCTTGTAGAGGGAATAGTTGTTACAGCTGTAAGCGGAAAATTCCTTAAAGAAAATTCACAGCTTGTAGACAGATTCCTTAAAGTAAATGAAGAGGCTGTTAAATTTATAAAAGATGATTTTGAAACTACTTTGAAAATAACAGCAGAAGATACAGGGCTTTCTAAAGAGGAAGTAATGGAGCTTTATCCATTATATGATTTTGATACTGAAATTAAACCTTCAGATATAGAAGACTTAGTAAAAACTCAAGATTTCTTAATTGAAAATGGTCTTCAAGAAAAGAAAATAGATATCAATGCTATCATAAGAAAATAATACAGAAAAGGGTGGTGGTTGGGTGTGTTGATACTTAAAAAAGGGGAATTTGAAAAAAATTTTAAGAAGAATTTAGAGAGAGCTCGTTATGAAGATGTGATTATAGAGGAAGATTCTTCTAAAACTATTGTAATGTCATTAGACAAGTATATTGAAATAATGAGGGAATTAAAGAAATACAAAGAACATTATCATAAAGATTCAATAAAGAAAACAAGAGATGCTATGAGAAATAATTTCTTTGATATTTTAAGAAAGAAAAGAGCATAGTTAAGTTTAAGAAGAGGGTGTGATACATTATTGCATCCTCTTTTTTGTTTAGTGTATAAAATAGTTTCTCAATAAAATAAAGGGAAATTTTATATTTTTATGGAAAATAAAAATTCCTTTGAAATAATTGATCAAAGGAAGTCTAATAGTACCATAAAAATTAAAGAATAGATAGGAGTTCTCGTTTGTATATAAAAGCGAACAGAAATATAAAGAAAAATAAACTAAAACCTCCTATATTCCAACAATTAAGTTATAACACAAAATTTTAAATTAAGCAATCTAAATTTAACAAATCTTCTCTTAATTTTTTTCAAAAATATCTTAAAAATTAAATTTTAAACTCTAAATAGAATAATAAAAACTTCGCTTTTATATACAAAAGAGAACACTTACTAATAGTTAAGTTTTTGTGGGTAAACTGAACATTATATAACCAAGCTATATTTCAATAAAATATAAATGAAGGAGAGATATTTATGATGAAAAAAGTATTATTAGGACTAGCAGCATTATCATGTGTAAGTTTAGCAGCTGAAGGGACAAATGTGTATCTGAAAGCAGGAGCAGATGTATTTCAAAGATTTGATGAGGTAAAATATGAAGGGGAAAAGTTAAACAAAGACAAAGGGGATGACTTTGGTTACGAATTAACAGTAGAAGTAATGAGAGAAGTTTATCCTAACTTAGAATTAGGACTTGGATTATCTTATCAGGATCATGGAGATCCTAAAAAAAATACAACTGGAGATTGGATACTAGATAATACAGGAGATTTATATGATCTAAAAACTGAAATTAAAGGTTTTAAATCAGTTCCTTTATATGCAGTTGCAAAGTATAACTTTCCTGTAGAAGGAAATATTAAACCATATATTAAAGCTGATTTAGGATACTCGTTTAATAGTGATAAAGGAGATGTAAAAATATCAGTATTAGGAGAAGGATCAACAAAATGTTCTACAAAAGTTGAAAATGGATTGTACTATGGAATAGGTGCAGGAGCAGAATATAATAATTTTGTAGTAGATTTAATGTATAAAGTAAATAGAGCTGAAATAAAAATTAGTGATGAAGGGGATAGAATTAAAAAAGATTTAGACTATTCAAGAGTAACACTTTCTGTTGGATACAAATTTAATTTCTAATTAAAAAGCAATAACAAAAAAGAGCAGGTGAAATATACTGCTCTTTTTCTATAGTGAAAATAAATTGAAAAGTTTTATTTTAGAGATATGGAAGTATATCCTTTGTTGAATACACCTCTAAGTAAGTTTTTAAATTTTTAATAACCTGAATTTTTTTATCTAAAGGAAGCTTTTTACTGAAAATTATATTTTTATCTTTAAGCTCCTCTTCAGATACAAATCTTATATTTTGTGGAATGTCGTAATCATCAACAATATTGCTGAATCCATCTATATTAAAAGATTTATATTCTGTTATTATAAGAATTTTTTTATCTTTATATTTTTCTATTTCTGATTTTTCAGGGTTAAGGAAAATATAGAAATCATACCCTTCAACAAATTTATCTCCTATTCCTATGCTTGAAATAGTTTTTTTAGATATATTTTCTTTTGTTACAAGGAGAGCTTTTTCATTTATATTTTTGTAATAAAGTCCGATAGTCTGAATTATAGTTTCAATTCCTCTTCCTCTTTCCATGATTGTTATTGTATTATTTTTATCTTTAAAAACAGAAGCAAGAGTTTTTTTCTGAATACAGTTATAATTAAAATCTTTTATAAGGAAGTTCTTTATATCCTTAAATAGTTCGCTCTGCTTAATAGCATAAGATGAAAAAGTATAGTCTTTATCAATAAGAATATGAACATTATAGTTTTCATCTTTCATAATAACATCTTTCACAGCAGCAGAAAATTCAACATTATACATCTCTTTTAGCGAGCTTAATATAAACTCAGTCTGGCTGTCTAAAGTTCCAAGATATGTACGATCATTAGCCACTGTTATTCCCTGATCAGAAAAAGTGAGCCTTATTTTTGGAGACTCCATTTTTCTTCTGGTATAAATGACAGTCTCTATAGGAAACTGTATATCATAAAGATCAAAAATATTTTCTACTTCATTTGAAGTATGAATAGTCTCTCTTATATCTTCAACATACATTTTATATTGATATCTGTCTTTGTATGTTTCCAGTTTCAGCTTAAAGGCAATATCTATATTTCTTAAATTAACAAGGTCTTCAAAGACATCATCACTGTTGAACCACACACAGTTTCTTATTTCATTTCCATTTTTTATAATATTCATCATAAGATGTTTTTTATCTTTACCTATAAGTCTCAATCCATCAAACTGGCAGTTATCCAGTGAGAATAAAGGAGAGGGATTTCCAAAACCAAATGGTTCAAGAAGTGAGATCTTATCTAGGAAATCATATGATATTTTATAAAAAGGAAGAGGTTTGTCCACTTTAACCGGCTTTATAAGGGTACTGTCTTCCATGGCGTTTTCAGCATATTCATTAAGTTTTCTGCTGAATTCTTCAATATTCTCTATTTTAATTGAAAAACCAGCAGCTCCACTATGCCCTCCATATTTGATAAGAAGGTCAGAAAAATTATTAATGGCTTCTATTATATTAAATCCCTCTATACTTCTGCATGAAGCAGTGGCAATTCCTTCATCAGGTTTTATTTCCATAATTATAGTAGGCTTATAATATCTGTCCAGAATTTTAGAGGCAACTATACCGATGACTCCATGGTGAAATCCCTCTTCTCCCACTATGAGGACACTATTTTCATAAAGTTTTTCATTTTCAACTTTCTCTATAGCTTTCTGAAATATCTCCTCTTGGATCTCTTTTCTTTCACTGTTTTTTTCTAAAAGATCTTTTATTGATGCAGAACATACTCTGTGGTCTTTTTCTATAAAAAGTTCAACAGCTTTTTTAGCATCTTCCAGTCTTCCTACAGCATTAAATATGGGAGCTATTATAAATCCTATATCATAGGTATTGAATTTTCTTATATCATGATCTTCAAAGATTTTTTTAATCAGCATATTCAGTCCAAGCCATCTGCTTCTTTTAAGATGCTCCAGTCCTTCTTTTACAAATATTCTATTTTCTTTAAGAAGGGGAACAATATCAGCTACAGTACCTATTGCAACTATGTCGAGATATTTGTAGACTTCCTCTTCTTTTCCAAGAGTTTTAAAGAAAGCAGAGATCATCATAAAAGCGGTTCCTACCCCAGCCAAATATTTAAACTCATAATCATTGTCTTCTCTTTTAGGATTAATCACTGCCAGAGCCTCTGGATTACCATTATTTATCTCGTGGTGGTCAGTGACTATCATATCTATACCTAAGGATGCAGCATGGGCTATTTCTTTATGTGAGGAGATACCACAGTCGACAGTTATGATAAGGGTTCCTCCTTCACTTTTTATATGATCTATCGCTTCCATGTTAAGTCCATATCCCTCATCTCTCAAAGGAATATAGTATTTTACATTGATTCCTAATTCGCTTAGGGCTAAATAACATAGTGAGACAGATGTGATTCCATCAACATCATAATCTCCATAGACCCAGACAGTTTCATTGTTTTCTTTTGCCTGAGTGAGTCTTTTAACTGCTTTATCCACATCCTTTAAAGAAAATGGATCGGCTATATTTTTTATATTTACATCAAGGAAATTTTTTATCTCCTCTTTTTCTGTGATATTTCTATTATATAAAAGGTTAAGAATATCCTTATCTAAATTAAGAGTTTGAATATCTTTATTATTTTTCAAAGAATTATCTTTATAAACCCATCTTGTATTTCTCATTTTTGCTCCTTTAAAAGTTGTATAATTTCTTATAGAACATATATGTAAGAATTAAATTTTGTAAATCGTATCTTTCTTCTGGATCAGCAACTAATTCTAAGTTCAAATCACCATCATAATCAAATTGAATTTTATTTACCAGCTCTTCTCCATAGACATATGCTATAAGTGCTTTAAGTTTATTTCCTCCATAAGTATCAAGAAGAGATTTTATTTTTTCTGTCCCTACTGCTATATTTGTATTTGGATCAAAAAGAGGCATAATATCCTCAGTAGAATTATAAGGTACCTGCATAAGACCTATTTTAGAATTTTCAGACAAAAGTCTTTTATTAAATTTACTGGAAATAAGTATTGCAGAGTAAATAAGTTCTTGAGGAACATCATATTTTTTTGAATTCATGTCTACTGCACTTTGATAGTATAAAGGATAGTTGTATTTTATCAAGTCTTTATATACAAAGAAATTTTTTCTGTATGTAGAAGAATTTCTATAAGCAAGATCATAAAACTCTCCTTTTTCAAGAATTGTAGTTATTGCATAACCATTCTGGATAGAACGTGTATTGACAAAGCTGCTGTTTTCTATCTCGATTTTTATAAGCTCTTCATCCTGCATAGCAGCAATAGCTGAAAGTTTATCAATCTCTAATTTATCTACTGTATTAATAAAATTATCATCTATATTTTTGCAGTTTGCAAGAAGATTGTCAAGTATCAATCCAATTTTAAAGACAGAGTTATGCTTGTTTATATCAATATCTTTATTTTTCAAAAGGAATGAATAAAACATTCCTTCATATGAATTAGGATATGTTTTTATTATATTTTCAGCTTTTTTTTCAAAAAGCTTATTATTTCCAAGCTTTAAATATGAATTGGCAATCATTATATCTGTTATTATATTTTTACGGTGTATTTTAGCTGCTGTTTTTAATACCTGTTCATAATCTCCAAAGGAATAGTAGATACCTGTTCTATAGAATAATGCAAGAGAGCCGTATTTGTTTCCTTTTACATTTTCAAAAGCATAAAGACATCTTGAATAATCTTTCATTCGATAATAAGCAAGCCCCTTATAGAAAAAGTATAAATCTTTATTTCCTTTTTTTCCATATTCATCTGCCAAAGCAATAATCTCTTTATTTTTTCCAACTCTGATTAAAGTCCTGAAAAGTTCTGATTCAGCTTTTTCTTTATCAGCTATTGCAATATCAGGATTTTTTAAAACTATCATATAAAGTTTTTCAGCCTTGTCATACTCTTTTTTTGAATAAAAAAAGTGAGCAGCTTTTAAAAGTTCATCTGTTGGAATTTCTTTAATACGAGAAAAATCATTTTTGTATTTAAGGTTATAATAATTTCGATACTGGCTGTCTTCTTTTGCTAAAAGCTCAAGAGCTCTTTCTTCAAAATGTGAAGTGATAGGTGAAAAAGTGGAATAATCCAGTCTCTTTAAATATATTAATCCAGTTTCTTTATTTCCTGACTTTATAAGAGCATCTCCAAGAGAATAATCTCTTTCAGCAAAATAGATATTTTTTTCTATTTCTGACCCTCTGTTGAAAAAAGAAAGTTTGTGGCTGAAAACAGCTTTTTCAAGATAGAAAACAGCGTTTTTCCAGTCACCCATTCTATAATAAGTCATCCCTATAAAATAAAAAGCATAATTGTTTTTTAAGATAGGAGAAAAGGAATAACTGTTTAAAAGAGTTTCAAATTTGTTTTGGGCTTCTTCATATTCCTCATTTTGATAGGCATTTTTTCCCTGAATGAAAATATCGTAATCTTCATATGTATACGTAAAAGCCATAGAACTATTTATAATAAAGAATAAAATCATAAATATTTTTTTCATTTTTAAGACACCTCTTATTAAAATATCTGCTACTATAATTATTACAAAATTACTTAAAAATGGCAACAATTATATTATTTTTTTATTTTTAAAAAAAAATATTGAAATTATTTGAAATATATTAGATAATGAAAAGCAGTATTTTGTTTTTTAGGAGGTGGAGATGGGAATAATAAAAGTATTAGACGAATCAGTTTCTAACATAATAGCAGCGGGAGAAGTGGTTGAAAATCCAGCCAGTATGCTGAAAGAACTTTTGGAAAACTCATTAGATGCAGAGAGCAAAAGTATAAAAATAGAAGTTAAATCTGGTGGAAGACATGTAATAATATCTGATGATGGAAAAGGAATGACTCAGGATGATCTGCTTCTTTCTGTAGAGAGACATGCAACAAGTAAAATAGCTAAAAAAGAAGACTTGTATAATCTTTTTACATATGGATTCAGAGGTGAGGCACTATCTTCTATATCGGCAGTATCAAAAATGTCTCTGTCTTCTCGGACTAAAGATGATGAAACAGGATCAGCAATAACTGTTTCAGGTGGAAAAATAACGAGCCTGAAGGAGATACAAAGAAATGTAGGAACAACAATCGAAATAAAAGATTTGTTTTTTAACACTCCTGCAAGATTAAAATTTTTGAGAAAAACTACAACAGAGTATATGAATATAAAAGATATAATAGTACAGGAAGCATTGGGAAATCCCAACACTGCCATAACTCTTATACTTGATGATAAAGTAAGTATAAAGACAACAGGAAATGGGATAGACAATACTATTGTAGAAATATTTGGAAGAAATGTTTTGAAAAATTCAAAGGCTTTTTCTATGGGGTATCTGGGAAATGCTTCATTGTACAGAGCTACAAGAGATTCTATATTTACATTTGTCAATGGACGTATGGTAAAGTCAAAACTTCTGGAAAATGCTATCATTGATGGATACTACACAAAACTTATGAAGGGGAAATATCCCTTTGCAATATTGTTTTTAGAGATAGATCCTAAAGAGGTTGATGTCAATGTCCATCCTTCAAAGAAAATAGTGAAATTCTCAAATGAATCTAATATATATGGAAAAGTTTTGAAAGAAATTGAAAACTGTTTTGATGGTGATGATGTTTTTGTATCGCCAACTATGGAAAAGAATATTGAAAAGGAAAGTGAAGCTTTAATAGACTTTACAGAGTTTTCAAAATTTGTTCCTATGAAGGCTGAAAACACAACATTTGAAGGAATAGAAGTAGAGAGATATCCAAAAGAAAGAAGAACAGAAATTTCTCCTATAGAGGCAGAGGAAGAAACTGAAAAAACTGAAGAAGCAGTAAAAATTCAGAAATCTGATGAAGATGATTTTGAAAATATGTTCAGTGAAAAAAAGAAAAATTCTACTTTTGAGATAAAAGAGGAAATAAAAGTATTTGAAGGAAATGAAAAATCTGATACAATAAAAAGCGATGTTGTTTCTGAGATAAGAGCTGAAGTAAAAGAAGATATTATAAAAAGTGAAGCAGCTGTATCAGAAGAGAGAGCTACTGCTCCTAAAACAGATTTTAAAGTATTGGGACAGATATTTGATTCGTTCATTTTAGTAGAAAGAGATGGAGTATTTGAAATTTATGATCAGCATATAGTTCATGAGAGAATACTTTATGAAAAATTGAAGAAAGAATATTATGGAACAAATGTAAGCAGACAGCAGCTGCTGGTGCCGTTGAGAATAACTCTTGATCTAAGAGAAAGAGAGCTTATATTTGAAAATATAGAGTATTTTACAGCATTTGGATTTGAAATAGATGAATTTGATGAAAATGAAGTAGTGATAAGATCAGTTCCAGTAATGAATTTTAGAGACAGTACAGAAAATATCTTCAGAAATATAATTAAAAATCTTAAAGAAAATAAAGAAACAGATATCAGAGAGAGCATTATAATTTCAATGTCATGTAAAGGAGCTATAAAAGCTAATGAAAAATTAACCCTTCATGAAATGGAAACAATAATAAGAAGGCTTCATGAGATAGGAGAATATACATGTCCTCATGGAAGACCAATTATAGTAAAAATTACTCTGAATGATCTGGAAAAACTTTTTAAGAGAAAATAAATTGAATTTTTTGGAAAAAAGGAGTATATTTTGAATGTATCTATTATATGTGTAGGAAAAGTAAAGGAAAAGTATATAATTGAGGGAATAAATGAGTTCTTGAAAAGAATGCAGTCTTTTGCTAAAATGAAAATTGTGGAATTGAAAGAGGATGGAAATGACAGCAGCAGAAATATTTCCATTGAAAAAGAATCAGAAGATATTCTCAAAGCTATGGAGAAATTAGGTGGATATAATATCCTCCTTGATATTCAAGGGAAAAATTTTTCATCAGAAGAGATGTCGGAAGAAATAGAAAGGCTTACAGTGAATGGTGTGAGCAGTATAAATTTTATAATTGGTGGTTCATATGGAGTATCAGAAAGTGTAAGAAAAGCTGTGGATATGAGACTAAGTTTTTCTAAGATGACTTTTCCTCATCAACTGATGAGGCTGATACTTAGTGAACAGATTTACAGATGGTTCAGTATTATAAAAAATACTAAATACCATAAATAACAGAGTCAGCAAAAATATTTAAAGTTAATAAAATTTAGGAGGGAAAAGTTATGTATTCGCAAGGAGAAACTTTTTATCATGACATTGATGATGAAGAGTACGAATTACATGTAATTGAAAATGTTGTAATGGGAGATAAGGAGTATATAATTACAGAGGATTTTGATGGACAAATTCATGTATTTTTATACGACGAAGAGGAAGAAGATATTTATCTGATGGAAGACAGCGACGCTATGGAAGTTATAGAATATTGGAGAGAAGAGTATCTGTCTGGTGATGATATAGGTGACTATGAGGAAGATGAATATTATGACAGAGAAGATGACTACAGCGAGAAATTTGATAATGAAGATTACTATGAAGATGAAGAGGAATACTATTAATGAATAAGTTCATGATAAAAAGTCTGGATAGTTATAATGAAAAATCATTTGAGATGGTTACTGGATTAAAAAAAGAGGAAGATGATAAAATTACCTATGAATATAAAAGTAAATTAGGTGATTGTAAAATATTTCTTCACAATGAAAAAGTGTTTATCCAAAGAAAAAATAATGGTATAGAAAATGTTATAGAAGTTGATTTGAACAATATGACTGAATTTTTATACTGTGGTGAAGGGTTTGAGAAAAACTTTCACATACTAGGAGAGAAAATAACTTATAAACAAAATATATTGGAATTTTCCTACAAAATATTAGATAATGGAGAAGAAGTCAATAATATTTCAATTACCATTAAAGAATATTGATAATCTTTGAATAGAGCATATCTGATTTATGCTCTATTTTTATAAACGGGAGGTAAAATGAAAGCAATAGGTTACTTATTAATTCTTCTTACTATGTACAGTTGTACTGGACTTCCTCAAAAGCCGGATCTGGGAAGTATCTGGGGAAGAAGTGAAGAACAGCCATTAACACAGGAAACAATTATTTTAACAGAAAATGATCCATCAGGTATTTTAAGCGAGGTTTCAAGAACGCTGAGAGAAGGAAAATCTAAAGAATATTCAGGAAGTTACAATGGTAATACTTTTGAAGTATATGCAGGAGATTATCTATTTATTCCTTTAAAATCTGAAGATAACTTTAAATTGGTTTCTTATCCAAGAAATATTTCTTATGAATTAGGAATAAAAGGGAATAATCTAGTATTTAGAAGTATCTATCAAGGAGAATTTACTCTGGATTTCTACTCATTGGGAGAGGTGACAAGAAGAGTAAAAATTTCAAATAAATTAAAATATAGATTTACGGAACAGAATAATTATGATATAATTCTAAAAAATTACGCTTCAAATGATATAAAACAATTACAAAATAGTGTAGCTTTACATAGAATGGCTTATCCAGATAGTTTCAGAGATAAAGAAATTTCTTTTATGTTGATGGAGCTGGCAGGAAAGGATGGTAATATTGGAATAGTAAAAGAAGAGATAGAGTTTTTGAAAAAATATAAAACTTTAGATGAACAGGATAAATTGACAATATTAGATACTCTTACAGCAATAGGAGCAACATCTTCTAATCTTGATCCAGTATTATTAGAATATGATTCAGCAAATACTATTCTTAATAAAGAACTTAAAAGGATAATACTTGCAAAATCTTCTCCTAAAAAGGATGAGATAGAGTTTTTAGAAAAGGATTTCAGAGATGAACCAACTAAAGAGGCAGCAGACTTTATAGGAAATTGGTATCTAAGAAATGGAGATATAAACAAAGGTACACAATATATAAATGGAACTATTGAGGGAATTGCTCCTGAACTTCTTGAATCAATATTTACAAAAAATGAAGAGGGAACAGTAGATCCAATGGCAGAACTTGAAAATAAAAATTATACTCAATTCAGATCATTTTTAAATGATGGAGAGAGCAGTTTTAATAAGGGAAGTTATGTAGAAGCACTTGTACATTTTGAAAAAGCCTTAGAAATAAATAAAAACTATGCTGAAACTAAAGATATTTATTTCTATATGGGACAGAGTAATCTTCAGCTGGATAATGGTCAAAAAGCTATTGAGAATTACAAAAAAGCTCTTGACCTAGAAAAAAGCGATGACAAAAAAGCAGAAATATACTATAATATGGGAATAGCTTATGATAAACTTGGAAATAAAGAAGAAAGTAGAAATTATTTTACTTTTGTAAGACAGAAATATCCAAAATCATCATGGAGTACAAAAAGTAGTATATATTTGTTAAAATTAAATTAAAATCAAAAAATTTATAAGGAGAAGAACCATGGAAAGATATTTTGACAGAGTAGCTAAAGAAAGTTTAGTTATGGAAAAATGGAAAAAAGTAGAAGAATTAAAAGAGCTAGGAGTAAAACCTTTTGGAAGTAAGTTTGACAAAAAGTACATGGTAGGAGAAATATTAACTCATACTCCTGAAGAAAATTTAAAATATAAGACAGCTGGAAGAATAATGGCATACAGAGGGAAAGGAAAAACTTTATTTGCTCATATAGAAGACCGTACTGGAAGAATTCAGTTGTACCTAAGAAAAGATGAATTAGGTGATGAAGTTTTTGAAATGGTAAATAAAATCGGAGTTGGAGATATTGTAGGAGTAGAGGGAGAATTATTTGTAACTCATACTGGAGAATTAACTTTAAGAGTTACTTCTATTCAATTATTATCTAAAAACATCAGACCTTTACCAGAAAAATTCCACGGATTGACAGATGTTGAAACTAGATATAGAAAAAGATATGTAGACCTTATTATGAATAAAGAAGTAAGAGATACATTTATCAAAAGAACTCAAATTATAAAAGGGATCAGATCAATACTTGATAATAAAGGATTCTTAGAAGTTGAAACTCCATTAATGCATCCAATCTTAGGAGGAGCAGCTGCAAAACCATTCGTTACTCACCACAATGCACTAAATGTTGATCTATACATGAGAATAGCTCCTGAGCTATACTTAAAAAGATTAATAGTTGGAGGATTGGAAAAAGTATATGAATTAGGAAGAAACTTTAGAAATGAAGGAATGTCAACAAGACATAACCCTGAATTTACAATGATTGAATTGTACCAAGCTTATGCTGACTTCAACGATATGATGGATTTAGCAGAGGAAATAATCACAACTCTTGCTAAAGAAGTATTAGGAACTACAACTGTTGAGTACAATGGAAAAACTCTAGTTCTTGAAAATTTCAAAAGAATACATATGGTAGACTTTGTAAAAGAAGTTACAGGAGTAGATTTCTGGGATCAAAATATGACTTTTGAAGAAGCTAAAGCTCTTGCAAAACAACATCATGTAGAAGTTGCTGATCATATGAATAGTGTAGGACACGTTGTTAACCAATTCTTTGAAGAAAAATGTGAAGAGAAAATTGTTCAACCTACATTTGTTTTCGGACATCCAGTAGAAATTTCTCCACTAGCTAAGAGAAATGAAGAAGACCCTAGATTCACTGACAGATTTGAATTATTTATAGATGCAAGAGAATATGCAAATGCATTCTCTGAGCTACAAGATCCAGCTGACCAAAGAGGAAGATTTGAGGATCAAGTGGAAGAGGCTGAAAGAGGAAACGATGAAGCTACTCCAGTAATAGACGATGATTTCGTAGAAGCACTAGAATATGGATTACCACCTACAGGAGGAATGGGAATCGGTATCGACAGACTTATCATGCTTCTTACTCAGTCTGACTCTATCAGAGACGTATTATTATTCCCACAAATGAAACCTAGAGACTAATTTAAGTCTTAAAGATATTGTAAAATAAATATTAAAGTACACCCATAGGAATGGAATTAAACTATTCTTTTGAGGTGTACTTTTTTAGTATAAAAGTAGTTTGTAAAAAGAAAAAATATTTTTTTACTTTGCAACTAAGAACAAAATGTGCTAAAATATTTTTTTAAGAATGTAGGAGGGAAGAAAATGATACAAGAATTTTTAATTATTTTTATAATTAATTATATTGGGATTATTCTTACAGAAGTGTTTAATTTGCCAATTCCAGGAACGATCAGTGGAATGCTTTTACTCTTTGTACTGCTTTATTTTAAAGTGTTGAAGCTGGAAAAGATAGAAAAAGCAGGAGATTTTTTGCTGCTGAATATGACAATATTTTTTATGCCTCCTTCTGTAAAACTTATTGAATCATTATATTTATTAAAAACAGGGTTATTGAAAATATTATTTCTCCTTGTTTTTACAACTTTATTGACAATGGTAGTGACAGGAATCACTGTACAGTATCTCATAGAGAGAAAGGAGAAAAAATATGGTGGAAGTATTAACTAATACTCCATTCTTTGGAGTTATAATAAGTTTAGTAGCCTTTGAAATAGGGAAACTGGTATTTAAAAAAACAAAGATGGCATTATTTAATCCTCTTCTTATTGGAACTGTCATAGTTATACTTTTTCTTCATTTTTTCAAAATACCTGTGAATAATTATATGCAGGGAGGGAATTTTATAGTTTTCTTTCTGGCACCAGCTACTGTTGTGCTGGCTATACCACTTTTTAGACAGATAAATCTTTTGAAAAAGAATTTCATTCCAATAATGGGTGGAGGTATAGTAGGATCAATTGTTGCTATTGTCTCAGTAGTAGTTTTGGGAAAATTAATGGGAATAGATGAACAGCTTTTACTTTCATTTATGCCTAAATCTATCACTACACCAATAGGAATTGAACTTTCAACGCTTCTTGGAGGGATTCCTTCAATAACAGTGTTTGCAATAATAATAACAGGAATAACAGGAAATGTTTCTGCTCCATATATACTTTCTATATTTAGAATAAAACATCCAGTAGCTAAAGGTATTGGAATAGGAATATCAAGCCATGCTGTAGGAACAAGCAGAGCAATAGAAATGGGAGAAATAGAAGGAGCTATGAGTGCGTTATCAATAGTTATTGCAGGGATACTTACAATAGTTATTGCACCACTTGTAAGAATGTTTGTATAAAAAATAAATAATAGAGCAAGATGATTTGTTAAAATAAAAAGTGTTTAAAGCCTTAATTATTTTTGAAATCATCTTTTTTTATTTTTTGCTCTTGACTTAGGAGAGACTCTAATGTATATACTAAGTATAGGAAAGAACGAGGAGGAAAGTATAAGATGGATAATTTTACTTTTTACAACCCAGCAAAAATAATTTTTGGAAAAGGGACAGAGAATCAAGTAGGAAAAGAAATGAAAAAATTAGGAAGCCGTGTGCTTTTAGTGTATGGTGGAGGAACTATTAAGAGAATAGGACTATATGATACTGTTGTGAAGGCTTTAAATGCCGAAAATATCTCTTTTGTGGAATTAGGTGGAGTACAGCCTAATCCAAGATTGAAATTGGTAAGAGATGGTATTGAACTATGCAGAGAGCATAAGCTTGATGCAATATTGGCAGTAGGTGGAGGAAGTACTATTGATACTGCCAAAGGAATAGCAGCAGGGGCAAATTATGATGGAGATGTCTGGGACTTTTATGAAAGAAAAGCTGGACCAGATGAAGCTCTTCCAATTGGTGTAGTGCTGACTATACCGGCAGCAGGAAGTGAATCAAGTATGGGAAGCGTTATCACAAAAGAGGAAGGACTTTTGAAACGTTCATGTGGAAATGTTTCGATGATACCTAAATTTGCAATAATGAATCCAGAATTTACATTCTCTCTTCCAAATTATCAGACAGCTTGTGGAGCGTCAGATATATTAGCACATCTGATGGAGCGTTATTTTACACAGGTAGAACATGTTGACTTCACAGACAGATTGATAGAAGCTACTATGAAGACAGTAATAGACTATGCTCCTCTTGCAATTAAAGAACCAGAAAATTACGATGTACGTGCTGAAATTATGTGGGCAGGAACAATAGCTCACAACAGCCTTTTAAATACAGGACGTCTTGGAGACTGGGGTTCTCATCAGATAGAACATGAAATCAGTGCTATATATGATATAGCTCATGGGGCAGGATTATCAATTGTATTCCCTGCATGGATGAAATATGTTTGCCATGAGAATATGGATAGATTTGTCCAGTTTGCTGTTCGTGTATTTGGAGTAAGCATGACACTTACAGATAAAGAGCTTGTAGTAAAACAGGGAATTCAAAAACTAGAGGAATTCTATTATAGTCTGGGATTGCCTGTATACCTGAGAGAAGTGGATATTCCTGATGACAGACTGAAGGAAATGGCAGAGAAATGTTGCAGAAAAGGTCCACAGGGAAATTTCAAAAAATTGTATGAAAATGATGTATTTGAAATATTGAAATTAGCAAGATAAAATTACAAAATAATATCTCAGAATAAAAAAATCCCCTCTGCAATAGAGGGGCTTTTTTTATAACACGGGGGAGTGTTAAAAAAACAAAGACTAAAAATAGACTCTGGGGGTTACAGAAATCTAATTTATTGTGTCAGTCTCGATTAAAGTATACCCTATCTATTATTTTTAGTCAATATTAAAATTTTCCACAATCAAATAAAAAAATAACAAAAATTAAAGATTTTTTATAATTCCATACCAGTTTTTATTTTATTAATAGTATCTGGCTCCAATAAAACTTCGGCTAGTTTAAAAGCGAAGTCTAAAGCGTATCCAGCACCCATACCAGTTATAAGTTTTTCATCTTTGACAATATTTTTTTCTTCATACTGGTAATTTTTCATAAGTTCTTTCACTGAAGTATGGCATGTTATTTTCTTTCCAGAAGCAATACCATTATTTCCTAAAATTGAAGGAGCTCCACATATAGCACCCACAAATTTGTCATTAATTACATAATATTTAATAAGTTCTACTGCTTCTTTGGAATTTCCAAGGTTGACATATCCAGGATATCCTCCTGGAAGTACAATCATATCTCCATCTTTTAGATCAGTTTCTTTTAAAGTTGTATCAGCTTTTACAAGTACCTTTTGAGCTGACATAACATCTTTTTCAGAAGTGATAGAAACAGTAACAACATCTGCTCCACCTCTTCTCAACACATCAACAGGAGTTAGGGCTTCAATGAGTTCAAAACCATCTGCTAATAAAACATAAACTTTTTTCATCTTGATGCCTCCTTGGGTATATTTAATTATTGGTTTTCTACAGTTAATTTTCCTTGAATGATTAATGAACGGACAAACTGATGTGCATCTACTACTGCGTTACAATATACAGATTTCGTTTCTCCCTCAAAGAATGCATTAAGAAGTATTTGCTGCTGTTCAGCAATATTTCTATCCAACTCTTCAACAGTAAGGTCTCCTCTTTTATATTCTTCAATAAGAGCCTCATATATAGTATCGAAAGTAGAATCGTACATCTGCTCTTCCCAGTTTTCAATTATAGACATAATTTTTTTCACCTCTTTATATGTATTAAATTTGTTTAAGATAACAGAATTATCTTAACATTTCTTACTGAAAATGTCAATTTTTATGCTGTGGGTAATCCATAGATAAAAACCATATTTAAGCTTTTAACTCATTGATATTTTAAATGACAGGATATATTTATGAGATAAAAATTTATACTATTATATTATATCATTAAAATGAAAAAATGATTATTAAAAAATATATTGTTTAAAAAGAAAATGACATACTGTTATCTAAAATCTAAAAAGCTATACGTAAACCTATTTCTCCAGCCAATTCATATTCTTCACCAAATTTTTTTGTACTGCTGGCCAAACTTAATTCACCATATATAGAAAATCTATCATTATCCCAATTATGTGATCCACCAACTCCTACACTCACCCAAGTATTGTTCATTTTACTTTCATAATCTACACCAGAAATACTGACAGTGGAGTCACCCTTGAACTCCTGATGGATGTTACCTAAAATATACAGCTTGTTACGTCTCATTTTGCCAGAAGAATCTAGGTGGCTCTTTTCATAATTAAGAGCTAGACCAAGTCTTCCTTCCAACCCAACATAATCTTTTTCATTTATGATTACGCTGTTTTGGATATCAGTAAAACTATCAAAATTGACACGTGAATAAGCTATCTGAGCTTGAGGTGTCAGTGACCAGTGTTGATTAAGGTCAAAAATACGTCCTACTTCAAGACTTAATGCATAACCTTTAGCATGATTTCCTTTTACTTGATCTAAGTCTGTAGTGATTGTATTAGAGTCAATATCACTTTTGAACCAATTATGCCAAGCTTGAGCATCAGTATAAAAACCATTGTGGTTATACCAAGTCAAAGTAGCTCCAAGTCCATATCCAGTAGTAGTTATATCTCCACTGCCATGGATAGAATCTATGTCAGACCAAGCTCTGCTCATATTACCATTGATTCCAGCAATTAGACGAGAACCATCAGCATTTTCATAGATAGGCATATCCACACCAACATTAACTCTACTGAAACGCAGTCTATAAGAACTTGTACTGCCCTTGTTTGAATCTAGGTGTGGCTCATAATAGCCTTTCATTCCTTCTACACGCATCCAGACATTATTTGGATAAATCTCAGTTTTGCCTCGGTCATAGCCTGTCTCATATCCATTTTTATCGTTCAGCCAAGGACGATGACCAATCCTTTGTTCCAGTGTAGGCAGTTTGTTAAGGCTACCCAGAATCAATGAATATGTCTCATAAAGTGGTGTTGCTGGATGGGGCACCAGAGAACCATCATTATTGGTAGCATTACGTAAAAATAGTCCAACCTGGTTATTAGGATTATCATACCAATCTTTGTCACTCTCCATAATATAGCTGTAAGCACCAGCTACAACTGCATTTTGACCTTTACTTGTTTTGAAATCAGAAACAAGGTGGAAATTTTCATCAAGCTGTTTGATTAAATCAGCCTGAGTAGCTCCAGAGTTATTGCCACGTAGACGGATTATCTCAATACCATGATTTGTTGTTGCACCATTTCCTCCTTGATGAATAACAACTACACCAGTTCCGCTTTTGTCTGAAGCCGAATCAATTACACCATCAATAGTTAATGAGCCATGATTGGATATATCATCCAGAAGTTCAGTATGAATCTCTACTGCTGCCCCCTTTCCAGCTCTGTAGTTACCTGCCAGAGTCAGAGGGACAAATTGAGAATCTGTACTATCAAAAGTATTATTAAAACGCTCAAGACCTGGAGCGATGGTACCATTGTTAATAATAGTTGTTAAATTTGCAGCAACTGGGGCATTTGAATTATTAAGCTGTACATTCATGGAATTTCCCACAATACCTTGTCCCTCTAATCTGGATCCAGCAGCAATAGTCACTTCTGAAGTATTCAACAAACCTTTAGAATTGCTCAAAGGTGTGTTGGGCTCAACAGCATCTAGGCGTAGGATTCCCTGATCAATAAAAGTACGACCAGAATAATACTGATTATCGAGTAATGTTAACACTCCTGCACCTGTTTTATGCAGATCTCTTCCTAAATCAGAAGCAGTTCCTGCAATACCATCTTTTAGAGAATTTTCATCTAATATAACAGCATTTCCATTAGTATTGATTGTACCACCACCCTTGTTCAAAATGATGGATTTTCCTGAACCTCTGAAATCAATATCAGCATCAGCACGTAAAGTACCCTGTGTACTGCCGCTTCCATCTAAAGAAGTATCTTCATGATCACCCAGTTGCACATCACTTTTTCCCAAGCTAAGGGGAGATGTAATTGCTACTGTACCATTCTTTACCCATGTGCCTCCACTGTAGGTATTATTGCCATATAATCCCAATGTACCAGTACCAGTTTTGATTAATTCAGTTTTTTCACCTGCATTTTGGTCAATATTTTGTGAAATAACTCCTGTATATCCTTGTGTATCAATAGTCACTGATTGTGGCAGTGTAGCATTATCACCACCACCAATAATCACAGGTCTTGAGTTCATATAGACGTTGCCATCCAGCTTCAAGGTAGTATTCCTCTCCAACTCAAGTAAACCATTAACTCCACCAAGGGAAGCATCAGAATTAATTGCCAGTGTTCCTTCCTTAACCTTTGTACCACCTTGATATAGATTGTTTCCATAGAGGGACAGTGTACCACTACCTGTTTTCACAAGGCTTCCCAGTCCATCTATATTACCATTAAAAGCTCCATTATTAGCCTGTGTATTGATTGTCATCATACTTGATGGCCCACCAGCTAGAGTAACAAGTCGGTTTGAATCAACATTTCCATTGAGTTGAAGTGTTGTAGTGTCATACATTACCAAACGACTGTTGCTGTTTCCTAAAGCTGAATCCGAGTTTATACCTAACACTCCTTCTTGAAGGACAGTACCACCAATATAGCTGTTTGTAGCATTCAAAGTCAGAGTGCCTGAACCAGTCTTTGTCAAAGTTCCAGTACCTGCAATAGTCTGATCAATATTTGTGATATATCCTTGAGTGTCAATGGTTCCACCACCTTCCATCAGAGTTATTGCCCGAGTAGTTTCCAGATTAAAAGAACTGTCAAAACGTAAAGTTCCATTAGTTCCTCCAGCTGTATTATCTGTACCAAGGGTGATGCTGCCAGATACAGCTCCAAGATCACTGTCTTTGTCCACAACCAAAGCTCCCTCATTGATAAATGTACCACCACTGTAGGTATTGGCAGTACCAGAAGACATAGTCAAAGAGCCAGTACCACTTTTAACGACTTGCCCAGTTCCAGTTATGGCACTGCCAGTATAACTGTCATCTATAGGCTGTTCAAAAATTAGTTTACCATTATTTGTCATATTGGTAGCACCATTTATTCCTTGAGCTTGAGCACTCAATTGACCAGGAGCATCAATATTGACAGTACCATTGAAGTCTGGGTTGGCTCCTACCAATGACAACAGACCTTTTTTAATGACTAGAGAATCCACCTCTTTCAATGAACCATTGATAGGTGATGATGGATGTGGATCACCAGGAACAGCTGGAACACTACCAAGAATTGCCCATGCTCCTTCACCATCTTTGGTAATAGATGAAAAGTTCAGAACTGAACCAGCCAATGTAGCTGACTCCCCTGAATTAGCATCCAAAGTCAAATCATTTGTTCCACCACCACCATCAACGTTACCAGTAATCTTTGAGCCAGGTCCAAAAAGCAGACTGTCATCACCACTACCAAATTTCAAAGATCCTTTAATAGTTCCATAATTATCAAATACCAGACCTGGACCGGCATTGCCACGACTGCTACCAAACACATTGTAACCATCGCCCTTACTTGTAGAGATAGTTCCATGATTTACAACCTTATTTCTATCAGCAACTGACACAGAGATACTGGTATCTTGAAACCATAAGGCTGCTCCATTGTTGCTGTGAATAGTTCCATTATTGATAATGGTGTTGCCAAATCCATGTGCATTGATGGCTTCTCCATTGGTAGTAGAACCTAGTTGCTGCACAGTACCTCCAGCCTCAATGGTCAATGTAGATTTGCTATTAAACTCAATGACATTAGGGCCACTGTTAAAATGGCCCTCACTATTAGAATTACTATTTCCTTCTACAGCAGCATCAGTTTTGACTGTGATCTTAGCATTGTCATTCACACTAATAACTGTTTTACCATCCTGTGTTACTTTAGTTGGAGTACTGCCGTTACCAATGGTCACTGTCCAACCATCATTCGCAGTTTCTTTACCTGTACCAATAGAAGCAGGGAGGTTGACTGTTCCCACATAGTCAACAGGGCTGCTGGCCCAAGCATCTTCTAAAGGTATACAAATGGACATGATACCTACTGTGAGCAGTGGAGATAGGATTTTCTTTTTCATTTTATTTTTTCTTGCAGAATTTTCTGACATTATCTTAATCACCTCATATTTTATATACATTAAAGCTAACACAAAAAAATTAAAGTCAACTTTTTTAGCAATTGAGCTATCTAAACAATAGTTTTTTTAATGTTATATTGTGTATACAATGGAAGGATAGCTATTCCTTTAAAATGTACAATTAAATTTAAAGTAAATAGCAAATATTTGTTGCCTCTGATAACTTACAAAATTCTATAAAATAAAACTAAACTTATAGATGATAGAAATGACAATGTAAAAAACATATATGGTAAACAGGAAATTGATTTTATTTTTATGTTTTTTCAATCTCATTATAAAATTTTCTGAAATTTTACTTTATTAAAAATAAAAAAACAGCCATTAAATTTATTTTTAATGACTGTTTGTATTCAAACTAAATGATTATTTTTTAATAGTTGTTTTAAAAATTTACCCCAAATTGAATATTGCTACAACAGCTGGCACCAAGATAGGAACAACTATTGTAATAACAAGTCCTGAATAAAAAGCAATTATAGATATATCTGGCGGATTGCTTCTGTTGATAACAGGAAGTACAGAGTCCATTGCAGTAGCTCCAGCAGATGATACTGATTGGAATGATCCAATCCTAGCAGCTATAAATGGAATTGTAAATATTGCCAGAAGCTCTCTAAATACATTTGAAAGGAAGGCAGTTCCACCTAATTGAGCATTTATTTTAGAAAGCTCTATAGCTGAAAATGAATACCAACCCATACCAGAACTTACAGCTACCCCTTCTCCCAGAGAAAGTGTAGTGATGAAAGAAGCAAGAACTCCTCCAAGCAAAGAACCAATTATTGTTACAAAAGGGAGCAGTAATACCTTTTTATTTAAAGTTTTTAACTGTTCAAATACACTTTGATTTTTTCCTATGTCTATTCCAACAAAGAAAAGAAGAAGGCATAGTCCAAATTTAATAAGATTATCAGCATGAGCCAGCACAAGAGGACTTTTACAGAAAAATCCAAGAAGAGCTCCAATAATAACAGACAAAGCTATTCCAAGCATTATTTATCCCCTCCTCTATAGAAAATATGAGTCAGAAGTATACTTCCTAACACTGCACATACTGCTACTATGATAGAATCTAGTCCCAAGATATGAAAATTAGCGATGATTTTGTCATCTGAACCTATTTTGTACCCCATTACCCCAAGTAAAAAAAATAAAGATAATGTTTGAAGAAGCCCAACTTTTCTGTCAATGATTTTAGGAATCCATCCTTTTTTAGTTATAAAATAACCAACAGAGATTATTAGGATATACAATATGATGTCTTGCATTATTCCTCCTTATATTAATTTTTATTTATTAAAAATTTAAAAATAGTTTTTTGACTGTAAGAATTTGATGGTGTATAGATCTTTCCTTTTTCTGGAAGGAAGCTTAAAACATTAGGATAATCCTGTGTCTCAAAGCAGATACCCATATGTTTTTTACAATCTGAACCATCAGAAAGTTTTCCTATTTCGTGAAGATAGTTTCCAGTGTATATAACAACTGCTGGCTGATCAGTAAATACTTTCAGCATTCTTCCAGAGATATCATCTTTCAGCTGAGCAGCAGGAATATCTCTATTTTGATTTAAAATAAAAGGATGATCCAGTCCATGATTTACTATCTTGATTTGAGGATATTCAGAATCAAGAGAAGTTTTCAAAAGAGAAAACTCATGAAAATCAAAAGGTGTGTTATGTGTTTCAGATATTTTTACTGGAAGAGTAGCTTCATCTACAGCAATAAAAGCATCTGAATCAAGTTTTAAATATTCATTTCTGATATCCCTTTTAAAGTCACCACTTAGATTGAAATATGAATGGTTAGTAAGATTCATATATGTTTCTCTGTCTGTAATACCTGAATATTCAAGAGACAATTCATCATTTTTTAAGATATATCTTACAGTGATAGAAATATTTCCCGGAAAGCCTTCTTCTAAATGAGGACTATTAAGTGTCAGCTCTATTCCGATAAAGTCATTTCCTTTTATTTCTTCAGCATTCCATATTTTATGACTGAAATTATTTATCCCACCATGAATATTATTTTTGCCACTGTTAGCATTAAGTTTGTATATAGTATCTTTTATCTTTAGTTCAGCATTTGATATTCTTCCAGCATTTCTTCCGACAACAGCTCCAAAGTAAGGAGATCTTTCTTCGTAATCAGAGATACTATCTAGGTTTAAAACTATATTTTCAACTTTACCATTTTTATCTGGAAAAGATATTTTTCTTATAATTCCTCCATAATTTAGAATTTCAACTTCTAAAAAATTATTTTTAAGAGTATATAATTTCACTATTTCGTTAAATTTTGTTTTGCCCCAATTTCTAACTGTTAATTCCATTTATTCTCACCTCTGAGCAATATTCTAACATAAAACGGCAATAAAAGATAGATGTAAAAGCAAACATAAGGGAATTTAAGGAAAAAGTAATACTGTAAATAAAATAAATCGTATACATATAAATATAATATTTTTATTATTCGGAAAATATGGTATATATAAAGGACAAGGAAAACAGAATATTTCAAAGAGGGGGATTTAATGAAGAAAAGAATTTTAGTATTACTATCATGTTTATTATCTTTTTTATTAGTTAGTTGTGGAGGAAGTAAGACAGCTGAAAAAGCAGCTTCTGGACCAAAAGATACATTAGTATTTGCACAAATATCTGAATGTAAAACTTTAGACCCACAGGATACTACAGAGCAGTATTCTCAAAGAATAATAAATGTACTTTATGACAGACTTGTAGAAGTAGATGAAATGACAGGAGAAACAATACCTGGACTGGCAAAAAGCTGGGAAAGAATAGATGACAATACTCTTTTATTCCATCTTAATGAAAATGTAAAATTTCACAATGGGGAAAAATTTACAGCAAATGACGTTAAATTTACTATTGAAAGAGCTAAAAGCTTACCAAAAGTAGGACACCTATATAAATTGATAAGCAATGTAGAAGTTGTAGATGATAATACAGTAAAAATTATAACTAGCGAGCCTTTTGCTCCGTTATTAGCTCACTTGAGCCACAAGACAGCATCTATAATAAGTGAAAAATATTATGCTGAAAAAGGAAATAAATATTTTGAAAATCCTGTTGGAACTGGTCCATATAAATATAAAGACTGGAAAATAGGAGACAGAATAACTTTAGAAGCATTCCCTGAGTACTTCAAAGGTGAACCTGCAATAAAATATATAGTTGTAAGAGCAGTGCCAGAAGAAAACAGCAGAGTTATAGGGCTTGAAACTGGTGAAATTGATATGACTGCTGATCTTGGTGCAGAATCAAGAAAAATAGTTTTAGATAACAAAGATAAAATAAACTATCTTGAATCAAGTGGAATATCTGTAAACTATGTAGGAATAAATACAGACAAAGGTGTTTTAAAAGATAGAGATGTAAGAAGAGCAATAGCAATGGCTATCAATAGAGATGATATTATCAATAGTATCATGATGGGAACAGTTGATAAAGCTAACAGTTTCATAGCTCCAGGAACATTTGGATACAGTCCAGATTCAAAAGTTTTAGACTATAATCCAGAAGAAGCTAAGAGAATAATTCAAGAAAAAGGATTAACAGGTACTAAATTAAGTCTTGGAGTAAGCAACAGTCCTGTAAGAATGCAAATGTGTGAAATAATTCAGGCTCAATTAAAAGAAGTAGGAATAGATGTATCTATCGAATCACTAGAGTGGGGAACTTTCCTTGCAGCAACTGGTAGAGGAGATCTTGATATGTTTACACTAGGATGGGGACCATCTACATATGATGGCGACTATGGATTCTACCCTAACTTCCACAGTTCTCAATTAGGTGGAGCAGGAAACAGATCACAATATGTAAATCCAGCAATGGACAAATTATTGGATGATGCTAAGAAAGAAGTAGACCAAAATAAGAGAAAAGAGCTATATAAAGAAGTTGCAGAAATTATTTATGATGATGTTCCAGTTATTCCTATGTATTATTCTAACAATACAGTAGCAGCTGTAAAAGGAATAGAAGGAGTAAAAGCAACAAGCTACATCAACTTTGATGAATTAAGTTTTAAAAAATAAACTGTTAGATAAAGATGGAGGCATAATCAATGAAAGAACTTATTAATATGATCGAGGAACTGACAAATACTTTTGGAGCTCCTGGTTTTGAAGATGAGGTCATGGAAAAAATAAAAAAAGAGGTAAACTTTCTAAGTGCAGAAAGAGATTCAATAAATAATCTGTATATAGGACTTGGAGAAAAGGATTCAGCTGTCCCTACAGTAGCTCTGGACTGTCATACTGATGAAGTAGGATTCATAGTGGAAAATATTAATAGAAACGGATCTATAAGTTTCCTTACTTTAGGAGGATGGCATGTAGGAAATGTTCCTGCCAGTGCTGTTGTTATTAAAAATAATAAGGGAGAGTATATCAAAGGTGTAGTTACATCTAAACCACCTCATTTTATGACTGATGAAGAAAAAAACAGACTTCCAAAAATGTCAGAGCTTACTATTGATATAGGAACAAGCAGTTATGAAGAAACTGTTGAGCTATATGGAATAGAAGTAGGAAATCCAATCGTTCCAGATGTAAGTTTTGTATATGATGAAAAAATAGGTATAATGAGAGCAAAAGCTTTTGATAACAGACTTGGATGTGCAGCTTCTATTGAAGTGCTGAAGGCTGTAAAAAATAATGGAATAAAAAATGTCAATGTAGTAGGAGCATTCGCTTCACAGGAAGAGGTTGGACTGAGGGGAGCTCAAGTGGCTGCTTACAGAGTAAAACCTGATTTTGCAATAGTGTTTGAAGGATCACCTGCTGATGACAGTTTCAAAGAAGGAACAGCTTCTCATGGAGCATTGAAAAAAGGTGTACAGCTAAGAGTTGTAGATGGAGCTATGATATCTAATCCTAGAGTCTTGAAATTTGCAAGAGATATAGCTGATAAAAAGGGAATAAAATACCAAATGATAGCAAGAGAAAAAGGATCAACTAATGGAGGAAAATATCATATTTCTGAAACTGGTATTCCTGTAATTGTGCTAGGTATCCCTACTAGATATATCCACACTCATTATTCTTATGCTTCAATAGATGATTTAACAGCAGCTATTTCACTAGCTGTAGAAGTAATCAAAGAATTGAATAAAGATATAATAAAATCATTCTAATAAAAAAAATCATCACCCATAAGGTAAATTTACTTTATGGGTGATTTTTTAATATTATATTTTATAAAAAAATGTTATCATATTTATAGTACATAAAATTCGTTTACGGAGGTATAATTATGAACATTATGGAAAAGTATGCTGAAAAAACAATTAATGAATTGGGGAAACTTTTTTTTGAGATAGGAAATGAGCAATTAGTTCCTGAACTTTCAAAGCATATAAACATTGCTTTGGAAAAATTCAAAGAAATGCAGAATGAAGATGATGAGCTGAATAAGATTATTATTATTGCTGATGTTGATGAGAAGCTTTTTGCATTTGCCACAGGTGATGGAAGTGAGCTGAGCAGCAAAGAGGATGAGAGTGTTTTTTACATAGCAAAAAGTGAGAATTTTAATGAGTGTATGGAATTGATAAAACATATATGTTTTGGAAATCATCCAGAGGGATACCTTTCATTAGATAGTGAAGTGTATCATTGGATCGGAGACGCTATGCCTGATATTGATGAGGATATGTCAGTAACTATCTATGGTGGATATTATTATGGAGAAACTGAAGTGGATCCATTCTGGGAATCTTAATTTTATTGAAAAAATAATATAAAAGAATATTTAAAAAAATTTAAAACCCCAAATTATTGAGTTTAATAATCTGGGGTTTTTATAAATTATATTTTTTTATTCATTATTATTATATCTTTAACAATTTCTTCTAATCTTCATCATCTTCTTCAGAGAGTTCAAGAATTTTTTGAAGATATTTCTGATTTACTTTCTCAGCTGCACTGATAGCTTCTTCCAATCCATCTTCATCATCCCATATACTTTCTATAATCTCATAGACAGAATAACTGCTGATTTCACTATTCTCTAACTCTTCTACAAACTTCTTTAAAATATCTGGATTATTTAATCCAGCAAAATTACTTCCTTTATAGCCATGATTATTTGAGTTAGTCAGACAGGCAATAACCACAGGAATATTTTCAGAAGTGATGCCGAATTTATCTATATATTCTCCTACAAACCAGCTTGGACTGATAGAGTGTTCAGAATCATTCTGCTCCATAAATTCCTGTACTATATCACCATTTGAGATATCAGCCAGCCCCAGAGCAAATACAGCATATCCTCCAACTGGAACAGCTTGTTCACAGTCAGCATCACTGTAATAATCATATGAGTCCATTATAGTATGGGCATATTCTTTCATTAATGGATAAAGAGCTGGATATTTTGCACAGTTATTCCAAAAAGTATTTGCTTTCGTTTTCTTTAAATCTGGGATAGGAAGAAATTCTTTTACCTTAGAATTAAATTTTATGCTGTATTCATTAGGAAATCCAGCTTTTATCAACTTAATAATAAATTCAACCATAGACTTATATGCTTCTTCACATTCCTCTTTTATTTTCAAATCTATAACCTTATCAATATCATTTCCAAGACAAGTAACATATTTATTTTTGAATTGTACTGTATCAGCAGGAATCTGCCCTGTACCAAATTTCAATATATTTTTAGCCTCTTTGTATCCAAGTTCACCAGCTGTTTTCAAATAATCTCGTCCATATTGTCTTTCATATTTATCAGTTCCATGTATCAGCATCATCATACATAACCAACAGGCAAGAGCCAGTTCTTCATTATTAGGAGTATGATTTTCATTTGCCCGAGTAAGTATGGCTGCTCCATTGGCAAATCCATAGATCAGATGACTCATCGTACTTTTGAAACGAGCTTTTTTAGCTTGTGCAATAAGAGCAGTAAAAAATTCTATAAGATGGACTCTGCCAAATTCTTCAAGGAAATCTTCTACAGCAACAGAGCATATAGGAGTTAGAGAATTATCTATTTCGCTGATATCAGCACTCTTATACTCTTCATTTTTAATAAAATTGTATATCAATTCTTTACGTTTATTCAGACGTTTTTCATCTTTAGCTGTTATTCTGGTTTGCTCCCATATCTGCCCCTGCATATGAGGAGCATCTGTAGGCAGAGGATCACGAGAAACACTAAATGTTACAGTGATTCCAAAGGAAGCATTGTACAGTCCACCATAAGGTTCATTATCCACTTTGTTTTGCAGCCAACTTTGTACTGTAGGAACAATATCATTTTTGAAAATTTCAGTTGTCAGAAATTTTAAATCAATATCCACTTCCTCTTCCATTCTGTGATGAGATACATGAATACTATTAAATTCAAAAAAACATGTGGTTTTATTGCTCTCTTTAGTACCATATTCAGGCTTTTCCATGTGATGATACCAAGAAAAATGAATTCCTTTTGCCCAGCCAGGCATAAATTTATCTTCTGGCAATGTTTCTTTATTTTTGATAGTTTCTCTGATTTCTTTTTCAAGAAGTTCAAAAATTTCAATCATTTTCTCTGCTACTACTTTCCCTCTGTTTTCCATGTAATCACTCTCCAATGTTTTGTCTGCCCAAAGATGTATATTATATGGGGATGTCTTAATATCTTATATCACAATCTGTGATTGCAGACAAGAAAGCTGAATATTCAATTACGCACTTAATGGTTGACAAGAGCCTTTAAAAATATGAAATAAAGAAATTTAGTGACTAAAAATATAAAATTGTAAAAATGATTTTAAATACTTTTGAAAATTATAGACAATTTATAATAATATATCTGAAATTTATATAAAAATAAGTTGAGTATTTATAAGAAAATTTTTTGTACCATTTTGCAATAATATACTTGCCTTTTAAAATAGAATATTGCGAGCTTCTGAGCTTCCTCAAAATATCTTTCAAAAATTAAATGTACAGTCTAATGATTTTGTACATTTCTTTTCTAGATTAAGAACAGGGAATGGAATGAATGTAGCTATTAGTTATGACTATGTTCCTTGCAGTACTCTTCCTGTTATAGAAGCAACTAGATTAGAGGGATCATTCTTTGAATATATAAAAGAATATGGATTGAATCTGGAAGTTTGGGATGAAGTATCAACTGTTACAGTTGAAAATATATATTAAAGAACAATCAAAATTATTATTGACTCTCTTCTTACAGGATGGTATAAAATTTTTAAGAGGTGATTTATTTTGTATAAAATAGGCTTGTTTTCACAAATAACCAAAACAACTATAAAAGCATTAAGGTATTATGATGAAGTAGGATTATTAAAACCCTCTATAATTAATAAAGAAAATAATTATAGATACTATACAACAGAGCAATTATATACTCTTCATAAAATATTGTGCTTAAAACAAATGGGGTTTTCTATATCTGAAATTTCTACAATTTTAAATAACAATAATATCAAACAAATAATAAATAGAAAAAAGATTGATTTAGAAAAAGAAATAGCATGTTTAGTGGATCAACTTACAAGGTTAAACAATTTTTCTAATGAAAATATAAAAGGAGATGGTTTTATGAATTATCAAGCAGCTATAAAAAATACATCTGAATGTATTGTTTATTACAAGAAGTTATCAATAGCAAATTATAATGATTATTTTAAAGTTATTCCACAGATAGGCAAAGAAGTAATAGAAGCAAATCCAGATTTAAAATGTATGATTCCAGAATACTGTTTTATACAATACTTAGATGATGAATATAAAGAGCAGAATTTTAGTATTGAATATTGTGAAGCTGTAACAAAATTTGGAAAAGAAACAGAATCAATAAAATTTAAAAAGCTCTCAAGCATTTTAGTTGTATCAACATTACATAAGGGAGATTACAATAATTTAAGAGATGCATATAATTATCTTTTTTCATGGATAAATAAGAATAACTATGAATGTATTGATAAAGCAAGAGAAGTTTACATAGATGGAATATGGAATAAAAAAAATAAAGAAGAATGGTTAACAGAATTACAGATTCCTATAAAGAAATTATAAAAAGCTAAAGTAAAAAATGGAGTTCTATTAAAGATATCTCGTATCACAAGACTTGATGATGGAAGAATTCTTAAATATATAGATGAAAGTATGTATGCTTCCAGAATAAGTCATTAAATTTTAAAATGATATTGTGTTTAATATCCACCTTACATTTTTGGGTAAATTAGGATATAATTAAGTAACAACAAAAGAACGAATTTCAATATAAGCACCAAGTAGAGAGATATCTGTCGTAACCAGATATCTCTTTTTTTGATAATTTGAATACATAAAAGCTTTAAAAAAAATATTTATAGAAATAGAGAGAAAAATAGAATCTATATTAAGTGAATATGATATAATAGTTAATAGAGGGAATTGTCGCTCTGTAATGCTGTAAAAACTATAGAAGGCTGACAAAAAAAGAAGTTAGAAAATATGGGAGGTGAAGGAATAATAAAATAAAGTTAAAGAAAAAATAGAATAAAAAGGAGGGATAGACAAAAACTACTAGGAAACACATTGAAAAATAAGGGTAAAAAACCTAACGGGACTAAATCCATGTAAGTGGAATTTAAACTAAAACAACAGTGGTTCAAGAATCTGTTCCAATTGGAGACTAAATCCATGTAAGTGGAATTTAAACACTATATTCAATCATTTTTTGTATTTTTTCTACTTCCGACTAAATCCATGTAAGTGGATTTAAAATATTTAAATTAATATAAAGTGAGGAATTTTATGGAAAATAAAAATAAAACTAAACCCAATAGAGGTTCAATAGTTAGAATTATAATTTCTAACTATGACACAAAAGGAATAAAAGAGATAAAAGTTCGTTATAGAAAACAAGCACAACTGGATACTTTTATTCTACAGACTACTCTTGATAAAGGTAATAACTCTATATTAATTAGTGAATTTAGAGTTAAAGCCAGAGAAAAGAATAGATATAGCTTTACATATGATGGAAAAGAGAAATTCTCTGCTCCATCTAATAGTGTTGTTATAACTAAAATAGATAATGCAGCTCCAGAAAAATTTAAAGAAATAAGAAAATATAAAATAACTTTAGAAATAGATGAAAAATGTAAAACTGGAAATATGATTACAGCTGCCATAGAAGACTTATTAGAAGATGACATAGCGAGAGAAGGAATAAGAAATCCTAGAAGAAAAGCATCAAAAACTGAAAGAAAACTTATAGCAGAATCTATTTGTCATAACTATGCTCAAATAGCACAGTGTCCAGTTGAAGAAATAGATGCTGTAAAAATCTATAAAGTAAAGAGATTTTTGAGCTATCGTTCTAATATGTTACTGTTTTTTGCTTTGATAAATGATTTTTTATGTAAAAACTTAAAAAATAAAAAAGGTGAAAAAATAAATGAAATATGGAAAATGGAAAATAAAGGAAATAATAAAAAGATAGACTTTGATGAGAACTACAATATATTAGTTGCACAAATTAAAGAGTATTTTACTAAAGAGATTGAAAATTATAATAACAGAATAGATAATATTATTGATAAGAAGGAATTGTTAAAATATTCTGAAAAAAAAGAAGAAAGTGAAAAAAATAAAAAATTAGAAGAATTGAATAAATTAAAGTCTCAAAAATTAAAGATTTTAACTGATGAAGAGATTAAAGCAGACGTCATAAAAATAATAAAGATATTTTCTGATTTAAGACATTCATTAATGCACTATGAATATAAATACTTTGAAAATTTATTTGAAAACAAAAAAAATGAAGAATTAGCTGAATTATTAAATTTGAACCTATTTAAAAACCTTACTCTATTAAGACAGATGAAAATTGAAAATAAGACTAATTATTTAGAAGGTAGGGAAGAATTTAATATTATAGGAAAAAATATAAAAGCTAAAGAGGTTCTTGGTCATTATAACCTTTTAGCTGAGCAAAAGAATGGCTTTAATAATTTTATAAACAGCTTTTTTGTTCAAGATGGAACAGAAAATCTTGAGTTTAAAAAACTTATTGATGAACATTTTGTAAATGCTAAGAAAAGATTAGAAAGAAATATAAAAAAATCTAAAAAATTGGAAAAAGAATTAGAGAAAATGGAGCAGCACTATCAAAGACTGAACTGTGCTTATGTATGGGATATTCATACTTCAACTACATATAAAAAATTGTACAATAAAAGAAAAAGTTTAATAGAAGAATATAATAAACAAATAAATGAAATAAAAGATAAAGAAGTAATAACTGCTATTAATGTAGAACTTTTAAGAATAAAAAAAGAGATGGAAGAAATTACTAAAAGTAATTCTTTGTTTAGATTGAAATATAAAATGCAGATAGCATATGCCTTTTTAGAAATAGAATTTGGAGGAAATATTGCTAAATTTAAAGATGAATTTGATTGTTCTAAAATGGAGGAAGTTCAAAAATATTTAAAAAAAGGTGTTAAATATTTAAAGTATTATAAAGACAAAGAAGCTCAAAAAAATTATGAATTTCCATTTGAAGAAATATTTGAAAATAAAGATACACATAATGAGGAATGGTTGGAAAATACTTCAGAAAACAATTTATTTAAATTCTATATTTTAACCTATTTACTACTGCCTATGGAATTTAAAGGAGATTTTTTAGGAGTTGTGAAGAAACATTACTATGATATAAAGAATGTAGATTTTACAGATGAAAGTGAAAAAGAATTATCTCAAGTACAGTTAGATAAAATGATTGGAGATAGTTTTTTCCATAAAATTCGTTTATTTGAAAAAAATACAAAAAGATATGAAATAATAAAATATTCTATTTTAACATCAGATGAAATAAAAAGATATTTTAGATTATTGGAATTAGATGTACCTTATTTTGAATATGAAAAAGGGACTGACGAAATAGGAATATTTAATAAAAATATAATTCTTACAATTTTTAAATATTATCAGATTATTTTTAGATTGTACAACGATTTAGAAATACATGGCTTATTTAATATATCATCTGATCTGGATAAAATATTGAGGGATTTAAAAAGCTATGGTAATAAAAATATTAATTTTCGAGAATTTCTTTATGTAATAAAGCAAAATAATAATTCAAGCACTGAAGAAGAGTATCGGAAAATCTGGGAAAATTTAGAAGCAAAATATTTGAGGCTACATTTACTGACTCCAGAAAAAGAAGAAATTAAAACAAAAACAAAAGAAGAATTGGAAAAATTAAATGAAATAAGCAATCTTAGAAATGGAATTTGTCATTTAAATTATAAGGAAATAATAGAAGAAATCTTAAAAACAGAAATTAGTGAAAAAAATAAAGAAGCAACTTTAAATGAAAAAATTAGAAAAGTAATAAACTTTATTAAAGAAAATGAATTAGATAAAGTAGAGCTAGGTTTTAATTTTATCAATGATTTTTTTATGAAAAAAGAGCAATTTATGTTTGGACAAATAAAACAAGTAAAAGAAGGAAACTCAGATAGTATAACAACTGAAAGAGAAAGAAAAGAGAAGAATAATAAAAAACTTAAAGAAACCTATGAACTAAATTGTGATAATTTGAGTGAGTTTTATGAAACATCAAATAATTTAAGAGAAAGAGCAAATTCTTCTTCACTTTTAGAGGATAGTGCTTTTCTGAAAAAAATTGGACTATATAAAGTAAAAAATAATAAAGTTAATAGTAAAGTAAAAGATGAAGAAAAAAGAATAGAGAATATAAAAAGAAAATTACTTAAAGATAGTTCAGATATTATGGGAATGTATAAAGCAGAAGTAGTAAAAAAATTAAAAGAAAAGTTAATTTTAATATTTAAACATGATGAAGAAAAAAGAATATATGTAACAGTATATGATACTTCAAAAGCAGTTCCTGAAAATATATCAAAAGAAATATTAGTAAAAAGAAATAATTCAAAGGAAGAATATTTTTTTGAGGATAATAATAAAAAATATGTTACTGAATACTATACTTTAGAAATAACTGAAACTAATGAATTAAAAGTAATTCCAGCAAAAAAACTAGAGGGAAAAGAATTTAAAACTGAAAAAAATAAAGAAAATAAACTTATGTTAAATAATCACTACTGTTTTAATGTAAAAATTATCTATTAAAATCTTATAATTTTTTAATAAATATAGGGTAATCTTAGCAGGATATCAGTATGAGTAAATAAGATATCCTGCTTAAACTGATTGTCTTTGGATAGTCAGTTTTTTTTGTCACTAACCAATAGTGAAAAAAATGCTGGAGATAGACAAAGGAGAAATAATAGAATAAGAGGGATAAAAAGAAAAAGAGGAAAAATAATTTAAAGAAAAAATAGAAAATAAAGGGAAATAGACAAAAACCAGTAGAGAAGGCATTGAAAAATAAGGGTGAAAAACCTAACAGGGACTAAATCCACATAAGTGGAATTTAAACTATTATCATTTTTTATTTTCATTCCTGATTCACTTTGGACTAAATCCACATAAGTGGAATTTAAACTCTTTAAGTTGTTCAAGTCTATAATTCATAAGTTCCTGACTAAATCCACATAATGTGGAATAGTTAACTAAGAAAATAAAAGATTAAAGTAGGATATAGTGAAATAGAGAAATTAACTAAATTGACAGTTTTGGATTAAAATGATATAATAAATTAAGAAAAAGCGGTGTACCCTACCATCAAGTGGGAGTTAAAAAAGCGGTGTACCCTACCATCAAGTGGGAGTTAAAAAAGCGGTGTACCCTACCATCGAGTGGGAGTTAAAAAAGTATAAAGAAGAGTGTTTTATCACTCTTCTTTTTTTAAGGAGAAATTTTATGGAAAGATTAAGATTTTATGAAGTAGATTTGGATTATATGGAATATATTCAAAAAGTTGAAAAAAAAATAATGGATAGCATCAATTCTAAATCAAATAGAAAATTTATTGGAATAGTTCTTAAAATAGATAATCTTGATTACATAATTCCTTTAACTTCACCAAAAGAAAAACATAAAAAAATGAAAAATAATATAGATTTTCTTAAAATAGATAACGGATTATTAGGAGCTATAAATTTCAATAATATGTTTCCAGTTCCAAAAGAATTGCATTTTGAAAAAGATATAAATTTAGAAATGGATATTAAATATAAGAACCTATTAATAAATCAGATTTCTTGGTGTAATGTAAGTTCTAACAAAGAAAAAATTTATAGAACAGCTGAAAGATTGTATAAAGAAATAACATCAAAAAGAGAAAAAAGCCATTTTTGGAGTAGATGCTGTGATTTTATTTTGTTGGAAAAAATAGCAAAAGAATATAAAAAGACAAATTAGATAAAAAGTTTATTTCATCTCCTTTATTTATAAATAGACTCTTTATATAATAAAGACACAGTAAAGTAATTTAAATTAGAATAGTATCAAGTGGAGAGGTATCTGTCACAACTAGATATCTCCTTTTTGTTTTAAAACAACATAGATAAGAAAATCTATTTTAGTAAAAAGTCGTCACTCATGAGGGAAATTTACCTTGTAGATGATTTTGGGTAAATATATGAAAATTTTGTAGAAAATATTTATAGGGATAGAGAGAAATAATATAATGATATTAAATGAATGTGGTATAATAGTTAGCATAGAAGATTGTCAGTCTATAATGCTCTAAAAATTATAACAGATTGACAAAAAAAGAAGCTGGAAAATATGAAAGGTTTAGAACTAATAAAATAAAGCCAAAAGAAAAAATAGAAAATAAAGGGAGATAGACAAAAACCAGTAGAGAAAGCATTGAAAAATAAGGGAAAAAAACCTAACGAGACTAAATCCACGTAAGTGGAATTTAAACATGTCATCCCCGTTACTTCTAAAGCTTTTTCGCTTATGACTAAATCCACGTAAGTGGAATTTAAACGATTCAAAAGCTTCGACAGTTATCAAAGAAGATAACATGGACTAAATCCACATAAGTGGAATTTAAATTATTGAAGTAGCCCTTGTTTAAATAATCTATCTACGACTAAATCTACACACAAAAAAACTTATTTTAATAAAAAAATCATCACCCGTGAGGTTATTTTACCTTGTGGGTGATTTTTTGTTTTGGTGGTTTATTTCTTGAAATTGTGATGAAAATGATGAACTTTTTGAAATGAAAAAAACAAAAAAAATTTATTAAAAAAATGCCTTGAAAAACACTAAAAGAATAAATTGATTAAGAGCGATGTTAGAAGAATTTCAGAATTTTTTTTATTTGTGTCTTTATTTCAGATTTTATTTTTTTGATATACAAAAATAGAATGTTATGCTAGTATATGAATCGTTATATTTATGAAAATTTTAAATAGCTTTAAAAAATATTAAAAAAAAGGTATTAAATATAAAAAAGTTAGTATATATTACTATGAAATTAAAGAAGTGAACAATGGAGAACAAAAGAAACACAAAGAATCAACCATTCTGCTGGCAGGAAAAAAAGATACTGCGATTATTGAGATGTCAGTATGATGGAAAGGAACATGACAAGCTTAGAAATCTGTATTTAACTCTTACTGAAATCTACAGTGATTTTAATGGGAGAGATATCAAATACTACACTCAGACAATAGCCAAATACAGTAGTTTAAGCAAGGATTGGATTCCTAAAGGATTAAAAATATTTGAAAAGTTAAAAGTGATACAGCTGGTGGAGGAAAGAAGCAAGGGAAAGTTTAAAGGGAAAAGATTAATATTCACTCCTGAAAATATCATTCCTGATAAAACCATTACTGAATTTTTAGAGCCATCAGAAGATAGTTCTTATTTAGAAGATATTAAAAGAGTAAAAGATATAAATAATACACACACAGGGGAAGAGGAAAAAGTGAGTGATAATCTAAAACAGGAAAAAGAAAAACTCAGTGATGCACCTATGGAGATACAGGACATATTAAAAAAATATAAGGAGCTGAATCTGCCAGAATATAACTATCGCCCAGACAACTATGTACTCTTGGGAGTGTGGAGAGAACTTGGCGCTGTAAAACTTTTTGAAGCACTGACATTGATGTCAAAGTCAGAGTTTGTTAAAAACAATATGAGCATCAACAGCATATTCAAGATAGAGAACTTAAAGAAAGCCTTGAATGGAAACTTCAAAGACAAAGAAAAAAAGAGCAAAGAGAAAAAGGAACCTAAGAAAAAATTCGTGAGACCAGTATATGAGGATTCTACAGGGAACTTTATCAAGGAGCTTTTAAATAAAATAGCAAAAGAGGATGGAATTGAAGATGAAGAAGTGTGAATACTGCGGAAAAGAATATGTGAAAAATGAGAGTGATTATCTTAAAAACCTTTCTGAAACTTTTAGAAAAAATTTAGAGTATCTTCCAACATGCGACTGTCTGGAAAAGAAAAAAGAAAGAGAACTGGAAGAGTTGGAAAGAAAAAGAACCAGAGAAAATATAGAGAAAAAAATGCAGAAATGCAAGGATATCTCTGTAATAGACAAGAAATTTCAAAACAGCAGATTTGAAAATGCTGATATAAAGTGCGAACAAATGCAGCTGGCACAGCAGTATGTAAAAAGCTTTATGAAAAAAGAGAAGCAGGAAGGACTGCTGTTCTATGGAGGGGTGGGAACAGGAAAGACTTTCACCACTGCCTGTATAGCAAATTACCTCATGGAGAGAGGAAAGACAGTACTGGTAATGAATCTGGGGCTATATCTCAATAAGCTCACAATAGAGTGGGGAGCAGCTGAAAGAGACATTCTGGAACAGGTGGAAAAATGCGATCTTCTGGTGATAGATGATTTTGGTGGAGAAAAGGGACTGGACAAGAATCAAACTGGATGGAGAGGAGAGAAGATATATAATCTCATAGACGCAAGATACAGAAGTGAAAAACCTTTGATAATATCTACAAATTTGAATTTCAGCAAAGATGAGGAAAAGTGCGAGATAAGCGAGAAGTTTTCAAGTCATGGACAGAACAGAATAAGAGACAGGATAATTGACATGTGCTTTCCTGTACAGGTAACAGGGAAGAGCAAAAGAGGGATGACAAAGCAGAAGTTTTTTGAATTTATGTATTAAAACTAAAAAGGGAGACTGATGTATGGAGAGAGAGGAATATATTTTTAAAAAACTTGGAAATCTATCCCCAATGAATAAAACTTTAGCAGATGAAATAGTAAAAGAACTGGGAGAATGGGCAACAATAAATGAGGTGGCAAAGTATTTTAAAAAACATAGAAATACTATTTACAACAAAGTGGAAGAGGGAGACATTCTTCACAGAAAAATGGGAACAAGTATTTTAATCTACACAAGGAGCCTAATTTTTTTACTGGAATAAATTTAAATCTACAAAAAAATTTTCTCATAAAAAAAGAATAAAATAAAAAAATCCTCAGTATAGATTTACTGGAGACTTTCAAATTTAAAGACAGTTTAAAAGAGTTCTCTTTTATATACAAACGCGAACACTTTTATTTTTGTTATACCAAAATTTTCTTTAACTCGTAATTTGTTGCTATATACTCACATTGTAGATGATACATTATTTCGATAAAAAAGTCAATATCTTAATTTAAATAATATTCTCTAAAATTAATAAACAGACTACTGTTCGCAAAAGTATATAAATGCGAACAGTAGAAAAGTGCTCTAAAGTTTATAAAGTTAAAACATATAAATCAAGGATATTTCTACACTGAGAGGCATATTTAGTAAAGTTATGAATGAATATTTTGGGGAGGGAAAGATGATAGAAAAGATTATGAAAGCAGTAAAAAGTGGGAATAAAAAAAGAGGGAGGAATATAACCATTGGAATTACAATTGGATTGATTCTAACAGGGGAGATGGGATATTCAGAGCCTTTAGAGAAAAAAGCAATATACGACAAAGAAATAAAATGGTTATGGTCTCTTAAAGAGAGAAAAAATTCAGTTAATGGAAGTGACTTGGATGGAGCAGATGCTCCAAGTTCAGCAGTAACAGATGGAATCCCGTTGTGGGGGTATATGTGAAATGATAAATGGTAAAATTGAAGTGTAATGGTTATAAAAGCTAGAAAAAATAGGGAGTTATAAGAAAATTAAGACTTAAAAATAGATGAAATAAAATGATAAAAGATGAGAAAAATTAAGAAAAAAATGAGAATTTGCACAGTGAAAATGAGAAAAAATAAAAAAAATGAGAATGTTCGCAACTCTGTTCGATAGAGCTTCAGAAAACATTCTTTTTTTATTTTTGGAAAAAAAACACTGTGCAAAAATTAAAAATCCCGCATTTTTATAAAAGTGCTGCACAGTGGAGAAAAGTTGCTATAAATAAGATATTGTAAAAAATCACTGTGCAAGCTGCCGCTGTGCAAAAGTGAAAAAGGACTATGTTAAGCTTTTGATAGATGGAAATAGAAAAAATTCTAACGAGAGTTAAAATGATATAAAAAAGAATTTAAGAAAAGAATGAATAAAATATGGAAAAAATGTTAAATACATAAATAGAACACTAAGAGATAATTACAGTAGGATAAAAAAAGTTGTTTTTTGAATAAACCTAATGAAATCAAGAAATAAAAAAAGTTGATATTTCAACTAGTGCCTTTTTGGGCACTGGTTGAAATAGAACACTAAAAATTATAATCTATTTTACAAACAACTTTACCTAAAATATAAAATTCATCTTCTGAAGTAATGGAAATAGAATTATAACTTTTATTAATAGATTTTAAAACAATAGCTTTAGTGATTGGGTTTTGATAGAACTTTTTACAAAAAACATCTTCTCCTATTTTAAATATTCCTATACTTCCATTATCTAAAAAAGTTGTTTTTTGTACTAAAATTAAATCATTATCATAAACTTTAGGTTCCATCGAGTCCCCATCAATAAAAGTTGCAAAATCACAATTTTTACATAAACTTGTAGGCATTTCTAACCAGTCTAAAACATCTTCTATACCAAAAACTCCTGTTCCTGCACTAACTTTTGATATAATAGGGATTTTTTTTATTTTTGAAGAATTCTTTAAAATTTCATTATCATCAAAAGTATTTGAAAAAAAATTTTCAATTGGAAAATTAAATAATTTTGCAATATTTGAAAGAACATCTATTGGAATTAATCTTTTTTCAGTTTCATAATTCAATATACTTTGCTTAGATATATTTAACTTTTCTGCCAATTCATCTTGAGTCATATTTTCTTTTTTTCTTAATAACATTATTTTTTGTCCAAGATTATACACAACACATCCCCCCTATTTAATTATACAATTGTAAATGTTTTGTAAATAATCTTACGTTTGTTTTATAAAATTATATTGACAATAAAAAATATATGTGTTATTATTTTTTTAAATAATACAAACGTAAGATTTTTTAAGAATAAAATTTTATATATGTAAATATTTAACTTTCCGTATAACAATTATACCATTTTTAAAACTTGGATACAATTAGTTAAACTAAAGAATTTGGATAAAATTCTTTAGAAAATTAAAAAAGTATCTTTATTTTTTAGAAAAAAATGAGCAAAAAAACGTTGAACAAAATACAATCTCGGAGTTTGAGAACTACTCTGTAAAGTCTCATAAAAAAAGAGAGGAGGAAATATGGAGTTATTGTTAGCTACAGAATTTAAAAAAGAAAAAGTTGATTTTTTCTTAGATATTGACGAAGTTGTGATGGATATAGAACAACTTAGAAAAGTTACAGGATACAGTAGTGGAAGGAAAATTAAGGAGTTATTTGAAACACACCCTGAACTTTTAGAAAAAGAATACAGCTATAAGAAGAAAGTCCCAAACCTTGAAGGTGGAGTAACTAAAATGAGGGAAAAGAGATTTTTTACTGAATCTGGTATTTACGAAGTAAGCTTTTTAGCATCTACTCCAAGAGCTAGAGAATTCAGAAGATTTGCAGGTACTATTTTAAAATCTGTAAGAAAAGGAGAAATGATCCCAAAACTTCCAGCAGATAGATGGAGTTTAATGGAAAAGAAATTTGATGGAATAATTTCTACTTTTGAAGATCGTCAAGATCTATTAGAGAATTTGGAAGGAAATACAGAAAAAGTAGTAAATCTTTTAGAAGAACTTAAAGGTAAACTGACAGATTTTGATAATTTAAAGGAGGATGTAAAAGCTTTAAAAAAAGCAGTTAACCTTATGTCTAGACAAATGGATGACTTTTTAAAAGCTTTTGGAGAAGAGGGATGATAATAGATAAGTTTTTCATGGAGATTCTAACGCTGAAAGGGGAGTTGATATATAGAGGATATAGCGAGAGCACATGCAGAATATATACAAGTACAGTAAAAGACTTTTTAGAAAGTACAGATAAAGAAATAATAAAAATTAGAAAAGGAGATGTAATAAGATACCTTGATAAACAAGGAGAAAAAGTAAGCAAAAATACAATACTAATAAAATTAAATGCTCTAGAACTCTTTTTTGAAGAGGTGCTGGGGCTAGATATAACAAAGGATATTTACAAGTACAAGCGAGAGTATAAATATAAATTAATGACTATGAAGGAAATAGAAACAGTAATAGCTTTGAGCAAAGACAGAGAGAGGCTTATATATACCCTTATGAAAGAAACTGGGATTATATCTGAAGAAATAGGAATGATAAAAGTAGAAGACTTGAAGTGTGCAGATAATCAATGGTTTATAGTAGTAAATGGTATTAAATATAATATTTCTATTGATTTGGCAAGAACCATGTATAACTATATGGAAAAACACAGAATACAGGAAGAAATTTTTTTAAGTAGAAAGAAAACTGGACTGCATGGAACAGTTATAAGAAAAAAGTTTAGAGAGAAAACAGAAGAGGTATTAGGAATTAAATATGGTTTGAATGAAATGAGACATGGAATAGCTTTAGAAATGTGGAAAAGAGGAGAGGTGGATAAGGTAACAAAATACTTAAGAAACAAGAGTAAAGGAAGTATAAAACAATATTTTAAAAACTTTGGTTATGATTTGCAATACTAAGGCAGGAAGATAAGCTAAAGAATTGGCGTTCAAGACTTATCTCCCTACTTGTGAGAGCTTTATAAAAAGCTTATTGCAATTATACCATAATGGGAGGGCATATGTCTAAGGTAGAATTTTTAAAAGGTCTATTGATAGCATTAGAGAGCAGTGAGGGGAAAAACGCATATAGAAGAATGATTGAAAAAATAGAAAAGGAGATATTAAGATGCAAGGTATAGATAAAAAAGTCCTTGAATATAAAGAAAATCTTCTACGAGCTACAGAGTTAAGAGAAAAAATAATAGATGCTGAAATAAGTTTTAATATCTTAAAAAAAGAATTAGGATTGACAGTACATGAATTAAGGAAGCTTGTAGCTGGAGAACTACAAGATAAAGAAGCAGCTGTAGAAAAGCTTATAAAAAATACACCAAAAGCAATAATACAGCGTGACAAGGAGTTTAAACACTTTCAGAAGATTTTATTAAAAAAGGGTATAAAAATAACAGAACTCGAAGATACATTGAAGGTAAATAGAAATAAAATATACAGAACAATAAGAGGAGAGAACATAAATAGAGATAGAGAATTAGAGCAGAAACTTGAAAATTTGCTTGATGAGAAATTGTTCTGCTGATAGGAGTAGCAATGAACTACACTGTAAAAGATTTAGAACAAAAATTGAATAAGAGCAGATACCAAGTAATGCGTATGGCAAAAGAATATAACTGGCAGGTAGTGAAAGTTGCTGAAAATGGAACAACAAAAAATTATTATCTAGCATCTGATGTAGAAAAGTCTTTAGGTATATCTACAGAAACTAAAGAGAATGCTACTAGAACTTTAACAGTGATAAAAAAGGAAGCTGTAGCTGTAGATGAATTGCCAGAGTGGAACCAGCGTGTAGCATGGGCGAGATATATGCTTTGTTTAAAGCTAGATGAGGCTTATGAGGAAAGAGGGGAACTTAAGGAAGTAATAATTAAAGAATTTGTAAATAGAGCCTTTGAAGATTACCCAGAACAAATGAAAGTCTTAAAAAGAATATCTGTACCAACACTTCGTAGATGGTTTATGTCTTATTCAAAATCTCCTAGTGATCCTTTGGCTCTCTGCTCCAAGCATGGAACAAATAAAGGATTAAGAAATGTAAATAAAGAAGTTCTGGAAGATGTAAAAAGTCTATATTTAAGTAAAAATAAGCCCAAAATGACATATGTATATGAAAGAATAGTATTGAAGCATGGAACAGAAGCAATAAGCTATGGTACTTTAAGAAATTATATAAAATATGATTTGAACTCTATTGAAAAAGATAGAGGAAGAATGGGCAAAAAAGAATTTAGAGATATGCACGATTTTTATATAGAAAGAGACTACAGTACTCTTGAGGTAAATGAAATGTGGGTATCTGATGGGCATGATCTAGAAATGTCTTGCTTCCATCCTTATGAGAAAACATCAAGAGGAGAAAGAAAAGTTGCAACTCCTAAACTTGTTATCTGGATGGATATGAGGAGTAGGATGATAACAGGGTGGACATTAAGTTGGGGAGAAACAGCAGAGAGCATAGCAATAGCTTTGAAAAATGGTATAGAGCATTATGGAAAGCCAAAACAGGTATATACAGACAATGGAAAGGCTTATAGAGGTAAAGTATTAAAAGGTACTAAAAGTACTGATGATGGATTAGATGGTATATATGCAGCTCTAGGAATAAAAGCAAGACATGCTATTGTTAGAAATGCACAGGCAAAGCCAATAGAAAGATGGTTTTTAGATTTTAAAGAAAGCTTTACCAAAAATAGTCTTACATATAAAGGGGGACATATTTTAGAAAGAAAAGAAGATTTAAAAGATATTTTGAAAGATAAAATCTTAAAGGGAAAAATACTGGAATATGAGGAACTGAAAGAGTATATAAGCGAATGGGTAAAGTATAAAAACCATATGTATTATGCAATAAGGAGAATGGCAAAGAAAAAAGCACATAGAGGAGATAGTATGAATAATATGACACCTTTAGAAGTTTTTAATACATTGCCAATAAATAAAAGAAAAATGCTTACAGCAGAACAATTAAGATTGTTATTCCTATATGAAGATATAAAAACAATTCAACAAAATGGGGTAACATACTTAGGGAACACATATAGAAATGAACATTTATTTTTTCATCTGAAAGAACAAGTTAAAATCAAATATGATCCACACAATTTAGAATACATTTATGTATATTTGAGCAGTGGAGAGTTTTTATGTAAAGCAGATAAAATAAATAAATCTGGATTCGGCACAGTAGAAGAAATGAAAGAACATAAAAGATTGGTTAAAAAAGTTAAAAAACTTGAAAACAACCTTATTGATGCTAGAAATCAAAAGAGAGAAGTGGATGGGATGATTGAGTTTTCTTTTGAAAGAAGGGAAAAACTTGAAAAGGAAGAGATAAAGCCACTTGTATTTAAAGAAGAGAAAAAGAAGAAAGAAAAAAAGAGCATAAAAATAGCAGATGGAATGGAAATTATAATAGATGATTAGGGGGTAAAAATGAGAGAAGAATTGATGCTTGCTTTAGAGCAATTCTCGCAAGAGCGAGGAATGAGTTATTCTAAAATAGCGAAAGCTATGGGAATAGGAGCTAGTACATTAAGTGAAATTAGATCTGGAAAATATAATGGAGAAACTGAAACAATCTATACAAAAATAAGGGCTTTCTTAAATAGACATGAAGAGAAAATGAAAAGAATTAACTTTATAGCAGATACAGATGTAAAAAAGAAAATTTATTATAGTATAGATCTAATAAAAAAATATGTGAGTAGTAATGTAAGAGAGGAACTTTTAGAAAGTGCAAAAATAGCCTATATAATAGGAAGAGCAGGTATAGGAAAGACAAAAGCATTACAAGAATATGCAAAAGATTATGAAGCAAAAATAGTATTTATAACAGCAGAAAACAGTGATACTATAAGCACCATAGTAAGAAAAATAGCACTTAGATTAAAACTTGCTACAACAGGACATACAGCTACTATCAGAGAAAATATTAAAAATAAACTTTTATTTACAGAGACAATAATAATAATTGATGAAGGGGAAAACCTTCCACCAAAGGTAATAGATGCAGTAAGAAGTATTGCGGACCAAACAGGAGTGGGCTTAGTTGTAGCAGGAACAGAACATTTGAAACATAAATTAATGACACAGACAGGAGCTTATGAATACTTGTATAGTAGAGCAGTAATTTGGATGCAATTACAAGATTTGAGTTTAAAAGATGTAAGCTTGATAACAAGAACCTTTTTAGGAAGTGATGAAATATTATATGAAGAAAAAAAACTTACTGTAATGATTGAATACATTAATAAGATAGTAAGAGGGAGTGCCAGACAGCTTAATAACCTGCTTAGTATGGCAACAGTAATAGCTAATTATCCAGATAACTTAGAGAAGACGAAAGGATTATTAACACTAGATTATATTAAAGCAGCAGTTACAATGATGGCGGTTGCATAGGAGGCAATAGATGAATAAAAAAATAGAGGCAATGAAAGAGGCTCTGGTAACAGAGCTTAATATAAAAGATCCTGAAAGATATAACAGAGAACTATCTGAACTAGCAAACTTAGTTTTAACGAGAAAGAACCTAGTAAAGAAAATTATAGCAAATGATAATGAAGAAAGTAAAAATACAATATTATATGAAAAAAGATATAAACAGTTAAACAAAGATATAGTTTTAAAAATAAAGAGTTTAAATGAAATGTTTAAAAAATAACTGAATATATGTTACTGAGCATATGTTACCAAGCAAAAATAAAATAATAAAGGAGAATTAATATGGTAGATATTACAAAAATGACACCAGAAGAGAAAAAAGCAATGTTAATAGCATTACAGGCAGAAGAAGATGGAGAAAAAAAGAAAAGAAATGAATATAAAGAATTGGTAAAAGAAACTGTTACTAGAAATTTTCAAGAAGTTAAAAAAATATCTAAAGCCCTTTCATGCTTAAAAAAAACAGTCTTTGAAGACTTTATAACAATACTTAATATGAAAGCAGAGTTATATGGAATTAGAGAAAATCAACAAAGTCACACTTTTTCTACAGATGAAGGTTTAACAATAATAATAGGGCATAGAATTATTGATACCTTCGATGACACTGTACATACTGGAATTGCTAAAGTGAGAGAGTATATACAAGGAGTTGCCTCTGGAGAGAAAAAAGAAGTAGAAATGATGTTGGATCTGCTTCTTAAAAAAGATAAAAATGGAAACATGAAGGCTAATAGAGTGCTTGAATTAAAGAAAATAGCTGAAAAAGTGAATGATTATGATTTTCTTGATGGAGTAAAAATCATAGAAGCAGCTTATAAACCTGCTAAAAGCTCTACTTTTATTGAAGCTTATTATAAAGACGAACATGGGAAAAAGGTAGCTATTCCACTTTCTATTTCTAGTGTAGATATGGAGAGTGATTAAAAATGACCTATGAAAAGGTGGATCGAAATAAAATTGCTCTAATACATGCAGCTAAAGCAGAGATAAAGATGACAGAGGATAACTACAGAACAGTTCTGAAAAGTAGATTTAATGTAACAACAAGTAAAGATTTAACAATACCACAATTTAAAGCATTAATGGAAACATTTGAAAAGCTAGGATATAAAAGCAAGTATTTAACTAGAAAACAGTTAAGTAATATTCTTAATAAAGCAAAAATTTATTGGGGTAAGGACTTTAACAAGGAATTGAAAGCTTTTATAAAGAAACAGACAGGGCAGGAGAAACAGCTAGGAAGATTATTAGTTAAAGAGGCACAAGATGTAATAAATGGTTTAGATAAAATGATTGATTGGAAAAATAAGGGGAAGAAAACATGGTAAGAGGAAATAGAATTAAGTGGTATGGGGCTAATTTTAGAATATATGATGTAACCTTAAAATAGGTACTTGGAGAAGATATTATGGAATACTTATTAATAATTATAGCTGGTGCTTTTATAGCACTGGCTATATACATAAAAGAAGATGAGGAGAAGCTAATGACTAAAATAGAAAAAGAGCTTGAATTAAGAAAAGAAGAGGTATTTTTTAAAGTAAAAGATAAAATAGAAGAAAAAGTGATCCGAGAAGTTTTGGAGAAAATGAAGAAGCTGGAAGAAACAATTGCTCCTATACCTAGTTTAAACTTTAAAAATAGTTTAAAAATAGAAAAACAATGCCTAGACCTTGTGATAACACTTGGAATCTTAAAATCTACAAGATGTAGTAATGGTTTTGAGACACTGGGAGAAATATTTGAGAAAAATGAAATCGTAGAAATAATGGAGGAGATAAAATGACAGAGAGATATGAGAAAGACGGCTACACCTATACAAAATCAAATCATAGATTGGTATACACTCCAGAATTACATTATAACCATTTTAAAGCATGGACAGTAAAAGACTTAATATATCTATGTGGAATGTGGGAAAGAAGACATAAAGGAATGAGAAGTAAGGATATTGCTTTATGTTTAGGGAGAACAGTAGGAACATGTGCAAGTAAAGTAATGTTATTGAAGAGAAATGAGGAATTTGAACAATATGCAAATAAATTTAATGACTAAAAAGGAGTGAAAATTAATGAAAAATAGAATAGTAACTCTTGATAAAGAAAAAATAGAAGGATTAAAACTACAAAAGAGGGAAGTTATTGTATATACACTAATTTCTCTTGTAAATGGAAGTTATACAATAAAAGAAATGTGTGGAATTTTAGGAATAGGCTTTCAACTGCATCAAGTGGTTGAGTATTGTAAGAATTTAGAAGACAAAGGACTAATCAAAAAAGATGAAGATAAATTTATTTTAACTTAAGGAGAGGGTAAAAATAGAAAAAATGTGGTTAATAGAAGAATTTGTGAAAATGTTAGATTTAGCAACAAAGGTACTTATAATATTAAAGTTTTTAACAGATGTGAAAGTAAAAACAAGTACAATTTTTTTACTAATGGCAGCACATGGAATTATAGGAATAATAGTATTTGCAATATATACAATAAGTAAATAATAAGAAGGAGGAACAAAATGAAAAAAAGATTGATAAGAGCAGGAATAGTAGCAGGAGTGGTATTGACATTTATAAGTTTATTAATGTCTTGTTATAGTGTAAAAACAGGAGAAGTAGCCATTATTTCTAACTGGGGTAAAATTTCAAGGATTGACACTGAAGGGTTGAATTTTAAAATTCCAATTGTACAAGCTAAAAAAACAATGGTAGTAAGAGATCAAATATATGATTTTAATCAAATGTCTGTGAGTACTAAAGATATGCAGTCAATTATACTTGATCTAACAGTTCAGAGTTCAATAAGTGATCCAGAGAAATTATATAGAAGATTTAGGGGTTTACATGAAACAAATTTCATAATTCCAAGAACAAAAGAAGTAGTTCAAGCATCTATTAGTAAATACACTATTGAAGAATTTGTTTCTAAAAGACAAGAATTAAGTAGAATGATCTTTCAAGATTTGAAAGATGACTTTGAAGAGTATGGCTTGGCAGTATCAAATGTGTCCATAGTAAACCACGATTTTTCAATGGAATATGAAAAAGCAATAGAGGCAAAAAAGGTAGCAGAACAAACAGTAGAAAGAAGCAGGTTTGAACAAGAAAAATTTAGAGTAGAGGCAGAAAATAAAGTTAAATTAGCAGAATATCAATTAAAAGAAAAAGAACTTCAAGCAAAAGCTAACCAAGTGGAAGCCGAATCATTGTCACCATTATTATTAAAAAAATTAACTATTGAAAAATGGGATGGAAAGCTTCCACAAGTAAATGGAGCAGGAAGCAATACCCTTATAGATATAAATACAAAGTAGTAATTGAGTAGAAATATTATACAAGAGGGGAATAAAAAATATGGAAGAAAAAAAGAATGTGAATGTAACAAGACATGCAATTATGAGGTATGCAGCCAGAGTATATAGTGGACAGATAATAACAGAGAGAACCTTTGATATCTGGCGAAATAACAATGAAGAGAAGGTTATAGAAATAGAAAAATTAATAAAAGAGGAATTTGCAAGATCTGAATATATAACAACAGCTAGTTATGATAAACATAGAAAAGCAGAGTTTTATGTAAATGAAGAAAAGATGATGACGTATATTGTAGCAGATAACAATATAGTAACATGCTATAAGATAGATTTTGAGTTAGATGAGAAAGGTAATAAAGAAATATACATGGGTTTTAAGAATGCTCTTAAAAGAGCTTTAGAAGAGGAAGAAAATTGGGAGTTAACCTCTGGAGCAAAAATAGCCTTGTCTAAAAATGAAATAAAGTTAAAAAATAGTGAAATAGAAGAGCTGGAGAGTAAATTAAATAGATTGAGAGCAGAAAAAAAGATACTGGAAGCAGAACATGAACATCTGCTGGCTACTTCTAGAGAATTAAAAGCAAAGATTTACAATATAAGAGAAAAACTAGTACGAAGTAAATTAGCTATATGAAGGGGCTGATAACAATGTTTAAGAAAATATGGAACTTTTTATTCAGGAAGAGGAAAATAAAATATTATCTAACTGGACATAAAAGGAAGTCTTATGAAGACTAGAAACATGTATAGAGAGTATCCAGCAATAACAGAGGTAGAAGTGCAAGAGCTTCTGCCTCTTGCACAAGAAGGTGACATAGAAGCCAGAAACAAAATTATAGTGGGTTATTTAAGGTATATAACACACTTAAACAATAGATATGGCAATGGAAGTGAAGACTGTTTCCAATCTGCTATATTTGGAGTGATTGAAGGGATAAGAAACTATAAAAACAACGGAATAAAATTTTCTACTTACTGTTACTTTTGGATAAAACAGAGAATAAACAGAACTAGAGATAAAGAAAACTATGATGGAAATACTTCTTTTATAGAGAGAAGAAAGAAGTATGAAAAACTTATAAAAAATGATCCTTTACTTCCAAAGAAAGAAGTTTTAAAAAAATTACAGATCTCTGAAAGCACTTTAAGAGGCATAGAGAGGTCAACGTATGCAAAAATAAGCTTGCAAAATAAGAGAAGTTGGGAATTTCTAGGTACAGATGCAGGAACAGTAGCAATAGAACAAATTGTCAATAGAGAATACCTAGAGCAGTTAATAAAAAAATATTGTACCAAAAGAGAGGCAACAATAATAAAGTTGCTCTATTTTGAAGAATATACAGAACAAGAGTTAGCAAAAATATATAATATAACTGCTAGTGGAGTACATTTTATAAAAAATAGTGGAATAAATAAAATTAAAAAGAAGGTAAAAAATGAGAGTAAATATAACAGAAGATGAAAGGGAATATTTACTATCCATAATATCTACAGAACAAAAAAATTAATAAAAAAATTGAAAAATACAAGGCAAAGAAAAAGCACCACTTACAGTAAATGCACAAAGGATCAGGAAGAAAATTTCAAAAAGATAGATGAAATAGTGAGAAATAACTATGCTGTAAAGAATAAAGTAATTTATGAAAGATTAAAGATATCTAAAGCAACATTCTATAAAGTTTATTCTGTAAAAACTAAAGAACTAAAAAAGGAATATAAAGACCAGTCACTTTTTAAATAGGGCTGGTTTTTTTATTGTATTTTTTGGATTTTTACAAAGTATCCCAAGCATCCCAAATAAAATTTGAAAACTTTAGTATGATTGTTGTATACGACGGTTCGCAGAGAAAGTATAAAATACGCCTGTCTGGGATAGGAGCTTTATATGTGAAGTCCTTAAACTGTGTAGAGAGAGTGAGCAGATATGACAGGCTCTCTACTTGGCTGTTAGCAGTTCAGCCTTTTAATAAAAACTGCATTATCAAATATATAAAATAGGAGTTGGAAGATGAGCAGAATCAAAGTTCCATTCCCATATATGGGAAGCAAAGGAAGATTTTACAAAGAAATAAAGAAAATTTTTGAAGAAAATAAAAAAGAGGACTTCATAGATCTATTTGCTGGAGCTATGGAAGTACCAGTAAATTTAAAGGAAGAATTCCCAGAGTTAAATGTAGAAACAAATGTCAAAGATAGTAAAATAGAGGCTTTTGTAAAACACAAGGATGTTAAAAGATTGTACGAAAGGGCATTGACACATATATGTGGCAAGATAGATTTTAAAAGTGCAAGGATCTTATATGACAAAGATAGAAAAAAATTTGATAAAATAAACATTAAATTTAAAAGTATATTCCAGAATGTTTGCCCTTGTTGTGGTAAAAAGATAGATAACAATGTAGAAAATAAAGAATTTTCTGAAGATGAAAAGGAAATTCTAAAAGCATTAATGGGGTTTGGTGGAAAAGGGGAAAGTCTTTCCAATACTTTCTATAGCATAGCAAAGGCAGAGAAATTTAAGGGGTACATTGAAGGAATTAAAAAAATAAAGGTACACTTTAAAGAATTTGATGAAACTTGGGAATATAAAGATAGCTTTATATTTTTAGATCCTCCATATATCCAAAAGACAAAACTAGATAAAGAACAAAATTTTGTTGGGTATGGATATGCAGGAGACGGAGGAAAAGAGTGGGGATTAGAAGATGATGATAGACTAATAAAGTTTATAGAAAATAATCTAAATAAAAATAATGTATTCCTAATATTTGGAAGTGCAGAAAATAATCTTAAAAAACTTATAGAGAAAAATTTTAAAAATGCAGAATTTTCAGAGAAAACTTATAAATTCCAAACTTTTGGAAAATTAACAGACAGATTAGAATGGTTTTGTTTGTTAAAATAACAAGTCTATTTTTATATAAAATAAAGACTTTAAACTTTATAAAAAAATTTAACCAATGATTTTATGAAAAAAATGATATTATATATGGTAGAACATTTTTATAGAGGTGATTAGATGAAAATAATATGGCTAACAGCAACACAAGCAGCAAAAAGATTAAATGTTAGCTTGGAGACTGTATATAATATGTGTAGAGATGGAAGACTAGGTGGAAGATATAGCAGGGGAAATGGCAAGAGTAAGGGAAGCTGGATGATTGACAAAGGAAGTCTAGAACTCTTTGAAGAGAATACAACATTTAAAAGTATATACCAAGATAAAAAAGAAAGTGGTCAAAGAAGATTGTTCTAAGACCACTTTTTATATATTTAATATTTAGCTTTCAAGATTGTTGATTTTATGTAAAGGCTTTCTGCAGAAGAGGAAAAAAGATTATTAATATCTAAGTATTTAAAAAATTTTTCTGCTTCTGAAACTTTAGTAAAGCCAAACATTCTAATTTCTGCCTTTGCCCAAAAAACGACAAGATAATAAGTAGATTTTTTATCAACCCCATCTAGAGTACTGAAGATAAAAACTCCAGAATTTGAAAATATTTTATGTTCTATAACATCTAAATTTTTCTTATTTTTTTCCATAGAGTACTTTGAAAAAAAAGTAGGTATTTGTTCAAAGACTTCTTTAGCCTTTTCTTTACTGGGAGCATAAGAAACACCATATTCACATTCAGAATAGGAAGAATTAGTGTTCATCTTGTAAGAAACCTTATTTTCTTCCTTTTCTATTTTTACATTATATACATCTTCATACTTTGCAAAGGCTATGCTGGTACAGATAAAGAAAAATAAAATTAATATTTTTTTCATAAATAATCCCCTTTTAATTCATTTTAATACATAGATTATATAATATTTTAGAATTAAAATAAACAAAATTTTTTAAAGAAGATTTAAATATAGATCTTCTTTTTTTATTGTATTTTTTGTACTTTTCCCAAATATCCCAAGCATCCCAAATTAAATTAAAAAACTCTGCTATGATTGCTATGTATAGAGGAGAAGGAGGGGAAGAGTGGAACTAACACTAGAGCAAAGAAAAGTAAAGAAATTGTATATAGAAGGAAAAACAGCAAAGCAAATAGCAAAAGAAACTGGAATAAATATTTCTAATATTTACAGATGGATAAAAGATCCAAAAATGGAATTTAAAAAAAGCAAGGAATTGGCAGAATTTACAACAGATGACATGGTGGAAATGATAGATGAAAGCCATAAAAAACTTTTAATAGAAGTATTATCAGATCCAAACAAGCTACTAGATTCTAAAACAGCTGATTCACTTTGTAAGGTAATAAATATATTGGAAAAGATGTCTGCTAAGTCTACAAGAGAAAAAGCAGGGCTATTAGAAGGAGATACAGATAAAAGCTGGGGGGTACTGTTAATTGATGACATTGAACACAAATACCTTGTTGAAGAGGGAGAAAAAGAAACTATCAAAAGTGATAATTCCTAAATTTTGGGAAGTGTGGGTAGCATGGAAGAACTTTGATTATCTTCGTTATGTTTTAAAAGGTGGAAGAGGCTCTGCTAAGTCTACACATATAGCTCTTATGTTAGTTCTTACACTCATAAGTGAACCAATAAATATAATTTGCTTTAGAAAGATAAAGGATAATTTAGAAACATCTGTATATGAGCAAATAAAAAAAGCTATACAGCTTTTAGGAATAGAAGAATTTTTTGTTTTTAAAACCTCCCCACTAGAAATAATTTACAAAGAAAGAGGAAATCAATTTATTTTTAGAGGGCTAGATAAAGCAGAAAAAACAAAATCTATTGTAACAGCAAATTTTCCAATAGGTGCTTGGTGGTTTGAGGAATTAGCAGAGTTCAAAAATGAAAAGGAAGTGGAAACAGCTATAAAGTCTATTCTTAGAGAAAATTTAAAAGAATATGAATATACTAATATGCTTGGAGAGAAAAAAATAAAAAAGATGAAATATAGAGGTTTCTTTTCTTACAATCCACCTAGAGAGAAGCAACATTGGGTAAATCAAAAATATAGTTTTTCAACAAAGCCTCAAAATACATTTGTACATCATTCGACTTATTTAGATAATCCATATATATCTACAGAGTTTAAGGAAGATGCACAAGCAACCAAAGAAAAAGATCCTACAACATATAGAGGAGAATTTTTAGGAGAGGTTGTGGGGCAGGGGATTATACCATTTCCAAATTTAATATTAAGAAAGATAACAGATCAAGAAATTAGAAGTTTTGATAACTTCAGAAACGGAATTGACTGGGGGTATGGAGTTGATCCTGTAGCATTTGGTCGTTGGCATTGGGATTCAATGCGTAGGATACTTTATGCAGTAGATGAATTTTATGGGATACAAAAGAGTAATAGAGAACTGGCAACATATATAAACAAAAAGAAATATAGAGAAATAATAACTTGTGATAGTGCTGAACCTAAAAGTATTGCAGAAATGAGAAGTTATGGAGTAAGAGCAGTATCTGCTAAAAAGGGAAAGGGTAGTGTTGAATATGGAGAAAAATGGTTATCTGAAATAACTATTGTAATTGATCCAGAAAGAACACCAAATACAGCCAGAGAATTTGAGCAGATAGATTATGCAACAGATAGGTGGGGAGAACCACTTCCAAGATTGGAGGATAGAAATAACCACACAATCGATGAGGCTCGTTATGCACTGGAAGCAGATATGAAAAGACACAGAAAAACAAGAAACAATAAAATAATAAGACCGAAAGGTTTTTAAATATAGCTACGAGCCTTCGACAAGCCTTCGAAACTACTCATAAACATTTTTACGATAAATAGGTTAAGAAAAAGATGGAAGGCTTAAAAATAAGTTTTACAAGGTGGAAAAATGAAAGGGATAATAGAAGGATTAAAAGGGTTAAAAAAAAGTGAAATATATGAAAATTATGAAACAAATAAAAAACTCTATGAAGGGAAGAGCATAGAGGTTTTCTATAAAGATGTTTTAAGAAGAGTAAAACTTGAATATATGGGATTACTAGATGATAGAAACAATTATAGAGAATTCTATATTGATGGAAACAAGATGAAATGGAAGTCCAAAAAATTTGATAATTTGATAGTTGGAAACAACATCTTAGGAGCAGTAACAAAGTTATTTGTAGAACTTGCAGCAAATAAGCCTCCTACATTAGGAGTGGATGAAGATAAGAGGGAATTTTTAGAATTAATAGACTTTCAAGACGAATTATCAGAGGCGATAGCAATACAAAGTTATGCAGGAAGACTTTTAATTAGAGGAACGATGATAAATAATAAATTAAGTTTTTTCATAGTTCCACCAGTAAATTATTTTAAAATTCCTAATATTTTAAATCCTGATCTAGCAGAAGCCTATGTATTCTTTGAAGAAGATTCTAAAAAAAGTACACTTAAATGTGAAATATATAAAGAAGGAAGTACAGAATACAGGTTTTTTACAATAGGTAAAGATGCTGTAGAGGAGATACCATGTCCAGAAAGTTTAGAAAGCTATGGAATGAAAGTAGATGGGAAAGGATATATAGATAAATACAAAGGCTGGCAAGTAGCAGAGGTAGATAATATAAGTAGACAAACAGATTATTTACCAGATTTGATAGTTATAAATAGAGAACTATTAATAGGAGACACCTTGACAAGTCAAGCCTTTGACAAAGTAGCAAATCCACTTTTACAAGTGCCAGAAAGTATGTTAGAGACAGATCCAGAAACTGGCGATTACTGTATAAATTTAAAAGATAGAACAGCAATAGTAGGAGATGGAGATAAAGAGCTTAAGCAAGTTGTATTGGAAACTAAAACGGCAGAATGGAAAATACAAAGAGACAATTATATGTATCAAATTTACCAAGCGACTGGAACAAATGAGCAGGCGTTTGGAATAGATAAAAATGGTGCTGCTTCTGGAGAAAGTAAAATCAGGAGTATGGAAAGAACTCTGGCAGCAGTAGAAACAAAAAGAAATAAAATAATAAGAGCATATGAAAAAATTGTAAAGTGGGGTTATGCTTATTTAGGAAAAGAAGAAAGTTTAGATTTTACTTTGCAATGTAAGGAAATAATAAGCCTTTCAACGGCTGAAAAAGTGAATATAGCAAATACTGCAATAACTGCTGGAATAATGAGTTTAGAAGCAGCAGTAGACTATATAAACCTTACAGAAATAACAACAGAAGAGGAACTGGAAAGAATAAAATCTGATCTAGCATATAGAACAAAGCTATTAGACTTGTTGGAAAAATTAAAACAAATAGATACAGAAGGAAAATTAGATAAGTCTATACAAGAGCAGGTAGACAAGTTAATAGAAGAGTTTGGGCTAAATGAGGATGATGAATAATGTATCCAAAAGAAATTGAAAAGAAATTAAAAAAAACCTTCAAATTCTATACAGATAAGCTTTTAAAAAAACATAAGGAGATGTTAGGGGAAGCGGGGCGGGTAAAGCTTAGTAATAAAGATAAAAAAGAATTTTTAGAAAAAATAAAAAAACTTGCAATAGAACAAGCTAACCAAACTTTTGATAGTTGGAAAACTTTGAGTAAAGAAGAAGTGGCAAGAAGTGATCTAACAGGGGCAAAGAAATGGATAAGAAAAAATTATTTATTACTAGAAAAACTAGAAAAGATAATACCAGAACAGTTGCTAAAGAATAGAGAAAATGAAGTAATAAAAACATATAACATTCTTAATAAGTCTGTAGGATACCGTTTCAATAAGCTTGAAATAGGAAAAATAGGAAAAGGAGATTTAAAAAAACTTATACATGAAGTAAAGAAAATTCCTAATCCTAACTTAAAAATAAAAATGATGCTTGAAGACCTAGAAAAAGGAATTGTCCCAGATCAAAAAAGTTTATCTGGTTTAAAAGAGTGGATTAACAGAAGAAATGAGCTTTGGGCAAGAAATGAAACAGGAAACTTACAAGCAACAAATTTGAAAGATCTTTGGATAGAAAACGACATAGAAGAATATATATGGCGTTCTATGCAAGATGGAAGAACTAGAGAAAGCCATTTAGAAAGAAATGGAAAAAAATATAAAGTAAGTGATGGGCTTCTTCCAGGAGAAGACTATGGCTGCCGTTGTTGGGCAGAGCCTATTACTAGCAAAGGGAGGGAAAAATAATGCCATTAAAACCAGAAGATATAGCATATCTAAAAACAGAGGAAGGAAGACAAGAGCTTACAACACATAATCTTATTCCAGCAGCAGAACCAACACCAATAACAGAAGAGGGAGTGAATAAGTTTATAGAAGGCAACACAGAATTTAAAACTAAACTTACAAGAACAGCAGTAACAAGCTATTTAGGGGAGAAATTAGGAGTAAAAGAAAAAGTAGAAGAGCTTTTAGATAAGCCTATAATGCTTGCTACAGAAACAGAAAAGTATAAAAAAGTAGCAGTAGCAGGGGCTTTAAGTGGAATAAAATATCCAGAACTTCTTACAAGTAAATTGGATATGGGAAAAATAACATTTGGAGAAAATAAGCTGGAGGGGCTAGAAGAGCAGCTGACAACACTAAAAGCAACATATCCAGATTTATTCATAACAGATCCAAAACAAACACCGCCACCACCAGCAAGGACAGAGCCAGATGGAGAAGTAGAAAAGATAAAAAATGAAATAGAAAGACTTTCTAAATTACCTAAGTCTACAGAGACTAGAACCAAACTAATAGCATTAGAAATACAATTAGCAAAATTAAATAAATAATAGGGAGTGATGAGAAATGCCAGGAACAATAACAACAACAGACAGAATAGTAGGATTAAAAGAGGAGCTAAGTCCAGGACTAAAATATATAAATCCTAACAAAGCACCATTTTATTTGAATTTGATAGCACTAGGAAAAGTAAGACCAATACAAGCTACAACAGCTTCATGGGTAGATTATAGTTGTGAAGGAACAGAAACAGTTATAACAGTAGCAGTAGGAGTATCAGATACAAATATAGATGTAGCAGATCCAACAGTTTTCCCAATAAATTCATATATGAGAATAGATGAAGAGGTTATATTAGTACAAAGTATAGCAGGTAAAACTTTGACTGTAGTAAGAGGACAGTTAGGAACAGTAGCAGCAGCACATGCTATTAATGTACCAGCCTACTTTATAAATGACAATATAGAAGAGGGAGCAGATTTATTAGGAGCATCATATAAGCCAGGAGAAAATTTCACTAATTATACGCAAATTATAAGGGAAGAAATTTCTATTTCAGGAACAGCACAAGCTTTAACAGTTCCATCAGGAGAAGGACTAGATCCTTATTCTTTAGAAATGACAAGAAAGATGGATAAAGCAGTAGGAAAGGTAGAAAAAGCAATAGTAGCAGGGAAAAAATTTGCAACTGGGAAAAATAGAGGTATGGATGGAATAAGAACTATATTGGATAAAGGGCAAATTGTAGATGCTAATAACGAAAAAATATCAATCGAAAAGCTAGAAGCACTATTGAAAAAAGCCTATTTAGTGGGGGGAGATTTACAAAATGGATATTATGCTTTCTATATTCCACCTAAACAACAATCAAACCTCAACAAAGAGATAGAAAAATATATTGTAAAAGAGCAAACAAGCTCTACACTTGGAGCGGTCGTAAAAGAAGTCTATACAAGCTATGGAATAGTTCCGCTTATAATGACACCAAATTTACCAGATAATGAAATGTTATTGGTAAATCATGAAAATTGTGAAATAAGACCTTTGATAAATAGAGATTTATTTCACGAATATATGGGGAAAACTGGTGACAACACAAAAGGACTTATATTAGGAGAACTTACACTAGAGGTAAGAGGAGTGCATGAACAAGGGAAAATTGTAAATTTGGGGGTATAAAATGATATTAAAACATGAAAAATATAAGAATGTAACAGTAACTGTAAAAGGCAAGGAAATAGTTTTTGCAGAAGGTAGAGCAGATGTACCAGATACTTTACTTTGTAAAGAATTATTAAGAAATCCAAGCATAAAAGAAGTCAAAGAAGAAATTATAGAAGAGGAGAAATAAAATGATAGGGTATGTGACATTAGAAGAAGCTAAGGAGTGGCTTTCTGAAAGATACGATATTAAAAGTCTAAGTGATGAAAAACTAACTAAAGCTTTGTATCGTGCCTTTGACAAAATAGAGCAGATCCCTGTTAGGTTTAAGGGGGAAGGCGAAAAAGTCTTCCCTCGCAGAGGAGAACAGGAAGTTCCTTTTTTAATAAAAATGGCACAAATGCTAGAAGCCTACAGTATAGCTAGTGGAAAAGAAGAGGAGCAGGCACAGATGCTTAATGGAATAACTTCTAAATCTATTGGAGACATGTCTGTAAGCTATGATAAAACTAAAAAAATTGGACTTGTAAATTTTTGTAATTCACAGGCTGCACAAACATTAAAAAGATTTGAAAGGAAGAGTTATTAATGTTTAAAGATGAAGATTTTGGTTTTAATAAGATAAAAGAAGAATTAGAAAAACTTGGAAATATGAAAGTTATTGTAGAAATTGATCCAGATAAAATTTATTCTACTGGAGAAAAAGTAGAAAAAGTAGCAATATGGATGGAGTTTGGAGCAGATGAATTTAATGTAAATTATCCAGCTCGTCCCTATTTCAGAACAGGATTTGATACCAATATTGAAAAATTGAAAAAGCTTTATGAAAAAAGGGTAGATTTAATAATTACAGGAAATGGAACAGCGGAAGCTTTAGGGCATGAACTAGGAAAGTATATGGTACAGAAGATAAAAGAAGTAATTGAAAATGGAGAGTTTGCAGAACTTGCAGAAAGTACAATAAAAAGAAAAGGATCTGATAAACCTCTTATTGATACTAAAGCTTTATTAACTAGCATTGTATATAGGATAGAGTGGTAGAAATGGAATATAAATTAAATGATTTTATAGAAGATGGAGAACTAGAAAACTATAAAGTTCTAAAGAAAATAAAAGGGGATCTTAAAAATCCAAAAGGAGAAGAAATAACAGAAGAGTACCCTATGTTTATATATAAAAAGACTTTAAGGGGATATAATCCAGATACAAATGGAGGCACAATAACTGGTCAGATGTGTGGAAAAATTTTAAAAATATATCCGCTAAAACATGGAGATTATGTGTATATAGAAGATATAAAATATAAAGTATCTGAAATATTGCCAAGAATAAGAGCAGATTTTAAAGAATTTACTTTGGAGAAAACAGATGAATAGAAGAGATATAGAAGTAGACTTTTTAGAAAAGATACAGGAAATTACTGGAGTACAAGTATTTTCAAGTTCTGATTTGCAGTATATGAATGCAAGTGATCTAAAAAAAGAAAGATGTGTTAGTAGAACCTTAACAAGTGAAATAATAGAGAAATACACAAAGACACATGATGAAAAAGATAATAGAGTATATGAACAAATTAATATATATAGAAATACAATTTCATTTGTATTCATAGGGAATTCGAAACATGTTCAAGAGGCTAGAAAGTTTTTTGAACATATGCAGGGGCAGAATTGGTGGATAGCTAGAAACGGCTTGAAATATGTACTAGAAAATGTTGGAAGCATAATAGATATATCTACAGCACTTCCAGCAGGTTATACAGAAAAAAATATTATTGATATATCTGTAAGAATACAAAGTTCAAGTATAGCAAAAGTTCCATTAGTAAAAAAAGTAATTTTAAAGATAAGGGGGATAGTAAATGTCTGAAATAATTAGAGGAGCAGAAAAAGTACTTGTATTTCTTAATGTGCATAAACCGAGCGTGATAGATCAGGCTACAGTAAATATAATAGGAGCTTTTACTACTAAAAAAGATGTAAAAGAGCAATTAATAACAAGTATAAAAGATGTGGAAGGACTAGAAACTACAGAATTATTATATACAAAAGTAAGGGATAGCTTTGCAGCAGGAGCAAAACAAATTTTAATTTTTGGTAGAAAACAAGAAGATGGGGCAGAGGACTATGCAGAATTATTTAATAGTCTTTCAAATGATTGGTTTGGAACAGTCACAGATGAAATAGATATAGATAAAGTAACTTTAATGTCTAAAGAATTAGCAGCTAGACAAAAGATGCTATTTTGGACACCAGCTAAAGAGACAGAAATAAATGAAGCGTTTATAAATAAAATGGCAGGGATAACAACACAGGGGACAGCAATAATAATTTCTAAAAATCAAAATGAAGCAGATGCTATTGTTGCAGGATATGCAATACCACAAAGTCCTGGAGCTATTCTTATAGCCAATAAAGTAATGAATGGTGGAATAGATGGAGGACTAAGTGGAGCAGAGCAAGCAACTGTAAAAAAAGCTAAAAGCTCTTATTTTGCTAGAGCAAAAGGGCAGATAATTTTAGCAGAGGGACAAACAGTAACAGGAGATCCAATAGACTTTATACATTGCCTGTATGCTTTAAAATTTAGGCTAGAAGAGGATATGACAGCATACCTTATAAATACTCCAAAACCTTCTTATGATGATTTAAGTCCATTAAAAACAACTATTTTGAAACGGACTACACAATTTGAAAATTCAGGAGCATTAAGAGCAGGAAAAACAGTTATTTCTTTTCCACCACTGGAAGAAATACCAGATAATGATGTTTTAAATGGTGTTCTTTTTGGCGTGAAAATACAGATTAAATACAGATATGGAACTAAAGAAATAAATGAAGATATATACTTTGCAGTATAGGGAGGATAGAAAATGTCAAATAATTATAATTATGATGTCAAGAAGCATGACATTGTACTTACAATAGGGGGAATTCCATATGCTTTAAAAGATTATGGAAATGATACAAAGGCAACTATTGCCTATGAGCAAGATTTTAGAACAGAAATAACAGGAACAGATGGAGCAGGGACAACATCTGAAAACCACAATAGAAATGCTATTGTAACAGTAAAAATATTACAATCATCTCCACTTAATGCAGTATTACAAACAGCAGCATATTCAGGAGAACAGTTCTTACTTGCACATATAGACAAGAATTTTTCTGGAGATGTGGGGAATGTATCAAGTAAAGCATATTTTACAAAAATACCAGACTTAAATTTAGGTGCAAATGCAGGAACAAGAGATTATACAATAAGAGCTGTAAACTTAATACCATCATTTGCTCTATTACTAGCAGGAGGAATATAAGAAATGAGAAAAGAAATAGTAGAAATAAATGGAAAACAAGTAACAATTATGGAACAACCAGCATCTTTTACTTTAGATCTAGAAAGAAAGTTTGGAAATAAAAATGACTTAGTAGAATACTGTCAAGAAATTTTAAAATATCCAGCGGAAACAAATTTACCACTAGAAGATATATTAAATATTCCAGAAGTGGTAGTTTGTGAAGGCATGGAACTTTCTTTAATGAGGGATGGAAAAAAAGATTTAAGAAGAGCTTTTAAACTATTTAGGTCTATTTATGGAGAAAATGAAGAGAGCAATACAGCTTATGTAGCAGAAGCTTTTATAAAAGCAGTAAAAAAGGATATTAATAGTTTTAAATATTCTAAATTAAGAGATATGGGAGCAGAAATATTTAAACAAGTCGGTGATATAGGACATTTATTGACTATAAGAAATATCTTTCGTAGCTTGTAATAGCTTAGATAAAAAAATAGGAGATTATGAAGTAGAACGATTTAATGAACCAATACAAGAACTTATATGTTTAGTAGGGGGATTTTTAAGAGATTTTGAAAAAGCAGAAAAAATGACTTATAGAGAGCTTATAAGCACAGCAGAAAGAATAATTAGTTACAGAAAGAATTTTAATTAAGGAGAGGTAGATGGAAGCAGTAAGAAAGCTAGCAGTAGACATAATGAGCTACTTGAAAGGCGATGGATTTAAAAAACTTGAAGATGAAATAGATAAAGGAAAAAAAGGTTTTTTAGGTATGGAAAGTCTTTCTGCTTCTACCTTTCTAAAAATGGGAGCTGGAATTTTTTCTGTAACTAAATTGATGGGAGAATATAACAAGTCTATTCAAGCAGCACAATATCAGATGGAACAGGAAACTAAGTTGTATTCTACCATGAAAGCACAAGGATTTAGGGAAGAGCAGATAGAAAATATAAAAGCTTATGCAAGTGAACTACAAGGTTTAGGAGTTGTAGGAGATGAAGTAACATTAGCAGGAGCACAGCAGTTAGCAACTTTCAACCTTACAGAAAAATCTTTGAAAGCATTAATGCCAGCTATGCAAAATATAATAGTACAGCAAAAAGGACTAAAGGGAACAGGACAAGATGCTGTAGGAGTTGCTAATATGTTAGCAAAAGGATTACAAGGACAAACAGGAATGCTTTTAAAGGCTGGTATTTCTTTGACAGAACAGCAGGAAAAGCTTATAAAAGTGGGAACACCAGAACAAAAGGTTGCAGCACTTGTAGAAGCAGTAACAATGAATGTAGGAGAGCAAAATAAAGCCTTTGCAGATACACCAGAAGGAAAAATAGTACAAGTTCAAAATAGAATTGGAGATGTATATGAAAATGTAGGGTTTAGATTAAGAAAGTCTAGATATGAATGGTTTGCTTTTTTAGGAGATAATCTAGATGGAGCAGAAAAATTTATAATGGCAGGATTGGATACATTGGAGCTACTCAGAGAAGGGGCAGTAGGAACAGCAAAAGGGATATACAAAGCCTTTTCAGATATGCCAGAAGATGTGAAAACTACAATAAAGCTTATAGGGGGATTTTTAGCTATAACAACTTTTCCAGTTGCAGCAGCAGGGCTTGTTATTGCAGATATAATAGGAGCTTTTAACGGGCAAAAATCTGTGACAGAAGATGCCTTTAATGCACTTATGAACTATCTTGACTATGACTATAATTTTGAAGGATTTAAAAAAGATGTAAAAGAGCTGTGGAAGGCATTTGATGAAGGAGGCTGGGTAGCAGCATTTTTACAAAATTTACAGGCAAGTATAGGACTGGTAGGAGATGGACTTACAATAATAGCAGGACTAGGTAAAGGACTTATAACAGGGGACTACAGTCTTGCAAAAAAGGGGCTGAATAAAGGTATAGAAAGATGGGATAATAACCAAGAATATTTAACAAAATTCATAGATTCTAAAAGAGGAGTATCATCTTTACCAGTTTTACCAGAAAAAGTTCCAATAGGAGCAGATGGAATAGATTACAATAAGCCTTTATTAAATAATTCATTTTTACCTATTCCTAAAAAAAATGATTTTTTAGAACAAGAGATCCAAAAGAAATATTTACTAGAAAAACAAAATATAGATATCCCTAAATTAAAGCCAATATCTCTAGAAGCAGGATTAAAAAATAACTATGAAAAAAAAGAAACAGTAGTAAATATTAAAATTGAACAGAAAAATAATACTAAAATAGAAGGTAGTAGACTAAGTCAAACAGAACTAGAAGAAGCAATGAAAAAAGTGAACAGAAACAATGAAGAAGAGGTAGTAGCTAAATTAAAAAATACATATGGAGGAGGCTTGAATGTTTAGGATATCTGATATATTAAAAAAGGCTGCTGAAAAAGAATTTCCAGACTTATTTAAAGCAAAATCTACACTAGGTGGAATAGAACTGGAAGTAATATCAAGTAAAAGTGAGACTACAAAGATATCCAGCACAAACAGAAGAGTAGAAAAGGGTTTTAATATTTCAGATAGCACAAGATCTGAATGTTTGCTTCTTGATATAACAGTTGTAGATAATTCTTTTGAGTATCTTACAAATAGAATAAATTTAAAAAAACTTGCTAATAGTGGAGAATACACAGAATTTGATTATTCAGGAAGGGACTATTATGATCATGTAATTATAACAAATATAAAAGAAACAGAAAGCTCTGAACAGGCTACAGGACTTACATATGATATTTCTTTAAAGATAATAAAAACAGCAGAGATAGAAATAGAAGCAACAGAAAAAGTAAGTACTAAGACTGGAAGTGGAGGGGATAAAATAGTGAAAACAGCAGAGGTTAAGGATCCTACTCCAAAAGAAAAAGAGAGGGGAAGTACAATAATTAAGGCAGGTTGGGACTGGATAGGAGGACTTTCTAAGTGAAAATAGTAGAAATAGACTTAAAAGAATTGAAAACAAACCATTTAGAAGTAGATGTACAGGGAGAAAAATTTAAGTTGGATTTTCTCTATAATACATTTGATGGGTATATATACATGGGAATACTAGAAGATACAGGAGAGAGGGTGCTAGGGCATACAAAGCTAGTTCCTAACATAGATTATCTTGATATGAATAAGCGTAAAACAGATTGGGGACAGCAGTTGAGGGTTATAAAAGTAAATGAATTTGCAGAAGAAAATGACAAAATAACACCAGAAAATTTTAATAAAGATTACAAGATGTTTTTAATAGGAGAGGAAGAAAAATGAAGCATGAATTATGGCAGCAGGTAAGAGAGGTAAAAATTGGAGATATGTTATTCAAATATCAAGATATAGATATAGACTTTGAAATAACAAAAACAAATGATACAAAGACTAATCAAGCTGTTATTTTTCTTTATAATCTTTCAGAAACTACCAAAGAGAAAATAAAAAAAGGGCTGCTATGCACTGTAAAAGATGGTTATAAAAATTATAATAAAGTATCTTTCAATGGAATTGTAGATAAAGTAAATACCTACAGAGAACAAGAAGACTTTGTAACTAGGATAATAGCCACTCCAAGCAATGTTGCTTTTACTAATACAGCCATTAATGTACAATTCAAAGCCAATATAAGACCTAGTGAAATATTGAAGACATTAAACAGTATAACTCCGTATACCATAGAAATAATGGATCTACCAAAAGATGATCCATATCCTGGAGGAAAAATTTTTTCTAATAGACTTAGTAAAGTAATAGAAGTACTTGGAAGAGATACAGGAGCTAAAGTGAATTTTGATGAAAAAAGAATTTATTTCAAAGCACCTTCTAAAGCTTATTCGAAAGCTGTTCGAATAGGGGCAGCAGAAGGGCTTATAAATATAGAAAAAATAGAGGATAAAACAAAAAAAGAAAGATATTTGATAGAAACTCTTATGATACCAGACATAGTAGAAGATGCTATTTTAGAGATAGACAGTAAATATTATCCTGGAACATATAGAGTAGTAGAATTAACAAGGAGTGCGCAAGGGTTAGAAGAATTTAGTGTCTATGCAGTAGCAGAGGTAATTAAAGTAAGTGGGAAGTGATTGATATGAAAGAAATTCTTGATTATGTAATAAATGAACTAAAAGAAGAAATACATACAACACTACCAGGAAGAATAGAGAAATTGGATTTAGTAAAAGGGTACTGTACAGTCCAAATTTTACCAAAAAGAATACTCTGTAAAGAAATAATAAGTGTACCACCTCTAATAGATGTAATGCTTGATTTTAAAAGCTTTGGTGGTTGGAAAATAAGATACCCTTATGTAAAAGGGGACTTGGTATGGGTAGGTTTTACAGAACTAGATTATTATAATGTCTTGGATGGTAAAGAAAAAGAACCACCAAGCTGGGATAGGTTCAGTTTGAATGGAGCATATATAAAGGGGAGTATTACTCCTAAAAGTATAGAATATAATGAAAAATTTCTTGAAGATATAGTGCTAGAGGGAAAAGGAACATTAATTTTAATAAAAGGAAATGGAGAAATTTTTATCAAAACAGGTGCTAATAAAATGATAATAGAAAGTGATCTGGAGATAAAAGGGAATATAAAGCAAGTAGGGGATTTCACGCAGACAGGAAATATAACAACTAATGGAGATGTAAAAGCTGGAGATATCAGCTTAAAAGAACATGATCATGGATATCAGCAGCCAGAACATCCAGTAGGACAAGGAAGAACAACAAAAGCAGGTTAGGGGGGAACTATGGGAGCAAGTATAGAACTAGATAAAGATAATGAAATAGTATTTGATGATATAGGGCAATGTGGGCTTGTTAGTGAAGAAGAAGACATAATGCAAGCTATAAGAGTTGAACTATGCCAAAATAAAGAACAATGGCATCTAAATACAAATTTTGGAGTTCCCTGGTTAAATGACAGAAATACAGGAATATTGCAAGGAAAGGTAGAAAATAGAAGAATTATAAATGAAATATCAAAAGTTATAAAAAAATATAAAATAGACAGAATAAAGAAAATAGAATTCACGGATAATAACAATTTGAAGATAGAAATAGTACTGAAAGGGCAGGATAGGGAGTTGATAATAGAATGATATATATAACAGAAAACGGCTTTATTGTCCCTACACTTACAGAGATATACAAAAGAAAACTAGCAGAATTTAAAACTGTAAAACCAGATATAAGGGTAACAGATAGTAATTTAATAATATCTTTATTAAAATTTGATGCAGCAGAAGAGTATGACACAGATTTGCAAGGATTGGCACAATATAATAATAGAAGTGTATATACAGCTACAGGGCAGGATTTAGGTATTATAACAAGTTATTTGAATATGAAATGGAGAGCAGCAACAAAAGCAACAGCAAAGATAACAATAGAGGCAGAAGAGGGAACAGAAATACCAGCAGGCTGGGGAGTGGAGACAGAGGATGGTAAAAAATATGTAACTTTAAATACTACAACAGAAATAATAGATAATACAAAGAAAAAAGAATTAGAAGTTATAGCTTTAGAAGCTGGAAAAATAGGAAATACAGAAGAAAATACAATAACAATTATGACACAGGTTTTAATTGGAATAAATAAAATAACCAATCAAGGAGCAGCAGTAGGTGGAAAGGATAGTGAGAGTGATAGTGAATTAAGAGAAAGATTTTTAAAAAGGGTTGATAGTATAAATTCTTTTTCTTGTGAAGGAATAAGAAACTATGTAATAAATAACAGTTCTGTAGATAGATGCCAGGTTTTAGAAAATGAAACAGATGAGTATGATGAAGCAGGGAGACCACCACATTCTTACGAAATAATAGTAACTGGAGAAACAGATGAAAATATGTTTAAAATTATAAAAGACTATAAACTAGCAGGAATAAGAACTTGGGGAGATATAAGAAAAGAAATAGAGAATATAACATATGGTTTTTCTAGGGCAACAGTAAAAGATTTATATATAAGAATAGAGCTTACAGCAAGTAAGGAATACTGGAAAGAAGAAAATATAGATAATATAAAAAAGGCTCTTATTTCTTATGTTGATAATGTAGATGTAGCAGGGACTGTGTATATATGGAAACTAATTGGAGAAACATATCAAAATAGTGAAGGAATAATAAATTTAGAAGTATTATTAGGGGATAGTATGGAGGATTTAAAAGCAATAGATTATAAGCTTCTGAATAAAAATATTCCAAGATTACTAGAAGAAAATATACTAATAAATGTGGAAATAAAGGAGTAAAATTATGAATTATAATAGAATTCCACATATTTTTCATGATACAAAGTATGCTTTAAAATTATTTGAAATAGTATATGAAAAACATAAAAGAAAGAAGCAGATGTGGCAGGAACTAAATGATTTTAAAGACTATACAAAACTATCTGGGAGAGCTTTGGATCATTTTGGAGGAAATTATAAGGTATTTAGAGAAGGGCTTACAGATTTAGAATATATAAAAAAGATAAAGTTTGAATTAACTTTAGTAAGTTTTATAGGGAATATAGAAGACCTTAAAAATATGCTTGCATTTTATTTTAAAAGAGATCCAGAAGAATTTACAGTATTAGAAGCTACAGGAAAAATTCTTTTAACAGTACCAGATACATTAGATGTAGAAGAAGTAAAAAAAGTAGTAAAAAGAATAAAAAGTGCAGGAGTAGGCTTTTTAATAGACTTTGAAGTGTATATTATAGATTTTACACTTGCAGACTTAACAGAAAAGGAACTTACAGAGCTTACAGAAATAAAATTAGCGAGAGGAGATGAAGTGTAGATGCCATTTATTAGTGATCCCCAGGGAAGAGAAGAGGTTGAAAAAGTATCTAGGCATTTAAAACTACCAGTTTGGAAGTCTTATTGCAAGGGAGATTTTAGGAAATGGTGGAATGAATGGTGGGATAAGATAGATATCTTCGCAGAAAAAATAGAAGAAAATGTAGAAAATGTATTCACTTTACTAAAAGGAAATACAGGCATTACTCAAGTGAAAAACATAGAAGAGCTTGGAACAAAAATAAAAGGAGAAATATATTGGGATAACTCAGTAACTCCCAAGGTACCTTATCTTTGTGTAAAAACTACAGAAGATATAACTCCTACAAGTAATTTTATTACAGCAGATAATAAGAATTTAGCAAAAGATGTATATGAAGAAACTTTTTTAATTGAAATAGGGAATCCTGTACAGCATGAACTTACATTTAGAAAAGTTGGAAAAGTTATTATTGTGTTCTGCAATACACGTGGCGGATCTATAAATGCTGTACTTGATACATATGTTGTACCTGAAAATTTTAGACCTTCAGCAAACACATATATTACATACTCATGTATTTCTGGAAATCCTTATATAAAAATAGGCCCAGATGGAAAATTATCTTCAAGAGATAACGGAGCAACTATGCATACTCTACAATCTACTACATCATATTTTATAACGCAAGTATACATTTCGGTTAACAACATATAAGGAGGAATAAAAATGTATTTTCAATATAGAAATGGTAAATTAATTCAAGATAATATCAGACCTGATGAACAAAATATAAAATTTTGGGAAGCAGGAGAGTATGACAAAGTATTCCCAGATTGGAAAGAAAGAGATATCCTCTATATAGGTGGAGCTCCTTTAAACTACCCTGTAGAAGACAATGGGAAAATGAGAGAAATGACAACAGAAGAATTAAAAGAGGCTGGAATTATAAAAAAAATGACAGATGAGGAAAAAAGAGAGCTTTTTAAAAAAGAAATAGATAGTTATAAAGCAAAAGTTTTAGAAAGGGGTTTTATATTTGAAAGACATAATCAAAAATGCAGAGATAAGGACTTGGCTCTTCTAAGTAATGCGATAGCAGCTTTAGAAGATGCTGGGGGAACAGAAGAGCTTTCATGGGCTTTCTCAGATAGTGATATAGCAAAAATGAGTTTAGAACAATTGAAGCAAATGAGAATATCTGGAATGAATTTTATTACAGCAGTATATGGAGTAGAAGCATATTTGAAACAAGGAGAAATTATTTCAGATTTAACTGTAGAGAAGTTTAGAGAAAAGGTAAATGAAAATTCAGAAGTCAAAGCAGTGTAGTAAAAAGGGGGAGAAATGAATAAAGTAAGTAAAAGAACATTAACTAATCTTAAAGGAGTACATTATAAGCTACAATTGGTTGTAGGATATGCTCTGGCTATAAGTGAGGGAGATTTTTTTGTAAATGAAGGATTAAGAACTGTTGAGAAGCAACAAGAGTATTACAGAAAAGGGACTACTAAATTAGATGGAATAAACAAGAAGTCTAATCATCAGCTTGGTAGAGCAGTAGATATTTACTATACAGGATGGACAAATAAGGACAAAGAAGATGATTCAAGATGGCTTCCTATAATAGAGGCTTTTAGAAAAGCAGGAGAAATGTTAGGAATCAAACTAGAACTTGGTTATGATTGGGGCTGGGATAGACCACATATAGAGTTAAAAAGGGAGGAATAAAAATGAAAACCTTTATCTTAGGATTACTAACAGGAGTTATAGATATATTTAAAAAAACCGCTAAAAGTGGAGAAAAAAAACAAGAAATAGAAGAAAAAAAACTTACAGAGTTTAAAATTTATATAGCTTATATAACCCTAATTTTGCTTATTATATGTATTTTAGGTGGACTATTTCCAAAGTTATATGTTTCGCCATGGTTTTATTCTATGTTCGAAAAAGGTTGGAATTATATATTACAGGGAGGAATTTAAAAAATGAATTTAAAGGTGGATTTTAAAGAGTTAATAACCATAGTTATGGAGTTTTTAAAAATATTTGTAGAGGTTTTAAAAGTTTTATTTGATAAGAGTGTAGTGGTATTAGGAATGCTATTTTCAGCAATATTTTTTATAACTGGTGGAAAAGATAAGCTTATATATTGCTTGCTTGCAGTAATGGCAATAGATTATGTTTCAGGGATTTTTAAGTCTATAATGAAAGGTAATTTAAATAGTAAGATTGGTTTCAAAGGTTTTTTGAAAAAGATTTTTATGTTGCTTATAGTAGCACTTGCAGATCAAATAGACCAGTTACTAGAAATTAAAGGCTTAAAATATAACTGCCGATATGTTGTAATATGTTTTTATACAGCGAACGAAGGCTTAAGTATATTAGAGAATGCAGTTAATGCAGGATTAAAAGTTCCTAGACAATTAAAAAATATATTAGAACAATGTAAAGAAAAGGAAATAAAAAAAGAGTAAAAGAGCTAGTAACCTAGCTTTTTTATTATTCCTAAAATTATTTTTAAAAACAACTTGAAAAAATATCTATTTCCATATACAATATTTATATATAAAAATAGATAAGAGGTGATATTTTATGGAAAAAGATGTTTTTGAAAAGAAAATAAGAGAAGGAGAAATATCAACTGAAGATATTCTTAATGAAAAATTCATGAAGCAGTATACAAAATTTAATAGTTATGAAGACATGGAAGAGGAGATAAATAAGAGGACTACCAAAAGAACAGATATGAATAAATTACTAAAAATTATTTTTAAGGAAAAAACACAATTCAAAGATATGGAAGATATGAAGAAAAAAGCAATAGAATTTTATATGCTAATGAACTAAGAGGAGGGATTATGAGAAAAATAAAAACTAATTTTAAAAAGGTAGAAGCACCAGAATTTTTAGCTGCATTGTCTAAAGAAGTTTTATTTTATGGAAGATATAAGGAATATCCACTTGTAGCAACAATAGAGAAAAATGAAGAAACACTTATTTCCCTATCAAGTAAAAAGGAATCATTTAATTTATCTGATGATGAAATACTTGAAATAATGAAAAAACTAGGGCTTGAAAACTATGTTTATGAAACATGGGAATATCAATCTCCTCTTGGACATACCACAAGGTATTTTAAAGTTGAAAACCCAAATTTGATATAAAAATGACCTCACAAAATTGATTTTAAATGATTTTGAAAGAGGAAGGCTAATATATAAAAGACTTCATAATATTTTTTATGGAGGCTTTTTTTATTTTATCGTTTTACATTTAAATATTTTTATCATTTCATCTTAAAAAAATTATCATTTTACGTTTCGCCTTACACCCGTTACATCATGATCCTGACAGCAGTGGAGGATATACTGCAATATTAAAAAGAGAGTGGAATAAAAAAACAAAAAAATGGGAAGTAATAGAACTACAAGATGAAAATAGGGATGGAATAGCAGATGTTTATAATCCAGAAGGGGACTTTGATGGTGATGGAATAAAAAATAAAGATGAAAAGAACTGGATGTTAAATAATAATGCTTCAAATACTTTATTTAGCTCAAGCAATGGATTGGGATATGTAGATTCTGAAAATATTATAGCCGCAATAAATTCTGGAGAAAATGCAGATAAAATAAGCGAATATCTTTATCATGGAAATAAAGAAGTTTTTGATAAAGGATTAGAAATGCTTACTGAGAATACAAGTTTAAAAAATATAACTGAGATTGAAAATTATAACAATACATACAATTTATGCAGTACTACATATAACTTAAAAAATAGTACAGATTCAGAAGCAGAAATTAAAGAAAAATTAGGAGTTTTAGGAGAGGAACATCTTAATAGTTATGGAAGTTTTTCAGAATCTGAAACAACAGAAATAAAAACAAAAATAAATGGATATAGTAACAGTATTAATGGGCAATCATTGGAAACAACCAGTAAAGGAACTCCTATCGAAGAAGCTACTTTAATAAATAAAGGAACAATTGAAGGAACTCAAAGCACTACACAAGTGAGAGGGTCTGATAGAGCAGGGCAGATAGTTTTAGCTGCATGGGATAAAAATATAGACCAGAGTAAGCTTATAAATTATGGAACAATAAAAACAGGAAGTGGTTATGAAGGTAATTTTACTGGACAAAATTCAGGAGCATCAAATAGTGAGCTCATAAATTATGGGATAATAGAATTAAATGTAAAAAGTAATTCAGATACACGGGAAAGAGGTGGGATAGGGCAAAAACTTGGAGTTAGGGATCCTAATGGTAAATATAAGGCATATAATTATGGAATAATAAAAATAAGTAATCGTTCTGGAGGAATTGTAACTGGACAGGAAACAGGAAATGTAGGAGATAATGAAAATAGCCAGAATGAGCTATATAATTATGGAAAAATGATATTGCACTCTTATGGGGAATTAACTGGATTTAAATATGATTATGGTTATAGTAATAGACTTGTTGGGCAGGAATTGATTTTTGAAAATGCTGCTGCTTCTATTGGAAAACTATATAATTATGGAGAAATGGAATTGCTTGATGAACCTGAAAAAAATTCTGGACAAAATGTATATAGATATAATTATGGACAATATGCTGGAGGACTTGAAGACAGTACTTCAGTAAAACATGAAGTATATAATTATGGAACAATAAAAATAAAATCAAAGATAAAAGGAAGTAAAATAAATGAAAGCTATTCATATGGACAATATGGGTATTTAAGTGGTACTAATTCTATGTCAAATATTTTTAATTTTGGAACTTTAAGTGTGTTGGCAGATTCTGATGGAGTAAATTCCTATGGGCAATTTACAAGGATAGAAGAATGGGAAGGTGATGAGTTTTATGAAGTTAATGTAGTAATTGATAAAAATGAAATGTATAACTATGGGGATATTGAAGTAACTGGAACAGGAGAGAGTATCGGACAATTTCTAAAGACTTGGTCAGCTAAGGAATATTTTAAATCTGATATGTATAATTATGGAGTAATAAAGTCAGAAGGAAAGGGATTGACAGCTGGACAATTTATAAGGGGATATAAAGGAACAGCAAGTAATTATGGGCAGATAAGAGTCAAAGGAACATCTTCAGATACAGCAGGAATGAGAATAGCAGGTGGAGCAAAAGGATTTAATTACGGAATAATAGAAGTGGATAATAAAGGTCTTATACCTGAAAATATGGGAACTGGAATGTGGGCAGATGGGAAAGATTCAGAAGCATTTAATTATGGGAGCATTATAGTAACTGGAGTAACAGGAAAGATTGAAAATGGAATTGATACAGCATATATGAGAGTTACTAATGGTGGAAAAGTATATAATTATGGATGGCTTGAATTGAAAGATTCCTTTGATACTTTAACTGTTGGAGGAGGAATTAATTCTTCTACTGAATCAGGATATAAATCAGCAGGAGATTTTGACCTTAAAGGTGAAATGCAGATAATGGCAGAAGTGGGAAAAGGTGATAAATACTTTAAAGAGAACTTTATTACAGCAGGAGGAAATGGAAAAGAAGGAAAAATATCAGGACTGGAAAATCTTGTTTCTTCAGGAGTATACGAGATATCCATAATAAAAAGAACAGGAGAAAACTCTGAAAATATAGTTGATCTTGTAATGAATAAAACTAAAAATATAGAAGATTTAGAAAAAAATAGGAACATAGGAAGAATGGTAAAAGAATTGAAAATAGATAGTGCAGTTTATGGAGAAGATTCAGAATTTGTAAAAAATAATAAAGAATTTTCAACAATGATATCAAGAAAGGTATCTGATGGAGAAACTCTTGAAAATTTATTAGGACTGGAATATGCAAATTTAAATGGACAAATAGTTGAGTCTGGAAAAGTATTGTTAGATAATCAGGAAAAAGTTATGAATACAGATAAGACTTATTTGAGCAGCCAATTCAGTAAAGAAAATAGTTTTGATGCAGTAATAATTAATCCACAAAATGAAATCAAGGTAGGAGTATTTTATTTGAATTCAGACAAAGATCTTGATGTACATGTTCCTGGAACATATAAATATGACTTGGAAGGAACTACTCTTATACTTCAAAATAATAAAAACTATATGATTGGGATGAATTATTCGAAATTAGACTATAAAAATAGAAACAGCAATCTAAGAAAAACAAGTATATTTGCAGGACATAACTATATCAAACCATTAAATGATGGAATATCAGAATATAGAAATTATATAAATGGTGCATTTACATTTAATGCTATGGATAGAAATGGAAAAAGAGATAATTTTAAATCATATAATTTAAATATGAAGAATGAATATGCAAGAGAATTAGATATAAAAGGGCTGACTTATTCTGAGTTTACAGCAGGATTAAAAACAACAGTATTTGGGCATGAAAAAATAAAAGAACATGGAGCAGATTTGACTTGTGAGAGAAATATAGAAATAAAAGAAAAAGTAGGAATATCTAATGAGATCAATCTAGGGGTACTTATGAACAAAAGTTATGAACTTGGAGAAAATAAAGGGAAAAATAATTTTGGTATAAGTACATATTTAGGATATAAAAAAGAGCTAATGTCTATAAAAGATTGGAGAGATGAATTTTCAATAGGAACTGGAGGTTATGCAAAATATGATAAACCAGTGAAGGAATATGATGCTGGAATAGGATTAGGAGTAATTTCAGCCAGATATGAATCTAAAGATAATTTATCAGGAACATTAAGTTTTTCCGCAGATACTTTAGGAGAAACAATGACAACATTTAAAATAGAATATAAGTTTTGATTATTTTTAGGGGGAAAATATGACAGAAGAGGAGTTTATAAGATTTTACAAGAAGAGAAATAATTCTAAAAGCCATAAAGAAGTCAGAGAAAAGATAGACTTATTCTGGAATGTACTGCTGAAAGCTTTAGATGAAGATAAAAAAGTAATATTTAAAAACTGGGGAGTATTTGAAAAAAGAGAGAGGAAAGCCAGAAAAGTACTGGTGCCAATGTGAGAAGAAGCAGGTTATACCAAGCCTAAAGAGGTAGTAAAATTTAGAGCAGGAAAAAGCCTCATAGAAATAGCTAACGGTGATACAGATGAATAGAAGAGAAATGGCAAAGCTATACAGTGAAATGAGCCCAGATAGACTATCAATAATCAAAGCAGAAGATGAGATAGAAGAATTTCTTGAGACATTGAAAGAAGCAATAGCCTTAGATAGAGAGGTAAAATTTCCAAGAAGAGGAATATTTGAAATACTCACAAGAAAGCCAAGAGTAGTAGCTAATCCAGTAACAAAAGAGCAGATGACAATTTATCCTAAGAAAATAATAAAATTCAGAGCATCTAAAAAAATAAAATAGTTAGTTGAAAGGCAGAGAGAAATTTCTGTCTTTTTAATTATCTAAACAAAGATTTTTTTATGGTTTATTTTTAAAAAAGAATTTTGAAAATTTCTTAATAAATTTTATAATAAAACAATAAATAAAACACTAGATAATACTATCATATTATATTATTGTGCCTGTTATATTTATTAATAATCTCAAGTTCTTTTTTTTAGATAATACTATCATATTATATTATTGTGCTATCATGAAACGTGGAGGTTTGAAAAATGGATAAAAAAATTGAAAAAAGACCAAGTTTTTTGGCAGCTATGTTTGTATTTTTGTTTTTAATCTTTGCAATGGCAGCACAGATATTTATAATCAAAAACAATGATATAGCACATATCACACTTCTTGGGGTAACAGTGGTGACAGTAGTGGTTGCATTCATTTCAGGATTTACTTGGGAGGATATTCAGGGTGGAATAATGCATGGAGCTAATTTAGCTATGATACCAGCACTTATTTTGATACTGGTAGGAGTGGTAGTAGCATCATGGATACCAGCAGGAACAATTCCATCAATTATTTATTATGGATTAAAAATTTTAAACCCAAAAATATTTTTATTTACAGTTTGCCTTATTTGCTGTATTGCTTCACTTTCCACTGGAAGTTCATGGACTACAGGAGCAACAGTAGGGGTAGCATTTATGGGAATTGGTATGGGATTAAATATTCCACCAGCTATGACAGCAGGAGCAGTTATTTCTGGAGCAATATTTGGAGATAAGATGTCGCCAATGTCTGACTCTACAAATTTAGCAGCAGCAGTGGCAGAAGCTGATTTATTTGATCATATAAAAAGTATGATGTATAGCACAGGGCCGGCTATAATTATCTCTCTTATTATATATTTCTTCCTAGGAATGAAATTCAGTGGAGATATAGATTCATCACAAATAGATTTAATAACAACAGGATTGAAAGAAAACTACTTTATAAGTCCAATAGCATTTCTGCCAATGGTAATTGTAATCATACTGGCAGTAAAAAAAGTAAATGGATTGGCTGTAATGGCAATAGCTGGTTTACTGGGAGGCTTTTTTGCTATCACATTCGGTGGTTATGGAATAGGAGAGATAATGAATGCTATGGATTTCGGATTTGTCTCTAAAACTGGAATTGCAGAAGTAGACAGACTTCTTTCAAGAGGTGGAATGCAGAGCATGATGTGGACTACATCACTTGGTTTGATAGCTTTGAGTTTAGGGGGATTATTTGAAAAAACATATATATTAGATGTACTTCTTGGAAGATTGAAAGGAGTTACAAAAAGTGTGGGAGGACTTATTACTACTCATACTCTTATGGCAATAGCTATTAATTTCTTTTCAGCAAGTCAGCATATGGCAATTATATTTTCTGGAAGAATGCTTGCTCCAAGCTATAAAGAAAAAGGGATTCAACCATCAGTATGTTCAAGAGTATGTGAAGATAGTGCTACTGTAACATCGCCTTTAGTTCCATGGGGATTGTGCGGCTTATTTTTTACTGGAGCTCTAGGTGTAAGTACATTTGAATATGCTCCTTATACATTCCTTGCTTTTCTGGCTCCACTCATCACAATAGCGTATGGCTGGACAAATAAATTTATTTTTAAAACAGAAAAATAATAAGGTGGTATATAGAATGGTGAACAGAAAAGAAAGTCTTGATTTATTAAAAAAGTTAATAAGTATAAAAAGTAATTATTTTCATGAAAAAGAGATAATGGAATATTGTTATGACTGGTTTAGAAATAATGATATGAATATTTCATATCATCATTATATAGATGATAAGGTAACAAATTTTAATGGAATAAATACAATAGGAGAGATAAAAGGAACGGAAGAGGGGCCAGTTCTCCTTATAAATGGACATCTTGATACAGTGGAAGAATGTACTGGATGGAGTAAGAATCCGTATGTTCCTGAAGAAAAAGATGGAAAACTCTATGGATTAGGTGCTCTTGATATGAAATCAGGGTGTGTAGCTGCTATGATGGCACTTAGAGAATTTAAAAGAAATGTAAAGAATTTTAAAGGAAAAATAATATATTCTTTTGTTTCAGATGAAGAAGGGCCATATGGACTGGGAACAAACTTTCTTCTGAATGATGGATTAATGGCTGAAAGTGATATAGCATTGGTAACAGAGCCAAGCAGTGGTTTTCTTCATATGAAAACACCCGTTATCTGTCTGGGAGCAAGGGGAGGATATGGATACAGTATCAAAATATATGGAAAATCAAGTCATGCAGCCACTCCGGAAAATGGAATAAATGCTGTAGATGAAGCTGGAAAACTTTTAGTTGAACTTAGCAAAACAGTTCCTGTATATGATGAAAAACTAGGATATTCAAGTCATTGTGTGATTGAAGTAAAAGGGGGAGGAGCTGCCTGCTCGGTTCCTGATAATGCTGAAATAAAAGTATTCAGACATATAGTACGTGGGGAGAGCAAGGCTACTATAATAAAAGAGATAGATGAAGCAGCAAAAAAATGTGAATTAAAAGGAGAATATGAGATAGTATTCCGTGAAGCTCCATTAGAAAATGCAGATGGATTTATGCCATATGTAGTAGATGAAAACTTATTAGAAATAGATCTGTTGAAAGATTCTATAAAGAAAGTAACTTCTAAGGAAGCTGAAATAAAATATTTTTCAAGTATTGGGGACTTCAACTCAATAGCTTCAAAATTGAATATACCAGTTATAATATATGGAGCTTCAGGAGATAATTTTCATGGAAGTGATGAAGCAGTGGATATAGAAAGTTTTTATGAAACAATAGAAGTTATCTATGATTTTCTTGTTAAATATTTAGCTGTATAAAAATAATAATTACTGCTGTTAAAGATTTAGATTTTTGCTTTAATTGAAAATAGAATACAGAATATGACTAATAGTTTTTATGAGAGTTTTTTTATAAAATATTACTGTGCATGGTATAATAGGGAAAAAAGAAAAGGTGGTTAGTATATGGAGAAAAAGGATATCTCTCTGCTTTTGTACAATGGGACTATTTACTCTATGGAGAATGAAGTATACAACTGGGTAGTTGTAAAAGATGGAAAAATATATAAAACTGGCTGTAATAATGAGTATAAATCTCTATTAAAACTCTCTAAAAAATCTATTGATTTAAAAGGAAGAATTGTTCTTCCAGGGTTTTATGACTGCCATGTTCATTTGGTACAGACAGGGATAAATATACTTTTTGGAGTGGATTTAAGTGAGGCTTCCACTATAGATGAGGTATTGGAACTGATAAAAAATAAGGCAGACACTCTTAAAGAGGGGGAACTGGTACAAGGAGTAAGATTTAATATCAGTAATATAAAAGAAAATAGATATCCTACTAGGAAGGAACTTGATAATATTGCTCCAAATAACCCTGTATGGATAAACAGTATTGAATATCACACTAGTGTTATAAATTCAATGGCTCTGCTACAGCTTAACCTTCCTTATGATATAGAGGGAATGCCAAGAGATGAGAGAAATCTTCCATTAGGGATATTAAGTGGAAAAGCAGGAGCTTTTGTAAAGAATAGAATATCTCAGAAGATAGATGATAAAATGAGAGAAAAAGCTGTAGAAAAAGCTCTCTATACTGCCAGCTGTAATGGAGTAACTACTATTCATGCCATGGAGGGAGGATATAGTTTTAATAATAGAGATGCTGAATTTATTTTGAAAAATAAAGATAAATTTGAACAGGATATTCTCCTTTTTTTTCAAACTATAGATATAACAAAAGCCTATACTAATGACTTAAAAAGATTGGGAGGAGATATTTTTATAGATGGTTCCTTTGCATCTAAAACTGCTGCTATTTCCAAACCATATAAAAGAGAAAAAAATAATTTTGGAAAATTATACTATAATCAGCACGAATTAAATGCTTTTGCTGAAGAAGCAGTAAAAAATGATATACAGATAGCTTTTCATGCTATAGGAGACAGAGCTATAGAACAGGCACTAAATGCTATTGAATTTGCACAGAAGAAAAAAAACAGAAGATCTTTTAGAAACAGGATAGAGCATTTTGAACTAGCTACTGATGCACAGATAAAAAAAGCAAAAAAACTGAATATAATACTATCTATGCAGCCTATCTTTGAAACTATATTTGGGCAGAAAGATGGACTTTATGAAAAGAGGCTTATAAAGAGTTATTCTGATAATTCAAACAGATTTAAAAAGATAATAGATGAAGGAATTCTCATAATAGGTGGATCAGATAGTGATGTATGTGCAATAAATCCTATACTTGGAATATATAGTGCTGTTAATCATCCAAAAGAGAAAAGCAGTGTCTCTGTATTAGAAGCTGTAAATATGTTTACTGTCAATGCTGCATATGCTTCTTTTGAAGAAAATGAAAAAGGAAGTATTAAAAACGGTAAGAGAGCTGATATGGTAATAATAGACAAAAATATTTTTCAAATGGATAAAAAAAATATAAAAGATGCAAAAGTAGAGATGACTATAAAAGATGGAAATATAATATATGAGAATTTTTGAGGTGTATGATATTGAATAAACTGAAATTAAAACTATTAGGGAATGTTCAGATATTTTTTAATGATACAAATATAACCTCTCTTTTAAGTGGAAAATCACTGGCTCTTTTGTCATACTTATCTTTTTATAGAGAAACAAAGCATAAAAGAAATAAAATAGTAGATTTTTTATGGGGAAATAGTCAGGACAGCTCTGCTAAATATAATTTACGATATAACTTGTGGTCTATCAATAAAATTATAAAAGATCAGTCATTGGAGAAATTAATTGATTCTGTTGGAAAAGAACTCTATATAAATCCTAAAATAGATATTGAACTAGACACTGATAATTTACTGAAGATTGAGAAAAAACTAAACTCTGGTGAATATAAAATAGAAGATATAATTTCAGAAAAAGAAAAATATAGAGAACTTTTTCTTGAAGGTGTATATATAAAAGAGTGTTTTGAGTTTAATGACTGGGTATACAATAAAAGAGAGGAATTTCAAAAAATTTATACTACCATGATAAAAATTTTGTTAGAGCATTATCAATTAAATGATATGTATAATGATTCAATAAAAATACTAAAAGAATTGATAAATTTGAATCCCTATAATGAAGAGAATTACATTTAGATAATTAAAGGGTATCTTGCTCTTAATAATAAAAAAAATGCTTTGATGTACTATAACAAATGTATAAATATATTTAGAGAGGAATTAAATATATCTCCTACAGAGTTTTTGTTAGAATGGGAAGAGATAATTAAAGAATCTTCTGTTCCCAAGAATATAAAAACTCACAAAATAAATATATTTTTAAGGGAAGAAGAAAGAGAAAATATCCTCATTGTAGAATGTTTTCCAAGCAGGCTTGAATATAGTTTTCTATATGAATTATCTGTTGTCCTTATAAAAAATATAGAGATAAAAGATATGAATATTTTGAAAGATATATCTCACATTAATTCAGAAGTGGAATTTAATGGAAATAGCTATTACCCTGATATAGAAACCTATAAAATAAGATTATTTAATTCTTTTATTAAATTATTGAATATTTTTTCTGAGAAAAATGAGTTGCTGCTCATAATAAAAAATTTTCATTTTATAGATAAAATTTCTTTTGATTTTTTTAAATACCTTGTATTTTCTAATAAAATTGAAGGGAACATATATCTTGCCAATACATTAAGCTGTGAAGAATTGTCATATATAGAAAAGTATATAACTGTATATAAGGATTCTCCAAAGATCAAATAATTATCAAAAATATAGTTTAATTTAGAATAAAAATTATAACTGTCAAACTAATAAAACTAAAAATAATGAAAAAAATAAGTGATAAATAAAAAGACTACTGGAAATAGTAGTCTTTTTATTTAGAAGCTATATAATACATTCCCCATATTGCCGAAGTAACATTGGCTATTATCATGAGGATAAAAAATACTAGAGAAATCTGCATCTTTCTTTTTGTTTTTTCATTATTTTTATCTTTTTTCCATTTAGTTAAGAATATTATAAATAAAAATAATCCCAAACATGTTAATATAATAAAAACTAAAGTCATTACAAAATGAAATATCAATCTAAAGTCCATATTTCCTCCATATAAAACAAAATTAATATAATTTATTGTATCATAAACGTAAAGATTATAAAAAGTACTTTTTTAGTTGTTAAATTTGTTTTAAACGTGAAAAAATTATTTAAATAAAATGTTCTATAAATAGAATTTGTTGATCTTTAAGAGAAATTAATATACAGTAGTCCTTTTTTGAATTATTTGAATCTTGGTTTTATTCCAAGCTTATTTAAAAGTTTTTCATCAATTCTTCCAGTTTGAGGCATGCCATTATCTCTTTGAAATTCATAAATCGCATTTTCTCCTCTATATCCTTTCCAGATGAGTTTTGTATATACTTCATCTTCTGAATATACAAGTTTCTTTGGTTTAGGAGGAACAGGTTTAGTTATTTTAATATCTTCAGTTTTTACTGTTTCTGCTGGTTTGACCTCTTCCTTTTCAGGAGTAGGAAGAGACGGGATAATAGAGATAACTTCTTTAGGAACAGATGGAACAATAGAAACAATTTCTTCAGGAGCAGAGATTTCAATTTCTATTATTTCTTTATCTTCCTGAATCTCTTTTTTATCTTCTTTATTCTCATTCTTAGCTGGAAGAGCAGCCACAATATTTTCTGTTGGATTTATTTCTTCAATTACTTCTCTCTTAGATTCTGATAATTTAAAAAATACAGAAAGAAGAATAAAAAAAGCAATGAGAACAAAACAGATTATAAGCTGGAATCTTCTTTTGCTGAGTTCTCTGTTTTTTTCTTCAATTTCATCTTTAAGTCTTCCTATAGAATTATTTTTTTCATTAACATCAAGTTTTAAAGTTCTGATATTATTTTCATGAAGTGAAATAATTTTATTCTTCTCATCTATTTCTTTTTTATGCCTTTGAACAAGAGCTTCTTTTTCAACAGTTAATTTTTTTATTATATTTTCTTTTTCATCATACATATTTTCCATTTAAGATTCTCCTAGTACTTAATTAATTATATTAATTATATCATAAAAAAATGTAATTTATTTAAAATTATATTTTAATAAAAACGTAAAATTTAAAGAGATCAAAGAAAGTTTCACTCAAATTATTGTAATATAATTTAGAAATATTAATAATAAAATCAGGTGATATTTAGTATAATAGATATAAGAATATTTAAAAGAAGCGGAGTGGAAGAATGGGAAATAAAGGAAAGGTAAAATTTTTTCATTATTTAAATACAGGAATAGAATTAGTTATAAGTGAAAATTCTATGCATTCCTACCCTTTGCATAATCATGTATCAGTTTTTATTATTGGAATGGTATTAAATGGAGAGATAAAACTTAAAATAGCAGAGAAGTCCTATAATTATAAGTTAAGACAATTTTTTGTAATACCACCATATATTTCTCATGGAATAGAAGCTGATAAATCATATTCTCTTTTGAGTATATGTATAAATAAAAATTTATTAAGATAGAAAGGGATTACAGGAATTCAAAAATTATTGGATCTTATATTGAAAAATATATTGGAGAGTGAAAAAATAGATAGTGAAGAAATTGATTTGCTTTTAAATAGTTTAAAAGTTTTAGAAAAATATATAAATATTGATGGAGAAAAGGATGTTCATTTGGAAAAGGTAAGAGAATATATTGAAATCTATCCAGAAAATATTTTTAGTATAGATGAAATGGCAGATAGTGCTTTCTCAAGCAAGTATAATTTTATAAGAAGATTTAAAGAAAGAACAGGACTTACACCACATCAATTTCAGATACAAAATCGTATAAGAAAAGCTCAAAAGCTTTTAGAAAAACTTTCTATAACAACAGAAGTGGCTCTGACCACAGGGTTTTATGATCAAAGCCACTTTATAAGAAATTTTAAAAAAATAGTAAAGATGACACCTTTAGAATATCAATCTTCAATTAAGAGGATTAATCTTTTTAAAGAAGAGCTGGAATAAATTTTGCAAAAAGATATAATCCATCTTTACCTGCAATTATTTCATGGGGTACTTTCATTGGAAAAATAGATATGCTTCCTGATTCATATATAAATTCTTTTTCTGAATTTATACAGATACCGCTTCCAGCTATTACTTCATGAGTTTCTAATTGAGTTTCATGGATATGACTGCCAATTTTCTTATTTGGAGCTATTTTTACTAAATGATAGCTGAATTCTCCATTTGTTTCTTTTGATGTGAGTAAATGCTTTAACTCTACTCCTTCAAATGTTGGATGTTTAGACCATGGAATATCTTTAAAAGAGATGGTTTTTTCTGGCAGTAAAAGTTTTCCATTAGTATTAAAATTTTCAAATAAGTTTATAAAATTCATTTAAAACCTCCTATAATTAGTTTTATCTAGATGTTTTAATATTATCATAGATAAAAATCGGGGTATTGTATAAAATTGCTAGATATTGATTTAGAAAAAAATAAATAAAAAGGGGAAAGATAATGAAACTAAAATCAAAAATACTTAAATTTTTACTGCTGATAGTGATATGTGGAATGATTATTCCTCAAAAATTTTCTATGCCTGTGGAGAATGGGACAAAAAGAGACTACAATCAAAAAAGTTTCTGGTTTTATCCATGGGGAAAATCTATAACTCATAAGGGAGTGGATATTTTTGCTAAGTCTGGAACAAATGTACTGAGCTCTACAATGGGGCTTGTTATATATGAAGGAAATATAAAGTCAGGGGGAAATGTTGTATTAGTCCTTGGACCTAAATGGAGACTGCATTATTACGCACATTTAAAAACTATAGATACAAAAAGATTTTCTTTTGTAAAAAGAGGAGAGAAGATAGGAAGTGTAGGAGATACTGGAAATGCAGCAGGAAAGCCTCATCATCTTCATTATTCAATAGTGACGTTGATCCCGTATCCATGGCTGAAAGATGATTCAAGACAGGGATGGAGAAAGATGCTGTATCTGAATCCAATAGAATATTTAAATAAAGCAGAAAATTAAAAGAAATAAATAATTAATGGACTTTTTGAATATAATAAAAAAAAGCCCCATTGGGCAAGGCGTGAGGTTATTTTCTATCTAACCATTTGCAGATAATACTAGCTAGTACACTGGCAACAACCTGCAAGGCTAGTTCTTTTAGAAAATTCATTCAGCACCTCCAGTAAATAAGGGTCAACTACCTACAAGAAATGCGACTAACTTATAGGTATGAAAAAAGCTCCCACAAAGTGAGAGCTTATCTCATCGCATTTTATCCTTATCAACTGTAACCCAATGGGTTTGTGCTAATAACTTATTTTATCATGGCTTTAAAGTTTTGTAAAGCCTTTTAAGGAGTTTAGAATAATAAAAAAACTGCCCTATTAAAGGCAGCTTTTTTATATTTGAGTTTGAGTGAAAGCAAATTAATTATTAGAGTTATGATGCTCAATAAGTTTTTTCACTATATCTTCAGCTTTTTTTACAGCATCTGCTATTTTAACTCTTACTATTTTTTTCCCTTTGAATCTTTCTTCATTTTTAATAGCAACTTCCTTAGTTAAAACTACATAATCTGTATTTGTTAAATCAGCCTCAGTGATAACATTTTCTATACCAATACCACCTTGAGTTTCTACTTTTATTTCTACACCTAATTTCTCTCCAGCTTTTTTAAGAGCTTCAGCAGCCATATATGTATGAGCTACTCCTGAAGGACAAGCTGTAACTGCAACTATTTTCATTATAATTCCCCCTTATCAAAAATTATTTACAAATTATTTGTTTACTGTTATTCTAAATTTACCCCATATAACCCTGATTATATTTTAGTCGAAATCTAATTCTAATTCAAGTTCCTCTTCTTCTTTTTCAGCTTGGATAGCTTCTTTTAATTCAGATATTGGTTTTTTCATAGTATTTACCATAACAGCTGTGACAGCAGCTCCTGCGATAGTACCAATGATATATCCTATTTTTCCTTCAACTACTGGAAGTACAATCCAACCTCCCCAAGGAGCGTGATTGATAACATTCATAATGAATCCAATGATATTTCCTACCATACCACCAACAACGATAGAAGGAAGTACTCTTAATGGATCAGATACTGCAAATGGAATAGCTCCTTCAGAAATTCCGATCATTCCCATAAGTACAGCAGCTTTACCAGCTTCTTTTTCATCTTGTGTATATTTTTTAGGTGCTAAGAATGTAGCAAGTCCCATTCCAATAGGTGGAGTACAGATAGCTATACCAACTCCTCCCATAAGCCATGGATGCTCTCCAACTTGAGTTTGAGCAAATAGAGTGGCAACTTTATTGATAGGTCCTCCCATATCAAATGCAGTCATTCCTCCAAGAATAGCTCCAAGAACAGCTTTGCTGGCATCCTGCATTCCAGTTAACCAACCATTTAATCCAGCCATCATCAATGCAATAGGAGTTCCTATTACCCACATAACTACTCCACAAGTAATTAAAGTTCCAAACAGTGGACAGATAAATATTGTTGAAACAGATTTCATACTTGCTGGAAGTTTGATTTTTTTCAGTTGATTAACAATAAATCCAGCTAAGAATCCAACTATGATAGCTCCTAAGAAACCAGTACTGTATTGTTGAACAGCAATCCAAGAACCAATCATACCAGGAGCAAGTCCAGGTCTGTCAGCTATAGAATATGCAATATATCCTCCAAGAACAGCAGGGAATATAGTAAGACCAGCGATACCCATATCAGATATATTTTTTAATAATCCAGAATCAGGAACAGCTCCTTTTCCACCCATCATTACAGCTAGAGATAAAAGCACCCCTCCTGCTACGATAAATGGAAGCATGTGGCTAGTTCCAAAAAGAAGATGCTTTCTAAGTTCAAGTAAAGTTTTTTTCATTGTTTGTTTCCTCCCCATATTTTTATTTATATTAGTTATTTATTGCGTTCATTATTTCTTCTACATTATTAGATGTTGCTAAAAATTCTCTAAAGTCATCATCTAATATTTTTTTAGAAAGATTTACAAGTATGTTGATATGCTCATTTCCAGCAGCAGCACTAGGAATAGCCAGCATAAAGATAAATTTAGCAGTTTCCTGTTCCTCTTCGCTCCACATGATGTCATTGCTAAGTCTTGCAAAAGCTACAGCAGGATATTTTACAGCAGTACTTTTTCCGTGAGGAAGCCCTACTTCATAACCTACAGCAGTTTCAGCAATAGCTTCTCTGTCCATTAAAGATTTAAGATATTCATCATAATTATCCACTACCCCATCTTCAACGAATAATTTTGCCATCTCTTTAATTGCTTCATTTTTGTTTTTCATAGTTTTGTTTAATAAGATACGATTTGCATTTATTAATGCCATTTTATTTCCCCCTAATTAATTAAATAAATTTTTAAATGTTATGTAAATTTCACTAATAGTTTGACAATTTTCTAAAGTATCCAGAAGCTTTACCTCTCTCAATGTGTTGATAAATTCCATCAATCCATTGAGATGTTCCCTCTTGTCCTTGCTGGCAAGAGTGATAAGAAGTTTTACTTTTTCATTTTCAGGAAACTCCACAGGCTCGTCTAAGAGCAGAATACTGATACCTGTTTTTGATACACTTTCATTTCCTCTTGCATGAGAAAGAATTATTCCTTCCTGTATTACCATATAGCTTCCGAATTTGTTGGTAAGATCTATTATTTCATCAAGATAACCTTCAGACACAATATTTTCATGAAGGAGCTTTTCTCCACTCATTTTGATTGCCTCTTCCCAGCTATCAGCTTTTTCTCTTTTTTCAATTCTTGACATACTGATCATATCAGTAAATTTTAAGAAGCTTGATTTTGAAATATCATCTAATATTTCATTTTTGAAGTGTCTTTTCATATTTTTGATAAAGTTTTCTTCATCATGTATATCTGCATTTCTCTTTGTAAGCTCTAAAAGCTTAGATAATTTTATCTTGTTTTTAGATTGAGAAAGATGAAGAGCTTCCAGCTTTCTTACGTCCTCTCTGCTCAATATTGGAGATACAGTTACCACAGGAAGAAGAGTGCTTTCCAAATTGGTGATAGTAGTTATTATCAAGTCTATATTCTCAACATTCTTGTAAGTTTCAAGCATATTATATGGAATAGTATCTACAATATTTACTGAGAATTTTTCCTGAATACTCTCTGCTAAAAATTTAGATGTACTGTATCCTGAACCGCATACTATGAGAATATCTTTAAATACTCTTTTTTTAACCCTTTTGATTGCCAGCTGAAAGTGCATTGCTATATAGGCTATCTCTTCATCTGACATACTCAATCCTTGAAAGTCGCATTTTTTCCATGCTTCCTCCACTTGAGACAGTATCAATGGGTAGCTTTCTTTGAAATCATTATATATTTCTGAACTTAGCTGTATTCCAGTTTTTGCTCTGTAGATAGCAGGTTTTATATGGTTGATGAGTCCTTCCAGAAGAGTTTCATCTTTATCCAGACCAGAATATCCAAATTTTCCTACCTCTTTGATCAACTGCATTATGAATGTCTCTATCTGCACCCAGTTTCCATAGAATGAATGATCAAAATTAAAAGTATTGCTTCCAAGAAAATATTCAGTAAGTGTAAGAAGTTCTCCCTCTGAAAATTCAGGTTCTTTGAGAAATTCCTTTACTCCCTGATACTCAGGTGTATTTGATAGAAAGTTCATATTTTTTATTGTAGTTATTTCATGATCTTTGTATCTGTTAAGTAGCACAAGAATATAGAAAAACAAAACTTTGAAAGCTTCGTCGCTTATATTTTTGTTGTTTTCTTTGAGAATGCCTTTCAAAAGCTTATATGCTTTATCTGTAATAGCTTTATCAAAGAAATCGTCCATCTCTTTCCATGGGATAAAAAATCCATGGTAATATGTTTTAGTTATGATTATTTCATCATTTTTAAATGTGATGTCATAGTTCTTTAAAAGAATATCCAGAAGAAGTTTTCTGACATTTCTTTCATCTCCTGTGATAGTAAGGCATTTATTATTTTCGTTAGAAAGATTCAGCATAAATGTCTTTAAATATTTTTTTATACGTTTAATATCATTTTTTAATGTTACAGCACTTACTCCTAGGAATATACTTATATCTTCTATAGTAGTAGGTTCTTTTTTGAAAAGATAGAAGTTGATTATTATCTTTTCCCTCTCATCTTGTGAAAAACTATAAAGATATATGTTTTCATTTATTTTCTCCACTACTGTATCCAGAGTAGAAGAAAAAGTGATTATACCTTTTTTAATATTTAATTCTGGAAGTTTTAAAATGTTTAAATGGTAGTTGCAGTCATCTATCTTATATCTAAGACTTCTTTCACTGAGATCCATAATTTTAGAATTTTCTTCCAGTGTGTTGATTTTGTTCTGAGTTATGTTTTTTATGAGATTTAGAATATCTCTAGTCATGGCCATATAACTTCAACCTCCCTCAATATATTCTAAGTATACTTTTCTTTCATAATATATTCAAGTAAAATGGTTTTCACTTTTTTTGTGAAAAGAAATATATCAATAGGAATATTTTGAATTTTAAAAAAACTATATGTATGTTTTTAGTATGGATAAAGTTGAAGAAAAGATAGAAAAATTATTTAAGGAAGACTGTTAAAAGTACAAATCAATCAATTACCATGAGAGATTATTGACTTTTAAAAGTAAAATCTGTATAATTAGGTTACAATATACAAAAAACGGAGGTGAAGGGATGAAGAAAATTTCTTGCTAATATTTTAAATGGTGTATCAAAAAAATGACAAACGGCATCGCCGTTGATTTTGATGTGCCTTAGCAGGAAAGTTATTCATTTTTTCTCTCATTTATATATACAGAAAATCCTTTTTTGATCTATATTTTTTCTGTGACTTTGTGAGCTGTAAGAATTAACTTTCTTGCGGCTTTTATTAATTTCACAGGAGGGATGTTTATGTCACTAATAAATATATCAAATTTGACATTTGCCTATGAAGGCAGTGGGGAAAATATTTTTGAAAATGTATCTTTTCAGATAGATACAGATTGGAAGCTTGGGTTTACTGGAAGAAACGGAAGAGGAAAAACTACTTTTCTAAATCTTCTTCTGGGAAAATATGAATATAGAGGGAATATCTCTGGAGGGGCAATATTTGAGTATTTTCCTTTTGAAATAAAAGATAAAACTTTAAAAACAATAGATATAATAAATAACTTAAACCATGATTACCAAATGTGGGAGCTTGAAAGGGAGATGTCACTTTTAGATATCTCAGAAGATGTACTCTATAGAGGATTTGATACATTATCCAATGGAGAGCAGACTAAAATACTTCTAGCAGTTCTCTTTCTGAGAGAGGACAGATTCCTCCTTATAGATGAGCCTACAAACCACTTAGATGCAGAGGGGAGAGAGGTAGTAGCAGAATATCTTAAATCTAAAAACGGGTTTATTCTTGTATCTCATGACAGAAGATTTTTAGATAATTGTATAGATCATATTTTATCAATAAACAGGACAAATATAGAGATACAGAAGGGGAATTTTTCCTCATGGCAACTGAACAAAGAGATGCAGGATAATTTTGAAATTGCAAGAAACTATAAGTTAAAAAAGGATATCAAAAGACTAGAACAGGCAGCTAAACGTACTTCAGAATGGTCAGATAAAAAAGAGGAAAAGAAAAGCAAAAAAAGCTATGGTGGAAGAGCTCCAGCCATGATAGATAAAGGATTTGTAGGAGCAAAGGCAGCTAAAATGATGAAAAAATCAAAAAATCTGGAAGCAAGACAGAATTCTGCCTTAGAAGAAAAAACAAAACTTCTTAAAAATATAGAGCTTTCAGAGTCTTTAAAAATAAAGCCAGAAGAGTACCATTCAAATAGAATGATAGACTTAGATAAGATTTCTATATTTTATGGAGAAAAAGAGGTGTGTAAAGATGTAAGCTTCACTATAGAAAAGGGAGACAGAATCGCTTTAAGAGGAAAGAATGGTTCTGGAAAATCTACTATATTAAAGCTCATATTAGGAGAAGATCTGAAGTATACAGGGAATTTTTATAGAGGGAGCAGAATGAAAATATCATATGTATCTCAAGAAACTGGTTTTCTCAAAGGGAAACTTTCAGATTTTGCTCGTGACAGCGGGATAGATGAAGCACTGTTCAGAGCTATATTGAGAAAAATGGATTTTTCAAGGGAGCAGTTTGATAAAGATTTAAGCTCATACAGTGGAGGGCAGAAAAAGAAAGTTCTTATAGCAAGAAGTCTATGTGAAAAAGCACATCTCTATGTGTGGGATGAACCATTGAATTTTATAGATGTTCTTTCAAGAATACAGATAGAGGAGCTTCTTCTGGAGTTCCAGCCCACTATAATTTTTGTAGAACATGATATGGTATTTTCTGAAACTATTGCAAATAAAATAGTAAAATTATAAGGAGATAGAAAGTTTCAATTTTTTTTGAAAGAAAATATACATAGAAAAAATTTGAAATAAATTGTACACTTATAATTGAAAAAGAATATAAGCAGGAGGAATATAGATGTATCCATTAAAATTTAAAAAGAATCTTGTAAAAAAAATATGGGGTGGAAGAAAATTTAAGGAAATTTTAAATATGGAACTTCCAGATGATGAATTATATGGAGAATCTTGGGAGGTAAGTTCTCACAAAGGTGGACTATCTTATGTGGAGAATGGTGAATTTCAAGGGAAATCTTTAATAGAACTTATAGAAAAATATGGGAAAGATATACTAGGAGAAGAGATAACAGATAAATTCAAAGGAAAATTTCCTCTTCTTATAAAATATCTTGATATCAATGATAGACTTTCAGTACAGGTACATCCAAGTGATGAGTATGCTTTAAGAGTAGAGGGAGAGTTTGGGAAAAGCGAAAGCTGGTATATAATGGAAGCTAGTGACGACGCTACTCTTATACTTGGAATCAAAGATGGTATAACAAAAGAGATATTTAAAGAAAAAGTAGAGGCAAAAGAATTTGATGGACTGTTCAATACAGTAAAAGTAAAAAAAGGAGACTTTATAAATCTATGTCCGGGAGTTGTCCATGCAACTATGGAAGGATCTATCTTGATTTGTGAAGTACAGCAGAATTCCGATACAACTTACAGAATATATGATTTTGACAGATTAGTAGATGGAAAACTTAGAGAACTTCATATAGATAAAGCTCTTGATGTAATAGATTTCGAAGGAGATGTAGAAATAACTACTGATGCTGGAAGAAAGAAAATACTTTTAGCAGGAGCAGAGAAAGAGGAACTTATCAGAGGAGAGTATTTCAGCATAGATAAGTATCTTGTAGATGGAGAATTTAAAGATGAGATAAACAGAAACTTTAAGATTTATTCTATATTAGATGGTGAAGGTAAATTGATATATAATGGAAAAGAATATCATGCTGAAAAAGGGGATACATATTTTATTCCAGCAGGACTGGAACTAAAAATAACTGGTAAGTTAGAAATTCTTAAATCTTTCATGTAAATTTAAATTAAGAGATGATTCGAATGTCTTAAAAGATATAAAATTTGAATCATCTCTTTCTTTTTATTTAGAGGAAAATTTGAAAATATATGGTATACAATCTCACTGTTGATATTTTTCTAAAAATATATTGAATAAAGCTTTGCTTACGTTTATAATATAAGAAAGGTTAAATAAGGAGTTACTTATGAAAGCAGAAAAATATATTATTGGTCTGATAATAGCAGCAGCTTTGAGTGGGTGTACTACTGTTGGAGTTTCTCCTGGAATTGGAATAGGCTGGGGAAGCGGAGGAAGAGTAGGAGCAGGAATATCTCTGAATACATGGATGAAGCCTGATGGTGATTGGGGATCAGACAGCAGATATAGGGATTTCTATATTAAGAATTACAAATATCTTGTAAAGAGATATGATAAACTCAGTGCTCAGGAAAATCCTAATATGGAAGAAGTCAAAGATTTAAGAATAAAAATGCTGGCTTTGAGACAACAGGTAAATACTCAGTGGAATGAAATTGATAAAAGAAAAGATTTTATTAGAAATTTTAATCAGGATATGGATTTTTATATCAATAGTGTAGAAAGCTATGAAGCAAGAAGAGTATGGTAATAGTATTAAAAGATAAAACATAAAATTAAATTTGGGGTGAAGCAATGTTTGGTTTAATGGAAGGTATGGATTTATCAGGATTTATTTTTTTAGGGATAGCTTGCTTTTTTGCAGCATTTATTGATGCAATAGCAGGTGGAGGAGGACTTATCAGTTTACCAGCTTTTCTGGCTTCTGGACTTCCTGCTCATGTGGCACTTGGTACAAATAAGGTTGCAGCTTGCTGCTCTACAATAGCCAGCAGTGCTAAATTTGCTCAATCAGGGAAAATTAACTGGCAGCTGATGAAGAAATTAGCAGCATTTTCATTTATTGGAGCAGTACTTGGAGTAAAAACAGTAGTAATGATAGATTCAAAATACCTCTATCCAATAGCTATAGTTCTTCTTGTTATGGTATTGATATATACACTTCGTAATAAGAATCTTGGAGAAGAGAATAGATTTGAGGGATTAACAGGGCAGAATGTAAAATGGGGAATTATAATGGCTTTTGCTTTAGGTTTCTATGATGGATTTTTTGGTCCGGGAACAGGCTCTTTCCTTATATTTGCTATGATCAGAATATTCAAGATAGATTTTACTAATGCCAGTGGAAATGCAAAGATATTGAATCTTTCAAGTAATGTGGCAAGTGTTATAATGTTTGTATCTATGGGAAAAGTTGCATATGTATATTCTTTCTCAATGGCTGCCATAATGGTGGTTGGAGCAATAATTGGAGCTAAGATGGCAGTAACAAGAGGGACAAAATTTATCAAACCTATGTTCCTTATAGTAACTACAGTAGTTCTTTCAAAAATGATTGCTGAATCTATATTTGGAATAGATGTAGGAGCAGGAATAAAAAATATCATGACAATGTTTATGAAATAATGAGATAAATAAAAGAGGGTACTCAAAGCCAGATTATATTTCTGCTTAGGAGTTGCCCTCTTTGTTTTTTACTATTATTCTAGTTTATTTTTTCAATAATTATATTATCTTGGATATTTATTCTAGGTTCTGAATGACCTAACTTTTTTACTATCCTCATTCTATAACGTACCATAGCTTTTTCTATAGCCTGTTCTTTCGTTTCAGCCTTTACTATCATAAAAAACTTAGTAAAGTAAATTTCATTTATTATATTTATTTTGTAATTATTCATTATTTCACCTCTGTTTTCTTAATCAAATACATATCCAATACTGAACTGAGATATTACATCTCCTTTTTTATTATCTTTAGACACTGAAAATTCTATTGGACCAAACATAGTTTCATATGTTAAAGAAAGAGCAAATCCTTGATGGTAATCATCCCATAAAAGATTATCATTTTTGCTCATACTATCACTTTTTTCTTTAACTTCCCTATATGTTCCTATATTCCAGTTAGTTCCTAAATAGAGGTTGTTAGATAATTCATAATCCAATCCTAATCTTCCTATAAGGAATTGGTCAACGAGTTTTTGATGCACTTCATATCCATAGAAAGCAAATGATTTATTCTGAATATTATTTTTAGTTCCTCCAAGTTTTATATATTGATCAAGAAGAATATTATCTCCTGAGATAACTCCTCCATAGAATCCATAAGAAAAAATAAACTTTTTGTTTAATGGAACATATCCGTCAAACTGATAAAGAGGACCATAGAAATTTGATTTTGAAGCACCAAATGTTCCACCCCAAACATAATTCAACTCTCCTTTTACACCAGAAGAAGGTCGGTTTGTTCCACTTAAACTATCCAGAGATAATTTAAAGAAAGCTTCATTATAGTTTTTGGAATATTCAAATTGATCAGTCCATTCAAGACCTGTTTCCTGTTCAAGCTTAGAGTAATTTACAGCTATTCCATAAGAGGCTAAAAGCTGATTTTCATATTGAGTAAGAACTCCAGTTTCAAATCTCAGAGCTTTGGTAGTATAGTCAGCAATTTTTTTTGTATTGTCATATAAATAGAGAGGTGATTCCTTGTAACTTGCATTGGCGAAGATACCTATTTTATTAGAAACTCCATAGTAAAAGAAATTTCTGGTAGATAAACCTAGATAATCTCCAAATTGTGCATTGATTGTACTGCTGCTTCCAAGTTTTTTTGCATTTGAAAGTTCAGTACCAATATTAAAGGTAGTTCCATAACCAGTAGCATAACTTGCTCCTATACCGAAAACATTTGCAGGATTAATATCTGCATCGAGAACAAGGGTATTTCCTTCAACTTCATAGTAAATCTTATTTATAAAATCTACCCCATAAAGTTTCAGCATAATATCTTCCATTTCATCATCAGTAATGGATTTGTTCATATATTTAGCTAGAAGGTTATTTAATATTTCCTGTTTATCTGAAGAGAACTTATTGGAATACACAATATTTTTAATATAAATGCTATTATCAGAAACTGGGAATTTAATTTCTTGATCTCTCTTAGGAAGTTTTTTTAAATCAGTTATTTTTTCTTGGGCAGCATTAAATCCAAGAGTTATAAATTCCTTTCCTTTCTTCATATCTGTAGCATTGTATGCCTGAATATCAGGAGAAATAAGTATAGTAGCCATTTCTCTTTGCTGCTGTGTAGAAGAGGCACTTTGTATAGTTACCAACTGATTCATAACACTAAGAATATTATAATCTTTATTATCTTTTACTTCATTTCCTACATCACTGGCAATTACTATGTCAGCTCCCATGGCAATCACATCTTCAACAGGAAGATTTCTTGAAATCAATCCATCTACATAAAGACTGCCGTCTATTTCTACTGGATCAAGGATAGTAGGAATAGCAACGCTGGCAGTGATTGCTCTGGCTAAGTCTCCATGAGAAAGAGCTACTGCTTTACCAGTATTTAAGTCTGTTGTCACTATTCTCAAAGGAATAGGAAGTTTATCAAAATCATTAATATTCTCCACATTGGCAAGTAATTTTTTCAATCTTAAATATATCATTTCTGTACTTCCAAATCCCTTAGGAAGAGAAAAATTAAATTCTTTATCGTATCTTACAGAAGCAGCATATTTTTGATTGCCTAATTTTTTCTCAAGAGGCACTTTTTTACTGTCAAGTTCGCCGCTTATATATCCATTCCAGTTTATATCCAGCAGTATATTTTCTATTTGATCAGGAGTATATCCCGCTGAATAAAGAGCAGCAACTACAGCTCCCATACTTGTACCTGTAATATAATCAATCTTGATATTTTGTTCTTCAAGAACTTTAAGAACTCCTACATGGGCAAGACCTTTTGCACCTCCACCGCTCAGAGCAAGTCCAATTTTGATATTGACTTTATTTTTTTTAAGCTTAACAGCTTTTGTTTTTTCTAATGTTTGTATTTTTTCTTCTAAAAGTTTTATTTGGGATTTTAATTTATCTATTTCAATATCTTCCTCGAAAGTTAGATTGTTATTTATTGATTGTAAATTTGCTAAACTTTTAGAAGGCATTAATATGATGAAAAGTATAGTAAAAATGAGAAAAAACTTTCTCTTCATGAAATCCTCCTAGTGTAATATTCTGGTAATGTCTTAACATATAATCTATATTATATCAATTTTTCATAATAAATAAAATAAGAAATATCTTAAATTTGATTTTTAATAACAAAAATGTTATAATTGCTAGGAATATAGAAAAGAAACGTAAAAAATATTAAAATTTTTTTTATAAATTCATTTGAAAATATACTAGAATAGAATAAAAAAGATTTTTTTATAATATATTTTAAAAAAATAGGAGAACTGAAAATGAAAGCGGATAGACACCCAGAACTGATAGGAAGTACTTATGAGATGACTAAAATCAATGAAAAAATATTTTGGAATTTAATTGCTTTATTACAAAATGACTTTAAAGAAAAAAATCCAAAAAAATCTATTACTAAAATAGATAATTCAACTTATGTCATTGCAACTATAAGAACCAAACATTTAAAAGAATTACTTGGTAATGGCATGAAAAATGCTGAAATAAAAAAAGCACTTGAGGAAATATATAATACAGAGTTTGCTTTTAAAAAGGAAGATTTTTCTAAAAAACATAAATTGTTTTCTAAATTAGGAATGACACCAAGTTTAAGAGATATTATAATTGAAATTAAAGTAGGGTATAGATACCTGTTTTATCCAAGTAATGGATATTTAGCAGGATTAGAAAAAAGTTTTAGAAAGCAAATCGAAGCTAAAGAAAATAGTAAACTGGATTCAACATATAGATCAACTAGAACTAAAGCAAAAAACTTTATAATGAAAGATATTAGTCTTGAAGATTTACTGGAATTTAAAAAATTAGTAGCTGAAAGAATGATAGAATTAAAAGAGATTAAAAAAAATGCTAAAAAAACTACTAAAAAAGATGTTCAAGCTGAATAGGAATAAAATATAAGCTCCCTTAATTATTGGGAGTTTTTTTATATATTTTACTTGAATGAGAAGAAAAAAGAGATAATCCTTAGATCTATGAAAATTTCTTTTACAGCAGTACCTAGAGATATAGAAAAAAGTATGAAGCTACTTAGATAATAAGATATGGAAAAAATGAGAAAATTGTGATATAATTACTAGAAAACTGAAACTTAAAAGATTGTAAGTAGTAAGAGGTAAAAGATGAACAGCATTTCTGCTTTTACTCCTTATTATTTACCTTTTAAGTTTTAAAGAAGACTAGAAGAAAATAATAGGAGGAATTTATGTTTGATGAGAAAAAAGTTGAATTAGAATTAGCAGGAAGAACGCTAAGTTTTTCAACTGGAAAAATAGCAAGACAATCTTGCGGAGCTGTAATGGTTCAATATGGGGAAACTGTATTGTTGAGTACTGTAAACCGTAGCAAAGAACCAAGAAAAGGGGCTGACTTTTTCCCTTTAACAGTTGATTATATTGAAAAGTTTTATGCTGCTGGAAAATTTCCAGGAGGATTCAACAAAAGAGAAGGAAGACCTTCAACTAATGCAACATTGACAGCTAGACTTATAGACAGACCTATAAGACCAATGTTCCCAGAAGGATTCAATCATGATGTACATATTGTAAATACTGTATTTTCATATGATGAGAAAAATACACCTGACTATTTAGGAATAATAGGATCTTCAATGGCACTTATGCTTTCTGACCTTCCATTCTTAGGACCAGTAGCAGGGGTTGTAGTAGGATACAAAGATGGAGAGTTTATTTTAAACCCAACTCCAGAAGAATTAGAAACAAGTGACCTTGAATTATCAGTAGCAGGATCAAAAGATGCTGTAAACATGGTTGAGGCTGGAGCAAAAGAATTAGATGAGGAAACTATGCTTGCTGCAATAATGTTTGCTCATGAAAATATCAAAAAAATCTGTGCTTTTCAAGAAGAATTTGCAAAAGTTGCTGGAAAAGAGAAAATAGATTTTGTTAAAAAAGAAGTTTTACCATTAGTAAAAGATTTCATTGATGAAAAAGGAATGGAAAGACTTAAAGCTGCTGTTCTTACTTTAGGTAAAAAAGCAAGAGAAGAAGCAGTAGATTCATTAGAAGAAGAATTAATGGAAGCATTTATTCTTGAAAATTATGAAGGTATTGAAGAAGAGGATATTCCAGAAGAAGTAATTGGAGAATTCAAAGGTTACTATCATGATCTTATGAAGAAACTAGTAAGAGAAGCTATCCTTTATCATAAACATAGAGTAGATGGAAGAAAAACTACTGAAATAAGACCATTATTTGCAGAAGTTGGAGTTCTTCCTATTCCTCACGGATCAGCAATGTTTACAAGAGGAGAAACTCAAGCTGTTGTAGTAACTACTTTAGGAACTAAAGAAGACGAGCAGTTAGTTGATGACTTAGAAAAAGAATATTTCAAAAAATTCTATCTTCACTATAACTTCCCTCCATATTCAGTAGGAGAAACAGGAAGAATGGGATCACCTGGTAGAAGAGAATTAGGACATGGATCTCTTGCTGAAAGAGCTCTTAGCTATGTAATTCCATCAGAAGAATCATTCCCATATACTATAAGAGTAGTATCTGAGATAACTGAATCAAATGGATCATCTTCTCAAGCATCAATTTGTGGAGGATCACTTTCACTTATGGCTGCTGGAGTACCTATTAAAGAGCATGTAGCTGGAATAGCTATGGGTCTTATTAAAGAGGGAGAAGAGTTCACTGTATTAACAGATATCATGGGACTTGAAGATCACTTAGGAGATATGGACTTTAAAGTAGCAGGAACTAAAAATGGTATAACTGCACTTCAAATGGATATAAAAATAACTGGAATAACAGAAGAAATAATGAGAATAGCTTTGAAACAAGCATTAGATGCTAGAAATGAGATATTAGTAGTTATGAATAATGCTATTTCTGCACCAGCAGATCTTAGACCTAATGTACCTAGAATCCACCAAATGAAAATAGCTACTGATAAGATAGCTGCTTTAATTGGACCAGGAGGAAAGAATATCAAAGGAATCATAGAGAAAACTGGAGCAACTATCGACATCAGCGATGATGGAAATGTTTCTATCTTCTCTAAAGATGAAGAAGTATTGAAAGAGACAATAACTCTTGTAAATGCATTTGTAAAAGATGTAGAAGTAGGAGAAATCTATAATGGAAGAGTAGTAAATATTGCTAAATTTGGAGCATTTATGGAAATACTTCCAGGAAAAGAAGGCCTTCTTCACGTTTCTGAAATCTCAAATGAGAGAGTAGCAAATGTGGAAGATGTGTTAAAAGTTGGAGATAGATTTGATGTAAAAGTTATCTCTACTGAAAATGGAAAAATTAGTTTAAGTAAAAAGAAAATTTAGTTCTTTATACAAAGAGAACACAGATATTTTTCTGTGTTCTCTTTAGTATGAAGTTATTTTAGATGAGGTGAAGAATGAAATTTGCTTTAATTAGCTTGGGATGCAGCAAAAATCTTGTGGACAGCGAGAATTTTATTGGGATATTAGTAAACAAAAGAGGATTTGAAGTAACTAGTGAATTAGGGGAAGCAGATATTATTATAGTTAATACTTGCGGATTTATTGGAGATGCAAAAAAAGAGTCAATTGAGACTATACTAGAGGTTAGTGATTTAAAAATAAATGGCAATCTGAAAAAAATAATAGTAACTGGATGTCTTGCACAAAGATACGCAGGGGAAATATTAAAAGAGCTTCCTGAAGTTGATGCTGTAATTGGAACTGGTGAAATTGATAAAATAGAAAAAGTAGTAGAGGAGATACTGGCAGATAAAAGAGTTGTAGAAAGTACAAAAATGGATTTTCTTGCAAATTCTGAAACTGACAGAGTTCTTACTACAGCTTCTCACACAGCTTATTTGAAAATAGCTGAAGGTTGTGACAGAAGATGTACTTACTGTATAATTCCACAATTAAGAGGAAAGTTGAGAAGCAGAACTATAGAAGATATACTCAAAGAAGCAAATAAACTTGTAGCATCTGGAGTGAAGGAACTTAATCTTTTAGCTCAGGAGACTACAGAGTATGGAATAGATTTATACAAAGAAAAGTCTTTAGCAAGATTGATGAAAGAACTGGTAAAAATAGATGGACTGAAATGGCTTAGAACTTACTATATGTTCCCAGATTCTCTTACTGATGAGCTAATAGATGTTATGAAAAATGAAGATAAAATATGTAAATATTTTGATATACCAGTTCAGCATATATCTGACAATATTCTTCAGCAAATGGGAAGAGCTAAATCTGGAGATCATATCAAAGGAATACTTAACAGAATAAGAAAAGAGATACCAGATGCAGTGATAAGAACAGCTGTAATAGTTGGATTCCCTGGAGAAACAGAAGAGAATTTTGAGGAACTTAAAGCTTTCATTGAAGAATACAAGTTTGATTATGTTGGAGTTTTTAAATATTCAAGAGAAGAAGATACAAAAGCTTATGACATGGAAAATCAAGTTCCAGAGGAAATAAAGGAAAAGAGATGGGTAGAGATTACTAATCTTCAAAGTAAAATTGCTGAAAGCAAAAACAGGAATATGCTTGGACAGATTGTAGAAGTAATGATAGATGGTGTTTCTACTGAAAGTGAGTACTTATTGGAAGGAAGGACAAAAGGTCAGGCTCTGGAGATAGATGGAAAAGTACTTACAAATGATGGAACGGCAAAACCTGGAGAGATTGTCAAAGTTAAACTGGAACAGAACTTTGATTATGATTTTATAGGGCCAATAGTTGAAAATGAGCAGTAAATAATAAATTCTATGGAGGATGTCAAATTATGAACTTACCTAATAAGTTAACTTTTATAAGATTAGTATTGGCTGTACCTTTCATATATTTTCTTCAGGAATCAAATGCTGAAGGTTTTGTATATAGAATGATAGCTTTTGCATTGTTTGTAGTGGCTTCATTGACAGATTTTTTTGATGGTTATCTAGCTAGAAAATATAATCTGGTAACTGATTTTGGAAAACTTATGGATCCATTGGCAGACAAGATACTGGTCATATCTGCTTTGGTACTTTTTGTCGAATTGAGATATATTCCAGCATGGATGTCAATAATAGTAATAGCAAGGGAATTCCTTATAAGTGGAATAAGAATGCTTGCTGCTGCTAAAGGTGAAGTTATTCCAGCAGGAAAGCTTGGAAAATATAAGACAACAAGTCAGATGATAGTTATTCTGATAATGATTGTAGTAGGAAATCAATGGTATAACTTCTATCTTATGCTTATACCAATAATCTTAACGTTATGGTCTGGATGGGAATACACATCAAAAGCTAAACATTATTTTATGAATTCAAAATAGAATAAAATAATTGTTTAATACAGAAAAGGAGTGTTTATTTATGTATATGTTCATTAGAATTTTTGATTTATTAATAACAGTTATAAATACTCTTATATTAATAAGAGTGATACTTTCGTGGCTTTCTCCTAGTTCATCAAATGGTTTTACAGAACTGGTTTATAATTTAACTGAACCTATCTTGAGACCATTTAGAGTGTTGCTGCCAATGGGAAATTTCAGGCTTGATATAGCACCAATAGTTGCATATATCTTTTTTGGAATAGTAAGAAAAGTAGTTTTTATGATACTGCTTTAATTAGATGTGGGTGACTTATAGCTTTTTGGTCACCCATATTTTGTAATTTTAAGAACAATAAAACAGGAGTTGATTATAGAGTGGAAGAAATTATAAGCGAATATCATATACCTGTCTTGTATAGAGAAAGTATTGATAACCTTGTTATAAATAAGGATGGTATTTATCTTGACTGTACTCTTGGAGGAGGAGGTCATTCTGAAGGAATACTAAAAGAGCTTTCTGAAAAGGGAAGACTTATCTCTATAGATCAGGATCAGCAGGCAATAGATTTTGCCAAAAAAAGATTAGAAAAATATGGTAATAAATGGCAGGTTTTTAAAAATAACTTTGAAAATCTGGATACAGTTATATATATGGCTGGCTATGATAAAATAGATGGGATACTTATGGATATTGGAGTTTCATCTACACAGCTGGATGACCCAGAGAGAGGGTTCTCATATAGATATGATACAAAACTTGATATGAGAATGAATCAGAATAATCCTCTGTCTGCCTATGAAGTTGTTAATGAGTATAGTGAAGAAGCTCTTATGAAAATATTATTTGAATATGGAGAAGAGAGAAATTCAAGAAGAATAGCAAAATTTATCTGTGAAGCGAGAGAGATAAAGAAGATAGAAACTACTGGAGAACTTGTAGCCATAATAAAGAGAGCCTATCCAGAAAGAGCAGCAAAACATCCTGCTAAAAAAACATTCCAAGCTATTAGAATTGAAGTAAACAGAGAACTCGAAGTGTTGGAAAAGGCTATAGATAAAGCTGTAGATTCATTGAAGGTAGGAGGAAGATTGGGAATAATAACTTTCCATTCTCTTGAAGACAGACTGGTAAAAACTAAATTTAAAGATTTAGCAACTGCATGCAAATGTCCACCAGGACTTCCTATATGCGTATGTGGAGGAAAAGCTAAAGTGAAACTGATAACTAAGAAGCCTATAATTCCAGAGGGAAATGAAGTAGAATTCAATAATAGAGCTCACTCTTCAAAATTGAGAGTAGTTGAAAGGATAGGATAAAAGTGAGAAAGACTTTTTTTAGTGTACTTATTACTATAGTTGTAGTATGGCTTATACATGGAATGTTTTTAATAAAAATATCAAAGCTGGAGATAGCCATAAACGCTGATAGAAAAACATTGGAAACAGTAGAGAAAGATCTGGATAAGAAAATTATAGAATATGATTCTAAAGTGGATTTGGAAAAAATAGGAAAAGAAATGAGAAATAAGAATAAGATGGAAATATCTAACAGCATAAAATTTTTCCAGATTGAGGAATAATGTTGTTTTGGAGGAAAAATGGTAAAAAAGTTTGAGATAATTGAACTCAAAATAGATAAGATAGTAAATGGAGGAGAAGGGCTAGGATACTATAATGATTTTGCAGTATTTGTCCCTATGTCTGTTCCTGGAGATATATTAAAAGTAAAAATAATTTCTGTTAAAAAGACTTATGCCAGAGGATTGATTGAAGAGATAATTACAGCAGGAGAAGAGAGAATAGAAGACACAGCTAAAATATCTTTTGAAGATTTTCAAGGCTGTGATTTTGGAATGCTTAAATATGATGCTCAATTAAAATATAAAAAACTTATGGTAGAAGATGTTATTAAAAAGATTGGTAAAATAGAGAATGTATCTGTAGAAGATGTTATTGGAAGCGAAGATCCATATCATTACAGAAATAAGATAATAGAACCTTTCAGAAAATCAAAGGGAGAAATTATAAGCGGATTTTTTAAAAGAAAGTCACATGATGTTTTTGAAGTAGAAGAAAATATATTGAATTCTAGACTTGGAAATAAAATAATAAAAGAACTGAAGAGTATACTGAACAGAGAAAAAGTTTCTGTATATGATGAGAATGAGCATAAGGGAATACTGAGAAATGTAATGGTAAGAACAAATTCTAAGAATGAAGCTATGCTGGTACTTATCATAAATGCAGTAAAAGTTGAAAAGAGATATAAAGATATTCTTATGGAACTTAAAAATAAAGTAGAAGAGATAAAATCTATTTACATATCTTTAAATCCGAAGAGAACTAATGTTGCTTTGGGAGATAAGAATATATTTATATGGGGAGAAAAAACTATAACTGAAGAAATAGATGGAATAAATTTCAATATTTCACCTCTTTCTTTTTTCCAGATAAATCTTCCTCAAACTAAAAAACTGTACAATACAGCTGTAAACTATTTTGAAGATCTTGAAAATAAAAATGTTGTAGACGCTTATTCAGGAACTGGTACTCTTGCAATGATACTTTCTAAGAAAGCTAAAAAGGTATTTGCAATAGAATTAGTTCAGTCGGCAACTAATGATGGAATAAAAACAGCTAAAGAAAATAAAATTGAGAATATAGAATTTATAAATGGAGCTGTAGAAGACAGACTTCCTGAGCTTATAAAAAAAGGAGAAAAGGTAGATGCAATTATCTTTGACCCTCCAAGAAAAGGAATAGATGAAAGCAGTTTGCTGAAAGTGGCAGAGAGCAATATAAAAGAGATAGTATATATTTCTTGTAATCCATCTACTTTTGCCAGAGATGCTGAGATACTAAGCAGACAAGGGTATACTCTTGAAAAAGTACAGCCTGTAGACATGTTTCCAGGTACAGCCCACACTGAAGTAGTGGGAAGATTTATCAAGTAAAATAAGTGTTTGAAACAATAAAAATAGAATACTGGTAGTTTTTGCCTAGGAGAGATATTACACCTATCTTTCCTTCAATAAAAAATTATTTGGCTTTCCTTTAAAAAAGTAATACAATTAAGTAGGAAAATAGAAAAAGTCTGTTTGTAAAAACGACAAGTAAAAAAGAGGTTTACACCAACCTCTTTTTTACTTACCTTAAATATGTTTGTAGCTTTTCTTTATCTAAAATATGAATTTGCCTATTTTTATAACATAGTATACCTTCTTTTGTACATGCTGCAATAGCACGATTGATACTTCGCACAGGGGATTTAGTTTCTTTTGCCACTTCTTCTTTTGTTAGAGATTTTATGTTGTTAAGTTGATAATGAGTAGCAATACAGCGTAAAAAACGTTCTTTAACCGTCAATTGTGATATCTCCTCGATATACTCACTATTCAAAATCAACTTATGAACAATCTCTTTGATAATTAGTTTGGTTACTTCAAAATCCTTTTTCATCCAATCAAAAAAATCGTTTCTATGGAGTTTATCTACTATACATGGAGTCATAGCAGAGCTTTCTTCCTGTATAGAACTGTTCTGCTTCACCAAAAAAACTACCTGGTTTATAAATATGAACAGTTGAAAACCCCCCTTGTGAATTTGGAATATAAGCTTCTGCCATACCATCAATCAAGAAATGAACATAATCATTTTCAGTTTCTGCATAAAGTATAATTTCACCTGGAGAAAATGTATTGTGTTGTAATTTTTTTTTCTCACTTTGGAATATATTGTATGGTATCATCATGTAAGGATAATGGTTCTTATACTAGTGAAAAAAAGCTATTAGAAAAACACTTAACTTTTTATAAAGAAATACTTCAAACACAATTTGGAGCAAAGGTATCAATTATTTTACGGAAAAGGGGAGGCTACAAAGATATTGATGGTTTTTTTGGTAAAATGATTGAGACTATAGAAACTATATTCCCTGAAACTTCACTCTCATTTGACTTTGAAGATGTGGATAATAAGTATTATCAGGGTATCAACTTTAAGATAATGCTAGAAACAAAAGACGGTCAAATTGAAATTGGTGATGGTGGATTTGTTGATTGGATTTCTCAGATACTTGGTAATAAAAAAGAAAGATGTTTAATTAGTGGTATTGGATTAGATAGGCTTCTATTATTTAATGAATGAAATAAGAATAAAAAATATTTATATAAATATGCTGTTGATTAAAATTCTATAAAAACAAATAAATAACGATAAAATATAGTTTGGACATTATATAGCCCACACTGAAGTAGTGGGAAGATTCACTAAATAAAATATAAAAAACTAAGAAAATGAAGGTAGATATCTTTTATATACTATTAATATAGACAATAAAATAAATGATAGTGTTATAAATAATACTGATGAAAAATTAATTATTATTGTTAATGGAATTAGCAAAAAAGAATAGAAATAGAAAAAGTAGAATGTTTATATGAATTTTTTAGAAAATGGTGTTAGTTTTTAAAAGAGACTTTGTATTGGAAAATCTTTTATGATAGGAGGATAAAATTGGCTAAATTAAGATATGAAAATTTAAAATTATTGCTTAATGATATGGAGAAAAAAGAATGGGTAATTGACTCTTTTTCATTTAAATATAATGATATTGATGTAATTGCCATTCTTAAGCGATATAAAGAGAAAGAAAAAAAACCAAATGAATATGCAAAAGCAAAACTTGAATTCATTGAGCGTGAAAATATTAATAACTCAATAAATGCATATATCGATTTTTATGAAGTTCATTTTGAGAATGCAAATAGATTTATAGAATTTTTTAATATAGAAAATAAAAATGGAGGACGTAATTTATTTTTGAATTTTGCTACATATTTTACTCAAATTATTCCGAAGGAAAAAATCATACATAAGAATGATCAAGTTGAAAGAAGAATTTTAGGTAGTCGAGCAGAAGGAAATAATATCAATGCTATTTATTGCTTTGATGTAAGGCGAAATGGAATAAATGAAAATGGAAATTTAAATAAAAGAAGTATTGAAAATAGTAATAAAGCAAATGTGTTACGTCCAAAATTATATGAACTTTATAAAGACGATTCAAATTTAAGTTTTTTCTTTTCTGAAAATGAAGAAGATGAATTATCTGATGAAATTATAATATCAAATATTGCGAAGCGCAAATAGATATATTTTCATGTATAAGAGAAAGAATAGTAAAGTCATTGAAATATTTTTTCCATTAGAGGGGTAGAATATCTATTTTATCCTATTAAATTAGGAAGATTCATCAAATAAAACATAAAAAATTAAGAAAATGAAGACAGATAAAATGCAAATTGTAAACTGTCTTCTCTTTTTATCTTTAAATTATTTTGTTAAAAACTAAAAAAAGCATTGAAAAATTTAATTTAAAATAGTATTATTATAATAACATGTATAATTTTCAAGTTTAAAGACAAGTTTTTGAAAAATAAATACGAAATAAAAATACTCATCTTGACATTCTAAAATCTAAAACTTCTTCAATAAAATTCTCAAGCTAAAAAATATAAAACTATTAGTAATTAGGGAGCAAAAATGGCGAAAAATAAAAAATTTACGAAATCTATATTTTTCATTTTATTATGTGCAGCATGCTTAGTGTCGATAAATTCCATAATTCAAATCCAAAAATATGGACACTGGATTAACTATCTTGGAATAGTAAGAGGAGCATCTCAAAGAGCATTTAAATTAGAAATAACTCATAAGGGAAGTGATGAATTACTTCAATACCTTGATGATATTTTATATGACCTTTCAACAGGCAAAGGAAAATACAAACTTCCTTATGTAGAAAAAGACAGTATTTATATAGAAGATCTAAAAGAACTGGACGCTAAATGGAAAGAGATTAAACAGGAAATTTTTGATGTGAGAAATGGAAAAGATTCAGCAGTTCTTTTAAAAGAAAGTGAAGATTTTTTTGAGATGGCTAACAATACTGTTTTTGCAGGGGAAAAGTATGCAAGAAAGCAAGCAACAAATTTAACTCTCTTGATTATATTCTTATCAGTATCTTCATTGATCACATGGCTGGTTGTTTTTATAATGCAGTCTAAAAATCAAAGCTCCCTAGAAAAAATGAATGAAAAGTTAAAAGATATGATATATAAAGATGAATTGACAGGAGATGGGAATTTAAAAAAATTTAAGCTAGATGCAGAGAGGTTAATAAAAGAAAATCCAGAAACTAAATTCGCCATTTTTTATTTGGATTTTGAAAATTTTAAATACTGCAATGATGTATTGGGATATAAATTTGGAGATTACATATTGAAAGAATATAATAAATTTTTAAAGGAAGATATCGGAGATAAAGAAGCGTATGGACGTGTTACTGCTGATAGATTTGTTGCAATGAGAAAGTATAAAGATAAATCTGAGCTTATAGAACGCCAAAAAAATGTTGATGAAAAATTAAAAGAGGTTGTAAAAAGAAGTAATGAACGTTACAATGCTTTTATATATTATGGAATATGCTGTCTTGAGGATATAAATGAAAAAATAGAAGTAACTGAACTAATAGATAGAGCTAACTTTGCTCAGAAAACAATAAAAGGACAGGTAATCAATTTTGCTTTTTACAATAAAAGCATAAGAGATAAAATGTGGGAAGAAAATTATATAAGGGATAATATTCATAAAGCTATTGCAAATGAAGAGTTTATAATTTATTTTCAGCCTAAAATAGAATTAAAAGGGAATAAGATAGAAAATGCAGAGGCCTTAGTAAGATGGAGAAACGAATTAGGAAATCTAGTGCCTCCAGGACTATTTATTCCAGTACTTGAAAAGAATTTATTAATAAGCGTTTTAGATCAGTATGTTTTTGAAAAAACTTGCCAGTGGATAAGAAAGCAGATGGATGAATTTAAAAGACTAGTTCCTATTTCTATAAATGTATCTAAAATGCAGTTTTACAGTTTGGACTTTATACCAGTATACAGTAAAATAAAGAGAAAATATAATATTCCAGATGAGATTTTGATAATAGAATTTACAGAATCTGCTATATTTAATGATATAAAAAGAGTAAAAGAGATAATAAAAGACCTTCATCAAAATGGATTTCTTTGTGCAATAGATGATTTTGGAAATGGATACTCATCTTTGAATGCTTTAAAAGATATGAAAGTGGACATTCTTAAAATGGACTCTGTATTTTTTAATGACAGCGAGGATAAAGAAAGAGAAAAAATAATTATAAAAGGAATAATACAATTAGCAAAGAATCTTAATATGAAAACTGTAGCTGAAGGGATAGAAGAACAGGAGCAGGTAAACTTTTTAAGAGAAGCTGGGTGTGACAGAATACAGGGATATGTATTCTATAAACCTATGCCTATAGAAGAATTTGAAAAATTAGAAAATATAAATTGGATAGAATGGAATAAAGAGAATGATTATTAAAATTATATTTTAATAATCATCCTCTTTTTTTGTAGATTATTTATTTCTTAAAAGAGCCTCTATTTTAATAGGAAGTCCAAAAAGATTGATAAATCCTTCAGCATCTTTTTGATTATATACAGTATCCTCATCAAATGTAGAGAATTCTTCAGAGTATAGAGAATATTTAGAATCCATACCATTTAACAGAATATTTCCTTTGTAAAGTTTAAGATTTACAGTTCCAGTTATAAATTCCTGAGTTACTTCTACAAAAGCTGATAGAGCCTTTCTATATCTAGTAAACCACTGACCATTGTATATCAATTTAGCCATATCATTAGAAAGTTTCATTTTTGCCTGAAGAGATTCTCTGTCCATACATAATCTTTCAAGTTCTTCATGTGCAAAAAAAAGTATAGTTCCACCAGGAGTTTCATATACTCCACGAGATTTCATTCCAACCAGACGGTTTTCAACAAGATCTATAACTCCCACTCCATGCTTTGCTCCTATTTCGTTTAAAGAGTTGATAATATCAAGAGCTGACATAGATTTTCCATTAAGTTTTACAGGAACCCCCTTTTCAAAATCTATAGATATGCACTCAGGAGTATCACTTGTTTTCTCCAGAGGAAGCACCCACTGCAATACATGATTGTAGTCAGGGGCATTATGAGGACTTTCAAGTTCGAGTCCTTCATGGCTTATATGAAATAGGTTTTCATCTCTACTGTAAGAAGTATTTTCTTTAAATGGAAGTTCTATTCCATGAGATTTCAAATATTCAATTTCCTGTTTACGAGATTTGATATCCCAGATACGCCAAGGGGCAATAACTTTCATATTAGGTGCAAGAGCTTTGATACCTAATTCAAATCTTACTTGGTCGTTACCTTTTCCAGTAGCTCCATGAACTATGTAAGAAGCACCTTCCTGTTGAGCAATTTCAACAAGAGCTTTAGCTATTACAGGTCTGGCTATAGATGTTCCCAATAGATATGTTCCTTCATATTTAGCTCCTGATTTAAGCATAGGAATTATGAAATCATTAACTAATTCCTCTTTTTTATCAGCAGCATAGAATTTTGAAGCCCCTATCTGTAAAGCTTTTTTCTCAACAGCTGCAAAATCATCTTTTTGTCCAACATCTACTGCCACAGCTATAACATCAAAATCATAATTTTCCTTTAACCATGGAATGATAACTGAAGTATCTAATCCCCCTGAATATGCTAAAACAACTTTCTCTTTCATTTTTATTCCTCCCTTAAGTTTTAAAATAATCTATTTATAATCTTTTAGTTATATTCAAATTTTATTTATCTCCAAAATATTTTTGAATAAGTTTATCATAAGTTCCGTTTTCATTAAGTGTCTTTAGAGCCTTGTCTATATTATCAGCAAGAGCTTTGTTGTCTTTTCCAACAGCTATTGCATATTCTTCTTTAGATACATCAGTGTTGATAAGTCCAAGTTCCTTATTTTGTTTAGCATAGTTTTTAGCTGGTTCAGAGTCTAAAACTACTGCATCTACTTTTTTAGCTTTAAGAGCCATTATAGCTTCTGCTGCTCCATTGTATCTCTGAACTTTAACTCCATCTATTGCACTTACAGCAATGTCCCCTGTATATCCGAGAATAACTCCAACATTGTGACCAGCAAGTTTATCAAAAGATTCAACTACTGGATTTTCTTTGTTTATCAGAATCATTTGATTAGATGTATAATAAGTTTCTGAGAAGTTGACGAATTTTTTTCTCTCCTCTGTAGCTGTCATTCCAGCTATAATCACATCTAGTTTTTTAGCTTGCAGAGCTGGAAGTAGTCCATCAAAAGCTATATTTTTCCATTCGATCTCTTTTCCCAGTAGCTTGGCAATTTCCTCCATAAGCTCCACATCAAATCCAACTATTTTTCCATCTTCAAGATATTCAAATGGCTGAAATTCAGCATTAGTCCCAACATAAAGAACTTTGTTTTCTTTAGCAAAGCTTACACTTCCAACAATCCCCATAAATAATAACATAACTGCACAAAATAATTTTTTCATAATTTTTTCCTCCCTTTAATTTTTTAATATATTTATAATAAATGTTTTGGTTATATTTGGGTATAAAAAAAACAGACCAGCAAATTTTTTAATGCTGATCTGTTGATATTTTAAAATATAAAATACACAGTGATATGGCTGATGCTTCTTTGAATAGAAATATAGCTCATACCTTTAGTATAAATTGAATTTTATTAATCTTCAAAATATTTTCAGGAAATAAACTATTACCTATGCCTCAAAAAAACATCTTTTTTAGAATAAGCCATAATGTTATCAGATTCATTAAAAAAGATAGAATATGCATTTGTAGTATATTTCCTGTTCCTCAATTTTAATGCCTTTAACATGATGACCCTCCTTTTTTATTTTTTAATAAGCTAATAATATCACAACATATTTTTGAAGTCAATCTTTTTTTAAAAAAGATTTTTTGAAAAATTATTTTTATTATTTGATAACTTTATCCTTTTTCATTTCAGTTTGAAGTTTCTCTGCAAGTTTTAAATAGTTGTCCCATGCAGTATTACGGATAGTGAATCCTGATTTTTTATAATCTCCAGTTTCTTCAGTTGCAGGAAGCCCTGTAAGATCAAGCATATTTTGAGTAGCTACAACTTTATCATTAAGTTCATCCATTTGAATATTGAATCCAATACGAGAATCTTCATCGAAATCTACACTTTCATATTTTGATTGTCTGTAGTATTGTTTTTGTCTAGGAAGTTTGATATCTTCAGGAGAATCTGCAAAGATTTCATCATATCTGCAAGAAATGATTTTTCCATCTTCAACAACAACTTTTAATCTTCCAGTAATTCCTTTTCCAAGATCTTCAGCTATACTGTAGAATTTAGCTTTAGAAGGTTTTTCAGTTGCTGGAGCAAGTTCAGCAGCTAATGGAACCATAGATTGCTGAATACTGTTAGAAGCTCCTGCTACTGTATCAAAATCTCCAGTTAATCTTTGTTCATCCATCATTTGTTTTTCAGCTTTTAAAACTCCCTGAATCCAAGCAGCTCCTTTAGCTTCTCCCATTTTGAAGTTGTAAGAAGACATACGCTTTGAAACGTTTTGGAAGTAACGGTTGTAGTAGTTAGGTCTAGTCATTTCGTTAAATTCAACTAAAACAATTTTTCCATCTTTTTTTACAACTTCTAAAGTTCCAAGATGTCCTTGACGGAATCTTTTTTCATTTTTGTAGTAATCCCCTTTGATGATACCTAATTGAGGCTGTACACTCCACTCAAGAACTGGTTTTTCCTTTTTAGGTGTTTCTGCAAAACTTGCACAGCTGATGATAAGTGCAGCAGCAATAATAATTTTTTTCATAGATTTTCCCCCTTGTTAAAGTTTTAATACCTTAAAATTATACTATATTTTACAGATATTTTGAATACTTTTTTAATATAATAAAGTTAAATTTTAATCTTCCATCCAAGAATCTATCATTGCTTTAACTGAACGATTCATTTCAGACATAAAATCAGAAGTTATTTTTCTTTTATACATATGGATAGCTTGATTGTGGCATCCTGGAAGGAACACAGGAGAGTCTTTTTCAACTATTTTCTTATCCATAGCTTTGAATTCTTCCACAGAAGGTTTTCTGTAACTATTTTTATGAACAATCATATCTTTAGAAAAATATCTTCTTCTCATTGTTCTGTTCTTCTGTTGCTCAGTAGGATACCCAATACACAACATAGTAATAGGCAGAGTATATTTAGGAAGATTAAAAAGTTCTTTGTGTATTTCAAAATTTTCCATGATATCACCAATATAGCAGCTTCCAAGTCCAAGATCTTCAGTAGCAAGGACAGCGGTTTGAGCAGCTATCAGAGCATCATTGATGGCAAGGAACATATCCCCTTCCTTTGGAATATATTCTTCAAAGTTATTTTCTTTATTAAAATCTTTTACTCCAGAGGCTTCTATGTAATCCATCCATCTTTGAAAATCAGCTAGAAATAAAAGGAGAAGAGGAGCTTTTCCAATCATTCCTTGATTGTCGCAAGTTTTCACAAGCTTATCTTTAATAGACTGATCATCTATTTCAATAATAGAATACATCATCATATTACCAGCAGTGGGAGCTTGAAAAGTTGCTGCTAATATTTTATCTTTTACTTCTATCGGAATTTCTTTTTCCTCATACACTCTTACTGATTTTCTTTTCATGATAAGATCTAAACAATTCATAAAATACCTCCCGAGATAAGAATATTCTTAAAAATAGTATACTATGTATTTTTAAGAATTAAAATATTTTCTTATTTAATTTTCTATCCAGTAACGTTGTTCAACAATTCCATTAACAATGATCTCGTTTTCTAAAACTCCACCATTATTAATAATACTTTTGGCTGAACCTATATTTTTTTTATCACAAACCATCAATACTTTATGTATTCCAAGTTTTTTGCATTCTTCAAGTGCCAAACTGATCATTTTTGTAGCTATTCCTTTTCTTCTTTCTGAGGGGCGAACTCCATCTCCAATATGTCCTCCATTGAGCAAAAGATTTTGATTTAAGCAGTGTCTGATATTTATTGCTCCAACGAGTATATTTCTGTCAATATCTAAACAAAAGAAAGTGGAAGTTGGAACAAATCCAGCAATCCCAATTGGTGATTCTAAATTAATTACATAATTTGTAAAATCATGATAATCTGTTTTGACAATTGCATATGGAACAATTTTTTCTCCAGCAGCATACCATTCTTCCATCATATTGTTTAGCTGCTCTTTATATATTTCATTCATTTTTATTAGTTTTAGATTCATTTGTATCTCTCCCTGTATATACATTATTCTAAAAATATATAAGACTACTATAAATAGCCAGCAGACTTTTTAAACAGCTAAGCTTTGCAGATAAAATAACTTATTTCATAAGTCAGAGTGCAGGAAGTAAAAGAGCGTATTTTGCTTATACTTGTCTTTTGAAATCCTGTAACACCAGTATTTTTCAAATGTCTTAATGCTTCTAAAGGACTGTTGAATTTAAGAATTATCGTTTCTTTCTTGAAGTTTATATTTTTGAATTTTTCTTTTAATATCTTATTAATTTCACTGTTTTCTAAATAATTTAATGAGATATTAAAGTGATCATTTATCTCTTTTAAATTTCCTTTTGTGTAAATAGAAAAAGCCAAATTATTACTTGAGCTGGAAATATTATCTATCAATTTTTTGAAAGAAGTTACCCACTGAAAAGCTGAACTTGAAATTATGATATCAGCTTTTGGAATAGGAATATTTTCAATATCCCCTTGGATAAAATCGTCATAATCTAAGTTTGATAGATATTCCCTTACATCAAAAAAATCATTAAGAATGAGAGAAGCAGGGGTATTCCTAGAAAGAAATTCCCTTGTAAATATTCCAGTTCCACACCCCAGTTCAATGACTTTGTTCATATTTTTAGATAGAGAAATATCATTTTTTATATATTCAGCTAAATTAGCAGCTGCTTTTTTTTGAACTATTGCATTTTTATCATAAGTACTAAAATTTTTGTCAAAAGTCATGTTATTCTCCAATCAAAATATCCCAGTTTTTTATTATAGAAAATGGATAATGTCCACAAGGTATTTCAGTAATGATAGTTCCATTAGCTTCAAAATATTTTTTTTGTCTTGAGGCAGGAATTATTTTATCCTTTTCTCCAATAAAAGCATGAGTAAATACATTTTTTTGTGGGACATAATTATCTTTAAAATATTGCAATTCATCTTTTATATCCTGAAAAACTTTTTCTGCTGGAGAAAAGGTACTGTCAATACCCATATTTCCATAGAACTTCTGCAAAGTATCAGGAGTAAGAGTATTAAGAGTAAGATCAAACACTCCTTGAGAAATTCCATTTTTTCCAATCATTTCTGGAGAACCATTTAATGAGATTATTTTTTTACACTTTATATTTTTTTCTGTTAGATATTTAGCAAGATAATAACTTCCAAAAGACCAACCAATAGGAATAACTTGATCATATTGCTGAAAAATATTATCATCAAGGTTATATGGAAAATTTAATACTTTTAAAATATATTCAGCAGGAACTTCTATGTGAGAAATAATATTTTCATCCATTCCCCAACCGTTAAAAAATAGTATCAATTTCATATTTTAACTCCTTTACAAATCTTGAGATATCTTCTTTTGAAAGAGAAGGATTCAAGCCTATTCTAAATCTGGCTGTTCCTTTGGGAACTGTGGGTTCTTTCACTCCATAAAGCAGAAATCCTTTTTTTCTCATATTGTCAGATATTTTTATAATTTTTGAGTTGTCCCCTATTATTATACTGATTATATGAGTTGAAGATATAGTTTCTATATGATTTTCTTTCAAAAGAGCGAAAGTATATTCTTTTATTTCCTGAAGTTTTTTCATTTTATCTTTAAAGTCTGGAATTTTTTTCAATATAAAAAGATTCCACATATGATTAACAGGTGGAAGAGCAGTGCTGTATATAAATTTTCTACTTTTATTAATTATGTAATCTTTTGATAATTGAGAGCAGATAACATATGCTCCTACAGAGCCTCCACCTTTTCCTAAGGGAATCACAAGGAAGTCAATCTCATTAACAATATCAAGTTCTTTAGCTATTCCATAACCATAAACTCCATAAGAGTGAGCTTCATCTATCATAAGATCAAAGTTATATATTTTTTTTAATTGAATAAGTTTTTCAAGATCAGCCATATCTCCATCCATACTGTAGACTGTTTCTGACACTACAAGAATATCATCATAGCTGTCTCTGTATTTTATAAGAAGTTTTTCAAGATTTTCCATATCCAAGTGTTTATATCTCATAAAAACAGCTTCACTATTAAGAATACCATCATAAATACTGGCATGATTTAATCTGTCAGTGAGTATTAATGATTTTTTATTATAAAAAGTTTCTATTATAGAGGAATTAGCATCAAACCCAGAATTAAATAATATAGCTGAATTTTTATAAATATTTTCAAGCTCTTTTTCCAACTGCATAACCTCAGAATATGAACCATCTATTAGTCTGGAAGAACTTGAAGAAAGTTTTGGGGTGTATTTAGAGTAAAATTCATTTAATAGATCTTTATCATTTGCAATTCCTAAATAATCATTAGATGAAAGGTTTATAAGGGAATTATCACATTCCTTTAATTTTCTAAAATTGTTAGTAGATTTAAGATCACAAAGTTCTTTTATTAAAATTTCTTTTTTCATTAAAATTCACCATCTTTATTTAAAGTATATACAATCATAGCACTAAAAAAGCAATATTTCAATTCACAAAATAGAATGAATAAAATTTCAATATAGATAAATTTTCCTAAATGGTATAAAATAATAAGAGCGATTACGTGAAATATTTGGAGGGATTTAAGTGAAACATAAGAGAACGAAGCAACAGGTATGGTTTATCAGAAAGGTACTATTTTCAATATTTTGTTATATAGTATTTCTGGTTGCAACAGTGGACATTACTAAAGGTATGTCTTTGGGAGAGCAATCATTGCCAGAAGAAAAAGCAGTATTAGAGCAAAAACTGGAAGATGATAAAAAAACAACAGAAGAAACAGAAAAAATAGAAGAAACATCAACAGTAAAAGATGATGATGTTCAAGAAAAAACTTCTGAAATAATAAATGACAAATATAAATATGCCAAGGGGAATATAAGAGTTTTTAAAGAAGCCAAAATAACGCCTAAAGCAGAAGATAATTTAAAAATAGGAACAAGATTAGAAGTTATTGAGGAGAAAAAAGTTGAAATAGTAAAAGAAAAAACTGTAAAAAAACCAGATGGGAAAACAGAGGTTCAAAAAACTACTACTGTTGAAAATTGGGAAAAAATATCATATCAAAAAAATAGAGAGAAGAGAACTGGTTGGATAAAAAGCAAGCAGTTGGTAGACAGTCTTGGGGCGACTCTTCCTAAGGAATGGAAGAATCTTGATTTTTCTCCAATAGAGAAAAAAAATTATCCTGAGAATAAAAGAAGAGAAGTAAGGGGAATATATGTAACAAGCAGTTCAGCTTCATTGACAAAAAGAGTAGATGATCTTATAGCTCTATCTAAGAGAACTAAGATTAATGCTTTTGTAATAGATGTAAAAGAGGATGATGGAACACTTTTATTTAAAATGAAAGCAGGAGAAAAATATAATCCAAATGCTAACAGAAGATCTCCAATAAAAGATATTGATAAATTTATGAAAAAAATGAAAGATAATAATATTTATACTATAGCAAGAGTAGTATCTTTTAAGGATCCTACTTATGCAAAAGCTAATCCAGATAAAGCTATTATTACTAAATCTACTGGGAAACCTTTTACAAATAGCGACGGAGTTATATGGGTATCTCCTCATGACAGATATCTATGGGAATACAATATAGCAGTAGCTAAAGAAGCTGCTCTTGCAGGATTCGATGAAATACAGTTTGATTATGTAAGATTTCCAGCTTCCAATGGTGGAAAGCTTGACAAAGACCTTGATTACAGAAATCCTAACAAAGAATCAAAACCTGAAACTATACAAAAATATCTTCAGTATGCAAGAAAAGAATTAGAACCTTTAGGAGTATATATTGCAGCTGATGTATATGGTCAGGTGGGAAGCCTTCCAGATGATATGGCTCTTGGACAGCACTGGGAGTCTGTAAGTAATGTGGTTGATTATATCTGTCCAATGATATATCCAAGCCACTATGGAAAAGGAGTTTATGGACTTCCTGTTCCAGATGCTGAACCATATAAAACTGTATATCGTTCAACTCAGGATTCAATGAACAGAAATGCCAATATAGATACACCAGCTATGATTAGACCATGGATACAGGCTTTTACTGCTAGATGGGTAAAGGGATATATAACTTATGGACCTGAGCAAATAGAATTACAGGTAAAAGCTCTAAAAGATTTAGGAATAAATGAATATATTTTATGGAGTCCTACAAATAGATACAGAATAGAAAAAAATCCACCTTCAGATAAAAAAGCAGAGCCTGTAAAAGAAAAAGAGGCAACTAAAAAAGCAACTGAGGTAAAGAAAACTGAGGAAGTGAAAAAGCCATAAATAGAAAAATTAATAAAAGTGTTTGAATATTGAATAAGATATGTTATAATAAAGGATAGTTCTGTGTAGGAGTTGATATTTTGGAAGGTATAATTAATGTGAATAAACCTAGCGGAATAACTTCTTTTGATGTCGTAAGAAAATTGAGAAGAATTCTGCATGAAAGAAAAATAGGTCATACAGGAACTTTAGATCCTTTAGCCCAAGGTGTTTTAGTCGTATGTATAGGCAAAGCAACAAAAATGGTTCAGGATATAGAGGGATATGAAAAGACTTATACAGCAGGATTTGAACTTGGATATAGAACAGATACCTATGATACAGAGGGGCAGGTAATAGAAAAAAGAGAAGTCAATGATATTACTTTGGATAAACTTCAAGAGGTATTGAAAAATTTCATTGGAGAAATAGAACAGATACCACCTATGTATTCAGCTTTAAAGGTAGATGGAAAAAAACTTTATGAATTGGCAAGACAGGGAATAGAAATTGAAAGAAAAGCCAGATTAATAGAGATAAAGTCTATAGATATCATAGAATTTGATGGAGTAAAAGGAAAAATCAGATGTGATGTTTCAAAAGGAACATATATCCGTTCATTGATAGATGATATAGGAAAAGCTTTAGGAACTCTTGCTACAATGACATCTTTAGTGAGAGAAAAAGTGGGAAGTTCAAGTATCAAAAATTCTTATACACTGGAAGAGATAGAAGCTATGTCTCTTGAAGAAAAGCTAGATTTTTTATGCAGTGTAGAAGATTTCTTTAAATATCCTAAAATAACATTGGAAGGAGAAAAGAATATGGTTCTTTTCCTCAATGGTAATACAGTAAGATTCACAGCTGCTGATGGTAGATATAGGATATATGATGATGCTGGAAAATTTTTAGGATTATGTAATGTAAGTAATAATTTATTAAAGGGATATAAATATTTTTAATTCCCGTAAGGAAGGTTGAAGAATGAAAATCAAAAACATAGCAATAATTGCCCATGTTGACCACGGAAAAACAACACTAGTAGACTGTCTTTTAAGACAGGCAGGAGTATTTGGGAGCCACGAACTTGAAAAAGTAGAAGAAAGAGTAATGGACTCAAATGACATTGAAAAAGAAAGAGGAATAACTATTTTCTCTAAAAATGCATCTGTACAGTATAAGGACTATAAAATTAATATAGTTGATACTCCAGGCCATGCTGACTTTGGAGGAGAGGTACAAAGAATCATGAAAATGGTTGAATCAGTTGTACTATTAGTTGACGCTTTTGAAGGACCTATGCCTCAGACTAAATATGTTTTGAAAAAAGCATTGGAGCAAGGACATAGACCAATAGTTGTAGTTAATAAAGTAGATAAACCAAATGCAAGACCAGAAGAGGTATTGTACATGGTTTACGATCTTTTCATAGAATTAAATGCAAATGATCTTCAATTAGATTTCCCAGTAGTATATGCTTCTGGAAAAGGTGGATTTGCTAAAAAAGAACTTACTGATGTAAGTGATGATATGACTCCATTATTTGAAACTATTCTTGATCACGTTGATGATCCAGAGGGAGATCCTGAAAAACCAATGCAGTTCCTTATTACTAATATAGCTTACGACAACTATGTTGGAAAATTAGCTGTAGGAAGAATACATAACGGAATTGTAAGAAGAAATCAGGAAGTTATGTTAATAAAAAGAGATGGAAAAATGGTTAAGGGTAAAATTTCAGTTCTTTATGGATATGAAGGATTGAAAAGAACTGAGGTTCAAGAAGCCCAAGCTGGAGATATAGTTTGTATAGCTGGTATAGATAATATCGATATTGGAGAAACATTTGCTGATGTAAATGATCCAGTAGCTTTACCACTTATCGATATAGATGAGCCAACTCTTGCAATGACATTCATGGTAAATGATTCGCCGTTTGCTGGAAAAGAAGGAAAATTTGTAACTTCTAGACATATATGGGAAAGACTGCAAAAAGAACTTCAAACAAATGTAAGTATGAGAGTAGAAGCAACTGACGCTCCAGATGCTTTCGTTGTAAAAGGAAGAGGAGAACTTCAACTTTCTATACTTCTTGAAAATATGAGAAGAGAAGGATTTGAAATACAGGTTTCAAAGCCAAGAGTTCTTATGAAAGAAGAAAATGGACAAAAAATGGAACCTATTGAAATGGCTCTTATTGATGTTGATGAATGTTATACAGGTGTAGTTATAGAAAAAATAGGAAGCAGAAAAGGGGAAATGGTATCTATGGTTCCTGGTGCTGATGGGTATACTCGTTTAGAGTTTAAAGTACCAGCAAGAGGACTTATAGGATTTAGAAATGAATTCCTTACAGATACTAAAGGAACTGGAATAATCAATCATTCATTCTTTAGCTTCGAACCTCATAAAGGAGAAATCCCTATGAGAACTAAAGGTGTTCTTATAGCAACTGAGCCAGGAGTAACAGTTCCATATGCTCTTAATAATATTCAAGACAGAGGAATACTTTTCCTTGATCCAGGTGTTCCTGTGTATGAAGGAATGATAGTTGGAGAACATAACAGAGAAAACGATCTTGTAGTAAATGTTTGCAAAACTAAAAAACTTACTAATATGAGAGCGGCAGGAACTGATGATGCAGTTAAATTAGCTACTCCTAGAAGATTCAGTTTAGAGCAGGCTCTTGATTATATAGCAGAAGATGAATTAGTTGAAGTAACTCCAACAAATATCAGATTGAGAAAGAAAGTCCTTAAAGAGGGAGAAAGAAGAAAATTTGAGAAGAGAAACGAAGATTAATTAAGAGAGGTAAAATATGAAAAAACTACTGACACTTTTCATAATATCTATCACAATTATTAGTTGCAGCAGTTTTGGAAACAAAAATATTCATGTACCTACATCAGAAGAGGTGCTGAATGCTGTGGAAACTGATAATACAATGCTTTTAAATAATTTTTTTGCATCAGATTTTCCAGTTGCATACAAAAATAAGGATGGAAAAAGTCTTTTAATAGTGGCATTGGAAAATGACAGTCAAAAGGTTTTAGATATGCTCCTTGTAAGAGGGGTAGATTTAGAAGAAACTTTTGAAGAGGGAAAGACCCCTATATTTTATGTAAGGAGTCTAAATGCTTTGGAACAAATGGTAAAAGCAGGATCAGATATAAATAAAAAGAATAGTAGTGAAAAAACTTTATTAAGTTATTTCATAGAAAACAAACCTTTAAGTTATAGTAAATATATCACTGAGCATGGAGCAGATGTAAATGCTGTGGAAGAAAGTGGCTGGACACCAGTATTTAGAGCAGCAGTTGGGAAGGATACTTCCCTTATAGATGCTATGAAAAATAGTGGAGGAGATTTTAATAAACAGGATTTAAAAGGAAATTTTCCAATATACTATGCTCAAGATGAAAAGATTCTATTAAAATTATTAGACCATACCAATTATAATTTGAATGCAGAAAATAAAAATGGAGAGAATATCTTAGGAGAAGTTTATCTGAGAGCAGTATCCCACAACTATATTTCTGTAATAGAAAAACTTCTGGAAATGGGAGTGAATCCGAATTATATGTCCTATGGAGATAGTGCTTTATCAATAGCAAAAGATAATAGAAATGAATCTATGATAAAATTTTTAAATTCAAAAGGAATAAGATAATTAACAAGAGAATGACTAAAAGTTTAGAGAAAACCTCTGCTTATGTGTCATTCTCTTTTTTGTATATGCTTAATAATAAAAAAGTTACTATTTTTATTAAAAAAAATAATAAAAATTGAGACTTATTGTATCTTTAAAGCTATAAAAATACTCATATATTATATTGTGAAATTTTCAAAAATATAGAATATATTAAAATTTGTCAAAAAAAAGTGGAAATTCTTTAAATAAAATAGTAAAATATAAATTAACAAAGACTATTTACATAAAAGGAGGTGGTATTTAAAATGAAGATAAAAACAGGGATTGTGTATTATTTTATGGCATTTGTCTTTTTGTTTTTTACCTCAACTTTAAATATAAAGACCACTAGCCCTCCTTTGATAGTGAGAAGCACACAAGAAAATCTAATTCTTTTACATGAAAAACAACCAATTCAAAATTATGTCTCTGCAAATTTAACAGACAACAATAACACAGATGTAGCTGTATGGAAAGATTTCCTACCAGAAATCTTAATAGAAAGCAACATTCAAGAAGAAAAAATAATCACTCATGAAAAAATTGAGAATAAACAGTATAAGAAACCTTTATACACCATACTTTCTCGGTATCGAGAAAGAGTATTGCGAATCTGATATATTCTTTCATTTTTAAATAACAATTATAAAAAATGGAGGAATAAAAATGTTAAGTGTAAAAGAGAAAATAGAATTGGAAGAATTAGAATTAATGAATAGTAAAATAGATGATGAGACAAATAAGGAAATTGAGGATGAATATGAGTATGACAATAGATTTGGAGCTACTCTATTATTGATATCATATTGTGCTATTGCCTTATTTATAGTTTTTAAAATAGCGGAACTTTTAGTGAAAAGATTTAGTTAATAAGGAGTAAAAGGGGATGGATTTAAGAAAAAAGTCGATAGCATTAATCATGGGGTTATTTTTATCAGTAGCAGTTTTTGCAAATGGAACTGCTTGTACACAATTTCATGCAAAAGAGCTATATAATGAGATGAAATTAAACGGACTTATAAGATATGATGTTTTTGTACAGGGTGTAGAAGGATTTAATAAGATTGATAAGAAAGAGAAAAACATTCTTACAATCGTGGATTTTTCTCGACCTTCAACAGAAGAAAGAATGTATGTTTTAGATTTAGAAAATAAAGAAATTCTTTTTAAATCCTATGTATCTCATGGGAAAAATACTGGAGATCTATATGCAGAAAATTTTTCCAATGTAGCAGAATCTAATAAGAGTTCTTTAGGATTTTATATGACAGAGGCACCATATAAGGGAAGTAATGGATACTCATTAAGACTTGCAGGATTAGAAAAAGGAATAAATGATAACGCTATGAAAAGAAATATAGTGGTACATGGTGCTGATTATGCTAATCCTGAAATGATAAAAACATCTGGAAGGCTGGGAAGAAGCTTTGGATGTTTTGCAGTCCCTGTGGATATGAATCATGAGATAATTGATGCTATTAAAGGAAGAAGCATCATATATGTTTATGCAGACAAATTAAAATTAACTAAAGAAAGATATGTAAGTTTAAATCTTTAAAAAATAAAACCTCTAGACTATTGATTTAGTTTAGAGGTTTTTTGTTATATGAATATTTCAGGTTCAGCTCTTCTTGTAAATTTTTCTTCTAAATCATGTTTATGAAAAAGAAAACTTTCATCAGTATAATATTTTGCATGTACAGGACATTTCTTTATACAGGCTCCACATTTCATACATATACCAGTAACCTTAGATACATCATCGTACTCAATGGAACCTAAAGGACAGGCAGACACACATATTTTACAATCAGTGCAGTTATTATTTGTGAGAGGTTTAACCTTCCTCATATCAATAGGGTTATTTTCTTTATCGAGAGGCTGATAATAACCTCGATAAGGATAAGGACCCCCAGTTACTTCAATAGGAGAATCAGGATAAAATGCTGAATTTGATAATTTTTCAAAGACTTTTTCACCTAAATTTTCAGCTATAAGTATATCTTTTTCATCTGGTCTGTTTTTAGCAAGTATATTTGAAAATGAATGTTCTCCAACAAATGCTCCTGCTCCAACAGTATGGAAGTTATTTTTTTCCAGAATATCTCTAAGTTCAATCAGAGCGTCATCATAGTTTCTATTTCCAAATAAGACAATAGGAACAGCAAGAGCTCCATTTCCCTGAATAGCAGCTAAATATTTTAAAAGGAGGTTAGGAACACGTCCAGCATATACTGGTGTTCCTAAAACTACACAATCATCTTTTTCAAAGGAAAGAATGTCTTTTCTTGCATTTAAAAGAGTAAAATCAAAAATCTTAAACTCAGCATTCATTTTCTCAGCCATAGTGGATGCTATTTTTGTAACTATTTTTTTTGTAGTTCCAGTTGCACTAAAATATACTGCCCATACTTTTTTTATCTTCATGTTATTCCTCCTTTTACATAAATAATTCCTATAAATATGATAACATATTTTATAAAAAAATACCTCATGTATCTTGAAAGATACAGAGGTACTTCTATATTATTCTTCTATATTTTCAACTGTAGTTTCTTTTAAAAAATTAAAAAGCTTAACAAAATTTTCTTTGCTAAATATAACAAATTCTCCAAGAGATTTTTTTACAGAAAATACACTGAGAAATTTATCTGTGATGAAGAAAGAAACATATCTAATATTATCATCATCTGGATCTTTGTATATATTTATAAAAAAATTACTTTTACTTTTTTCCTCCACAGCTAATAGATATTTTAAAGCATCATATTTTCCATTCAACACTTCATTTTTCAGCCATGGGACATTCCCAACATATTGATAATAGAGTTTTGTAGTTAATTTTGGTTTCATATTAATTCACCTTTAAATTCCATTCCCATGCAGTTCTTATAATATCTTTTACATCAGTATAATAAGGTTTCCATCCAAGTTCAGCTATAGCTTTTTCACTTGAAGCTATAACACAAGGAGGATCTCCAGGTCTTCTTGATGTAATTTCTGCTGGGATATCTATTTTAGTTACCTCTCTTGCAGCATTAAGCATTTCAAGAACTGTAAAACCACTGCCATTTCCAAGATTATATATACCGCTTACATTTTCATCTAATTTTTTGAGGGAAAGTATATGAGCTCTTACTAAATCTACAACATGAATGTAATCTCTCACTCCAGTTCCATCTTTAGTATCAAAATCATTTCCATAGATAGAGAGCTTAGGAATAGTTCCTTTAGCAGCTTTTAATATAAGTGGGATAAGTGCAGTGATTCCTTCACCCATCTGACCTATATCATGCTTTTCATGAGCTCCACCTACGTTAAAATATCTGAATATAGAATAATTTAATCCATAAGCTTCAGCACAATCCATAATAATTCTTTCAGACATAAGTTTACTCATTCCATAAGGATTGATAGGATCTTTTGAGTGGTTTTCATCTACAGGTTCAGGTTCTTTTACATCTCCATAAACAGCTGCTGTAGAAGAAAAAACTATATTTTTAATATTATTTTTTCTCATTGATTCCAACAGACACATAACAGTATAAGTATTGTTCATATAATATTTATTGGGTTCTACAACGCTTTCAGGAACTTTTATATATCCTGCAAAGTGCATAACAGCATCTATTTTGTTTTCAGTAAATATTTTATCCATCATATTACTATCCTGAACATTTCCATGATAGAATTTTGCTCTTTTATCTACAAGCTTCATAAAACCATTTTCCAAACTATCTATGACAACAACAGAATAACCAGAATCAAGAAGTTCAGCCGCAGCATGACTTCCTATGTATCCAGCCCCTCCTGTAACTAAAATATTTTTCATAAGGACCTCCTAATAAACTAGTATCAACATATTATAACATTAAAAAAAGTAAGTTTGAATGGTAAATTTAGATATATTTTCTAGGGGTCAAAATATTGTCAGGGATAGACACTTTTTTATTGAACATTTTTATGAAACTTCCATTAAAAAAAAGCATAATCACTGTTCCTATTCCAATACCTTGAAGAGATTTATTGTAAGCTCCAAAAAGAAGAGCTATAACAAATGGAACACCCAGATATACATAATTTGCTTTTTTCATATCAGGAATGAGATAGTCATTGACAGTTTTTAAAAACTGGTCAAAAGGATTCATAGCTATGTTAAGTCTGAGATAGACAGATATTCCACAGCTGAGTACAAGATTTCCAATTATGAAAAAAAGTATTTTAGAAATTATATGCTCAGGATGCACCCATGAAAATACATTTAAAAAGAAATCAAGAAATTTTCCAAATATATATGCTACAAAAAAAGAACCAGCAAGTTTGAAAATTTCAAATTTTTTACTTATAAAGATAATAGGTATAAAAACTAAAAAATTGAGAATAATGGTACATATACCTATCTGAAGAAGAAAAACTTTTGACATTCCTATACTTGCAGCAACCCAAGGGCCGCTTCCAATATCGCCTTTGATTAATAAAAAATTACCAAACGCATTTACAAAAATTGAAAAAATCCAAAGTGCATATTTCTTGACCATATTCAAATTCATTCTTTCCCTCACTTATTAAAATAAAGTATATTCCCTAATTTTTGATTATAGCATAAAATATCAACTATATCAAAAGAAAAAGAACATATCAAAATTTATTTTTGATATGTTCTTATAGTTGAATGTATATTTAATATATTTTAATATTGAGCTTCTGAAAGAACTTTGTCTTTTCCAAATTCTTTATCTAAAATAAGTGAAATATTTACTTCAGCATCTGTATTTAAAGCAGCTCTTATTTCATCTGCTATATCTTTAGCCACATCGTTATAAGCTTTTTTATTAAATTCTTTCCAGGCTCTATCAGTGAAAAGACTGTCAGTTTCTATAACGACAAAGGGTGTTCCATTAACTACTCCTATATCAATATCATCAATTTTTAATTTATGTGTACCATCAGTGATATAAGAATGTTTCAATTCCATTTTTTCTTCTAATAAATCAAATGTATTATCTCCTCCAGCAAAAGCAAAAGAAGACATAACCAGCATTAATCCTATAAGCTGTTTTTTCATAAATGTACCTCCAAAGAATTAAAAGTAGTATTCTAAAAAATTCAGGTTAGGCCATAGTTCTGCAAAATCAAGCTTGATTATAGGAATATTAGTATTTATTTTACCATTGTCAAGAGTTAGAATCAAATCTGGTTTGATATTAGATGAGAAAAAACAATCCAGTTCATAACTAGAGATTATAGTTATGTTATTTATCTTATAAAAGTTTTTAAGATATTTCGAGACAAGTTTTCCTAAAAAATGTTTTATGGAATTATCTATTATCAAAATACTTTTTCTGCTTGTTTTAGAATCATCAGATTTCAAAATATGATTTTTTAGCAGTAAAGTGATGAAAAGAAGATCATCAGTATGAAACTGCCTAAATACTTTTTTAGTAAATTCATCTACAACTTCAAAAATATCTTCACATGATTCAGGTACATGAGAGATTTTCTTTTGATGCTGACTTATATTAAATTCAGCCTTATAATTAGAAAGGGTAAATGAATATGAAAGTATCATCAAAAAATTCTCATCAATAGTAAAATTAATATTTAATTTTTCTTTTAAAATAGAAAGAAATTCTTCAATCTTTGGTTTTAACTTATACTCTCCTTTATAAGTTTCAATGTCTGAATCAAGAAAAACAGATATGATCTGGTCAGTTTCATAATCTTCAATAGGTATATGGATATTGTTTAATAGTTTTTCTTTAAGATTCTGATATTTTGGAGAATGGGAATTATTTTCTACTTTTAAAGAATCATCCTTGAAATTTTTCCTTAATTTTCCAGATAGTATGATGCCTATAACGTAATAGAAACTTTCTGGAGGCAGAGTAATATTTATATCTCTTGTAACCTCCATGAGCATCCTATCTATTAAGGATATACTGCAATTTTCATTAAACACCTTTAAGAATTTTTGAAATATTTTATTAATATTTCCTTTTTTTATCAACAGCTTTTCTATAAACTGACTAAGAAGCTGCCTCATGTCAGCTTCTTTTCCAACTAAAGTAACCCCTTTTCCAGCTACTGGAATGAGTCCAATATCTTTTTGTAAAAAAAATTCTTTTATATCTATCATATCATAGTTGAGAGCTCTTCTTGTTATTCCAAGTTCTTCAGCTATTGGATTTAATGTTATAAGGTTATCTGTAAGTAGTTTTAAGATAATATACTCTTTTCTCTCTTCTACAGTGATAACTTCTTTGGAAATAAGATGAGATATCAATCTAAAATCCTTGTTTTTAATGTAGTAAACACCATTGTTTTCTACTAAAGAATTTAAATCATTGCTTTCTAAAAAAGATTTAATTGTTTTTATGTTGTTTGCTACAGTCCTATTTGTTATGGAAAAAAAATCTGCAAGTTCATCAATTGTAAACTTATTCCCAGTGAGGAATAAGTTAATAATTTTAAGAGAACGTTTTGTTAAAATCATTAGAACACTCCTCTAGTTTTTATATTATATTTTATTATAGGAAAAAATTATGAAAATTAAGTGACAAAAGGAAAAAAATATGGTAGTATCTATACATAAATATATATAGTTAAAAAAAGAGGTGGTTATAATGGCAGCTAAAAAAAATGAAGAAGTAAGTAAGGAAAAAGCATTAGATCTGGCTATAAAACAAATATCAAAAGAGTTTGGAGATGGATCTATAATGAAACTTGGAGATAATCTAAGTATGCATGTAGAAGTTATTTCAACTGGGAGCTTGAATCTTAATATGGCACTAGGTGTAGGGGGGGTTCCTAGAGGAAGAGTAATTGAAGTATATGGAGCTGAAAGTTCAGGGAAAACAACAATAGCTCTTCATATAGTGGCAGAGGCACAAAAGGCTGGAGGTATAGCAGCATTTATAGATGCTGAACATGCTTTGGATCCTGTGTATGCCAAAGCTTTAGGAGTAGATGTAGATGAACTGTTAATATCTCAGCCAGACTATGGAGAACAGGCTCTTGAAATAGCAGATATGCTTGTAAGATCAAACGCTGTAGATATTATAGTAGTGGATTCGGTAGCTGCTCTTGTACCAAAAGTAGAAATAGATGGAGAAATGGGAGATCAGCAGATGGGACTTCAAGCAAGGCTTATGTCAAAAGCTTTGAGAAAACTTACTGCATCGTTAAATAAATCAAAAACAACAATGGTATTTATAAATCAGATCAGAGATAAAATAGGTGGATTTGGATTTGGACCTCAAACTACAACTACTGGAGGAAAAGCTTTAAAATTCTATTCATCAGTAAGATTGGAAGTAAAAAGAATAGGTTCTGTAAAGCAAGGTGATGAAGTAATAGGAAATGAAACTGTTGTAAAAGTTACTAAAAATAAGGTAGCACCTCCATTTAAAGAAGCTTCATTCCAGATAATGTATGGAAGAGGAATAACTAGAGTAGGAGAGATAATGGAAATAGCTTTGAGCAATGATATAGTTGCAAAATCAGGAGCTTGGTTCAGTTTTGGAGATATAAGACTGGGACAGGGTAAAGAGAATGTGAAAGCAAGACTTGAAGCAGAACCGGAATTATTTGAACAGATAGAGAAAAAAGTACTTGAAATAATTGAAAAAGGCGAATTAGGTAATAAACCTTCTAAAAAGAAGCCTACAGAAAGTACTGAATCTGATGAAAGTGACGGATTGGATTTTGATGGAGAAAATGAAGGAATTATTGAAGAGGACATATAATTTTTACAGATAAAGATAGGAGCTGTTTTATGAAGATATTTAAATCTGGCAGAGGAAATTATTTATATGCTGAAGTTTCTCTTTGGGCAAGAATAAAAAAATGGTTGAGAAAAAGTAGAAAATGTAATAAAATATTATTATAAGATAAAAATTATGTTTTTAAAATTCAAAACCCCAAGAGGAGATGAGGTATATGGAAAAAATACTTTTAAAAAATGGGAAATTTGTTTTGGCAAATAGAATTGTTTCAGGAGATTTATTAATAATAGATGGTAAAATAAAAAAAATAACAGAAAAAGAAAATCCATTATATGAAAATGGAATAGATTTAAAAGGAAAATATGTAGTACCTGGATTTATTGATGCACATATCCACGGGGCATATGGAGCAGACGCTATGGATGGTACTGTGGAAGCATTAAAAACTATTTCATCATTTGTAGTGAAACATGGAACTACTAATTTTCTAGCTACAACTCTTACAAGTACAAAAGAAATATTGAAAAATGTTTTGGAGAAAGTAGCAGAAGTACAAGATAAAGAATTAGACGGAGCAAATATATTTGGAGCTCATATGGAAGGACCTTATTTTGATATACAATATAAAGGTGCTCAAAATGAAAAATATATGAAGCCAGCTGGTATAGAAGAAATAAAAGAATATTTAAGTGTAAAACCGGGACTTGTAAAATTATTTTCATTATCACCTAAAGATGAAACTACACTTGAAGCAATCAAATTTTTAAAAGAAAATGGTGTAGTGGTATCAGTAGGACATTCAGCTGTAAATTTTGATGATGTGCAGAAAGCTATAAAAGCTGGATTAAGTCACTCAACACATACATATAACGGAATGAGAGGATTTACTCACAGAGAACCTGGAGTAGTAGGGGCAGTATTAACTAATGATGCTGTAATGGCAGAAATTATATTTGATAAAATACATGTACATCCAGAAGCAGTAAGACTTTTGTTAAAAGCAAAAGGTGTAGATAAAGTAGAATGTATTACAGATGCTATGAGTGCAACTGGACTTCCTGATGGAAATTATAAACTTGGAGAACTTGATGTTTATGTAAAAGACAGTCAGGCAAGACTTGTAGGTAATGATTCACTGGCTGGAAGTGTACTTACTTTAGATAAAGCATTTAAAAATGTTATTGAATTAGGATACAGTATCTTTGATGCAGTTAAAATGACAAGTACAAATGCAGCTAAAGAATTTGGACTTAATACTGGAGAGATATCAGAAGGAAAAGATGCAGACCTTGTTGTATTAAATGACGATTATTCTGTTGATATGACTTTTGTAAAGGGCAAATTAAAATATCAAGCTTAAAAAAATAAAAAATAATATAAAAATACAATTCATTTTGATGATCTATTCTTGAAAAGAACCTGGTTTTGATTTTGGTGACAAAAAAAGTTCTTGACAAAAATAAGAATAACATCTACAATAGACATGAATAAAATAGATCCGGTAGGTAAGGCTACTACAGGGATATGGGTTGCTGCCGCAAAATAGTGGAGACACTATGCGTTGGTTTGAACAGGCGATATCGAAACCAAGGTATCATCTAATGCAACTTCACCGCCCTGTAGAGTTAAAGCTCAAACGGTGGCGTAAATCATATTATAGTGATTTTTGTATTTTGGGATATTTTCCCATACCATTGTTTTTGCTTTGGTATGGGATTTTTTTATTAAAAATAATTTTTAGAAAATAGCGAGGTGAGAAGGATGGACACGGGAAATAGTAACAGTACAGACCTGAAAGGGCAGAGTATGAGCAGAATAGATGAGGCTGAATGTCCATCCTTCTGCTCTGTAAAAATATATAATATATAATCTTTGTTCTTTCAGCTATGTTCTGCTGCTTTCAGAAACTTATTAGAAAGTAAAGGAGGAACAGACCAATGATGAAAGAAAAAATGAAAAAAACTAATCTAAGAAAAATCACAGAAAAATCAGTCCACAGAGACGAGGTAAATGTAAGAATGGAATATGCAGCAAATAATGATACTGCTGACATATTAAAGAGATTAGGAAGTACAGTAAAAGGGATAGCAAAGGAGAGAGTAAAATTTTCTAAAGAAAAGTATGGAAAAAATAAGGTGACACAAGGAAAGAAAAAATCTCTTTTCAAAAAGATATGTGATGCTTTTATAAATCCTTTTACAGCAATACTTTTTTGCTTAGCAATAGTATCTGGAATAACAGATATTATTCTTCCTATTTATCATAATACTCCTGAAGATATAGATATTATGACTGTAACAATAATTTTAACTATGGTACTGATATCAGGAGCACTTCGTTTTATACAAGAGGCAAGAAGCAATAATGCAGCAGAAAGGCTTCTTGAAATGATTACCACTACTACATGTGTAGAAAGACTGGAAGATGGAAAAAAAGAGATACCTCTGGAAGAAGTTGTAGTGGGAGATATAGTCCATCTTGCAGCTGGAGATATGATTCCAGCAGATATGAGAATAATTGAAGCTAAGGATTTATTTATTAGCCAGTCGGCTTTAACTGGAGAAAGTGAACCTTTGGAGAAAATACCAGAGGTATCAAAAGAAAAAAAGGAAACTCTTACTGAGTATAATAATTTGGCATTTATGGGAAGTAATGTTATCAGTGGGGCAGCTACTGGAGTAGTAATTTCTGTTGGTGATGATACTATATTTGGTTCAATGGCACAATCAATATCAGAAGAGCCGGTAGTTACAAGCTTTGAAAAAGGTGTAAACTCAGTTTCATGGGTGCTTATCCGTTTCATGCTGGTAATGGTTCCAGTGGTATTTTTTATTAATGGAATAACAAAAGGAAACTGGATACAGGCTTTTCTTTTTGCAGTATCAATAGCAGTAGGACTTACTCCTGAAATGCTTCCTATGATAGTGACTACTTGTCTGGCAAAGGGTGCAGTATCTATGTCAAAGAAAAAGACTATAGTAAAAAATCTTAATTCTATTCAGAATTTTGGAGCTATGGACATTCTTTGTACAGATAAAACTGGAACTTTGACACAGGATAAAGTAGTATTGGAATATCATATGGATGTCCATGGAAAAGAGGACAGCCGTGTTCTTCGTCATGCTTTTCTTAACAGCTGGTATCAGACAGGGCTTAAAAATCTCATGGATGTATCTATAATTCAAAGGACAGAAGAGGAAAGCAGAGAGGATGTTTCTTTAAGAAAATTAAATGAGATGTATAAAAAAGTAGATGAGATACCATTTGATTTTTCTCGTCGTCGTATGACAGTGGTTGTTGAAGGCGGTAATGGAAAAACACAGATGATTACTAAGGGAGCAGTAGAGGAAATGCTTTCTATATGTAAATTTGTGGAATATAAAGGAAAAGTAGAACTTTTAAATGAGGAATTAAAAAAAGATATACTTCAAACAGTAGATAATTTAAATGAAGATGGAATGAGAGTTATAGCAGTAGCACAAAAAACAAATCCATCTCCAGTTGGTGCTTTTGGAGTGAAAGATGAATGTGACATGGTTCTTATAGGGTACCTTGCTTTCCTTGATCCGCCAAAAGAGACGACTGCCAGAGCTATACAGGCATTAAAAGAATATGGAGTAACTACTAAAATTCTAACAGGGGATAATGATAAGGTTACAAGAAGTATATGCCAAAAAGTGGGACTTAAAGTAGAGAAGATACTTTTAGGTTCTGACTTAGAAAAAATGAGTGATTATGAATTAGGAAAAGCAGCAGAAAATATAAGCGTCTTTGCAAAACTTTCTCCTGATCAAAAAGCTAGAATAGTGAAAGTACTTCGTGACAATGGACATACTGTTGGATTTATGGGAGACGGAATAAATGATGCAGCTGCTATGAAGGCAGCAGATATAGGAATATCAGTGGATACAGCAGTGGATATTGCGAAAGAATCAGCAGATATTATTCTTTTGGAAAAAGATCTTATGGTGCTTGAAGAGGGAATAATAGAGGGACGTAAAACATATGCCAATATGATAAAATATATAAAAATGACAGCTTCATCAAATTTTGGAAATATGTTCTCAGTACTTGCAGCAAGTGCTTTCATTCCATTTTTACCTATGATGAGTGTACAATTAATATTTTTAAACTTGATTTATGATCTTTCTTGTACTGCTATTCCTTGGGATAATGTAGATGATGAATTTCTGAGAATACCAAGAAAATGGGATGCTTCATCTGTTGGAAAATTTATGCTATGGATAGGGCCTACAAGTTCAATATTTGATATAACAACATATCTTGTACTTTATTTTATAATATGCCCAATGTTTGTATCTGGAGGACTTCCTTATCATATGATTCCTGCATCAGATGAATCAATGAGAACTATGTTTATAGCTTTGTTTCAAACAGGATGGTTTGTTGAATCTATGTGGACGCAGACACTGGTTATCCATATGATAAGAACACCAAAAATTCCATTTATTCAAAGCAGAGCTTCATTATCAGTAACTTTCCTTACTTGCAGTGGAATATTGTTCCTTTCATTAATTCCATATACAAAACTTGGAGAGATGATAGGTCTTACAGTTCTACCAGCTGTATATTGGCCTTTCCTTATAGTTACAGTTATACTTTATATGGTATTGGTTACATTCTTGAAAAAGATATATGTAAGACGTTATGGAGAGCTTTTATAGAATTTAAAAAAGAGGATGCAGTTTTGGAATTGCATCCTCTTTTTGATAAGATATATTTTTTATTTTAATTCATTTATATCAAAAGAACTGAAATTTTTACCTGTGTCTTTTATTTTTTCTGTCATTTTAAATGTTTCATTTGAAAAAGTATTCATATTTTCTTCAATTTGATAAAGTTTTTCCTCATCAATGGAAAACTTTTTAAATAAGGTATCATGTATTTTATTTAAAATATAATTAAATTGAAATCCATTTTTAACTATATTTTTTTCTAAAGAAAGATTTTTGTTTTTTACTCTGTCTAAAAAATTATCAAATTCTTCCATACTTTTTCTGCAACATTCACTGGCAGACATTCCAGTATTCTGGTGAGAGGTAAAATTAGATATTCTTGAAGAGATTTCATAGACAAAATCAGCTATATACTCTATTTTTTCATAAGGGAGTATTTTTACTTTTCTCAAAGCTTCAATATATATATCTTCATCAATTCCTATTTCATGAGCTATTTTTCTAAATTTATCTTCATCTGGTTTCTCAGAAAGAACCTGTCCACAAAGAAAACAGCCAACTAAAGTATCTCCCATTATAATAGGGCTGGCAAAATCTATCAATCCTGCATGACATCTATAAACAATGGGCTTTTTTAGAGATTTCGCTTTTAATCCCCCATAAGCATCACAAAGCATGCATTTCTTCATTCCAATTTCTGTTCCTCTAGTATGTTTAATACAAAAATCGGAAAAATTGCTTGGTGTAGTTAAGGGGAGTCCATTTATATCTGTTATGACGCTTCCAATTCCAAACTCTTCTGCCAATCTGTCCTGAAGTATTTGAAAAAACTCAATATCTAAAAATTCTGGAAATTTACTATTTTTTTCTGAATTATTCATAAAAATATCATTCTCCTTATTTTAATATATAGCCAAAACCTCTTTTTGAAATTAAAACTTCATTTAAAATAGGAAGTTTTTTTCTTAATCTTTTTAAACACTGATCTACAGCTTTATCACTAATATCAAAATTTTCATTCCATACATTATCCAGAATGGTTACTCTTGTGAGCAAAAGTCCTCTATTTAGAATAAAATATGAGAGCAGTTCAAATTCATTTTTTGAAAGTACTATATTTTCGTTATTATAAGTGACAACTTTATTATTTAGAAATATTTTTATATTTTCATATTGTAAAAATTCTTTGTCCTTTGGTATTCTGCTGGTAAATTTTTTTATTCTTATAAGAAGTTCCTTAGGATCAAAAGGTTTCTTGATATAATCATCACAGCCTAATTCCAGATTTGTATTTACACTTTCCTGAGAAGTATCAGCAGTAAGTGCAAGAATAAATGGAGAACCATAAAATTCAGAATTTCCTCTTACTTCTTTACAAATGGAACTTCCACTTCCATCTGGTAATGATAAATCTAAAAGAATAATATTGGGAATATCCCTTTTAACTATTTTTAATCCCTCTGCAACTGATGAAGCTTCTAAAATATTGATATTTGCCTCCTCAGAAAGAATAACTTTCAGAAAGTCTCTTGTCTCCTCAGAATCTTCAATAATTAATAAGTTAATCATTATTATCACCTTTTTTTCCACTAAATGTAAAATATTCTAAATAACTGAATAAAACAGATTCATTAATAGGTTTCGTAATATAACCATCAAAACCATAGGGAAGATATTTTTCTTTATCTCCGATTATAGCTTGAGCAGTAAGAGCTATTACTGGAATATCCTTTAATTCAGCTTTTGATTTTATATGGGATATAGCCTGAACTCCATCCATTACAGGCATCTGTATATCAAGAAATACAATATCAAATTTTTGGTTATGTATCTCTTTTAAAGCTAGAAGACCATTTTCTACACAGATAACCTCTATCAAAGGTGATTCAAGTATAGCTTTTAAGAAGTCTCTGTTTTCTTCAACATCTTCTGCAATAAGAAGTTTAATTTTTTTATTCTTAAAATTTAAATATACATTGAAAAGATCGCTGTAGTCCAAAGTGTGCGTCATTCTTTCAAGCTCTTCAATGTGGGAAAGTATACTGTCAAAATTGATATGTTCTTTCTTTAGTTCATTAGAAATATTCTTTGATATGTCATAAATAAGAGTAAGATTGAGATTGCCATATGTTCCTAGTATAAGGTGATTGATCTCTCTTATTTTTTCCACATCCTGTTTTTTATAGGCAGACTTTAAATTTTTAAGTCTGATAGGAAACTTTAAGATGCTTTTTAATATTATAGATTTTATATTTTGGTTATTAGAATTTAAAATTTTTGTAAGGATAGCAGAGAAATTCTCATTTTTTCTATGAAAAATTTCAATAGGGATTTTCACTTTAAAAGTTGTACCTATTAAAACTTTACTTTCCACTTCAATAGTACCATTGAGTATCTCCACAAGTTTTTTTGTAATACTGAGTCCCAACCCTGCCCCAGAAGACTGTTTATTTATCTGGCCAAAACTTTCAAAAATATAGTTTATATTAGTTTTAGAAATTCCTATTCCACTGTCATATACATTGAAAGACAGATAAGAATCTTTTATATCAACTTCACATAAAACAAAACCTTTTTCAGTGTATTTGATAGCATTATGAATAAGATTTTTAGCTATTTCGTATATTTTCATTTTATCTGAGTAGATTATTACTTCATTGGCAGAAAACTCTATTTTAAATTTGATATTCTTGCTTGATGCAAGGGTGCTATGCTCATGATAGATATCTTGAAATAGTTCTTTTATATTGAAAGATTCATAATTTAAATCTACTTTTCCAGCTTCTATTTTAGAAAAATCTAAAAGTTCATTAGTGAAGTTTAAAAGCTTTACTCCAGAAGTGTGTATTATATCAAGTTTATCTTTAAGGGGTGAATCAGGAAATTCTTTAAGTAATAGACGAGAATAACCAATTATTGGAGTTAAAGGTGTCCGCATCTCATGACTTATTTTAGCTAGGAACTCATTTTTAGCTCTGTTTGCTGACTCAGCAATTTCTTTTGAAATAATCAGCTCCTTTGTTCTTGTTGCTACAATGCTTTCTAGATTTTTATTTAATAATCTCAGTTCTTCACTGAGAGCTTCAGCTTTTTCCTTCTCTCTTTTTATCTCTCCTTCTTTTACAAGAATATCCATAATATCTGTCTTAACTGATGAAAATACTTTATAAAAACAATCTTCCATGTTCATAAATTCGTTTTTTAAATCAACTATAAATTTTTCGTTAACCATTGTTATAGTTTTATCAAATTTTTCTAATGTATTATATATATTTAAAAGTGTAAATTTACTTATAAAGTTTGAGAATAGAAAAAAGATAAAAATAGATACAGCTATTTTTAGTATAGAAGTATTTTTTATGCTAGAAAGGTCAATATATTCCCTCATTAGAAAGAATATTATTATTAAAAATATAATAAAAGTAATAGTGTTTGAAACTGCTATTTTTTTATGAATTCTCATTGGTATCTCCTGATATCTGTTTTTCTAAGATATGATTTAAGATTATTTGTATTGAAAAAAAATAAAATGACATTATTGTGACAATTTAATTTAATAATATATTAATATTCTAAATATATCAACCATTTTTTTTAAAATCAGGAGGTAAAATTATGGAAATTTTTCAGGCAACCACTGAAATATTTGCCGGAATAGGGGTTGGAGAAGTTTTAAAAAATTTACAGTCTAGAAAGATTATTTTTATAACTGACTCAATGATGAGAAAAGTTGGTTTAGCAGAGAAAATAGAAAATATTTTAAAAAGTATGAATATTCAATATGAAATCTTTGATGGAGTAGAAGTAGATCCTTCACTGGAATCTATAAGAAAAGCATTGGATATGGTAATAGATTTTTCTCCTGAAATGATAATAGCATTAGGAGGAGGCTCTACACTGGATTCAGCAAAAGCAGCAGCATATTTTATGAAAAATACTGGGAAGGAAATACCTGTTTTAGCTGTACCAACAACTTGCGGTACTGGTTCAGAAGTAACTTCTTATGCAGTTATTACAGACAGAGAAAATAATGTAAAAATACCTATTAAAGATGATGGAATGATACCTAAAATAGCAGTGCTTGATCCAGAATTTACCAAGACGCTTCCTAAAGTAGTAGTTGCAGATGGAGGAATAGATGCACTTACTCATGCAATAGAGTCATATACTTGTAAAAGTGCAAATCTTTATACTCAAATATATGCAATGGCAGCAATAAGGGGGATATTTAAAAATCTTCTAAGAATGTACAGCAATATAGAGGATAGAGAAGCGAGAACAGAGATGGGAAAAGCTTCGTGTATAGCAGGATTTGCTTTTGAAAAATCAGGACTTGGGATAAATCACAGTCTGGCACACGCTATTGGAGGAAAATTCCATAAGTCTCACGGAAGATCAAATGGAACTATACTGCCATTTATAATAAGATTTAATTCTTCTGATGAAGAGACAACTAGAAGATATTATGAAATTGCAAAAGAAATGGAATTTCCATGCAGTACAGTAGCAGAAGGAGCAGAGAGTTTAGCAGTAGCAGTGGAAGTACTTAATAAAACTCTGGGAATACCCAGCTGTGTGAGAGAAATGGGAGTAGATGAAAAACAATATATGGAGCTTATACCAGAAATGGCAGAGTCAGCTTTAAAAGATATATGTACAAGTGGAAATATAAAAAAAGTCAGTTTAGAAGATATGAAAATTCTTCTAAAAAAAGTTTTTTAATGTATTAAAAAAAATTAAAGATGACATTTTTATGACATTTTATCTTTTTATAATCAAAATGATATGTAATATAAAACCTTTAAATACATAAAATAAATAAGGGGGTAAATTAATGCAAGAAAATTTAGTAGAAAAAATGATGGCAGAAGTAATGGAAAAACTGAAAGAAAAAAATAATAATTCAGGATGTGTTCCATCTAAAAAAGAATGTCGTTTAACAGAGTTTGTAGGAGTTACTACACATGGGGATGGAATTGGATTGGTAATAGCAAATGTTGATCCAGCTCTTCATGAGGCAATGGGAATAGATAAAAAATATCGTTCTATTGGAATAATAGGAGCTAGAACTGGTGCAGGGCCTTTCATAATGGCAGCTGACGAAGCAGTAAAAGCTACTAATACTGAAGTTATCTCAATAGAACTTCCTAGAGATACCAAAGGTGGAGCAGGGCATGGATCATTAATACTTTTTGGAGCTGAAGATGTATCAGATGCAAAAAGAGCAGTGGAAGTGGCAATAAATGCTGTAACTGAAAAGTTTGGAGATGTCTATGGAAATGATGCTGGACATATAGAACTTCAATATACAGCGAGAGCATCTCATGCTTGTAATAAAGCTTTTGGAGCACCTTTAGGAAAATCATTTGGAATAATAGTTGGAGCTCCAGCAGCAATTGGAGTAGTAACAGCAGATACTGCTTTAAAAGCTGCAAACGTTGAAGTATTATCATACTCTTCTCCAGCAAAAGGAACTAGCTTCTCAAATGAAGTTATACTAACTATCTGTGGAGATTCTGGAGCTGTAAGACAAGCTATATTAGCTGCAAAAGAAGTTGGAGTAAAACTTCTTGAAGCTTTGGGAGGACCTGCTCCTTCAGCAGCAACTCCATATATCTAGAAAGAGAACCATAATTAAAATGATGGAGTTAGAAAAATAGGAGGTTAGAATGAGATCAAAGCGTTTTGAAATATTAGGAGCAAGACCTGTAAATAAAGATGGATATGTAAAAGAATGGCCTGAAGTAGGGTTAATAGCAATGAACTCTCCTTTAGATCCAAAACCAAGTGTGAAAGTAGAAAATGGGAAAATAGTTGAACTTGATGGAAAGAAAAGAGAAAACTTTGACCTTTTGGACTATTTTATTGCTGATTATGGAATTATAGCAGAAAATGCTGAAAAAGTAATGGCCATGGATTCTACAGAGATAGCAAGAAAATTAGTTGATATAAATGTATCAAGAGATGAAATATTGAAAATAACTCTTTCTCTTACTCCAGCAAAAGTAGCTGAAGTAATGGGGAAAATGACAGTGTTGGAAATGATGATGGCAGTTAACAAAATGAGAGCAAGAAAAACTCCATCAAACCAATGTCATGTTACAAATATCAAAGATAATCCTGTACAGATTGCAGCAGATGCAGCAGAGGGATCATTAAGAGGATTCTCAGAAGAAGAAACAACTGTAGCAGTAGCAAGATATGCACCTTTTAATGCAATATCACTATTAGTTGGATCACAAGTAGGAAGACCGGGAATACTTACTCAATGTTCTGTAGAGGAAGCTACTGAGCTTTTATTAGGAATGAGAGGGCTTACAGCTTATGCAGAAACAGTTTCAGTTTATGGAACAGAACCTGTATTCATAGATGGAGATGACACTCCTTGGTCAAAAACTTTCCTAGCATCAGCATATGCATCAAGAGGATTAAAAATGAGATACACATCAGGAAGCGGATCAGAAGTTCTTATGGGATATGCAGAAGGATGCTCAATGTTGTATCTTGAAGCTCGTTGCCTGTTTATAACTAAAGGAGCAGGGGTGCAGGGAATACAAAATGGATCAGTAAGTTGTGTAGGAGTACCTGGAGCAGTACCTGGTGGAGTAAGAGAAATCTTAGCAGAAAACTTAGTTGCTATGATGCTTGACCTTGAATGTGCTTCAAGTAACGATCAGACTTTCACTCACTCTGATTTAAGAAGAGTAGCAAGATCATTGATGCAGATGATACCAGGAACTGACTTTATCTGTTCAGGATACAGTTCAACTCCTAACTATGACAATATGTTTGCTGGATCAAACTGGGATGCAGAGGACTATGATGACTGGAATATAATCCAAAGAGATTTAAGAATAGATGCAGGATTGAAACCTGTAAGAGAAGAAGATGTAATTAAGGTTAGAAATAAAGCAGCAAAAGCTATTCAAGCAGTATTTGAGGCTTTAGGACTTCCAGAAATTACAGATGAAGAAGTAGAAGCAGCTACTTATGCTCACGGAAGTAAAGATATGCCTGAAAGAGATATGGTTGCAGATATCAAAGCAGCAAGTGAAATGATGGAAAGAGGAATTACTGGAATAGATGTAGTAAAAGCTCTTAAGTCAAAAGGATTTGATGATGTTGCTTCAGATCTATTGAAATTAATGAAATTGAGAGTTGCAGGAGATCACTTACACACATCAGCAATTTTAGATAAAGATTTTAATGTAATCAGTGCTGTAAATGACAAAAATGATTATAGTGGACCAGGAACAGGATATCAAATCTCTCCTGAAAGATGGACTGAACTTTCAAATATCGGAAATGCAGTAGATGCATCAAAAATCAAATAGAGCAGGGAGGTAACAGATGCAACTGAATGAAAATGAAATCAGAGGAATAATTGAAGAAGTTATAAAAAGATATGCTGGAGAAGGAGCAGTAGCTCCAGTATCAAAACCAGCTGTTGAAGTAAATAGATCAGGAAATCTTGAACTTGTAGAAATAGGAGAGGCTAAAAAGGGAGTTAAAAGTGATGAAGTTATAATAGCTTTAGCACCAGCATTTGGAAAATTCCAAACTGAAACAATAACTCATATTCCTCACGAAGATGTACTGAAGGAAATAATGGCAGGGATAGAAGAGGAAGGGCTTACACCTAGAGTTATCAGAGTATTAAGAACTTCAGATGTATCTATACTTGCAAATGATGGAGCAAAACTTAGTGGATCAGGGATTGGTATAGGGATTCAGTCTAAAGGGACAACAGTTATTCATCAAAAAGATCTTTTTCCTTTAACAAATCTTGAATTATTTCCACAAGCTCCATTGTTAGAAAGAGAGCATTACAGAATGATAGGAAAAAATGCTGCTAAATATGCTAAAGGTGAGTCACCAAAGCCAGTTCCTCAAATGAATGACCAGATGGCAAGACCTAAGTATCAAGCTATTGCAGCATTACTGCATATAAAAGAAACTGAACATGTAGTAAAGGATGCTAAACCTGTGGAGTTAAAAGCTGTTTTTAAATAAAAAATTAAGGGTGGTGAATTAATTTGGACCAACAATTACTTGAAAAAATGATAAGAGAAGTTATGCTTTCAATGGCAAAAGGAGAGAGCAGTAATTCAAATACAACAACAGCATCAAGTTATGGAAAAGCTGATTATCCATTGAGTAAAAAGAAAGCTGATACAGTAAAATCAGCAACTGGAAAAAGATTAGATGAATTTACTATAGAGAATGTAATGAGTGGACAAGTAGGAGCTGCTGACTGTAGAATTGCTCCAGAAACTCTTGAAATGCAGGCTCAAATAGCTGAAAGCGTAAATAGAGATTCATTTGCAAGAAATCTAAGAAGAGCATCAGAGCTTATAGCAGTGCCAGATGCAAGAATACTTGAAATATACAACAGTCTTAGACCATATAGATCAACAAAAGCTGAGCTTATAGCAATAGCAGAAGAATTAGAAAACAAATATAAAGCTGTTGTAAATGCACAGTTCATCAGAGAAGCAGCAGAATTATATGAAAAAAGAGACAGATTGAGAAAAGATTAATCTTTCCCTGTTAGGAGGAAAAATGAAGCTTATTGTAGGAATAGATATAGGAAATGCAACAACTGAAAGTACTCTTGCTGAAGTAAATGGAGGAGATATCAATGTTTTAAGCAGTGGAATAGTAAAAACCACTGGAATAAAAGGTACAAAGGAAAATGTAAAAGGTGTATTTGCATCTTTGCAGAAAGCTTTCCAGAGTGCTGGAAGAGATATGTCTGAATTATCTATGGTGAGAATAAATGAAGCTGCTCCTGTTATAGGAGATGTTGCAATGGAGACAATAACAGAAACTATAATAACTGAATCTACTATGATAGGTCATAATCCTACTACTCCAGGAGGAGCAGGGATAGGAGTGGGGATATCTGTTCTTATTGAGAATATAGATGAAAAACTATCAGGTGAAGATGTGATAGCCCTTATATCAAAAAATATGGATTTTCAGGAAGCAGCAAGAAAAATAAATGAGATGACAGCAAAAGGTGTAAATATAAGAGGGGCAGTAGCCCAAAAGGATGATGCAGTTCTGATAAATAACAGACTGAATAAAAAGATACCTATTGTAGATGAGGTACTGTACTTTGAAAAAATACCTGTAAATATGCTGACAGCTTTGGAAGTTGCTGAAAAGGGAAAGGTTATATCTATGCTTTCAAACCCTTATGGAATAGCAACTCTATTCAAGCTTAATTCTGAAGAAACTAAAATGATAGTGCCTATTTCAAGAGCTCTGATAGGAAATAGATCAGCTGTAGTAATAAAAACTCCTAAGGGAGATGTAAAATCAAGAATAATTCCAGCTGGAAAAATACATATAGCTGGAATGTCAAAAAATAGAGAGATAGAAGTGGATAAAGGGGCAGAACCTATAATGGAAGCTCTGGAAGCTTGTTTTCCTGTAAGTGATATCTGGGGAGAAACTGGAACAAATGCTGGAGGTATGCTTGAAAAAGTAAGAATAGTTATGGCACAGCTTACAGATCAGGATCCTAAAAATATCAAAATACAGGACTTGCTGGCAGTAAACACTTTTGTTCCTAAAAAGGTAAAAGGTGGAATAGCAGAGGAATTTTCAATGGAAAATGCTATAGGATTAGCTGCTATGGTAAAAGCTGACAGACTTCAAATGGAAAGAATAGCTTTGGATCTTCAGGAAAAATTAGGGAAAAAGGTAATGGTTGGAGGAGTAGAGGCTGAAATGGCAATAATTGGAGCTTTGACTACTCCGGGAACTAATAAACCTCTTGCCATAATAGATATGGGAGCAGGATCTACAGATGCCTCTGTAATAACAAGAGATGGAAGGATATCATCGTGTCATTTGGCTGGAGCAGGAAATATGGTCACAATGCTTATAGATAAAGAATTGGGATTAGAAAACTTTGATCTGGCAGAAGATATAAAAAAATATCCTTTAGCAAAAGTAGAAAGTCTTTTCCATATCAGACATGAAGATGGAAGTGTTGAATTCTTTGAAGAAACTCTTGATCCAAGAGCCTTTGCAAGGGTCATAATATTGAAAGAAGGAAAAATGATTCCTCTGGATATAGATGAACCAATTGAAAAAATAAAAAAAGTAAGAAGAGATGCCAAAGAAAAAGTATTTGTAGTGAATGCTGTAAGAGCTTTGAAAAAAGTTTCTCCAAGTGGAAACATCAGAGATATAGATCATGTAGTTCTGGTTGGAGGTTCAGCTCTTGACTTTGAAGTTCCTCAAATGGTGACTGACAAGCTTTCATATTATGGAGTGGTGGCAGGAAGAGGAAATATCAGAGGAACAGAAGGTCCAAGAAATGCAGTTGCTACAGGGCTGGCCCTTTCATATGAGGAGGGACAGTTATGAGAAGAGAAAAAGAAGAGATAGGAATAAATATTTTCTATTCATCAAAGATAGATATAAATGGGAAATTAAGTAATATCTTATGGGGAATAGAAGAGGAAGAGATTCCATACATTCTTGTTCCAACAGAAGACACTGATGCGGAAAAGATGGGAAGTGCAGCTTCTAAATCCTCTAAATTAGGTGTAGGAATAGGAATAGGAGAAAAGGAAGTAACCTTATATCAGGAAAAACTGGAAATGGATAAACCATTATTTAGATATAATTTAGATAGTGATGAAGATATCCTTAGAGCTGTGGGAGTAAATGGAGCCAGACTCATAAAGGGAAATCCATTTATTATCCCAGAGATGACAGGAGGAAAATAGATGATAAGTTCACTAGGATTAATAGAAGTAGTAGGACTGGTAGGAGCAGTAGAAGCAGGAGATACAGCAGTAAAGGCAGCTAATGTAAGACTATTGGGCTATGAATTAACAAAAGGTGGAGGAATGGTCACTGTAAAGATAGAGGGAGAAGTTTCAGCAGTAAAAGCAGCAGTAGATGCAGCAGTTATGGCAGCTGAAAAACTTACTACTGTAGTGAGTCATCTTGTTATTGCAAGACCATCTGAAGAAGTAGCCAAAATGATAGAGAGTACTGAAGAAGAATGTCAATGTTCTTGTGAAGAAGCAGAAACTGAAACTCCAGAAATATCAGAAGAAAAAACAGTTGCAGAACATATAGTTGAAGAAAAAATTGAAGTAGTAGAAGTAGTTGAGGAGATAGAAGCTCCTTTAAAAAAAAAATAAAAACATCAAGAAAAAAATTAAAAAATAAAAAATCAGAGGAGGAATAAAAATGGGTAACGCATTAGGATTAATAGAAACTAAAGGACTTGTAGGAGCAATCGAAGCAGCAGATGCTATGACTAAATCTGCAAATGTTGAATTAGTAGGATATGAAAAAATAGGATCAGGACTTGTTACTGTAATGGTAAGAGGAGATGTAGGAGCAGTAAAAGCAGCAGTAGATGCTGGAGCAGCAGCAGCAGAAAGAGTTGGAACTGTTCAATCTATCCATGTAATTCCTAGACCACATGCTGATACAGAAAAATTATTACCAAAATTAGTAAAATAGGCTTTTAAATGAAATCACTGGAAAATATTTTGAGAGAGGTGCTTACAGAGATCATTTCTGATGATGTGGTAGTCGGAGTATCTAACAGACATATCCATCTTTCTCAAGAAGACTTAGAAATATTATTTGGTAAGAGTCATGTTCTTACAAAAATGAAAGATATGAAACAGCCAGGGCAGTTTGCAGCAGAAGAAACAGTTACTATCCAAGGACCAAAAGGAAAATTCGAAGGGGTCAGAGTATTAGGACCAGTGAGAAAGGAAACTCAGGTGGAGATATCAATATCTGATAGTTTTAAACTGGGAGTAAAACCTCCAGTAAGAGAATCTGGAAAACTCGATGGAACTCCAGGAGTGAAAATAATAGGTCCTAAAGGAGAAGTAATAAAAGAGCATGGAGTAATAGTTGCTGGAAGACACATACATATGCCTAAATTTATAGCTGATATAAAAGGGTATAAAGATGGGGATATAGTAAAAGTTGAAACATGTGGAGAAAGAAAAGTATTATTATACAATGTTCTCATGAGAGTTGGAAATAATATGGCAAAGGAGATTCATCTGGATATGGACGAATCAAATGCTTCTGGATTAAAAAATAATGATTTTGTAAAAATAATAAGGGATTGATAAAAATATGGGTGGCTTTTTGGTCACCCATATATAAAAACCCTGTGAGGGGTGACAAATGGACTTTGATATGATGGTGGACTACATTGTCCAGGAAGTATTAAAAAAAATTGAGTTAAATGAAACAGCATATAAAGTAGAAAGAAATAGAGGTTTGGTTATAATCAATGGAGGAACTGGAAATCTTGAACAGGTTATATTGGAGCTTAAAAAAATAAGTGAAAGATATGAACTGGATATAGTTTTTTCAGAGGCAGGAGAAAAGATAGTCAGGAAAGAGAAATTTCAAAATTTTAATGTAATTGATAAGTTTGAAATGGAGACTTGTGAACCTCTTCTGAAAAAAAATGATATTATAATTCTTCCATTACTTACAAAAAACAGCTGTGCTAAGATTGCTGTTGGAATTAGAGATAATGCAGTAACTTATCTTATTTCAAAAGCTCTGCTGGCTCAGAAAGAGATAGTAGCAGTATATGATTCATGTATAGCAGATAATAAAACAGCATATGGAAACCAAATTAACTTTAATATAGAAAAGCTGAAGAGTTATGGAATTATATTTGTAAAGAGCAGTGAGTTATCTGACTATATTTTAAACAGGAGAAATTTAGAAATAAATTCTCTGAAAGAGAAAAAAATAATCACTGCTGAAGATATTTATGATATAAAGAATAAAAAAATTATAGTATCTAAAAGTACAATTGTAACAACTCTGGCAAGAGAAAAGGCTGAAAATAATGGAATCATTTTTGAAACTGAAAAATAATTGGGAGTTGATAATATATGTTTTTAGCTAAAGTCGTAGGAAAAATAGTATCAACAACAAAAGATGAAGGACTTAATGGTAAAAAAATCCTTATTATTGCTCCAATAGATATGAATGGAGCAGTGACAGGAAAAGAAATAGTGAGCATAGACAGTGTGGGAGCAGGAATTGGAGATCAGGTTCTTGTCACTAGAGGAAGTGTGTCTATGTATGCTTTTGGTGAAAACCATATCCCCATCGACTCAGCCATAGTTGCTATAATTGATACTATAGAGCAGAGTTAGGTGGTGAAGAGATGAAAGAGGTCTACACCAATTTAATGAAAGTATATACAAGAAAAGGAGATTCTGGAGAAACAGGACTATATGGTGGGAGCAGGATATCAAAAAATAGTATCAAAGTAGATACTTATGGAAATATAGATGAATCTGCTGCATTCATAGGAGCTGCCAGAGCTTTAATAAAGGATAAAGAAATAAAAGATATACTCTATAAAATACAGGAAAAATTTCTTGTAATAGGGGCATATTTAGCAAGTGATAAAAATGGAATAACTAAACTTAAAGAAAAAATAGAAATATCAGATATAGAAAATCTTGAAAAAATAATGGATGAATATTCAAAAAATCTTCTTCCATTATATAAGTTTATTATTCCAGGGGAAAATATAGAATCTGCCGCTCTTCATGTAGCCAGAACAGTAGTGAGAAGAAGCGAAAGAAAAATAGTAGCTTTAAAAGAAAGAGATGAAGTAGCTCCTGAAGTATTGAAGTATGTCAATAGAGTTTCAGATATATTATTCGTTTTAGCTAGAGTAGTAGAAGATCAGGAAGCAGTAAGACATATTTCAAATGCTATTATAGAAAAAATTAATGTTTATGAAAAAAAGAATCTGCTGTCTTTAGAGGAAGCAAAAAAAATAGTGGAATCTGGGAAAAATAAAGCTAGAGAGATAAAGAAAGATTTTGTTCTGGCAGTTGTTAATTCAGAAGGGAATCTTATACTGGAAGAAAAAATGGACAATGCTATATTGGCAAGTATAGAAATAGCATTGAAAAAAGCATATACAGCAGCAGCTTTAAAAATAGAAACATCAGAACTTGCAAAACTGGTTCAGCCTAACGGCTCTCTATATGGACTGCATACAGATCAAAGGTATGTAGTATTTGGCGGAGGTTCTCCGCTGAAGAAAAATGGTGAAATAGTAGGAGCAGTAGGAGTGAGCGGAGGAACAGTAGATGAAGATATGACAGTTGCAAAAGCTTGTGTAGAAGCTTTTTGTAAAAGTTAGGAGGAAATTAATATGAATTTAGAAGCAAATAACATGGATGAAATAGTTGCTCTGATAATGAAGGAATTGAAGAAAACAGATATAAAAGCAGGGTGTCAAAGCTGTGAGAGTCCTAAAAATGGAGTTTTCTCTTCAATGGATGAAGCTATTGCAGCTGCAAAAAAAGCTCAGGAGATATTATTTAGCTCGAGATTAGAAATGAGAGAAAAAATAGTAGCTTCTATTAGAGAAGTAATGAAAGATTATGTTGTAGAATTAGCAGAACTTGGAGTAAAGGAAACTGGTATGGGAAGAGCAGCTGATAAAGCTCTGAAGCATCAGGTGACAATAGAAAAAACTCCAGGAGTAGAAGATTTAAGAGCATTTGCTTTCAGTGGAGATGATGGACTTACAGTTATGGAACTTTCACCATATGGAGTGATAGGAGCTATAACACCATCAACAAATCCAAGTGAGACAATAATATGTAATTCTATTGGAATGATATCAGCAGGAAACTCTGTTGTATTTGCCCCTCACCCAGGAGCAAAGAGAACTTCAATAAAAACTGTAGAGATAATAAACGAAGCTGTAAGAAAAGCTGGAGGGCCAGAAAATCTTGTAGTAACTATTGCCGAACCAAGCATAGAAAATACAAATAGGATGATGGAAAATCCAGATATAAAAATGCTGGTAGCTACTGGGGGACCGGGAGTAGTCAAAAGTGTAATGTCAAGTGGAAAAAAAGCCATTGGTGCAGGAGCAGGGAACCCACCAGTATTGGTTGATGAAACTGCTGATATTGAAAAAGCAGCAAGAGATATAGTTGCAGGATGCAGTTTTGACAACAATCTTCCATGTATTGCTGAAAAAGAAGTAGTGGCAGTAGATTCTATAACAGATTATCTGATATTTGAAATGCAGAAAAATGGAGCATATTTAATAAAAGATAAATCAGTAATAGATAGACTTGTTGCTATGGTTTTGAAAAATGGATCTCCTAATAGAGCATATGTTGGAAAGGATGCTTCATATATTCTAAAGGATTTAGGAATAAATGTTGGAGGTGAAATAAGAGTTATTATTACTGAGGCTGACAAAGATCATCCATTTGCTGTAGAGGAATTGTTAATGCCAATACTTCCTATTATTAGAGTAAAGAATGCTTTAGAAGGAATAGAGGTATCAAAAAAATTAGAACATGGACTTAGACATACTGCCATGATACATTCTAAAAATATAGACATACTTACAAAATATGCAAGAGATATGGAAACTACTATATTAGTTAAAAATGGACCTTCTTTTGCAGGAATCGGAGTAGGTGGAGAAGGACATACTACATTTACTATAGCTGGACCTACTGGAGAAGGACTTACATCAGCTAAGAGTTTTGCAAGAAACAGAAGATGCGTTCTTGTAGGTGGATTATCTATAAAATAATTTTTATCAATAGGAAAAGACTGATTTAAAAGATAAATTTAATTTTTAGTCAGTCTTTTCTTCAAAAATATCTTTTTTATAGTTGTGGAATAAAATATATTTATTTTAGAATCATAAGAAGGATACAAGGGAGAGGAGGAAGAAAATGAAAAAATCATTGATTCTATTGGAATTTAAAAATATAAGTACAGGATTTTTTGTACTGGATGAAATAACTAAGAATTTTAATGTAAGTATGGAAATATTAAAACTTTTATGTCCTGGAAGATACATGATAATATGCAGTGGAAATCAAGGGGAGATAGAGAGTCTTAGAAAATATATAAGTGAAATTAAAGAGAATGAAAAACATAAACATATAACTGAAAGATTAGTCAGTGGAGTAGATGAATACCTTCTGAAAAAGATTAATAAAAGCGTGAAATTTTCTGACTCTGTAAAAAGTTTAGGAGTTCTTGAATTTTCAAATACTGTACAGGCTATAGAAACAGCAGACTATATAGAAGATGAAAGTCCAGTAGAAGTATTGACTATAAAAATAGGACTGGGTATGTGTAATAAAGGGGTTATTTTATTTGAAGGGGATACTTCATCTGTAATAAATATAGTGAATAAAATAGAAGGGATGGGGTTAAAAGAACTCATATCTTCAGAGGTAATTAATTCACCAAATAGAGAATTTTTAAAAAGTTTTTATTTTTAGAAGACAGGGAGATAAATATGAATCTTAAAAAAGTAAACGAATATATAAAGCAATTTGATAAAGCCATAGAAGAGCCAAATCTGAGCTTTGAAAAAGATGAATATTATGTTGGAGTGGATCTAGGAACAGCTAATATTGTAATGTGTGTAGTGGACAAAAATGGAGTTCCAGTAGGAGGAGAAAGCTATCAGTCATCTGTTGTAAAAGATGGGATAGTAGTGGATTTTATTGGAGCAATCAATATAGTGAAAAAAATGAAAGAGAATCTTGAATATAAACTTGGAATAGAAATTAATAAGGGATTTACAGCTATACCGCCTGGAGTAGAGAGTGGAAGTGTAAAAGCAATAGTGAATGTAATAGAATCGGCAGATATAGATGTAATCAAGGTAGTGGATGAGCCTTCAGCAGCTGCAAAAGTTTTAAAAATAAAAGATGGAGCAGTTGTAGATGTCGGGGGAGGAACTACTGGAATAAGCATTTTAAAAGATGGGAAGGTAATTTTTACAGCAGATGAGCCTACTGGAGGAACTCATATGTCTCTGGTGCTTGCTGGAAATTATGGAATAACTTTTGATGAAGCTGAAAAAATAAAAAAAGATATTAAAAGAGAAGGGGAAGTTTTTCAAATAATCAGGCCGGTAGTTGAAAAAATGGCTTCTATAGTTAAAAAATTTATTCAGGATTTTGATGTAAAAGATGTGTATATAGTTGGAGGAGCTTGCACATTTAAAGAATTTGAAAGCGTTTTTGAAAAAGAGCTCAAAAGAAAAGTCATCAAAACTTATAAACCACTTTTAGTGACACCACTAGGGATAGCACTTACAGGTTTAGAGTAAAAATATATAGGAGGGTTTAGAATATGAATGTTTATCTAGCAGAGTTTATAGGAACAGCCATCATTATTTTCTTTGGGGGAGGGGTAGTAGCAAACGTTTCATTGACGAAATCTAAGGCACAGGGAGCCGGTTGGATGGTAATCACAGCAGCTTGGGCTCTAGGAATAGCAACAGCAGTATATACAGTAGGATGGATAAGCGGAGCACATCTTAATCCAGCACTTTCTATAGCATTAGCTGTGATAGGGGCTTTAAAATGGGAATATCTTTTTGGATATATAGCAGCACAAATACTTGGAGCAATGTTTGGAAGTCTTTTAGTATTTTTGACTTTTAAACTGCATTTCGATGAAGAGGAAAATCAAGGAGCATTACTTGCTATATTCTGTACAGGACCAGCTATAAGAAATTATTTTTGGAACTGTGTAACAGAAATACTTGCTACTGCTATGTTTGTTTTTGGAGTATTAGGAATAGGAAATGCAAAGAATACAGCAGTTGCTTTTACACTTTCTAATGGAGCAGAGGCATCAGGAAATATTGGAATACTAGGTGGACTTTTAGTAGGATTTTTAGTTTGGGCAATCGGTATGAGTTTTGGAGGGCCTACAGGATACGCTCTTAACCCAGCAAGAGATTTAGGACCTAGAATAATGCATGCTCTTCTTCCGATAAAACATAAAGGAAGTTCAGACTGGGCATATGCATGGGTGCCGATTATAGCCCCTATCATAGGAGCAGTTTTAGGAGCACTTTTATATACAGCTATATTTAATTAAAATAATTATATTGCATAAGAGAAAAGAATTTTGTAATTGAACTGCACCCAAAATTTTAGCTAGCTAAGATGGAGGGTGTTTTTTATATTCAAAAATAATTCTAAGAATTTTCTTTAAAAGATAGAAAGAAAAATTTTAAAATTTTTATAAAAAGATGGGATATTTAATTAATGAGATAACATATAAAAAAATATACTGAAAGAATATAAATTTTATTAAGCTAAGATATGTTTTTCTTTTAAAAAAAATGGTATAATCTTGGATATAAAGAATGGTTTGGAAAAAGAAAGTCATTTAATTACGAATTCATAAAAAAAGACAACAACATAAAGCTTATACTTACTAAAAAATAGGAGGTAAGAATGAAAGTAAAGGAAATATGTGAAAGTATTAATGTGGAAAAGGTTATGAAGGTAATAGCCTTAAATGAAATCAGTGGAAATGAAAATGTTATTTGCAAGTTTAGCTTTGCAGGGGGAATATCTGGATATAGTTTTGGAAGAAGCCAGTTTGATGTGAAACATAATGAGGGAGCTAGAAATTTTCTTAGAAGCAAATGTGGTTTTACACAAGCTGAAATTGATAAACTTTTAAGGCTTGATAAGGATATAGCTCCACTAAATGAAAAACTAAAAGCTCATAGAAAAGAGATAGATGAACTCGATATTGAGCATACAAAGAAAATGATATCTCATGTGGCTTCACTGGAAAAACTTCCAGATATGGGGGAAAAAACTTTCGTTTATCTGGTAGATTATCATAATCAATTCTGTTTGAGCAAAGGTGGAAAGATGCATCAATGGCTGCAAACAAAAGTTTCACTAATCCCAGAAGATATTCTTAATTTCAAATTAGGTTTAAAGTGGGGAAAAGAGCATCCAGAAGATGTAAAAAGAAGATGGAATAATATAGAAAAAGAATGGCAAGATAAAAATTGAGGAGGAGTAATTATGGATTTAATAAATAAAATAAAACAAAATACTATTATTTTTGCAGGGTATGGATATCATGAAAAAACAATAAATGTAACTGAAAAAATAAAAGCAGGATATAAAGCAGGAAAAAGAGAATTTAAAGCTGGAAATGATATTGCTGGAGATCCTTTAGTAGGAAGAAGAAAATCTTTATATATTGTTTGGACAGAAAATGGAACAACAAAATCAGGAAATGTTGAAGAGGGAGATGGAAGAGGAATAATTCTTCCAAACAACTTGCTGATAGCAGATTAGTAAGCAGGATTTATAAAAAACGAAGGTACTTTTATGAGGTACCTTCATTTTAATATTATCTAGTAAAAATAAATTTATCCTTATCAGATAATTCATTATTAATTGAATATCCAAGCTCAGAAAATTCTTTGATTTTTTCTGCAACATTAATCCTGTTTTTGATGAGATAATTAAGCATACTTCCTCTGCCCTGCTTTGCAAAGCTGCTGACAGATTGAAATTTTCCATTTTTATTTTCTTTAAAATCAATATCAATAATTCTATATGGAAAATGTTTTCTCTCTATCATCTTAGAATACTCTCCTGAAGCAAGGTTTATAAGAGTTTTATCAGAATCATTTTTTAAAAGACAGCTGATATAGTCTGTAACCTCTCTGTTCCAAAAAGAATAGAGTGATGATGAAGAAAGCTTCATAGTCATATCCAATCTATAATTCTTAACAGAATCAGAGGGATGTAAAACTCCATAAAAAGCAGAAAGAATAAGGAGAGTATTTTCAGCATATTCAACATTGCTTTTATCATATTTTTCTAATTCCAGATTTTTAAATGAAACTCCATTGTATAATGAAAATGCAGATATCTCTTTTAAAGAATTGAAATTTCTTATATTCTCAAAAGTTTCTTCCAAAAGTTTACCCTTAATTTTCATAATTTCTGCAATCTCTTCCTTAGAAAAACTTTGAATCATTTTCAGAAGCTCACTATTCTTTTCTTTGAAAAATATAGGAGAAGAGGGGAGAGATAATATATCCCTATTCCTCATCTCTTTACTTGGTGAAAATATGATCTTCATTAGAAAAATATCCCATTGTCACAGTAGTTTTCTCCAAGAAGTGGGAAGAAGATAATACAGCAGTCTTTATCTCCATTTATTTTTTTAATAGCTCTTGTTAAAAATTCACCAACCATAGCTTTTACTTCTGGAGTTCTTTCAAACCAGTACAGTTCAACAAATGTATATCCATCTACTATTTTTCCATCATAGATATATTCAGTATCCATATGTTCAATAGTAAACCAAGTTCTGTCACACTTGATTATTTCAGTAAGACCATCAATTATCTCCTTGCTGTTTTCAATTAAAGCTTTTTTATCCATTCCTCTAACTTTTAAATGTGGCATAATTTCCTCCTAAATTTTTATTATAAAGATTCCTTTTCAGGAACCAAAGTTACATTGATGTAGTTATTTAAGTTTATTGCTTTCTTAGCAAAGTCCATTAAATCTTTTTTCTGCATTATTTTTGCATATTCTTCTGGAGTAGGAACTTTGTATTCAGGATCAACAGTAGATTTTTGATAGAAATAATTTAACCAGAATACATTTTCTTTTAATTCATTTTTATATGAAAGTTCATAGTTTTTTATAATACTGTCTATTTTCTTCTGATCTATATCTTTGCTGGACATATCAGAAATAACTTGCAGGACTGCTTTTGTTAATTCTTCAGCTCTCTTAGTGTCACAGCTGAAACTTATTATCATTCTGTCTTCACCAAAATTATTAGGTGAAAGAGAAACTTTAGATGAGATAGAGTACACACCGCCTATTTTTTCTCTGATATCTTCAATAAGAGCTATATTTAATACTCTTGAGAAACCACTGTACAGGATTCTTTCCTTTTCTCCATAAGTACTGTTATATGGGAATATTAAAGTTACAGTTGATTTTTTATCAATTCCCTTTACTACCTCTTTTTTTACTATATCCTTAGGGATATTCAAAGCAAGCGGCTTAGGAGAAATTGTTTTCTCACTGCTAGGCAATGAAGCAAAATATTTCTCAAGGAGTGCAGGAAGTTCTTTTTCATCAAATGAACCAACTATTAATAATTGATAACCATTAAAATCATCAAATTTATTCTTAAATACATTTAAAGCTTCATCTTTATTAACTTTTTCTAAATCTTCAAGAGACAGAGGAAGCCTTCTTGGATTGTTTCCACTGTATAGTTTAGAAATTTCATCATTATATACAGCTCTTGGAGAGTTATTTCTATTTAGGATAGTTTCTTTAGTATTTTCTATCATTGTTTTAAATATTACATCATCAATTTTAGGTTCTTTTACAGTATAGCTCATATATTCTAAAGCTGGGATAAGATTTTCTTTATCTGTTGTCATAGAAATTCCTTGCTCATAGTCAGTAATATATGGAGACACGCTGAAATTTTTTCCCTTCATGAAGTTTTCTAAATCATTAGGAGAAATATTAGCTGCTCCAGAACTCATTACAAGATCGCTGCTGAATATAGAATTCAAATATTCAGGGTATGTATCAACTGAGCTTCCCTCTTTTTTAAATAATTTTATATATATTTTATCTTTGTCAAAGTCTGTTGACTTAGATAATACTTTAATTCCATTGGAAAGAGTAAAAGCTCCATCTTTAGATTCAGTTATTTTTCCATTTGTTACCTTAATAGGAGGAAGCTCTACATTTGCTGAAGAAAAATCCAATAGATTATCTTTTGCATCTCTGCTCTCAGTCATTACTTTTTCAAGCTGCTTTTCATCTGGAACACCTTTTCCAGTAGATGGAGCAGTCAGGAAGTAAAGAGTATTGCTGTCATATATTTCTTTCATTCTTCTATTAAGATCAGATAATCTTATTTTGTCTAATTCTTTTGAGAATACTTCAAATTCCTTATCTACATCTAGGAAGCTGTCTCCAGACATGATGTATTCCACAAGGGCGTTTATATATGTTCCATGCTGGATGCTTTCTTTATTTGCAACTAAAGTTTTGTAACTGTTATAAATATTTTTCTTTTCCAGTTCAAGTTCTGTTTGGTTTATTCCTTTTATTGTAGATGTTTTTAAAGCTGCATTGAGAAGAGCAGCTCCCTCTTCTATTCTTCCATCTCTTACAGCAGCCACTGCACTAAAGATATCACTGTGGTTGTTGATAGAATATTTATACACAAGACTTTCCATAATTGGAGAATTATCCTGTTTAGAAAGATTAGCTAACCTTGTATTCAGTATATTGAAAAGAAGCTGGTCTATGATGTTTGTTTCCATTCCCTCTTCAGTGTTTACAATAGTTCTATCCAATAGTTTTGTCATATAGAAAGTATTATATGTGATTTCAGGATCAGTAAAGACTATATAATTATTTTTAAGTTCAGCAAGCTTATAGTCTTCTGGAACAGTAACTTTTTTATCACTTGTGTAGTTGAAATATTTTTTGATTATATTTTCCACCTGAACAGGATCAAAATCTCCAACTGCAACTACAGACATATTCTCAGGAAGATACCATCTGTCATAGAAACCTTTCAAGATTTCAGAAGTAGCTCCATTAATAGTTTCAGGAAGACCTATTGGAAATCTGTCAAAATATCTTGAATTACCAAAGATAGCTTTTTTATGAATATCTCCAAGTCTCTGAGAAAGACCTTGTCTTAATCTCCACTCTTCTATAATAACTTTCTTTTCACTTTCTACCTGATCAGGAGCCAGAGTTACTTCTGTAGCCCATTCTCTAAGAACTTCTACACCTTTTTCTATATCTTCAGTTGTAGTTGAAGGAACTTGCAGCTTATATACAGTTCTGTCAAAAGAAGTATAGGCATTTAAGTCTCCTCCAAAATTTAATCCAAGAGATTGAAGGTATTTTATCATATCATTTTTTTCATATTTTGTAGTACCATTGAAAGCCATATGCTCAAGAAAATGAGCCAGCCCTTGCTCCTGCTCTGTTTCATACAGAGAACCAGCTTTCACTACAAGATTAAGTTCAGCCTTCTCTTCTGGTTTTTTATTTTTGTATATGTAATAAGTTATTCCATTTGGAAGTTTTCCAGTAACTAGATTTGAGCTGTTTTCCAAAGGCTTGGAAAAGACAGTTATAGAAAATATGAAAAGTAGAACAGTAAAAATGTATTTTTTAAATTTTTGCATTAATTATCACCTCAAAGTTGTTTTAAATATATCATAGCATAATTTTACCAAAAAGAGATTAGAAATTTTTATCTTTTTTTCTTCAAGTTCCTCTAAAAAATGTTATAATAAAAAAGAAAGACGATTTTGATAAAATTATTAAAAAAAGGAAAGTGAGAAGATGAGCTACAGAATAGTATTGATTCATGGATTTCATAGAGATTATAGAGATATGGAGCCATTGGAACAAAATTTAACTTCATTAGGGTATAAAGTAGAAAACTTAAATTTTCCTCTTACTTTTCCAGATATAAAATTTTCAGTGGAGATGCTTAAAAGTTTTCTTTTAGATCTAAAATATGGTGGACTTAGTGAGAAAGAGGAAATTGTTCTCATTGGATATGGGCTTGGAGGGCTATTAATTGAGGAAACTTTGAGAGATAAAGAAGCAGAAGACATTGTTGATAAAATAGTATTGATAGCTGCTCCTCTGAGAGATTCAGTTGTTCATAGAAGATTAAAAAGGATTTTTCCACTGTTGGACACTATATTTAAACCATTGAGGCTTTTCAAAAGAAAAAAAGAATATGAAATAGATAGAAAGATAGAGATAGGATTGATTATAGGGACAGAGACAGATGGAATATTTAGTAAATGGCTGGGAGAATATAATGATGGTCTGGTAAATTCTAAAGAATGTATGCTGGGTTATGCTAAGGATACTCTTTTTCTTCCTCTTGTCCATGATGAAATACATAAAAAAATGGGAACAGCAAAATATATAAATAATTTTATATCAAAGGGACAGTTTAGAGTAGATTAATTGGAGGAAGCAAATGGAAAAAAAGATAGAGAAGTATGTAGAACTTGCTGTAAAGATTGGAATAAATCTTCAGCAGGGACAGATTTTGGTTATAAATTCTCCTGTAGAAACAGCTGACTTTACAAGAAAAATTGTAGAGGCTGCATATAAAAATGGAGCAAAAGAAGTAATAGTTCATTGGAATGATGAGATATGTGGGAAATATAAGTATCTATACGGAGCAGAGGAGCTATTTGAAAATTATCCACAATGGCAGGTAGAATCTGTTATGGAATATATGAGAAAAGGAGCTGCTTTTCTAAGTGTATATGCTTCTGATCCAGAATTATTAAAAGATGTAGAGCAAAACAAAATCGCAAAATATCAGAGAGCCAGAAGCAGAGCATTGAAGGAATATTATGATAAAATACTGAATAACTATAATCAATGGTGTGTAGTATCTGTACCAACTGATGCTTGGGCTGGAAAAATATTCCCAGAATTGACTAAAGAAGAAAGTAAAGAAAAATTATGGGATCTCATTTTCTCAATAGTGAGAGCAGATAAAGAAAATCCAATAGAGGAATGGAAAAAACATTTAAACTCATTAAAAGAGAATATGAATTATCTTAATAAAAAGAAATTTAAAAAGTTGATATATAAAAATTCACTTGGAACAAATCTGGAGATAGGTCTTCCAGAGGGGCATATTTGGACAGCAGGAGGAGAAACTTCAAAAGAGGGTGTATATTTTGTAGCAAATATGCCTACTGAGGAAATATTTACACTGCCTAAAAAAGATGAAGTTAATGGAATAGTTTACAGCAGCAAGCCTTTTAGTTATGGAGGTAATTTAATAGAAAATTTCTCACTTACATTTAAAGAGGGAAAAGTAGTAGATTTTTCTGCTGAAAAGGGAAAAGAAATTCTTAAACAGCTTTTAAAAAGTGATGAGGGATCATCTTATCTTGGAGAGGTAGCACTTGTTCCATATGATTCGCCAATTTCAAATTCAAATACTATATTTTACAATACTCTTTTTGATGAAAATGCTTCATGTCATCTGGCATTGGGGCAGGCTTATCCTATTTGCTTAGAAAATGGAAGTGAAATGGATGAGAGTCAGCTTAGAGAAAAAGGGGTAAATATTTCAATGGTACATGAAGATTTCATGGTTGGAACTTCTGACTTGGAAGTAATTGGAATAGACCATCTTGGAAATGAAACTTTGATAATGAAAAATGGAAATTTTGCCTTTACTGAAAAGTAATAAAGTGATAAAATAGAGTTCCTTGGCAGGGGAATGTATAGACCAAAATAAAAATGAAGATGGCTAGCCATCCTCATTTTTTATTTTATATAAATTCTTTTTCTCTTAGGAACTCAATAACCTTTTCTACACCTTCATCAGTAGTTGCATATTGTATCTTATGATTAAATTGATACTTGTCTATACTTTTCTGATAAAGAGGGTCGTAGTATTCTTTTATCAATTCAGCAGCCAATTCTGGAAGCTTTTTGTTTTCAAGAAGCTCCAGATAGTTTTCTGTATTTTTCTTAGAAGTATAACGACTGATTTTCATGATGCACTCTCTCAAAGCTTCTTCAGGAGCATCAGCATAATCTTCCATAAGTATTTCTATTCTGTGTTCTGGAGTAGTTTCAGCTATTAAATGATATCCTGAAACAAGAGAATCATAAACAGAATCAGGGATATAGATATTTCCTATTCTTTTACTTTCACTTTCTGCAAGAATATATCCTTCTTTATTAGAAACAAGAAATTCATAAAGTTCTGTTTCGAATCTTTTCTGGCTTTGTTTTCTTTTCTCTCCAAGAGCTCCAAAATGAGATCCTTTGTGATCTGCAATTTTTTCAAGATTTAATACAGGGTATCCCATTTCCTGAAGTTTAGCAAGTATTTTAGTTTTTCCTATACCTGTTCTTCCATGGATAATGACATATTTAAATTTTTCATTGAGAACAGGAATTGACTTATAGACAAATTCTCTGTAAGCTTTGTATCCTCCTTCAAGCTTCATACATTTATATCCTAACGCCTGAAAAAGTGAACACATAGTTCCGCTTCTCATTCCACCTCTTGCACAGAAAAATACTATTCTTCTATTTTTAGAGGAAAGTTCCTGCACCTGCTTAAAAATCTCAGGAAGTCTTTTAGAAATAAAATTTACCCCCAGTTCTTTAGCTAATTCTTTTGATTGCTGTACATAAGCTGTTCCAACAGCAGCTCTTTCTTCATCCAATAAAACAGGGATATTTACAGCATTGGGGATAGGTTCACTTTCAAATTCTTTTGGAGTTCTTACATCAACCAAAACGTAGTTATCCATTTCTAAAAGTTCCCTATAGGTAATTGTATTCATAAAAAATCCTCCCAAAATTCATAATATATATAATATACACCTTTTATCGACTCAAAGTCAATAAAGAGTGGAATCTTAATAAAAAATTATTATTAAAAATATGTATATATTATAACTGAAATATTTGAAAAAATAAATTATAAAAAAAATAAAAAAGGGAAAAAAGCATGGAAAAAGTATATATAGTTGAGATAATTTGAAAATATAAAAAAATCAAATTCATACTATATATAGTTTTATTTGAAAAATTAAACACTATATTTTGTAAGAATTATGCTATAATGTTTTTGTCAACATAACAGGGAGGTAGTCATGGATATAGCTAGCTGGTTAGGAAAAGATAACAAATTAGGAATGGATATTTGGGAAAAAAAATATAAATATGATGGAGAAACATTCAATGAATGGTTAGAGAGAGTTTCTGGCGGAGATCAGGAACTAAAAGAAATGATAGCTAACAAAGAATTTATCTTTGCAGGAAGAATTCTTTCAAATAGAGGATTATATAAATTAGGAAGGAAAATAACTTATTCAAATTGTTATGTTATAGCACCTCCAGAAGATAATCTGGAATCTATATTTGATACTGCTAAAAAACTGGCAAGAACTTATTCTTATGGCGGGGGATGCGGAGTAGACATTTCTAAATTGAGGCCAAAAGGATCGGAGGTAAATAACTCAGCAAAATATACAACAGGATCAATATCTTTTATGGAGCTGTATAACCTGACTACAGATATAATAGGACAGAAAGGGAGAAGAGGAGCATTAATGATATCTATTGATGTAAATCATCCAGATGTTTCAGAATTTATATCTATCAAATCTGACCTTAATAAAATACAAAAAGCAAATATCTCTGTAAGAGTAGATGCTAATTTTATGAAAGCAGTGGTTGAAGGACTGCAATTTGTAACTGAATTTTTAGTAGAAGATACTGGTGAAGTAATCAGTAAAGAAATAGATGCAAGAAAACTTTTTAAAGAACTTGCAAGACAAAACTGGAAATTTGCTGAACCAGGAGTACTTTTCTGGGATAGAATATCAAAATGGAATCTATTAAGTGAAGATGAAGAGTTTGAATATGCTGGAACAAATCCATGTGCAGAAGAGCCATTACCAGCAGGAGGAAGCTGTCTTTTAGGTTCTCTTATTCTTCCGACATTTGTAGAGGGAAAAGAATTTGATTTTGATAGATTGGCAAATGCTGTACAAAAATCAGTAAAAGCTCTTAATGATGTACTTGATGAAGGACTTCCTCTGCATCCATTAGAGGAGCAGAGAGAATCAGTAAGAGACTGGAGACAGATTGGACTGGGAATCTTAGGAGTAGGAGACCTTTTAATAAAACTTGGAATGAAATATGGATCACCAGAATCTTTAGAATTTTGTGATAACATAGCAAAAGTTATAATTGATAATGCATTAAAGGCAAGTGCTCTTTTGGCTAAAGAGTCTGGAGCATATCCTAAATATAAAGCAGATAAAGTATTGAAATCAGAATTTCTATTGGAAAATGCAAGCATAGAGACACTTCAATTAATAGAAGAATATGGACTTAGAAATTCACAGCTTTTAACTATAGCCCCTACTGGTTCAATAGGAACAATGCTGGAGACAAGTACAGGAATAGAACCTAACTTTGCATTCTCTTATATAAGAAAAACAGAAAGTTTACATGGGGAAGATGTATTCTATAAGGTATTTATTCCAATTGCTAAAAAATATATGGAAGAAAATGAAATTGATGATGAAGATGATCTGCCAGAATACTTTGTTACAGCACAAAATCTTAATCCATATGACAGAATAAAAATGCAGGGAATATGGCAGAAAAGAATAGATGCAAGTATTTCATCAACAATCAATCTTGTAAATAAAGTTTCTGTTGAAGAAGTTGAAAAACTATATTTAGAAGCTTGGAAAAATGGTCTGAAGGGAATGACAATCTATAGAGCTGGATGTGATAGAGAGGGAATACTTACTGTAACACCTAAAGTTGAAGAAAAAATAGAAGAATTAAAATTACCAGCTATGCCTAGAGGAGAGCTGAAACCAATAGCTCCAGATACAATATACTATCCAACTACTATGAGAATAGGTTGTGGAAAACTTAAAGTAATGATTGGGTACTCACCAAGTGAGAGAGCTATTCAAGACCTGTATGTAATAAGAAGTGGTGTAGGTGGATGTGAGAAAAATATTCAGGCAGTGGCAATATATATGTCAGGAATACTTAGATTAGGTGGAAATTTATTCATGCTGGAGAAAGCAATAGCAGGAGTAAGTGGATGTACATCATTTGCTGTAGCAAGAAGTAAAAATCAGGAAATAAGTAAAGGAAATACATGTCCATCAGCTATCCTTAACATTCTTAAGAATTTCGAAAAAGAGATGGGACTGGATGCACACGAAAAAGCTATACAAAAAATAGATGAAGAAGAGAGAAAAGAGATAGAAAGCAGTGAGAGAGAAGCTGATTATGTAACTCGTTGTCCTGAATGTGGAGAGATAATAGATGTTACTGGAGGATGCTATACTTGCAGAAGCTGTGGGTTCTCTAAATGTGAATAATTAATTAAGAAAAGAATGATCAAAAATCAGAGTAAAATTTAGAAATATTTCCATTGGAAAGTTCTAAAAATAAATTTCTGATTTCAGATTATTCTTTTTTTTTGTAAAAATATAAATGCAACTAGCAGTAGACAAAAAGTAGAAGATAGTTGGTAGTATGGAAAGATGAAAAATGTTAAAATAAAATTCCCTATAGAAACAGGAATTTAGGAAGTTTGGCAGAATGTAGATAAGAAAGAGTTGGATAAAATTTTAGAAATTTGGAAATTAGAAATGATTACAGCAGTTCTACAGTTGGATCTTGGTAATTAGAGCAATTAAAATCTTAACTGTGTAATTACTGAAAAATTATATTTCTATTTATAAATTATCTACTTCTTTAAAATTGATATTATGACTACAGAGGTTTTTCATCCCTTACTTTTTACTAATTTCAATGGTATAATATTAGCAAATATAATGAATAGATGTTGGTGAAAAAATTAATGAAAAATGAAGCGAGAAGACTGCTTAAAGAAATATATGGATATGATGATTTCAGAGATGGACAGAAAGTAATAGTATCTTCAGTTCTTCAAAGAAGAGACACTTTGGGAGTAATGAGCACTGGAGGAGGAAAATCTATATGCTATCAAATTCCAGCTCTTCTTTTTAAAGGAATAACAATAGTTATTTCTCCACTGATATCTTTGATGAAGGATCAGGTAGATACTTTAAAGCTTTTAGGAATAAAAAGTGTATATATAAATTCTACTCTCTCTAGAGAAGAATATTCTGATGCTATGGGGAGAATAAGAAGCGGAAATGTGAAAATAATATATATAGCTCCTGAACGTCTTGCCAATGAGAAATTTGTGACTTTTATAAAAAAACTGAATATAGCTATGATAGCTGTAGATGAAGCACATTGTATTTCACAATGGGGGCATGATTTCAGAAAAAGTTATCTGGAAATACCTAATTTTGTAAAGAAGATAGGAAAGCCAATACAGATGCTGGCTCTTACAGCAACAGCTACTGCTGAAGTAAGACAGGATATAGAGGAAAAACTTGAAATGAAAAATCCATTCAGCTATGTTGCGGGATTTGACAGGGAAAATATATTTTTTAAGGTAGTGAAAAATGTAGTTGCAGAAGCCTATATAGTAGATTACTTGAAAAAAGCACCTAAAAAATCAGGAATAATCTATGCTTCTACCAGAAAAGAGGTAGACAGCCTATATGCCTATCTTGAACTTAGGGAATTTAGTGTGGGGAAATACCATGCTGGGCTTACTGAAAAAGAGAGAAAAGATTTTCAGGAGAAGTTCATTAAAGATGAAATAAAAATAATGGTAGCTACAAATGCTTTTGGAATGGGAATAGATAAATCCAATGTAAGATTTGTACTTCATAGAAATATACCAAAGGATATGGAGAGTTACTATCAGGAAGCTGGACGTGCTGGAAGAGATGGTGCCCCTGCTGAAGCTGTTCTCATGTATTTTGAAGAAGATGTAGGAACACAGGAATATCTCATAGAGATGAATGAGGAAACTGAAAATCAGTTGAAGAAAGAGAAAATGGAAAAGCTTGATAAGATGGTGGAGTATGCCTATCTGGAGAGTTGTTACAGAGAATATATATTGAAATATTTTGGAGATAAGAGAATAAAGAATTATTGTGGAAAATGCGGTAACTGCAAATCTTTCAAAAATGTTGAAGATCTTACTGTAGAAGCTCAAAAGATACTTTCTTGCATAGGAAGAGCAAAAGAAAGTATAGGAATATCCACTTTGACAAACATACTTGTGGGAAAATCAGATACTAAGATGGATAAAAAAGAATACCATAAATTATCTACTTTTGGAATAATGCAGGAGAGAGATAGAAACTGGATAGAGGAATTTATAAACTTTTTGATATCAGATGGATATCTTGAACAAAGTGCAGGAAGTTTTCCAGTGCTCAGGCTGAATGAACGAGCCAGAAAAGTTTTGAAAAATGAAACTGCTGTATTTAGAAGAGTAGATGAAAAAGTAACATTTGATTATTATGAAGATCCATTATTTGAAAACCTGAATCAGTTAAGAAATAGAATAGCTGAAAAAGAAAAAGTAGCACCATATATAGTATTTTCAGATCTGACACTTATGGAAATGGCAGAGAAAAAACCTAAAAATAGATGGGATATGCTGAAGATAAGGGGAATAGGAAATCAGAAATTTAAAAACTATGGGGAAGAATTTTTAAAGGTTATTAATAGTTTTTCAGATGAAGATATGGAGATTATCCGACTTGAAAGTATAGTTGAAGATAAATATCTGGAAGAATCTAAACTGGAAGACTTAAAAAATAAATTACAAATAAATATAAGTTCAGAAAAATTAAGAGAAATTTTAATTAAGTCATTATTTAGTTAGAACATTAAGGAGGTTACAATGAAAAAAATATTGGCATTTCTTGTTTTATTGACTACACTTGGATGCAGCCAGGGGGATAAAACACCAGAACAAACGATTGAACCAGAAAAGAAAACAGAGGTAACAAAAACAGAAAATGAAGTGGTAGCTCCACCAACGAAAGAGACAGAATTGAAAGTTTTAGATGTGACAACTGCATCTGGAGAAAAACCTAATATTGAAATAACTCTTTCTGATGAAATAGGACTTAATAGTGATATAGATGCATATATAAAAGTTGATGGGGAAAATGGCTATGATATTATTAAAATGAAAAATAAGATAATCATAAGAGGAGATTTTTCTACTGGAGAAACATATCAAGTAGAAATTTTAAAAGGATTGAAGTCTAAAAACGGAGTTGTATTAAATGAAAATTTCAATACAACAGTAGCTTTTAAAGAAATAGAACCTAAGATAGCTTTTTCAAATGAAGGGATAATCCTTCCAGCTGTGAATGATAAGAGAATAAGTTTTAAATCTCTTAATGTAAAAAAAGTAAATGTAAAAGTTAAAAAGGTATTTGAAAATAATACTACTCAATTTTTACAGAATTTTGTATTTAAAGGAAATGGAAATGTATTCAATTATGGATTGCAGGGAGATTTCTATAAAATTGGAGATGTTCTTTTTGAAAAAGATTATGATCTGAATAATATTAAAAATAAATGGATTCAAACAGAAATTGAATTAGGAAGTCTGGTAAACTATAAGGGATTCTTTATAGTTGAATTATCTTTTAATAAAGATGGAATAGACTATACTTTCCCAGAAGGTGTAGAAAACTGGCAGCAGTACAGTTTCTTTGAAAATAACGGGAAAATAGGAAAAGTTATTTTACTTTCAGATATGGGTATTCTTGCTCAAAAAACTAAGGATAATTATCTGGTAACTGTAACTAATGTAGCAAAAAATGGTGTTGTAAAAGGTGCTAAAGTAAAAGCTATAACTCTCAATAATCAGGTAATTGAAGAAAAAACTACCAATGAAAATGGAGAGGTAACTTTTGATGGAAAAGATAAAATTTTCTATATTATAAGCGAACTTGGAGATGAAAAATCAATACTTAAATTAAGTGATTCTCTTCTATCATATGATGGATTTGCTGTAGATGGTATATACGCAACTGAAGGTGTAAAAAGTTTTATGTATACAGACAGAGGAATATACAGACCTGGAGATGATATATATCTTTCTGTAATAGCTAGAAATGCAGATGACAGCTTCCCTGAAAATCATCCAATCAAATTAAACATATACACTCCAACAGGAAAGAAATTTTTGGAGAACTATGTTTTGAATAATGGGAAAAATGGATTCTATACATATTCTTTCAAAACTAATCTGGATTCAGAAACTGGTATCTGGAGAGTAGAGGCACAAGTAGGAAGCACTACATTCAGAAAAGATATTCCTGTGGAAACTATAGTTCCGTATAAAATAAAAGTTGATGTTGATGCACCTAAAGTGGTGGATATAAATGAAACTGGTAATTTTGAAGTGAAAGTTGCTTCAGATTATCTTTTTGGTGCACCTGGAAGTGATTTGAGATTTAACAGTGAACTGCAAATAAGAGAAGAGAATGTAAGATTTGAAAAATTTAAAAACTATACTTTTACAAATCCTACATCATATAATTTCTATCACAGAGATTATAAAGAGGGAGTATTAAACAGTGAAGGAAAAGGAACTATTAATTTTGATATTGCTAAAGTTACTCCTAAAAATATAAATTTAACAGGAACTCTTACTACTAAAGTATTAGAAACAAGTGGAAGACCTGTTTTAGATAGAAGTGTAGTAACATTAAAGAAATTCGATACATATGTAGGAATGGAAATACCATCTGACAGATATATGAAGAGTGGAGATAAAGTAAATCTTCAGGTTATAGCAGTATCTAGTGATGGAGATAAGCTTGTTCCTGGAAGAAAAATGAAATACAGAATATATAAAAACGAATATTCTTGGTGGTGGGACTATAATGATTATGGAAGTTTCCTAAAATCAATAAAGACAGATACAAATACTACTTTTGTTCATGAGCAGGAATTTGTATCAGGAGATAAACCATATATTATAGATTATCCAATAGAAGGAACAGGAGAAATATTTGTAGAAGTAGAGGATTTAGAAACAGAACAGAGTACAGGAGTAAATCTATATGTAAGTACTTGGATGGATCCTAGTGTAAGTAAAAAAGTAGATAAACTTAAAATGGAAACTGATAAAAAATCTTACAATATAGGAGAAAAGGCTAAGATTGTATATGAAGGAGAAAAGGGAGCTAAAGCCCTTATTACTATAGAAAAATCTGGTCAAATAGTAAAAAGATACTGGAAAGATGTTAATAATATTAAAAATGAAGAGGAAATAGAGATTACTGAGGGAATGTTCCCAAATGCTTATGTAACTATATCTTTATTCCAAGATTATAATAACTTTACAAATGACAGACCATTAAGACTGTATGGTGCTGTACCTCTAATGGTAAAAAATGAGGCAACTAAACTTAGCTTGGAATTAAATACTCCAAAAGAATTAAGACCAAATGAAAAGTTTAGTGTAAAAGTTAAAAATAAAGCTGGAACACCTATGGAATATACAGTAGCAGTGGTAGATGAAGGACTTTTAGATATAACAGCATTTAAAACTCCAGATCCATGGAATTATTTCTACCAAAAAGAAGCTCTTCAAATAATGTCTTATGACAACTATAATGAAATCATAGGAAAAACTTTTGGAGAAGTGCATCAGGTATTGAAAACTGGAGGAGGAGAATTCCTAGCTGAAATGTCAGCAATGGATAAATCTAGAAATAAACAAATGGGACTTGAAGAAGCTCAAAGATTTAAACCAGTGGCAATGTTTAAAGGAGTTCTTACTACTAATGATAAAGGTGAAGGAGAAGTAGAATTTACAATGCCTAACTATATGGGTTCTGTAAGAGTTATGGTAATAGGAGCAGATAAAGGAATGTATGGAAAAGCAGAATCTACAATTACTGTAAAAGCTCCAATAGTTATGAATGCTTCACTTCCTAGAACATTGAAAGTTGGAGATGAATTTAAAGTTCCAGTGGAAATCTTTGCTTTAGAAGATGGTCTTGGAGAAATAACTGTAAGTATAAATTACAATGGAGAGACAAAAACTGAAAAATTCACTTTGAAAAATAAAGAGAAGAAAACAGTATACTTCACAGAAAAAGTTCCTAATAAAATAGGGGCAGATAAAATAACTATAAGTGCAAAATCTAATAAATATAATTATGAAGAAGTTACTGATATAGATGTAAATTCAAATAATCCATATATTTATTTGAATGATATAAAAACTGTACCAGGTGGAAAAGAGATTGTATTTAATGCACCAAAAGATTCAATAGAAGGAAGTGTAGAAAGTACATTAACTATTTCTAGTTCACCTATACTGGCTATAGATCAAAGACTTAAATGGCTTATCAGATATCCATATGGATGTGCAGAGCAGACTACATCAAGTATACTTCCACAATTATTTATAAAAGAGCTGTCTTCTGAAAATGCTTTTGATAAAAAGAGAATAACAGCTAATATTAATTCAGGAATTACTAGATTATCAAAATTCCAGCTTTATGATGGATCTTTCACATACTGGCCTGGAAATAGAGATGCTGACTTATGGGTAACTAACTATATTGGACAATTACTGATAAGTGCAAGAGATAATGGATACTATGTACCAGAGGATATGTACAACAGATGGCTTGATTTCAGTAAAAAGCAAAGTAAAATAGCAGGTGCTGATTTAGACAGAAAGGCATATACTCTATACTTATTAGCATCAGCTGGTTCTCCTGAAATAAGTGAAATGAACCTTGTATATGAAAATTATATGGGAAGCCTTTCAATAACAAGTAAATGGTACATGGCAGCAGCATATAAATTAATTGGTGAAGATAAGATAGCAGTAGATATTGCTAATTCTCTTCCAATTACTGTACCTGAATATGATTATGACTACTATAGATATTCTTATGGTTCAAATTTAAGAGATAAAGCTATTATACTTGGAGCATACTATAAAGTATATGGTAAGATAGAAGAAAAATTATACAACAATTTACTTCAGGCTCTTCAGTCGCAAAACTGGCTGTCTACTCAAAGTACAGGGTATTCTCTGATGACTATAGCTGAAATGGTAAAATCAGGAGCTAAAGAAGAGGTATCTGGAACTATAGAAATAGATGGACAGCTAAAAAGATTTACAACTAAGAATGGTACTTACACAGAATCAATTTCTGATAAAGTAAAAGATATCAAAATAGTTTCTGGTAATTCAAAAGATATGTTTGTTAATTACTATTGGGAAGGAGTTCCTGTAAACTATGAAGGAGAAGACATCGCTAAAAATATCAAAATAGAGAGAAAATTCTATGATATTAATGGAGCAGAAATAAATCCTAAATCTCTTACATCTGGAACTACATTCTGGTTAGAAGTAAAAGTACTTCCTGAAAATACAAGAGGATATTTCTATATAGATGATGTAGCATTAACACAGGTACTTCCTACAGGATGGGAAATAGAAAATGTAAGAGCATTGAAACAGCAATATCCAGAATGGGTAAAATCTAAAATGGGAAATACTAATATAGATTATGAAGATATCAGAGATGACAGAGTTATGTGGTTCTTTGGCTTCAATAATTACAGCAGAACAGGAAACAGCTTCTTTGTTAAAATAAATACAGTAACAGTTGGAAAATATAAGTTCCCTGGAACTATGGCAGAAGCTATGTATGATAAAAATTATGAAGCTTATCTAAAAGGATTTGAAGTAGAGGTCAAATAATGAAAAAAAGATATCTGATATTTTCAGGAATTGTTCTGAGTGGAATTATTCTTACATCATGGACATATTTAAAATATGATACTGATAAAATATCAAGTACATTTGAAGAGAGATACAGCCAGGTGGTGTTAGATGATAAAAATGATATCCTTGGAGCTTATCTTAATAAAAATGAACAATGGCATTTAAAAAGTACAGATAAAATACCTGAAAAATTGAAAGAAGCAGTTTTGAATTATGAAGATAAAAATTTCTATTCTCATAGGGGAGTAGATGCAAAAGCGATAATCAGAGCTGTGAGAGATAATATATTCCAGAGGAGGAGAACTGGAGGCAGCACTGTTACTATGCAGGTGGCAAAAGTTCTCGAACCTAAACAGAGGAGTTATTTTAATAAATACAAAGAGATAGTTCATGCACTGAAAATAGAAAGAAAATTCAGTAAAGATGAGATATTATCAATGTATCTGAATAATGCTCCATATGGTGGAAATATTGTAGGCTATAAGACAGCTTCACTTTTATACTTTCAAAAAAATCCAGATGAACTTACTTGGGCAGAGGGAGCACTGTTAGCAGTGCTCCCTAATTCTCCCGGGCTTATGCATGTGGAAAGAAACAGAGACAGGCTTATAAATAAGAGAAATGCTCTTTTAAAAAAGTTATTGGACAGAGGGGTAATAGATGAAAGGCAGTATGCTTTATCAAAAATGGAACCTATTCCTGAAAAAAGATATAGATTCAGATCCCTTGCTCCACATCTCACTAGAAGATTGACACAGGAGAGCAATGAAAAAATAATAAACAGTACTATTAATAGCCAGCTACAGGAAAAAATAGAAAAAGTAGTGAAGGATTATTCTGAATACCTAAAAGGTGAAGGAATAGGAAATGCAGCTGTATTAGTGGTAGATAATAAAACTTATGAAGTAAAAGTATATGTAGGTTCACAGAATTTTTATGACTTTAGTACAAATGGACAGGTAGATGGAATAACTGCTAAAAGATCACCAGGATCTGTATTAAAACCTTTCCTTTATGCTTTGGCAATAGATGAAGGAATAGCAGCTCCAGAGTCAAAAATACCAGATGTTCCTTTATATTTTTCAAATTTCAGTCCTCAAAATGCCAATAAAAAATATTATGGATTGATTGAAATGAGAGAAGCTCTTATAAAATCATTGAATATTCCTTTTGTATCTTTATTAAAGGAATATAAAGATGATAAATTTTTCTATTTTTTGAAAGAGGTATTGGACTTCAAAGACAATAACCCATCAAGATATGGACTTTCTCTAATACTTGGAACTAAAGAGCTAAGTGTGGAAAATATAGCTAAACTATATACTGGACTGGGAAATTATGGAAATTTTAAAGATTTAAAATATACAAGAGATGGGCAGGAAGAAAAGGGAGATCAGCTTATATCAAGAGGAGCAGCATATCTAACATTGGATACTATAAGACAGCTGGAAAGACCTGGTCTTGAAAGTATGTATAGAGAAAAAAATCCTGTTTCATGGAAAACTGGAACAAGCTATGGACGAAGAGATGGATGGGCAGCTGGAGTTACACCAGACTGGACAGTAGTTGTGTGGGTAGGAAATTTTACTGGGGAAAGCAACAGCAATCTATCAGGAGTAGTCAGTGCAGGAAAACTTTTGTTTAATGTATTTAATGTTCTTCCAAAGAAAACAACTCTGTTTAAACTTCCAGAAGAAGATCTCGAAATTATAAAAGTAGATCAAGAAACTGGGTATAGAATGAAGTTTGATGTTCCATCAAAAGAAATACTTTATCCTGTGGGAGCTAAACCTTTGAAGCTTTCTCCATATTATAAAAAAGTTTTTTTAAACAAAGATGGAGAAGAGATAGATTCAAGAAATGAAGACTTTACTGAAAAAGAGGAAAAAGTAGTGCTTAACTACCCTATTGAGATAATAAACTATTTCATAAGACAGAATATGGATGTTTCAAATATTTTTAGTAGCAAAATCAAAGAAAAAAGTGTAAAATTCATATATCCAATAAATAACTTAAAGATAGTTATACCAAAAGATTTTGATGGAGAAAAGAGCGTCATAGTAAAAGTAGCAAATCTAAAAAAACAAAATCTCTATTGGTATATCAATAAGGAATATATAGGAAGAGACAGAGACAAGGAAAAAAGTCTCAATCTAAAAGAAGGAGAATATGAAATAACTGTAGTAGCTGAAAATGGTGAAACAGAAAAAGTAAAATTTGAAATAGTAAAAAATAGAGCAGGAAGGAAGTAGAATGGTAGAGTTTTTTATAGCAAAGAAACATATATTTGAGAGAAAAAGACAGAGTCTTATTTCAACTTTAGGAATAGCAATAGGGGTAGTAGTTTTAATAGTCTCTATTGGAATAGCAAATGGATTAGATAAAAATATGATAAACAGTATTCTTTCTATGACAAGTCATGTACTGGTGGAGAATGGAGATAAATTATCAAATTATAACGAGTTAAAAGAAAAAATAGAAAAAATTCCCGGAGTAAAGGGAGCAGTTCCAAGTATAGAAACACAGGGTATCTTTAAATATAATGGAATATATGGAGGATACATATCTGGAGTAAAAATAGAAGGCTTTGATTTAGAAAGTGCAAAGAAAGCAATGGATTTGGATAAAAAGATTGTAGAGGGAAGCATATCTCCTGATAAAATAAATGGAGTCCTCATAGGAAAGGAACTTTTTAGGAATATTGGGGCTTCTCTTGGAGATGAAGTGACTATTATTTCATCAGAAAATAAAGAGATAAAATTCAAGATAGAAGGGGTATTCCAGAGCGGATATTATGATTATGATATAAATATGATAATTCTTCCACTGAAGGCTGCTCAATATCTTGTGTACAGTGGAGATACAGTAAATAAGATTGATGTAACATTAAATGATCCATACAAGGCTCCTGAAATAGCTGATAAAATAATGTCTGAGACAAAGATTTTCTCAAGGACATGGGGAGATCTCAACAGAAATCTTCTTTCAGCACTGTCATTGGAAAAAACCGTTATGATAATGGTATTTTCTTTAATCGTAATAATAGCAGGGTTTGTAGTGTGGGTAACACTGAATATGCTGGTAAGAGAAAAAATAAAAGATATAGGGATAATGAGATCAATGGGATTTTCAAGAAAAAGTATAATGAAGATTTTCCTTATACAGGGAATGCTCTTGGGAATTGCAGGAATAGTAATAGGAACAATTATTTCTCTGTGCTTCTTGTGGTACATTAAGAATTATACTCTTGCATTTATAACTTCTATCTATTATCTTACTAAAATACCAGTTGAAATATCTGTTAAGGAGATAGGAGTAATAATTGGAGCAAATATTGGAATAATCTTTGTATCGAGTGTATTCCCAGCATATAGAGCTGCCAAGATGGAAACTGTGGAGGCATTGAGACATGAGTAGAGAGATATTGAGATTAGAAAATATAGAAAAATATTACAGTGGGAATATAGATAAACTTCATATTATAAGAAACTTAAGCTTAACTGTAGAAGAGGGAGAATTTATTTCAATACTGGGAAGATCAGGATCTGGAAAATCTACTCTGCTGAATATAATTGGACTGTTGGATAAAATAGATAAAGGAAAAATATATATTGGTGGTCAGGAAGTGGAAAAACTTTCTGATGAAAAGAAAGATATTTTAAAAAATGGAATGTTAGGCTTTGTATTTCAATTTCATTATCTGCTTCCTGAATTTACAGCTTTGGAAAATGTAATGCTTCCAGCTTTGGTGAATGATTTTAAAAACAGGAAAGAAGTAGAAAAAAGAGCAATGGAAATATTGGAAGCGGTTGGATTGAAAGACAGAGTAAAACACAAACCTTCACAATTATCTGGAGGAGAAAAACAAAGAGTAGCAATAGCCAGAGCCTTAATCAATTCACCTAAAATACTTTTGGCAGATGAGCCTACAGGAAATCTGGATGAGGAGACAAGTGAAACTATCTTCGATATACTGAGAGATATTAATAAAAATAGAAAGCAGACTATAATAGTAGTTACACATTCAAAAGATCTGGCAAAGATTTCGGACAAAAAGCTCTATCTTAAAAAAGGTATTCTGCATTTAACAGATGATTAGAAAAAGTTTTCAAAATTTTTCTATAAAAAAAGAGGAAATCTCGAAAAAAGGAAGTATAATATTATACAAAGCAAAGAGAACTTGCGGACTTAAAAGGAAGTGGTATTATGAAAATGTCTATCCATGGAAAACAATTAGTTGTAACTGATGCAATCAAAAAGTATGCGGAAACTAAACTAGGGAGGGTTGAAAAGTATCACGATAGTATTATAGATTTAGATGTCAGCTTATCAGCAGTGAGAACTAAAACTGGAAGCAGCCATACAGCTGAAGTATTGGCATATCTGAGTGGAAGTACTTTAAAAGCTTCTTGTACAGATACAGACCTATATGCAGCTATTGACCAAGTTTCTGATATTATAGAGGCGCAGCTTAAAAAACACAAAGAAAAAAGAGCTATCAATTATGGACAGGTTCCAGGAGTTAAAAAAATAAAATATGATCCTGAAACTAACACAGTTGAAAAAGAAGCTGCTGTAAATGTAGTAAAAGTTTATCTACCTCCAAAACCAATGGATATAGAAGAAGCTATACTTCAACTTGAATTATTGAATAGAGTATTCTATCCATTCACTAACTGTGAAACAGGAGAGATGAACATAGTTTATAAGAGAAAAGATGGAGACTACGCACACGTAGAGCCAGCAATTAAAAAATAATTAAATATTTGTAAATATTACCCCTTTCAGAGATGGAAGGGGTTTTAAATTTTTGAAAAAATACTTGAAATTTCAATGTAATAGGTATATACTACGAGAGTGGCTATGCAGAAGTGGCGGAATGGTAGACGCGCTGTCTTCAGACGGCAGTGGGGGTGCCCCCGTGAGAGTTCAAATCTCTTCTTCTGCACCATTTTCTCAATAATATAATTGTATAATATTTGGTGTTGGTACTAAAAATAGTATCAGCACCTTTTTATTAATATAATTTGACAAAAAACTGGGATAATTCTATTTTTTATGCTGGAGCCATTGTGGGAACTGCCCTGCCAGAGTTTGCATTGCTGTAACTGATGTAGTTTCCTTTATTTTTGTTTTTGAGCTGCTCTTTTTTATTTTTTGAATTTTAAAAAATATTTTATCACTTTTAGAGAAAAATAAAAATAAATGTGCAAAACTTGGAAATATTTAGTATAATAATATCATTAAATGAAATATTAGAGGGGTGATGTCTGTAATGAATGGAGATATAAAAGAAAGAGTTAAAAATGCCAAAAGAATAGTGGTAAAAGTAGGAACATCTACATTGACTTATGCAAATGGAAACCTTAATCTAGGGCTTTTAAATAAACTTGTATGGGTGCTCAGTGATCTGAGAAATCAAGAGAGAGATGTAGTACTTGTAACATCTGGAGCTATAGGTGTAGGATCTAAAAAGCTTGATTTTAAAACAAGACCTAAAGAAACTAGAGAGAAACAGGCAGCAGCAGCAGTAGGGCAGGCTGAACTTATGCATATATATCAAAACTTTTTTAGTGAGTACAGCCAGAAGACAGCTCAAATACTTTTGACAAAAGATGATTTCAAAGAGGGAGAGAGAAAAACTAATACCAACAATACATTTGAAACATTGCTGGAATATGGAGTTATCCCTATTGTCAATGCCAATGATACTATTTCTACTTTTGAAATAGAATTCAGTGATAATGACAGACTTTCTGCAAGTGTGGCTTCTTTGCTGAAAGCTGATCTGTTAATTATACTTACTGATATAGACGCTCTATATGATTCTAATCCTAAAACTAATCCAGATGCTCAAAGAATTGCTTATGTAGAGAAAGTTACTGACGATATAATGGAAATGGGTGGAGAAAAGGGAAGCGAATTCAGTGTTGGAGGTATGGAAACAAAACTTCTGGCAGCAAGAGAATGCTTTGATAGTGGTGTAGTAATGGCTATACTTGATGGTTCTAACCCTCTTCTTGTAGAAAGATTAATATCTGGGGAAGATATAGGAACAGTTTTTGATTGTATAGCTTAGGAGGAAATATTATGGAAATATCAAGAATAGGAGAGGCTGCTAAAAAAGCTGCTGTAAAAACAGCTCAGCTTTCTACTGGAGTAAAAAATGATATACTTCAAAGAGCAGCAGATGCTTTAATAAGGAATAAAGAAAGAATAATTGAAATAAATAAGGAGGATGTAAAAAACGCCCTTGCAAATGGTGTAAAACAGTCCTTTATAGACAGACTTACTTTGACAGAGAAAAGAATTGAAGATATGGCAGCAGGATTGAAAGAAATATCTATGCTTAATGATCCTGTTGGAGAATATGTATATGGGAAAACACTTCCTAATGGACTTATCATTCAGCAAAAAAGAGTTCCTCTAGGAGTGGTGGCTATAATATTTGAATCACGTCCTAATGTAACAGCTGATGCTTTTGGACTTTGCTTAAAAAGCGGGAATGCAGTTATCCTGAGAGGCGGAAAAGAAGCGATAAAAACAAATGTAGCTATTGTAAGTGTATTTAAAGAAGTATTGAGAGAGGCTGGACTTTCAGAAGATACTGTACAGATACTTGAAGATACAAGCCATGAAAAAGCTGCTGAACTTATGAAAGCTAATGAATATATAGATGTACTTATCCCTAGAGGAAGTGCCAGACTAATAAATACTGTTATCAACAACAGTACTATACCATGTATACAGACAGGAATAGGAAACTGCCATATATATGTTGATAAAACTGGAGATTTGAAAAAAGCTGTAGATATAATAATCAATGCTAAAACTCAAAGACCAGGAGTATGTAATGCAGTGGAGACTATACTGGTACATGAAGATATAGCAGCTGAACTGCTTCCTGTAATGGGAAAAGAGCTGCTGGAGAGAAATGTGGAGATAAGAGGGGATGAAACTGTAAATAAATATATCCCTGAATCTAAAAAAGCTACTGAAGAAGACTGGGCTACAGAATATGAAGACTACATTCTAGCAGTAAAAACTGTAAAAACTTTAGATGAGGTAATAGAACATATTGGAAAATATGGAACTAAACATTCTGAATCAATAATAACAGAGGACTATTCAAATGCTCAAAGATTCTTAAATGAAATAGATGCAGCAGCTGTATATGTAAATGCTTCTACAAGATTTACAGATGGAGGACAGTTTGGTTTTGGAGCTGAGATAGGTATCAGTACTCAAAAGCTTCATGCAAGAGGGCCTATGGGGCTGAAAGAATTGACTACTACTAAGTATGTAATATTTGGTAATGGACAAGTTAGAAAATAGAATAAGATAAATAAGAGAAGGAACCTTAAATGATTAGGGTTCCTTTTTTTGTACCTAAAAATAAATTTAAAATGTATATGAAAATTGAAAAATAAGATGATTTTTAAAAAATAAATAAAACTAAGATATGAAATACATCATACTTTTTTAATAAGAGATGTAAAAGAAGTAAATGCAGTGTAAATACATAGTTTTTAATCAATATACTAAAAAATAAAAAACAGCAAGGGAAAAGAAATTATATAAAAATAGCAGGTTCAATTAAAAACTATTTTACAAAGAAAAAATAAAAATATGAAATAAAAAAATGAGAGAAGGGAAATATAGAAAAACAAATAAAGTATGATGAAATATATAAAAAATTAATAATTTTGATATAAGAAAAGGGAAAAGTTACATAAGAGAAGAGAAATAGAAAAACGTCCAAAAGAGAGGGGTAAAAAAATGACTCCTTAAAAAATGGGGAGTTAGGAGGTGTAAATGTTCGCATTATTACAAAAAGGCGTCCTGTATAAATTTTTTTCAAAAAATTTATACGCGAAACTTTTTAGAATTATAGATTAGTATAGTGAAATGATACTACTAAAATAGAATATTGTCAATACTAAAAAAACCTATAATTTGACATTTTTAAGAAATGTTAGAACGATTTCATTGAGTTTTGGAAGAGAAAAAGTTCTCATTATTGTAATAATGCGAACTTTTTTAAATTAGTTGGAAGTAACAATTTTTACAAAAATTGAAAATAGATATTAAATTTTAAAAATTGAAAAAAATATAAGATTCAAGTTTTTGGAAAGAATGAAAATAAAAAGGGATAGAAGTTAGAGAATATAAGTTGAAATCTATCCAATTTAAATAAAACTACTAAATGTATATTTGGGATTAAAAATATTACAAAATATATAAAATAAAGAAAATAAATGATAAAAATATATAAAATAGAAAAATATAAAAAAAGAAACAAATGATAAATGGGGATGGATTATGAGACATAGCAGAAATATGAAAATAAGAATAATATATTTTCTAATGCTCTTCTTTATGTATAGAAATATTTTTATATATTTAGGATTGAGTATAAATACAGCTGTATATGGAATCTTTATTTTAATTTCTTTCTTCTATTACTTACTAGACCTTCTCAACTTTAATAATTATCAGTATAAGACAAAAGATTTTATATATTCTACTTCTATAAATTTTGGTGGATTTTGTATATTCTATTTCTTCTATAAAAAAATAGAATTTATACACGCTTTTCTTTTTTATGATTTATTTCAAAATATATTAAGATATCTGCTCCTTATTTGCAATAAAAAAATAGTGAATATAGCAATAATTGATAGTGGAGAAAATACAGATAAAATAGCTGATATTTTAGAAAAAAATAAACAGTATAACTATATAGGCTATTTAAATGATGAAGAAAAAAGTAAAGAAAAATATCTTGGAAAAATAACAGATATAGAAAAAATAGTAAAAGAAAAAAATATAGAAAGTATAATCTTTACCAGCAGAAAGCAGATAATAAATTATTCAAATATAATAACTGATTTGAAATTGCAGGGAATTAAAATAATAGATTACATAAGTTTTCTAGAAAAGTGTGAAGGAAAAATAGATACAGAAAAGATAGATGATCTTTGGATAGTAATGTCAGATGGATTTGTAGTTTTAAATAATACATTACAAAAAAGAATAAAAAGATTCTTTGATATAACAGTATCAATATCAATGCTTATTATAGCTATGCCTTTTATAGTCCTTACTTACATATTAGTAAAACTGGATATAGGGATTAAAAGTCCAATGAAAGTAATTAAAAATCCAGCATTTTTTAAGCAGAAGAGAATAGGAATGAAGGGAAATGAATTTGAAATAATCAAATTTAGAAGTATGAAACTACATGATCCTGCGAAATTTTCAAAATATGCTTCAGAAAATGACAATAGAATTACTTCAGTGGGAAAGTTTATAAGAAAAACAAGATTAGATGAACTACCACAATTAATAAATGTGCTAAGAGGAGAGATGTCATTTGTAGGCCCTAGACCAGAATGGAATGAACTAGGAAGAGAATATGAGAAGAAAATAAAAAACTATAAGTTAAGATATGCAGTACAGCCAGGACTTACAGGATGGGCACAGGTAATGTATTCATATGGTGCTTCACTAGAAGATGCAGAGATAAAACTGGAATATGATTTGTATTATATAAAACATCAAGATTTTGTAATGGATATGATTATATTTTTTAAAACGTGTAAAACAGTAATATTTGGGAAGGGAATATAAAGATATGTTTGATATTACAGCTAGTATTGTAACTTACAAAACTAACAAAGAAGAATTAAAAAAAATATTAAATAGTTTTCTGAATACAAAATTAAAAGTAAAAGTTTGGATTTCAGATAACTCACCTAGTAATGATTTAGAAGTTGAAATTTTAAATTTAAATGATCAGAGAATAGAATATATGTTTAATGATTGTAATGGAGGATATGGATATGGACATAACAAAACCATAGAAAAAATAAAAAATAATTCTAAATATCATTTGATAATAAACCCAGATATTTATTTTGATAGAGGAGTATTGGAAAAAATTTTTGAATATATGGAATTAAATAAGGATATTGGGCAATTAATGCCATTAGTTAAGCATCCTAATGGAGAGATTCAATATTTATGTAAAAGATATCCAACTCCAATGAATTTATTTTTAAGGAGATTTTGTCCTTTTAAAAAAATAATAGAAAAACAAGACTATTTATATGAAATGAGAGATTTAGGGTATGAGAAAATAAGGGAAGTTCCATTGTTATCAGGGTGTTTTATGTTTTTAAGAACAGAGATATTTGTGAAAGTAAATGGCTTTGATGAAAGATTCTTTATGTATATGGAAGATTTTGATTTGTGTAGAAGAATAGGAGAAATATCAAAAATTATTTTTTATCCAGAAGTAGAAATATTTCATAATCATGCAAAGGAATCTTTTAAGAATAAAAAAATGATGTGGGAACATATAAAATCAGCCATAAAATATTTCGATAAATGGGGCTGGATTTAAATAAAAAATTAATAAAAATACAAAGGAAGAAAATAGATGAAAAAAATTTATAGATCAATTTTTTTATAAACTAAAAAAAGTAATTTTTTTCTGTTATAAGTAATTATAAAGGAGATATATAATGGGAAAAGTTTTTTTTTCAATAATAGTACCATGTTATAACGTAGAAAAATATATAGAAAAAACAATTAAATCAATTTTAACTCAAACCTTTGATGACTTTGAATTAATTTTAGTGAATGATGGTTCAACAGATAAAACTAAAAATATATTAGATGAATATTTTCAAAAAGATAAAAGAATAAATGTAATCAATAAAAAAAATTCAGGAGTTTCTGAGGCAAGAAATGAAGGAATCAAAATAGCAGTAGGAAAATATATTTATTTTTTAGATGGAGATGATTACATAACAAATGATTTTTTATCAGAAACAGCAGAAATATTAAAAAAAGAAGAACCAGATATATTATTTTTTTCATATATTATTGCTAAAAATAATGAATTGTATGAAAAAAGAAATAGGAAAATAAAAGAAGGAAATTATTCAAAAGAGTTTATATTGAAAAATTTGTTTTTAAGAAGAATAAGTAAAGCTGTAACAGGAACGAATATAATAAGAAAAAAAATAATAGAAGAAAATAAAATAATATTTGATAAAAAATTAACATATAGTGAGGATTATAATTTTTTAATTAGAGTTATCAATTTTTCTGAGAATTTTTATTATGTAAATAAAAGTTATTTTATTTATTTTCAAAGACAAGGTTCAGCTATGAACAAAGAAATAAGTTTAAAGAAACTAGATACATTAAAATCATTACAAAATTTAAGGACTTTAAGTTCTATAAAGAAAAAGACAATGGAAAAATATTTTTATCTTTTTTATGCAATAACATTTATTGGAAATATTAATGAGTTAGTTAAAAAAAAATCAACAAAAATAGAACAAAGTATTTATTTAAAAGAATTAAGAAAATATGAAAAAAATATTCAAAATATGAAATTTATTTTTGAAAAAGAATATTTTTTTTATAAAATATTAATTTTACTTTATAAATTAAGTCCAAAGTTATGCTATGGTGTTTTAAAAATACTAATTAAAATACAAAAATATATTTAAACTCTTATTACAATTTTATCATATAGATATAATTTTTTTAAACAAAAGAAAAATAAGGAGATAAGTTTAATGAAAATAATAGCATATTATTTGCCACAATTTCATGAAATTAAAGAAAATAATCTTTGGTGGGGAAAAGGTTTTACAGAATGGACAAATGTCAAAAATGGAAAAAAATTATTCAAAGGACAAAATCAACCACTAAAGCCATTAAATGATAATTATTACAATTTATTAAATAAAAAAACAATAGAATGGCAAACTAAATTAGGAAATGAGTATGGAATATATGGGTTTTGTTATTATCATTATTGGTTTAAAGGAAAAAAAATATTGGAGAAACCAGCAGAAAATTTACTTAAATGGAAAGAAATAAAACAAAATTTTTGTTTTTGTTGGGCTAATCACTCTTGGAAAAAAACTTGGAATGGGTTAAATGAAATTCTTATAAAACAAGAATATGGAGTGGAAGAAGACTGGGAAGAACATTTTAAATATCTAAAAAATTTTTTTAAAGATGAAAGGTATATTAAAATAGAAAACAAACCTATTTTAATGATATATAATCCTAAAGATATAAATAAAATAGATGAAATAATAGCATTTTTTGATAAGAAATGCAAAGAAATAAATTTTTCTGGAATATATATAATAGAATCTCTAAATAGTTTAAAAAATCAAAAAATATCATCGAAAAGTGAAGCTGTTGCTATCAGAGAACCATTACTTTCTTTAGAAAGAAGAAGTTTATTTCAAAAAATTTTTCAAAAATTAAAATCTTCTTTTAAAAAAAATTATTTGTATTTTCCCTCTAAATATGAATATGAATTTTTTATGAAAAATAGTTTAGAATTATCACAAAAATATAGCAATAAAAAATGTTTTCCAGGAGTATTTACAGGTTGGGATAATACATCAAGACATGGACGAAGAGGATATGTGATTAAAGGGAATACTCCAAAATTGTTTAAAGAGTATTTATTAGAACAAAAAAAAATAATGAAAGAAAAAAATATAGAATATATTTTTTTAAATGCATGGAATGAATGGGCTGAAGGGATGTACTTAGAACCTGATGAAAAATTTGAATATGGTTATTTAGAAGCAGTAAAAGAAATTATGGAAACAGAGGTATGAAGATGAAAGGAATAATATTAGCTGGAGGAAGCGGAACGAGACTTTATCCAATAACGAAATCAATATCAAAACAGATAACACCAATATATGATAAGCCAATGATATATTATCCTTTATCAGTTTTAATGCTAGCTGGAATAAAAGATATTTTAGTTATTTCTACTCCAAGAGACCTTCCTATGTTTGAAGAGTTATTACAGACTGGGGTTGATTTTGGTATATCTCTAAGTTATGCAGTACAGGAACAGCCTAATGGACTAGCAGAAGCATTTTTAATAGGAGAAGACTTTATTGGAAATGATTCATGTGCTTTAGTTCTTGGAGATAATATATTCTATGGTCATGGTTTTACAGGAATGCTCAAAGAAGCTGAATCAAGAAAAAAAGGCGCAACAATATTTGGCTATTATGTGCAAAATCCTAGAGATTTTGGAGTAGTAGAATTTGATGAAAATAATAGAGCAATATCATTAGAAGAGAAACCAGAGAAGCCTAAATCTAATTATGCAGTACCAGGACTATATTTCTATGACAATACAGTAGTAGAAAAAGCTAAAAAAGTAAAACCTTCAAAAAGAGGAGAATTGGAAATAACAACACTAAATGAGATGTATCTTAATGAGGGAACTTTAAATGTAACAAGTCTAGGAAGAGGAATGGCATGGCTTGATACAGGAACGCATGAAGCTCTACTAGAAGCAGCAAACTATGTAAAAACTATTCAAAGCAGACAGGGAGTAATGGTGGCTTGCCTTGAAGAAATTGCATATAGAAATGGATGGATAACAAAAGAAAAAGTATGTGAACTAGCAAAGCCACTGCTTAAATCTAAATATGGAGAATATTTGATGGATCTCATCAAATAGATAGAGGGGAAGATATGAGTAAATTTAAAAAAATAGAAACAGGAATAGAAGGATTATACATATTAGAACCAACTATATTTGGAGATGAAAGAGGATTTTTTCTGGAAACATATAACAAAAAAGAATTTGAGGAAATTGGGATATTCGAAGAATTTGTACAAGATAATCATTCTAAATCTAAAAAAGGAGTACTAAGAGGGCTTCATTTTCAAACTAAGCATCCTCAAGGAAAACTTGTAAGAGTGCTAAAAGGTTCTGTATATGATGTAGCTGTAGATATTAGAAAAAACAGCAGTACATATGGGAAATGGTATGGAATAGAATTAAGTGCAGAAAACAAGAAAATATTTTTTATACCAAAAGGCTTTGCACATGGATTTCTCACTTTAGAAGATGAAACAGAATTTCAATATAAATGTACAGATTTTTATATGCCACAATATGATTCGGGAATAATGTGGAATGATAAAGAGATAAATATTAATTGGAATTTTGAAAAATATGGATTGAAAGAAGAGGGGATAGTTTTATCAGAAAAAGATAAAAAGCATCAAACTTTTAAAGAGTATATAAAAATATACAATTTACAGAAATAAAAAACTAATTTTTTAGGAGTTTAAAAATTTTTAAACTAAATTAAATATAAAATAAATGAAAGCATAGAAAGGAATATAGAATGTCATATTATGATATTATTATTAAACTTAAACAAACAAATAAAATAACGATTAAATCAGATTTTTTAATAGGATTTTTAATTTCTAAAAGAATTTCTCCATATTTTTCAGCATTTTATATAAAGAAAAAAGTAGTACCTAATACAATAACAATTCATATGATAATTTCAGGAATAATAGGAGCGATATTTTTTAGCTTTTCAAATATTTATTTAAAATTAATAGGGGTTATTTTTATGCAACTATGGTTTATTTTGGATTGTTCAGATGGGGAAGTAGCAAGAGAAACAAACAATTTTTCAAAATATGGAAAAGAATTGGATTACACAGCTCATATAATCAATCACCCATTATTTTCTATTTCACTTTTAATATCTATGTTGGATGCTAAAAAATATAATAGTACTTTAATAGTAACTATTTTTTTTCTGATAACTTATTTGGATTTATATTCTAGAAATATTTATGCATTCTATTTAATAAAAAATTTAAAGGAAAAAGAAACAAAAATCAGAGAAAAAGAAGTAGATTTTTCAAAAAAAATAAAAGAAAAAATAAAAAGAATTATTGAAATATTTACTATTTATCCTAATTTTATATTATTTAGTACACTGTTATATTTTTTTAATACTGATATAATAATTTTTTACGCTTTATTAAATATAATATTTACTTTTATTATATTAATTAGAGAAAGTTTGTTATGGATAAATAAAATCAAATAAAATTAAGGTGAAATTAATATGAAAAAAAAAATAATTGTAGTAGGGCTTCTTCCATTAAATGAAGCATATAAAAAAAGATTGTTTATGTATGAATTTGAAAAAAATAAAATAGAATATGAATATTGGTCATTATATTATATTTTTTATAAAAATGAACCTGTAATTTACAATAGAATTATTCAAAAAAATGAAAAAATATTTAAAACAAAAATAGAATTATTAAATGAAATAGATAAGATTTCAATAGATTCTATTTTTGTAAAAGAAGGAGGAATTGAAAAAGAAATAATAGATTTTTATTTAAAAGTTTTTCAAAAAAAGATTAAAATTATTTTTCTGAAATGGGGATGTACTCCACAAATAGATGGAAAGGATCTTTTAAAAAAAAGATTAAAAAAACTTTTAAATATAAAAAAAGTAATATTGCATATAAGGTTCTTACTTAAATGTCAAAAACTTAATTGGCTAAGTAAATATAATGAAAAAAATATAAAAATATTATATGCTGGGATAAAATTTAAGGATGGAATTTTAAAAAACAAAAAAATTGAAAAAATTGCAGTAATGTCAGAGGATCTTGAAAATTATTTGAAAATAAACGATATAGAAAAAGAAGAAAATCAAATAGTTTTTTTAGATCAAGATTTACCAAATCATCCAGATTTTGATATTCTTGGAGAAAAAAAAATAAATTCAAAGAAATATTATAAACAGCTTAATAATTTTTTTGATTATATAGAAAAAATATTTAGTGCAAAAATTATAATTGCAGCTCATCCAAAATCTAATTACTCACTTGAAACATTTAATGGAAGAAAAATAGTAAAAAATCAGACAGCAACTGAAATAAAAAAAAGCAAACTTATTTTAGCTAGTTATAGTACTACTATAGGATTAGGAACGATAGAAAATAAAGCAATTATTTTAATAGAAAACAATGATTTCTCAGAATTTATGAAATCAAAAGTAAAAAAAATAGCAGAAGTATTAGATATAATAATTATTAATATGGATGTTTTTGCTTATAAGAATATACCAAAATTAAGGATAAACAAAGAGAAATATCAAAAATATTATAATGAATATCTTGGAGATGGAATAAATTTAAAATCTGCTAAAGATAGTATTTTACAATTTATTAATGGAGATAAATTATGAATATGAAAAAAAAGATACTAATTATAGGAGCAGGATATGCAGGAAAAGCTGTGGCTGCTGGAATAGTAGAAGATAAAATTCAATATAATGTTGTAGGGTTTTTGGATAATGATGATTTTAAAGTGGGGAAAAAATTTTTAGGAATAGAAGTAAAAGATAAAAGTGACAATTTAAAAAAATTTTTAAAATCAAATAAAGTAGATATTTGTATAATAGCTAGTACGTCAATATCAAAACAAGATTTAGAAAAACTTATTAAAGTATTAAATTTAAATAAGATAGAAATAAAAATTATTCCTAATATGTCCCAACTTATGATGTCAAAGAATTTTTTCTCGCAAGTAAAAGATTTTGAAATAGAAGACTTATTAGGAAGAGAAGTAGTCCAGCATAATATTTTACAGATAAAAACTTTTTTAGAAAATAAGAAGATACTAGTTACAGGAGCAGCAGGATCAATAGGAAGTGAGTTGTCAAAACAGATAGTAAAGTATAATCCTAAGGAATTGATTTTGTTGGATATAAATGAAAATGATCTATATTTTCTAGAACTTTTTTTAAGAGAAACATATCCAGAAATTAAATTGAATATTGAAATAGGGAATATAAGAGATAAGAAAAAAATGGAATATCTTTTTGATAAATATAAACCTCAATTAGTATTTCATGCAGCAGCTCATAAACATGTGCCGTTAATGGAGAGAAACCCAGAAGAGGCTGTAAAAAATAATATATATGGAACTAAAAATCTAATTGAAAGTTCAATATTAAATGGAGTGGAAAAGTTTGTTTTAATTTCAACAGATAAAGCAGTAAATCCTACAAGTGTTATGGGAACAACTAAAAGAGTAACTGAAATGCTTGTGGAACACTATAATGAAAAAGGAAAAACAAAATTTATGGCTGTTAGATTTGGTAATGTTTTAGGAAGCAATGGAAGTGTTATTCCAATTTTTAAAAAGAAGATAGCAGAAAGAAAAAATTTAACAGTAACTCATCCAGATATAATAAGGTATTTTATGACAATATCTGAAGCGAGTCAACTTGTATTAAGAGCAGGAAGCCTTGGCAATGGGGGAGAAGTTTTTGTTCTTGATATGGGAGAACCAATAAAAATAATAGATTTAGCAAAGAAAATGATAGAATTATCAGGATTAGAAAAAGAAATAGGTATAGAAATAACTGGACTTAGACCAGGAGAAAAGCTATATGAGGAATTACTTTATGATGTAAAACATTGTGAAAAAACTGAATCACAGAAGATATATATAGCTAAATTAAAATCTGAAAACAATAATTTAGAAGAATTATTAGAAAAATTAAAAGAATCATTAAATGAATATAATAATGAGAAAATAAAAAATATTTTAAAATTAATAGTTCCAACATATAAAGAATCAAAATAAAATGGGGGAAAAGAAAATGGGAAGAGTAATAAATTTATCAGTTCCAAATCTGGGGAAAGAAAATATTCTAAGAAATCTAAGTGAATGTTTAGAGAGTGGATGGGTATCAACTGGAGGAAGATTTATAAGTGAATTTGAAGATAAAATAGCTAAATATGTAGGAGTAAAAGAAGCAGTGGGAATACAAAGTGGAACAGCAGGACTTCATACAGCTTTGAGAGTATTGGGAGTAGAAAGAGATGAGGAAGTAATAGCCCCTACATTAACATTTATTGCAGCAGTAAATCCAATAACTTATTTAGGAGCACAACCAGTATTTATAGATTGTGATGATACATTTTGTATAGACCCAATAAAATTAGAAAAATTTTGTAGAGAAGAATGTGAAATAATAAAGGGAAAACTTTATAACAAGAAAACTAAAAAGCAAATAAAAGTAATAGTGGTAGTCCATGTTTTTGGAAATATGGCTGATATGGAAAAAATAATGGATATAGCCCAAAAGTATAATTTAAAAGTATTAGAAGATTCAACAGAAGCATTAGGAACTTATTATATATCAGGAAGATACACAGGAAAATTTGCAGGAACAATAGGAGATATTGGAGTTTATTCTTTCAATGCAAACAAGATAATAACTACTGGTGGGGGAGGAATGGTTGTTTCAAATAACCAAGAACTTTTAGATAAAGTAAGATTTTTATCAGTGCAAGCAAAAACTGACCCACTATATTTTATTCATGATGAAATTGGGTATAACTACAGAATGCTTAATCTACAAGCTGCCTTAGGAACAGAACAGATAGATCAGCTTGAGGAGTTTATAAATATAAAAATTAGAAACTATAAAAGATATAAAGAAGCAATAGAAAAAATAGAAGGACTGAAACTAATGACTTTTAATAAGAATATCAGATCAAACCATTGGTTTTATTCTCTATTAGTAGATAAAGAAAAATATGGATTAAATAAAGATGAACTTTTAATGAAGTTGAATGAAGAAAATATACAGTCTAGACCAATATGGGGACTCATTCATCAACAGAAACCTTATCTAAATAATGAAGCCTATGAAATGGAAAAATCTCTATATTACATTGATAGAATATTAAATATACCATGTAGTACAAATCTTACTGAGGAAGAGGTAGATATAGTAATAGAAAAATTAAAAAAATATAAAAGTTGAGAAAGTAGAGGAAAAATGAAAGATATTGTAATTATTGGAGCAGGAGGACATGCAAAGGTAATTTTAGATATTTTATTAAAAAGAAAAGAATTGTTGAATGAAAAAATAAATATTTTAGGCTTTTTAGATGACAATTTTAAAAATTTAGATAAAAAGGAAATTTTTGGATTTCCTATATTAGGAAATATTTCTTTAATAGAAAAACTAAAAGAAGAAAGTTACTTTGTTATAGCTATCGGAGATAATTTAACAAGAAAAAAAATATCACAAAAATACCAAACTATAAAATTATTAAATATTATTCATCCCTCTTCTATTATAGGAATAAATGTACAGATTGGAAAAGGCACAGTAGTTATGGCAAATACTACAATAAATTCTTTTACCATTATAAAAGAGAATGTAATTATAAATACTGGAGCAATAATAGAACATGATAATGTTATAGAAAGTTATGTTCATATTTCTCCAGGAGTAATTTTATGTGGTGGAGTAAAAGTTGAGGAAAATTCATGGATAGGAGCAGGGAGCATTATAAAACCAAATATTAAAATAGGAAAAAATGTAATAATAGGAGCAGGAACAGTAGTTATAAGAGATATTGAAGATAATTGTACAGTTGTTGGAAATCCAGCTAAAGTGATAAAAAGGAATGAATATGAAGAAAAATAAAGTTTTTATAATAGCAGAAGCAGGAGTAAATCATAATGGAAGTTTGAAGTTAGCTAAGAAAATGGTAGAAAAAGCCGTAGAAGCTAAAGTGGATGCTATTAAATTTCAAACATTTATAGCTAAAAATTTAGTTTCTAGAAATACAGAAAAAGCTAACTATCAAAAATTAAATACAAATAACAAAGAATCCCAATTAGAAATGATAAAAAAACTAGAATTGTCTTTTGAACAGTTTATAGAACTAAAAAGATATTGTGATGAAATGAGAATAAAGTTTTTATCAACTCCCTTTGATTTGGATAGCATAGAATTTTTAAAAAAATTAGGAATGAAAATATGGAAAGTACCTTCTGGGGAAATAACAAATCTTCCTTATTTAAGAAAAATAGCAGAAGTAGCAGATGAGATAATCTTATCTACAGGAATGTCGGATTTGTGTGAAATAAGTAAAGCTGTAGAGATATTGAAAAAAGAAAATAAAAAAATATTAATTTTACATTGCAATACAGAATACCCAACACCTATGGAAGATGTTAATTTAAGAGCTATGGAGTTATTAAAAGAAAAATTTAATGTAGAAGTAGGGTATTCAGATCATACTTTGGGAATAGAAGTTTCTATAGCAGCAGTAGCTTTAGGGGCAAGAATAATAGAAAAACATTTTACTTTAGATAAAAATATGGAAGGACCAGATCACAAAGCAAGTCTTGAACCAGAAGAACTAAAGAAAATGGTAACAGGGATAAGAAATATAGAAGAAGCTTTAGGAAAAAAACAAAAAGAAGTAAGTGAATCTGAAAAAAAGAATAAAGATATAGCTAGAAAAAGCATAGTAGCTAAAAAAAATATAAAAAAAGGAGAAATTTTTACAGAAGAAAACTTAACTGTAAAGAGACCAGGAAATGGAATTTCACCAATGCAGTGGGATGAAGTTATAGGGAAGAGTTCTATTAGAAATTTTGAAGAAGATGAGTTGATAGAGATATGATAAAGAAGATATGTATAGTTACTGGAACTAGAGCTGAATATGGACTTTTAAAACCATTAATAAAAAGAATAAAAGAAGAGAAACAATTACAATTGCAGATTTTGGTGACAGGAATGCATTTATCTCCTGAATTTGGATTAACTTATAAACAAATAGAAGAAGATGGATTTAAAATAGATGAAAAAATAGAAATTTTATTAAGCTCAGATAAGGACAGTGGAATTTGCAAATCAGTAGGTTTAGGAATGATATTATTTTCAGAAGCTTTAGAAAGACTAATTCCAGATTTAATAGTTGTTTTAGGAGATAGATTTGAAATTTTTTCTCTAGTTTCATGTGCAGGTATTTTAAAAATTCCTGTTTGCCATTTACATGGAGGAGAAACTACAGAAGGGGCATATGATGAATTTTTTAGGCATTGTATAACTAAGATGAGTTACTTACATTTTATAAGCACTGAAGAATATCGAAAAAGAGTAATTCAACTTGGAGAAAGTCCAGAACGAGTTTTTAATGTTGGGGCTATTGGACTAGAAAATATAAAAAATTTAAAAATAATACCTAAAAATGAACTTGAAGAAAAATTGGATATAAAATTCACAAGTAAGATATTTGTTGTAATTTTTCATCCAGTAACATTAGAAAAAAATACAGCTGAATCTCAGTTAAATGAATTATTAAAGGCAATAGAAATTGAAAATATAGATGTTATTTTTATAAAAGGTAATGCAGATTCTGGTGGAAGGGCAATTAATAGAAAAATAGAAGAGTTTTCTAAAAAAAATAATGATAAATATAAAGTATTTTCTTCCCTGACTGTTGAAGAATATTTTAGCATTTTAAAATATTCAAAAGGATTAATAGGAAATTCTTCAAGTGGAATAGTAGAATTACCATATTTAAAAGTAGGAAATCTTAATATAGGAGATAGACAAAAGGGAAGAATTCAAAGCTCTTCAACTTTGAACTGTAATCCAATAAAAGAAGAAATAATAGAAAAGATAAAAATAATGTTGACTGATGAATATAAAGAAAAAGTTCAAAAAACTGTTTCACCTTATGGAAATGGAGAAGTTAGTTTTAAAATAGTTGATATAATAAAAAATATTAAAAATATTAATTTAAAAAAAGAATTTTATGATATTAAGTGAGGCATAGAATGAAAGAAAAGATATTAGTAATAATTCCAGCTAGAAGTGGTTCAAAAGGATTAAAAGATAAAAATATAAAGATGATGAATGGGAAACCATTGATTGCTTATACTATAGAAGCAGCTCAAAACAGTAAAATTTTTGAGGATATAATAATATCAACAGATTCAGAAAAATATGCAGAAATAGCAAAGAAATATGGAGGAAGTGTACCATATTTAAGAGATAAAAAATTAGCAAATGATAACGCTAAGAGTAGTGATGTAATATTAGATATTTTAAATAGAGTAGAAAAAAAATATGATTCATTTATAATGTTGCAGCCAACATCACCTTTAAGAACAGAAAAAAATATTATAGAAGCTTATAAAATGTACTTAGAAAAAAAAGCAAGTAGTGTTGTTTCAGTTTGTGAAATGGAACATTCACCTCTATGGGCAAATATTTTAAATGAAGAAAGAAGGATGGATTCTTTTTTAAAAGGAATTGATGTAAATAAAAATAGGCAAGAGTTAGAAACATATTATAGAATTAATGGGGCTCTTTATATAGCGAATGTAGAATATTTTAAAAAGTATCAAGATTTTTATTATAAAGATAGTTATGCATATATAATGGAAAAAGAAAATTCAATAGATATAGATGATGAACTAGATTTTAAAATAGCTGAGTATTTAATAAAAAATAAATAAGGAAAGAATGATGATAAAAAAAATAAAGAAACTATTCTCTAAAAATGAAATGAAAAAGCTATTAGGAATAACAGTTTTTTCAATAATAATTTCTTTAAGTGAAGTAGTAGGACTATCAACAATAGTTCCATTTATGGCAATGGTAACTAATCAAAATATAATATTTGAGAATAAATATTTAAAAGTAATATATAGTTTTTTTAACTTTGAAAGTACTAAGAATTTTATATTTTATTTTGGAATAACTATAATAATAATATTTTTAATAAAAAATATTTTAAATATATTTTTTAATTATATTTTAGTATCTTTTTCTCGAAATTCATATTATCAATTTACATGTAAGTTAATGGAGAATTATTTGAAATATCCATATCAAAACTTTATAAAAAAGAACTCAAATGATCTTATGAAAAATATAACAACAGAAGCTAATTTATTAGTTATATTGATTCAAAATTTCTTAATGATGTTAAGTGAAATATGTGTAGTATTTTTTATATATTTGGTAATGTTATATGTTGATTTAAAAATAACTTTATTTGTTACTGTATTTATGGGGATTAATATACTTCTTATAAAACACCTAATATTAAATAAAACAAAAAAATGGGGAATAGAAAGAAGTAAAGCTATAGAAGAGTATTATCAAATAATTGGCTCAACATTTGGGAACTATAAGTTTATAAAATTACAATCAAATGATGAGAAAATAATGAATAATTTTCAAAATTCTTGTAATAAATATATAAAAGTTGATAAAAAGTATATGTCTTCTCAACCAGTACCAAGATTAATTTTAGAATTCTTAGGATTTTCAATAGTGGTAGTTTTAATAATATTTTCTGTAATAATGTATGATGAAAATGGATTAGCTAAAATAATGCCAATAATATCAATATTTTTTATAGGGTTATATAGAATACTGCCATCAGTAAATAGGATTATTACTCATTACCAAGGAATTCTTTTTTATAGAAAATCTCTTGATATCATAGTTGATGAATTAGAAAACGAAGTTGAAAATATTGAAAATAATCCTATAGAGTTTAATAAAAATATAGAATTAAAAGATGTATGTTTTGAATTTGAAAAAGGAAAAGAGGTTCTAAAAAATATAAATCTAAATATATTTAAAGGAGAAAAAGTAGCATTTGTAGGAGAATCAGGCTCTGGAAAAACAACTCTTGTAGATTTAATCACAGGACTATATAAACCTAAAAATGGAAATGTATATTTAGATGATACAAAGTTAGAAGATAAAAATATTGGATATTGGAGACAAAGCATAGGATATATACCACAAGAAGTCTATCTTTTTGATGGGACAATAGCAGATAATGTTGTATTTAATAGAGAATACAATGAAGAAAGATTAATAGAATCGTTAAAAAAAGCAAGAATATGGGAATTTTTAAAGAAGAAAGAAGGAATAAAAACAGTAGTAGGAGATAGAGGAATAATGTTATCTGGAGGGCAGAAGCAGAGAATAGCAATAGCTAGAGCTCTTTATGATAATCCAGAAGTATTAGTACTAGATGAAGCAACGTCAGCCTTAGATAATGAAACTGAAGAAGAGATAATGAAAGAAATCTATGATGTATCAAAAGATAGAACTTTGATTATAGTAGCTCATAGACTTACAACATTAAAAGACTGTGATAGAATATTTGTTATAAGTAATGGAGAAGTAGGAAGAATAGTAAAATCGGTAGAGGAATTATAGAAAGGAAATAAAATGACAGAAAAAGAGTTTTTAACCTTATACAAAGAAAGAAGGAATCTAAAAAGCATAAGAGAAGCAAAAGAAAGATTAGATTCTTTTTGGAAAGCTCTTTTTGATGTTTTAGCAGAAGAAGAAAAAGTAATAATAAAAGATTGGGGAATATTTGAAAAGAAAGAAGTAAAACCAAGAAAGATATTAAATCTAGCTACTAGAGAAATGATGATAACAGAAGAAAAGAAAGTTATTAAATTTAAACCTAGAATGAAAATGATAGATAAAGTAAATGAACTCAATACTCTAATGGAGGAAGAATATGAACACTAGAGAATTTGTATCATATTACAAGAAATTGAGAAGAGAACAAGATGAAACAATAGAAGATAAAGAAGCAAGAGAAGAAATAGAAGAGATATTTAACCTTATAGCAGAAGTAATAGCTATGGATGAAGAAGTAAAATTTAAAAATAAAGGAACATTTTCACTTTTAAAAAGAAAAAAAAGAAGAATAGGCAGTCCAACCTCAAAAGAAGTAAGAGAAATAGTTCCTAAAAAAACAATAAAATTTGTACAGTCAAAAATATTAGAAATAAACTGAGAAAAAAAGAGTTCGCTTTTATGTATAAAGGCGAAGTTTTAAAACCTTTGAAGGTAGAGAAGTTAAAAACTTTAATAAATAAAGTTAAAAAAATAATTCTAATAATATTTTTATTAAATTATTAAATAAAGAGTATTTGCAAAAAATAAAGAGTTCTCTTTTATACATAAAAGCGAACATTTAAATCTTGGAGGAATAATGTTATTTAATTCATATGAGTTTATTTTCCTATTTTTACCAATTACATTAATAATATATTTTACTTTAAATAGATATGGTAAAAATAATATAGCTAAAGAGTGGCTAGTAATAGCTTCCCTATATTTTTATTCATATTTTCATCTTTCATATTTATATTTAATTTTAACTTCAATAATAATAAATTATTTTATTGGAAATAAATTAAATCATAAAAGCTTAACTGGAAGAGGAAGAAAAATATGGATGATAGTAGGGGTAATATTTAATTTAGGGTTATTAGGATATTTTAAATATTATGATTTCTTTGTAGAAAATATAAATACAGTATTTAGAACAAATTTTACCTTATTACATATACTACTGCCATTAGGAATATCATTTTTTACATTTCAACAGCTTTCATTTGTAATAGATAGTTACAATGAAAAAAGTATGAAATATGATTTTTTAAGTTATTGTCTATTTGTAACATTTTTTCCACAGTTAATAGCAGGACCAATAGTACTACCAAATGAAATGCTTTCACAATTTGAAGATAAAAGAAATAAGGTAATAAATTATGAAAATATGAATAGAGGACTATATATGTTTTCCATTGGTTTAGCTAAGAAAGTAATAATAGCAGATACAATAGCAAATTTTGCAAATGCAGGATTTGATCAAATGGAAACATTAAATATTATAGAAGCATGGATGACTTCAATATCATATACATTACAACTATATTTTGATTTTAGCGGATATTGTGATATGGCAATGGGAATAGCTCTTATGTTTAACATAGTATTACCATTAAACTTCAACTCACCATATAAGTCAATAAATATACAGGAATTTTGGAAAAGATGGCATATGACATTGGGGAGATTTATGACAAATTATTTATATATTCCACTTGGAGGAAATAGATTAGGGGAAAGAAAAACTTTAAGAAATCTATTTATAGTATTTATGGCAAGTGGAATATGGCATGGAGCAGGATGGAACTTTATTATATGGGGATGCTTACATGGAATATGCATTCTAGTACATAGAGTATGGAAAAATAGTGGAAGAAAAATGAATAAACTATTAGGATGGTTTATAACAATAAATCTAGTAAATATATTTTGGGTGTTTTTTAGAGCAGAAACATTAAATGGAGCAATAAAAGTACTAAAAGGAATGTTTGATATAAAAGGATTAATATATACGGGAACACATATGGGGCAAATAGGAGAAATGACAAAGTCATATAGAGAATTAACTATAGGAATGTTAGGAAATAAAATTAATTTAGTATTCTTATTACTAGCTACAATAATAGTGGTTTTTATGAATAATAGTTATGAGAAAAGTAAGAAAAATATTAGAAGTGAAAAGATTATGTATATACTATTAAGTATATTTCTACTTAGTACAACATCTGATTTTTTATATTTTAATTTTTAAGGAGAAAAAATTGAAGAGAAGTTTTTATAGTGATATTTTAATAGGAATATTTATTTTTCTTTTAATAAATGTTCTGACAACAAAATTTTTAAAAGAAACATATGGCTTAACAACTAAAGAGCAAATAGAGTATTCTTTTAAAAGAATTGAAAATCTAAAATATAATGGAATAATTTTGGGAAATTCAAGAATGTATAGAGGAATTAATCCTGACAAGTTAAAATTTGGGAATTTTTATAATTTTGCTCATGATAATGACTCTTTTAATCAAATGTATTATAAATTATTATATGTAGAAAATAAATCAAATAAAAAAATAAAATATTTAATTATGGGGGTAGATTATTTTCAATTTTCTTTTCTTAGTGATACTAGAAACTATATATATGGGAATAAATTTTCCAATGAATATATGAAAGATTTTGAGAATAGTAAAAATTTTATCAATAAATTAAATTTTTACTTTGAAGAAAAGGCTACTAAATTTAAAATCTCATTAAACACCTTATTAGAAGTAATGAAAAATAGAAAAATTATTAAAACTTATAAATTAGAAGAAAATGGATGGTATCATGAACAAATTAATAAGAAAGGCCAATTATCTGATACTGTCAAAAGAGAATGGGAAATATTAGAAGTACAAAAAAAATATTTTTTTTATATATTAGAATATTGTAAAAAAAATAATATAAAAGTATTTATGGTAATGGCTCCATTAAGAAAAGTAGAAGAAAAATGTTATCCAAAAGAGATAGTAGAAAAATATAAAAAATTTTTTATAAGTAATATTGGAATTGATTATTTAGATTACTCTCATTACTTAGATTCTAATATTGAATATTTTGAAGATGTAACACATTTAAATGAGAAAGGAGCAAACAAATTTTCAGAAGAATTAAATAATAAAATCAGCTCTCTTTTATAATTTGTGTTTTACAAGAAGAGTAATTATTTGTATAATAAAGTTAGGATTCAAATTCAAAAAATGATTTTGAATCTTTTTTCGTCTTTGAAAATTGAGTAGTTACTGTAAATCAAAAAAGAGCTTGAATATATTTATTCAGGCTCTTTTTGTATTAGTAGTTCTCAGGGAACATTATTCTTTCTACACCTTCAATGATGATATGAAGTATCATCATATGTATCTCCTGTACTCTGTCAGAAGTTTTTCCAGGAATAATAAATTCATAATCACACATTCCTTTAAGTTTTCCTCCATCTTTTCCCAGAAGGACACAAGTTTTCATCCCTATCTTCTTAGCAGCCTCTACAGCCTTAATTACATTGCCAGAGTTTCCGCTGGTAGAAATACCTATAAACATATCTCCAGACTTCCCATAGGCTTCTACACCTCTTGAAAAGACATAATCAAATCCATAGTCATTCCCTACACAAGTTATATGAGATGATTCTGATATTGCTATAACAGGAAGAGCTCTTCTGTCTCCTCTGAATCTTCCTGTAAATTCCTCTGCAAAGTGCAGAGCATCACAGTTGCTTCCACCATTACCACATATCAATACTTTATTTCCATTGTTGAAAACCTCTGCCAAAACTTTGGCAACTTTTTCAGTTTCTTTTCTTTTTTCTTCTTCCTTGATAAAATTTTCAAGAAGTACAAGTTCTGTCTTGTATGAATCTATTAAGTTCATTCAACCTCCTAATATTGAATCTTGTAATCCTGTATAAAGTTGATGAATTTGATAATTTGAATAAGGCTTTTCTTATCTTTTGTGATAACTACCTGATATCCATCTTTTACTTCATTAACCTTATAGATTATTTTGAATTCTCCTCTTTCGATCTCTTTATGAACTGCATAATAAGGAAGGATTACATTTCCTATCTCTTCTCTTACCATTCCTTTTATTACTTCAAGGTTTCCAAGTACAGATATCTTTGTATCAAAAGATATTCTGTATTTATCTTCAATTACAGCAATAGCTTCATTATTATTAGGAATAGTTTTTCTAGTGATAAGTGGATCTTTAGACACACTTTCCATACTATGATACTCTTTTTTACTTACAAGAACATAAGGCATTTTTTCAATAGTTAAAACTTCAAGGTTAGAGTCAGTGATATGTTCCTCATCTATGATCAGGATATCAAGATCTCCCTCTTTTAATAGTTTTAAAAGCCATGCCTTATCAGCAATAGTTACATCATACTCGATTTCTTCATGAGCCTTAGAAAATCCTTTCATTAATCTTGGGATAAGAGGTTCACCAATAACAGATGTAGCTCCTATAGAGATTCTAGCTCTATCCAGATCAATAATTCTAGATATTTCTTTTTCTGCTCTTTTAACTTTGTCGAATATATCTTCAGCCATTTTATATAGAGCTTCCCCAGTATAAGTAAGCTTAATTTTTTTAGAACTTCTGTCAAAAAGTTTTGCATTTAAAATCTCTTCAAATTTTTTAACTTGAATAGATACAGCTGATTGATTGATGTAAAGTTTGCTTGCTGCCTTAGTAAAACTTTTCTCTTTTGCTACTTCATAAAATATTTTTAAATAATGTAAATCCATTTGACCACTCCCCAAAGAAATATATATGTAATAAATAACTATGCGTACATCTATTTTATCATAAAAATCTTATATTTCATAACTTTTTTATAAAAAAAATTAAAATATTTTATTTTATTTTTTGAAAAAAATAGAATAATGTTTTTATTTAATACAATAAGTTTTAAAAATTAAAATAAAAAGTTCAGTTACATAAATTTTTTATATATTGAACTTTATTTTTAGAAATGATACAATAATAAAAAATTAATAAAAAGAGTTTTTTTAATATATTTAATATAAAAAATTGTATATTTTTTAAATAATAGAAAAATGCTTAAGAGCTTTAAAGATTCCATCATTATCTACTGTATCAGTAACATAATCAGCAATCTCTTTTACATCATCATTAGCATTTCCCATGGCAACTCCTATTCCTACATTTGAAAGCATAGTGATGTCATTTCCCCCATCTCCAAAGGCCATAGTTTCCTCTTTAGAAAAACCATAATATTCTCTGACTTTTTCCACTGCTACATGTTTTCCTCCGCCAGCAGGGATGACGTCTAAAAATAGTGGATTCCATCTTGTAGCTTCACAATTTTTTAATGCATTCATAAAAATATGTTCCTCTTCAGGAGATACATAAGGATTTAACTGAAATACTTCATTCTCTAAAGCTCTAGATACATCCTTTATAGGAAGCATAGGAAGGTTTACAGCATCCAAAACAGCTTTAACATTATCATTTATATGATTAATATACATTCCCCCATCTCCTTCTACAAAACCACAAGGATGAGGATAGTCTTTTAGAAATTCAACAAGGTTTTTTATATCTTCAGGAGATATACTATTTTTATATATTATCTCTTTATCATTAAAACAATACTGTCCATTAAGAGTTACATAGCCATCAAATTTTAATTGATCAAGATTGTTGCCTAATGACATAATTGAAGGATGTCTTCCTGTTGCAACAAATGTTTTTATTCCCTTCTCATGAAGCAGCTCAAAAGCTTTCATTGTACTTTCAGGAACTTTATGAGTATTAAAACTTACAAGAGTTCCATCAATATCAAAAAATACAGCTTTTATCATTTAATCCTCCTTAAATAAAGATAAAATAATAGGCTGGTCAAAATTAACTTTTGAGCCAGCCCTATTTTCTCAAAATAAAATACTTTTATCCCTCTAAGAACTCTTCTAAATCACATTCACTATTTAGAATTTCATAGAAGTTAACACCAGTAGTAGTAGTAACTCTTCTAGCTTTTATAAAATCTTTTTCTACAAGACTTTGTACAGCGTTATTGATTTCACTTAAAGGATAATCTTTAAATTTTTCCTGTAGTTCAACAGTATTTAAAAACTTTCTTACAGTTTCCATTTCACTTCCATTAGCCATACAGCCAAGTGTTACTCTCTCTTTTTCTATATATATTTCCCCTTGAGCTTCGAAGTCCAAAAGGGCTCTGAAAACCATCTCTTGTAAATTCATAAGATCTACCTCCTTAAAAAAGCCTTCTACAATTTCATTATACAACTTTCTTAAGTTTTTTAAAATAGATTTTTAATATTACATAAAGTTTTTAAGGTTCTCAGTAAGTTTATCCATCTTATCTTGATGTTCTTTTTGAATTCTTCTTTCTCTCTCCAGAATATGGGCAGGAGCTTTAGAAGTAAATCTTTCATCAGAAAGTTTAGCATTAACTTTATCAAGATCTTTTTGTACTTTTTCTATCTGTTCTTGAATTTTTTTGATTTCTACTTCAGCATTTAAAAGTCCAGTAAGTATCATATATACTTCAGAATTTCCAGCTACTCTGAATCCACTTTGTTCAGGTTTTTCCATATCTTTACCATACTTAAGTTCTTCTATTTTAGCTAACTTAGTTATGAAAATGTAGTTGTCTTCAAGAGTTTTTAGTTCCATTTCATCAGAAGTTTTGATAACAACTTTTACTTCTTTAGCTGGAGAGATTCCCATTTCAGCTTTAATGTTTCTTAAAGAAGAAATAACATCTTTAATATACTCAAATGAATTTTCTATGTCTCTGTTGATTAGTGATTCATCAGCTACAGGATATTGCTGTATCATAATAGAATCTCCTTCAACTTTAATTTTCTGCCAGATCTCTTCTGTTATGAACGGCATAAATGGGTGAAGCATTCTAAGTCCAGCTTCCAATACTGTCCAAAGTACATATTGAGCAGTTGTTTTAGATGCTTTTCCAGCTTCATCATCATTGTATAGTCTTACTTTTGCAAGTTCAACATACCAGTCACAGAAGTCTCCTCTTAAGAATTCATAAACAGCCTTAGCAGCGTCATCTAATTGGAATTTATCAATGTAGTCAGCTACTTCTTTAGAAGTTTCATTCATTCTAGAGAATATCCATTTATCAACCAATTCAAGTTTAAGCTCTTCTTTATTTACAGATTTTACATCAAATCCTTCAAGGTTCATGATAACAAATCTTGCAACGTTCCATATTTTGTTAGCAAAGTTTCTTCCCATTTCAAGAAGTTTCTCAGAGAAGTGTACATCTTGCCCTTGAGATGTGTTATATATCATAGAGAATCTGATAGCATCTGCTCCGAATTCTTCTATTAAATTCAATGGATCAGGAGAATTTCCTAATGATTTAGACATTTTTCTACCAAGCTCATCTCTTACAATTCCGTGGAAGAATACATCTTTGAAAGGAATCTCTTTCATTTCATAAAGCCCAAACATGATCATTCTAGCTACCCAGAAGAAGATGATATCTGCTCCTGTTACAAGTGTAGATGTAGGATAGAAAGTTTCAAGTTCTTTAGTTTTTTCAGGCCATCCCATTGTAGAGAAAGGCCATAATGCAGATGAGAACCAAGTATCTAGTACATCTTCTTCCTGAATTAATTCCATTTCTTTTCCATAATGTTTAACAGCCATTTCTTTAGCTTCATTTTCATCTCTTGCTACAAATATGTACTTATCAGGACCATACCATGCTGGGATTCTATGTCCCCACCAAAGTTGTCTTGAGATACACCAGTCTCTTATATTTTCAAGCCAGTTGTAATAGATTTTCTCCATTCTCTTAGGCATGATTTTTATTTCACCATTTCTTACTACTTCCAAAGCTTTTTGAGCTAAAGTTTCAGTTTTTACAAACCATTGTTTAGAAACTCTTGGTTCAACTACAGTTTGACATCTATAGCATTGACCTACATTGTGTTTTATATTTTCTACTTTAATAAGAGCTCCAGTTTCTTTTAATTCTTCAACCATTACTTTTCTAGCTTCAAATCTGTCTAGTCCAGCATATTTAGGAAATTCATCAGTAACTGTAGCTTCTTTTGTAAGCATGTTGATTATAGGAAGATCATGTTTTTTCCCTACATTAAAGTCATTAGGGTCATGAGCAGGAGTTATTTTAAGAGCTCCAGTTCCAAATTCTCTATCTACATAATCATCAGCTATTACAGGAATTTCTCTTCCTACTAATGGAAGGATAAGTTTTTTTCCTATAAGGTGTTTATATCTGTCATCTTCAGGATGTACAGCAACTGCTACGTCAGCCAGCATTGTTTCAGGTCTTGAAGTAGCTATTATTATAAATTCATCAGAATCTTTTACTGGATATTTAACATGCCATAAATGACCATCTTTTTCCACATGTTCAACTTCATCGTCAGCAAGAGCAGTACCACATCTTGGGCACCAGTTTACCATGTATTCACCTTGATAGATAAGTCCATCATTATATAAGTGAACAAATATTTCTCTTACAGCTTTTGAAAGTCCTTCATCCATTGTAAATCTTTCTCTGTCCCAGTCAAGAGAAGCACCAATTTTTCTTAATTGAGTAGTGATAATACCACCATGCTTTTCTTTCCATTTCCAAGTTTCTTCAATAAATTTTTCTCTTCCTAAATCTTCTTTTTTTAATCCCTCTTCAGCAAGTTTTCTTTCAACTTTATTTTGAGTAGCTATTCCAGCATGGTCACATCCTGGAAGCCATAAAGTATTATAACCACACATTCTCTTATATCTTACTAGAGTATCTTGGATAGAGTTATTAAGTATATGCCCCATATGAAGTATACCAGTGACGTTTGGAGGAGGGATAACTATTGAATAGCTTTCTTTTCCTTCTTCCATTTTTCCTGCAAAGTATTTAGAATCTTCCCAGATCTTATACCATTTTGACTCTATTTCCTTAGGGGAATAAGTCTTATTAAGTTCTTCCATTTAAAATTCCTCCCAATAAACTTATATATAATATTTAATCATTCTTTTCCAACATAGTTTCTATAAAATTAAGAATATCTTCTTTTCCATTATCTGAAAGTGAAGAATGAAAGAAAACATCCTCATTATGAAATTCTATCTTTTTCTTTATTTCTTTCATTACTTTAAATTTTTCATTATTTGAAACTTTATCTATTTTAGTAAAAATTATTTTAAAAGGGATATCATGGTGATCAAGATATACAAGCATTTCTATATCTTCCTGACTAGGGATTCTTCTTATATCTAAAAGGACAAATACCAGTTTTTTTCTTGGACTGGCAATATATCTATCCATTGTTTTTCCCCATTCAGCCTTCATCTCTTTAGGTACTTTGGCAAATCCATATCCTGGAAGGTCAACTATAAAGAATTCATTATTTATTTTGAAATAGTTTATAAGTTGAGTCCTTCCTGGAGTTTTACTTGTTTTTGCCAATTTTTTTCTACCAGTAATGCTGTTGATTAAAGAGGATTTTCCTACATTAGATCTTCCTACAAAAGCAAATTCCATATTATTTAATTGCTCTGGGTAATCTTTTTCATAAACTGCCGATTTAACAAAATCTGCCTGTTTTACATTCATAAATCTTCCTCACTTAAAAAATTATTTGTCTGCAAAAACCAGTTTTTCTACATCATCATATGTTTTAGCAAAGTGGATAGTCATAGTTTTTGCTACTTCAGAAGGAATATCACTTTCATCCATTCTATTGTCATCAGGAAGGATAACTTCTCTGATACCAGCTCTGTGAGCTCCTATAACTTTTTCTTTTACTCCGCCTATTGCTAGGACATCTCCAGTAATAGTAACTTCACCAGTCATTGCTATATCCTGTCTTACCTGTCTTCCAGTAAGGACAGAAAGTATAGCTGTAACAATAGTTATACCAGCAGAAGGACCATCTTTAGGTGTTGCTCCCTCTGGGAAGTGAAGATGTATATTCTTCTTTTCAAAGAATTCTGGGTTTTCTAATTTATATTTATCAAGGTTAGCTTTTACATAAGTAAATGCTACTTGAGCTGATTCTTTCATTACATTTCCTAATGTTCCAGTTAGAGATATTTCTCCTTTACCAGGGATAGAGACTCCTTGTACTTCAAGAGTAACTCCTCCTACAGAAGTCCATGCTAATCCATTTACTACACCTTGTTTAGGTTGTTTTTCCTTAGCCTTTTCAGGTCTGAATTTAGGTTTTCCTAAAAGTTTTTCAAGACTTGAGCTTTTTATTGTGAATTTCTTTTTCTTTTGCTCAACTACTTCTCTAGCTATTTTTCTGCAAAGAGTTATAATTTCTCTTTTTAGATTTCTTACTCCAGCTTCTCTAGTATATTCATCAATAATTTTCATGATGACACTATCAGGAATATGAATATCATAATCTTTAAGTCCATTTTCTTCTTTAGCTTGTTTGATAAGATATTTTTTAGCTATATGAAGTTTTTCAAACTCTGTATATGAAGAGATATTTATTATTTCCATTCTGTCTCTCAAAGGAGGAGAAACATTTCTAAGATCATTTGCTGTTGCTACAAAGAATACTTTTGAAAGGTCAAAAGGCATATCAACGTAGTGATCTTCAAAATGGCTGTTTTGTTCAGGATCAAGTACTTCAAGCATAGCTGAAGCTGGATCTCCTTTGTAGTCATTAGACATTTTATCTATTTCATCCAGCAAGATAACAGGGTTTTTAGTTCCAGCATCTTTCATAGCTTTGATAAGTTTACCAGGCATAGAACCAATATATGTTCTTCTGTGTCCTCTTATTTCAGCTTCATCTCTTACTCCACCAAGAGACACTCTTACAAATTTTCTTCCCATAGCATCAGCTATAGACTTAACAAGGGAAGTTTTTCCTATTCCAGGAGGTCCTGCAAGACAAAGGATTCCACCTTTCATATTTGGATTAAGTTTCTTCACAGAAAGATAATCTAAAACTCTGTTTTTAGCATCTTTTAATCCATAGTGATCTCTTTCTAAAATTTCATTGGCTTTTTTCAAGTCAAGAATATCTTTAGTAGTTTTTTCCCATGGAAGATCAAGTACAGTTTCAATATAATTTCTTGATACTGTTGCTTCAGCAGAGAATGGAGGCATTTTAGAAAGCTTTTTCATCTCAACATCAAGTTTTTGTTTAACTTCTTTAGGAAGTTTAGCTTTCTTTAGTTTTTCAACAAGATCAAGCATATCATCATCTTGTGAATAATCTCCCAATTCTTCTTTCATAGCAGATATTTTTTCTTTTATGTAGTAAGCTTTTTGAGCTTCGTTCATTTTTGTTTTTACTTTATCATCTATTTTCTTTTCAAGAGAAGCTATTTCCATTTCGTTAGTAAGAAGTTCTAATAGCTTATATCCTCTTTCTTTGATATCAAATATTTCTAAAAGTTCCTGTCTTATTTCACTTTTTACAGGAAGATTAGATGAAATAATATCAAAAGCATTATTAATATCTTTGATACCTTTTAGGTTGACTAAAAGTTCTGAAGATATCTTCCCAGTTAAACCTACATATTTTTCAAAGTAGCTTAAAACTTTTCTATATACTGCCTCAGTTTCTTTAGTTTTTCCATTAGTACATTTCAAAATTTTATATGTAGCTTTATATTCAGTCTCTCCTACCTCTATTCCATCAATAGTTACTCTATCTTCTGCTTCTACCAATACTTTTATGTTATTGTTAGGCATTTTAACTATTTGAAGTATGTTGACTATTACTCCAATATTGTATATATCTTCAGGAAAATCAGGATTCTCTTTAGAAGGATCCTTCTGCATCCCTAGTACTAATTTGCTTTTGCTGTTTACAGCTGATTCCAGTGTATTGATACTTTTTACTCTACCTACATATATAGGTGTTACTATACCTGGGAAGATAACTAAGTCCCTAGTAGGTAAAAATAGTGTTTTACTCATAAAGTTATCCCTCCTAATTTTTTTGTTCTTTTTCAATAATAGCTTTTGTTGAATCAAGGACGGCTTCTTCTCCAATTGTAACCTTAGATATAGAATCATCAGAAGGAACTTCGTACATTAATTCAAGCATAGTTTGTTCTATTATTGCTCTAAGACCTCTTGCTCCTATTTTTCTTTCAAGAGCAAGAACGGCGATTTTTTTAAGTGCTTCTGGAGTAAACTCTAAATCTACTCCTTCTAAATCAAACAGTTTTTTGTACTGCTTAACGATTGCGTTTTTAGGTTCTGTAAGTATTCTGATAAGAGCTTTTTCATCAAGATCTTTTAAAGTAGTTATAACAGGAAGTCTTCCAACTAATTCTGGAATTATTCCTTGTCTTACCAAATCTTCAGGTAAAACTTTTATAAATACTTCTCCAACCCTTTCGTCAGTTTCACTCTTTACATCAGCACCAAAACCTATAACTTTTTTATTAGTTCTTGATTTTATTACTTTTTCAAGTCCTTCAAAAGCTCCTCCTACTATGAAAAGGATATTTGCTGTATCTATTTCAATAAGCTCCTGATTAGGATGTTTTCTTCCACCTTGAGGTGGTACTTGTGATTTAGTTCCTTCTATTATTTTTAGAAGAGACTGTTGCACTCCTTCACCAGAAACATCTCTTGTAATAGATACATTTTCTGATTTTCTTGCTATTTTATCTATTTCATCTATATAAATAATTCCTCTTTCAGCAGCATCTACATCATAATCAGCAGCTTGCAGAAGTCTTACTAATACATTCTCAACGTCATCTCCTACATATCCTGCTTCAGTAAGAGTAGTAGCATCAGCTATTGCAAAAGGCACACTTAGACATCTTGCAAGAGTTTGTGCTAGAAGAGTTTTACCAGAACCAGTAGGTCCGATTAAAAGGACATTAGATTTTTGAAGCTCTACATTATTATCCTCATTTTCCTGAGTATTTTTATCTAATATTCTTTTATAATGATTATATACGGCAACTGAAAGGATTTTCTTTGTTTCATCCTGTCCAATTACATATTCATCAAGTTTTTCTTTTATCTCCTTTGGTGTCAAAAGAGAATCTGGTGATATATCTTCTGGAAGTTTTTCTCCCATTTTTTCGTTAGAAAGTTCAAGGATATCAAAACAGCTTTCTATACATCTGTCACAGATAAGAGCTCCATCTATTCCACTGAATAATTTAGAAACTTCATTTTCAGTACTTCCACAGAAGGAACATCTAGCTTTTTTACTCATATCATTCTCCTTTATTTTTTAAAGACTTGATCAATAAGACCATAATTTTTTGCTTCTTCAGCTGACATATAGTTGTCTCTTTCAGTATCATTTAGGATTTCTGAAAGTGATTTTCCTGTGCAGTCAGCCATTATTTGAGATAGCATCTCTTTCATTCTCAATATTTCTTTTGCCTGTATTTCTATATCTGTCGCCTGACCTCTTGCTCCACCTAAAGGTTGGTGAATCATTATTCTAGAATGTTCTAGAGCATATCTTTTTCCTTTTGCTCCAGCCCCTAAAAGAAGAGCACCCATACTTGCTGCCTGACCAATGCAGACAGTTTGTACATCAGGTTTTATATAGTTCATAGTATCATATATAGCCATTCCTGCTGTAACTACTCCACCAGGACTATTTATATACATAATGATATCTTTATCAGGATCTTCAGCTTCAAGAAAAAGAAGTTGTGCCACAATTGCATTTGCTACATTATCATCTATTTCTGTTCCTAAGAATATTATCCTATCTTTTAAAAGTCTTGAATATATATCATAGGCCCTTTCTGATCTACCTGTACTTTCTACTACTGTTGGACTATACATAAATATTACCTCCTTAAATAAATAACAAAATGATAGATTTCTCCATTATTCAGTTATTTATTTAAGCTATAGGAAGCAGCTAGCTGCTTCCTATAGTATTGTGATTATTATTTTGCAGTTTCAACTAAAAGGTTGATAGCTTTTTGCATCATACATTCACCTTTTAATGTATATTTAAAGTTATCATAGTTGTTGTGAGTTTTTAATTCTTCTTCTAATTTAGCTAAATCCATTCCATAATATTTAGCAACTTCTGTCATTTTAGCAGTAACTTCTTCTTCAGAAACTTCTAAGTTTTCAGCTTTAGCTATAGCTTCAAGTATAAGATCTACTTTTACTTTTCCAGCAGCCATAGGAGCGATTTGATTTTCTAATTTAGCTCTGTCCATTCCAGTCATTTGTAGGTACATATCCATTCCTATACCTTGAGCTGAAAGTTGGTTTTCCATTTCAGAGATTCTATTTTTAACTTCAGTAGCTACCATAGAGAAAGGAACTTCTACTTTTGAACTAGCAGCAACTTTATCTAATAATTTACCAATGTACTCATTTTTGATTCTAGCTTCTTCTCTAGCTTTGATTTCTTCAGTTTTTTTAGCTTTAAGATCTTCAATAGATTCAAATCCTAATTCTTTAGCTAATTCTTCATTTAGTTCAGGAACAACAAGTTTTTTGATAGCGTTGATTTTAACTTTGAAAACAGCAGGTTTTCCAGCAAGATCAGCAGCGTGATATTGCTCAGGGAAAGTTACATTAATTTCTCCTTCTTGTCCAGCTGTATAACCAACTAGTTGGTCTTCAAAATTATCAATAAACATCTTAGAACCTAATTTTAAAGTATGAGATTCAGATTTTCCTCCTTCAAAAGGAACACCATCTACAAATCCTTCAAAAGCAAGATCAACAGTATCTCCCATTTCAGCTTTGTGTCCAGCTTCAGTATCTTCTAATTTAGACTTGCTGTTTACCATGATTTCAAGTTCTTTGTTTAAAACTTCTTCAGTCATTTCAAAAGTTTCTTTTTCAGCTTCTAATCCTTTATATTCTCCTAATTCAACAGTTGGATATACATCAACTTTGAAAGTAAGATCAAAAGCATCATTAAGGTTAGTTACTACACTGTGAATATAGCTTATAGGCATGATGTTTTCAGCTTTCACTACTTCTTCATAGTATTTATGTAAAACTTTCTCAGTAACTTCCTCTTTTAGAGCATCTTTGAATTGAGCTTCAACTTTGTCTAGAGGAGCTTTCCCTTTTCTGAATCCAGGAACTTCTGCTTTACCTGCAAGTTCTGCTAATACCTCATTTTTAATAGGACTTACTTCTTCAGTAGTAAGAGAAATTTTGATTTCTACTGCTGAATTTTCTAATTTTTTGATTTCGTGTTTCATTTTTCCTCCTTGATCTATTTAGTAAAAATTTCATAAAAATCGTCTTTTATTTTAATATCTTTTACCCTGATTTGAAAAATTTCCTCTCCTCTATACAGAGTTTTTTCAGGGTAATAAACAATATCAAACTTTTGAATTTTAGCTTCTATTTCGTTTATTTTATGACCTAGATCGAATGCTACCATATGATAATTTTTTCCATTTTTTCTTATTATTCCATTAAAATGTCTTTCATCTACACCAAATTTTTTGATAGTTTCAAAGGAAAGATCTCTATCAATAAATAAAGGATGTGGATTTTCAAGCCCATATGGTGATATACTTTCCATAGTCTCAAACATATCTTCATCAATGTTTTCAATAGAATATTCTGTATCTATTTTCAAACTCTTTTTTTCTTTTTCTATTTTTATATTTTCTATACTTGCTTCAAAAATATTTTTTACCTCTTCAAAATTTTCAGACTTTACTATGAAGCCAGCCGCAAGATCGTGTCCACCAAATCTAACAAGCTTTTTACCCATATTCTGAAATATATTGAAAACACTTATTCCTTTTACACTTCTGCAAGATGCTTTTCCTATTCCATCTTTAAATGCGACAAGTGTTACAGGAATGTTATATTTTACACTTAATCTTGAAGACACAACACCAATAACTCCAGGATGCCATTTTTCTGAACTTAAGAATATACATTTAAGATTTTTAAGTCCTACTTTTGCAATTTCCTGATTGGCCTCATCATATATATTTTTTTCAAGTTCTCTTCTTTTCTTATTTGATTTTTTCATTTCTTCTATTATATTATAGATTTCAAAATCATCCTCTTTCAAGAAAAAATCAGCTCCCATTTTGGAAATTCCTACTCTTCCAAGAGAATTGATTAGAGGAGATATAAAGTAACTTACATCTGTTGTATTTATAGTTTTATTTTGAAATTTAAGATATTTCAAAAGATACATAAGCCCTTTTACTTTAGTTTTTTTCAAAGCTCTAAGACCCTGTTTAATTATTATTCTGTTTTCATCTGTCATAGGAACAACATCAGCAACCGTGCCAATCATAACTATATCCATATACTGGTGCAGGTCTTTTATATCAATTTTAAGTTTTTGATATACACCCTGAGCTACTTTTAAAGCAACTCCAGCTCCAGACAGGTATTTGAATTCATAAGTATCACTTAATTTGGGATTCAAGAGAAGGAGATGATCATCTTCCTCCTCTTTTATACTTTTATGATGGTCAGTGACTATCACATCTATCCCTAAACTCTCTGCATATTTTACATCTTCTATAGAATTGACACCAGTATCAACAGTGATAACCAGTTTTCCCTTCTCTTTATTAATGAAGTCAATGGTTTTTTTATCCAGTCCATAGCCTTCTTCCATTCTATTGGGAATGTAATAGTCTACTTCTATTCCAATGTTTCTGAAGACTAGAACAAGAAATACAGCTGCTGTTATTCCATCAACATCATAATCTCCATAAATAAAAACTTTTTCCTTTTTTTCTCTTTTTTCTAAAATTTTATCTACTACTTTTTCCATTTTTTCAAATTTGAAAGGGTCTCTAAAATCAGAAATTTTTGGGCTTATAAATTCATCTGCTTTTTTTCCATCTTCAAAGCCTCTATTGAGTAATAAGGTAGTAAGTAATCTATTCTTCTTCCATTGAGCAGCCTTAGTATCAATAAGAGTCTGAGGTAGCGAACTATATTCCCAATGCATCATACCACTACCTTTTCAAATCATTTAAAAGTTTTGATATTTTTACTGCATGTTCAATAGAGTCATCTATTTTAACTCTTATTTCAGGGATATATCTGATTTCGATCTCTTCAGCTACTCTTTTTCTTAGAAATCCTTTTATTTGATTTAATCCTTCTAATACTTCATCAGTATTTACATCTTCCTGTCCCATTACACTAAAAAATACATCTGCAAATTTTAGGTCTTCAGTAACATGCACACTTGTAACTGATACAATACCTTTTATTTTTGGATTTTTTACTTCTTCAAGAAGAGCTTGAGATATAACTCTAGCCATTTCTTTTTCTATTCCTGCTAATCTTTGTCTTTTCATTTTTCATCACTCTCTTTCTATATGAACTATTGATCTAGTTATTTCTTATTTCAGAGTTCTTTTAATTTCTTGGATTTCAAATGCCTCAACAATATCTCCTTCTTTGATATCGTTAAAGTTTTCTACTCCAAGTCCACATTCTTGTCCTGCAACTACTTCTTTAGCATCATCTTTATATCTTTTCAATGAAGAAAGTTTTCCTTCATACATAACTATTCCATCTCTTAGTATTCTGATATTTGAGTCATTTTTAACTTTTCCGTCAACAACAACGCATCCAGCTATGTTTCCAACTTTAGAAACTTTAAATACTTTTTTGATTTCAATTCTTCCAAGGTATATTTCTTTGAACTCAGGTTCAAGCATACCAGTCAGAGCTTTCTCTATATCTTCAGTGATGTGATAAATGATATTTGAAGTTCTTATTTCAACACCATTAACATCAGCTTCTTTTATAGCTTTTGTAGTAGGTCTTACATGGAAACCTATTATAATAGCATTTGAAACTTCAGCAAGTTTAACGTCACTTTCTGTAATTGCTCCAGAAGCAGCTTGAATAATATTAACAGCAACTTCATTAGTTGAAAGTTTCATCAATGATTCTCTTAACGCTTCTACAGAACCTCTAGAATCAGCTCTTAATACAAGGTTAAGTTCTTTAAGGTTTTCATGATCAAATTGCTCTGATAATGATTCAAGCGAGATAGTCTTCTTACTAGTTTCAGAAAGTTTTCTCTCCTTGGCCACTTCTTCAACAATTCTTTTAGCATGTTGTTCATTTTGAATAACATACATAGTATCTCCAGCTTGAGGTACTTGGTTGAAACCAATAATTTCAGCTGGCTGAGAAAGTTCTACTTTTTCTACTCTTTCTCCTCTATCATTAATCAATGCTCTTACTTTACCATAAACTTCTCCAGCAACTATAACATCACCTATTTTTAGTGTACCCTCTTGAACAAGAATGTCTGCGATAGGTCCAACTTTAGGATCAAGTTTAGATTCAAGAACAACTCCTTTAGCTCTTTTCTTAGGGTTAGCTTTAAGTTCAAGAATCTCAGCTGTGATAAGTATAGTATCAAGCAATGTATCAAGGTTTAATTGTTTTTTAGCAGATACTTCAACAAATTCAGTATCTCCTCCCCATTCAATAGAAACAAGTCCATGTTCCATAAGCTCTTGTTTTACTTTTTGTGGGTTAGCTTCAGGTTTATCAATTTTATTTACTGCAACAATAATAGGAACATTAGCAGCTTTTGCATGTGACAGAGCTTCTATTGTTTGTGGCATAACTCCATCATCAGCAGCAACAACTAATATAGCAATATCAGTAACTTGTGCTCCTCTGGCTCTCATATCAGTAAAAGCCTCATGTCCAGGAGTGTCAACGAAAGTGATTTTTTTACCACTTTTAACAACTTGATAAGCTCCAATCTTTTGAGTAATTCCACCATCTTCTCCAGAAACTACATTACTTGCTCTAATAGCATCAAGCAATGATGTCTTACCATGGTCAACGTGTCCCATAATAGTAATAACAGGAGGTCTTTCAACAAGATCTTCATCTTTGTCTTCAAGCTCAAGAGCAAATTTTTCTCCAAACTCTAATTCTACTTCTTCTTCTTTTTCAACTAAAGCATCATAATCCATAGCTATTTCTTCAGCCATCTCTATAGATATAGGGCTGTTTATAGTAAGCATTTGTCCTTTAAGGAAAAGCTTTTTAATTATTTCAGCACTACCTACACCAAGTCTTGATGCAAAATCACCTAAAGTGATCTCTCCTCTTACCTTGATTATTTTTACTCCATCTTCTTCAATAGTTTCAGAACCAGCATTATCAACAGTTTTCATAACAAAGTCAGTTCTTCTTCCTTTTTTCTTTTTATTTTTTTTAGATTTTTCATCATCAGTAGTTTTCTCTCCAGAAGCTGGTTTAGCTCCTTTCCAGTTTTTCTTATCTTTTCCAATTTTTATTTGTTGAGATTTTTTACCGTTACCTAATCCTTCTTCTTCAAATATATCATCTGTTTCTGTTTCTACAACCTTTTTATTCAAACTATCTCCTTTTCCATTTGAAGTCGTTTTTTCAGGCTTCACAATCATTTCTTCTTTATTATTATTTATATTTTCAAAATATTTATCTATTTTTTTCACATCTTCCTCAGCTAAACCAGATAAATGAGATGAAACAGTAATTTTAATATCATCTTTTAAAAGATTTAAAAACTCTTTATTTCCCATATCGTATTTTTTAGCTAATTCATGTACTCTTACTTTCATTAATTACCTCCTAAATTAGGTTAATTTATGAGGCCACGGGCTATTTTTTTATTTTTAACACCGACGACACTTACTTCATCTTTGCCAAAAATATCTCCAAGTTGATTTTTATTTCCAAAATAAACAAAGTTTATATTTAGTTCTTTAGCTTTAAGCAAAAGTTTTTTTTCATTTTTTTCGCTTATATCTTGTGCCAGAACTAAGAAATGAGTATGCTCTATCTCATCTAAAACCATATTCATTCCAAAAGATAAAACTTGTGAATTTTTCATTGCTTTCAAAATATTCAAATAGTCCTTTTCTCCCTTTTTTAAAAGACTCAACATCTTCATCAGGTCATCTGTGTTCATTTTTATCTTCTTATGCTTAGCAAGTCTTTGAAGACATTCATGAGTTTTACAGACATAGTAGCCTCTGCTTTGCTGCTTTTGTTTTTCATCAAAAACATACTTATCATCCCCTGCTTTAACCAATCTGAATAAATCTTTTTTATCTTTTTTATCCTTACAGATCAAGCAAGTTCTTTCTGGAAAATCCTGATTACTCACTTTGTTCTCCTTCTAAAGAATCCTCTTTAGAACTATTCTCAGTTTTTATATCAACTCTCATACCAGTTAATTTGGCAGCAAGTCTAGCATTTTGCCCGTTTTTACCAATAGCCAGAGATAATTGTGAATTATCAACAATAACTCTTGCAGTATTTTCATCTTCAATAACTTCAACACTTTTTACCTTTGCTGGACTTAATACTGCCGAAACAAATTCTTCAACAGATTCTTTCCAAATAACAATATCTATTTTTTCTCCATTTAATTCATTAACTATATTTTTTATTCTAAGTCCTTTTTGACCTATACATGCTCCTACAGTGTCAATATTAGGATCAGCTGAATATACAGCGACTTTAGCTCTTGAACCAGCTTCTCTGGCAACTGCTTTTATTTCTATCAATCCAGATGTAATTTCTGGTATTTCAAGTTCAAATAATTTTTTCAATAATCCTTCATGCTTTCTAGAAATAACTATTTTAGGGAATTTATTAGTTTTCTCAACTTCTGCTAAGAATACTTTAAGTCTTTCTCCTACTCTATAAGTATCTGCTGGAGATTGTTCAGTGGTAGGAAGGATAGCTTCTATACCATCAAACTCAACAAATATATTTTTCTTCTCATCGATTCTTCTAATAATACCATTAATGATATCATTTTCTTTTCCCTTGAATCTGTCATAAATATATTGTCTTTCAGCTTCTCTTACTTTTTGGATAACTATTTGTTTTCCATTTTGGATAGCATTTCTTCTAAACTCTTCACAGTTGATTTCTATTCTTACTATATCACCAACTTTTACTCTCTTTTTAATTTCTTGAGCATCATCAAGAGAGATTTCAATAGCTGCATCATAAAGGTCTTCAGTTTCTACAACAGTTTTTACCTCATAAAGTTTTACATCACCAGTTTCTCTGTTGATTTCAACTTCTACATTTTCCTCTTCACCATGATTTTTTTTGTAAGCTGCCAAAAGAGCTTGTTCAACAGTTAAAAGAAGATTTTCTTTACTTATTCCTTTTTCTCTTTCTAATTCATCTAGGGCTTCTAAAAAAACTTTAGCGTCTTTACTTTTCATATTATTTTCATTACCTCCTGAAAATTCTATTAAAATTCTTCAAATTCATAAACAAGATTGGCTTTTCTTACTTCTGAAAAGGGAATTTCCATTACTTTTTCATCTTCTAGTTCTAAATATATAATACTATCCTTACAGTCTGTAATTATTCCTTCAAAGTTTTTATTGTCATCAACTTTATGTTTAAGACTAAGTTTAGCTTTTTCTCCCTTGAATCTGATATAATCTTCTATTTTCTTCAGTGGTCTTTCAATGCCTGGAGAAGACACTTCCAAGAAGAATCTTTGTTCAATGAGTTTGTCAATGTCTTCATCTATCTTATTACTGATAGCTGCACAATCTTCGAGAGTTATATCTCCCTCAGGGTTTTCAACATATATTCTCACATACCAGTAACCTCCATCTTGAAGGTATTCAATATCAACAAGAGATAATTCCATTTCATTTACTACTGGGGTAACAATGGTTTCAATTTTTTTCAAAATATTTTCCTTGTTATTTTTTTCCATAAAGTATGTATTCACCTCACTTTCAAGATAACTACTAAAGAGGGAGTGGACCAAAACCCACTCCCCTACATTAGCTAGTATAATTTATTTTCAAGATATTATAACACACATTCTTGAAAAAATCAAATTTTCCTAATGGAAGTTTCATTGAAAAACATAGATGAGCAAAGGATATTTAAGAAAAAGTAAGGATAGTTTTTAAATTCAATTAAAAAAAGTTTTTTGAAAATATTTTAGTGTAAAGTAATTAATCAAAAAAAATGTTAATAAAAAACCTTGGTTTGACCATTTTTTATTCAAAAATGAAAAAAAACATATATTTTTTATAATTATGAAATATATTTTTTACAACATAAAAAAGGAAATATTACCTAAAATGGAAATCTGTTAACCAGTAATTGAAAAATATTAACAAATATTTAACAAAATGGCATAAAATAGCGAGTTTTATATATGTGATTAAAAAAATAAATTTTTATCATTCATATTATTAATAATGCTTGATTTTTTACAAAAAAGAGGTATATTATTATTAAAGTTTAAATATCATACACAGAGGAGGCTATTTTTCATGGAAAAAAATGGAAAAAAAGTTGTAATTGGAGTTATTGGATCAGACTGTCACGCAGTTGGAAACAAAATTATTCATCACGTTTTAGAGTCTAATGGATTTGAAGTAGTAAACATCGGAGTTTTATCACCACAAGCTGACTTCATCAACGCAGCTGTTGAAACGAGTGCTGATGCTATAATAGTTTCTTCTTTATATGGACATGGGGAACTAGATTGTCAAGGAATGAGAGAAAAATGTAAAGAAGCAGGACTTAATGACATCATCCTTTATGTAGGTGGAAACATTGTTGTTGGAAAACAAGTTTGGAGTGAAGTAGAAGAAAGATTTAAAGCTATGGGATTTGATAGAGTTTACAGACCAGGAACTCCTATCGAAGATACAACAGAAGATTTAAAGAAAGATTTAGGGATTGCTTAATCTTAATCAACTGAAATTTTTCAAAAAAACTTTACAATAAAAGAGAGTGGTTGTTATGAAAGTTTATCTAGCCATAGATTTTGGGAGTACTTACACTAAACTTACTGCTATAGATATGGATAATGAAGTTATTTTAGCGACAGCAAAGGATATTACTACAGTTGAAGAAGATATCATGATCGGATTTAATAAGGCTTATGACAAATTAAAAGCTGCAATAAATGAGAAGGTTGATTTTGATTCTGTGGAGTTTGTAAGTAAAACTGCCTGTTCATCTGCTGCTGGTGGATTGAAAATGGTAGCAATAGGCCTTGTACCTGAACTTACAGCTGAAGCTGCTAAAAAAGCTGCTCTAGGAGCTGGAGCAAGAGTAATAAAGACATATGCTTACGAATTAAATCACAGAGAACTTGAAGAAATCAAGGCTACTCCTCTGGACATAATATTATTAGCTGGTGGAACAGACGGTGGTAATAAAGACTGTATCATTCATAATGCTAAAATGATTGCAGAGTATAAACTTGATGTGCCAGTTGTAGTTGCAGGAAATAAAGCAGCTATTGACCAGGTGGAAGCTATTTTCAAAGAAGCTGAAATAGATTATTTTGTAACAGAAAATGTAATGCCTGTAATAAATAAATTAAATGTTGAACCTTCTCGTGAAGAAATCAGAAAAGTTTTTATGAATAGAATAGTAGAAGCTAAAGGAATGAAAAACGCAGAAGAGTTTATAAGAGGTATACTGATGCCTACACCAGCAGCTGTATTAAAAGCTGCTGAGGTACTTGCAGAGGGTACTGATGATGAAGATGGAATAGGAGATTTAATAGTAGTAGATATTGGAGGAGCAACAACAGATGTTCACTCAATAGCTAAAGGAGATCCTACAAAACCTTCTATCATGATAAAAGGTTTGGAAGAACCATTTGCTAAAAGAACTGTAGAAGGAGATCTTGGAATGAGATACTCATCAGTAGCTCTTTTAGAAGCAGCAGGAACAAGAAAAATAAGAAACTATTTACATGATTCATTAAAGCAAATTGATGTGAAAGCTGCATGTCAGTATAGACATGATCATATCAAGATGGTGCCTCAAAATGAAGAAGAGATCAGATTTGATGAGGCAATGGCAATGGCAGCTACTGAAATTGCAATGACAAGACACTGTGGAGTGCTAGAGTGTGTTTATACTCCAATGGGAACAATGTTTAATCAAAGTGGAAAAGACTTGACTGATGCACCTTATGTTATTGGTACAGGAGGAGTTATCATTCATAGTTTAAATCCTCAAGGAATATTAAAAGCTGGAAATTTCAATGAACAAGATCCTGTTCACTTGAAACCTATGTCTCCAAAATTCCTTGTAGACAAAACATATATATTGTCATCAATGGGACTGTTAGCCCAGGATTATCCAAACTTAGCTGTTAGAATAATGAAAAAATATCTAGTCGAAGTATAAGAAATTATAAGGAGGAATATTTAAATATGAAACTTAGATTTAAGAAATGGACTGAAGAAGAGTTCTTCGAAATGAGAGAAGAAGTTTTAAAAGGGTGGCCTACAGGGAAAGAAGTAAACTTAGAAGAAGCTGTAGCTTTCCATAAAGCATTACCAGAATCAAAAAGCTTCTCTAAAAAATTAGTAGATGCTAAAAAAGCAGGAATTACTCTAGCACAACCTAGAGCAGGGGTTGCTTTAATAGAACAACATATAGAATTATTAGACTACTTAGATAAAGTTGGAGGAGCAGACTTACTTCCATCAACTATCGACTCTTATACAAGACAAAATAAATATGAAAACTGTGAAAAAGGAATAGAAGAATCTAAAAAAGCTGGAAGATCACTTCTTAATGGATTCCCAGGTGTAAACCACGGAGTTACAGGATGTAGACAAGTTGTTGAAGCTATAGATCTACCTCTACAAATGAGACATGGAACTCCAGATGCTAGACTACTTTCTGAAATCATGATCGCAGCTGGATATACTTCTGATGAGGGTGGAGGAATCAGTTATAACGTTCCTTACGCTAAATCAGTTTCTCTAGAAAGAACACTAATTGACTGGCAATATGTTGACAGACTAGTTGGATGGTATGAAGAGCACGGAGTATCAATCAACAGAGAACCATTTGGACCATTAACTGGTACATTAGTTCCTCCATCAATGTCAAATGCTGTTGGAATCCTTGAAGGATTACTAGCTGCTGAGCAAGGAGTTAAAAATATTACTTTAGGATATGGACAATGTGGAAACTTAATCCAAGACGTTGCTGCTATTAGAGCATTAACTGAGCAAGGAGAAGAGTATTTCAAAGAGTATGGATATAATGATATTGATTTAACAACTGTATTCCACCAATGGATGGGAGGATTCCCAGAAGATGAAGCTAAAGCATTTGGAGTTATTTCTAATGGTGCTTCTGCTGCTGCTCTTGCTGGAGCTACAAAAGTTATTGTTAAAACTCCTCATGAAGCTATTGGAGTTCCTACAAAAGAAGCTAATGCAATGGGAATTAAAGCTACAAAAATGGTTCTTAACCTTCTTAAAGGACAACAATTATCAATGTCTCCAGAATTAGCAAAAGAAATAGATGTTATTAAAGCTGAAACTAAATGTATCTTAAATAAAGTATTAGAATTAGGAGAAGGAGACTGGGCTGTTGGTGTAGTTAAAGCTTTCGAACAAGGTGTACTAGACGTTCCATTCGCTCCATCTAAATACAATGCAGGTAAAATGATGCCAGCTAGAGACAACGTAGGTAAAGTAAGATACCTAGCTGTTGGAAACGTACCATTAAGCAAAGAATTAGTAGACTTTAACCTAGCTCAATTAGAAGAAAGAGCTAAATTTGAAGGAAGACCAGTTGGATTCCAAATGACTGTTGATGATATATTCGCAGTAGGAAAAGGAACTCTTATTGGAAGACCTGAAACTGAACATATGAAAAACAATTAATTCGATTAACGAATAAAATTTGTAGAAATCATAGTATAAAATTGATATGATAAATGCAAAATAATTTAGAAAATCAATTTTTAAATGTTGGTTGCAATTATGTTGGAAATAGATTATATATTTAATTAGGAAGAAAGTGGGAATTGCAAAATTCCCACACAATTTAAAATCTTAGGAGGCTTAATTATGAAAATTGTAGATGTAGTATGTTCTGCAGGAAAAACAGGATTCTATTTTGATGACCAAAGAGCAATAAAAGCAGGAGCTGGACATGATGGTATGTTCTATCTAGGAACTCCAGTAACACCAGGATTCAAATCAATCAGACAAGCAGGAGAAGCTATCTCTGTTTTACTAGTTCTTGAAGATGGACAAGTTGCTCATGGAGACTGTGCTGCTGTTCAATACTCAGGTGCGGGAGGAAGAGATCCTTTATTCCTAGCAAAAGACTTTATTCCAGTAATCCAAAAAGAAATCGCTCCAAAATTAATAGGAAGAGAACTTGATAACTTCAAATCTCTTGCTGAAGAATTTGATGCATTAGAAGTTAATGGAAAAAGATTACATACTGCAATAAGATATGGAATCACTCAAGCTTTACTTGATGGTGTTGCAAAAGCTAGAAAAGTAACTTTAGCTGAAGTTATTAAAGCTGACTACAATACAGGATTAGAAATCACTAAGAGACCTATATTCACTCAATCAGGAGACGACAGATATGTTGCTGCTGACAAAATGATAATCAAAGAAGCTGACGTTTTACCTCACGCTTTGATTAACAATGTAAAAGAAAAATTAGGATTACACGGGGAAATCTTACTTGACTATGTAAAATGGTTAAGAGACAGAATCATTTCTCAAAGAACTGATGCTGACTATTCTCCAATATTCCACATAGACGTTTATGGAACTATCGGTGCTGCATTTGATTGTGACACTAAAAAAATGGCTGACTACATTGCTACATTAGTAGAAGCTGCAAAACCATTCAAATTAAGAATAGAAGGACCTATGGACGTTGAAGACAGAGATAAACAAATCGAAGCTCTTGCTGCTTTAACTGCTGAAGTAGACGCTAGAGGAATTGCAGTTGAATTAGTTGCTGACGAATGGTGTAATACATTAGAAGATATTAAATTGTTCGCTGACAAAAAAGCTGGACATGTAGTTCAAATCAAAACTCCAGACCTTGGAGGAGTAAACAACATAGCTGATGCAATTCTTTACTGTAACAAAGTAGGAATCGGATCATACTGTGGAGGAACTTGTAACGAAACTAACAGATCTGCTGAAGTTACTACTAACATCGGTATGGCTTGTGGAGCTCTTCAAGTTCTTGCTAAACCAGGAATGGGTGTTGACGAAGGATACATGATCGTATTCAACGAAATGTCTAGAGTTGAAGCTTTAGTAAACAGAAGAAAGAAATAGTTTTCTTTTAAGAGTATAATTATAATTTATTTTGATTTTGAAAAAGGTAGTTATATGACTACCTTTTTCCTTTAATTAGCCCTAATGTTTATAGAGAATTTTATTTAGAATTTAATAATGAGGTGAATCAAATGACAATAAAGAAAGCTGCTAAATGTGGTACTCTAGAATCAAATGATATATTTGTGATTCTAACTCCAGCTGAAAGCGGAATAGAAATTGAATTAGAAAGTACTGTGGAAAAACAATTTGGAGCTCATATAAGAGAAGTTATAAAAAATAAACTTGTAGAACTTGGGATTGATGGAGTAAAAGTTCAAGCTCAAGATAAGGGAGCTCTTGATTATACTGTCAGAGCAAGAATAGAAGCTGCTGTTGCTAGAGGATTATAATAATTATATTATTTTTTATATGAGAGGTGTTTATCGTGGAATTAAGAAGAACTATGTTATTTATGCCTGGAAATAACCCAGGAATGCTTCAAACAGCAGCTGTATTCGGTTCAGACGCTGTTATATTTGACTTGGAAGATGCTGTTGCATTAACAGAAAAAGATGCTGCAAGATATTTGATAAGTGAAGCTTTAAGAACAAATAAATATGATGATGTAGAAGTAGTAGTAAGAGTTAATCCTTTATCTACTCCATTTGCAGAAAAAGATATAGATGTAATAGCAAGATTGAAACCAGATGCTATACTTCTTCCAAAAGCTTGTCCTGAAGATATAGTTGTATTAGATAAAAAATTAAATGAAATAGAAAAAGAAATGGGATTTGAAGCAGGAAGTATAAAAATACACCCACTAGTAGAAACTACTTATGGAGTAGAAACAGTATATGAAACTATAAAATCAAGTCCAAGAGTAATTTCTGTTTTGTTAGGTGGAGAAGACCTTGCAGTTGATTTGGGAGTAAAAAGAACTAAATCATCAGACGAATTATTCTATGCAAGAACAAAAGTAGTAAATGCATGTAAAGCTTGTAAAGTAGATGCAATAGATACTCCATTTACAGATACAAATGACTATGAAGGATTAATGGCTGACTCATTAAAAGCAAAAATGTTAGGATTTACAGGAAAACTTGCTATAAACCCAAGACAAATAGATACAATCCATGCAGCTTACTGTCCATCACAAGCTGAAATCAATCATGCTTTAAGAGTAATAGCTGCTAAAGAAGAAGCTGCTAAAGAAGGTCTTGGAGTATTCTCATTAGATGGAAAAATGGTTGACCTTCCAATTATAAATAGAGCTATTCATACATTGGATGTTGCAAGACTTATTGGTCTAATAGATTAATCAATAATATGTGAGGTGTTTATAGATGAAAAATATTTTAGGAAGAGAAGTTCCTGATTTTATAGAAGGATACGGAAAAATCAATCATTATAATGGATATTTAGCAAATACAACTGGAGTAGTAAAAAAGAATTATAACTTTAAAACTGTAACTCCTAATGATAAAAAACTTCATACTGATTTTGAAAAATTAATGGATAAACTTCCATTAAAAGATGGAATGGTTGTATCTTTCCACCACCATTTAAGAAATGGAGATTATGTATTAAATTTAGTAATGGCAGAAATAGCAAAAAGAGGATATAAAGATGTAACATTAGTTGCAAGTTCTATATTCCCATGCCATAAACCAGTAGTAGAAATGATTGAAAAAGGAATAGTAACACAAATATATGCTGGATACATGTCAGGACCAGTTGCTCAGGCAATATCACAAGGTAAAATGCAAAAACCAGCAGTTATGCATACTCATGGTGGAAGAGCAAGAATAATGGAAACAGGAGAGGTTGAAGTAGATATAGCTTTTGTTGCAGCTCCAACTTCAGATGAATATGGAAATATAAATGGAGTAGATGGAAAATCAGCATGTGGAGCTTTAGGATATGCTCACTCAGATGTTGAAAATGCTAAATTAGTAGTAGCTATCACTGATAACTTAGTTCCATATCCAAATACAACAATAGAAATCAATCAAACTTTAATAGACTATGTATTAGTAGTAGATGCTATTGGAGATCCTAAAGGAATAGTATCTGGAACTACTCAGATCACTAAAAACCCAATAGGATTAAAAGTTGCTGATCTTACAGCTAAATTCATAGAGCAATCAGGATATTTAAAAGATGGAATGAGCTTCCAAACAGGTGCAGGAGGAATATCACTTGCAGTTGCAGCAGAAGTTAGAAATCTTATGAAATCAAAAAATATAGTAGGAAGTTTTGCTGCTGGAGGAATAACAGGATATATAGTTGATATGTATAAAGATGGACTTTTCAAAGCTCTATTTGATGTACAATGTTTTGACCTTAATGCAATCAAATCAGCAAAAGAAAATCCAAACCATATAAAAATGTCAGCAACAATGTATGCAAATGCAAATAATAAAGGTTCAGTAGTAAATATGCTTGATATAGTTATCCTAGGTGCAACAGAAATGGATACAAACTTCAACGTAAACGTAACTACAGGATCAGATGGAGTTATCATGGGAGGATCTGGAGGACACAGTGATACAGCAGCTGGATCAAAACTATGTATAATAGTTTCTCAATTAGTAAATGCAAGAATATCAGTAGTAAAAGACAGAATAACTACTGTAACAACTCCTGGAGAAACAGTAGATGTACTGGTAACAGAAAGAGGAATAGCAATTAATCCATTAAGAAAAGATCTAATAGAAAAATTCAAAAATTCTAATCTTCCAATCAAAACAATAGAAGAGCTAAAAGAAATAGCAGAAGCTATGACTGGAAAAGAAGAAGCAATAGAATTTGAGGATAAAGTAGTTGCTGTAGTGCAGTACAGAGACGGATCTATAGTGGATGTTGTAAGACAAGTAAAAAATAACTAAATAATTATTGACACAAATAGTAAAAAAATATATAATAAGGTGTAAATGATAAATATAAAGAATACCATCAAGAGAGATTGAGGGACTGGCCCGTTGAAATCTCAGCAACCTGCTTTTTAAGTGTGGTGCTAACTCCTGAGAGATGGAATATTGGATTTAACACTTAATCCCTTTCATCTGTCTGGTGAAAGGGATTTTTTTATCTTGACACATTAAATTATTAATATATTTTAAGGAGGAAAAATGAAAAATTTAACTTATTTCACATCAGAATTTGTATCACCTGGTCACCCAGATAAGGTATCAGATCAAATTTCAGACGCAGTAGTAGACGCATGTCTTGCTGATGATCCAAATTCAAGAGTAGCGTGTGAAGTATTTTGTACAACAGGACAGGTTGTTGTAGGAGGAGAAATCACAACTACTACATATATAGATATCCAAGACATTGTAAGAAGTAAAATTGATGAAATCGGATATAAAGAAGGAATGGGATTCGATTCTAACTGTGGAGTATTAAGTGCTATCCATGCTCAATCACCAGATATAGCTATGGGAGTAGATATTGGAGGAGCAGGAGACCAAGGTATAATGTTTGGAGGAGCTGTAAAAGAAACTCCAGAATTAATGCCGTTAGCTCTTGTATTAGCTAGAGAAATATTAGTGAAACTTACTAAAATGACTAGAGCAAAAGAACTTCCATGGGCAAGACCAGATGCAAAATCACAAGTAACTTTAGCTTATGATGAAAATGGAAAGATAGATCACGTTGATACAGTAGTAGTGTCTGTACAACATAATCCAGATGTAACTCAAGCTCAAATAAAAGAAGAAGTAATAGAAAAAGTAGTAAAACCAGTATTGAGATCTTATGGGCTTGATCCTGATCAAGTAAAACATTTCCATATCAATCCAACAGGAAGATTTGTAATTGGAGGACCACACGGAGATACAGGAGTAACTGGAAGAAAAATAATAGTAGATACATATGGAGGATTCTTTAGACATGGTGGAGGAGCTTTCTCTGGAAAAGACCCTTCAAAAGTAGATAGATCAGCAGCTTATGCAGCAAGATGGGTTGCAAAAAATATAGTTGCAGCAGACCTTGCAGATAAATGTGAAATCCAATTATCATATGCAATAGGAGTTGTAGAACCAACATCAGTAAAAGTAGATACATTTGGAACTGGAAAAGTAGATGAATTTGAATTAGCAGAAGCTGTTAAAAAAGTATTTGATCTAACACCAAGAGGGATAGAAAGAGCACTTGAATTGAGAAGTGGAAAATTCAAATATCAAGATCTTGCAGCATTTGGACATATAGGAAGAACTGATTTAGATATTCCATGGGAAAAACTTGATAAAGTAGAAGAATTAAAAAAAGCTTTAAATAAATAGTAAAAAAGAGAGGGATCAAAAATTTGAAATTATGTTTCAGATTTTTGATCTTTTTTTGTAGAAATAAAATAACATAAAGCTGGATATTAATATAAGTATGTCTTTAGATGTTGAAAAATCAATACTTAGAGAGACACTTTTTTTATTATAAAAAAGCTTTTAAGGTGCAAAAATATTGACACTTTTTATGTCTGATGTTATACTTTTAAGGTATAAGTAAACACTAAGGAGATAATAATGGAAAAATTAAAAAAGAAAGCAATAAGTTTAGAAGCTTTTATATGTCTGGGATTATTAGCTGGATCTTTTATAACAACTGCTAAAATAATGGGACCTGTGAATATGATAAATACTGTAATGGGAACGGCACATGATCTTCTGATAAACACAGTATTCTTTATAATGGGAGTTGCAGTATTAGCAGGAGCTCTTTCAGAAATATTATCTGAATTTGGAGTGATATCCCTGATAAATAAATTGCTTTATTTTGTAATTTATCCTTTGTATAGATTGCCAGGAGCTTCAGCATTAGCAATAGTGACAACATATATATCAGATAATCCAGCTGTACTTAGTTTAGCAGCAAATAAAGAATTTAGAAAATATTTTAAGAACTATCAGTTTACAGCTCTTACTAACTTGGGAACATCTTTTGGGATGGGATTCATAGTATCAGCATTTATGGTGGCACAAGGTGGACTTATGAAAGAAAATCTTTTTAAGGCAGTCCTTATAGGAAATCTTGGAGCAGTGGTAGGAAGTATAATAAGTGTAAATTTAATGCTGCATTATAGTAAAAAATATTTTAAAAGTATAGGAGAATCAGAAGAAGAAAAGGAAATAGAAAAATTTGTTCTTGATACAAGAGAAATAAGAAGAGGATCAATTTTTGGAAGATTTTTAGAAGCCATGCTGGAAGGTGGAAAAGTAGGAGTAGATATGGGAATTGCGATAATTCCTGGAGTAATTATCATATGTACAACAGTTCTTATGCTTACAAATGGTATGCCTCAAGGTGGCTATACAGGAGCAGCTTATGAAGGAATAGGAATACTTCCAATAATTGGAGCAAAACTTAATTTTATATTAAAGCCGTTATTTGGATTTACCAGTCCACAGGCAATAGCTTTTCCTATAACAGCACTTGGAGCAGTGGGAGCTGCTATTGGACTTGTACCTCAATTTATAAAAGAGGGCGTAATAGGGCCAAGAGAGATAGCGGTTTTTACAAGTATGGGAATGTGCTGGAGCGGATACTTAAGCACTCATGTAGCTATGATGGACAGTTTGAAATATAGAGAATTAACTGGAAAAGCAATATTCAGTCATACTATTGGAGGATTGGCAGCTGGAATGGCAGCAAACTTCTTGTATTCATTATTTGTATAGATAAAACAGAGGATGTGAACTGCATCCTCTTTTTCATTTGAAAAAAAGGAAAGGAAAATTGATCTTGTATAATATATAAGAAGAAGAAAACCTAATGAAGGAGGTATTTTTATGAGAGGCATATTAAAAGAAAGAATAGACGCAGAGAATTTAGCTAAAGCTGTAGAAAGAGGAGAAGAATTTTTGGAAAAAGATAGGAAAGTGGAAATATCTTTTGATGGAACAGCAATAGTAGTTACTAAAACTGTAGCTTATGCTATTACTGAAGAATTTGTAGAGGAAAATGAAGAGAAATTAAAGAAATTGGGAATACTAAAATAAGAACATTGCTTTAAATGGAGGTGGTTGAAAAGTAAAAAAAATTTTTCAATCACCTAAATTTTTGTTGGAAAAATAGATAATAAACAATATATATTGTACACGGATGAAAAAAATATTTTAAAAATTTATTTTCAGAAAATATATGTACTAGTTTAAGTTTATTATATCAATATTAGATATTAAATACGTAAATAAGACAAGAAAAAAAGAAAATACTTTACTTTTGTACAAAAAGGGGATATAATACATCATATAAAGCTTTAAAGGCAAATATATATTATTTGAATATAGTTTGCACTGTCACAATAAATGAAAATAAATTTTCAAAAAATATTTTATAATAAACGGAGGGAGATATTATGTCAACAGTATTCGAAAGAGCACTAGAAATGCATGAAAAAAATAAAGGAAAGATATCAATAGTTTCAAAAGTGAAAGTAGCTAATAAAGATGATTTGAGTCTTGCTTATTCACCAGGTGTTGCAGAACCTTGCAGAAAAATAGCAGCTAACAAAGAGGATGTATATAAATATACAGCAAAAGGAAACATGGTTGCAGTTATTACTGATGGAACAGCAGTATTAGGACTTGGAGATATCGGTCCAGAAGCAGCTCTTCCAGTAATGGAAGGTAAATGTGTACTATTCAAAGAATTTGCAGGGGTAGATGCAATTCCTATTTGTTTAGATACTAAAGATCCAGAAGAAATTATCAGAACAGTAAAATTACTAGCTCCAGGACTTGGAGGAGTAAACTTAGAAGATATATCAGCACCAAGATGTATAGAAATAGAAACTAGATTAAAGAAAGAATTAGATATTCCTGTATTCCATGATGACCAACACGGAACTGCAATAGTAGTTGCTGCTGGACTTATCAATGCTTTCAAAGTTGTAGGTAAAAAATTCTCTGATGCTAAAGTTGTAGTAAATGGAGCAGGGGCAGCAGGAAGTTCTATAACTAAACTTATAAGAGATTTAGGAGCAAAAGAAATATTAGTTCTTGATAAACCTGGAATCCTTAGAAAAAGTGATAAAGAATCTTATGACTTCTCTAAGAGAGAGTTAGCTGAAATAACTAACCCTAATGATCTTGCTGGAGATTTAGCATTTGCAGTACAAGGAGCCGACGTTTTTGTTGGAGTATCTGTAGGAAATATTCTTACTACTGAAATGGTAAAAACAATGAATAAAGATGCTGTAATATTTGCAATGGCAAATCCTACTCCTGAAATAATGCCAGAAGATGCTTTAGCAGGAGGAGCAAAAATAGTAGGAACTGGAAGATCAGACTATCCTAACCAAATAAATAACGTTCTTGTATTCCCAGGATTATTCAAAGGGGCTTTAAGAGCAAAATCTAGAAAAATAACTGAAGAAATGAAACTTGCAGCAGCAAGAGGATTAGCTTCTCTTATTACTGATGAAGAAATGAATGAAAATTACATCATTCCAGATGCTTTTGATAAAAGAGTTGCAGATGCAGTAGCAGCAGCAGTTGAAAAAGTAGCAAAAGAACAAGGAATATGCAGAGATTAATAAATAAAAAGGCAGTCTGTTTTATACAGGCTGCCAATTTTTTTTAGAATAGAACTTCATGTATAGCGAGTTCAGATTCTCCTTCTCTTAATTCATTTAATTGAGGAACAAATGTAGTGAAATGTGGAGTTTTCATATGTTTATCTAAAACTTCCATATTTTCCCATTTCTCTATAAAAGCAAGAACACTTCTGTTATTTTTGTCCTGTACCATTTCATAAAAAATATTTCCTTTTTCTTTTCTTGTTTCCTCTGCTAATTTTTTTGCTATCTCTAAATATTTATCAATATTTTTTTCAGGTACAATAGATTTTGCATATACAACTATCATAATATTGCCTCCTTAATTTTCTTAGTATAAATATACTGTATCAGGTATTTAAAATTATTTCAAATCAAAATAAAAACTCTTTGGATTGGAAATATAAATACCACATACAGTACTCAGTGGAGACATAGCAAAATTATTAGTAAGATATGCTCCTGTTCTTTCACCTTCAGTGATTTCGAAAATAGTTTTCTTGATAGAATGATCTGGAATAGATGAATAACCTATAGCAGGTCTGATATTAGGCAGCCAGATATTTTCTTCTTTCAAATAATTTTCCATAAATTCAGAAGCAGCTTCAGCAATTCTTGTAAGAAGAATGCTTTCCATTATGCTCATATAGTTGTCTTCATCAAATAGAGAGCTGTTTACTGAAATAATAAAAGTCCCTATAAAGTCATTTTCATTGAAAAAATCACTTATTCCAATATCATTATTTTTTACTTCCCCTCTTATAAAAGAGATAGACCAATTTTTATCACTATCTTTTATTGTTAAATTATCAGAATCTTTTGTGCAAGGGAAAATTCCAAAAGCACATTTGACCTTTATATCATTTTCTTTCATTTTTTCTAAAATATACTTAGCATCATTTAGTGTATTTTCTTCTAAAGGTGTATTTTTTACTTTCATATTATGAAGAAGAAAATTCCAGTTAATATATTTTTCAATCTTTTGCAGAGGAAATTCTATATATTGTTTTCCTAATTGTTTAGGAGCTATAACTTCTGAAGTAAAATCTTCTTTAGGAGATACTGATATTTTAGAAGTGTCTTTTTTATTATTCAAATATACTTTGCATAACTCTCTGAGTTCTTTTGTTTTTTCAGTTATAAATAAATCTCTGTCACCATAAATCAACTTATTTATTATTGTAAGAGTATCTAAAGCATCTGTAGTATGAAAAGTTTTTCCTTGATAAAATGGCTCTAATTTTACAGCAGTATGCAATTTAGAAGTAGCTGCTCCTGCAATTAATACAGGGATAGAAAGTTTGCTGATGTCTAAAAGAGAAAGAATCTTTTTCATTTCTTTTAATGAAGGACTGATAAGACCGCTTAATGTAATGATATCCACATTGTTTTTTACAGCTTCTTCAAGTATTTTTTCTTTGCTTACCATTACCCCTAAGTCTATCACTTCATAACCATTGCATTTCAAAACTGTTCCAGCAATATTTTTACCAATATCATGAACATCTCCATCTACAGTAGCCATAAGAACTTTGCCTTTTATTCCTATATTGGCTTCTATTTTCATATGAGGTTTCAAAATATCAACAGCTCTGTTCATAACACTTGCTGATCTTATAAGCTGTGGAAGGTATAGTTCTCCCTTTTCAAAAAGAACACCTATTTTATCCATACCTTTCATCAGAATATTTTGTATAATATCTAAAGGTGTCATAGTTTCCATAGCAGTATTTATATCTGTATCAAAAGTTGTACTGCCTCCGTAAATAAGAGCATTTTCTATTCTGTCCTTTAAAGAATCAAAATCATTCTTTATTATTTTAGGAGCAGAGGAGCTGTTCTTTTTAAGAAGATCAGAGGCATTTTTTAATTTTACAGCAAGTTCCAATATAGAATCAAGAGAATCCTCTTCTCCGTTTATTAAGGATAGGATTGTATTTTTTTCTTCTGAAGTAAGCTGAGGAGCTTTCTCACCAGGATTCATTATAGCAAAATTCATTCCTTTTTCTTTTGCATTTTCAATAAACAAAGAGTGTATAGCTGCTCTCAAAGGATTGTTTCCTCTGAAGGCAAAGGATAAATTGCTAAGTCCTCCAGTGATACTGCATTGAGGAAGATTTTCTTTTATCCATTGAACTGTTTTTATAAAATTCAGCCCATTATATCTGTCATCTTCACTTCCAGTACCTATAGTCAGTATATTTGGATCAAAAGCTATATCTGAGCTGGGAACTCCTTCTTCAGCCAATATTTTATATGAACGATTGCAGATTTCTACCTTTCTTTCATAAGAGACTCCCTGCCCATTTTCATCAAAAGCCATAACAACCATAGCAGCACCATATTTTTTTATTATTCTGGCTTTTTTTCTGAAAGCTTCTTCTCCCTCTTTTAGAGAGATGGAATTTACTATTGATTTTCCAGCTATGTTTTTTAAGGCAGTTTCAATAGTGAAAAAGTCTGATGAATCTATCATTATAGAAATTTTTGAGACTATGGGATCATTTTGAATTATTCTTAAAAATCTTTCCATTTCCTCATGAGGTATCAACAGCCCGTCATCAAGGTTGATATCCAGTACAGCAGCTCCTTTTTCTATTTGTGAACGAGCTATTTCTAAAGCTTTTATATAGTTTTTTTCTTCAATCAATGTTTTGAAAATTTTAGAACCAGCTACATTATTTCTTTCTCCAACTATTGTGAATTTATTGCTGAAATCATATATTTCATTTCCAGAGAGAAAATATCTATTTTCTTTCGAAACTGGAAGTCTAGGTTCTTTGTCTTTTACTAAATCAGCTATTGCTTTTATGTGCGAAAAATGTGTTCCACAGCATCCACCAAGAATATTTACCTTTTTTTCATCTACTAATTCTTTTAAATATCCAGCAGTTATCTCAGGAGTCTCCTCATATTCTCCCTCTTCATTAGGAAGTCCAGCATTAGGATAGAGAGAAATATATTTATCTGTAAAAGAAGCTATTCTTTTTATCATTGGAATAAGATCCCTTGCTCCAAAAGAACAGTTAAGACCAAAGGAAATAATTGAAGGTCTGTCCAAAGCTGTAATTAAAGATTCTATGCTCTGTCCTGAGAAAATTTTTCCCTGTCTGTTTACAGTTGCAGATATCATAATTGGAAGCTGTATATTCTTTTTTTCAAAAAGTTCCTCGGCAGCTACAAGGGCAGCCTTGGCACTTAGTCCATCAAATATAGTCTCTATCAAGAGGCAATCTACACCGCCATCTATGACCCCTTCTATCTGCTCAGAATAGATTTTTTTCATCTGATCAAAGTTAATTTCTCTTTCATAGGGAACATCTCCCATTGGAAGAGAAAGACTTTTGCTTGTAGGACCAATAGAACCAGCAACATATATTTTCTTCCCAGAAGTTTTATAAAAATTATCTGCTGTTTCTCTAGCCAGTTCAGCTCCTTTTTTTGAAAGAGTGTAAGACATATCTTCTATTTCATAATCTTTCAGAGATATTCTGTTGCAGTTGAATGAGTTTGTTTCTATAATGTCAGCACCAGCTTCAATATACTTAGTGTGTATCTCTTTTATTACATCAGGTCTTGTTATATTCAGGATTTCATTGCAGCCTTTTTTACCTTGAAAATCTTCATCAGTAAGATTATATTTTTGGATAGCTGTTCCAGTAGCTCCATCTAATACAAGTACTCTTTTTTTCAGTTCATTTATCATTATCTGCTACCTCCAGAAATTTCTCTTATATGTGCTATATTTGCCATTATTTTTTTAGCTGTATCTACTTTATTCATAGTATACAGGTGTATTCCATCAATGTCGGAAGTTATTAAATCTATAATCTGCTCTGTTGCATATGCAGTTCCAGCCTCTTTCAATGCTTTAGGATTATCCTCATATCTGTTTAATATTTTTTGAAATTTTTCAGGGATGCTGCATCCACACATTGAAGTTATTTTTCTGATCTGCTTTGCATTAGCAACAGGCATTATTCCAGCAACTAATGGAACATTTATTTGAAGCTTATCCACTTTATCTCTGAAACGATAGAAAGATTCGTTATCAAAGAATATTTGAGAGATAAGAAAATCAGTTCCAGAATCTACTTTTGTTTTTAAGTTAAAGAGATCCAGAAGATCATTTGTCTCCTGATGCCCCTCAGGATAATATGCCCCTCCTATTGAAAAATCCTTTCTTCCCTTTACATAAGAAATAAGATCCTGTGCATATTTAAAATCCCCCTCTTCAACAGGAAGTCCATCTTTAGGCTTGTCTCCCCTCAAAGCAAGAATATTTTCTATATTATTTTTTCTTAACTGTTCTAATATATCATCAATTTCATTTGCCTTAGCTCCAAGACAAGTGAGGTGTGCCAGAGCTTCTATTTTATTATCATTCTTAATCTTTGATGCAATCTCTACTGTTCTTCCTCTAGTTGCTCCCCCAGCTCCATATGTGACGCTCATGAAGTCAGGCTGTAATTTTGCCAGCTCATCAATGGAAGAATAAACATCCTCTAAAGAATATATAGTGTTTGGTGGAAATACTTCAAAGGATACAACTGTTTTTTTGTTTTTAAATAATTCTGAAATTTTCATCTGCTCATCTCCTGTTTGAATCCAATAAAAAAAGCTTTTTCCACCTGATAGATGAAAAAAGCTTAAAATTTCTAGAATCTAAACCATCTATCAGGAATTAGCACCACGCTTACATTTAAAGCAGGTTGCTGAGATATCAAAGGGCCTGTCCCTCCATCTCTCTCTATGGACTTAATTATTTCATGAATTGTATCATATTCAAAAATTATTGTCAATAGAGGAAAAATATAAGATTGAGCTTTTGTCTTTATGCAATAGGGGAAAAATATGGTATAATTCTTATTGAAGAATACAGAAAAAGGAGCAGATATGAGCGGAGTTATTTTAAAAAATATTGAAAAAGTATATCCAAACGGCTTTAAGGCTGTTCATGGAATAGATTTAGAGATAAAGCCGGGAGAATTTATGGTGCTTGTAGGTCCTTCTGGCTGTGCCAAGTCAACTATGCTTAGAATGATAGCTGGACTGGAGGAAATAACAGAGGGAGAATTATGGATAGAGGGAAAACTAGCCAATAAGCTTCCTCCTAAAGACAGAGGTATAGCCATGGTATTTCAAAACTATGCTCTTTATCCTCATATGACTACTTATGAAAATATGGCCTTTGGATTGAAAATGGCAAAATTTCCTAAAAAAGAGATAGATAAAAGAGTGAGGGAAACTGCTGAAAGATTGGAAATAAGCGATATTTTAGATAGAAAGCCTAAAGAGATGTCAGGTGGACAGAAGCAGAGAGTGGCCTTAGGAAGAGCCATAGTAAGAGAGCCTAAAGTATTTCTTTTTGATGAACCTCTTTCTAATCTGGATGCTAAGTTAAGAGTGTCTATGAGAGTAAGGATAACACAGCTCCATAAGGAACTTCTCAGTGAAGGAAAAGAAACTATGATGATATATGTAACTCATGATCAGGTAGAAGCAATGACTATGGGAGATAGAATATGTGTACTCAATAAGGGAAAAGTTATGCAGGTAGATACGCCTATGAACATATACAATTTTCCTGTAAATAAATTTGTAGCAGGGTTTATCGGGTCACCAGCTATGAACATAGTTGAAGGAGAACTTCTGGAAAAAAATGGAGAAGTTCTAGTAAAGCTGGATACTGATACCTATTTAATTTTGGATAAAGAAAAAGCTGAAAAAGCAAAAAATAATATTGGAGAAAAAATCTGGTTTGGAATAAGACCAGAAAATATAAAAGTTTCAGATGAAAACAGTCAGGAAAAAAATAGAGCCCAGGGTGTAGTAAGTGTTGTTGAAAACATGGGAAATGAAGTATATATATATTTCAAAATAGGAGAAAAGGAGTTTACAGCAAGGGCTTCAACAGATGTAATTAAAAACATTTCATTTGGTAAAAAACTATTTTTTGACTTTAATATGTTAAATATTCATATTTTCCATTATAAAACAGAAAAAAATATATTAAAATAGGAAAAATTTAATTTAATCTCTTTATTTCTTAAAGATTATGAGGTATACTAATATTAACTATACATCATTATCATTATTCAAAGGGGGAATAATCATGACAAATCAGTATAATAAAGATGGAAAAAAAGAAGGACTATGGGTAAAAACTTACGATAATGGGAGAATTCAAGAAGAAAAAAATTATGTAAATGGAATTAGAGAAGGAGAATATAAATCATATTATATGAATGGTCAGGTAGAAACTCATAAATTCTATAAAGATGGAAATATCCATGGAGTATATGAAACTTTCTATAGTGATGGAAAATTAAGTTCTAGACGTACTCTAGTAAATGGAGAGACAGTTGGACTTTATGAAGAATTTTTTCCAAATGGAAAATTAAAAAAATCGTCAGAACATGTCAGCAACTCAACAACAACAAAAAATGTAAAGTATTTCCCGAATGGACAAGTGAAACTTGATGTTAATTTTAAAAATGGAGCTATGTATGGTTCTTACAAAGAGTATTTTTCAAATGGTGTTTTATATATAGAATGCAACTATGGAGACAATGGAAAATTAGATGGTGTTTACAAAGAGTATGACGCAGAAGGTAAATTAGTAAAAGAGTGCCATTATTCTAATGGTTCTGAACAATTTAGATAATCAGAAAAGAAAATAGCAGCTGCCTGAAGATAAGGATATCCTTGCAGGCAGCTTTTATATTATTAAAGAGTATCTTCTAATATATTTTTTAGATTAACTTTGTTATTTATAATCATATCAAAAGTAATTTTTTTCAAAATCTTTTTTTCTAATTCCTGTATTTGATCAAATATAGAAAATATTTCATCTTTTTTTATATCTTTTTTAGACATATTTTTCATAACTGTTAAGATATTAATATCATTTTGTACTGCAACTATAACATCAAAAAGAGTAATTTTATCAGTAGTTTTTCCTAAACAATAACCTCCAGTAACACCTCTGAAAGGAAGAACTATATTTGCACTGGTTAAAGGTCTTAAAACTTTAAGTACAAATTTATCAGAAAAACCAATGGATTTTCCAATAGTTTTTGCAGGAGAGATTTCACCTTTTTGAAGTGTAGATAGATATAAAATAGTCTTTATAGCGCAATTTGTTTCCTGAGTTATTTTCATTTTCAACTCCTTTATCATTTTTATATGTTACATTCTATTATATCATAAAATATAGTTTTTTAGTATAGTTTTTTTAGAAAGAAAAAAAGAAATCCTTTATAACAAGCAGATAAACATTTATATCTATTTATTATAAAGAATTTCTATAAATTTAGTTTTCTTTAAAAATTAGAACGAAGTAGTAATTGTATATTTAAACTTATCTCCTCTAATTATTCTTTCAGTAAACATAACAGGAATTTCATCTTCAAAAGTAGTTCTCTCTATTTTTATAACTGGCTGAAATTTCATTAAATTCAAATATCTTGTTATTTCATCATCAGGAGTAATAGGATAAAAAGTTTCCTCTCCTTTAGAAAACTTTACAGAAAATCTATTTTTCAATATGTTGCAAAGAGATGAATTGCTTAATTCATCTATAGAAAAGAAGTCAAATTTTTCTGTAGACAGATATGCTTTTTCAAAAATAAGAGGAATAGAATCTACAAGTCTTAAACGAGTAATTCTGTGAACATTACTGTTTTCTTTTATCTTCAAAGCTTTCGATATATATTTATCAGCAGGAATTATTTCAAAAGATAAAACTTTAGAAACAGCTTCCTTTCCAAGTTTTTTCATTTCTTCTGTAAAATCATAAAATTTGTATAGATCAGGTTTTAATTGCTTTTGGGCTACAAAAGTTCCTTTTCCATGTTTTTTATAGATATAACCCATTTTTTCCAACTGAAAAATAGCCTGTCTTACAGTATCACGGCTTAAATTAAATTTATCGCATAGATCTCTTTCAGAAGGAATTTTTTCATGCTCCTTAAATTTGTCACATTCTATTTCTGAAAGTAAAAAGTTCATCAATTGCCCATATAATGGCATCTTATTGTTTTTATCAAAATCACACATAAATTCTCCTTCCCCTTGAATTTGAAATTATTTATAATAGTAGCATTATATAATATCTCTAAAATAAAATAAAAACAATAGTTTGGACTTAAAAAGTCTCTTTTAGGACTTGAAGTGTCATAAAAGAGACTTTTAATGTAAAACATTATTTTTTTAGAACTCTTAAAGTTTTTTCAATAGCTTTTAAAGTATAGTCAAGTCTGTAAAAACGAGCATTTTCACCCATATGTCCTATTCTAAGGACTTTGTTGCTTAAGTAAGAATAAGAATCAGCAATCATTACTTCAAAATTATGCAGAAGATAATCAGAAACTTCCTTACAGTTATATCCTTCTGGAAGACAGAAAGCAGTCACTGTTGGAGAGTATCCATTTTTCAGATAAAGGTCAACTCCCATATCCATAAGTCTTGTTCTTACATATTCAGCAGCAGTATAGTGTCTTTCTCTGACTTTTTCTACTCCTTCTTTATAAATATTATCAATAGCAACGTCAAACGCCATTAGATCACTGGCAGGCATTGTATAAGGGAAAAGCTGTTCTTTTACAGAATTTTTCCATAGAGATAAATTACAATAGAAAGAAGCAATTGGAGTTTTTCTATTTTCAATAGCTTCCCATGCATCATTGCTTACTGTCATAATTGTAATTCCAGAAGGAGCAGAGAAAACTTTTTGAGAACCTCCAAGGGCAATATCAATTCCCCATTCATCTACTTCTAATTGTACTCCACCTACAGCAGCAACACTATCAACTACTGTCATAATTCCTTCAGATTTTAAGATTTTGCAAATAACTTCCACATTGTTGAGTACTCCAGATGGAGTATCACAATGAACCATAGTAGCATATTTAAAATCTTTGTTTTTTTCAAGGAATATTCTTAATTTGTCAATATCAAGAGCTTTTTTTACATCAGTTTCAAAAAGAGTGACTTCTCCACCATAAGTTTCTACAAGTCCTTTAAATCCCTCTCCAAAAATACCATTTGATATAACTAAAACTTTATCTCCAGGCTCAGTAAGTGAAGCACATGCAGTATCTAACCCCAGCATACCTTCCCCATTCATTATTATAGTTTGAGCTTTTTTAGCACCAAATAATTTTCCAGTTTTTTTACATAGTTCTTCATAAAAAGCGAAAAAATTAGGGTCTAGATCAGGATTTCCAAAAAAGCTGCATCTAGCTTTCAACACATTTTCTCTTACCATTGTAGGTCCAGGAGTCATCATAAGATAATTAGCTTTATACAATCAATCCACCTCCAAAAAATTAAAACCTCTTTATTTCTTTAATTATATCACAAATTAAATATTTTTTAAGAATTTTTTAGGTTTTTTCTGGCAACAGACAGCATAAGTTTTATCCTATTTAATTGATTAACTTCAGAATAAGCAGGGTCATAATCTATAGGAGCTATATTGACATTAGAATATTCTGATCTCAACTTCTTAATCATACCTTTTCCTGTTATATGATTTGGAAGACATCCAAAAGGTTGAACACAAACTATATTAGGAACATCTTTTTCAATGAATTCTATCATTTCTCCCATAAGAAACCATCCTTCTCCAGATTGATTTCCTATTGAGATATATTGAGAAGTTTTTTTAGCAAGGTCTTGAATAGAATCTTCATGACCAAATCTAGGATTCTTTTGTAAAGCATTATTTAATACTTTTGTATACTGGTCTATTACCCAAAGGGCAGCTTTAAGTTTCATTGCTGCAATTTTACCTTTGAATCTTTCTGTAATAAATATATCACTATATATACAATATTTTACAAAGCTCATAAGACTTGAAGTATATACTTCTCCACCTTCAGCTTCAATGAAGTCAGCTAAATTATTATTGGCAAAAGGACTGAACTTAACAAGAATTTCTCCAACTATTCCTACTTTTATTTTCTTTTCATCAGAGACTTCAATCTTAGAAAAATCTTCTACTATTGCATTTATATTACTTTTAAATTGAGAAAATTTACCATTTGCTATGTTTTCTTTAACTTTTTCATTCCATTTTTCATATAATTCCAAAGCACTTCCTTTGATTTTTTCATAAGGACGTACATGATAGAGAAGCTTCATAAGAATATCTCCATATGATACAGCTATCAGACATTTATGAGCAAAAGGAAGAGTGATAGAGAAACCTTCCTGTTTTTCAAAACCGCTTGCATTTAAAGATAAAATTGGTATTTTTTCAAAGCCGCTGTCTCTAATAGCTTTTTTCAAAAATCCAACATAGTTGGTAGCACGACAGCTTCCACCAGTTTGAGAGATCATAACAGCAGTTTTATCAAGGTCGTATTTTCCTGATTTAAGTGCTGCAATAAGTTCTCCAATAACTAATATAGATGGATAGCAGGCATCATTGTTGACATATTGAAGTCCACAATCTAATGCTTCCTGTGTCTCTTCTAAAACTTCAAGATTATATCCTTCAGCTTTGAAAGCAGTTTTCAATAATTTAAAGTGCATAGGTGCCATTTGTGGAGCTAAAATAGTGTATTCTTTTTTCATTTTCTTTGTAAATTGGGCTTTTTTGTATTCTATTTTCTTTTTAAGAGAAGATCTAAGAGCATTTTTCTTGTAATCAAGAGCAGCTAAAAGACTTCTTATTCTTATTTTTACAGAACCAAGATTGCTTATTTCATCTATTTTCAGAAGAGTATGAACTTTTCCGTGATTAGCTAAAATTTCTTCTACCTGATCAGTAGTTACAGCATCTATACCACAGCTGAAACTATTTAATTCAATAAGTTCAAGACAGCTGCTTTTTCCAACATAGGCAGCAGCTCTGTACAATCTTGAATGATATGTCCACTGATCTATTACTCTAAGCTCTTCATCTAAAGAAGCGAGACTGGCAACAGCATCTCCTGTAAGAACAGCTATTCCAAATGAATTTATTATATTTGGGATACCATGATGAATCTCTTTATCACAATGGTAAGGTCTTCCACAAAGAACTACTCCAGTTTTTCCAGTTCTTTCTAAATCAGCAATTATTTCAAGAGCTTTGTTTCTCATATCTTTTCTGAAATTATATTTTTCTTCCCATGCTGCATCTACAGCCATTTTAGCTTCGGATTTTGTTATTCCAAATCTTTCAAATTCTTCAAATACAGTTTTGTAAAGTACTTCCTTACTTTCAAATGAGAAGAAAGGTAATATCAAATCAATATGTTTTTCTTTTAAGATATCCATGTTGTTATTAATAACTTCTGGATAAGACATAACAATTGGACAGTTAAACTGATTAGAAGATTTTATATCCTCTTTTTCCTCAAATATAACACAAGGATAGAATATTCTTTTTACCCCTTTTTCTATAAGATCTACAATATGTCCATGAACAAGTTTTGCAGGATAGCATATAGAATCAGAAGATATTGTGTCTATTCCTTTTTCGTATAATTTTTTAGATGAGTCATCAGATATAATTACCCTAAATCCAAGATGAGTCAATAATGTAAACCAGAATGGATATGAATCGTAAAAATTCAATACTCTAGGAACACCAATTTCTCCTCTTGTAGCTTTTGAAGGCTCTAAAGGTGTGTAATTAAATAATCTGTTGTACTTATAATCAAACATATTAGGAGCTGTATTTTTCTTCATTTTTCCAAGTGGATTGTCGCATCTGTTACCAGAGATGAAAGTTTCTCCATTTTTGAACTTATGAATAGTCAGCAGACAATGATTATTACAAAGTTTACATCTAGTAAGATTTGTAGTACAGTTGAAATTATTAAGCTCATCAAGAGTCATAATAGTTGAACTTTCTTCAGCTTGCTCCATGGCTATAAGGGCAGCTCCAAAAGCTCCCATAAGTCCAGCAACATTAGGTCTGATTACATTTCTTTCTGAAACTAATTCAAAAGCTCTTAGTACAGAATTGTTAAGGAAAGTTCCACCTTGTACAACTATATTTTTACCTAATTCATCTTTATTTTTTATTTTTATAACTTTAAAAAGAGTATTTTTTACAACAGAATAAGAAAGTCCAGCAGAGATATCTGAGACTTCTACTCCATCTTTTTGAGCCTGTTTAACTTTTGAGTTCATAAATACAGTACATCTGGTACCAAGGTCAGCAGGAGATTTAGATTCCATTCCCAATCTTGAAAATTCTAAAATATCCATTCCAAGTGAATGAGCAAATGTTTCAAGGAATGATCCACACCCTGAAGAACAAGCTTCATTTAAAAGAATGGAAGTTATAATACCATCCTGTATTTTCAGACATTTCATGTCCTGTCCACCAATATCAAGTATAAAATCAACATTTGGCTGGAAGAATTGAGATCCTTTGTAATGAGCCATAGTTTCAACTATACCAATATCAACTCTCAGTGCTGCTTTAATAAGGCTTTCTCCATATCCAGTAACACATGAACCTTTGATAATAACTTTTTCAGACATCTTTGAATACAAATTCTTAAGTGTAGCAATAATATTATCAAGTGGATTTCCTTTATTATGAGAATAGTGAGAGAATAATATCTCTTTTTCTTCTGAAATAAGAACCACTTTAATAGTAGTAGAACCTGCATCTATTCCTAAATAAGCATTTCCTTCATAAGTACTTAAATCTCTTGTTTCTATTTTTTCTTTTTCATGTCTTTCAAGAAATTCATTAAGTGCATCTTCGTTTTCAAATAATGGCTGCAACCTTGAAGTATCAGAAGTATCTTTTTCATTAAGACGTTCTATTTTTGTTTTAAGTTCATCATATGAAAATACAGATTCATTTTCTTTAGCAAGGAAAGCAGCTCCCTGAGCAACAAAAAGCTGTGAATTTTCAGGGAAAACGACATCTTCAGGAGTAAGTTTCAAAGTGTCGATAAATCTATTTCTAAGCTCACTTAAAAAGAAAAGAGGCCCTCCTAAAAAAGCTACTTTTCCAGTTATTTTTTTACCACAGGCAAGACCTGTTATAGTTTGGTTGACTACAGCCTGAAGTACAGATACAGCTATATTTTCTTTTTTTACCCCTTCATTGATAAGAGGCTGTATGTCAGTTTTTGCAAATACTCCACATCTTGCAGCAATAGGATAGATAGAATCGAATCCCTTAGCAAGTTCATTAAGACCTGAAGCATCTGTATCTAAAAGAGTAGCTATTTGATCAATGAATGCTCCTGTACCACCAGCACAGCTTCCATTCATTCTTTGATCCATATCATTTTTAAGGAAAGTTATTTTTGCATCTTCTCCACCTAATTCTATAGCTACATCAGTTTCTGGTATAAGTGTTTCGATAGATTTGATACAGGCAATAACTTCTTGAACAAAATCTATTCCAATCCATGAAGATATTCCCATTCCACTGGAACCAGTGATACTTATTCTGTATCTTATATCTTCACCAAAATTACTTTTAATATGTTCTAAAAATTCATCAAACATTTTCTTTGTTGTTTCTCTAACATTTGAAAGGTGTCTTTGATAAATTGAGTAAATAATATTATCCTTTTCATCAAGACAGACTATTTTTATAGTAGTAGAACCAACATCCATTCCTATATGAAATTCTCTCATAAATTAATCTCCTTATTATTGTTTCATTTAAATATAATGTGATTTTTATGAGAGATTGTTAAATCAAAAGAATTCGGGAACCATACCGTTCAAGGATTGTATAAAATGTTAAACTATCTTTTTGTGGATAAATAACAGTATTTATGCAAGGCTCTTCTGTAACAATCTCTGTCATTTCTAAAAATGCAGGTATAGGATTTTTTAAATTTGTCCTGTCTGCAAGTTCTATTTTGTCTATTTTTATGAAGCTATATTCTCGACTGCTCTCTATTTTACCTAAAAGAAGAATGTTTTGAGGTAAATCTTTAAAGGCAGAATGCTTTTCCTGAATATCAAAATTAGAAGTAAAAAACATAAACATAAATGAAATTATAAAATAAAATAATCTCACTGTCATATTTGCCTCCTTTGTAAACCTAAAAATTATAAAGTTTCTACATCAGAGTGAACTTTATAAATAATATCTTTCCGTTCTATGATTATTTCTGTATTTTTTTTGAGATAATCAGATTCCCTTATACTGTTTAGAAGTTCAAGGCTGGGATTAATAGCTCTTGGGTGTCCGACACTGAGAAGCATACTGTAATCTCCATGAGTATCTCCATAAGCATAACTTTTCATCAAATCAATGCCATATTTCTGGCAGAACATATGTATAGATTTCATTTTATTTTCTGAATCCCACATAGGTGAAATTTTTCCAGAAAGAACTCCATCTTTTATATGGTATACAGAACCGCAGAAATCATCAGCTTTCCATTTTTTAGCCATTCTAGACACTAAAAAATCAGGACTTCCAGAGATGAAAATAACTTTATGTCCCTGTTCCTTATGCCATTTTATCATTCTTCTAGTATAAGAATAAACTCTGTTTCCTTTTAACTCGACTACCTGATCTGCTACAAAATCATTATATTTTGTAGAGAGCCCTTTTATAGCATCAACATAAGTTTGAGTAAGTCCAAGGAGATATTTATCATAGTCTCCAACTCTCTCATCCCAAAGCTTGAAAGCTTCTTTTACTCTTGTGTCATATTCTCTAAAATCCAGCAATTCATATTTTATAAGTTTCTTAAAATGCTCAGTCAGAAGAGAATTTCTATAAATTGTCCCATCAATGTCAAAAAATGCTGCAATCATATATATCATCCCCTCATTTTTTATATGAAATTAATTCTCCATGTTAAGAAATTATAGTTCAAAAATGAAAAAAAGTCAATTTTTCTCATTGTTTATTGACTAAAATATGGTAAAATTAACATAATAGTATTTTTTACAAAAAAGGTGTGTGAAATATGAAAAAAATAAAACTAGTTTTTATATATTTTCTGTTAGCAATGACAATTTTTGCTCAAGAGGGATATATAGCATCTTTTAATACACTAAGGCTGGGGAAAAGTCAGAAAGACTATATATTGACAGCACAGGCACTTGAGATGTTTGATATAGCAGGGCTTATAGAAGTAATGGATGCAGAAGGTGTAGAAAAACTTATCAATGCTCTGGAGAAGGTGTCAGGAGAAAAATGGGATTATCACATTTCTCCATATCCAGTAGGAAAAAATAGCTATAAGGAATATTTTGCTTATGTGTGGAAAAAAGATAAAGTAGAATTTTTAAAAGAAAGAGGATTCTATAAAGATACAGAAGAAAAATTTGCAAGACCTCCATATGGAGCAGATTTTAAAATAGGAGAGTTTGATTTTACATTTGTTCTTGTACATTCAGTATTTGGAAAAAATGAAAGTGCAAGGAGAGCGGAAGCTTTTAAAATGAATGAAGTATACGATTATTTTCAAAATCTGGATTTGAAAGAAAATGATGTTATTATTGCTGGAGATTTTAATTTATCTGGATTTGATGAATCATTTGAGAAATTGCTTTCCCATCCTGATAAAATAATATATGCTTTAAGCCCAGTTATTAAAACAACACTGGGAAAGAAAAGCTTGGCAAGTTCTTATGATAATATGTTTCTCTCTACAATATATACTAAAGAATTTACAGGGAAAAGTGGAGCCTTGGATTTTACTCAGGGACAATATAGACTTATGAAAGATAAAATATCAGATCATCTTCCTATATTCATAGTAGTAAAAATATCAGAGGATGATGACTAAAACATAGAGGTAACGATGAAAACAGCATATGTATTTTTTAATGGACAGCTTGAAGGGAGCAGAGAATTTTATATAAAATTATTGGCTAAAGAAAAAGGAGACATTTATTGTGCTGATGGTGGAGCTAACCATTTAGAGACTTTAGGGATTTTACCCTTAGAAATATGGGGAGATCTTGATTCTGTAACAAAGGAAATCATAGAGAAATATCGTAATAATAAAGTAACAATAAAAAAATTTCCTAAGGATAAAGATTATACAGATGGTGAGTTGATATTACAGCATATTTCCAAGATGGATTATGATAAGATTACTATAATTGGAGGACTGGGAGGAAGAATAGATCATTTATTGACTAACCTGAATCTCATATTTAAATTTAAGAATCTTATGTTTGTGACAGAAAAAGAAAAAATATTTTCTATTGAGAAAAAAGCTGAATTAACAGAATTAAATGGAAAAACTATTTCTTTTGTTCCTTTCTCTGAAAAAGTTGAAGGGCTTACATTAGAAGGATTCAAGTATCCATTGAATAAATATACACTCCATCAGGGGGATTCCATCTGTATGAGCAATGTAGCTGTAGAAGACAGGTGCAGAGTAACTTTTGATACAGGGAAATTGATGGGGATAGTATTAAATGGATAAATTACTGTAGGAGGGGGAGCATATGTTAAAGGTATGGATAGTTATAGGGATATCATTATTAATAATTGCAGCATATGTCGGAATTCTTTTGGCGAGTTCAACAAAAGAATCAGATGATAAATATGTTGTGGGAATATTAAAAACAGGATATAAGGTATTTGAATACTTCAATAGAAAGAAAAATAATTTAGGTGTATATTTCTCTTATGCTATTCTATGGGTAGGATATATGGTCTTGAATGGAAGAAAACCTAAACTGAAAAAAGATACAATGAAGTAAACTATTGACAGAAGCACATTATTGTAGTATAATTTTTCGAGAATTTAATATCAGGAGGATAAAATGCTGAAAGAAGGAATGAGCTTAACACTTGAAAAAATAGTAAATGAAAATGAAACAGCAGCTAAGATCGCATCTGGAGCTTTAAATGTTTTTGCAACACCAATACTTATAGCATTTATGGAAAATGCCTCATTTGAACTGGTACAGAAAGAACTTCCAGCAGGAGAAACAACAGTAGGAATATCAGTAGATATAAAGCATTTGAAAGCTAATCTTGTAGGAGATAAAATTAAATGTGTATCTGTTCTTGAAAAAATTGATGGTAAAAAACTTGATTTCTCTGTAAAAGTGTATCATGGAGATACTCTAGTTGGAGAAGGAAAGCATGGAAGATTTATAGTAAACGAAGAGAAATTTTTAAGTAAATTAAAAGGGTAGTCCCAGTACTATCCTTTTTTTAAGGAGTAAATAAATTTTAATAATATATTTTAAAAGGGGGAAAAATGGATAATAGCATGGAAAAAATAGGAAGCAAGACAAAGCTTCTGTTAGGGGCACAACACGTGCTTGCAATGTTTGGAGCAACAGTTTTAGTTCCTTTTTTAACTGGATTGAATCCTTCTATCGCACTTATAGCAGCAGGAGCAGGAACACTGATATTTCACTTTTGTACTAAGAGGATAGTACCAGTATTTTTGGGATCTTCTTTTGCGTTTATAGGAGCTTTATCTCTTGTATTGAAAGATGAAGGGATAGGAGCTGTAAAAGGCGGAGTTATAGCAGCAGGATTTATTTATCTGTTAATGGCTTACTTGGTAAAAGTTTTTGGTGTAGAAAAGATTAAATCTTTTTTCCCGCCAGTAGTAACAGGACCAATTATAATGGTAATAGGGCTTAGAATGAGTCCAGTAGCTTTGAGCATGGCAGGATATGCAAATGGTAAGTTTGATCCTAAAAGCTTGATAATTGCTTTGGTAGTTATTATTTCTATGATAAGTATTACAATAATGAAAAAATCATTTTTTAGACTAGTTCCAATTTTAATATCTGTAACATTGGGATATGTGGTGGCTATGTTTATGGGGCTTGTAAGCTTTGAGCCTATTGCAAAAGCAAATTGGATAGGCCTTTCAGCAGAAGCTGCAAATGATCTTTTTACACTTCCTCACTTTTCTGTAAGTGCAGTACTTGCAATAGCTCCTATAGCTTTAGTAGTTTTTATTGAGCATATTGGAGATATTACAACAAATGGTGCTGTTGTAGGAAAAGATTTCTTTAAAAATCCCGGAATACACAGAACACTTATGGGAGATGGAGTTGCTACAATAGTGGCAGGACTTTTAGGTGGACCTGCAAATACTACTTATGGAGAAAATACAGGAGTTCTAGCAGTAACTAAAGTTTATGATCCATCAATTTTGAGAATAGCAGCTTGTTATGCTATTGTTTTAGGACTTCTAGGTAAATTTGGGGTTATCCTTCAAACTATACCTGCTCCAGTAATGGGAGGGGTTTCAATAATATTGTTTGGAATGATTTCATCAGTAGGAGCAAGAACATTAGTAGATGCAGGATTGGATTTTTCTAACTCAAGAAATCTTATCATAGCATCATTAATATTTGTATTTGGAATAGCAGTAGATAATATTGTTATCTGGAAAACAGTTTCTCTTTCTGGACTTGCACTTGCAGCTCTTGCAGGAGTAGTTTTAAATAAGGTTCTTCCTTTAGATAGAGAAGTAGCAATAAATAAAAAAATAGATTAATTTGAAAATCCATTGATCATGCAAAATTTATGATTGATGGATTTTTTATTTTCCAAGGGAAAAGATACCAATGGAAATTAAGTTAAGAAATAAAGATATAAATAGAAGAGAAAAATAAAAATGAAAAAAATCTTTGTTTAGGTTGGAAAAATAAATATAAAGTGGTATAATTAGAGCAATGGAGAAGCTAAAGGAAAAAAGAAGTTGTGAATTGCTGAATATTGACTAGTAACTTGATAAGTTTTTAAATTAAGTGGTGCTGAAAAGATAAAAGCAGTAGATAAATTGACTAGTAACTTGATAAGTTTTTAAATCAAATGCTGCTCTTCCCCATCTGTTAGCTAATACAAAATTGACTAGTAACTTGATAAGTTTTTAAATACAGGTTTATTTAATGGTATTTTATAAATTTTAAGATTGACTAGTAACTTATAAGTTTTTTAAAAAGAAAAGAAGGTTGAAATATACCTTCTTTTTTATTTTTTGAATATTAATTAAAAAGTTTTTAAATCTTCTTTTCATTTCCTCTTTATTCAAAGTTTTCCAGGTCGAATATTAACTTATAAGTTTTTAAATGTATTCTTTAAATATATTTTTTTGATTGAATAAATAAATTTTTAATAATGTTCTCATTATTTTTTTATAATTTTCAACATAATTATCACATTTTTTTAACATACAAAAATATTAAATTTAATGTATGTTAATTTAATTGTCGAATTTACACGAATAAATATTTTGTTTTAAGAATGTTTTAGAAAAAATAAATGTCATTAAAAAAAGAATTTTAAAAAGAAAAATAAAGATTAGTTATAAATTATAATACTTAAAATTTTTTAAAATAAAAAATCACAGATATTAAAAACATCTTTGGATAATGCAGCAATAGAAAGTATATATGAATAGTCATGGATAAATTTCTTTGGGGAAAAATACTCCTGTGATAACAATTAGGAGGGATAAAAATATAAATATTATTTAGTAGAAAGCATAATTGCTGTTGATGTAAAGTATACATGATATTTCAAGGGTACTTTAATGGAGAATTTTATTTTTTATTTTAATATAATTAGGAGAACTAAATGAAGAAAAGAATATTCTGGGGACAGCTGATTGCAGCTCTTCTATATATAGGAAACACAACATTTTCTCAAACGATTTGGACAGATGCAGATTTTACTACACCTAAGGGGCATACTTGGGTAAATTCAGGAAATTGGGATTATGGTGGAGATGTCCATATTCAAAATGTAAATGAAGTAATATTTGAATCAAATATGTCTGGAAAACCTGGCACGGGCGTGTTAAGTATAGAAACAGGAGGGAAACTTACAGCTGATGGAATGGTAATTGTAAATCAACTAGGACCTACTACTGGTGATGCAGTATTAGTAACTGATGGAGGAAAGGCATATTTTAATGGAGGACTTACTGCTAATATAATGAATAGTAATAATGATTATTATGCTATTGGAGTTATTAGAGGGAACTCACAGCTTCATGTTAAGGGAGATACTAATATCAATGCCAATTTCGAAAAGGGGTATGGGTTATATCTAGGAGAAGGAACTACTAACAGCTTTAGCAAAAATGACAGTGGAAATGGCAGCGTAAATATATATGCTGGAAAAATAGGAATTTATAGTCTGGGAAATACAGATTTTAATCAAGATGTAAATATTTCTCTTAATTCCAATGGGGCAACAGGAATAATTTCCAATACAACTAATACTTTATCTACTACAAACTTTAATGGATTTGTTACTGTAGAAAATAATTCTATCAGTGACAATACTTCTACTGCTTATGGAGTAGCTGTATCTAATGCTAATGGAATCCTTAATTTAAATGCTGGTGGAAAAATAGTATTTGGAGATAATTACACTAATGGAAATGAAATAGGAATATATGCTAATAAAGGAATTATAAATATAACAGGTGATTTGACTGTTCAAAGTAATTCTGGAGGAATACAGGCTGTTTTCTATACTACAAATGGCGGGAGAATAACTGCTGTAGATTCTGTTATGGATTTAAAGGGAAATATGTATGCTAATAATAGTTCTGAAATAACAGTAGCAATGAATAGCGGCTCTCTTTGGGAAGGAGCTTCTTATATAGGAAATGGGAGTACTGTTGATATTAAAATGACTGGAAGTAAATGGAAAATGACAGAAGATTCAACAGTGACTAATCTGGATATTCTATCTGGAACAACAGTTTATCTTAATGCTGCTCCTGATTACAGTAATTTTATTGGAAGAACTCTCACAATAACTGAAAATTATCATGGGAATGGTGGTACAATAGTTTTTAATACTCAGCTTGAAGATGATAATTCTGTTACTGATAAAATGATAGTAGAAGGAGATACTTCTGGAACAACAAAGGTTAGAGTTAATAATATGGGTGGACAAGGAGCTCATACAGAAAATGGAATCGAACTTATTTCAATTCTTGGAATTTCAGATGGTGAGTTTGTAAAAGATGGAAGAATTGTAGCAGGAGCTTATGAATATTTTTTAAATCGTGGTGATGGAATTACTACAGACAGTAATAACTGGTATTTGACAAGTACTATTCCTTCTATTATTCCACCACCAGTTACACCACCAGATACAGAAGATCCGATAGATCCTGAAATTTTAGATCCACCATTAGGACCAGAATTGCCTAATGTAATTGAACCTATTTATCGTCCTGAATCTGGAAGTTATCTTGCAAATGCAAGAGCGGTAAATTCTCTATTTGTTCACACTCTTCATGATCGTTTAGGTGAAACGCAGTATACAGATGCTCTTAAGAATGGAGAGCAGGTATCTAGTATCTGGGTGAGAAATGTTGGAGGATATGGGACATTTAGAGATGGTTCAAATCAATTGAAAACAAGAAATAAAAAGAATGTAATTCAGGTAGGAGGAGATATAGCAGACTGGAGCAGTAATGAAAATAATCGTTACCATTTGGGAATCATGGCAGGGTATGGCTTTAATCATAGTAAGACTGAATCAAATAAAACTTCTTATACTTCTAAAGGAGAAACAGAAGGATTTAATTTAGGAGTCTATGGAACATATTATGCTAATGAAAATGACAAGTCTGGATTTTATGCTGATACATGGCTGACATACAGCTGGTTTGATAATGAAGTTCGTGGAGATGAATTAGAAAAAGAAAAATATAAGTCACAAGGAATTACAGCTTCATTAGAAAGTGGATACAGCTTTAAAATAAAAAGCGATGACTCTGATAGAAAGACATATTATATACAGCCAAAAGCCCAAATTATATACATGGGTGTTGATACTGATGATCATACTGAAGCAAATGGAACTAAAGTTGAAACTAAAGGTGATGGAAATATTCAAACTCGTATAGGAGCAAGGGTATATGTAAATCATTTCAATCCTGCTGACAGAGATAACAGCAAAGAAATTCAACCTTTTGTTGAAGCAAACTGGATTCATAACAGTAAAGATGTAAATGTATCTATGGATGATATAAATAATAAGATAAAAGGAACAAAAGATATTGGAGAAGTAAAAGTAGGGACAGAAGTAAAATTAAATCCTAGTTTTAATGTCTGGGGAAATGTCTCTCATCAATGGGGCGGAAGTGGATATAGAGATACAAAAGTTACTATAGGTATAAAATATAGTTTTTAGATTTTTAGGTTTTGCGAAATAATTTCTGTAAATTAAAAATAATAACAGCTTTCTATGATAAAGTAAATATTTCATAGGAGGCTGTTTTAATGTGTAGAAGAAAATAGAAGAAATCTTAATTATATTTAAAATTGTATTTACAATAAAAATTTAGAACATCTTAGTAACTTTATGTTATTTTATAATTGAAATTATAGAAACAGCAGAGTAATAACTAAAAAAGCATGGTTATTTTAACCATGCTTTATACTATATATTTTCATATTCTATATTAGTGTTGAAAGAATAGATGCTTTAGAAACTATTCCCATAAGTTCTCCATCATCAATAACTGCAATAGGGAACTTAGTATTTACAGCAATAGGAAGTATATCATTTATTAGTGTATCAGAAGATGTAGTTGGGATTTCTCCAATTATATAATCAGAAAGGAATCCATTTTCATTTCTGCATTTAAGTGCACTATCAATAGTTATTATTCCTAAAAATTTCATGTGGTTGTCTATAACATAAGCACTTGAAACTCTGTTGCTTTTCATTTCACGAATAGCAATACCTGCTCCTTCTTTTAAACGAATAATACAAGAAGGATTAAACATTATCTGTTTTACACTTATAACTTTAGTTTTATCAGCACTATCAATGAATTGACGAACATAATCGTCAGCAGGATTAGCAGACATATTTTCAGGTGTATCCAGCTGAATAAGTCTTGAATCTTTCATGATAGCAACCTTATCACCAAGTTTAAAAGCTTCATTTATATCATGAGTAATAAATATTATTGTCTTCTTCAATTTTTTTTGTATTGAAAGCAGCTCAAACTGCATATCACTACGAACTAATGGGTCAAGAGCCGAGAAGGGCTCATCCATGAGAAGTATTTCAGGATCATTAGCTAAAGCTCTGGCAATTCCAACTCTCTGCTTCATTCCACCAGAAAGGCTGTTGATGCTTTCGTGCTCCAGACCTTCAAGTCCTACCATTTTTAATACTTCCATAGCCTTTTTTTCTCTTTCTTCTTTTGAAATACCTTTGATTTCAAGTCCATACTCAATATTGCTGATAACGTCTCTGTGAGACATCAATCCGAAATTTTGGAAAACCATAGAAATTTTATTTCTTCTAAAATCTATAAGCTCTTTTTGAGAAAATTTACTGATTTCTTTACCATCAAATAATATATTACCTGATGTAGGGTTATGAAGTCTGTTAAGGCAACGAATAACTGTAGATTTTCCTGAACCAGACAGTCCAATAATAACAAAGATTTCTCCTTGTTTTACATCAAAAGACATATCCCAAATAGCAGAAGTAACCCCTGTTTTTTTGAAAACTTCACTTTTCTCTGCTCCAGCTTTAAGCATTTTTACAGCTTCATTTTTATTAAGTCCATAAAGTTTTGTTAAATTTTTTACACTTAAAATATATTTTTCATCATGTGCATCATTCTCTATATTTTTGCTCATTATTTTTTCTTCACCTCGCTTCTATTGATCCATGCCTGAGTGATACGGTCCATTAAGATAGCTACTATTACAACAGCAGTACCTGCAACAAGACCACGGCCTATCTCAATACGGTTTACTCCTATAAGGACTTCCATACCCAGACCGCTGGCACCAATCATTGAACATGTAACAACCATAGCCATAGCCATCATCAATGTCTGGTTGACACCAGTCATGATAGTGGGAAGAGCCTGAGGTATCTGTACTTTCCATAGGGCTTGAAATTTTGTAGAACCAAATGCTCTTGCAGCTTCAACTACTTCCTTATCTACCTGTCTGATACCATGACTTGTAAGTCTGATAACAGGAACTATAGCATATATTGTAGTAGCAATAACTGCTGGAGCTTTTCCCAGTCCAAAGAAAAGAACTGCTGGAATAAGATAAACAAATACAGGCATTGTCTGCATTGTATCAAGTATAGGTCTTACAAAACTATTTATTCTTTCATTGCCAGAAATAAGGATACCTATTGGGAATCCAAGCAGAAGAGAAATAAATACAGCAGCAAGAACAATAGAAAGAGTATCATTCATTAAATCCCAAAGTCCGATTACTCCTATGAAAAAAAGCATGCAGCTGTAAAGTATTCCATTTCTTAATTTACCTGTAAGCTTCCATCCAGCAAAAAATACAAGAAGAACAAGCACCCACCAAGGAATAAAATTAAGTATGGTCAGTATACCACCTATCAATCCATTTAAAATGTTTTTTATAACGTTAAAAAATCCACTAAATTGAATACTAAAGTTTTTAACAGTTCTATCAATAAGAGCAACATCAATATTCAATTTAAAGGGGAAATTAAAAATCCAATCCATAATATCCTCCTGTTTATTAATTTAAAGCTTTTCTTACAGCTGCTGCTTTATCAGCATCCAGCCATTGATCTATTAAGTTATCATTATTTTTTAGAAGCCATTTAGCAGTAGCATTGTAGTTATCTCCAGTTTCCTGCATATGTGCCAGAGCTTCAGATGTCAATTTACTTGAAGTATGATATTTGCTAAGAAAAGCAGCAATTTCAGGAGCTTTTTCTTTAAACTTGTTGCTTGCACCAATAGTTACTTTTACAGATGGACAAGCTGTTTTTCCTTCAAAGTATTTTTCAGCATCATATGGCTCATCTTCTAATAAAACGAAATCATATTTACCTAACAGCCAAGTTGGTTCCCAATAGTAACCTACGATTGGTTCTTTTTTCTCATATGCAGCTGTAAAAGCAGCAGATAATGCAGCATCTGAACCTGGTCTGAAATATACGAAATCTTTATTCAATTCATAAGCTTCATATTTTTTATACATGATATTGTCTATTTCCCAACCTGGAATAGCACCATAAATACGCCCTTTTTCAGGATTTTCACTGTCTTTGAAAAGTTCTTTGTATTTAGGCAGATCTTTTACAGATTTAAGATCAGGAGCCATAGTTTCTATCACATATTTAGGAACATATATTCCCTGTCTGTTATCATCAAAGTTAGTACCTAATTCCTGAAAAAGTCCAGCTTTTAGATCTGGATAGTAACTAGGAATATTGTCAGTCCATTCTTCCATATGTACATCTATCTCACCACTTTTAATTGCTTCGTGTAGAATAGGTGTAGAACCAGGAACTTCACTCCATGTATATCCAAATGCATTTTCTATGATAAAACCTGCAACAGCATTGTGAACTTTATTACTGTCCCACCCTGCGTCAGCGAAACGTACTTCTTTTTTATCATTTCCTCCACAGCCTAAAAATGCCAGAGTAAGAAAACCAGTAATAATAAAAGTAAATATTTTTTTCTTCATATAAAACCTCCTCTTAATGAATCAAAATTTATGTTAATATATTATTCGACTGCAAACAAAAAATTCTTTTTTTTAAAGTAACAACTTTATTTTATAACTAAGTTGTTACTTTTGTCAAGATTTTTTTCTAAAAGTATGCTATAATGAAAGAGTGCAAAATTAGTGATACTGGGGGTAAGGACTATAAAAAAGATATTTGTAATTGGATTTTTAGCTGCACTCATAGGTGCAAAGTTTTATTTTCAAAATGAAGGAAAAGGGAAAGAAAATCATAATAAAGAAGATATAAAAATAGAAAAACAAGAAGAAGTGAAAGGAGAAAAAATGGAAAAGAAGATTTTAAAAAGAGAGGATATAGATAAAAAATATAAATGGAATTTAGAGGAATATTATCCAAGCTGGGAGGTATGGGATAGAGAACTTGCTCAAACAAGAGAACTAATGAAAAAAGTTCCAGAATATAAAGGAAAAATAAAATATAGCTCTGAGAAATTTACAGAAATGATTCAGCTTGAAGAAAAAATTGGAAGAACAATAGAAAAACTGTATATATATCCATATATGCTGAAGGATATCAATTCTAAAGATGAAACAGCATCAGTGAAATTGCAGGAGATAATGTCTATTCTTACAGAATATTCAGTAGCAACTTCTTGGATGACTCCTGAAATATTGGAGATCCCACAAGAGACAATGGAAAAATGGATTGAAAAAAATCCTGTTTTAAAAGAGCATAAATTTAGTTTGATGGAAATATACAGACTGCAAGGACATGTACTTGATGAAGGAAAAGAAAAACTTTTATCTTATTATGGGCAATATATGGGAGCTCCAGATGATATATATGGAGAACTTTCTATTTCAGATATGAAATGGAATGAGGTAGAACTTTCTGATGGGTATAAAGGACCAGTAACAAATGGAATATATTCAAAAGTTTTAGCTACTAATAGAAATCAGGAAGATAGAAAGAAAGCTTTTGAAGCTCTGTATGGATCATATGATGCAAATAAAAATACATATGCAGCAATATATAGATCTCTTCTTCAAAGAGATGCAGCTTCATCAAAAGCAAGAAATTATAAATCTACATTGGATAAAGCTCTTGAGCCTAAAAATGTACCATCAGAAGTATTTGAAACACTTTTAAAATCAGCAATAGATAATAATGCACCACTTCAAAGATATGTAAAACTTAGACAAAAAGCTTTAGGTTTAGAGGGATACCATTATTATGACAACAGTATAAATATTGTTGACTATAATAAAGAGTTTTCATATGATACAGCAAGAGAGATGGTTCTAAATTCAGTAGCTCCATTAGGACAAGACTACAGCGAAAAAATGAATAAAGCTCTCAGCGAAGGTTGGATAGATGTATATGAAACTGAGAATAAGAGAAGTGGAGCTTATTCTATTGGAATTTATGATGTTCACCCATATATGCTTTTAAATTATCAATCTACTATGGATGATGTATTTACACTAGCACATGAGCTTGGACATACAATGCATACAATACTTTCTAATGAAAATCAACCATATGCTTCTTCTAATTATACAATATTTGTAGCTGAGGTAGCTTCTACATTTAATGAAAGACTTATGCTTGATTATATGATAAAAAATAGTGAAGATCCAAAAGAAAAAATAGCATTACTGGAGCAGGCTTTGGGAAATATAGTAGGTACTTTCTATATTCAGACTTTATTTGCTAACTATGAATATCAGGCTCATAAATTAGTAGAAGAAGGAAAAGCAGTAACACCAGATGTATTAAGTGGAATAATGGATAATCTGTTTAAACAATATTTTGGAGAAACTCTTACTATGGATGAACTTCAAAAAATAGTTTGGGCAAGAATACCACATTTCTATAATTCACCATATTATGTATATCAATATGCAACAAGTTTTGCATCATCAGCAAATCTCTATGACAGAATAACTAATGAAAAATATGGAATGGAAGAGAGAGGAGCAGCAACTTCTGCATATCTTGAACTATTAAAATCAGGTGGAAACGATCATCCAATGAATCAGCTGAAAAAAGCTGGGGTAGATTTGGAAAAAGAGGAGAGCTTCCATGCAGTAGCAAAAGAATTTGATAGACTGCTGGATCAACTGGAATCTGAGCTTGAAAAATTAGAAAACAACAAGTAAAATTTAGGAATAAAACAGGAAGCAGAATAGGAAATAAAAGTTATAATATTTGATGTTGATATTAAAAATGGCATTAATATCTCAATTAAATAAGAATCTGCTCCATAGAAGAAATATGAATAATAAAAAAGAGTGTCTCAAAGATTAGATATAAATCCTGTTTAAGAGGCACTCTTTTATTTTATTTATTCCTGAATAAAGCTATTAACCATCATTCCAACAGCTACTAAAATTATCCCAACTATTCCTAGTGTGGTAGGAATAGTATCATGAAAAACAAGAACTCCTCCTAAAAGAGTGAATATAAGCTCTCCAACCTGTGTAGATTCTACAACAGCAAGTTTGTGAGTATCACCCTTAACCATATCAGTAGCTTTGAAAAACATTATTGTGGCAATAACTCCAGATGAGACAGCAACAATAAAAGATTGAATAAGCTGATTATGGCCTGGAGGTCCTGTCTGCACAAAACCAAATATTACAATGATTATCCAGAATGGAATACTGCATAATGTCATTCCAAATACCCTTTGAAGAGTATTTAATCTGCTGCTGCATAATTCCATCATTTTACGGTTTCCCAGTGGATAAGAAAATGCTGCAAAAAGAACAGGAACAACTACAAAAAGACTATCAATGATAGATATTTTTTTAGCTTCTTCAGAAAGCATAAGAAATATACCAGTCAAAATAACAAGAGAAACAAGCAGAAACTTTTTTGGAATATGGCTTCTTATTTTTTCCCCGTCAACTATTGTGTAAAAAAATGGAGACATAAGAGCACCAGCAATAATAGTCAGCTGCCATGTTCCTGCTACCAGCCATGAAGCTCCATATGCTGAAGCAAAACTTAAAGGAGCATAAAAGAATCCAAAACCTACAGTGCTCCATATAAACCATGAAACAGGATTTTTTTTGATATCTTCAATAACTGGGGATAATTGTTTTTTTGTTGCTACTATACAAAATAAAATAGGAAGCATAAAGAGATATCTTAAAGATGAACTCCAATACCAGTTTCCTCCTCCAATATTCATCTGTCTATTGAGAACAAATGTAAAGGAAAAGAAAAAAGATGCTCCAATACCAAATAAAAGTGCTTTTTTCATTTTTTCTCCCATTAAAAATCTATTTTAGAATAAGCTCAATTTTGTCTATTCTATTTTCTTTAATACTCTTTATTTTAAATATAGTATTATTTATTTTTATTTCTTTGTCAAGATAAGAATTATCAGGAATTTCTCCTAAAGTGTCTATCAAATACCCTGAGATTGTATTGTGGTTTTTAGAAACAATATCAATATTCAGGATATCTATAAGTTCATCAACAGGATAAAGTCCATCAACTAAATAAATATGATTATCTATCTTTTCAAGTTTAGGTTCATTATCATCATATTCATCATCAATATTTCCCATTACTTCTTCCACAAGATCTTCCATGGTTACTATTCCAGAGAAGCCTCCATATTCATCTATAAGTATGGCGATATATTTTTTAGATTTCTGCATTTCTTTAAACAGTGTATCTATATTTTTACTTTCAGGGACAAGGTAAGGTTTACGAAGTATAGAACGAATGTCTACATTTTCAAAGCCTTTATTTCTAGCTTCTAAAATAAGATCTTTTATATAAAGAACACCTATGATATTATCTATATCTCCTTCAAATACAGGTATTCTGGAATGCTTTGTTTCTAATAATTCATCTAAATACTCACCAATAGAAGCATCAATGTCAATAGAGTAAACATCTGTTCGTGGAATCATTATTTCTGAAGCCAATATATCATCAAATTCAAATATAGAATTTATCATTTCTTTTTCAGTTTCATTAAATACACCATTTGCTTGACCAGCTTCCACCATGGATTTTATTTCCTCTTTTGAAATATTTTCTTCGAGATTTTCAGCTTTCATTCCTAGAACTTGAAGAACAAGACCAGTAGAAAAAGACAGAAGCTTAATAAAAGGTGAAGTAAGTCTTGAAATAAACAGAACAGGTTTTACAGTAAATAAACTGATTGCCTCAGCCTTTTGCAATGCAATACGTTTAGGCACAAGCTCACCAAAAACCAGAGTAAAAAATGATAGAACAACAGTAACTATGATAATTGCAATGGTTTCTCCATAGGGTATTCCTAACTTTGTCATAAGAATATCTAAAGGAGCAGAGAAACTGGTAGCAGCAGAAGCACTTGCTAAGAATCCAGAAAGAGTAATAGCTACTTGTATAGTTGATAAAAATTTTGTAGGTTCTTTTAAAAGTTCCTGAAGAAGCTGAGCATTTTTATTTCCATTTTCAGCAAGCATTTTGATTTTGTTTTTATTCACAGAAACTGTAGCCATTTCTGCACCAGCAAAAAAAGCATTTGCAATAGTTAAAATTAAAAGAAATAATAATTGTGATATGACATTGGTCGTACCGGGTGTTTCGTCCATAAAAAAATCCTCCTAAAATAATTGATTTAAATTAAGAGGATTTTATCAAATTTAATAATAAAAGTCAAAGTATATTTATGAAATTTTATTTAAAAATATAATCAGCTTTTTTTAGGATTTCCACTGCTTTATCAAATTTATCAGCTTTTAAAAGGATATAATCTGTATTATATGTAGAAACAGCAAATATACTTATTTCGTTTTCAGCAAGAATACCAGATATCTTAGCAAGAATACCAACTAATGAAAAGTCTAAAACTCCTTCTATTCTAAATCCTTTCCATCCATTGTCACATTCAATATATTCCTGTGGGACATATTTTTCAGAACACACTAATGAAATTTCCTCATCAGTTTTTCCAATAAAAACAAATTCATCTTCAAAGTTTACATCTTTAAGATTCTTTATTTTGCAGATAGAAAAGTCAGTAGATAAAATTCTTAAATTCATAAAACCTCCTTATAGAAAAAATAAAGCAATACCAATAACAGAAACAAAAGCACCAGCTATCTCTCTAATCTTAACTTTTTCCTTAAAAACAATTATAGATATTGGAATTACTATAATTGGACTAATAGATGAAAAAGTTGAAGCAACTCCTGCATTTATTAAATTAAAGGCAGAAATCAGAAAAGTAATACCAACAGTAGCAGTAACAGTTCCAAGCAGAATAAGTCCTAAAAGTTTTTTGTCAGTAAAAGAGATAAATATTTTTCCCCATTTCTTTTTAAATGTAAGATAAAACAGAAATACCCCCATAGCACAAATCATTCTGATCTGTGTAGATGAACTTGGATCATATCCCTTTGCTCCTATCTTTGTAAAAATATTACCAAGAGCTTCTAAGATAACTGCGGTTGTAATAAAGGCTATTCCTTTAGGAGAGAGCTTCTTATCCTCTGGATTTTCACTTTTGGGTTTTAAGACTACCATAAGGACTCCAGAGCATGTGATAAACATAGCTATTGTCTGAACAAGTGTAAGAGATTCACCAAGAAATAAAAATCCAAATAAACCTACAATAAGAGAAGTCATAGTCATAAAGAGCATACATATTCTTGCTCCTATGAGAATATAAGATTCATAGAGAAACATATCTCCAAGAAACAATCCAATTATTCCAGAAATACTCAGGAAAGTCCAGTTGTGCAATGTGGAATCAGTAGGGAAAAATACTCCTCTTGAGAGGAATGTAGCTGACCCCAACATAATTATTCCCATAATAAGTCTGATTACATTAACTGTTATACTGTCAGCTTTTTTAGAAGCTGCTTCAAAAAATATAGAGCTGAATGTCCAACCAAAAGCCGTTATTAAAGCATAGAGTTCCCCAAGATAATTCATTTTTTCCTCCTATTTTTTTATTTGTTAAGATACATTATAATATATTTTTTTTAAAATAAAAAGAGAAATAAAAAAAGAACCTGATAATTAAAATCAGGCTCTTTAGTTTTTATTAGATTATCCTAACATTTTACTGAATTCGATAAATACTCCTGGTCCAATTGGTAATCCGAAAGCAAACCAGATAGCTAGAAGTATAGTCCATCCAAGTAAGAAACAGATTGAGAATGGAAGCATCATTGAAATAAGAGTTCCCATACCAGAATCTTTATCATATTTTTGCATGAAAGCAACTATCATTGCAAAGTAAGACATCAATGGAGAAATGATATTTGTAGATGAATCTCCAATTCTATAAGCAGCTTGAGTAAATTCAGGCGAGTAGTTAAGTTCCATAAGCATTGGAACGAATACTGGAGCCATGATTGCCCATTTAGCTGATGCAGAACCCATAAATAGGTTGATAAATGCAGTGAATAGAACGAAACCAAGAATTAACGGCAATCCTGTAAATCCTATTGATTTAAGAGTGTCAGCACCTTTAACAGCAAGGATAGTTCCAAGATTTGTATATCCAAAGTATGCTATAAACTGAGAAGCTGTAAATGCAAGGGCCATGTATCCACCCATTCCAGCAAGAGCTTTACCCATAAGTTTAGCAACATCTTTATCACTTTTTAAAGTTTTAGCAGTAAATCCATAAGCTAATCCAGGAAGTAAGAAGAAGAACATCATTGCTGGAATAAGTCCAGAAGAAGTCCAAGCTTTTAAGCTTCCATCAACTTTTAATACAGCATTAGCTGGTAAAGTAAGGAATAACATAACTGCAAGATAAGCAAGTACAACCAGCCCAGCAGCTCTTAATCCTTTTCTTTCAAGATCAGTTAATTCTTTCATATCATGATCAACATCACCATGGTAAGGTCCAAGTCTAGGCTCTACTATTTTTTCAGTAATAATAGTACCTAAAGCAGTGATGATAAATGTAGACACAAACATGAAGTAGTAGTTAGCAGTCGCAGCAACAAAGTAATCAGGTCTGATAAGTCTTGCAGCCTCTGTAGTGATACCACCAAGTAATGGGTCAGTAGTTCCTAGTAAAAGGTTTGCAGAGAATCCTCCTGATACTCCAGCAAATGCAGCAGCCAATCCAGCTAGTGGATGTCTTCCGAATGAAAGGAAGATAACTGCTCCCAATGGAACAAGAACAACGTATCCAGCATCAGATGCAACATTAGACATAACTCCAGCAAAAACAACTATAGCAGTTATAGCTCTTCTTGGAGTTCCCATAACAACTTTTTTGATAGTAGAAGACATAAGTCCACTTCCCTCACAAACTCCAATACCTATAATACCTACAAGAACTGTACCTAATGGAGCGAACCCAGTAAAGTTTTTAACCATAGAGTTAAAAATATATCTTATACCGGCAGCATTAGTTAAAGACTTAACAGTAACTGTTATTTGCTCAAAGTTCCCTGTTTTTTTGTTTAAAGCATTGTAAGTAGCAGACACACCCATTTTTTCAGTAATTCCAGATACTATGATAATAGTTAAACAGAATAACACGAAAAGTGTCACTGGATGTGGAAGTTTATTTCCACCAACTTCAATGAAATCAAGGAACTTATTGAAAAAGCCCTTTTTTTCTTGCTTCATTTGACTCATAAAATCCTCCCTAAACTTTTTTCTTGACTGTCATGACATCAAAAATCACTATTTATATTTAACAAATTGTGTATATTTGAAATCAAAAGTCATTATCTGAACAAATTATACACGGAAATGATATTAAAATCAATTTGATATTACTTATGGAAATGATATATTTCATATATTCTTGAAAGAAACGGAGTATATAAGAACTTAATTAATAGGAAAGAATATATTAAAGAAATAAAAAAATAGTATAAATTAATAAAAAGGGGAAAAATAAATTTTTAAAAATATTTTATAAAAAAATAAAAAACTTAATATTAATAGGTATAAATATGAGAAATAAGAGTAAAAAAAATTATTTGGATATATATTTTTCATTTATATTTAAATTAATCTGCTTAATTATTAAACAGTGAAAATAATTGAATTTTTATTGCGGTATTTTATAGTTTTTAATAAGAAGAAATAAAAAGTTAAATTTTATATTTTTTAGATATTATTTTAAAAAATTTAAAGTTCTATATTTGATGAAAAATCATTTTAAAAAGATTATAAAGTTTGACACAAATGTATGGAACTGTTATTATACAACTATGAAGAATAAATTATAGAGGCAGGTGCAGCATAGTGAAATTTTTAAATTTTTTAAAGAAATTTATTTTGGGAACGATTTTATTTGTAATAAAAGAAATATTTTCTTTTTTCATAAAAGCTTTTTTATTTTTAGTAGTTATATTTTCAATCGTGGCATTTTTTGCAAAAACAACATTGGAAAAAGATAAAGTAGTTATTGAAAAAGGAAGTTATATAGAAGTAGATTTATCAAAAGAATACAAAGAAAAGGGAAAAAATTTACCCGGGTTCTTAAGAGGACAGGATACAAACTTTTTTTCTATGTTAAAAACTTTTGATTATTTGGAAAGAGACAGCAATATTAAAGGTGTAGTATTGAAGCTTGATAATTTGTCTCTTAACAGTGCTCAGGTAGAAGAGCTAGGGAAAAAATTAGACAGCTTAAAGAAAAATAAAAAAGAGGTATATTCTTATATGACAATGGCTGATAATAGAAATTATTCATTAGCTATAAAGAGTGATCATATCTTTATGCCACCTGCAATGAGTGCACCTGTAAATATAACTGGGTATTATGGAGAACTTATGTATTATAAACTTCTGGCAGACAGAATGGGAATAGAATTTAATGTTATTCATGTGGGAGACTATAAAGCGTATGGAGAGAATCTTACAAAAGAGCATATATCAAAAGAATATAAAGAAAATATAGAAAGAATGTATAATAAGAAATATGCTAATTTTGTAAATAATATAACTGTTGAAAGAAAAGTTAATCATGATTTTATCAATGAAAAAATTCTGAATGGTGATTTAATGGCATCAGAACCAAATCAGATGAAAAAATTAAATCTAATAGATGAGTTTATGTATTATGAGAATCTTAAACAAGTAATTGGAGAGGGAAAACTTCTTTCTTTTGAAAGCTATAATTCATTTTTATCAAAGAACAGCCTATTAGGATCAAGTACTAATAAAAGAAAAGATAAGATAGCTTTAATATATGCAGAAGGAACAATGTATATGGACAGCCCTTCAGGAGGAATTTCTGGAAATACAACTCCTAATGTGTTGATAGAAGAGATAAATAAAGCATTAAAAGATGATGGTGTAAAAGGAATAGTTTTAAGAATAAACTCACCGGGTGGATCAGCACTGTCAGCTAATATTATAAGCAATAAGATAATAGAAGCTAATAAAATAAAACCTATATATGTATCAATAGGAGGAGTAGCAGCTTCTGGAGGATATTACCTAGCAGCTTCTGGAGAAAAGATATATGCTGATAAAGAAAGTCTTACAGGTTCAATAGGAGTAGTAAGTATAATTCCAAATATAAAGAAAATGCTTGGGAATGTATCTATTAATGTAGATGAAGTAAAAAAAGGAGAATACTCAGATATCTATTCTATGGTAAAAGATTTTGATGCAGATAAAAGAGATAAACTTTATGCTTCAAACTTAAAAGTATATAATGAATTTATAGATACTGTTTCTTTTGGAAGAAAGCTTAACAGACAGCATGTAGAAAAAATAGCTCAAGGTAAAGTATGGTTAGGTGAAGAAGCTTTGGAGCTGGGACTGGTAGATGAAATAGGAGGACTGGAAGACACTGTAAAAGGGCTTGCAGATGATCTTAAATTAGTAGAATATGATACTGTTGAGATAATAAATGCTCCAAACTATGATTCTATTATAAAGAAATATGTACCAGCAGTAAAAATGTTAGAAAAATATGATTCATTTATTTTAGATAAGGAGCTTTATTTTAAGCCTATATATTATTTTCCTTATGATATAAACTTATAGGTTGAAAAAATAGGAGATATTGTGATATAATCAATCGTGAAGAACAAAAACTTTAGGAGGAAAAAACAATGGTAAGAAAATTAAAGGGTGGAAGAACAGGTAATGGAGCTTCAAACCAAATGGATATATTAAAACAAGCTCAATCTATGCAGCAACAAATGATGGTAGTTCAAGAGGGGCTTAAAGAAAAAGAATTAACAGCATCAGTTGGTGGAGGAGCTGTTACAGTAAGAGTTAACGGACAAAAAGAACTATTAGAAGTTAAATTAAGCGATGAAATAGTTAAAGAAGCTGCTGAAGATAAAGAGATGCTTGAAGATCTTATTCTTTCAGCTGTAAAAGAAGCTATGAGACAAGCTGATGAATTAGCAGAAGCTGAAATGGGAAAAGTAACAGGTGGAATTAATATCCCTGGATTATTCTAATAAAAAATGTACGGAGACTGAAAATTTTTCAGTCTCTTTTTTATATTTGGATATAAAGAAAATTAGAAATTAAGATAAAATGTGGAATTGAGAAAATTATATTTTAAATTATCTGTTTTAATTCAAGCTGTTTTATGGTATCATTAAGTGTATTATTAACTTATTTAAGGAGGAAAAAAATGAGTTCATTTATTGTATTTTTACTATTTGTATTTATTGTGGTATTAATAGCTTTTCATGTGAGAATAGTGCCTCAATCAAGAGCTTATGTAATAGAAAGACTTGGGGGATATAAGGAAACTTGGAATGTTGGAATAAACTTTCTTGTTCCTTTCATTGACAGAGTTGCTAAAAGAGTTTCTTTGAAAGAGCAGGTTATTGATTTTAAACCACAGCCTGTTATAACTAAGGATAACGTAACTATGCAGATAGACTCTGTAATATATTTCCAAATTACAGATCCTAAACTATACACATATGGAGTAGAAAATCCTATGAATGCTATAGAAAATCTTACTGCTACTACTCTTAGAAATATAATAGGAGATATGGAGCTTGATGCAACACTTACTTCTAGAGATACTATCAATACTGAAATGAGAGCTATTCTTGATGAAGCTACAGATCCATGGGGAATGAAAATAAACAGAGTTGAATTGAAAAACATCATTCCACCTAGAGAAATTCAAGATGCAATGGAAAGACAGATGAAAGCTGAAAGAGAAAGAAGAGAAGCTATTCTGAGAGCAGAAGGACAGAAAAAATCAGCAGTTCTTGTGGCAGAAGGAGAAAAGGAATCTCAAATCTTGAGAGCAGAAGCTGAAAAACAATCAGCTATCCTGAGAGCAGAAGGACAGAAAGAAGTTGCTATAAAAGAAGCTCAAGGTAAGGCAGAGGCTATATTATCTGTACAAAAAGCAGAAGCAGAAGCAATAAAACTATTGAAAGAAGCAGATGCAAGTAAAGAAGTACTTATGATAAAAGGAATGGAAACATTCAGTAAAGTTGCAGATGGTAAGTCTACTAAGATAATTATTCCATCAGAACTTCAAAATCTAACTACATTCAGTACTTTATTTGGAGAATTTAAAGAGAAAGATATAGCTAAGAAGTAAAAGATAATAACAGCTTCCTATGGTAATATAATATATCATAGGGGCTGTTTTTTTATGTACACTTTTCAGTAAATTTATGAGAATTTTACAAAGAAAAAAAGACAGAGATTTCTCTCTGCCTTCAATCAATTATTTCATCTTTTTGGATGCTCTGAACCTCACTGTTTTCTTTGGATAAATCTTCATCTGTTCTTTGGTTATAGGATTGGCTACTAATCTAGGCTGTCTTGTGAGTATTTCAAATGCCCCTCTTTTGGGAAATCTTACCTCTCCATCTAAGGCGATAGCTTCCTTTACTGTTTCAAGAAATTCTTCTATCTCTTCTTTTGCTTCCATTATTGAAATTTTCTCTGAAGTCATTTTTTGATATAGCTTTGCCATCTCTTTTTTATTCATCTTTATCACCATTGGCTATTTTCACAAGGGCTTTTCCTGCTTTGAACTTTACTGCCTCTTTAGGTTCGGTATAGCCTGCTTCCTCCCACATAGGCATCAGTACTTTTCTAGCTTTTCTCTCTTTTTTTTCAAATACTCCCCAGTTTTGCAATGCTACTTTTTTATCTTCATCTAAAGCTTTCAGCAGTACATCCCAGAATAAATCTATTTTTTCTTTTACTGCTTTATGATTTTTGATTTTATTTCTTTTTTTATAGAATCTTATAAACTCCCCTTCTGTCATATCTTCCCCTTTTAATATTAAGTAAAAGACTGGCTATATCAGCCAGCCCTTCACTGCTAAGTTAATACTTTCTATTTAATTAAAACTTGTAGCCTAAACCTGCTCCAACTATCCATTCACCTTTAGTCTTATTTTTTCCTGAATTGTTGTTCGAGTCTCTCTCTACAGAGTAAGTTCCTTTTACATCAAAGATTATTCCATTTTCTAATTCAAGAGCATATTTAGCATTTAATCCTATACTATGTTCATTTTTATGAGCAACTAGAATATCGAAATCCTTTGCTGACTTTCCTTTGAATTTTCCAGTGATATATTCCTCATCTGCTCCACTAAATATTCTTGTATAGCTTACACCAGCTGAAAGTGTACTTTTACCCTTTTCATGTGGAATAACTTTTTTAAGGTCTACTCCCACTTTTCCAACTGTGTAGTCAAATGACTTAGAATCTGTCTTTAGAGATAAATCTTTGCTTCCTTCATCAGCTCCATCTTGATCTACATATGTGTATGATAAAGTTGTGTATGGCTCTAGGAATAGGTTTTCTCCTATAGGATTAGAATATCTTCCATTAAAATAAATATCATAAGTTATATCATTGTAACTTGATGAATAGCTCATTACTGATTTTGCTGAATCAGAAGCTACTTTATTTACTGCCATTCTGTCAGCGTCATAATCTCCATACTGGAATCCTAATCCTGCTGTTACTTTTAGATTTCCTACATATTTTTTAGCATAAGCTCCAAGATACATTGCACTTCCATCTACTTTAGAACCATTAGACAGATCAGATTTAAGTTTGTTTCCTCCGATTACTACACCAGAAGTCAATGTGTCAGATATTCCATACTCTCCAAGCATATATGCTCCAGTTATTTTAGTATCTGCATCCATATCATTGCTTCCTATGTCATAAGTATAATATCCTTTTCCATAGTAAGTATCTTTAGTTCCACCATCTACATGAGTTAATCCCCCATGTATCATCCATTTATTTGTTTCTGGTCTGAAGATATTCTCTGTTACAATATCTCTAAACATTCCTGTTGATTTTCTTGAAAGTTCACTAGAGTATGAATATGGATTTCCAGCATAGATATCATTCAAATATCCTAAAAACAATGAAATTTCCTCATCATTTTCTCCTACATTGAAATTTCCTACTCCATCAACAGATATAATTCCTTGATATATTTCATTTAATTTTTTATATTTAAGAATTTCAGGAACTTTTTCTCTAACTAAAATTTCTACCTCATTACCTGATAATCTTTTTACATGGTGAAGCAGTGATGATGTAACGAAATTTACCTCATTTTCATTCTCTGTTTCAAAAGCTGTTTTTAAACTATCATTTAAACTATTATCTTTAAAATCGACAATACTTTTATTTCCTGCTCCATTAAGGACTAATACCAGCTTTCCTCCTTCAGTAGAAATAGTTCTAGCATTTTTATATAGTGCATGACCTTTTATTTTCCCATTACTATCTAAATCAGTTATATTCAGTCTTAAAAGAAGTTCTCCAGCTTTTCCTATTTTTATCTCACTTGCCCCTGTTATACTTAAAGCTTTATTTTCCAGTGTCTTTTCAAATAGAGTAGTTTTAGTCAGTATGTTTATAGTTTCAAAATTAGTTATATCATGTAGAATATTTATATTTTCAGCTGTATTTGGATCTGATGCCATTCCTAGATTAAGAATGTCATTTTCAATTCCTCCAGCATCTTCACTTCCACCATCAAGAATTCCATTCACAATAGTTCCATTACCTAGTGTAAGAGTGTCGTTTCCTTTCCCTAATGCTATATTTCCATTTATAATAGTATTTTGAAGTTTTTTAGTTCCAGCTTCTTCATAAGTAATTGTTCCAGCTTGAAGCACCAGTATATCTCCATCATTACTTCCCTCTATGGAAGTCCCTAATGTAGGTTTCCTTTCAAGAAGTATGTTAGAAACTCCGCCATTTACTATTGACCCTGACAAAGTAAGCTTTTTCCCATTATCACCAAATAGAACAGCTGTACCAAATGCATTTATTACAGAACCTTCTATTTCTCCATCATCTTTGACAGTTATTGTATTATATTTTCCATTTAGTATATGATTGTTATAATTTTCTGAACCTGAAAATTCAATAGTGTTAGTTGCTATTGCTGTTCCTGACTCTCCTTTCAATGTAGCATTCTTTATAGTCATCTCTCTTTCTAATTCTTTATTTCCATCAAACCCCATTGTTACTGTTGTTTTACCACCAGCACCAGCAAGCTCTTCTGCCTCATCTCCCAATGTTACAACAAAATCCTGATCTTCACTCACTGCACCATTATCGGTTTTATTATTTATATTTGTTATATGCATTCCATAATCTTTAGTAGTTGTAGCATTACCCACACCAGAAGTAATTGAAGCTCCAAATCCCACTATATACATCCCGCAATTACTTACTAAATCTATATTCCCATTTTCACGAATCTCTATTATTCCTTTTCCTCCAAAAATAACCCCTGTATTCACTACATTTCCTACCTTTGAACCCCCAGATAAAATTATTCCAAATTTATCCCTCATCATATTAGAATAATTAGTAAAGTCGCTAGCAAAAGCACTTATACTTCCATTATTTATTATATTTCCTATATTATTTACATTTATTCCATAGCTCTCATCACCAGAATAAGATCTTATAACTCCATTATTTACTATATTTCCATCTCCACCTGCACTCCTCACTCCAATAGCATCACCATAAGTATCATTAGGAGCACCTGCTAATATATTTCCATAATTTATTATATTTTTTTTATTATCATATACACTTATACCAGTAATATCACTAATATTAGTACTAATATCATTACAATTTATATTTCCATAATTTATTACATCTCCAACTTCAGACTTTATATATATTCCATAGTGATATCTTTGGAATTCCCCATTTCTAAAAGTACTTATATTTCCATAATTTATTATATTTCCTATCTTTCCAGTACTTGATATATATATTCCACTACCACTATAACCACCAGATACTACAGCTTGTATATTCCCATTATTTTCTATATCTCCCATATTTTCTGCTGAATCTACATATATTCCATAAGAAGAATTCCCAGAGTTAGTAATATTAGCATTTATATTTCCATTATTTACAAAATTTAATCCATTTATATCTCCACTAAATCTTAGTCCATAACCAATCCTATTCCCATTATCTGTTCCTGATAGTGTTATATTATTTGTGTAAGTTCCATTTTCCATTGTGTTTCTTTCAGAATATGGATTCGCATTACTCCAATTACCATCAGTTCCATCCTTATCATTAGTTACTGCTGTATTATATTCTATTCCTCCTCCGTTGCCTCTTATCCATAGAAATTCTTCTGCTTTCATTACAGAACTGCAAGACAGAAGCATTCCTACTACTGCTCCTATTGTAATATTTCTCCCTCTTTTTTTGTTGCTGCTTTTTACCATTTTTAATAATTTTCCTATCATCTTTTCCCCCTATGTATTTTAAAATTAATATTAAAAAATTCAATTTTATAAAATTCTCAAAATCCAATATTTTAGTTATTCTAAAATTTTAAAACTAAATCAACTTTTAAACTGTACGCATTTATACACTTTTGCGAACACTGCCTTATTTATTAATTTTAGAGAATATTATTTAAATTTAAAATATTGACTTTTTTTTGAAAATAATGTATCATCTACCATGTGAGTATACAGCGATAATTTGTGAGTTAAAGAAATTTTTAGGTGAATCAAAATATAAGTGTTCGCGTTTGTGTATAAATGTGAATATTTCAGATGTACCTTAAATACAAAAATCCTCAGCAGGTTTCTACTGAGGATTTTTTTTAATTCTATTCTTTTTTTGTGGAAATATTTTTTTTATTTTCTCGCTTTTTTAATTCCTCTCTGCTAAAAAATTCTAAATATTATCTGGAGTATTGTTTTTCACATAGAAGTGATATGCTGCCAGTAAGCTTCTGTACTTGTCGATAGTTTCCAGTGAAGAGTGATAAGACTTGATCTCTTTTTCTGCACTTGTCTGCCATTCCCCATATGATTCATATGCTGAATTTTCTGGAAGTGGTGTTCCTGCTTCTATCTGTTCAGCTATGTGTTCGATAGTTGCTGTGATATCGTCTATATTTTTCAATATAGCTTTTTCTCTTTTGATAGAACTTTCCACCTTTGTAATTTCTTTTTGCACCACTGCTAATATTACTTGATTGTCTTCTGTTGCCATTTTGCTACCTCCTGTGTTTGTTTTTTCCATAGGTATATGATACCTTTTTGAGAAAAAATAAACCAGTGGACCAGTGTGTCGATTTGTACAGGTTTGTGCATTTAAATTTTATTCCAGTAAAAAAATTAGGCTCCTAGTGTAGATTAAAATACTTGCTCCCATTTTTCTATGGAGTATGTCTCCCTCTTCCACTTTGTTGTAAATAGTATTTCTATGTTTTTTAAAATATTTTGCCACCTCATTTATTGTTGCCCATTCTCCCAGTTCTTTCACTATTTCATCTGCTAAAGTTTTATTCATTGGGGATAGATTTCCCAGTTTTTTAAAAATATATTCCTCTCTCTCCATGTGTAGTTCTCCCTTTTAGTATTTTTTATAGCATAAATTCTATAAACGCCTCTTGCTTCATTCCCCTTCTGCTTCTTCCAGTTACTTCCACAGGAAAACACATATCAACTATTCTGTCTCTTATTCTGTTCTTTCCCTGAGTTGAAAATTTTTCACTTAGTTCACATCTTATTTCATCTTCGCTGAAATTTAAATTTGTAGAAATTATCAAAGGCTTTTCACTTCTGTATCTTGCATCTATGAGATTATATATCTTTTCTCCTCTCCACCCTGTCTGGCTTTTATCCAGACCTTTTTCAGCTCCAAAATCATCAATAATCAGCAAATCACAATCCTCTGCCTGCTTCAAAACAATTTTCTCTGTATCTCCCCATTCTGTCAGCTTGTTAAAATACAGTCCCAGATTCATTACCAATACTGTCTTTCCTTTCTCCATGAGATAGTTTGCTATACAGGCTGTTGCAAATGTCTTTCCTGTTCCTACTCCCCCATAAAACAACAGTCCTATCTGCTTGTCTTTCTTCAGGAAATTCTCTACATATTTTTTTCCCAACTGCATATGATCGCAGTTCATATCAGCATTTTCAAATCTGCTGTTTAGGAATTTCTTGTCTACCACAGAGATATCCTTGCATTTCTGCATTTTTTTCTCTATGCTTTCTTTGATTCTTTTTCTTTCCAATTCCTTCAGTTCTCTTTCTTTTTCCTTTTCCAGACAGTCACAGGCTGGAAGATACTCTAAGCTTTTTCTAAAAACTTTAGAAAGGTTTTTAAGATAGCTGCTCTCATTCTTCACATATTCTTTCCCGCAATATTTACATTTTTCCATTTCCATTCCTTCCAATAGTTCCATCAAGTAAGCCTTTTATCAGGCTTCCTGTAGAATTTTCATATACTGTTCTTTCAAATTTTTTCTTAGCATCATCTTCATTTTTCTTCACTTTTCTCTTATCCTTGAAGTTGCCATTCAAGGCTTTCTTCAGATTTTCTATCTTGAAAATACTGTTGATGCTCATGTTGTTTTTTACAAACTTAGACTCTGACATCAGTGTCAGTGCTTCAAAAAGCTTTACAGCTCCTAATTCCCTCCATACTCCCAAGATTACATAGTTATCTGGTCTGTAGCTATACTCTGGCAGTCCCAGATCTTTATATTTTTTTTATATATCCTGTATCTCCATAGGTGCATCACTTAATTTTTCTTTCTCAAGCTCATTTTTATGTTCTACACTATCACTAGTTTTTTCTTCCACCCCTGTGTGTGTATTATTTATCTTTTTATCTTTTATGTTATTATTATTCTTTTGGTTATTATTAGTGTTCACCTGACCGCATGCGGTAGGATTCGTATCGGTTCTCGTCGTATCCGATGAAACTATACACGGTATAACATTTACAGTATATAGATTTTGGGCAAACTTCCCTTTTTCTTTATGCTGGATTACTGTTATATATCCTCTGTCTTTTAATTCCTTGATATATTTTAAAAGTGTACTTTTTCCTATTCCTAAATCTCCACATATCAAATTCTGTGATGGGAAGGCATCCTTTCCCTTTCCAGCATAACTGCATATATAGGCATAGACGGCTTTAGATAAAATATTTAAAGTTTTATCCCTCATCACTTTTTTTGCTACAAATCCATACCCTTTTTCAAATACTCCCTGCATTTTAATCTTATCCACTCTACTCTCCTCTTTCTTTATTAAATTTATTTTTTTAATGTTAACAATATCTATATTATCATAACATCCTACTCTTGTATATAAATTATTTTAAAATTTGAATTAAAGGTGTGAATAAGAAGAATAATAAATGTTCACGATGTTGCTCTTAACCAAATTTATTCTTTAGATATTTTTTTAAGTATTTTTTTAATAATTTTTTTTATTTTTTAAATTTTAAAAGTTCATCATTTTTATCACAATTCCTCAAAAAAATTCTAATTTGTTTTTTTCTATAAAAGAAAATTTTTTCATTGAAATAAAAAAAGAGCCCTAAAAAGAGCTCAATTTAAAGAAAAATATTTTTTAAATTTCTGTTTCAAATTCAAGAATTGCTTTTACTGTGATTACCTTTACTTTTGAAGTATCAAAAGTATTGTCCATACTGCATTTATTACAGCTGCTGCAATCCTCGCCGCTGCAACAGTTGGAAGAACATCCAGTTTTGGGATTTCTAGCTTCATATTCACTATATGATTCTAAGTATCCATTTTTTTCAAGAGATTCATAAGCCTTGGCAAGTTCCTCTTCATTTATTCCTAAATTTTTCATTACAGCATTGTCACTGTAGACAGATGAAGTAAGAAGAAATTTTATAAGCTTTATTTCAATATCAGTCATAATTTTTCCTTTCGTAATAAGATATGTTTGAATAAATTATATCATATCCTAGACAGAAATTGGAAAAAATATTATAATATCATATCACAAAAGGAGGAACAGATGAGAAAAGGAGAAATAGCATTAGAAAGTTTAAGAACTACATACAGAAAAAAAATATGGACAAAGTTTGTAAAAGCCGTAAAAGACTTTAATCTTATAGAAGATGGAGATAGAATAGCAGTAGGAGTATCAGGAGGGAAGGACAGCCTTCTTTTATGTAAATTATTTCAGGAAATGAAAAAAGACAGAAGCAAAAATTTTGAAGTAGCTTTTATTTCAATGAATCCGGGATTTGGAGCTATGGATATGGAGCAGTTCAAGTCTAATTTAGAAGAACTTGAGATACCATGTGAAGTCTTTGAAGCTAATGTTTGGGAGATTGCCTTTAAAGAAAATCCAGAAAGCCCATGTTTTTTATGTGCCAAGATGAGAAGAGGGGTGCTATATAATAAAGTGGAGGAGCTAGGATATAACAAGCTTGCTTTGGGACACCATTTTGATGATGTTGTAGAAACAACTATGATAAATATGTTTTATGCTGGAACTGTAAAAACAATGATACCAAAAGTAAAATCAACAAGTGGAAAAATGGAGCTTATAAGACCAATGGTATACATAAAAGAAAAGGATATAATAGCCTATACTCAAAGAAACGAGATAGAAGCTATGGGATGTGGATGTCCTGTGGAATCTGGTAAAACTGATTCTAAAAGAAAAGAGATAAAAATTCTTTTGAATGAACTTGAAGAAAAAAATCCAAATATAAAGCAAAGTATTTTTAATTCTATGAAGAACATCAACCTTGACTATGTCATTGGATATACAAGAGGAAATAAAAGCGATATTAATAAGACAGAGGAATAATAATGGAAGAGATAATAAAAAAAGAAAATAATATATTAAATTTTATAGAGAATAAGAATTTCAGTAAAACTATATGGAGCCCTGTAGGACGTGCAATGCACAAATATAACATGATAGAGGCAGGAGACAGAATAGCTGTGGGGGTATCAGGAGGGAAAGACAGTCTGACTACTCTAAATGCTCTGGTAAGAATAAAAAAGATAGCTAATATAGATTTTGAAATTATTCCTATTCATATACACCCCAATATTGATAAAGCTTCATTTGAAGTAATAGAAAAATATTGTGAAAAACTGGGATTAAAACTTCAAGTGGAGCATACAAATCTAAGTGATATGCTTTTTGGAGAAAAAGAAGTAAAAAATCCATGTTTTCTGTGTGGAAGAATAAGAAGAGGGATTCTTTATAGAATGATGAAAGAGCAGGGAGTAAATAAACTTGCTTTAGGACATCATAAAGACGATATAATAGAAACTTTTCTCATGAATGTATTTTATCAGGGAAATATGAAGATGATGAAACCGTGCTATCTTTCAGAAGAATATGGAGTCACTGTAATAAGACCTCTTGCATTTGTTGAAGAAAAAGATATAATAAGATATGTGAATAAGTTGGAGCTTCCTGTGGTAAAATCCGACTGTCCATATGAAGTCAGTGAAAATTCAAGAAGATTGAGAGTTAAAAACCTCATAAAAGAGATATCTTTAGAAAATAAAGATGTGAGAAGCGTGATCTTTAACAGTATCAAAGAATTACTGGATTAAATAATACATCAACTGTATACAGAATAGAGGAGGAATTATGAATTTATTATTAAATATTATATGGTTATTTTTAGGAGGACTGGTTCTGGCTTTTGAATGGTTTGTAGCTGGAATAATAAGTACAATCCTTATAGTGACTATACCATTTGCAAGGGGATGTTTTGAAATGGCTGGTTCATGTCTGACGCCTTTTGGAAAAGATATAGTACTGAAAACAGAGTATGGAGAGCCGCCAAGACCGATATCAGCATTTTTATGGATAATTCTTTTAGGAATATGGCTGGCAATATCACATATCATAGCTGGAATATTACAATGTATAACAATAATAGGAATACCTATGGGAATACAGAATTTTAAATTAGCTAAGATAGCTTTTAATCCATATAAATATACTTTGGTAGACAGAAGATTTACAGGCAGAAAATAATAAGGATAAATATCCTTACTTGTATTTTTGGTAAATTTAAGTTGGTAATTATAATTTAGAAGGTAAAACCTCAGAAAGAACTATCTGTTCCAATCAGATAGTTCTTTTTATAGAAAAAAGCTGACTTGAAGATTTCCTTCTTGTCAGCTTTTTTCATGTTCTTTGTTTTAGGGATACTTAATGGTTATTTTGAAAGTTTTGAAACAGTTTTTATATAAATTTCTGTGGCAGCAAGTACTTGATGGATATGTCCATATTCATTAGCTCCATGCATATTTCCTCCAGATGGTCCAAAAGTTACTGTAGGAATATCTAAAGAGTTAGCTAATATATTAGAGTCGCAAACTGATTTGTCAAATTCTATTCTGATTTCATTACCAGTTACTTCTTTGAATGTTTCTTTTACAGTTTGAACTAATACATGAGATTCTTCTAATGCAAATGGTTCCATATATGCTGATTTTCTAGGTTTTAGTCTTACATCTACTTTACCAGCTAATCCTAATTTTTCAGCAGCTTCTAATATTTGTTTTTCACAAACTTCATAAGTTTCTCCAGGTACAGTATATCTGTCTATGAATAGTTCGCATTTTTCAGGAACTATAAGAGCATTTTTAACTCCACCTTCTATACTTCTTACTACCCAAGTTCCTCCTCCAAGAGTTGGATGGATAATAGTAGGAAGCTCTTCAATAGCTATTGCTAATTTACTTCCAGAGATAAGAGCGTTTTCTCCAACATTTGGATAATGGCTTGCATGAGCAGCTTTTCCAGATACAGTAACTTCAATACTATATCTTCCTCTGAAACCAATAGCCATATTATCAAATCTGCATTCAGCCATTATAGCCATGTCAGCACTTAATCCCTCGTTTACTAACTGATAAGTTCCTTTAGAAAGATTTTCTTCATCTGATACAAATGCAAGGACAAGTTCTCCAGTGAATTTATCTTTATTTTCTGAATAATATTTTGTAGTAGCAAGAATAGCAGCAAGTCCGCCTTTCATATCCATAGCTCCAAGACCATATGTCCTGTCTCCATCTTCAGTTGGAGTAAATGGATCAGTATTCCATCCATTTGCTACTTTTACAGTATCTATATGACCAATGAGCATAAGTTTAGGACCAGGTTTTCCACTGTCTAAAACTGCATAAACAGAAGGACTTTGTTTTTCTTCGTCTCCTTCGTAATAGCTCATTTTAGGTTCAAGTCCGAATCCTTTTAATTTATCAGCAACATATTCAGCAAGTTTTGCCTCTTCTCCTGTAATACTCCTGATTTTTATCATATCATACCAATACTCTTTGATTAAATTTTCATTTATCATAAATTAACCCCCGATATAGTTTATTTTTAAATTTTTATCTTTTTAAGGTTTCATAATTTGGGAGGTTAATTTATTAAATTAACCCCTCAAAATTTAGTATTTTTTATTTTATAAGCACTTGTCAATGTTTTCCCCTGATGTTATATAGTTTGGCTTAAATTTCTTTTTTACCATCGCTTTTTTCAATAGTAAATCCAGTAATAATATAGATGAAAGAGATTATTATACTTAGATAAGTAACTGGAGCATATAATATGAAATCCATTGTTTTTACTCCAAGAGTAGTTGCAACGAATACTCCTGTAACACTCCATGGAACGATAGGTGCAAATCCAGTACCTGTATCTAAAAGTATTCTAGCAAGGTTCTTTCTTTTTAATCCATAAGAATCAAATAATCCTCTTACCATTTGTCCAAGAACTGAGTAAGTTACATAGTAGCTTCCAGTAATTGTGAAGAATAAAGAGTGTAAAACAAATACTCCAACCATCATTGATTTACCAGTTTTAGCAATATTAGTTATTTTTTCAAGAAGAATATCTACAACTCCAGCTGTTCTCAATGGAGCTCCGAATATTGCAGAAGCTATAAGAAGAGCAACTGTACCAAGCATACTGTTCAATCCACCTCTAACAAGCATTTTATCAACAATAGCTACACCAGTTTTACTAGTATATCCGCTAGAAAGAGCACCAGCTACTTGATTTAATGTAGTTCCTTGGAATACCATAGCCAGAACACATCCAGCAATAATTCCAATAGTAAATACAGGCAGTGTAGGCTTTTTCATAATGATAAGCACTAGAACTAATACAGGTGGAATCAATAATAAAGGATTAAGTGTGAAAGTTTTTTCTAAAGTTCCCATGATAAGATCATAACTTTCTCCACCAATAACACCATCTTTATATTGAAGACCAACAACAAAGTACATGATCAAAGCAATTATAAATGCAGGTAAAGTTGTTTTAAAAGAGTGCTTTATTGCTTCTAGAAGATTAACTTCACAAACTGCTGCTGATAATACAGTAGAGTCAGACAGAGGAGAAAGTTTGTCTCCAAAGATAGCTCCACTTACAACAGCTCCAGCAGTCATTGGTAAAGAAATACCAAGTCCAACAGCAACTCCCATAAAAGCAATACCAACAGTACTGATAGTTCCCCAAGATGTTCCTGCCATAACAGACATCAATGTACAGATTATACATACCATTACTAAGAAAAGACTAGGGCTTAGCACTTTCATTCCGTAGTAAATCATAAGAGGAACAGTTCCAGAAATCATCCATGCTCCAACTAAAACTCCAACAGATAGTACAATAAGGATAGGAACAGCCATAGTAGTTATAGTTTTCACTATATCACTTTGAATGTTAGAATATTCGATCCCAAAGATAGTAGAAATTATAACAGTTATAACTCCTCCAAATAACAAGATAATAGCAGTAGGTGCTTTAACTACTTTTATTCCTAATATGATAACAAGTATAGAAATAACGAGAATAAGCATAGCTTGACCAGATGAAACTTTTTTTGCTTGGTTTTCCATAAAGATAACCCCCCATTTTAATTTAATATACGTCCTTTAAAGATTGTATACAACTTTTTAAAATTTAGAATATTGTATACGATTTCTTAAACAAAGTTTAAAGTATAATTGTTGATTTGTCAATACTTTTTTTGATTCAAATGTATTATTTTAATTTTTTTTGATTTGTTTCAATATTAAAAAAACGGGTAAATTACCTAAAAAGTTATTTTTCAGAAGAATGAAATAAAAAAATCACAGCTAAAAATTATAGACTGTGATTAAAAATTTTTTATTTACCAAAATAATATTGATTAAAAAATTTCTAAAGACAGCACTCCATTAATGAAAAATAATGACAGTAGTATAGATGTTATCCATACTCCCAATAAAAATACTTTGGCATTTATATTTCTATTTCGGCAAAATCCCCTTTCAAATCATTTTTAATATCTGCCAGATGTAAATGATTATACTGATGTCTTTTGCGCCTCTATCTAAAAAATTATTTATTGTAGACCTGAGTATATAATAGATAATTTTTTTTGTAAAATATATTATTTATATTATTAATATATAGAAAAATTGTAGAAGAATAAAAGTTTTTTATTATTATCTATTTTTTTAGTAGAAATTAATTTGAAATCCTAGATTAAAAAGAAAAAGTGTGATAAAATTATTATGGGGTAATCAATTTTTTGGTAAATTTTTATTAAGGAGTGTAACATATGAAAGAAAACGCTATAGAAGTTATGGACAGGAGAACACTTGTATTTGAAGCATTAAAAAATGATATTATAAATGGTAATATAAAATTCGGGGAAAAAATAAATGAAAATGAATATTCCATCAGATATAATATAAGCAGAACACCTTTGAGAGAAGCTTTAAGCAAATTGGAAATGATGGGGATAATAGAGAGAATACCTTTTAAAGGTGTATTTCTAAAGAAGTTTGACTCAGAAAAAGTAAAAGAAATATACGAAATAAGATTAGAACTTGAATATATTATATATAAAGAAATAAAAGAGATAATGACAGATAAACACATTAAAAAAGTTGAAAAGATAGTTGCAAAAAGTCAAAAATATAATAACAGCAACAATCTTGCAAAATTTTCAGAAACATTGGAAGAATTTGATAATTATCTTTATTCTCTTTCTAAGAAAGAACTTTCCTTAAAAATACTTTCTGAACTGTCTTTCTATATGAATATATTTAAGAAAACAAACCCCAATATGCAGGAAACAGTAGATGAACATGAAAAAATAATAGAGGCGCTAAAAGAAAAAAATGATGATAAAATATATGCTGCTTTAGGAGAGCATTTAGATAATGCAGCAGAGTATGTTGTAAAGACTTTTGATAAAATATCTATTTAAAATAAAAAAAGAATGGAAAAATTGATCCGTTCTTTTTTTATTTTATAGAAAGTTTACACCAATTTTTTATTACATGCAAGTATTGTATACCAAAAATAATATATTGTATACGAAAAATATAAGAGATGTATTATTACGATATAGAAATTATATTTGTAAAAATCTATTTTTCAAGGTATATCTTAGTAAATACTTTTTTATAAAAGTATTAATAAATCTACAAGGGGGAAGTAGAAATGGAAAAATTTTTGATGCTTAGTATCGTAGCCGGCTTATTTGCAATCGGGGATATTCTAGGTGTTGCAACTAAAGCTAAACTTTCATCAGTATTTATTGCATTGATGGGATTCCTTATCCTATTTATGACTGGGGTAATACCTTCTGATCTAATTGCAAAAGCACAATTAGATAAAGTTGCAACATTAGCAAGTCCTATACTTGTATTCCATATGGGAAGTATGGTAAATGTAAAACAGTTAATCGAAGAGTGGAAAACTGTTTTAATGGCTTTCATAGGAATGGTAATAACTTGTATTGCAGTTTTTCTAGTAATGCCGATTGTAGGAAAAGAAGTAGCTATTGTTAGTATCCCTGTATTAAATGGTGGAATTGTTGCTACTAATATTATGGTAAACGGCGCACTTGAAAAAGGATTTGTGACAGCAGCAGCTTTTGGTACATTTGCTTATGCTATTCAAAAATTCGTTGGAACTCCGCCAGCATCATTTTTCGGTTTAAGAGAAGCAAAGGTAATTATAGCAGACTACAGATTGAAAAAAGCTGATGGAGAAAAAATAGTAGTCTCTGGGGGAAAAGAGAAAAAAGAGGAAGTAAAAAAAGAATGGTACAAAAAATATGATAAGTATTTTACTGTTTATGTATGTTTTGCAGTAACAGCTATATGTTGTTATTTTGCATCAATACTTGCTAAATATACTGGGGTTGGAGCTACTATCTGGTCACTTGTTATAGCTGCTGTACTTGCATATTTAGGAATAATTCCACCAAGAATACTTGATAGAGGTAAAATGTCTGGGTTCTTCTCAATGCTGACATTTGCTCAAATTATTCCTTCACTTGCCAAGATAAAATTTGATGACCTTATAGTTATGGGATATTATCTGTTAGTTATATTTGGTGCAACAATGATTGGACTATATGTATTTACACAAATACTTCCAGTATGGAAACTTGTTGGATCTAAAAATCTGGCTATGGGTATAGTTGTTGCTCAGCTTCTAGGATTCCCAGCTACATATCTGATCTGTAATGAGATAGCTACAGCTGTGGCAGAAGATGAAGAAGAGCATGAATTCATAATGGCAAAACTTACACCTGCATATGTTGTTGCCGGACTAGCTTCCGTAACTACATTGTCTGTAATCGTAGCTGGAGAATTTGTAAAAATGCTTTAATTTTGAATATTAGTTTTTTAATCACATATAAATATGAATATTAGGGAGGAATAAGATGTTAAAATTTGATTCTACTATTTATCCGTATCCATCAAGAAGAAATGTGATGTATGCTAAAAATGGTATGGTGGCAACTGGATCTCCACTTGCTGCACAAGCTGGACTTGAAATATTGAAAAAAGGAGGAAATGCAATCGACGCTGCTATTGCCACTGCTGCTGCTCTTACTGTTGTAGAGCCTACAGGTAATGGTATAGGAGGAGACGGTTTTGCTATCCTTAGTGTAAAAGATAAAATTTATGGACTTAATGCAAGCGGTCCTTCACCAAAACTTATTGAAGCACAGGAGTTATTAAATAAAGGATTGAAAGCAATGCCTAAATATGGACTTATTCCTGTAACTGTACCGGGAATACCTAAAGCATGGGCAGAGCTAAGTAAAAAATTTGGTAAACTTCCTTTGAGTGAAGTTATAGCTCCAGCTGTAAAATTAGCAAGAGAAGGGTATGCTGTACCTGTAAATGTTGCTAAACTTTGGAAAAAAGCTGCTGTGAATTTTGGAAAAGAAGAGGGAGAAGAGTTTAAACCTTGGTTTGATACTTTTACTCAAGATGGAAAATGTCCTGAGATAGGAGATATAGTAAGACTTCCTGATCATGCAGATACTCTTGAAATGATAGGAGATACTTATGCAGAAGCTTTCTACAAAGGAGAGCTTGCTGATAAAATAGATGCATTCTCTAAAAAATACAATGGATATCTTAGAAAAAACGACTTGGAAGGATTTGAAGCAGAATGGGTAGAGCCTATTACTGTAAAATATCATGGATATGATGTATATGAACTTCCACCTAACGGACATGGAATAAGTGCTCTTATGGCTCTTAATATTCTTGATAGATTCCAGTTTGAAGCTAGAGAGACAGTAAGATCATATCATACAATGATAGAAGCTATGAAGCTTGCCTTTGTAGATGTACAAAAATATGTAGCTGACCCTAGATTTATGAAAGTAACAGTTGAGCAGCTGCTGTCTAAAGCATATGCAGAAGACAGAGCTAAACTAATAGGAAATACAGCTATAATGCCAGAAGCAGGAGATCCATTCTGTGGAGGAACTGTATATCTTGCAGCAGCAGACAATGAAGGAAATATGATATCATATATTCAAAGCAACTATATGGGATTTGGTTCTGGAATGGTAGTTCCAGGAACAGGAATAGCTCTTCATAATAGAGGAAACAACTTTAACCTTGATCTTGAAAGTGCAAACTGTGTAGGACCAGCAAAAAAACCTTATCATACAATTATTCCGGGATTCCTTGGAAAAGATGGAAAAGCTATCGGACCATTTGGAGTAATGGGAGGATTTATGCAGCCGCAAGGACATGTACAGGTAGTAACTAATACAGTGGACTTCCTGATGAATCCACAGGCAGCATTAGATGCTCCAAGATGGCAGTGGGTAGGTAAGAAAAATATTGAACTGGAACATGGAGTACCTGAGCATATAGCTTACGAGCTTGCAGCTATGGGACATGATGTAAAAGTTCTTTATGACCCTCTTATGATGGGAAGAGGAGAAATCATCTGGAGAATGGAAAATGGAGTTCTTGTAGGAGGAACTGAACCAAGAACAGATGGACATATTGCTTTATATTAGTATGAAAAAAATACATTAAAAGAGTATTGGGGGTATTGTTTGAAAGAACAATATCCCTTTTATAATTTTTATGGTATAATGTAAAATAAAAAAATATGACATCTGATTTATAAAAAAATTAGATGAAATATAAAGATTAGAGACGATTTATTTTGAAAAACAGAATTTAGAATATGGTATAATATAAGAAAGAAAATACTTAAAAAAAGGATGGTTATATTTTTTTGAAAGGAGCTGAATAATATGGATTACAATAAATTAGAAGAAAAATTTAACTTTATAACTCATTATATAGGAGCAGGAATGGCAATAGCTGGATGTGTTACATTAATAGTACATGCAGTAAGAACAGGATATTCAAACTACATAGTAGGATCTTCTATATTTGGAGGTGCTCTCATTCTGATGTATGTTATGTCAGGAACTTATCATCTGCTTGAGGAAGGAAAAGCCAAAAAAGTATTTAAGATACTAGACCACTCGGCAATATATGTATTGATATCTGCTTCATATACCCCTTATCTTCTCACTGTATTAGAAGGAAGAAACAGATGGATACTTTTTGCAATACAATGGGGATTGACTTTTTTAGGGATAATATTTAAAATATTCTTTGTTGGAAGATTTAAAATTCTTTCTACTCTGTTATATATACTTATGGGATGGATAGTTGTATTTGTATTTAAAGATTTAAAAAATGCTTTAAGTCCAGTTTCTCTAAATCTTCTTATTATAGGAGGAGTTATATATACAGTAGGAACAATATTTTATGCAATGAAAAAACTTAAATTTGCACATTCTATATGGCATATATTTGTAATAGGAGGAAGTGTTCTTAATTATCTTTCTATTTACAATATTATCCATACATAAGAGGGGAATAAATGAATATTCTTATAGTTCAAAAAGATGTAGACATAAAAAAATATTTGAAAAAAGGGTTAAAAGAAGCAGGGTACTCAGTGGAAGACACTTCTGACTGGGAAGATGCTTATTATCATGCTGTATCAGGGAATTATGAGCTTATAATACTGGATACTGTCATTGGAGATAAAACTGGAATAGAACTATGTGAAAAAATAAGAAAAGAGAATATTGAATCAGGGATAATATTTATATCTTCTGAGGATAAAATAGAGAAAAAGGTGGAGGCTCTGGATGCAGGGGCTGATGATTATATAGTCAAACCTTTTTCTTTTATAGAGCTTTTAGGGAGAATAAGAGCAGTGATAAGAAGAACTATAAAGAGTTTTGCTGTTGGAAATAATATAATTACAATAAAGGATTTATCAATAAATTTTCTTACTAGAGAAGTAAAAAGGGGAGAGGCACTTATAGAACTTACATATAAAGAATTTTCTCTTCTTGAATATTTAGTAAGAAATAAAAATCTTGTTCTCAGCAGAACAATGATAAAAGAAAAAATATGGAGTATAAATTTTACAAGCAATACTAATATAGTAGATGTGTATATGACGCATTTAAGAGGAAAAATAGATAAGGATCACAAGGAAAAATTAATATACACAGTAAGAGGAGTGGGATATATCCTCAAAGGGTAAAAGGAGATGAGTATGAATTTTTATGTAAAAATGCTTATAAAAGTTTTAGAGAAGAGCATGAGTGCACAAGAAAGTGAAGTTTTGAAAAAATTAAAATCTGGAATAGATTTAAATAATAAAGATAGAAAACAATTGGAAGAGATGATTGACAATCTATAAAATATCTCTGACAACAGGAGGCAGCAGATGAATTTTTTACATGATAGAGGGAAGGCAGCTATTATATACAAGGATAGAGAATATTCATATAAAGAGCTGATAACAGGGATAAAATATTATTCCACGTTATTGAAAATAAAAAAAGATGATAAAGTTGTTGTATATATAGAAAACAGACCTGAAATAATAGAGGCATTATTTTCAGTATGGAATTCAAAAGGAATAGGAGTTGTTTTAGACGCTGGATATACAGCAGAGCAGCTTCTTTATGTATTTGAAGATGCAGAACCTCAATATATTTATGCAACAAATAAGAATTATAAAAATGTTGTTGAAGCTAAAGAAAAATATGGAAAAGATATAAAGATAATAAATGTAGATGAAATAGTAGTTCCAGAAGATTTTACACCTGATGACTATGAAGTGAATATTGATAATGTAGAAGATGTAGCTCTTTTGTTATATACCTCTGGAACAACAGGAAATCCAAAGGGAGTAATGCTTACATATGCAAACCTTCTTTCTAATATAAATGCTATAAAAGCAATAAAATTGGTGGATGAAACAGATAGAATACTGGCTATTCTCCCTTATCACCATATATTTCCATTAAACATAAACTTATTGATGACTATGTACTTTGGAACTTTAGTTGTAATATTAGATGAAATGTCTTCTGAAGCTTTGAAAAAAGCTTTGAAAGATTACAAAATAACTGTAATAATTGGGGTGCCTAGAGTATGGGAAATGCTTCATAAAGCTATAATGGGGCAGATAAATAAAAGCTGGGCAATCAAAAAATTATTCAAGCTATGTCAAAAGATAAACAGTCGTGCACTTAGCAGATTAGTCTTTAAAAAAGTTAATAATGAACTTGGAGGCTCACTTAGAGTAATGGCATCAGGGGGAGCTAAATTAGATCCTGAAATTGCCAGAGATTACCTTACTCTAGGACTTCCATTGATGGAAGGGTACGGACTTACTGAAACATCTCCAATTATTTCATTTAATAACCCTGATAGAATAAAGCCCGGAACAGTAGGAGAACTGATACCGGATATAGAAGTAAAAATAGTTGAAGATGGAGAGGTTCTGGTAAAAGGTGCCAATGTAATGAAAGGATATTACAATAATCCTAAAGCAACAGCTGAAGTAATAGATGCTGATGGATGGTTCCACACAGGTGACCTTGGTAAATTAGAAAATAATTATTTAAGTATCATTGGAAGAAAAAAAGAGATGATAGTTCTTTCTAATGGAAAAAATATCAATCCAAGTGATATAGAAAGTGAAATATTCAAAGGAACAGATCTTATAAAAGAGATAGCTGTTATGGAGTACAACAATCATTTGATGGCAGTTGTGTATCCTGACTTTGACCTTATAAAACATAGAAAGATAACTAATATAAAAGAAACATTAAAATGGGAGATAATAGATAAATATAATATAACAGCTCCTAAATATAGAAAAATACTTGAAATAAAAATTGTAAAAGATGAACTTCCAAAAACTAAGCTTGGAAAAGTAAGAAGATTTATGTTGAATGATTTCCTTGCAGGACAGGCAATAGAAGATGAAAATGAAGATAGTTCAAAACATGAAGTAAAAAAAGAGATAGTAATTCCACAAGAATTTAAAGCTGAATATGAAACTTTAAAAGATTATATGGAGAAGAACTACAATGTAGAAGTTACACCTGATGCTCACTTAGAGCTTGATTTAGGACTTGATTCATTGGATATAGTAGAGATATTGTCCTTTATAGAAATGAGTTTTGGAATAAAAATAACAGAAGAAGAATTTACTGATATAAAAAATGTATTGGATATGGCTAAATTTGTTAAGGAAAGAGGAGGAGAATTCAGTGACAATGAAGTGGACTGGAAAACTATCCTCAGCCAAGATACAAATATAGAACTTCCTAAATCAGCATGGGTAGGAAAGTTAATAAGATTTATATTTAAGCCGTTCTTCAGCATATACTTCAGCCTGAAAAAAGAGGGGCAGGATAAAATACTTTCAGAACCGACAATATATGTAGGAAACCATCAAAGTTTCCTAGATGCTCTTATTTTTAATCAGGCAATATCATCTGCTAAAATGGGAGATACATATTATCTTGGAACAATAGTTCACTTTGGTACTCCTTTGAGAAAATATCTGGCTGAAAGAGGAAATGTACTTATTATAGATATTAATAAAAATTTAAAAGAAACTTTGCAGGTAAGTGCTAAGGTATTGAAAGAAGGAAAAAATCTTGTTATATTCCCAGAAGGAGCAAGAACAAGAGATGGAGAGATACAGGATTTCAAAAAGACTTTTGCTATTCTTTCTAAAGAATTGAATATACCAGTTGTTCCATTTGGAATAAAAGGAGCATATGAAGCTATGCCTTATGGACAGAGAATTCCCAGCATGTCACCAATAACTATAAAATTCTTTGATAAAGTAATGCCAGAAGGTCTTACAGTAGAAGAGATAGTAGAAAAAAGCAAAGATGAAATAGAATTGTGGCTTATAAAATAAAACGCTGACAAAATAAAATATTAATTAAAAAAGAGATTGAACTGTTAAGTAAAAATACTTTCCAGTCAATCTCTTTTATTTTAATAATTAGTTATCTATGTAGTTGTCAAAATATCCTTGAATTAAGATAATAGGAGTTCCCTTATCTCCACTTCCAGAAGTAAGGTCACATAGTGATCCTATAAGATCTGTAAGTCTTCTAGGAGTAGTACCTTGAGTTATCATTTGCCCTTTAAGATCAGAATCTTTATTTTTTATTGCTTCAGCAACAGCTTTGTTTAATTCTTCTCCTGTAAGTCCAGCAAGATCATTATCAGCAAGATATTTTAATTTTATTTCATTAGGAGTTCCTTCTAATCCAGAAGTATATCCCGGAGAAACTACTGGGTCAGCAAGTTCCCATATTTTTCCAACTGGATCTTTAAATGCTCCGTCTCCATATACCATAACTTCTATAGCTTTTCCAGTTTTTTCTAAAAACATTTTTTGGATATTAAGAACTGTATCTTTACAATCACGAGGGAAAAGTTTTATAGTATCTTCAGTAGCTTTATTAGAACCTAACAGCCCGTAATCCTCATTATATCCGCTTCCATTTCTAGAAGAAGTAAGTATTTCATCCATACCAAATACTATTTTAGCTCCAGCTTTTTTTAATAATTTTTTAGTTCTGAAACGAGTATGGATATCACAGTTTAAAACACAGTCAGTATAATTTAAAATTGCAGTAGGATTGTTAGCAAATATTACTTCAACCTCTGCTCCCTGCTCTCTTATTAAATCAGAATAGTACTCAATGTAATTTACTCCAGTAAATTCATGAAGAGGCTTTCCAAATTTCTCAGTAAATTCAGCTTCACTAAGAATATCACTCCAAGGATTTACACCTTTTTCATCTAAAAGCTCCATATCAATAAAATGGTTTCCAACTTCATCAGATGGATAACTGAACATAAGAATAATTTTTTTTGCTCCTTTAGCTATTCCTTTCAAGCATACAGAAAATCTGTTACGGCTTAAAATTGGAAAAATAACACCAATAGCATTATCTCCATATTTATTTTTTACATCTGCTGCAATATCATCAATAGTAGCATAGTTTCCTTGAGCTCTGGCAACTATAGATTCTGTAACCGCAACAATGTCCTTGTCTCTTAATGTTATACCATCGCTTTCAACAGCAGCTAACACTGCATCAACTACGAAATCTTCAATTTTGTCACCTTGATGAATAATAGGTGCACGAAGTCCTCTAGAAATAGTTCCAACTAATCTTCCCATCACATTCTCCTTTAAAGTTATAAAGTATTAACAGTTAATTATAATACATATTTAAAGATATGTAAACCCTTTATTTGAATAATAAAATTTTATATATCGTAAAAATGAAATTTTATTTCCAATTATTGATTTTTATACATATTCTTTATATTGAATTAATACAAAAATGTGATAAAATTTAAGAAAATACTAAATTTTAAAAGGAGGAAAAATTTGATAGAAATAAAAGAAAAAGTTATAAAATATATGAAGAAAAATAATTTTAAAGGAATAATTTTGAAAAAAGAAATTCAAAGTTTTGGATGAGCAGGATGCCAAGATATAATTCAGGGTGAATTTATAAAAGATACAAATAATATTTCTCAAAAAGAGATAAAATATATAGAAAAAGAAGCAGAGGGGATAAAAGTGTTTGTCCCAGAATATTTAAGAGATGCAAAAGAAATAAGAATAAGTTCATTATTTAGTGTTTTTAGTAAAATAATGATTTTAAATATTGAAATAACAAATATTTAGAATAGGTGAGGGGTACTGTTCTAATTGTCTAAAATTATAAAATATGCTATAATTGCACTAAACGATTAAAATATTTAGGGGGATAAGTTGGAATTTGTAAGAGATTATAATAAGACAGCGATAATATACGAAGGAAGAAATATAAGTTATAAAGAAATGATAACTAAAGCTAAGATTTTTTCTTCACAAGTATTAATAGAAAAAGAGGACAGAGTTATAATATATATGGAAAACAGACCTGAACTTCTTTACTCTTTCCTAGGAGTATGGGACAAATCAGGAACATGTGTGTGTCTTGATTCAAGTTTATCAGGGGAGGAACTTGTATATTATATAGAAGATTCTGATTCGAAATATATCTATACATCACAAAATAATCTTTCAAATGTAAAAAAAGCTCTTGAAGCAGCAAAAAAAGATTTAAAAATAGTGGTTGTAGATGATGTTGAAGATCATGAGATAACAGAAGAACTTGTTCTTAATTCACCAGAGCCGGAAAATATTGCTTTGATGCTGTATACTTCAGGTACTACTGGAAAACCTAAAGGAGTAATGCTTAAATTTGATAACATACTTGTGAATATAGAAGGACTGGACAAATATAAAATGTTTGTGAAAGAAGATATTGTTCTGGCACTTCTTCCTATGCATCATATATTTCCATTACTGGGATCAGGGGTAGTACCTCTGGCTAAGGGAGCAACAATAATATTCCTTAAAGAGATGTCTTCTCAGTCTATGGTAGATGCTTTTCAGACTTATAAAGTAACTATGATGATAGGAGTTCCAAGATTATGGGAAATGCTTCATCAGAAAATAATGGAAAAAATAAATGCTGGTAAGGCAACAAAGCTTATTTTTAAATTATGTGAAAAAATAAACAGCATCTCTTTCAGCAGAAAAATATTTAAAAAAGTCCATGATAATTTTGGTGGAAATGTAAGATTTTTTGTATCAGGGGGATCTAAGCTTGACCCAAGAGTATCAAGAGATTTTCTTACACTGGGATTAAAAGTATGTGAAGGGTATGGGATGACAGAAACAGCTCCAATGATCTCATTTACACCACTAGATGAGATAAGACCCGGATCAGCTGGAAGAATACTTCCTGGAATAGAAGCTAAAATAGCAGAAGATGGAGAAATTATTGCCAGAGGTAGAAATGTAATGAAAGGATATTACAATAAACCAGAAGAAACTGCTGAAACTATTGACAGTGAAGGATGGATACATACAGGGGACCTTGGAGAAATTAGAGATGGATTCCTATATGTAACAGGAAGAAAAAAAGAGATGATAGTTTTATCAAATGGAAAAAATATCAATCCAATTGAGATAGAACAGCAGATAATGAGTAAGACTAATCTTATTCAGGAGATAGTAATTTCTGAAATAGATTCAGTGCTTACAGCAGTTATATATCCTAACTTTCAGAAAATATATGATGAAAAAGTAACAAACATAAAAGAAACACTGAAATGGGGAGTTATTGATTCATACAATGGAAAAGCTCCTAATTATAGAAAAATACTAGATATAAGAATAGTACAGGAAGAGATGCCTAAAACAAAAATAGGTAAGATAAGAAGATTTATGATACCTGATATGCTGAAAGAGAAGGAAACAGAAAATATTCATATAGAAGAGCCTAAATATGAAGAATATACTCTTTTAAAAGATTATCTGGTAAAGACTAAGAACAGACCAGTTTCGCCATCAGCTCATATAGAACTGGATTTAGGTATGGATTCTTTAGATATGGTTGAACTTTTGACTTATTTGGAAAGTAATTTTGGAGTAAAGGGAGCAGAGAACATAATTCTTGATAATCCAACTGTAGAGAAACTGGCTGAATTTGTAAAAGAAAATAGAAGCGATGAAAAGATAGAGGAAATCAACTGGAAAGATTATCTGAATAAGGATATAGAGGCTGATCTTCCTAAGTCAAATATAGTAACAATGATGGGAAAATTACTGACATGGCTTCCTTTCAAATTGTATTTTAGAGTACAAAAAAGCGGAATGGAAAATCTGACATCAGAACCAGTTATTTATGCAGGAAATCACCAAAGTCTTTTGGATGCTTTTATATTTAATCATTCAGTTCCATCAAAAATACTTAGAAACATTTATTATCTTGCAAAAGTAAAGCATTTTTCTAAGGGATATATGAGAAAACTTGGAGAAAATTCAAATGTTATTCTGGTAGATATCAATAAAAATCTTGGAGAGGTACTTCAGACAATGGCTAAAGTATTGAAAGATGGAAAGAGCGTTGTTATATTCCCAGAAGGAGCAAGAACAAGAGATGGAAAGATGCTGGAATTTAAAAAGGCATTTGCTATTTTGGCAAAAGAGTTGGATATACCAGTTGTACCTTTTGGAATAAGAGGAGCATTTGAAGCTTTCCCTGCAAATACTAAATTTCCTAAGGCTTCTAAGATAGAAGTTAAATTCTTTGAGAAAGTATCACCTGAAGGATTAAATTATGATGAGATTGTAGAAAAAACAAGAGAGAGCCTTGTAAAATGGGTAGAAGATAAAATCTAGAGAAAAGATAAAAAGCAGATAGAAAATAAAAAAAGCCTGATCCACCAGTTATTAAAAGATAATAACTTCTTGGATTAGGCTCTTTTATTTAGATTCATATTATGACTCAGTTTCATCAAATTGTTTATTTTTATTAAAATAATAATAGTAGTCTGCTCCTATTTTTTTCAAATCTTCTTTTGTAAAAGAAGGGTCAGTATTTGTATTAAAAATTATCTTGATATCATTATCAATATATTCACCTATGTGCATAAAATTTTGAGTATCTCTGATTTCAATAAGTTCTGGTTTTTCTTGTGCAACTCTGTTTAAATTGATGGGGATACCTCTATCCTCTTTATAAAGTTTAAGATATTCAAATTTACAATTTTTAGTTTCTTCATAAAACTTTTCCCAATCTGTTATTCCTTTTATGTCAAAGATAATATTATTTTCATTGAGTTTAAGTGATGATACCAGTGTGTGTATTCTGTCAAAGAATATACTATTGTCCAGGACATAATTCAATCTTAAAGTATAAAAAAGCTTCTTATCTATGCAGTTATTCTCAATAGCCATTTGAAATGACTTTTCAAGAAGCTTTAAGACAAGAGTTTCAAATGTATCATCTTCAAAGGCCATTTGATACATAAGATCTTTGTCATTGAACCCTATTACAGAAAAATCTTTTATAATTTTGTAACCATAAATAGAATCATCTTTTAAATCAAAAACAGGAATGAAATTGAAATTTATTTTTTCAAGGATTCTTTTAAAATAAAATTGAACCACAGTCCACCTCCAAGAGATTAGTAGCTAAAAGATTTAGTTCCATCAGTTAGAAGATTTAAGTCAATAAATCTAAATTCTTCTAAAGTAGTTTCAGAAAATTCAGAGAAATTTTTTCTGTTTGGAATTTTTCTAGCTATACTAATTACTCCATCTATTAATTTTTTTTGAGTTCCATCATCTGAAAAAGTGTCTTTAGAGACAGCAATAGATTTATATGGATTCTCAGAATTTTCTAGATTATACATGATAGGATCAGAAAGAAGTTTATGTCCTTTATATATTTCCTCTTTCACTATCTCTAAAAGATCTAGGAAATCTTTTTTTTGAAAATAAAAAACATCATTTGTTTCTTTGTAAAAATTATAAACCTTGTTGTTATTTGTGATAATTATAAAATCCATGATGCACCTCCCGATATCTTATTATCACATAAATGGCTAATAGTCAATACGAGAAACTAAAAAAATTTATATTTTTTTAATATTTTATGAAAAATGTATAAAAAAAGATCAAAAAAAAAATTAAAAGGGGATATTATCAAAAAATTCTTGACATAATTTGAAAAAATAGATATACTTTCTTTTAGTAAAAAAAAGGAGGTAAAGGAATGGAAGGAATAAAAAATTTATCATTAAAGAAGATAAAGGATTCTATTTTCTGCTCTTTTACATTTATTTCTAAAGTTTTTACGGGAATATTGTCTTTAAAATTAATTCACATATATTTATCTTAAGAAAAGATATGACAAACTGTTGTATCTTTTTTTTTAGGAAAACTTTTAAATTACAGGAGGTCAAATGAAAGGAAAGCTTATTCTTGAAAATGGTATGAGTTTTGAAGGAAAGATTTTTGGAGAGTTAGGGGAAACTGTTGGAGAACTTGTTTTTAATACAGGAATGACAGGGTACCAGGAGCTTTTAACAGATCCTTCTTATTGTGGGCAGATAGTAGTAATGACATATCCTATGATAGGAAATTATGGAATAAATCTAGAGGACATGGAGTCTTCTAAAATACATTTAAAAGGGTTTGTTATTAAAGAAGATGCAAAACTTCCAAATAATTTTAGATGTGAGATGACTTTAGATGGATTCTTAAGACAAAATAAAGTTGTGGCATTCAAAGGTGTAGATACAAGACAGCTTACAAAGATAATAAGAGAAGAGGGAGCTATGAGAGCTATAATCACTTCTCAAGACCTGACTCAAAAAGAGATAGATGAACATTTTGAAAAATTCTGCAACAAAGATGCAGTGAGCAAAGTAAGTACAAAAGAGATATATGAAATACCAGGTACTGGAAAAAGAATAGGGGTAATGGATTTTGGAATCAAAAGAAATATCCTTAGAAGTTTTAAAAAGAGAGATTGCCATATGGTAGTTTTCCCTTGGAACACAACTGCTGAAGAGATAATGAAATATGATCTTGATGGATTGTTCCTTTCAAATGGACCAGGAGACCCAGCTGATCTTACAGAAGTAATAAATGAAATAAAGAAAATGATAGGAAAACTTCCAATAGTTGCAATATGTCTTGGACATCAGCTTCTGGCATGGGCACTTGGAGGATCTACTACTAAATTAAAATATGGTCACAGAGGATGCAATCATCCAGTTAAAGATTTAGAGAAAAATAAGATATTCATAACTTCACAAAACCATGGTTATGTAGTGGATAATGTACCAGAGGCTATGAAAGTAACTCATATAAACCTGAACGATAATTCTATTGAGGGAATGAAAAGCAGCGAATTGAAAATAATGTGTGTACAGTACCATCCAGAAGCTTGGCCTGGACCATCTGATTCTGATTATCTGTTTGATGATTTCTTACAAGTTATAGAAGGTTAATTTAAAGTTTGAGGGAGGAATAAAATGTTAGATAAGTCTATAAAAAAGACATTAGTTATAGGTTCAGGACCAATCATAATAGGACAGGCAGCAGAGTTTGACTATTCAGGAACTCAGGCTTGTGAGACTCTGAAAAAAGAGGGGATAGAAGTTGTACTGATCAACTCTAACCCAGCAACAATAATGACAGATAAAGCAGTAGCAGACAGAATATATATAGAACCAATCACAGCAGACTTTGTTGAAAAAGTAATAGCTAAAGAGAGACCAGACTCTATTCTTGCTGGAATGGGAGGACAGACAGCATTAAATATGGCTGTTGAGTTATCTGAAAAAGGTATTCTTGAAAAATATGGAGTAAAAGTAATCGGAACTCCTATCGAATCTATCAAAAGAGGAGAAGACAGAGAACTATTCAGAGAAGCTATGGAAAAAATAGGAGAACCTATTATTCAAAGTAAAATAGTAGAAAACCTTGAAGACGGATTTAAAGTAGCTAGAGAAATAGGGTATCCAGTAGTAGTAAGACCTGCTTATACATTGGGAGGAACTGGTGGAGGATTTGCATATAATCCAAAAGAGCTTGAAGATATCCTTATGAAAGGACTGGCTCTGTCTAGAGTAAAACAGGTACTTATTGAAAAATCTATCCTTGGTTGGAAAGAGATAGAGTATGAAGTAATAAGAGATAAAGATGGAAACTGTATTACAGTATGTAATATGGAAAATATTGACCCAGTAGGAATCCATACAGGAGACTCAATAGTTGTTGCTCCTTCTCAAACTTTATCAGATAGAGAATATCAAATGCTTAGAACTTCTGCTATTAAAATAGTAAATGAAATTGGAGTTATTGGAGGATGCAATGTACAGTTCTCTCTTCACCCAAAATCATTTGAATATGCAATAATAGAGATCAACCCAAGAGTATCAAGATCATCAGCACTAGCTTCTAAAGCAACAGGATATCCTATTGCAAGGGTAGCTACAAGATTATCTCTAGGATACCTGTTAGATGAAGTAAAAAATGAAGTAACTGGAAAAACTTTTGCTTGTTTTGAGCCAGCTCTTGACTATATAGTTGTAAAAATACCTAAATGGCCGTTTGATAAATTTAAAAAGGCTGATAAAAAACTTGGTACAAAAATGATGGCAACAGGGGAAGTTATGGCAATAGGAAATAACTTTGAAGCAGCGTTCCTGAAAGGTATCAGATCACTTGAAATAGGAAGATACAACTTAGAGCATCCAGTAGCTCAAAAAATGACTATGGAAGAATTAAAAGCAGCAGTTGTAAAACCAGATGATGAGAGAATCTTCATAGTGGCAGAAATGCTTAGAAGAGGATACATCAAAGAAAAATTACAGAAAATTACTGGAATAGATAAATTCTTCATGGAGAAAATCGAATGGATTGTTAAACAGGAAGAAATTTTAAAAGATACAGAATTTAAAAATTTAGATGAAACATATTTAAGAAATCTTAAAAAGAAAGGATTCTCAGACAAAGGAATTGCGTCTTTAATGGGAGTTACTGAAAAAGATATTGAAAGAAAAAGAAAATATTTCCACATAGAGCCAGTATATAAAATGGTTGATACTTGTGCTGGAGAATTTGCAGCTGATTCATCATATTTCTATTCAACATATGATCAATATGATGAGGTAGAAGTATCTAACAAGAGAAAAATAGTGGTAATAGGATCAGGACCGATAAGAATTGGGCAGGGAATAGAATTTGACTACTGTACAGTTCATGCAGTAAAAACATTAAAGAAGCTAGGAATAGAAAGTATCATAATAAACAATAACCCAGAGACAGTATCAACAGACTTCTCAACAGCAGACAAACTATACTTTGAACCATTAGTAACAGAAGATATAATGAATATCCTTGAAAAAGAGAAACCAGAGGGAGTAATACTTCAATTTGGAGGACAGACAGCAATCAAATTAGCAAATGATTTGAGCGATAGAGGAATCAAAGTAATAGGAACAAGTGCAGATAAAATAGATGAAGCAGAAGACAGAGAAAGATTCGAAGAAATGATGGAAGAGCTTGATATTGCTAGACCAAAAGGAAGAGCAGTATGGGATGTAGAGCATGGAATAGAAATAGCAAATGAAATAAACTATCCAGTGCTGGTAAGACCATCATATGTACTAGGTGGACAGGGAATGGAAATATGTCACGATGAATATAATCTGGTAAAATACCTAGAAGCATCATTTGACAGAGATCCATCAAATCCAGTGTTGATAGATAAATATCTAAATGGAATCGAATTAGAAGTAGATGCTATCTGTGATGGAGAGGATATCTTAATACCGGGAGTAATGGAGCATTTAGAAAGAGCTGGAGTTCACTCAGGAGACTCAATCACTATTTATCCACAGCAAAATTTATATGAAGGAACTGAAGCTGAACTTTTAGAAATAACTAAGAGAATAGCAAAAGCTCTTGAAGTAAAAGGTATGATGAATATTCAGTTTATCGCATATGAAAATAAACTTTATGTAATAGAAGTAAACCCAAGATCATCAAGAACAGTTCCATATATCTCAAAAGTATCAGGAGTACCAGCTATTGAAATAGCAACAAGAGTAGCACTTGGAGAAAAATTAAAAGATATGGCATATGGAACAGGAATCTACAAGAAGCCAAATGTAGTAGCAGTAAAAGTACCAGTATTCTCAACAGAAAAACTATCAAGTGTAGAGGTATCATTAGGACCAGAAATGAGATCAACAGGAGAGGTACTGGGAGTAGGAAACAATGTAGATGAAGCTATCTATAAAGGACTGCTTGGAGCTAACAGAGTGCACCTTATCAAAGACAGAAAAATACTGGTAACTATCAGAGATAAAGATAAAGATGAATTTTTACCAATTGCTAAGAGCTTAATTGCACATGGATCAATCTTGTTTGCAACAAGTGGAACACAAAAATTCCTAGCAGAAAATGGAGTAGAAGCAACAGTAGTAAATAAAATAGATGAACCATCGCCAAACATTTCAGATGTATTAAAAAATAGAGAAGTAGATCTATTAATAAATACACCAACAAAAGCAAATGACGCTCAAAGAGATGGATTTAAAATGAGAAGAACAGCAATAGAGTATGGAGTGGATGTATTAACAGCTCTTGATACAATTAATGCTATTCTTAGAATGCAGGATGGACATATAGAAGAAGACAAGCTAGATGTATTTGATGTAAGTAAAATCTAATAATTATATAAAATGGAACAGTTAAAAGCTTTAACAGCTTTAGCTGTTCTTTTTTTTATAAGTTTATAATATAGCATAATTTATTGGATTTTATTTCAAAAATAATATTATTCAAAGATTATTTTTTATAGGCATTGACAAATAAATGGAAATAGAGTAATACAATAGCATGTAGAAGTATAATATTTTAAAAGGAGAAAAATAATGGCTGAAAAAACAAAAGAGTTAATAGAAAATGCTTTAGGTCCAGAAGTATGGCTTAACCATTTAGAAAATGATTTAATGAAATTTTGGACTCTTCCAGATGCTGTAGAATTAAAAGATGATTTATTTCCAACATATCGTACAAATAAAGGAGAAGTTCTTTCGAAGAATCAAGAAGAATGGCCAGAAGAATTTAAAGAAGCTTTAAAAGATAAAATAACTGAAGGATAGAAACAGAATATAATTTTATAAGAGCACATTCACGTCAGACATACGCCTATGGTATAGCCTTTCATATGACTGGGAAACCTGAGTATCTGAAATTATGCAGAAAAGGTACTTTAGCATTAATAGATGCAATAGATGGAAATTACGGAATGTTTACTAAAAAAATATAGAAACAGGAGAATGGGGAGCAGAGAGATATGAACATACTAGTCAGGACCTTGCTTATGGAATTACAGGATTAGGAATGTATTATTTCTTAACTCATGATGTTGGAGTACTTCATAAAATAATTCAGCTTAAAGATTATATATTTAGTGTCTATTTAGATGATGGGCGTGGATATTTTACTTGGTATCCTAAACATACAAAAGATCCAGAAGTGCAGATAGTAGCTCAATTAGATCAGCTTTATGCTTACATAGTAATGCTTACACCAACACTGCCTCAGCCATACAAAGATATTTGGAAGAAAGACATGAAAAAAGTAGCTGATATATTGATAACTCATTTTTATAGTGAAAGATATAAATTCTTTTGGGGAGTAGAAACAGAAACTTCAAATTTATGCCTTGGGACTGATCATACAGACTTTGGACATTCAGTAAAAACTTTTTGGGTAATACAAAAAGTAGGAGAAATGTTAGGTGAACCTTTTTATATAGATTTTGCTCGTCCGAAGATTGATAAAATATCAAAAGATGCTTTTGTTGAGGAGAATATTTCTGATGTTATAAAAGGAAGCTGGGCATGTCGTCTGGATTCTGAAGGTAATATTGATATAGATAAAGAATGGTGGATATTAGCAGAGCTGGATCAGGCTTGTGAAATATTAGCTATTCATGATCCTTCTTATTATGCTTATTTAAATAACACACAGCGTTACTGGCTGGATAAAATGGTAGATCATGAATATGGAGAAATATGGCATATGGTAGATGGGAAAACTCATAAACCAGTAATAAATTATCCAAAAGTACATAACTGGAAGACATCATTGCATAGCTTTGAACATGTTTTATTCAGTTATATGACAGCCAGTCAGATAAAAAATAAAGAATTTGAACTTTATTATGCACTTCCTGAATGGGAAAATGCATCACACTATACAATAGCTCCATATATGTTCTTTGGGAATATAGTAAAAATAGAAAAGGGAGAAAAAATAGAGTTTATGCCAGATGGAAATAGTATTTCAATTGTAACTTACAATGGACTTCATTAATATTGCTTAATTAAGGGAGGAAAAAAATATGGATAAAAAAGAAATAAAAATAGGGCTTGCATTATCAGGGGGAGGTATGAGAGCTACTCTTTTTCATTTGGGAATATTAAAATGGCTGGCTGAAATGAAACTTCTAGAAAATATTGAACATGTATCAACAGTATCTGGTGGGAGTATTTGTGCTGGATTAGTCTATTCATCAAATAATATGAAGTGGCCTTCAAGCAAGGAATATCTTGAAAAAGTACTTCCTGAAATAAAGAAAAAGATTTTAGATAAAGATGTAACATTTGGAGCTTTTGGAAAAACTCTTGAAGGATGGGATATAAAGAAACTATTTGAAAGCAAGACAGAATCTCTTGCTAAAACTATGAAAAAATACTGGAAAATGGATGGAATAATTAAAGAATTATCTGAAAAACCAGCATGGTATATAAACTGTACAACTTTTGAAACTGGAAAATGTTTCCGTTTCAGTCAAAAAAGATGTGGAGACTATAAAATAGGATATTTTGATGGCAGCAATTTTCCTATTGCAGAAGCAGTAGCTGCTTCAGCTGGATTCCCCATACTAATAGGAATGACAGAAGTAAAAACTGATAAATATATCTGGAAAAATTATGAAGGAGAAGAGGTAAAATTACCAGCAGATAAAATTCACCTTTGGGATGGAGGAGTATATGACAATCTTGGAATAGAAGCTCTATACAAACCAGATAATGGTGGAGAATGCAGAAAGGGAATAAATTTCTGTATTGTAAGTGATGCTTCAGCAGGAACAGAGGAATTTACAAAACCAAGTAAAAATTTATTTGGAAAGCTGACAGATATAAAAAGACTTGTGGATATAGATATGGATCAGGTTGCGGGATTAAGATTGAGAAATTTTGTTGATTTTATAATTAATAAAAAATCAGGTATGTGTGTAAAAATTGGAAATTCAGCTGAAAAAATAACTGCTAGAGGAATAATAGATGAAAAAGTAAAAGAGAGACTTTTAAAAGAATGTTTAGGTAAAGAGGAAAGCGAAAAATTGAAAAACTATCCAACAACTTTATTCAAACCTAGTGAAAAAGATTTTGATTTAATAGTAAGGCACGGATATGAAAATGCTAAATGTGTATATTATTCTTATGAGTCAACACTTAAATAAATTAATTTTAGAAGAATAATTTCATATCTGCTATCCTAAAAAATCAAGCCCATGTAATTTTAAGAATTAATATTCTGAAATTCATGGGTTTTTAATTTTAAAAAAGAATAAAAATCAAAAATATAGTAAAGTTAAAACGGTTCGCTTTTATATAATAACACGAACACTGATATTTAATTCTCAAATTCTAAGTTTTATAAAAGAAAAAAATATTCCTTTATATATTTATGTTGACAAAGAAATAAAAAAATAATATAATTTTAAAGCGAATCATACCTTTAATTCTTAAAAGATTTCGTGAAAATAAAACAAAAAATTAACTGCATATTGTTCTATTTCAGAAAAGTTCTCTTTTTTATATAAAAGCGAACTTTTATTAGAATAAAAAATTAAGTTTTATTATATATACTATTATCAAGTATAAAGAATATTTTAATTGAATTTGAATCAGTGGATATTTATTTTTATACATAAAAATAATGCAGATAGGGGATAATAAATTAACAAATGCTAGTCTTTAAAAATAAATAAAAGTTAAAAAATAAGGGGAAATTTATGAACAAAGATAGAATTGAAGATATGGAAGAGGAAATAGATATATATGAGATAGTAGATATTTTTTTAGAGTGGAAGAAAATGTTTTTTTCAATTGTAGTTGTAGTATTTATTGCAAGTATAATAGTTTCATATTCTCAGAATAGGAATAAAAAAGATGAACTAAGGATAGAGTTTCATATAGACAAAGAAAGAGTTTTAAATGATGAGCTATATCAAAAATCTGGGATTCTGTTTCCACGTTTAGATTTGGAAAATATATCAAAATATATAAAAAAATCTGCTCTACAGCAAGAAATTCCGATAATACAGAATATAAAACAATATAATTATGGTTCTAATATTATAGAGATAAGAAATATAAAAAAAGAAAATAACACTATTTATTTTCTTGAAAGTAAAGATGGAGAAAAATTATTCGCTGAAAAAGATAAAATATTTTTTGAAATTAATAAATATATATCAAAAAAAATGGAAGAAATGATTACAGTGGAGGAGAAAAAAGCAACAGGAAATATCGAATATTTTTCTGGAGAAATGACAAGAAGTACAGATACTGTAAGAAGAGAAGAGTTAAGAAAAACGATTGAAATTTGTCTAGAACAAATGAGAACATTGACAGGTTTGAAACTTCAAAAAGGATATGAAAATATGGTAGTAATAGATAATGTGTCAATGAATAAAAAGGATAACTTTCTAAAAATATTTCTAATGATGAATATTTTTGGAATAGTAGCAGGAATTTTTGCTGTTATGCTGTGTGAATTTTCGAAGAAATATAATCAGAGAAAATTAAAAACAAAAATAAAATAGTAAATATAGTTGTATAATACTTGGTGTTGATACTAAAAGGGTATCAACATTTTTTTATTAAAAAATTTTTAAACTTAAAAAGGCTGCCATATAGACAGCCCCTTTATATATGTTAAATATTAAAAAGGTCCATAATTAATTGCCACTGCTATAACCATAAATACAACTTGCAGCAGGAACATAAATAGAAATAATGGTGTAATAAATCTATACCATTTCTCTATTGGAAGGCTCATAAGTCCACATACAGTGGCTGCTGATGTAGGCCAGAACATATTTGAGAATCCATCTCCAAACTGGAATGCAAGTACAGCTGTCTGTCTTGTAAGTCCAATGGCATCTGCAAGAGGAGCCATGATAGGCATAGATGTAGCTGCCTGTCCTGAACCAGATGGAATAAAGAAATTGATAAAGTTTTGTACAACAACCATTCCAATAGCTGCAACAGTTTTTGGCATAGTAGCAAGAGTATTAGCCATAAAGTTAATGATTGTATCAATTATATGACCGTTTTCCATTACTATAGTAAGTGATCTTGCTACTCCAACTGCCAAAGCTCCAAAGATAACATCAGAAACTGATTCTATAAAAAGAGAAGCAATCTGGCTGAAGTTGTATCCACCAACAAGTCCAGTTATCATCATCATAATAAAGAACAGAGTTGAAAGTTCGTTTAGATACCATCCAAGCTGGCTTGTACCATATACTAACAAAACTATTGTTACAACAAAAAGCATCATGATAAGTTTATGTTTTCCATTGAATGGAAGTTTTTCCATCTCTTCACGATTCATACCATTTGAAAAATTAAATTTAACATCTTTAACTATAGATAATTCAGGATGACGTCTTACTTTTCTTGCATAAAGCATAAGATAGATAATAGCAGCTCCTTGAAAAACTATAAAACATATGATTCTCAATCCTATTCCAGAACCTATTGGAAGTTCAGCTATTCCTTGAGCTATTCCAATAGTGAAAGGATTAAGTGTAGCAGCAGCAAATCCAGTAGCTGTACCAAGGATAACAGCTGCTCCTCCAACTAGAGCATCATATCCTAGAGCTACAGATATTCCCATGAATGCAGGAAGCAGACCATAAGTTTCTTCATAAAGACCAAAAGTAGATCCACAGATTCCAAATACTATCATGAAGATAGGGAAAATCATAGTTTCTTTACCATGAAATTTTTTGATAAGAGAACCAAGAGAACCATAAAAAGCTCCTGTTTTTATCAAAAGATATACAAAACCATAAGCAAAAAAGATAAAGAATATGATATCAGCAGTAGAAACAAGCCCTTCTACAACTGCCATAAACATATGGAAAGGAGATACAGGAGTCTGCTCAATATATTTGAATGATCCCTGAACAACCATAGTTCTATTTAAAACTGGATCTACAGCCCTTTCGTAAGTACCTGCTGGTATGATATAAGTTAAAACAGTTAAAATAACAAGAATGATTCCAATTATCACATAAGTATGTGGTATTGTAAGTTTTCTTCTAGTAGTGTTTTCTGACATTTTTTCCTCCCTCAAGATAATTTTAATATATAAAAACATGTTTTTGATATTTTTATAAAATAAAAAAGTCACAGCTCAGAACACTAAACTGTGACAAAACAACTTAATTATATGCAAAGCAAAAAATGCACATAGATCAGAATCACAGATAGCACTCCATTGAAGTAATCAATGACAGTAGTACAGATATTATCTATACTCCCAACAAAAAAGCTTCAGCATTCTTTTTCATTTCGGCAGAATTCCCTTTCAGATCACCTCACTGTTTGCTAAACTAAATGATCCTACTGATGTTTTCTGCGCCTCTATCTTTCTTTTTAATTTTATAAGGCTGATTATACGTCAACATACATAAAAAGTAAAATATAATAAATGAATCAATTATATTTTTTTTATAAATATAAAAAATGGACATAATAAAATCAATAGTTATTCTTTAATAACCAGAAATTAACTTCTTTTTAATTTTTTAAAATCTTCTTTTACAACTTTTAATAATTCAGGTTCACAATAAAGTTCCAAAGCAGTTCCAGTCATAGCTTTTACAGATTTGTGAAGTTTATCATATGCTTCTTCTGAATTTACATATTTTAAATATGCCTCATCATGAACAAAGCATACTTCATCAATATCAAGAGCTAACTCTGTATACATAGTAGGACAGACCTGACTTACATTTCCTATATCAGATGAACCACTGGCTCCATGTTTCTCATCTAAAAAATTACTTACTCCAACTTCTATAAGATTTTTTCTCATTAAATCCTGTAGAGATGGAAGATTTAATAAATTATCAAATGAATTTTCATACTTTTCATATTTCAAAACAGCACCTGTCATAAACTCTGCACCTTTTGCACAGTTTATTACTTTCTGAGTAAGAGTATTTAAATAAGCTCTGTCATTTGATCTGATATGAAATTTACATTCAGCAAAATCAGGAACAGTATTAGGGGCATCTCCTCCGCTTGTGATAATACCATGAATTCTTGAATCAGAAGTTATATGCTGTCTCAAGCAGTTTATACCGCTATACATCAACTGAACAGCATCTAAAGCATTTATTCCTTCATCAGGATGAGCAGCAGCGTGGGCAGCTTTACCTGTAAACTGGAATTTTATGCAGTCAATAGCCAGAGTTTTACAACTAAGATTATTATTAGCTTCCAAATGCATTTGAAGAACAACATCAATATCATCAAAAGCATTTTGCTCAACCATGTTTACTTTTCCACCTAAAGTCTCTTCAGCTGGAGTTCCAATTAAAATTACTTTACCTTTGAAATTATTTTTAAATTTTGATAAAACCAGAGCAGCTCCATAAGTTCCAGCAGCTATCCAGTTATGTCCGCAAGCATGTCCAGGAACTTTATCAGGTCCATATCCAGGAAGGGCATCATACTCAGCAAGAAAAGCTATGCTAGGTCCATTGTTATCTCCATATTCAGCTCTGAAAGCCGTAGGAAGTTCGCAATAATTTTCTTCTACAGTAAAACCATTTTTCTTTAAAAGGTCTATAAGGTATTTTGAAGAAAGAAATTCTTTTTCTCCAAGCTCGGGATTTTTAAAAATATAGTCACAAACAGCTTCAATATCTTTTTTGCAAGTGTCTTCAACAGCATAAAGTTCTTTTTTAATACCTTCTAATTTAAACATTTTTCCCTCCAGACTTATATTATTTAATAATTATAAATGTTACATCAAAAAATATAGCATGTCAATTGATTATTTGATATAATTAATTTGAAAGAGATATTCAGGAAGTAAATATATTTTGAAATTTCTTGACAAATTAGTGAAAAATCGTTATAATACTTCTTAGTAAAAATTAGGAGGAAAGAAATGAAAAGGTTAGAAATATCAATGCTTATTGACAAACAGATATTTGATCCAAACTTTTTTAATTCATTTTTCAATTTTTTTTTAAGAAAAATTTTTTCTAATTTTACACTTTATGATTGCAATTTAAATTTTTATATTATAGAGATATAACTTTTATAGTTATATCTTTTTTTTTAGAGGAGGTAAGATGAAAGGAAAGCTTATTCTAGAAAATGGTATGAGTTTTGATGGAAAAATTTTTGGACATTTTGGAGAGACAACTGGGGAAATAGTTTTTACTACTGGAATGACTGGGTATCAGGAGGTTTTAACAGATCCATCTCTTTATGGAAAGATAGTTGTTATGACGTATCCTATGGTTGGGAACTATGGATTAAATCTTGAGGATATGGAATCAGACAAAATTCATCTAAAAGGATTTATTATAAAGGAAGATGCGAAACTTCCAAATAACTTTAGATGTGAGATGACTTTAGAAGGATTTTTAAGTCAATATAATGTAGTTGGATTCAAAGGTGTAGATACTAGAGAATTAACTAAAATAATAAGAGATAAAGGTTCGATGAAGGCTATTATTACAGATAAAGAATTAACACACAAAGAATTAAAAGAAAGATTTGATAATTTTTCATATGAAAATGCAGTAGAGCAGGTGAGCAGAAAAGGTATAATTGAAATTGGCGGAAATGGACTAAAAATAGGTGTATTAGACTTAGGGGTAAAAAGAAGTACTTTAGATCTATTGGAAAAAATGGGATTTGCTGTATCTGTATTCCCTTATAATACTTCATCAAATGAATTATTGAGACATAGTCTTGATGGTCTTATTATTTCAAGTGGTCCTGGAGATCCAAACGAAATGAAGGAAATAATTAAGGAAGTAAAAGGAACACTGTCTAATGTTCCAATGCTTGGAATATCTCTTGGAGCTCAAATAATGAATTTAGCTCTAGGTGGAAGTGTAACAAAAATGAAAAATGGACACAGAGGAGTAAATCACCCTGTAGAAGATTTAAATAGAAAAAAAATATATATAACAGATCAGAATCATGGATATTCAATAGAAAATCTAGGTGGAGCTTCTGAAACTACTCACATGAATCTTAATGACAAAACAATAGAAGGATTTAGATGTGATTCTCTTGCTGCTATGGGAGTTCAATTTATGCCGGATCTTTCTGGAGAAGATTTGAATAATGTGTTTACTGATTTCATGGCTGTAATTGAAAAAGGGATAGTTGAAAAAAATAATGATAAAGAATGTGAAAAAAAAGAAGCACATCTGAATTAGGAGGGGAAAATGTTAGATAAGTCTATAAAGAAAACATTAGTTATAGGTTCAGGACCAATCATAATAGGACAGGCAGCAGAGTTTGACTATTCAGGAACTCAAGCTTGTGAAACTTTGAAAAAAGAGGGAATAGAAGTTGTGCTTATCAACTCTAACCCAGCAACAATAATGACAGATAAAGCAGTAGCTGATAGAATATATATCGAGCCAATTACTTTGGACTTTGTTGAGAAAGTAATAGCTAAAGAAAAACCAGACTCTGTAATCGCTGGAATGGGAGGACAAACAGGTCTGAACATGGTGGTAGAATTACATGAAAAAGGTATTCTTGAAAAATATGGAGTAAAAGTAATAGGAACATCTGTAGAAGCTATCAAAAAAGGTGAAGACAGAGAGATATTCAGAGAAACTATGAATAAACTTGGAGAGCCTATTATTCAAAGTAAAATAGTAGAAACTTTGGAAGAAGGATTTGAAGTAGCTAGAGAAATAGGTTATCCAGTAGTAGTAAGACCTGCTTATACATTGGGAGGTACTGGGGGAGGAATAGCAAACGACCCTAATGAACTGGAAGACATCCTTATGAAAGGGCTGGCTCTGTCAATGGTAGGACAGGTTCTTCTTGAAAAATCTATATATGGTTGGAAAGAAATAGAGTATGAAGTAATAAGAGATAAAAATGGAAATACAATAGTTGTATGTAATATGGAGAATGTGGATCCAGTGGGAATTCATACTGGAGACTCAATAGTTGTTGCTCCTACACAGACTTTATCTGATAAAGAGTGCAGAATGCTGAGAGCTTCAGCTGTAAAAATAGTAAATGAAGTTGGAGTTATTGGAGGATGTAACGTACAATTTGCTCTTCATCCAAAATCATTTGAGTATGCAATAATAGAGATCAACCCAAGAGTATCAAGATCATCAGCACTAGCTTCTAAAGCAACAGGATATCCTATTGCAAGAGTATCAACAAAGCTGGCTATGGGATATACTCTTAATGAGATAATCAATGAGGCTACTCAAACTACTTATGCCTGCTTTGATCCTACAATTGACTATATAGTTGTAAAAATACCTAAATGGCCGTTTGATAAATTCAAAAAAGCAAATAGAAGATTAGGTACAAAAATGATGGCAACAGGGGAAGTTATGGCAATAGGAAATAATTTTGAGGCAGCATTACTGAAAGGTATCAGATCACTTGAAATAGGAAGATACAATTTAGAACATCCAGTTGCTAAGAAAATGACTATGGAAGAGTTAAAAGCAGCAGTTGTAAAACCAGATGATGAAAGAATCTTCATAGTGGCAGAGATGCTTAGAAGAGGATACATCAAAGAAAAATTACAGAAAATTACTGGAATAGATAAATTCTTCATGGAGAAAATTGAATGGATTGTTAAACAGGAAGAAATAGTAAAAAGAATGTCTCTTAGAGATTTAGATGAGATCTATTTAAGAAAGCTTAAAAAGAAAGGATTCTCAGATAAAGGTATAGCTGAACTTATGAAAATAAGTGAAGAAGATATAACTTCTAAGAGAAAAGAGCTTCATATATTGCCGGTATATAAAATGGTTGACACTTGTGCTGGAGAATTTAAAGCAACATCTTCATATTATTACTCAACATATGATCAATATGATGAAGTAGAAGTATCTAACAGAAGAAAAATAGTGGTAATAGGATCAGGACCGATAAGAATTGGACAAGGAATAGAATTTGACTATTGTACAGTTCATGCAGTAAAAACATTGAAAAAACTGGGAATAGAAAGCATCATAATAAACAATAACCCAGAGACAGTTTCAACAGACTTCTCAACAGCAGACAAACTATACTTTGAACCATTAGTAACAGAAGATATAATGAATATCCTTGAAAAAGAGAAACCAGAGGGAGTAATACTTCAATTTGGAGGACAGACAGCAATCAAATTAGCAAATGATTTGAGCGATAGAGGAATCAAAGTAATAGGAACAAGTGCAGACAAAATAGACGAAGCAGAAGACAGAGAAAGATTTGAAGAAATGATGGAAGAACTGGATATAAAAAGGCCTAAAGGAAGAGCAGTGTGGGATATTGAGCATGGAATAGAAATAGCAAATGAAATAAACTATCCAGTGCTGGTAAGACCATCATATGTACTAGGTGGACAAGGAATGGAAATATGCCATGACGAGTACAATCTAGTAAAATATCTGGAAGCATCATTTGACAGAGATCCATCAAATCCAGTGTTGATAGATAAATATCTAAACGGAATCGAATTAGAAGTAGATGCAGTGTGTGATGGAGAAGAGGTACTTATTCCGGGAGTAATGGAGCATTTGGAAAGAGCAGGTATCCACTCTGGAGACTCAATCACTATCTATCCTCAGCAGAATCTATATGAGGGAACAGAGGACAAGATTCTTGAAATAACATATAAAATAGCAAAAGCTCTTGAAGTAAAAGGTATGATGAATATTCAGTTTATCGCTTATGAAAATGAGCTGTATGTAATAGAGGTAAACCCAAGATCATCAAGAACAGTTCCATATATCTCAAAAGTATCAGGAGTGCCGGTTATTGAAATAGCAACAAGAGTAGCGCTTGGAGAAAAACTAAAAGATATGGCATATGGAACAGGAATTTACAAGAAGCCAAATGTAGTAGCAGTAAAAGTACCAGTATTCTCAACAGAAAAACTATCAAGTGTAGAGGTATCATTAGGACCAGAAATGAGATCAACAGGAGAGGTACTGGGAGTAGGAAATAATGTAGATGAGGCTATCTATAAAGGACTGCTTGGAGCAAAAAGAGTACATCTTATCAAAGACAGAAAAATATTAGTAACTATCAGAGACAAAGATAAAGCAGAGTTTTTACCAATTGCTAAAAGTCTGGTAGAGCACGGATCAATTCTATTTGCAACAAGTGGAACACAAAAATTCCTAGCAGAAAATGGAGTAGAGGCAACAGTAATAAATAAAATAGATGAGCCATCGCCAAATATCTCTGATGTATTAAAAAATAGAGAAGTAGATCTATTAATAAATACACCAACAAAAGCAAATGACGCTCAAAGAGATGGATTTAAAATGAGAAGGACAGCAATAGAGTATGGAGTAGAAGTATTAACATCTCTTGATACTATAAGTGCTATTCTTAGAATGCAGGACAGACACGTAGATGAAGCAAAACTAGAAGTGTTTGATGTAAGTAAAATTTAGTTCTAGTTAAAACAGCAGGCTATAGATAATTTATTTTATCTATAGCCTATTATGTTAGAATTAAAAAATTTAAGGAAGAGAATATAAAAACTGCACCTTCTTTCTTAATTTCTAAGATTTTAGATGCAGTACATTATATTTCAATTTTTGTATTATTTTTTAATAAGAGTAATTGATCTTTTCTTGTAATTATCTATAAATTCAGCAACGAAAGCACTCATTATTCCCAGTACTATTCCGAATAATACCCCTATTGCCAGAATCATTTTAGCTTTGCTTTTTGCTTCTATTTCATAGACAGAAGAATCTAAAGAAACTATATTTTTTATATTAGGATCTCTTGTCAATCCATTTAAACCAATAAGCATTTCAGAGCTTTGATTATATAAATCACTTACTTTTTCCTTTTCTACATTTAGAACAGGATTAGTGTATTCTATAAAGTCTTTTATATTAGTATCTTTTGTTATAGTATTCTTTTCTTTCTCAATAAGTTCTTTAATAGTATTTTCTATTATATTAAGTTTTTCTCTTGATTCTTTATTTTCTTTTTCAAGAAATTCATATCTATTTTCTATTTCATCATCAACTTGTATATGGCTGATAGATTTTACAATATCAATATATTTATTCAAAATATTTTTTTGAAGCTCAAGATTTTTTTTCATAGTAACTGATACAGTGTAGCTATTACTGTCTTTATTATAATTTATTCTTAAAATATTGTTTAAAAATTTAGATTTTGAATAATCACTTTCATTTTCTTTGCTAATCTTTTCTAAATAAAGAGTGTTTAATTCTTCAATTTTGAAAAATTCATCAACATATTTATTGGTAATTAAAATGTTATCTATATTTATTCTATTCAAAGTCAATCCAGACTTTTTAAAGAAATAATTACTTTCAAGTTTGTAATAATTGATATTAAATTTTAAAGCCAAAGTATTTTCTTTGTGGCTTCTGACAAAGAGTGCAGCTCCTAATCCCAACAAAGAACAGATAATAAAAATCCCCAAAACTAAAATTTTTCTTTTGATGATGATATCGACTAACTCATAGATATCTATCTCATCTTCTTCATAGTATTCTCTTTTTTCTAATTGGTTCATAAATAACTCCTATATATAATATTTTATAATTTTAATATTTCAAGTAGAGAGATATAAGTTTTTATTGAGTGATAAAAACCATATTTCAAAATAAGTTTATCTTATATTGCAGTTTTTGTCAAATTCAAATATTCTTAAAAAACAAGCAGATAAAACTAAATTGTAATTTTTAAGGATATTAATGTTTAAAAACGTAAAAATACAAAATTATTCTATTATAGTTAAATGATTGTTTAATGCTTTTATTGTGTTGGAAAAATAAAAAACTAAATTTAATATTTTATAACTTATTGTTAATCTGAGATCCAATGTAGATTTTAAGTTTTTAAAATTTTATTTATATTTTAATTTTAAATAAAAATATTTTATATGTGATTAATCTGAGATAAAGTTTTTATAGAAAACAGTTGATTTATAACATCTCTTAAAATATAATTATATACAATAGAAAAAATATTAAGTTTTAAATTTTCTAAAGAAAAAATAAATTATTTTATAAATGATATAAAATATAAGATGATTTTTTTATTTGAAAATTTTTGATAATAGAACTGTATAAGGTTTTAGCAGTTTTACATTTACTTTAAAAATGAATAATGTTATAATTAATAGATACTATAATTGACTTGAGGAGAATTGACATGAGCAGGGAAAGAGAGGCAGTTAAATATCGTAGGTATGGATTAATTCTTTATTACATACTGAGAATAGTAGGAAAAACATTAAATATAAAAATAATAAAGAATGATAAAGTCAAAGAAAATGAAGAGAGTTATGTTTTTGCATTTTGGCATAATAAACTTGTAGCTCCAACTCTTTGTCTTGATTATATAGAAAAGAGAGCAGTGCTTGCCAGTCCTTCAAAAGATGGCGAGCTTATTTCTGTGCCTTTGGAAAAAATGGGATTTCATATGGTAAGAGGTTCTTCAGATAAAAACTCAACATCCAGTTTGATATCTCTTATTAAACTGATGAAAAAGGGATATAGTATAGGGACTCCAGTAGATGGACCTAAGGGACCTATATATGAGGTGAAGCCCGGAATGATTTATTTAGCTCAAAAAGGAAGTATGCGGATGGTTCCCCTGGGAGGGGCCTATAAGAGTAAATGGACATTTAATAAAGCTTGGGATAAATTTCAATTTCCCAAACCTTTTACAACAATGGTATTTTTAATGGGAGATCCAATAGATATACCTAAAGATGCAAATGTAGAGGAATACTGTGAAATATTAAAAAATAAATTAAATGAATTAGATAAAGAAGCTGAAAAATATTTTTAGTGAGAAGATCTGATATTGAGAGGAGAGATAAATGAGTAAAAATTTTTATGTAACAACACCAATTTATTATGTAAATGGAGATCCGCATGTAGGGAGTGCTTATACAACAATAGCAGCAGATGTTATAGCTAGATATAAAAAAACTATGGGGTATGATGTTTTCTTCTTAACTGGAACAGATGAACATGGACAGAAAGTAGAAGAAACTGCTAAACAAAAAGGATATACACCTCAAGAGTGGACAGATATAATGGCACCAAAATTTGTGGAGATGTGGAAAGCTTTAAATATAGAATATACAGATTTTATAAGAACTACAGAACCAAGACATAAGGAAGCTGTAAAGAAAATATTGAAAAAAGTGTATGAAAATGGAGATATATATAAAGGAGAGTATTCAGGGAAATACTGTGTATCTTGTGAGACATTTGTTCCTGAAAATCAAATAGTAAATGGAAATCATTGTCCAGACTGTGGAAAAGAATTAAGAGTAGTAAAAGAGGAATCATACTTCTTTAAAATGTCAAAATACCAAGATGCTCTTTTAGCTCATATAGATTCTCATCCTGACTTTATTCTTCCTCGTTCGAGAAAAAATGAAGTTGTTTCTTTCATTAAACAGGGATTACAGGATCTGTCTATATCTAGAAATACTTTTGAATGGGGTATTCCAATAGAGTTTGCACCAGGACATATAACTTATGTATGGTTTGATGCTCTTACTAACTATCTTACAGCTGTAGGGTATGAAAATAATCCTGAGTTATTTGATAAATTCTGGACTAATGGAGAAGTTGTACATCTTTTAGGAAAAGATATAGTAAGATTCCATGCTATTATCTGGCCTTGTATGCTTCTTTCAGCAGGAGTAAAACTTCCAGATAATATTGTTGCTCATGGTTGGTGGACTTCTGAGGGAGAAAAAATGTCTAAGTCTAAAGGGAATGTAGTAGACCCAGTGGCAGAAACTAAAAAATATGGTGTAGATGCTTTCAGATACTGCTTATTAAGAGAAGTTCAATTTGGAAATGATGGAGACTATTCAACAAAATCAGTGGTAACTAGAATAAACTCTGATCTTGCAAATGACTTAGGAAACCTATTGAACAGAACACTTGGAATGTATAAAAAATATTTTAATGGTGTAATAGCCGCTGGAACAACAAGAGATGCTTTTGATGATGAAATAGAAAATTTATGGAATGAAACTTTAAAAGAAGTTACTGAACAAATGAATATAGTTCAATTCTCAAAATCTCTTGAAGCTATATGGAAATTTATATCAAGACTTAACAAATATATTGATGAAACTATGCCTTGGGCACTTGCCAAAGATGAAGATAAAAAAGACAGACTTGCAGTAGTAATGAACCATTTAGTAAATGGATTATACAAAACTGCTGTAATGATTTATCCATGTATGCCAACAGCAGCTCAAAAAATCTGGGATCAATTAGGAGTACAAAAACCTGTAAGAGATGCTAAAGTAGCAGAGGTTGAAGGTTGGGATCTTCTTCCAGCAGGACATGTATTAGGAAATGCTGAACCAATATTCCCAAGACTTGACTTAGAAGCTCTTGAACCTAAAAAAGATCCAATGGTAATTGATCCAGAATTAGTAATAGAAAATGCTGTAGATATTTCTGAATTTGATAAATTAAAAATACAGGTTGTGGAAATATTAGAAGCTGGAAAAATAGCTGGAGCAGATAAACTTCTTAAATTTAAAGTAAGTGTTGGAGATCATGCTAGACAAATAGTTTCTGGTATTGCAAAATCATATCCAGAACCTGAAAAATTAGTAGGTAAAAAAGTTCTTGCTATAACTAACTTAAAAACAGTTAAACTAAGAGGTGAAGTATCTCAAGGAATGCTTTTAAGTACTGAAGACAAAGTAAATGGATTAAAATTAGTAGAAGTAGATAAAAGTGTAGTAGTAGGGTCAAGAGCAAAATAAGGAATATACAGGAGGAAAATATAGAATGAAAAAAGTTACAAAGGCAGTAATTCCAGCAGCAGGATTAGGAACAAGAGTATTACCTGCTACAAAGGCACAGCCTAAAGAGATGCTTGTAATAGTTGATAAACCTTCTTTACAATATATTGTAGAAGAGCTTGTAAAATCTGGAATCACAGATATAGTAATTGTTACAGGAAGAAATAAAAATTCTATAGAGGATCACTTTGACTATTCATATGAACTTGAAAATACATTACAAAAAGATGGAAAAGATGAGCTTTTAGAAAAAATAGAAAACCTTTCAACTATGGCAAATATTTTTTATGTGAGACAGAACCTTCCTAAAGGCTTGGGACATGCTATATTAAAAGCAAAACCTTTTATAGGAGATGATCCATTTGTTATAGCTCTGGGAGATGATATAGTAGATAATCCAGAAAGACCAGTAGCTAAGCAGCTGATAGATGTATATGAAAAATATAGATCAAGTATAGTAGGATGTCAGGAAGTGGCAGAAAAAGATATTTCTAAATATGGAATAGTGAAGCCTATTGAAAGACTTGATGATAGTACTTGCGTCATAGAAGATTTTATAGAGAAACCATCTATTGAGGAAGCACCTTCAAATTTTGCATGTCTTGGAAGATACCTTCTTACAGGAAAGATATTCAAGTATCTTGAAGAGGTTAAACCTGGTAAAGGTGGAGAAATACAGCTTACAGATGCTATATTGGATATGCTTAAAGATGGGGAAAGAGTTCTTTCTTACAACTTTGAAGGAAAAAGATATGACATTGGAAATAAAGTAGGACTTCTAAAAGCTAATATAGAGTTTGGACTTAAAAATGAAGAAACAAGAGAAGAATTATTAAAATATTTAAAAACAGAACTTAAATTAGATTAATAACTAAGATGATGAGTATGATTTTATAAATCACCTCATCATTCTTTTTATACATAGGGGGAGAGAATGGGAGCGAAGTTAAGAAATGTAAGTGCAATGCTGATATTTGGAACAATAGGATTATTTGTAAAAAATATAGATTTGACTTCCAGTGAAATAGCATTGGTAAGAGGAGTAATAGGGGGAATTGTTCTTGTTGTAGTTTCTCTTCTTATAAAAAATAAAGTTTCTTTTAAAGATGTAAAAGCAAATCTTCTGCTTCTATTATTATCAGGGGGAGCAATTGGATTGAACTGGATATTTCTGTTTCAGGCATATAAATATACAACTATTTCTAATGCTACATTAAGTTATTATTTTGCTCCAGTTTTTGTCATGCTTCTTTCGCCATTTATATTGAAAGAAAAACTTACTCTAAAAAAAATACTCTGTGTTGCCTGTGCAATGCTGGGAATGATGTGTATAGTAGGAAACAGTGGGGGAGCTACTGAGGGGAGAAATGATTTTCTAGGAATTTCTTATGGACTTGCAGCAGCAGCTTTTTATGCTAGTGTTGTGCTTATGAATAAATTTCTAAAGAATTTAAAAAGTCTTGAAACAACTTACATACAATTAATTTTAGCAGCAGTTGTACTTATGCCTTATGTATTTACTGTTGAAGGATTTAATATTTTCAGAATGCCTGCATCTTCAATACCATATATATTGATATTGGGAGTAGTTCATACTGGGCTTGCTTATCTGCTATATTTTTCATCTTTGAAAGAATTGAAAGGTCAAACTATAGCAGTTATGAGTTATATAGACCCTATATCTGCTGTAATAATTTCAGCTATATTTTTAAGAGAAAGAATGGGACTCTTGCAGATAGCAGGAGGTGTTCTAATTTTAGGTTCAACTTTAATAAGTGAGCTTACAAAGAACAAGGAGGAATAAATGAGAGTTTTATTTATAGGAAATAGTCATACTTATTTTAATGATATGCCTCATATTTTTAAAATGATATGCAAAGAAAATAATATTGCCATGGAAGTAACAATGATAGCACATGGTTATAAGGGATTGGATTTTCATAAAGATGAACCAGAAGTTAGATTTAATATACTTTATGGAGATTATGACTATGTAGTGCTTCAGCACCTTCAATCTGGATTTGATGAAAAAGTTCTTGGAACTTCTGTTGAAGCGATTAATAAGTTTATAAAAATGGCTGGATCAAAAGCTGTATTGTATATGCCTTGGACTTTAAAAGGAGAAGAGGATAAACAGAAAGCTATGTCAGATGCTTATTTAAATTTAGGTTTAAAACTTAATATAGCAGTAGCTCCTGTAGGAATAATATGGTGGAACTTTAAGAAAAAACATCCTGAAATTGAGCTTTATTTTAAAGATAATAAACATGCTTCTGAGGCAGGATCGACTTTAGCAGCATATACTATTTTTAATACTATATTTAATAAAAAAGCTTCATGTAAAACAGATGTATGTGTAGATATGGCTGATGAAGCATATAAAGTGATAGAGGAATTAAAAAAATAAAAGAGGTCAGCCCAAGATAAAAATATAATAAAAAAAGACCAAGCAAAAAATATAAAATAGTAACTATTTGCTATAAAAAATATCTTAGTTTAAGACTAGTGAAAATTAGAAGGAAAATCGTAAAATTAATGAAGTGATATACTTCGTTAGAATCGGTACTGTTTGAATGAAGCGATAAGCGAAATGAGTTTACCGATTTAGGAGTATGAACAAAATTAATAGGTTTTCTTTCTACTGAAGCTAGTCTTAAACTAAAAAAAATTATTCTTTTTAATTTAGCTAAATTATTACATAAAATACAGGATAATTTTATATTTCTCTTATCTAAGAGATTCTTTTATCTAATAGATTGGTCTTTTTTTATTGAAAATATAAGTAATTTTATTTTTTTATTACTAATGATTTATTATCTATAGCTCTCATTGTAGCCAATATCCCATCCAGATGATCAAACTCATGCTGTAAAAGCTCAGAAAGATCTCCCTCTAAAGACATTACCTGCTCTTTCCAGTCCATATCTAAATATTTTATTCTGCATCTTTTATGACGCATCACTTTAACAAGCAGATTTGGAAAAGACATACAGTCGTCTAATACTTCCATCATTTCATTATCAGGAAACTCCAGAACTGGATTTATAAATACCACAGGTTTATCAATGAACATATAGAGAAGTCTTTTTTTAACTCCTATCTGAGGTGCTGCAATAGCACGTCCAGCATGATATTTTTCCCTGAAATCCATCAATGTATCATGAAGGTCCTGAACTACAGATTTAAGAGTTTCAATTTCATCTGGTTTCACGGGCTCACTTATTTGGTATAATTCCTCATTTCCAAGAAGCAGAATCTCTCTTTTCATAGCAATCTCCTTATTTGTTATTAGCTAAGTAGTTTAAAGCAAATTGAGCATACAATGCAGTACCAACTTCAAGCATATCCTCATCTATATCAAATTTTTCATGATGATGAGGGAAGTCAGTTCCTTTTTCCTTGTTTCCAGTTCCAAGTTTTACCATAACTCCTGGAACGATATTAGAGAAGAATGAGAAATCCTCTCCTCCAGTAGAAGGGGGAACAGCAATAACATTTTCTTTTCCTACAAGAGAAGCAGCAGTTTCTCTTGCTAACGCAGCACAGTTATCATCATTGATAGTTGGCCCTACTCCCTCTGTAAATTCTACTTCAGCAGTGGCTCTGTAAGCTTCAGCTGTAGATTTAGCTACTCTTGTTATAGAGTCAAAGAAATTCTTTCTAACTTCAGGGCTGTAGCATCTAGTAGTACCACTCAATATAGCAGTAGGAGCTATAACATTGAATCTAGTTCCAGATTTAATTTCTCCAACAGTAAGCACAGCAGGATCAAAAGGTGAATACTCTCTGCTGATAATAGGCTGAAGGTTCATAACAATAGCAGAACCTACTACAACAGCATCTATACACTGCTCTGGTCTTGCTCCATGTCCCCCTTTTCCAGTTACAGTTATTTTAAACATATCTCCTGATGCCATTCTTGCTCCACTGTCAGCAGATATTTGCCCAGAAGGAACATCAGATGATACATGGATACCCATAATTGCATCTACACCTTCCATAACTCCAGCAGCTATCATTTTTTTAGCACCAAGTACTACCTCTTCTCCCGGCTGGAAAAAAAGTTTTACAGTACCATTTATTTCATCTTTCATTCTGTTTAGAACTTTAGCAGCTCCCAAAAGCATAGCTCCATGAGAGTCATGTCCGCATGCATGCATTAACCCATGAACTTTAGAAGCATATTCTTTCCCAGTCTGTTCAATAACAGCAAGGGCATCAATATCTCCTCTTAAAGCAACAGTTTTTCCAGAATTAGCTCCATGGATAGTAGCAACTACTCCAGTATCAGCAACTATTTCACATTCTATTCCATCTTTTTCCAGTTCAGCTTTTATCCTTTTAGAAGTTTCATATTCTTGAAGACTTGGTTCTGGATTCATATGAAATTCTCTTCTCATATTTAGGACATAATCTTTGTACTCTTTAGCTAATTCTTGTGATTTCATTTTATTTCCCCCTTGTATAATGTAAATATGAAATATTTTCTATATTTACTTATTTTTTAAGTTATATTTATATTAAATATTGTGGATTAGTTTAAGATCTTAGATCTATTTTAACTTATATTTTTATTTATTGATATAAAATTATTTATTATCTTTTGTTATGTAAGTGTTAGTGATATCTATATAACCGGTTTTTTTCATAAGAAGCCCTTTTACATTTTTATTCATTCCCAGATTAAGTTTAGGAAAAACTAAAGTGTAATGAGGAAGATCTCTTTGAAGTATATCTTGTACCTCTTTGTAAATAAGGTTTCTTTCATCTTCATTTACAGAGTTTCTTGCTTTATCCAAAAGTTCGTCAGCTTCTTTAGATACATAGTTGCTTCTGTTAGCTGAACCATTTCTCTGTGAAGAGTGGAACATTGGGTATAGAGCAGCGTCAGCATCTCCAGAAGATACATTCCATGAGAAAAGGTACAGTTGTTTATTTTGCTCTAATGTTTTTGAAAGGTAAGTTCCCCATTCAAAAACTTCTATTTCAACATTTATCCCAACAGCTTTCAGCTGATCTTGAATGATAACACACATATCAACTCTTGTAGACTCATCATTTACCCATAATTTTATATTGAAGCCATCTGGGTATCCAGCTTCTTTTAAAAGCTCCTTAGCTTTCTCTATATTTACTTCATAGATATTAGAGTCAGGATTGTATCCAGCTACTACAGTAGGAAGTGTTGAATTTGCCGGAACAGCAGCACCTCTGAATACAGCTTCTGCAAGAACTCTGTTGTCTACAGCATAAGCAATGGCTTGTCTTACTCTGATATCAACAAATAATGGATTTGTCTGATCAAAAGCAAGGTAAAGACTTGAAGGAGCTTCCACTTCTACTAATTCAAGCTTCTTGTGATTCATAACAGCTTCTCTGTCCATGATACCAATATCAAAAGCTACATCTATTTCACCAGTTTCCAAAGATATCATTCTGTTGCTTACTTCAGGGATATTTTTGAAAACTACATTTTTTATTTTTGATTCACCTTTCCAACTCTCAGGGAATGATTCAAGAACTATTCTGTCTCCTGTTATCCATTCTTTGAATTTATGCTGTCCAGTTCCTACAGGATTTTTGAAAACATCATCCCCAGCCTCTACAGCAGCTCTTTTGTTGATAATAGAACCATTAGTAGTAGACAGATGTTTTAGCAAAGGACCAAAAGGTTCTTTTGTAGTTACCTTTACAGTGTTTTCATCAATGATGGCAACTTCTTTTATTGGATTAAAAAGGTATGAAGCCTGTGGAGAAGCTATTGCTCTGTCGAGAGAGTACTTTACATCTTCAGCAGTCATTGTATCTCCATTGTGGAATTTAACTCCTTTTCTCAAATGGAAGATCATGCTGTAGTCGTCTACTCTTTCCCATTTTTCAGCAAGCCCTGGTTCGATATTAAGATTTTCATCCATAGAAGTCAAAGTATCAAACATCATCTGCATAACTTTGTTTGAAACAGTATCAATACTCTTTTGAGGGTCAAGAGTTTTAGCATCAGATTTTTGAGCTATAACAAGAGTCTCTTTTAAAGCAGTATCATTACCAGTTTTCTTTTCAGCAGCAACAGTTTTTCCAAATCCAACTAATACCAGTATCGTTAGTATCAATCCCAATGTTTTTAAAATTTTCTTGTTCATTTTTTTCCCCCTTAAATTTTGTATAAAAAAAAGCAGCCCAGTCAGGCTGCTCTAAATATACTTTTATTTATCCTAAAATAATCATTTGACTTATACACTCATAACCAATAAGGGTTCCCTATTAATTATGACTGATATCAATAGGAACACAAAAGTTATTAAAACTATGAAAACTAAACCTAACATCAGAGATAATTGTATATATATTTCTTTTAAAGTAAAAGTAAAAAAAGTAGTAAAAGTAATAAAAATATACAAATGCTCTAAATTCTAAGTTAGTTCTTAACATACCCTGTGTCCTCCTTTTCAAAATGATTACTTCTTGTAGAGGATTGTAATACTAAAAAAACGAAAAGTCAAGAAATATTTTAAAATATTTTTTAATCTTTATTCTTATCTAAGAAATCAAGAGCATATTGGGCATAGAATGCTACTCCACCTACAAATACATCTTCATCTACATCAAATTTTCCATGATGATGTGGATATGTAGTGCCTTTTTCTTCGTTTCTGGCACCTAAGTTGCACATAACTCCAGGAACAATAGAAGAAAATTCAGAAAAATCCTCTCCACCAGTAGCTGGAGGAGTTTCTACTACATTTTCTTTTCCTACTATCTTTCCAGCTGCTTCACGAGCAATGGAAGTGCAGGCATCATCATTGATAGTTATTTTTACTAGATTAGAGTATTCCATTTCAGCAGTTGCTCTATATGCTTCAGCAGTAGCCTTAGCTATTCTTTCAATAGCTGCTGGAACTTTTTCTTTAAATTCTGGGTTATAGTATCTTACAGTCCCTTCAATAACAGCTCTTGGAGCTATTACATTGAATCTAGTTCCTGACTGGATAGAACCAATTGTTACAACCAGAGGATCAAAAGGACTGAATTCTCTGCTGACAAGAGACTGCATATTCATAACAACAGCAGAACCAACAACAACAGCATCTATTGTTTTTTCAGGTTCAGCACCATGTCCACCCTTTCCAGTTACAGTAATTTTAAAATAGTCAGCAGAAGCTGTCTTTGCACCAGGGTCAGCATTGATAGTACCAGATGGAAGTCCACTGGAAATATGCATTCCCATAACACCATCTACACCTTCGAGAGCTCCCTCTGCCACCATAGCAGCAGCACCTTTTCCAACTTCTTCACCAGGCTGGAAGAAAAATTTAACAGTTCCATTGATTTTATCTTTCATTTCATTGAGCACCATAGCTGATCCCAGAAGCATAGCTCCATGAGTATCATGTCCACAGGCGTGCATAAGCCCGTGAACTTTTGAAGCATATTCTTTTCCACTTTCTTCTATTACAGCCAGAGCGTCAATATCACCTCTCAGAGCTACAGTTTTTCCGGGATGATCACCTTTGATAGTTGCTATAACTCCAGTACTGGCTATGCTTCTGTTTTCAATACCAGCTTTGTCCAGCTCTTCCCTTATCCTCCTTGAAGTGTTGTATTCCTCCATACTTGCTTCAGGATTCATATGAAATTCTCTTCTCATTTTTATTACATAATCTTTATATTTCTCTGCTAATTTTTTAGTTTGCATTTATTTTTTCCTCCCAGTTGGTTTAGCTTTTATTTTTCAACATATGCTTTTGTCATATCAACATATCCATTTTTCTTAAAGATCATACCTTTTACTTTAGTACTTTTTGCAAGATTTAATTTAGGATAAACTAAAGTGTAATGAGGAAGTTCCTCTTGAAGAATATCTTGTACTTTTTTGTAGATCTCAGTTCTTTCATCTTGATCTACTGAAGTTCTTGCTTTATCTAAAAGTTCATCAATCTCTTTGTTAGAATAGAAACTTCTGTTACCAGATGCTCCGTGCTGGCTAGAGTGGAATAAAGGATAAAGAGAAGCGTCTCCATCTCCAGATGAATTCCATGAAAGGAAATAAAGTTCTTTGTCAGGAAGAGCTGTCTTAGATACATAAGCTCCAAATTCAAAAACTTTGATTTCGATATTGATACCAATAGCTTTTAATTGATCTTGAATAATTACACACATATCTACTCTAGGACCATCATCCATTACCCATAATTGAAGGTCAAGTCCATTAGGATATCCAGCTTCTTTTAAAAGTTCTTTAGCTTTTTCGATATTCTGGTCATATTTTTTTACATTAGGATTGTATGCAGGAGAAGCTTTAGCCATAACTGAATCAGCAGCAACAGCTGAACCTCTGAAGATTGCATCTACAAAAACATTATTATCAATAGCATAGGCGATTGCCTGTCTTAATTTTTTATTTTGGAATTTAGGTACACTTTGGTCAAATCCAATGTAAAGGATAGAAGGAGATTCAACTTCAAGCAGCTCTAAATTTTTATGATTTTTAACAGCTTCTTTATCCATAAGACCAATGTCAAAAGAGATATCAGCTTCCCCAGTTTCCAAATAGATCATTCTGTTGCTTACTTCAGGAACAGTTTTGAAAGTGATCTCTTTGATTTTAGGAGCACCATGATATGAATCATTAAACGCTTCAAAAACAATCTTGTTTCCAGGAAGCCATTCTTTGAATTTGTATTGTCCAGTTCCTACAGGATTTTTAACATAATCATCCCCAGCAGCTTCTACTACTTTCTTGTTTACAATTCCTCCCTGAACAGCAGCAAGGTTTTGTAAAAGAGCACCAAAAGGAGCCTTTGTAGTAACTTTTACAGTATAGTCATCTATAACTGTAACTTCAGAAATAGGGTTGTAAAGATACATAGTTTGAGGAGAAGCAACAGCTCTTTCCAATGTAAATTTTACATCTTCAGCTTTCAGTTCATCTCCATTATGGAACTTAACACCTTTTCTTAAATAAAAGACAACACTATATTCATCAATTCTTTCCCATCTTTCAGCAAGAGCAGGAACTACATTAAGGTTTTCGTCTAATTCTAAAAGAGAGTCATACATAAGATTGATAGATTTATTAGACATAGTATCAATACTCTTTTGAGGATCAACAGTCTTAGGATCAGACTTCATTGCTACAACAAGAGTATCTTTCAGTTGGACTTTAGCAGAAGTAGCGGCAGGATCTGTTTTTTTCTCATCTTTTGATGAGGCAGAAAGTTTCATAGCACTAAATAACCCAACACAAACCAATAACATACACATTCCGAGTTTTTTAAACGTTTTATAATTCATTTTTTCACATCTCCTTAGTTATTCCCAAGGCCCCTTAGAGGGGCTTAGGATTTTTCTTTAAATAATCGATAGCATATTGTGCATAAAATGCAACTCCATAAACAAAAGAATCTTCATCCACATCAAATTTTCCATGATGATGAGGGTAAGTTATTCCTTTTTCCACATTTCCAGCTCCAAGTCTAGTCATAACTCCTGGAACTATTGAAGAAAATTCAGAGAAATCTTCTCCACCTGTACCAGCAGGAGTATGTACTACATTTTCTTTTCCAACTATTTTAGCAGCTGATTCCTGAGCAAGTTCAGCACAAGCATCATCATTGATAGTAGGTTTTACAAGACTAGAATATTCCATTTCAGCAGTAGCTCTGTAAGCTTCAGCTGTAGATTTAGCTATTCTCTCAATAGCATCAGCTATGACTTGTTTGTATTCAGGTTTATAATATCTAACAGTTCCTTCCAATACAGCAGTAGGAGCTATTACATTAAATCTAGTTCCAGATTTTATTGATCCAGTAGTCACTACAACAGGGTCAAATGGAGAAAGTTCTCTGCTTACTATTGATTGAAGATTCATAACAGTAGCAGCACCTACTACAACAGCATCTATACATTGCTCAGGTCTTGCTCCATGTCCGCCTTTTCCTGTGATAGTTACTTTAAAACAATCAGCAGAAGCCATTCTAGGTCCTGGATCAGCATTTATAGTTCCAACAGGCATATCAGAAGATATGTGTATTCCCATAACACCATCTACACCTTCAAGAGCTCCCTCTGCTACCATAGCAGCAGCTCCTTTTCCTACCTCTTCTCCTGGCTGGAAGAAGAATTTAACAGTACCTTCTATTTCATCTTTCATTTCATTTAAAACTTTTACAGCTCCAAGAAGCATAGCTCCATGAGTGTCATGTCCACAGGCATGCATCATTCCGTGAACTTTAGAAACGTAGTCATGAGTAGTTTCCTCTACAACAGCCAGAGCATCTATATCTCCTCTAAGTGCTACAGTTTTCCCAGGTTTAGTTCCTTTGATAGTAGCTATTACTCCAGTACCAGCTATCCCTTTATATTCAACACCCATTTTTTCAAGTTCCTCTTTTATTCTTCTGCAAGTATTATATTCCTGCATGCTCACTTCTGGATTCATGTGGAATTCTCTTCTCATTTGTATGACATAATCGTGGTTCTTTTTAGCTAAATCTATAGTTTTCATATTGGTTCCTCCCATTTTTATTTATCTATTTTATTTTTCATTTGTAACATACATATTTTCAACACTGATATATCCATCGTTTCTGAATACCATATCTTTTACATTTTTTCTTATAGCTACATTCAACATTGGATATACTAAAGTGTAATGAGGAATATCTTCCTGTAATATTTCCTGAGCTTCCTGATACATTTTTGTTCTTTCTTCCTGATTAACTGAGTATCTTGCTTTATCTAAAACTTCATCTAATTTTTCATTTTTATAGTAACTTCTGTTTCCTGACAATCCTTGTTGAGTAGAGTGGAATAAAGCATATAAAGCAGCATCTCCATCACTAGTAGAATTCCAAGAAAGCAAGTATAATTGCTTGTTAGGCTGAGCAGTTCTTGATACATATGCTCCCCATTCAAATATTTTAATTTCAGCATTGATTCCAATGGCTTTTAACTGTTCCTGCATAATTACACACATATCAGTTCTAGGACCATCATCATTTACCCACAACTCTATATTCAATCCATCTTTGTATCCAGCTTCAGCCATTAATTGTTTAGCTTTTTCAATATCTTGATCATATTGTTTAGCTGGAGTGATGTGAGCAGGACAAGCTTTTGGCAAAGCAGAGTCAGCAGCTATTGCAGAGCCTCTGAATACAGCATCAGCCAAGACTTTAGTATCTACAGCATAAGCTATTGCCTGTCTTAATTTTTTATTTTGATATTCAGGAGTTGTCTGGTCAAATCCTAAGTACAATGAAGATGGAGAAGCAACTTCTAAAAATTCCATATTTTTATTATTTTTAACAGCTTCCTTATCCATTATTCCAATATCGAAAGCGATATCAGCTTCTCCAGTTTCCAAAGCTATCATTCTGTTGCTTACTTCAGTTATAGTTCTCATAGTAATCTGTCTAACTTTTGGAGCACCTTGGAAAGCTTCATCAAAAGCTTCAACGATTATTCTGTCTCCAGGAATCCATTCTTTAAATTTATATTGTCCAGTTCCTACTGGGTGCTGGAAGAAATTTTCCTCTCCAACTTCCTGCACAGCTCTTTTGCTCACTATACAACCTTGTGTTTGAGCCAAGTTTGTCAATAAAGGACCAAAAGGTTTTTCAGTAGTTATTTTTACAGTATTTTCATCAATAACAGTAACTTCAGTTATTGGTTTATATAAATAAGCAGTTTGATTAGAAACTCTTGCTCTGTCTATAGAAAATTTTACATCTTCAGCAGTCATTGTATCTCCATTGTGAAATTTTACCCCTTTTTTCAAATGGAATACAGTGTTTGTATCATCTACTGCTTCCCAGCTTTCAGCTAAACAAGGCTGAACATTCAAATCTTTATCTAGTGACAACAATCCATTGAATATCAAACGAATAGTTTTGTTAGATGTTGTGTCAATAGTTCTTTGAGGATCAAGTGTTTTAGCATCAGCTTTTGAAGCTATTACGATGTTTTCTTTATATGGTTTAACTATTTCAGCTTTCTTAGTTTCAGTTTTTTTATCAGTAGCAATAACATTCATTCCTGTAAAAAATATAACTGCTGCTGCAACAGCTGCCACTCCGATTCTTTTTATTACTTTATTTTTATTTTCCATTTATACCACTCCCTGTGTTTATCATCAAAATTATTAAAGATAGAATTAGAAATATTTCTTCCAGCATTTAGTAATAGTGATGAACAGAGTAGTGTTGAATAGTTAGTTTTAAAGTTTTTCATTTTTATTCCCCCTAAAGTTATTTTTTAATATTTTGTATAAAAAAAAGCAGCCAGTTAGGCTGCTTTAATAACTAAAACGACATTTTATATTTCATTCCTATATAGATAGACTCATAGAGAGTACTACAAAGAATGCAGAATATTTATCAATAGGAACTTAATATATGGCTGTACCATCCAAATTTAATTCAAGCTATATATTTTTGAACCTTTGAAAAGTCGAATAATGTTTAAATTGACCTTAACATAATTATTGGCATATGAAATTTTATTAGAACCGAGTATGAGCACTATTATACATATGACAAATATTATTATGTTAAATAAAAACATATTCTAACCTCCCCTTGATTTATTTGTTGACCAGAGTATAAACCTAAATTGAAAAAAATGCAAGGAAAATTTTTAAAAATTACAAAAAAATGATACTTACTTACCAAAAAATAAGTTGTCAACCTTTTGTGAATTAGGCTTTCCAAGGAAAGAACCTCCAACAAAAAGTATTACAGAAAAAATTATTACAGGGACAATCTGATGCATACCAATGAATTTTATATCCATAACTACCATGTAGAGATAAGATACTACACTGAATATCATAGAAACAGCTGCTCCAGTAGCATTAGCTTTTTTCCAGTATAATCCAAAGAGTATAGGACAGAAAAAAGCAGCTTCCTGTCCAGCCAGAGCAAAGAGATTTATCCACACCAGAAGCTGTGGAGGATTTAAAGCTAAAACAAAAACAATTATTCCTAGTGTGAGGGAAGTTGCTAGAGAAAGCTTTTTAATTCTTGCTTCACTGGGATTTTTTTCTATGTAGTTTATATATAAATCTTTGACAATAGCAGCTGATGACATTATCAAAAGAGAATCTACAGATGACATTATAGCTGCTAAAGGGCCGGCTATAAATATACCAGCAAGTATTGGATACATATTTTTTATTGCAAGAATAGGGATTATTTTATCTCCAACTTCAACTCCGGGCTCTACAGCTATTCCCATCACTCCAACCAGATGCATTCCAAGCATAAGCAGACCTACAAATGAAGTTCCGATTATCATAGCTCTATGCATAGCTTTACTGTCTTTAAATCCCATACATCGAACTTCAGTGACAGGAAGTCCTAATACTCCTATTCCTACCAGCATCCAGAAAGATAATATAAAAGGTTTTGATACAGCACCTCCGCCATCAGGAGTCAGGAGAGAAGGATTAGTTTCAAGAACTTTCTTCATGATGTTTTCCATGCCACCGCCTTTATTCAGGATTATCACAAATAAAAGCCCAGTAGCAAGAAGCATGACTATTCCCTGTATGGCATCTGTTATAGTTACAGCACGAAATCCTCCAAAAGTTGTATAGATAATTACTACAGCAGAAAATATTATAAGTCCAAGAGTATAGGAATATCCTGTTACACTTTCAAATAATCTGGCTCCTCCTACAAATTGAGCTACAATAGTTCCGATGAAAAATATGAGCATCATAAGAGATGAGAGAATAATAACAAGGTTGCTTTCATATCTTGCTCTTAAAAAATCTGTTATAGTGACACCATTTATTTTTCTTGATATAATGGCAAGTTTTTTTCCCAATACTCCAAGAGTGAGAAAAGCAGTAGGAACTTGAATACAGGCAAGAAATACCCAGCTGAGCCCTAATTTATATGCTATTCCGGGACCGCCTATAAAAGAGCTGGCTCCTACATAGGAACTGATAAGAGTCATAGCAAGAACAAGACCTCCCATGCTCCTGCTTCCAATAAAGTATTCCTCTATAAACTTTCCACTTTCATTTTTGTATTTTCCCATTTTCCATGCTATAAGAAGAATAACTAAAATGTAGATTATTATTGGAATTATTATCATTATTCTTCCTCCTGATTTAAATCAATATCTTTAAAGAAAAATTTTACTGCTAAAAAAACAAGTATGTTAATGAGAAACAGTCCAACAACACATGAATAAAAAAACCATCTAGGCAACCCTAAAATAAATTTATATTCTGAAGGGGGAATATTTTCATCAATATATCCCCAGAAATACCACCATATAAAATATATTAAATAAAGAATAATAGTAATAACGACTTCTTTGTTTATTTGTTTTCTGACATTCATTTTTCACCTCTTATTGAAATTTATTTGCTATACAAGAGGATAATATATTAAAATACAAAAAAAATCAATTTTTTTTACATACAATTAACAAAAAATATTTATCTGGAATATTTTTATACTTGGATAGATTATAAAAAAGGCTGATTCATAAGTCTGAATATTATTTTAATAATTTTTCAATATAAAGAGGAGAAAATTTTAAAACCTCTCAATTTTCAAATATTTAAAATTCATTCTAACTTTTAAATCAGCTTGTTGATATTTCTAATATTTTTAAATCTTATGCAAATTTACGATCATAAAGGAGAGCAGCATTTAATACTACAAGAACAGATCCTACATTATGCACAAGAGCCCCAGTGATAGGATTCAGCAGTCCCATAACAGATAAAATAATTGCTGCAAGATTTATAACCATAGAAGCAGTGATGTTGAATTTTATAGTTTTTATAGTGGCTGTAGATAATTTTTTCAGATATGGAATTTTTTCTATATTATCTCCCATAAGAGCAATATCAGAAGCTTCAACAGCAATATCAGTTCCCATACTTGCCATAGATACTCCTACATCAGCAGTTTTCAGAGCAGGAGCATCATTTACTCCATCTCCTATCATACAGACTTTATTTCCATCTTCTTCCAATTTTTTTATATATGTAACTTTTTCAGCTGGAAGAAGCTCAGAATATACATTTTCAATTCCTACCTCTTCAGCAAAATAATCTGCTGTCTGTTTGTGATCTCCTGTAAGAAGAACTACCCTTGTTCCCATATTTTTCAATTTTACTACTATTTCTTTAGCAGTAGGGCGAATAGTATCTGATAGAGCTATTACACCTATACATTCTCTATTTTTTCCTACTAATATTGATACTTTTCCCTGTTTACGAAGATTTTCCAGAATACTTTCAATATTTTCATCTAAAATTATTCCCTGTTCTTGAAGAAATCTGCTGTTTCCACAATATATCTCATTATTTTCAATTTTTGCTGCAATCCCTTTTCCCGGAATCATTTTGAAGTCTTCCATTTCCAGAAATTCTACATTCTGTTTTTTTCCATGTTCCACAATAGCTTTTCCCAATGGGTGTTCAGACCTTTTTTCAGAAGAACAAGCCAGTTTTAATAATTCATTTTCTGTTGCTGAAGAAGTTGTTATAATATCACTTATTTTCAACTTTCCAAAGGTAAGCGTACCTGTTTTATCAAAGGCAATACAGTTGACTTTTCCCATTTTTTCCAGTGCTTCTCCAGATTTTATTAAAACTCCATTTTTAGCAGCCTGTCCCACAGCTGCCATGATAGATGTAGGAGTGGCAAGAGCCAGAGCACAAGGACAGAAAACAACTAAAACAGTAACTGCTCTAATAATATCAGATGTGATGAAATATGCTGCAACAGCTATAATTAAAGCTGCTGGAACTAGCCAACCAGCCCATTTATCAACGATTCTCTGCATTGGAGCTTTGTTTTCTTCAGCTTCTTTTACCATTCTTATAAGTTTTTGAAGAGAAGAATCTTCTCCAATTTTAGTGGCTATGATATCAATAGAGCCGTCACAGTTTACAGTACCGCAAAAAACTTCATCTCCAATAGTTTTATCTATAGGAAGTGATTCCCCTGTCATTATAGACTGGTCAACAGATGAATTTCCAAAAATTATTTTTCCATCTACAGGAATCATTTCTCCTGGGAGTACTCTCAATATATCATCTTTGTATATTTCCTCAATTGGAACAATTTTTTCTGTTGTTTTTTCATTTTCTTTTATTATTTTACGTCCCTGTTGAGGGGATAATTTAATAAGCTGGCTGATACCTTTTTTTGCTCTGTTTACAGTAATATCTTCCAGTATTTCCCCTATTGCCATAATAAAGGCAATTTCCCCAGCTGCAAATATCTCTCCTATTGCAACAGATGCAACTATTGCAGTAGAGACTAAAAGTTCAGATGAAATAGTTTTTTCACAAAAAAGAGCTGTTAAAGCTCCATATAAGATAGGAATACCAGATATTATTATTGGTACCCATGCTGGATTTACAGGAAGTTCTATCCCCATAAGCATACAAACAAGACTTATTCCTAAAAATATTCCTCCTATGATTGTCATAGGAATACTGCTTAAAAATTCTTCTGCTTTTTCCAAAGTATTTCCCCCTTAAATTTTATAAATTAAATTTTAAAAATATTGATTATAACTATAATTGCTCCTATCAAAGTCATACTTCCATAAACTTTTCTACTGTCTTTATCGTGCTTTTCTTTGATGAAAAAATGAAGTCCAGCAAGCAGAAGACAAAAACCAGCTATGATCATGAAAATAGTAAAATACATAAACTCCTCCTTTAAATAATTAAAAATTGGATATAAAAGCAATATACCCCTATGGGTATAATTATACCTATAGGGGTATATGAAGTCAAGAAAAAAATAAAAAAATTATTTAAATATAAATTGATTCTTTTCCAGTATTTTCTTTGGTTGGAATAAAAATATAATCCATACTCTTGTATAAAGACGAAAAAAAAGCTTGATTTTTTATAAAAAATATATTATTATCTTATTGAGACTAAGTATTAATAAGGAGGTGTTAGGATGAAAAGGAATACACCGCAAAAAAAAGCTATATTTGAAGTAATAAAAGAACTAGACAACCATCCTACTGCTGCTGTATTAATGGAAGAACTGGAAAAAAGAGGATATAAAGTAAGTAGAGCCACTGTTTTCAGAGTATTGAATGAAGCTGAAAAAGATGGAATAATTACTAAGATAAGTTCTCCAGATGGAGAGGACAGATATGATCCTCATACAGAAAAACATTATCATTTGAGATGTAAAATCTGTGGAAAAATAATTGACAGTACTTATCCTTATCACGAGATTATCAATCACGAAGATGAAGATGGGTTTTTAATAGAAAGTCATAATTTAGAGTTTGTAGGAATATGTAAAGAGTGTAAGAAAAAAATGTAAGAAAAAATGTAATTTTAGGAGGAAATGCCGTGAGTAAACACTTATCAATGGATATCAGAGTTCCTATTGAGCTTGATAATCCGTCAATTATGCGTTTTGAAGAAAAATGTATTAAGTGTGGTATGTGCAGAGATATATGCCGTGATTACATAGGTGTACATGGAACATACAGTTTGAAAGATACAAATGATACAGCTGTTTGTATTAACTGTGGTCAATGTGCTAATGTATGTCCAGCAAGCAGTATCACAGAAAAATACGAGTATCAGCAGATTGCTGAAGCAGTAAAAAACAAAGATAAGATAGTTATTTTTTCAACTTCTCCTTCAGTAAGAGTAGCCTTGGGTGAAGAATTTGGAATGGAGAAAGGGAGCTTAGTAGAAGGAAAGATGGTATCTCTTTTGAGAGCATTGGGAGGAAACTATATTCTTGATACTAACTTTGCAGCCGACCTTACTATAGTGGAGGAAGCAAGCGAACTTATTCAAAGAATAACTACTGGAAGCAAACCTTTGCCGCAGTTTACAAGCTGCTGTCCAGCATGGGTAAAATATGCAGAGATCTATCATCCAGAAATACTGCCTAATCTGTCTACTGCAAAGAGCCCTATTGGAATGCAGGGTCCAACTATAAAAACTTATTTTGCTAAAAAGATGAATATTGACCCTGAAAAAATAGTAAATGTAGCTGTAACGCCATGTACAGCGAAAAAGTTTGAAATTCGCAGAGATGAAATGAAAGATGCTGGTAAAAAACTTGGAATAGAAGATATGCGTGATATGGATTATGTAATCACTACAAGAGAGCTGGCTCTTTGGGCTAAAGAAGCAGGAGTGGATTTTAAAGCTTTAGAAGAATCATCATTTGATAAAGTGATGGGAGAATCTACAGGAGCAGGAATAATATTCGGAAACACAGGTGGAGTAATGGAAGCAGCACTTCGTACAGCTTATGAGTATGTTACTCATGAAAAAGCACCTGCTGACTTATTCGAATTAAAAGAAGTTCGTGGAATGGGAGGAATAAAAGAAGCTGGAATAAAGGTTGGAGACTTAACTGTAAATGTAGCAGTAATATATGGTACAGAGAATGCAGATAAGGTTATAGAGAAAGTTAAAAATGGTGAGAAATCATATCATTTTATAGAAGTGATGACTTGTCCAGGTGGATGTATTGGTGGAGGAGGTCAGCCTAAAGATCTCGATGCAGAAAGAGATGAGATAAATCAGAAAAGAATAGACAGCCTATATAAAAAAGATACACTTACACCAATAAGAAGCAGTCATGAAAATAGTGAAATAATAGCGTTATACAAAGAATTTTATGGTCATCCATTGAGTGAGCTGGCAGAAGAAATGCTGCATACTCAATATTATGATAGAAGTAAAGAATTAGGAAAAGGAGAGGATAGTATGAAAAAATTTAGATGTACAGTATGTGGATATATTCATGAAGGGGAAACTGCACCTGAAAAGTGCCCAGTATGTAAACAAGGGGCAGACAAATTTGTTTTAGTAGAAGAAGAGAAAGCTTCTGGAAGCAAATATGCAGGAACTAAAACTGAGAAAAATCTTATGGAAGCTTTTTCTGGAGAATCACAAGCTAGAAACAAATATAAATATTTCTCACAAGTAGCACAAAGAGAAGGATTTGAACAAATAGCTGCTATATTTATGGAAACTTCTGAGCAAGAGAGCCAACATGCTAAAATGTGGTATGAAGAATTCCACGGACTTGGAAATACAGCTGAAAACTTAAAAACTGCTGCTGAGGGAGAAAATGGCGAGTGGACAGATATGTATGCTCGTATGGCTAAAGAAGCAAGAGAAGAAGGATTTGAAGAGTTAGCTGTTAAATTTGAAAATGTAGCTAGAGTAGAAAAAGAGCATGAAGAAAGATACTTAAAACTTCTTGCTAATGTTGAGAAAAACCTTGTATTCAAAAATGAGGGAGAAACTAAATGGATGTGCAGACAGTGCGGACATGTACATTATGGTGCTGAAGCTCCTGAAAGCTGTCCAACTTGTGGATTTGCTAAAGCTTACTTTGAAAGAAAAGCTGAAAACTATTAAGATAAAATAAGACAGTAAAAAATCTGTCTGAATTAAAAAAGAGGATATCTTCAAGGAAATTAGATTCAATACTTTTCTCCTTAGAGGAATCCTCTTTTTCTTTTAAATTTTTTAGTAGCTACATTCTTGAAAACTGCTCAATAGCTTTAGTAAATTTTTCAATAGTTTTTTCTGAATCTCCATGTTCAATTCCTTCACGAACACAATGATTCAAATGCCCTTCCAATATTACCTGCCCTACTTTATGTAATGCACTTTTGGTAGCATTTACTTGAATAAGAACATCTTCACATGGAATATCTTCATCAATCATTTTATCTATAGCATTTAACTGCCCAATGATTTTTTTTATTCTTACATGAAGAGTCTTAGAGTCCATACATTTTTTCATTTTTACACCATCCTTTATACTGCTAGGGGTATCTGTATTCTAACACAGGATATTTACTATGTCAAAAATAAAAGGCAGATATTGTATAAGTGGGAAGCTACTTATTACTAAGCTTTTTTCTTGCACTTAATGATCCCATCATATTTTTTACTTTTTCTTTTTCCATAAATTTATGTCCATGTAAAAGTTTGTTTTGAGTATTAACTATTTCTTTTTTTAATTTGAAGTAGTTATCCAGCCTTTCCTGAGAAATTTCTCCTGATTCAACAGCTTTGATTACAGCACATCCAGGTTCAGAAGTATGAGTACAGTCGCTGAATCTACATTGAAGAGCAAGTTCTTCGACATCTTTAAAAGCAGTATCAGTATCTCCGTTCCAAATTTGAAGTTCTCTCATACCGGGAGTATCTATTATGAAACCATTTCCAACTTTAAATATCTCTCTGCTTGTAGTAGTATGTCTTCCTTTAGCGTCAGATTCCCTTATGCTTAATGTTTTGATGATATCTTCTCCAATTAGCTTATTGATAAGAGTTGATTTGCCAACTCCAGAAGAACCTATTAAAGCGATAGTGATATTATCTTTTAGATAACTTTTAACTTCATCAATACCTTTTTCTTCATAAGATGAAACTACATGAATGGGAACTCCAAAAGCTATAGATTCCAATTCAGATACTTTTTCAGAAATATTATCTTCTAAATCAGCTTTAGTCAGAATAAAAGCTGGAGCAGCACCAGAATCATATACCAGAGTGAGATATCTTTCCAATCTTTTTATATTAAAATCTTTATTTAAAGAAGTAACTATAAAAATATAGTCAATATTACTGACTATGACCTGTTCTCTCATATCTTTTCCAGCAGCTTTTCTGGATAATTTTGTTTTTCTTGGAAGAATATCAATTATTTGTTTTTCCTCACTTACAACAACATAGTCTCCCACTACTGGAAACACTTTTTCATATGCCATTTTTCCAGTGATTACAGCATTGATTTCCTCAGTTCCATTTGAAATTTTGTATATATTTTTTCCTACAGATATAACTCTATAATTATTCATTTTTATCTCCTTTACTATTATTTAAGTTTTTATTTTCTTAGAAACCCATAATAGAAAGGTTTAAGAGTACCTTCCTACTATAGGAAGAATACACTATCCATTTTTTTCATAAAACCACACCTCCATAAAAATCTATTTTAATTATAACATATGTAAAACAAAGTTGCATACTTATTTGATGATAATTAAAGAAAAATTTAAAATAAAAAATAAATTTAAAAACCATAGAAATAAAAGAAAATATGTAGTAAGATAAAGATATTGTTGTGGAGTGATATTCATTCAGGGGGAGAAAATGAAAAAAGAGATCATAAGATTTACAAAACTATTTATTGGATTATTTGCCTGTGCACTTGGGTGCATGATAATTTTAAAAGCAGACCTTGGGTTATCTCCATGGGATGTGCTTCATCAGGGATTATCTAAAACTTTAGGAATAACAATAGGACAGGCAAGTATAGGATTAGGATTGATGATAGTGGTGCTGGATATATTTTTAGGTCAGCCTATAGGATTGGGTACAGTATTGAATTTTATGTCAATAGGAGTTTTTATGGACCTGATACTATATTTAGATTTCCTTCCTGTTACAGATTCATTGGTATTAAAAGTGGTTATGCTGTTAGTTGGAATATTCATTTATAGCTATGGAATTTTTCTGTATATGGTTCAGGGAATGGGATGTGGACCAAGAGATGGATTTATGCAGATACTTACCAAGAGGACAAAATACTCTGTTGGACTGATAAAAAATGTTATAGAAGTAATTGCATTTTCTCTAGGATGGCTTTTAGGAGGAGAACTTGGGCTTGGAACAATAGTTACAGCCTTAGCTATGGGGATAATTTTAGAAGTGATGTTTAAGTCCTACAATGTAGATGTAAAGGAGCTTCAGCACAGAAACATAAAAGAAGAAATAAAGCATTTAAGTAAAGTTGGAAAAGTAAAATAAAAAAAAAGAAGCTAAAAGTAAATATAATCCAGAATTATCTTTCAACTTATAAATTACTCAAAATATGGAAAGAAAAGAATAACTCGATAAAATAGAGCTGGTAGATGAGTTCTGGGGAGAGAAAATGAGAAAAATATTATATTGTTTATTTTTACCATTTTATTTTATCTATCTTTTTATACTGACGCTTATAGGAATTATAAAAGAAGATAATGAAGAGTTGTGAAAATAAAACCCAAAATAAAAGACTACCCTCAAATTATGAAGGCAGTCTTTTTTTATTCCTCATTAATATCAGAAAAAGATTGCCCAATAATAAGGTCAAGGGCTGTATCAAGAGAATCCTTAAATTTCTTTTCTATCATCATCATCAATTTAAGTAGGATTTCTTTTTCATCATAAAGGTCTAGATATTGCATTGTAAAATCTTCATCAGTATTTTTTTCAGCTTCATACATAAGCTCAAATACTTCAAAGAGTTTCAAGATTATATTATCTTCTTTATCTAAAGATTTCTGCTGTTTTATCTTTTCTATTCTAGCTTTTATATAATCAAGTAAAATTTCATCTTTCCATATTCTATTTTCACTGAAATAATTATCATAAAGAGAATCTCCAAGAACTTTTTCTAAACTTTTAGCTGGGAAGTATTTCCCAAAAGTTGAAATATTTAAATCTAGAGGTTCCTGTTCTATGTCGTATATATCTTCTGTAAATTCTTTATCTATCATTTTTTCTCCTATACTGTAACATCTTTTATCCATTTTAAAGTCTTGTATCTGAATAATGAAGAAATCAATTTTATAACTTCAGAAAAATCAGCTACTCCAACAAGGATATATACTGGGACTTTGTAATATGCTCCAATAAAAGCTACTGGGACAGCATAAAACCAGAGAGGAAATATATCCAGACAGAATGCTACTTTTGTATCTCCCCCTGCTCTGAATAGTCCTATCAGCAAAGTCCAGTTAATCATTTTTAAGAAAACAAACATACCTACAGTTCTCATAGTTCTTACAGCCATTATGTGAGTTTCTGGTGGAAGATGATATAATGAAACAATGGTATTAGTCAGCCCTTGAACGAGCATCAGACTAACAATAGCCATTCCAAAAGCTATCTGTAATATTTTTCTTGAATAAGCAATAACTTTATTTTTATCTCCCTTACCAATAGTATGTCCGATTATAACAGAAGCTGAATTAGATATTCCCATGAATAATACTGATGAAATAGCAGTGATGATATCAGCTATCTGTACACAGGCAGCTTGTGTAGTTCCAAGTCTTGAATATGCAACTGAAAGAGAAACCACTCCAAGTATCCACAGCATTTCTGTAAGAAAAATAGGAGTAGATATTTTGATTATTTCTTTCATAAGAGCTTTAGGCAGATTCAAATATGATTGAAGATTCCCTTTCAGATTAAAATCTTTTTTATAAACTATAAATAAAATAGTAGAGAGTTCAAGCATTCTAGCCATAACAGTAGCTATTGCAGCTCCTCTTTCTTCTAAACGAGGAAATCCAAAATTTCCATAGATAAGGCAATAGTTGAAAAATGTATTTGCAGTAACTCCAATGGATGCAGAGATCATAGGGATTCTAGTAAGCCCCATAGCTCTCAGGCAAAATCCTACACTGAAGGAAATTGCATAGAATGTATATGAAAATAGAGCTCTTCTTATATATGAAACACCAATAGCCAATACCTGAGGCTCTTTAGTAAAGATTCCAATTATTTTTTCAGCACCTATAAAAGTGATGATAGAGAAAATAAGTGAAAGAGTAATACCAGCTAACACCAGTTTACCTAGTATTCTTCTTATCATTTCAAAATTTTTCTTTCCAAAATATTGAGCTATGAATACTCCCATTCCACTGCACAGACCAAATAAAAAAAGGTCCAATATCCTGTAAACACTGTTGGCAAATCCCACAGCGGCAATAAATTCAGTTCCTAACCTTCCTATCATAAGATTATCAATAAAATTTAATGAAGAAGATATGAGCTGCTGTATCATTAAAGGTATTCCTATAGTAAGGAAACTTCTATAAAATTCTGATAAATCTACTTTTTCTTTTTGCATGAATCCTCCCAAGATAAATATGCTATTTAGATATTTTATCAATAAAAAATTTAAAATACAAGAGTCATAAAAAGAAAATAAAAAATTGAAAAAAAGTATTGACAGAGAAAAACAAATGTTTTAATATGTATATGTAAAAACTAGCACTCGTTATCAATGAGTGCTAATAAAAAAATAATGAATGGAGGGATATGTTGTGAATATCAGACCTATAGGAGAGAGAGTTTTAATTAAACTTGTAAAAGTGGAAGAAAAAACTGCAAGCGGAATTATTCTTCCAGGAACTGGAGACAAGGAAAAACCTAATTTAGGAGAAGTTGTCGCAGTAGGAAAGGGAGAAAAATTATCTGATATCAAAGTTGGAGAAAAGGTAGTTTATGCTAAATTTTCTGGAACTGAGATAAAGGATGGAGAAGAGAAATATCTCATTTTAAATATAGAAGATGTCTTAGCAGTAATTGAATAATCAGGAGGGAAACACAATGGCAAAAATATTAAAATTTGACGAAGAAGCAAGAAAAAAACTTGAAAAAGGTGTAAATATATTAGCAGATGCAGTAAAAGTAACATTAGGACCAAGAGGAAGAAATGTTGTTCTTGAAAAAAGCTATGGATCGCCTCTTATTACAAATGATGGAGTATCAATAGCTAAAGAAATAGAATTGGAAGATCCATTTGAGAATATGGGAGCTCAATTAGTGAAAGAAGTAGCTACTAAATCAAATGATGTAGCTGGAGATGGAACTACAACAGCTACTATACTGGCTCAGGCAATAGTTAAAGAAGGATTGAAAATGGTAAGTGCAGGAGCTAATCCTATGTTTATCAAAAAAGGAATAGACAAAGCAACTAAAGAGGTTATAGAACATCTTAAAGCAAGATCTAAAAAAATTCAATCTAATGATGAGATAGCTCAGGTAGCTTCTGTATCAGCAGGAGATGAAGAGATTGGAAAACTTATAGCTCAGGCTATGGAGAAAGTAGGAGAAACAGGAGTTATAACTGTAGAAGAAGCAAAATCTCTTGAAACAACATTAGAAGTTGTAGAGGGAATGCAGTTTGATAAAGGATATATTTCTCCATACATGGTAACAGATACAGAGAGAATGACAGCTGAACTTGATAATCCATTTATCCTTATAACAGATAAAAAAATATCAAGTATGAAAGATATACTTCCTGTATTGGAAGAAACAGTACAAGCTTCAAGACCAGTATTGATAATTGCTGATGAACTTGAAGGAGAAGCACTTACTACACTTGTAATCAATAAATTAAGAGGAACATTAAATGTTGTAGCTGTAAAAGCCCCAGCATTTGGAGACAGAAGAAAAGCTATGTTGGAAGATATAGCAGTGCTTACTGGAGGAGAAGTAATTTCTGAAGAAAAAGGAATGAAACTTGAAGAAACAACTATCAGTCAATTGGGAAGAGCTAAAAAAGTAAAAGTAACAAAAGATATGACTGTAGTAGTAGACGGAATGGGAACAAGCGAAGATATCAAAGGAAGAGTAAATTCTATTAAAAATCAAATAGAAGCTACAACTTCTGATTATGATAAAGAAAAATTACAGGAAAGATTGGCAAAATTATCTGGCGGAGTAGCAGTAATCAAAGTAGGAGCAGCTACTGAAACAGAAATGAAAGATAAAAAATTGAGAATAGAAGATGCTCTAAATGCAACAAGAGCAGCAGTAGAAGAAGGAATAGTGCCTGGTGGAGGAACTATCCTGTTAGAGATTGTAAAAGCTATGGAAAACTTCAAACTTGAAGGAGAAGAAGGTATCGGAGTAGAAATAGTTAAAAAAGCATTGACTTCACCATTGAGACAGATAGCAGAAAATGCTGGAGTAGATGGAGCAGTTGTTGTAGAAAAAGTAAGAGAAATGGAAGAAGGATTTGGATTTAATGCTGCAACAGAAAAATATGTAAATATGGTAGAAGCAGGAATCATAGATCCAGCTAAAGTAACTAGATCAGCAATACAAAACGCTGCATCAGTATCAGCTTTAATACTTACAACAGAAGTATTAGTTGCTACTAAAAAAGAAGCAAAAGAACCAGAAATGGGTAATCCAGGTATGATGCCGGGAATGATGTAATAATTAATAACTTATAATAAAAACCCTCTTCATAGATCAATGATCTTTGGAGAGGGTTTTTTGGGATTTGGTTAAAAGGGGGGGAATTATTTAACCAGATTTATAAAAAATGTGATAATAGCAGCGTTAAAGAAATCTATAAATAGTCCACCAACAATAGGGATAACGAAAAATGCTTTAGGTGATGGAAGATATTTTTCTGTAAGAGCTTCCATATTTGCAAGAGCTTTTGGAGTAGTACCAAATCCACATCCACAGTGCCCTCCTGTCATAACAGCAGCATCATAATCTCTTCCAGTGATATTGAAAGTGACAAAGTATGCAAATGCACCCATAAGAATAGTCTGTCCAACAAGCATAAGAATTAATGGAAGAGCTAATTCTTTTAATTCCCATAATTTAAAACTCATAAGAGTCATTGAAAGGAACATGGCAAGAGTAAAACTTCCAATAATAGAGATAATATCCAAGTCAATTTCAAACTTTCCAGAGTAATCTGACATATTTCTCATAATAGAAGCTGCAAACATTGCTCCTATATATGGTGGAAGTACTAAACCTAAGCTGCTTAGGAAATTTGAAATAAGGCTTCCAGCTCCCATAGCTATAACTATTTGGAAACCAGTTGGAAGAACTCTTTTAGCTGAAAGAAACTCACTTTTGCTTCCAGAATTTTCAAATGTAGAGTTACCATTTTTCTTTTCAAGCAGCTCATGCTTCTTTATAAGTCTTTTACATATAGGACCAGCAATTATGCTTCCTGCAATAAGGGCGTAAGTAGCAGTTGCCATAGCTACCATAGTTGCTCCCTGAGCACCAAACTGTTCTATGATAGGACCAAAAGCTCCAGCAGTACCAGGACCTCCAGTAGTAGCAAGTGAACCAGTAGCAAGTCCGATAAGAAGATTTATGTGAAGGAATTTAGCCATTGCTACTCCAAAGACATTTTGCAGAACAGCAAGTCCTACAGCTGCCAGCAGGAACATTAGAACAGGGATTCCAGCTTTTTTCAATAACTTTATACTTGCAGAAAAACCAACTGTTGTAAAGAAAGCTATCATGAAAACTTCTCTCAATGTATCTTCAAATATAAAAGAAAAAATACCAGTTTCATGTCCTATCAAAGTCAGTATAGAGAATATAGTCCCTCCTGTAACTGCATCAGGGATACAGTTTTCTTTTAGAAATTTGAAAGTGTTGTTGATAAATTTTCCCAAATAAAGAACTAAGACAGCTAATGCCATAGTCTGAATAGTGGTAAGATTTAATATCATTTTTGTGTCCTCCTTGAAAATATTCATTATTTTATACCGTAAAAAAAATTATATTCTAATCATATATAAAATATACTACAAGAATTAATATACCACAAATTTTATATATACTTCAAATATATAAAATATATTAATTTTAAATAAAGTTAAATTTTATAAATGTTTTGTATATTTATAAGTCATTTGTCTAAAAAAATGAAACACCAAAGAAGAGAAAAAAGAAAATATTTTTTAAAATATTTTAAAAATATTTTCTAAATAAGGTTCAAATGAGGTATAATATGTAATTATAGAATACTTTTTAAATAGAATGAAAAATTTAAGATATTTGGAGGGATGGGTATGGAAAAAGAAATTTTAGAAAGATATGAAATGTGGATGGCTTCGGACTATCTTGATAAAGAAGATAGAGAGGAATTGATGAGCATAAAAGGAAATGATATAGAAATAGAAAGCAGATTCTATACTGACCTAAGCTTTGGTACTGCTGGAATGAGAGGAGTAAGAGGAATAGGGAAAAACAGAATTAATAAATATAATATAAGAAAAGCAACTCAGGGGCTTGCTAATTATATAATAGAAAGTACAGGAGAAACTGGAAAGAAAAAAGGAGTTGCCATAGCTTATGATTGTAGAATAGGTTCTGTTGAGTATGCATTAAATACAGCACTTGTTTTGGCAGGAAATGGAATAAAAGCTTATCTTTTCACATCATTGAGATCAACACCAGAACTTTCATTTGCTACAAGAGAATTAAAAGCTCAGGCAGGGGTAATGGTAACAGCTTCTCATAATCCACAGGAATATAATGGATATAAAGTATACTGGGAAGATGGAGCACAAATAGTAGAACCTCAGGCAAGCGGTATAGTAAATGAAGTAAATAATGTAGATATATTTAAAGATATAAAAATGATCTCAGAAGATGAGGCAAAAGCTAAAGGGTTGCTGGAATATATAGGTAAAGAAATAGATGACAGATTTGTTGAAGAGGTAGAAAAACAAGCTATCAACAGAGATATTCCTGGAAAGAAAGACTTTAAAATAGTTTATTCTCCACTTCATGGAACTGGTAGAGTGGCAGTGCAGAGAGTATTGAAAGAAATGGGATTTGATTCTGTATATACAGTACCTGAGCAGGAAATGCCTGATGGACTGTTCTCAACTTGTCCATATGCCAATCCAGAAGATAAAGCAGTATTTAAATTAAGTACAGAGCTTGCTGATAAAATAGGAGCAGATATCTGTCTTGCTAACGATCCTGATGCTGACAGAACTGGTATGGCAATTAGAGATAATGAAGGAAACTGGGTATATCCTAATGGAAATCAAATAGGGGTTCTTTTAATGAACTATCTATTAGAGATGAATAAGAATATACCAGCTAATGGAGCTGTAATATCTACAATAGTTTCTACTCCTATGCTTGATGTAATAGCTAAAGACAAAGGAATAAAACTATACAGAACACTTACTGGATTCAAATACATAGGAGAAAAAATCAGACAGTTTGAAACTAAAGAATTAGATGGAACTTTCCTGTTTGGATTTGAAGAGTCTATAGGATATTTAGTTGGTACACATGTAAGAGATAAAGATGCTGTAGTAGCTACTTTGATGATATCTGAAATGGCTGCTTACTATAATAGTATTGGGACAACTGTATATAAAGAATTAAATAAACTATATGATAAATATGGATGGTTTGTTGAAGAAACAGTTGCTATCACTAAACAAGGTAAAGATGGATTGGAAGAAATCGGAAGAATAATGGAGAACCTAAGAACACATGAACATACAGAAGTAGCTGGAAGAAAAGTTGAATGCTACAAAGATTTTAAACTTCAAGTAGAAAAAAATATGAAAACTGGAGAAACTTCAAAAATAGATCTGCCTAAATCAGATGTTATCCAATTCATACTTGAAGACGGAACTTGTGTAACAGCAAGACCTTCTGGAACTGAACCAAAAATCAAATATTATATCTGTGTTGTAGATTCAACTAAAGAAAAATCATTAGCTAAGCTTGAAGAGGTAAAAGCTGGATTCCAAGCTTATGTAGATTCACTATAATTATAATGTAAATGGAGGAAAATCAATGGTAGATGGGATATATATACATATTCCTTTCTGTTTAAACAAATGTAATTACTGCGATTTCCTATCATTCAAATCTGATAAAGAGAGCAGAAAAAAATATGTAGATTATTTGCTGAAGGAGATGGAACTATATCCTTCATATAAATACAATACAGTTTATTTCGGGGGTGGTACCCCCTCTCTTTTAGATTTGGAAGATATAGAAAGAATATTGGAAAAACTGGATATAGAAGAGGGAGCAGAGGTAACTCTTGAAGTAAATCCTAAGACTGTAGATTATGATAAACTTGTCCAATTAAAAAAAATCGGAATAAACAGACTGAGTATAGGAATACAGTCATTTGATGAAAAATATTTGAGAATACTTGGAAGGATGCATTCTTCAGAAGAAGGAATAGAAACCTATTACAATGCAAGAAAAGCAGGTTTTGAAAATATAAGTCTCGATCTGATGTTTTCATTGCCAGGTCAGAGTGTGGAAGAAGTAGAAAATGATTTGAAAAAACTATTAAGTATGAAGCCAGAACATTTTTCTATTTATTCACTTATCTGGGAGGAAGGAACTGTATTTTTTGAAAAACTGAAGAAAGGGCTTCTAAGAGAAACTGAAAATGAAATAGAAGCAGATATGTTTGAAAAAATAATAGATACAGCTGAAGAGGCAGGATATATTCATTATGAAATATCTAATTTTTCTCTGCCTGAAAAAGAAGCTGTCCATAACACAAAATACTGGGAAAATAAAGAGTATCTAGGAATAGGATTAGGAGCTTCTGGATATATTAATGATATAAGATATAAAAATCAGATGAAATTTTTAGAATATTATGATAGTATAGAAAGTAGAGTAAAACCTATTATGGAAAAAGAAATGGTAACTTTAAAAGAAAGAGAGGAATATAAATATATTCTTGGGTTTAGACTTTTAAAAAAAGGAGTTAAGCCAGAAGGGGAGTATATAGAGAAGTGTGTATCTCTTGAAAAACGAGGTTATCTTACAAAAAAAGGTGAATATTTCATTTTGACCAGAAAAGGACTTATGGTTGCAAATGATGTATTAGATGAATTTATATAAGGAGTTGAAAAAATAATGGGTGACATAAAAAAGAATATTTCAGAAATAGAAGAGGATATAAAAAAGCACTCATTAAATCCTGAAAAGTCAAGATTTATAGCTGTTACAAAATATGTAGGGCCAGAAGAGATGCTTCCAATAATAGATTGCGGAGTAAAAGTTTTTGGAGAAAACAAAGCTCAGGTTATGAAGGATAAACAGGAAAAATTTAATGAAATGGGAATAAAAGATGTAGAATGGCATTTCATTGGAAATCTTCAAAAAAATAAAGTTAAGTATATTGCTGAGTATGTAAAAATGATACATTCAGTAAATAAACTCTCTCTTGCTCAGGAGATAGATAAGAGAGCAGAGCAGTATAACAGGGTCATTGATGTTCTTCTTGAAATAAATATAGCTGGAGAAGAGAGCAAGGAAGGATATGATTTGGAAGAGCTGTACAAAGAACTTCCTCAGTTGATGGAACTGAAAAATATAAATATAATTGGACTTATGACTATGGCTCCATTTGTTGAAGATGAAGAGCTGTTGAGAAGTGTATTTAAAAGATTAAGAGAAATAAAAGATGAATTGAATGAAAAATGGTTTAAAGGAAAATTGGTTGAACTTTCTATGGGAATGACTAACGACTACAAGATAGCATTAGAAGAAGGGGCAACATTGATAAGAGTAGGCAGAAAGATTTTTCAATAGGAGGTTTTAATATAATGAAGAAAAAAGAAGGCGGAAAAAACTCTTTTAAAGTTTTTCAGGACTTAAAAGAACTTTTAGGGATAGATAATCCTGAAACAAATGAAATAGACGATATGGAAGGATTAGAAGGTTTAGATGAAACTGGAATAATTGAAGTAAATTCTAATGGAAAGGAAGTTGAAACATCTACTCCAAAAGAAAGCACTCCATTAAATTTAGGTGGATATGGGAAGTCATCTTCAAGTCTTGAAGCAGAATTGAATGCAAGTGGAAACTATCAGACTATATTCGTGGATCCTAAGACTTTTGCTGATTGTAAAAAAATAGCTACATACATAAAAAGTGATAAAATGGTAACTTTAAATCTTGAATATCTTGATCTTCCTACAGCTCAAAGATTGATGGATTTCCTAGCAGGGGCTATGAGCATAAAAGGTGCCAGCTTTATTGAGATTAGTAAAAAAGTATATACTGCTGTTCCTAAAAGTATGAAAGTATACTATGAAGGGAAAAAGGACAGTAAAGGAAGAACAATTTTAGATTTTGGAAGAGAGGAAAAATAGAAGTGGAAAAAAAGATAAAGGCATTGGCTCTTTTTTCAGGAGGGCTGGATAGTGCACTTGCTGTAAAAGTTGTAAAAGATCAGGGAGTAGAGGTTGTAGCCCTGAACTTTGTTTCGCATTTTTTTGGCGGTAAAAATGAAAAAGCAGAAAAAATGGCAGAGCAGCTTGGAATAAAATTAGAATATATAGATTTTAAAAGCAGACATACAGAAATATTAAAAAACCCAGTATATGGAAGAGGAAAAAATATGAATCCATGTATTGACTGTCATTCTCTGATGTTTAAAATAGCAGGGGAGCTTTTAGAAGAATATGGAGCTCAATTTGTAATATCTGGAGAAGTACTTGGTCAAAGACCAATGTCGCAGAATGCAGCTGCATTAGAAAAAGTAAAGAAACTTTCAGGAATGGATGATTTAGTATTAAGACCATTATCAGCTAAACTTCTTCCTCCAAGCAAGGCAGAACTGGAAGGATGGGTAGACAGAGAACAACTTCTGGATATTCAAGGAAGAGGCAGAGGAAGACAGATGGATCTTATGAAATATTATGGAATTGAGGATTACCCTTCGCCAGGTGGTGGATGTCTTCTGACAGATCCAGCTTATTCAGACAGACTGGAAATATTAGAAAAGGATGGACTTCTTGAAGAGGAAAATTCATATCTGTTCCATTTGTTAAAAGTAGGGAGATTCTATAGACTGGATAAGGGAAAATATTTCTTTATTGGAAGAGATGAAGAAGGAAATAATAAGATAGATCAATATAAAGAACTAGGAAGTCTTCATGTAACTGGATGCCAGATAGCAGGGCCTCATATACTCGGTTATGGTGAGCTTACAGAAGAGGAAAAACAGTTTGCAGTAGATTTATTTTCAAGATATTCTAAAGTAAAAGGGAAAACAGAGATAGAAGTTAGAGTAAATGGTAATATAGTAAAAGTTCTCCCAGTAGATATTGAAAAAGTAGAAGAAAAGATAAAAGAGTTTCAAATAGTAGGATAGTAGAATAGAGAATATAAAGTAAAAAAATTAAAAGAGTCTAATTCAAAAATTACTTATATCTATTCACATCAGAGGTATATAAAGTATTTTTGTATCAGGCTCTTTTTGTATTTAAAAATTGGAGGAAAAATGAATTCTTTTGAGTCAATAGTTAATTTTGTGAATAATATTATGTGGAATAAAAATTTGTTGGTAGTAATATTAGTAGTGAGTGGAATAATATTTACTGTAAAAACAAAAGGAGTACAGTTCAGATTATTTGGACATATGATATCTCTCATAACGAAAAAAACGAAAAAAAATAGAGAAGGGATAAGTTCATTTCAGGCTTTTTGTATAAGTACAGCTTCAAGAGTAGGAGTAGGAAATCTGGCTGGAGTAGTGGCAGCAGTTTCAGTAGGAGGACCGGGGTCGGTTTTCTGGATGTGGATAGTTGCTCTTTTGAGTTCAGCCACTGCATTTGTAGAGTCAACAATAGCTTTAATATACAGAGAAAAAGATCCTCAAGGTGGATATAGAGGAGGAGCTCCATATTTTCTTACAAAAGGATTGAATAAAAGATGGCTGGGAGTTCTCTTTGTAATATTTGCTCTTATATGCTGGGCAGGAGTTTTTCAAATAATATCTAACTCTGTAACAGAATCTTTCAATACTGCCTTTGGAATAAACACAAAAACTACATCTATAGTGATTGTAGTATTGGCAGCAGCAGTTCTTTTTGGGAGAAGAGATAAGATAGTAAAGGTCTTGGATAAAATGGTTCCAGCAATGGCTGCTATCTACCTTATTGTAGTTATTTTCATTATAGTGAAAAATATAATTTTGATTCCAGCAACACTCAAAGATATTTTTGAACATGCTTTTGGTATAAAACAATTTTTAGGTGGAACATTTGGAACTGTAGTAATGCAGGGAGTAAAAAGAGGATTGTTTTCTAATGAGGCAGGATCAGGATCTGCTCCTTGTGCAGCAGCGGCGGCTGATATAGATCATCCAGTGAAGCAGGGGCTGGTACAGGCTTTGGGAGTATTTGTAGATACTATATTAATATGCAGTGCAACAGCTTTTGTTATACTTTTATCAAGAGGAGATATTCCAGAAGGACTTGGAGGAATGACGCTTCTACAGGAATCATTTAGATATCAGGTGGGAAATTGGGGAGTTATATTCACAGCAGTCATATTATTCCTATTTTCCTTTAGTACTATACTAGGTGTAAGTTTCTATGCTAAACCTAATCTGGCCTTTTTATATGATAAACCATGGCTTCAGGAAGCCTTTAAAGTTTTTACTTTGGTAATGCTTTTTGTTGGAGGAGTGAGACAAAACTTTTTAGTGTGGAATCTGGCTGATTTGGGATTGGGACTTATGACAATAGTCAATCTTATGGGAGTTTATCCATTGACTTACAAGGCGGTTGAATCACTGAAAGAATATGAAAAAGAATATATAAGAAAATAAAAAAGTAGGTATCTCATTAGTCAAAATATAATTTTAGAGCTTTTCCAGTAGAAAGATTTCCTATTAATCTTGCTCATAAAATTAAAAATAGTAAACTCGTTTCACTCAAACATACTATTTTTTACATTTTACTTGCATCATTAATTACGCAAATCTCTCTAATTTCCAAAGCTCTAAAACTTATTCAATTTTCTTTTGAGATATCTACTTTTATATTATTATATTAATTACTATTATTCAGCTGAAGCGTCTTTTAAATCTTTGAAGCTTGTGTTGCTCAATTTCGCCTTAACTTCTTCCTGTATAGAATAAAGTAAAGAGTTTACTGGGTCAGCTTCAACTTTTTTAGCGGAATTTACATTCTTTAAACTTGTGTTGATAAAAAGATCACCTTGAATAACTTCTATTACACTTCTCAAGCTTATATCGTTTGCAGACTTTTTTAATTTGTATCCTCCTTTGATTCCTCTAAAAGATTCAACAAGTTTAACTTTGCAAAGTCTTCTTAATATTTTAAGAGCAAATTTCATAGACATTTGTTCAGCTTCACTGATCTCTCTTGCATTTGCTATTTCACCTTTATCTAGTTTTGATAAATATAGTACTATCTTTATTGCGTAATCGCTTTCTTGTGTTATTTTCATTATGTATCACTCCTTGTTTAATTAAATTGTTTTATAAAATTGTATTTTTATATATTCTATTTTTTGTATTTTATGCTATAATTTAGGCAAATATAAATCATATCTGGGAGATTTTAATGGATAAAAAAACCGAATATAAGATTCTTTCACTTGCCTGCCTTACAGGAAAAATCATGTTGCAGAACGGCTCTGAAGTATACAGAGTAGAAAATCATATTTGCCAGGTAGCTGAATACTATGGAATGACTCCTCAATGTTTTGCTACGCTCACTTGTATAATAATAACTCTTAAAAATTCTGAAGGAGAAGTGATCTCCCTTGTAGAAAGAGTGACATCTAGAACTACCAATTTAGATAAAGTTTATCAAGTCTATTCTCTTATAAGAAATATAAGTGACTACAACTGTGATGAACTTAGAGAAAAACTCCTCAATATTGAAAATGAAAAACCATATCCTTTTCTTATAAATGCAGCAGGAAACTGCATAGGAGCTGGATTTTTTACTTTCCTTTTTTCAGGGAATATAAGAGAATTTATAGCTGCCTTTTTATGCGGAATACTTATTGCAACAGCATCTAAAATTACAGATGCACTGAAATTAGGAACGTTCTTTACCAATCTCCTCTGTGGTGGAATATCTTCAGGAACAGCATGTTTATTCCTTCATTTAGGATTTATAACAGATGTTTCCATTCCAATAATTTCAACATTAATGATATTGGTTCCGGGAGTTGCTTTTATTAATTCCATGAGAGATATATTCTCTGGGGATCTTGTTACAGGACTTTCCAGACTAGGAGAAGTAGCGATGATAGGAACTTCTATAGCGGTAGGTTCAGGTATAGCATTAAAATTACTTCTAAATTTAGGTGGTGTATAATATGTCAGTAGAAAAAATAATATTTCAAATTGCAGCTGCTATATTTACTACCTTTGGATTTGGATTGATGTTTAATATCAAACACAAAAATCTCTTTCATACCAGTATAGCTGGTGGATTGAGCTGGGCAGTATATCTTTTAGGACAGCATTTAAACTATTCTGAAGGATTGACCTTCTTCATAGCAACATTTGCACTTGCACTATATTCAGAAGCAGTTTCCAGAATAATATACACACCTGTAACAACAATATTGATAGCTGCATTGATACCTTTGGCACCTGGAGGAGGGATCTACTATACAATGTATAACCTGATCGATAAAAATTATCCCATGGCAGTCCAAAAAGGTATCCAGACTTTTATTATAGCAGGAGCAATGGCTGTAGGAATCTTTTCAGCATCAACTGTCTTTAGACTTTATGATGAGATAAAGTCCAGAGTTAATAAGAACACTTAGATTAAGGGGAATTTTTTCCCCTTTTTAACTGTTTTTTACTCTGTCAGCAAATTTCTTTCCAACTGTGAATTTTAAAACTTTTTTAGCTGGAATAATTATTCTTTCTTTAGTTCTAGGGTTACCATAAGTTCTTTGCTCTCTGTGCTCTATTTCGAATTTACCCCAATCTTTAAAAATAACTTTTTCATCTTTATCAATAACCTGTTTTAAAGTGTCAAAAAAAACTTTTACTCTTTTTTTAGCTTCACCTATATTTTTTAGTCTTCCATCTAACTTGAAAGATTCCAGATATTTTTTCATAAATTCTTTTTCAGTCATTTTTGTGTGCCTCCTTACTTGTTCCATTTTTATTTTTAAAGATGGTTCTTTTTTTTCTTAAAATGAAGTATACTATTAGTATATTCATGTTAATATAACCTATATTAACATTGTTTTGATTAATATAAAATTCGAATTTTTTTTCAAAAATAATGAAAAAAATTTCATATGTCACTTTTTGATAAGGTTGTATACAAAATTTGAAAGGAGTTAAAGATGCTTAATGGGAAAAATCTGAATATTCTAGAGCTTTTATTTCAGAATAAATACACTGTTGAGGATTTATCTTCTGTTTTAAATCTCAATTCGAGGACTATACGTTATAACATTAAAGATATAAATACAGTGTTAAATAAATGTAATTTAAATGGAATATTAAAAAATAAAGATAAATATTTTCTTGAAAAAAAAGAAATGCCTAAAATAAAAAAGCTAATTTCTGAATTTTCTTCGCTTACTTTTATTGATAGAAGAGATTATTTAATAACTAAACTTTTAATAGATGACAAAATAATATTAAGTCATGAAAGCAGAATATTAGATGTAACAAGAAGAACCTTAAATTATGATCTGGTAGAAATAAAAAAGTTTCTAATCCCCTATTCTATAACTGTTGAAGTCATACATGGAAAGGGAATTACTTTACATGGAGATGAGAGGCATCAAAAAATACTGCTGCTTTCTTTCCTTGCTAAATTTATTTCAAAAGGGAAAAAGCTGAAAAATGTATTTAAAGAGCTTCTCTATTCTATAGTTACAGAAGAGGAGCTGAATGAATATATATTAAAAGGGAATAGACTTCTTAAAAAGGCAGACAAAAATATTCAAACTTACAGTTTTTATACAATGGTAGCTGTATTTGTAGATTCTCATTTGAAAAGAAAAGAATTTGAAGATAATTATATATACCAGCACTCTTCTCAGGGATATTATGAGTATTTTAATATTGTGAGGGAGTTTATAAAAGGAAACATAGAGCTGAGCAATTTTTCTGTTCATGTTTTAACACTTATACTCACAGGAGTTTATTCATCAGATTTAGATGAAAATTTACATAGGTATATAGAGGATTTTTTGAAGGAATTAAATGAAAGATCTAATAAGGAATTGAATTTAACAGAAGAATTTATTAATAAAATTTCTTCTGTTATCAAAATATCAATATATAAATCTAAATTTAATATAGTACAGAAAAATCTCGATTTTACAGATATACCTAAATATTGCTCAAAAATATTTAATACAATACATGAACTTGTGCCAAAATATTTTATGGAATTTGTTATGGAAGATTATATACTGTTGGCAATAATTATTCAAGAAAATATAGAAAAAGAAAAATATGCTGAAAGTAAACCCAAAAGAATACTTGTGGTGGATAATACTTTTGAACAGAGAGCAACAGAAGCAGTTATAAAAAAATTGCAGTGTACATATAAGATAGAGATTGTAGAAGTGATTCCAGACTATAGAATAGAATATTTTCTTTCAGAAAATGAAGATATAGACCTCATCATATCTCTTGCAAATTTAGATGATGAACCTCATGGAATACCAGTTTTAAAAATTTATCTCAGTGATTTCTGGAATGGGATAAATGTTTTAGATGAATTTAATATACCTAAAAAATATTAAAATAGGAAATCAAGGGAGTGTGAAAAATTTTTTTCTATGGCATTAGCTGTATAGATAACTTTTTTAAAACACTCTCTTACAGACTTCTCTTAAATTTGAAAATCCTCTGCAAACTTATACTGAGGATTTTTTTAATTTTTTATTAAAGAAAAAAAGACAGAAATTTCTCTCTGCCTTTCAGCTAACTATTTTATTTTTTTAGATGCTCTGAATTTTATTATTTTCTTAGGATAAATTGTCATCAGCTCTCTTGTTACTGGATTAGATATCACTCTTGGCTGTTTTGAAAGTATTTCAAATGTTCCTATTTTTGGAAATTTCACCTTACCATTATTTCTTCTTTTGCCTTATTTTGTGAAATAGGATATGAACTCTTTTCTCTATATAGTTTTGTCAGTTCTTTTTTATTCATCTGTATCACCATTGGCTATTTTTATAAGGCTTTTTCCTGTTCTGAATTTTACTATTTCCTTAGGTTTAATATATTGTGCCTTTTCCCATGTTGGAACTAATACTTTTCTAACTTTCCTCTCTCTTTTCTCAAAAACTCCCCAGTTTTTCAATATTACTTTTTTATCTTCATCTAAAGCTTTCAGTAGTACGTTCCAAAATAAGTCTATCTTTTCTCTTACTTCTTTATGACTTTTAGAATTATTTCTCTTCTTGTAAAATCTTATAAATTCGCCTTCTGTCATAATTTTCTCCTTGTTATTTATATTTAAAATTTTATCCTAAATCTAACTTTGCTTTAGATATTATAATAATATTTCAATTACTATTTTTATATTATTTGCTTCTAGAACTTATATTCTATCTTAAATGTAGTCATTGTATCTCCTAATGTGTCTGCTGAAAAACTTAGTGTTCCTGATAATTCATCTTTAATTTCATATCTTGCTGAGATTACTACCAATCCTACTCCTAAATCATGTTCTTTTACTGGTTTATTATATTTTGTATAACTTCCTGTTCCTATTGTGAATTCATCTCTCCAATCTTCAATAGGCATCAGTTCTTTTTTATATTCTAAGTATGTACTTATACCAAAATTATTTTTCCCTTTATTTTTTCCTAGTTCATAACTCTTATTCATAAGGACTCCTAAATTTACTTCATTTGATATTCCTATTTTTTCTTTTACTTCTATATTTCTATCTGAAGTTAAATCTGCTCCATGTTCCTTTATCTTTTCATGACCAAATACTGTTGTCTTCAAACCAGCTGTAAACTCTGAATATGTCAATCCTTTTATATCTAATTCTCTTACATATTCATTTCTCATATTTAAAGTATATGATTTAAAATTATCTCTTTTTCCATTTCTATCCATAGAGTTAAATGTAAGCGTACCATTTAGATAATTTCTATATTCTGATATATCACCCAATGATTTTGTATAATTGTGACCTGCAAATACACTTGTTTTCTTCATATTACTATTTCTATTTTTATAGTCTAATTTTGAATAATTCATCCCGATCATATAGTTTTTATTATTTTGAAGTATAAGAGTAGTGCTTTCCAAATCATATCTGTATGTTCCTGAAGCATGCGAGTCAAGGTCTTTATCTGAATTTAAATGAAATATACCTATTTTACTTTCATTTTGTGGGTTGATTATCACTGCGTCAAAATTATTTTCCTTATTAAACTGTCCGCTTAGATATGTTCTATCTGCATTCATAACTTTTTCTTGATTTTCCAACAGTACTTTTCCTGATTCAACTATTTGTCCATTAAGATTTGCATATTCAAACCCAAGTAAATTTTCAAGTGATTCTCCCTCTGATACTTTCCTTGATATCATTTCTGAAAACTCCTTATTGCTCTTTGCAAATTCTGAATCTTTTCCATATACAGCATTATCAAGTTTTAACTCTTTTATCATTCTTCTTGTATTACTGTCTTTTTCTAAATTTTCTATATTTTTAGTTTTATTCATTACAAGGTCAATTACATTTTCTCCATTATCTCCTTTTCTTTCTATTGTAGAAATTTCATATACACCTGAAGATGTAAGATTTTCAAGTCCTGATATATTTCCTTCTTTGCCATTTCCTCCTGCTGTAATGAAATTTTCTTTAGAATAGATATCTCCCTTTCCTGTTTCTGCCATTATCTTCATTTCACCTTTAAGGTCAAAATCTCCTGCTGATCTATAGCCTGCTTTAGTAGATGAATTCACTCCCTCACCAATAGTTAATGCCTCTAGTGAGTCTTTTAATTCAAGCCACCCATAATTATATACTTTCCCTCCATTAGTGGCTCTCATATATGCTGTATCCATTCCATTTTCAACAGTTCCTGTTAACCCAGTAACTACAATGCTTCCATAGTTAAATGCCTCTGAATCTTTTCCATCTGCCCACATTCCTGTTCCCATATTTTCAATTGTAAGATCTTTATTATCAACTTCTATTATTCCATAATTAAACCCTTTTGCTCCATCTGTTATTTTCATTCCTGCTGTATCTTGTGTTTCGCCTTTTACTCTTATCTGCCCATAGTTATTGGTAGTTCCTTTATATCCTTTTATTGATTGCCCAATTGTTTCTTTTCCTTCACTAACTATTACTCCATAATTATATATATCAGATTTAAAATATTCCTTACTTGACCAAGTTGTTAAAATTTGTCCATAATTTTTATTATTAGAAAAAATATTAATTTTTCCATAATTATATAATTGATTTTCTTTAATATTTATTGAATTATATTTTATTGAAGTTCTTTGCCCATATGAAATTGTCACTCCTTTAGAAATAATATCTATATTTCCATAATTATAAATATTGTTTTGGGCAGTTCTATTTTCAGCATCTACCCCTTGATTTAAAGTTTCTGCATATTGTCCACATAAAATTCCACTTTCCCCTAATTTTCCATCTAAATCTTCTATTTTTATATTGCCATAATTATATAACTGAGTATTCATATAAGCAGTTTCATTTTGTGGTGGGACCAATGCTATGGTTGCTTTCTGTCCATATAAATAATGAGTTCGATTGATTCCATCATCTCCTTGTTTTAATACTAGTTTAATGTCATTATAGTTATAAATATCTGCATTTATATCTAAAATACCATTTAATTTTGTAGCAGACCCATGAACTCCTTGTCCTGTTATTGTCTGTCCATTGCTTCCTGATTTATCTCCGTTAACTTCTGCATATATTTTCCCAGAATTTATCAGTGCTATTTTTAATCCATCCATTGCTAATGCATCTTGTCCTGTTGCTACTCCTCCCCCTGTATTAACACTTTTAATATATCCATAATTTATAATTTCATTATCTATACTTTTAGAATATGACATATTGTTATCTATTATTTGACCTACACTTCCTATATATCCACCCTCTTTTTTTATTTCTACATCTATTAAGCCATAATTATATAAATAATTGCTTTCTGCCATTCCTTTCTGTCCTATTGAATCATTACTTACAGGTATTCCGCTACTATCCATATCTATTCTTCCTATTATTTCTCCATAATTATAAGCTTTAAAGTTATTTGACTTAGCTCCTAATTGACCTGGATTAACTCTTGTAAAATTAATCTTTCCTTTATTTACAGTTTGTATATTGTCCTTTTCTCTTAGGTTTTGCTCTGTAGTTTCATTTAAAACGTTATTAAATAATAAATTATCTTCTCCTCCAGTAAAATTATTATATTCATCCAGCTTATTCTGCCCTATTTCTTTTAATTTATTTTCAAAATTTCCAACATTATCACTTGAATTAACTATTTTATTTTCTTTGTTATATTCTTCATTATACTTGTTAAGTTTTGTAACAGTTTTTATATCTATATCTTCTAAATTTTTCATTCCATTTTTATATAAATTCTGTTGTCCTTCACTATATAAATGGCTTTTTATTTCATCTGAATTCCAATCATTTTTATTTAATATTTTAATTATATTCCCAGAATCTACATATCCTAATCCATTACTTGATATAAAATGGTCATTTTGCTTTCCATCATTCAATGCCCAATTTTTATCATACTTATTTTCTATCCCATCTCCATCAAAATCTCCATCTGGATTATATATATCTGCTATTCCATCTCCATTTTCATCTTGTAGACCTACTACTTTCCATTTTTTTTCTTCTTTATTCCATTCTCTTTTTAATATTCCAGTATACATATCTATTGAATCTTGCTCTAACCCATCTTCTACTATTCCATCTGGGTCATGTTCCCATGGTATTTCATCTTTTTTAGGTGGTATCACTTCTGGCTCTGGAGGTAATTCTTCTCCATTAATGTTTTCACCTAATTTTTTCTTTCCACTCCCCTTTTCAAATGGCCACAACCATTTTATTTCTTCATCATAGATTGCTTTCTTTTTCAGTGGAATTTCTTCTGAATATACTATTCCACCAGTTAAGATATACCCTATGATAACCCCTAATGTTATATTGATACTTTTTTTCTTATTTCTATTTTTTATTTCCTTCATTAGCTCTTTAATCATATTTCTCTCCCCTTAATTTTATTTTTATTATATTTTTTAGTTCAGAAAAAAATAAGTGTTCTTATTTATGTATAAAAGCGAATAGTAACAGCCTTACTTTAGGCAATTTTCCTAATCTCATTTTTTTAATCTTTATTTTTTTAATCAAATTTTTTCTTGACTTTTTTAAATTTAAAGATTATAATCGTATAAGAAAAAAGTTCGCTTTTATACATAAATGCGAACAATGATGAGTTGTTTAGTTTTATAGAAATTTTCCAGTTCGCTTTAAACTATATTCCTTTGCTGTCTTTTACCAGTTGATTTAAAAAAAGATTTTTCTAAATCAGTTTTCAAAATAAAAATCCCCAGCAAATTTATACTGAGGACTTTTTTAATTTATTCCTTTTTTACGAAAAATTTTTTTATTTTTTCCATAGGATATGATACTCTTTTTGGAAAAAATAATTCAGTATGCCATTATACCAGTTATTTATTCCAGTAAAAAAATCAGGCTCCTTGTGTAGATTAAAATACTTGTTCCCATTTTTCTGTGGAGAATGTCTCCTTCTTCCACTTTGTTGTAAATAGTATTTCTATGCTTTTTAAAATACTTTGCCACCTCGTTTATTGTTGCCCACTCTCCCAGTTCTTTTACTATTTCATCTGCTAAAGTTTTATTCATTGGGGATAGATTTCCAAGTTTTTTAAAAATATATTCCTCTCTCTCCATACATCAGTCTCCCTTTTTAGTTTTAATACATAAATTCAAAAAACTTCTGCTTTGTCATCCCTCTTTTGCTCTTCCCTGTTACCTGTACAGGAAAGCACATGTCAATTATCCTGTCTCTTATTCTGTTCTGTCCATGACTTGAAAACTTCTCGCTTATCTCGCACTTTTCCTCATCTTTGCTGAAATTCAAATTTGTAGATATTATCAAAGGTTTTTCACTTCTGTATCTTGCGTCTATGAGATTATATATTTTTTCTCCTCTCCATCCAGTTTGATTTTTATCCAATCCCTTTTCTCCACCAAAATCATCTATCACCAGAAGATCGCATTTTTCCACCTGCTTCAGAATATCTCTTTCAGCTGCTCCCCACTCTATTGTGAGCTTATTGAGATACAGCCCCAGATTCATTACCAGTACTGTCTTTCCTCTCTCCATGAGGTAGTTTGCTATACAGGCAGTAGTGAAAGTCTTTCCTGTTCCCACCCCTCCATAGAACAACAGCCCTTCCTGCTTCTCTTTTTTCATAAAGCTTTTTACATACTGCTGTGCCAGCTGCATTTGTTCGCACTTTATATCAGCATTTTCAAATCTGCTGTTTTGAAATTTCTTGTCTATTACAGAGATATCCTTGCATTTCTGCATTTTTTTCTCTATATTTTCTCTGGTTCTTTTTCTTTCCAACTCTTCCAGTTCTCTTTCTTTTTTCTTTTCCAGACAGTCGCATGTTGGAAGATACTCTAAATTTTTTCTAAAAGTTTCAGAAAGGTTTTTAAGATAATCACTCTCATTTTTCACATATTCTTTTCCGCAGTATTCACACTTCTTCATCTTCAATTCCATCCTCTTTTGCTATTTTATTTAAAAGCTCCTTGATAAAGTTCCCTGTAGAATCCTCATATACTGGTCTCACGAATTTTTTCTTAGGTTCCTTTTTCTCTTTGCTCTTTTTTTCTTTGTCTTTGAAGTTTCCATTCAAGGCTTTCTTTAAGTTCTCTATCTTGAATATGCTGTTGATGCTCATATTGTTTTTAACAAACTCTGACTTTGACATCAATGTCAGTGCTTCAAAAAGTTTTACAGCGCCAAGTTCTCTCCACACTCCCAAGAGTACATAGTTGTCTGGGCGATAGTTATATTCTGGCAGATTCAGCTCCTTATATTTTTTTAATATGTCCTGTATCTCCATAGGTGCATCACTGAGTTTTTCTTTTTCCTGTTTTAGATTATCACTCACTTTTTCCTCTTCCCCTGTGTGTGTATTATTTATATCTTTTACTCTTTTAATATCTTCTAAATAAGAACTATCTTCTGATGGCTCTAAAAATTCAGTAATGGTTTTATCAGGAATGATATTTTCAGGAGTGAATATTAATCTTTTCCCTTTAAACTTTCCCTTGCTTCTTTCCTCCACCAGCTGTATCACTTTTAACTTTTCAAATATTTTTAATCCTTTAGGAATCCAATCCTTGCTTAAACTACTGTATTTGGCTATTGTCTGAGTGTAGTATTTGATATCTCTCCCATTAAAATCACTGTAGATTTCAGTAAGAGTTAAATACAAGTTTCTAAGCTTGTCATGTTCCTTTCCATCATATTGACATCTCAATAATCGCAGTATCTTTTTTTCCTGCCAGCAGAATGGTTGATTCTTTGTGTTTCTTTTGTTCTCCATTGTTCACTCCTTCAATTTCATAGTAATATATACTAACTTATTTATATCTAATACCTTTTTTTTAATATTTTTTAAAGTTATTTAAATTTTTCATAAATATAACGATTCATATACTAGCATAACATTCTATTTTTGTATATCAAAAAAATAAAATCTGAAATAAAGATACAAATAAAAAAAATTCTGAAATTCTTCTAACATTGCTCTTAATCAATTTATTCTTTTAGTGTTTTTCAAGGCAATTTTTTAATAAATTTTTTTTGTTTTTTTCATTTCAAAAAGTTTATCATTTTCATCACAATTTCAAGAAATAAACTACCAAAACAAAAAATCACCCACAAGGTAGAATTACCTCATGGGTGATGATTTTTTTAAAATTTCTTAACACATGAAAAAATTACAAAGCAATTTTAATTGGCGAATGGTTTACGAAAGTTTCATATACATATCAATATGAGGGATTCCATCTTCATCATATACATCAGATACAGCTGTAAATCCTACAGAAGAATAAAAATCTTTTAAATAAGATTGGGCACCAATAGTAATTTCATTTTTTCCCATGATATTTTTTACACAATCTATACATTGCAGTACTAATTTTCTGGCATATCCATATTTTCTGTAATTGCTTAAAACCATAACTCTACCGATAGATGCAGTATCATAAGATAATCCCGGGGCTAAAACTCTAGCATAACATATGATCTTATCAGTATCCTCATCTTTTGAATAGACATGGAGAGAATCAAAGTCCTTTTCATCAAAATCTAAATAAGGGCAGTTTTGCTCCACTACAAATACTTCTTGTCTGATTTTTCCAATTTCATAGAGCTCTCTTGCAGTTAATTCATCAAATGATTTTATAGAAAATTTCATAGGTTGTTTCCTCCTGTTATTATTTAATATTTCTCCTTAGATTATACCTGTGAACTTAGAGAAATTCAAATTCTTTTTTACAGCAGACTAGAGCAGATAAAATAAATTTACTTATTTGGTATATTATCTTTTGAGTGTTATGATAAATTATCTCTAGAGAAAATAAATATTATAGGAGGAAATCTTATGCATACAGTTGTTAGAAACAATTTACTTCCAGCTCGTTTTGGTCAAAATATAAAAGACAGTGAGATTCAAGAAATGATAGATATGGTTACTGCACAGAAAATAAGCCATGTCTTTGGAGAAAAGAATGATATTTTCCCTGACCGCAATCATACTTTACACATTGATGTGAGAATTATTGCTAATAATTCTAATCTTCCGGGAGCTAATCTGTATAAGGTAGATGTTCAGCGTAAAACAGGGACAATTACTACTATTGGGGAAGCTTTTATCACACTGGGAGCAGAAGCTGAATATTTAGCAAACCCTTTTAGCAGTCAAGTTTTAAAAAATTTAGCAGACAATTTAGTAAATGCCTTAAAGCGTTCTATGGAAGAAGTTAAACAAAGTGCAAACTCACGATATTATTTTGTAGCAGCTGATAATGAAAATTAAGAGAGCAGGGATTACTCCCTGCTTTTTTAATTAGTTTTATTTCTTAGGAAATTATGATTTGATAAATTTGTTGAAAAAATAAAAAATATTAATTATTTTACATTTATAATTAGATATATAATTAAAATATAAAATTTGTCATGAGGTTTAAGAAGATTAACTTTATATATTGAATAATATTTTTTTTAATTGGAGCAGTTTTTTTTATTTTTAATTTGATTTTAAATTAATAAACTTAAATTTTATGGTAAAAAAATAAATTTATAAATTAAAATAGTGATGTATTATATAATTATGCATTATAATATTTATTGTAAAAAAATAATGCTGTTTATTTAAAAATTAATCACTTAATAAATATTAAAAAAATATATTTTACAAAATAAAATATTTTTATTATATTACTCATATATATTTTTTGCTTGTAGGAGGATACATAATATATTATGAAAATAAAAAAATATTTATATTTGAGCTTGATAGTATTTCTTTTAATTGAACAGCCTTCATATTCTTTAACAGAAATAGAAACTGGAGTAATTTCTAAAAATAATTATACTCAAGTTCAAGATAGAAATACAGGGAGTAATTATGATTTATCAAATATAACTGATAATATGAAAATAGAAATGTCTAATTTTCAAATCAGAAGTGGAAGTTTTAGTATAGGAAACCAAAATAAAAAATATGATTTAGAATTTATAGGTACTAAGGGACTAGATAATTCAGAAAATCAAATAGTAACTGATCCAATTGTATTAGTAGATGCCAGTGCAAGACAAGGAAAAGAATCATTTGAACTCTATGGAAATAATCTTAAGTTAGCTTTTGCAGAGAACTCTTTTGCAAAGAGAGCTTATTTAATTTGGAATGAAGGGAAAGGAACAGCAAATAATAAAGTTCATATAAATGCTGATAATACATTAGTTTTAACTTTTAATGCAGCTAATATAAAAGAAAAAGCCTTTGCAGTTTATTCTTTAGGGAATAATTACAATGATGCAGATAAAAATCTTATAAATCTTAATGGGAAAGATATTGAAATACAAGTTTTAAATACTCAAACTGAAGGAAAAGGATTATATGCAGGAGAATATGGTCAAATAAGAATTAATAATGATAATAATTTGGCAGAGAATTTATTAGTTAATATTACTTCTAAAAATAATACTCAACAACTTAATGGAGCTGTAGGAATTCAAGCTGATGCTGGAGCTAAAATAGATATAAGAAGTAAAAATAATATTATAAAAGCTGAAAGTGAACTTAATGCTGTTGGAATATTAGGCTCAGGAATAAATTCAAATATTATTCTAAAAGGAGAAAATACAGTCATTGATATTTTAGATAAAAATTCAACTGCAAGTATATCAAAAGCAGTTGGAATAGAAGCAATAGAGAAAGCAAATATTTCAATAGAAAATACTAAAAATATAAATATAATATCTAAAGCTGATCAGCATTCTGCATATGGAATTAAAGCAGATAAAGAGAGTACAGTTGATTTAAAAGCTCAAACTATTTATATAGAAACAAGTAGTAACAATCCACATTATAGAGCTTCTACAGGAATATATGCAGATAATAATAGTTCTGTTAATTTAAAAGGTGGGGTTGTTATTAAAGATAATAAACCACATACAGACTATCATTTTGCTATTTATAATAAAAAGGGAATAATTCAAATTAATAATGAATTAGAAAATGTACCTGTAGATATAACAGGACATATTGTTACTTCTGCCAAAGGAAAAACAACTATTAATTTTAAAGGGAATAATTCTATTTTTATTGGACAGAAGACAACTAGTGCAAAAGGAGAATCTAATTTATCATTTTTAGATGGAGCTCTTTGGAAAAATAAATATGATAGCCAAGTAACTAATTTGACACTTAAGAATAGTATTGTTGATATGTCTCAGGAAGGAAAACAGATATTGACTATTGAGAATATATCAGGGAATAATGGAAGAATAATTATGGATATATCAGGAAATGATTTAGAAACAGATTTTTTGCAACTAAATAGCGCTGATAAAAAACAAAATCATATTTTAGATGTAAGTGATAATTCAATACCTTTACTAACTAGCTATGATTTTAATAATGGTGCTATTCATTTTGCTAATGATAAAAGTGGAGAAGTAACTTTTGAAGGAGGAAACGTATCTAATATAAGTAATGTTTTTAATTATAATGTAAAGGTTGAAAATGGAACTAATGGAAATAAAGAGGATTGGTTTGTTACAGGAATTGAAAAAACTGAGATAGGAGAAACAACTAAAACTATTATAGATAGTGCAACTTTTCTTTATAATTCAGCAGTGGCTAGAATGGAAGTGGATTCTATTCATAAAAGGCTTGGTGAAATTAGAAATTATGAAAAAAATAATGGAGTATGGGTAAGATTATTAAGTGGTGAAATGGAATATGATAAGTCTTCTATAAATAGATTTAAAAATGATTATAATATGCTACAAGTAGGATATGATAGAAAACACAACTTAGAGGGAAGTAAAATATTTACAGGTTTTGCTGTAAGTAAAAGAAATAGTAATATTGATTTTAGAGATAATGGTAAGGGAGATTCTGAAAATATAGGATTTTCATTATATGCTTCATATGTAGGAGATACAGATACATATATTGATTTGATAGGGAAATTTAGTCATATAGATACATCATATAAAACTTACAATTTTTTTAATAATGAAATTCAAGAAAGTAAAGGAGATTATAAGACTTGGGCTAAAACATTAAGTATTGAAGTTGGAAAAAAAATTGATTATAATTCATATTTTTTGATACCTAAGATTCAATTAAATTATACTTATGTTAGTAATTTAGATTATACAACAAATGGTGGAATTAAAGTTGAACAAAATAGTATACACAGTTTGATAGGAAAGACGGGAATTAATATAGGAAAAACTTTTGAAAAAAACAGCCATTTTATGAAATTTGATATACTTGGAGAAGTAAATGGGGACTATAGAGTTAATGCTAAAGGAAAAGATACTACATATACTAAGAAAGTAAATGGAAATGATAGTTGGATAGAAGTAGGATTAGGAGGAGATTTTAATATAAGTGAAACAACAAATATTTATTATGAAATAACAAAAAGCTTAGGAAGTGATTATGAAACTAATTGGGAGGGAACAATTGGGTTTAGAATAAACTTTTAATATTTATAAAGGATAATATTGTAAAAAATGAATTCAAATAAAAAAATAAGATTGACTACTTGTTCAACTACTCTTTATTAACAATCTATAAATAATCTTATTTTATAAAGGCCTAGTACTGCTATAAATAGACTGGGCTTTTTTAATTAAAATATTTATATTAAAAATAAATACACTTTTTTTAATTTTCATCTTCTACATCTTTAATATTGTTTAGAATTAAAGGCAGAACAACTTAAAAAATAAATTGTAAATATTGAAAGTTTTATTAGAAGAGATTTTATACAAACTAGAAAAATATGGATTCAGCTTTTTTTATTTTAAAATAATTAACCGGATAGGAAATTTATTGTATCGCTTGTATGGGAAGAACCGCCTCTTATCTAATGAACCAAATACAAAATATTTCAAAAATTTATTTGACAATATTTGGGTGATATGTTATCTTATTTGTAGAGATTACAAAAATGTAAAAAGAAAACAAGGAGATGGTTTTAATGGAATTAAAAGGATCTAAAACAGAAAAAAACTTAATGACTGCATTTGCTGGGGAATCAGAAGCAAGAAATAAATATACATATTATGCATCAAAAGCTAAAAAAGATGGATTTGAGCAAGTGTCAAAATTATTTGAAGCAACTGCTAACAATGAGAAAGAACATGCAAAACTTTGGTTCAAACTATTAAAAGGTGGAAATATTCCTTCAACTATTGACAATCTTTTAGATGCTGCTGAGGGAGAAAACTATGAGTGGACTGACATGTATGCTGAATTTGCAAAAGTAGCAAAAGAAGAAGGGTTCACTGAAATTGCTAGATTATTTGAAGGTGTAGCAAAAGTAGAAAAAGAACATGAAGAAAGATATAGAAAATTATTAGCTAATATCAAAGAAGAAATGGTATTCGCAAGAGAAGAAGAAGTAGCATGGGAATGTATGAACTGTGGACATATTCACTATGGAAAGAAAGCTCCAGAAGTTTGTCCAGTATGTGCTCATCCACAAGCTTACTTCATGATTCAGCCTAAAAATTTCTAATTAAATAAAAAAATCAGACCAGCCTGTTAATTTCAAGCTGGTCTTTTTACATTACCATGCAGCCTTTTCTATAGCTTTCAGCAGTGCATAAATATCATCTGGATATACTTCACCAATATTTCCTATTCTAAAACTTTCCATGTCAGTAACTTTTCCGGGATAGATGACGAATCCCTCTTTCTTTAACTTATAATAGAATTTCTCAAAATTATAATCTGGATTTTCAGGTGCAAAGAAAGTAGTTATTATTGGGGATTGATACTCTTCAGGAATAAGTGATTTGAAGCCTAGATTTTTCATTCCCTCTCTCAAAATGGTATTATTTTTTCTGTATCTTTTTTCTCTTTCTATCACGCCCCCTTCCTTTTCTAATTCCAAAAGAGCCTGATAAAAAGCTCTTACAGTATGAGTAGGGGAAGTGAATCTCCATTTTCCATTATTTTCCTCCATGACTTTCCATTGACTGTATAGATCAAGAGAAAGAGAACGAGCCTGCCCTGAACAGTTTTCTAAAACTTCTTTTCTGCATATGATGAAAGAAAAACCCGGAACACCTTGTATACATTTATTTGAAGAACTGATTATAAAATCTGCTTTTACCTCTTCAATATCTATTTCAATGCCACCAAAACTTGACATAGCATCAACAATATATATCTTATTAAATTCTTTAACTAATTCTCCTATCTTTTCAATAGGATTTAAAATTCCGCTTGTAGTTTCACTATGTACTACAGATACATGAGTGATATCTGGATTAGATTCAAGGATTTCTCTCACTCTGTTGATATCTATAATATCTTTATCGCCAAATTTTTCTATGATATTATTTATTTTTAAAACCTGAGCAATTTCTCCCATTCTGTTTCCATAAGCTCCATTTGATAAAATTAATAACTTCCCATTTTCAGGAAGAGCAGTTCCTATAACAGATTCTACTCCAAAAGAACCGCTTCCCTGCATAAGAACAGAAGTATATTTATGATAATTTCCTGATGGAACAGCTAATCTTACTAATTTTTCTCTTATTTCCTGAACTATATTATTATATTCTTTATCCCATGTGCACCAGTCTTTAAGCATAGCCATTCTCACTCCGTTGCTTGTAGTTAATGGTCCTGGTGTTAAAAGCAGATATGGTTTTTCTAAATATTCTTCTAAAGTATGCATGTTTAATTCCTCCAGCTTAACTGTTTTAGGCTCTTTCGCCGTTTTTTAATTTGTTGTTGATAATATCTATAATATATGGAACTTTTGAAATGTCTTCTATTATAAAATGAGCTCCTGCTGAAAGCATTTTTTCAGCTGTTTTTTCCATCTTTTCTTTCAAGTCTTTTTCAGAAAGAGAGTTTACTTCTTCAAGGGATAATCCTAGTTCACTGCTTCCTTTTAATATTCCAACTGTCCACACTTTCGTATTTCTTCCCTCTTTAATGTCAGAGATTGTATCTCCGATTTTTATAACGCAGTCTGTGTCCTCTTCTCCAAGAGTAAGCATATTCTGATATATCATATATGGAGCAGGTCTTCCAGCTGGAACAGCATTAGGAGTAGTATAGTAATCTGGAGAATATCCCTGAGATTTTGCCCCAGCAGTGACAATGTCCATCATTTCCTGTGTGTATCCTGTTGTTGAACCTATTTTCAATCCTCTTTCCCTCAAAATATTTACAGTTTCTATGCAGTGTGGAACAGGTTCAGTATAGTCAGCGAGTATTTTAAAAAGCTTGTTTTCAAAATTTTTATAAAGCTCTTCTATGTCATTTTCATTCCACATTCTATTATATTTTTCATTCCATAGAGCAGTAACTCTGTCAAGTGACAGCATAGCTTTGATATGATCTATTTTCAGCATTCCCATAGGGCCTCTTGCTTCTTCCAGTGTTACATCTATATTTTTTTCTTTGAATATTTCAAGAAAGACCTGTACAGGAGCAAAGCACCCATAATCAACAGCAGTTCCAGCCCAGTCAAAAATTACAAGATTTATTTTTTTCATAATTAAACATTCTCCTCTTTCATTTTATTTTTTCTTTTTTGTAAAAATTTTAAAATTATCTGATATATTATTTTAATTATTATATTTGTAAGAAGTATTACTATGGACATTGCAGAAGCTTTTGCTATCTCCCCTGTATCATCCAGATTGATTACTGCTATGGAAAGGAGATTCAGACTTGATGTATAAAGGAATACAAGAGCTGAAATAGTTACCATAGAATTTACAAAGTAATAGAAGAATATCTCTAATATTGATTCGAGACACATTGGGAAGGTTACATTGGAAAATGTTTTGTACCAAGGTATTCCCATTGAGAGAGAAACTCTTTCAAATTCTTTGTCCAGTTTTTTCAAAGCTGTGTTGGCAGTTAAAAAAGATATTGAGTAAAAATGTATCACATTTGCCAGTACCATTATCCAGATAGTCTTATACAATGAATTAAAAGGGTTCATTATACTTATATTTAAAAAAGGTATTGTGAAATAGCTTTTATTAAAAAAGAATATATATGAAATACCTATTACCATTCCCGGAAGTGCTAGAGGAACAAGAGAAAGAAAATATATCACTTTATCCTTTATGGTTTTCTTTTCTTTTTTCTCAATAAGGTAAGCACTCATAAATGTCATAAAAGTTCCAAATATTCCAGAAAGAACTGCAAGAATAAAAGAGTTTTTAAAGAATATCTCAATACCGCCGTTATAGTCATAAAATTTAAAATTATTAAAACTGAAACTAAGATCATAGGGCCATAGCTTAGAAAAAGCTGAAACAAATATTGTGACAAAAATTGATATGATAAATAAACAAATCAATATAGTATAAATGTAGAAAAATATATCTCTTGCCTTATTTTCCTTTGCAGTATAGGGAATAGATTTTGCATTGAGGACTACCCCCTGTTTTTTCTGTATCTTCTGATCAATAAAGAATGCTGCTACAGAAGGAATCAGGAGAATGATACTGACAACAGCTCCCATAGACATATTGTTCTGCCCAACTACTTTAATATATACATCTGTAGCCAGAACACTGAAATTTCCTCCTACTACTTTCGGAGCACCAAAATCTGTAAATGAAAGTATGAATGCTATAATAAAAGAGGATATCATTCCATATTTCATATTTGGAAGAGTGATAGTAAAAAATTTTCTGAAATTACTTGTTCCCAGCATATCAGCAGCTTCATAAAGTCTGTAGTCAGTTGTAGAAAGAGCAATATTCAATACCAGAAATATCTGTGGAAAAATATATAAAACCTCAGCTATTATGATTCCAGTAGCACCATAGAGATTGATATCAAAAGCAAGCTGAGGAAGTTTATCAAAAAAACCAGTAGTTACAGCCCCTTTTCTCCCAAAGAGATACACAAGAGATATTCCATGCATCATTGTAGGAGCAAAGAGAGGCATGAGGGCTATATATTTGAATATATTTTTAAATCTGATTGTAGTTCTCTGTACACCATAGGCATAGATAAAAGCTAGTACCAGAGATATGACGCTTGAAGCTATTGAGATAGTAAATGTATTTTTTAATGAGATAAGAAGATTTTTATTTGAGAAATATTCTTTGAAGTTGCTGAGTCCAATAAATTCTCCAGAGTTGTTTTCAAAGGATTTCGTCAGTAAAAGCCCCAGAGGAAAAACTATGGCAACTATCAAAAAAATAAGGATAAACCAAGTGAGTATTTCTCTGATTACTTCATCTTTAGTTTTTTCCATTATGATACCTCATCTCTGAAATCGAGATAGAAGCTTTCATCAAATTCAAGAAAAAATTTATTTCCCTGTTTCAAAGTTTGTTCATTTATAAAATTACAAGGAACTTCAACTTTCAATATTCTATCTCTATTTTTGAAAAAAAGCCTGTAAGACGGGCCTAAGTATTCCCAGCTTTCTATTTCTCTCATTATAAATTTATTTTTATTACTCAATACATCAGACACTATTTTTACATGTTCTGGACGTATAGCCTTTCCATTTTCCAGAAAATTTATTTTACCTATGAAATCTGCTGTGAAAAATGAGTTGGGATTCTCATATATCTCTCTTGGACTTCCCCACTGCATTATTTCTCCATCTTTCATGACCATAATTTTATCTGACATAGATAACGCTTCCTCTTGATCATGAGTTACCATAATAGTAGTAAGTCCAAGCCTCTTTTGCAGGGACTTGATATCATTTCTTAATTTTTCTCTTACCTTTGCATCCAGTGCAGAAAGAGGCTCATCTAACAGAAGTATATCTGGTTCAAGGGCAACTGCTCTGGCAAGAGCCACTCTCTGCTGCTGTCCTCCGCTCATTTCATTGGGATATTTATTGCTGATAGAAAAAAGTCCTACCATCTCCAATACACTTTTAACTTTCTTTTCTATTAAATCTTTAGGCATTTTTTTATTTTTTAGTCCATAAGCTATATTTTCCCATGTTGTCATATTTGGGAAAAGGGCATATGACTGAAAAACTATAGAGAAGTTTCTTTTCGATGGATGAAGTGAAGAGATATCCTTTCCCTTTAGAAAAAGATTTCCAGAATTAAGTTCTTCCAGTCCAGATATAACTCTCAGCAAAGTAGTTTTTCCACAGCCGCTGGGGCCGAGAAAGGAGATAAACTCCCCTTTCTCAATAGATAAGCTTATATTTTTTAAAGCATGAAATTTTCCATAATATTTATTTACATTTTTTACTTCTAAATAACTCATATTTCCTCCAGAATCAGGATATTTCTATTTTTGTTCAGCTTTTGCACCAAATTTTTCACTCCATTTATCTAAAATAGTATTTTTGTTTTCTGCAAGCCATTTAAAATCATTTTTTACCAGATGGCTTACAGGGTCAGAAGGGTAGCCATTTGGAATAGGGTTGTTGATATCAATGCTTGTTATAGCATATTGAGTACCATAGAGCTTCATCATTTCTTCTGAGATAGCCCAGTCCAGAAATACTTTTGATTCCTCTTTTATATCTTTTTTGTTGATAAGGGCATTGGCTTCTGAATCCCATCCAGAACCCTCAGCTGGAAAGACTACTTCAATAGGATTTCCTTCATTCATAAGTTTTACGCTAGGATAATCATAAGATATTCCAATTGGATATTCTCCGCTGGCAGCCTGTTTAGCAGGCTTTGAACCAGAATGAGTATATACCCCCATATTTTCATGAAGTTTTTCCATATACTCCCATGCTTCTTTTTCTCCCATTACCTGCATAAATCCTGCTATGGCAAGAAATCCGGTACCTGATGAAGTAGGGTGGGGCATAGAAATTAGCCCTTTATATCCTGGATTCAGAAGATCTTCATAAGTTCTGGGAATAGGAAGCCCAAGTTTTTCAAGTTCAGTTTTATTTACTGCAAAAGTTGCCATCCAAGCATTATTTCCTACCCATACAGGTTCTTCAGCAGAGTCTTTAAATTTAGGATCAACTTTTTCAAGTCCTTTTGGAGCATAAGGTTTTAAAAGATTTTCTTTGTCTAGCATTAGAAGTCCAGTAGCAGCAGTTCCCCATACTACATCTGCTTGTGGATTATCCTTTTCAGCCAAGATTTTTGTGATAAGGACACCAGTTGAATCACGAGTTATATTTAATTTGATATCAGGATGATGTTTTTTAAAATTTTCAAGGAATACAGGTATTTGTTCATTTTCAAGAGCAGTGTAGACATTGATTTCTTTTGGTTTTTGAGAAGAACTGCTTTCTTTAGACTGACAGCTTGTCAATAAAAGTCCTGCAAAGAGAATAGTTAAAAATTTTTTCATTTTTTTCCTCCATATGTTTAATTTGTATTTTTATGTTTTTTCTAGTTTAAGACAGAGATGTTAATAAAGTTTTAATTTGAAGTAAAAAAAAAGTGAAAAGGGAATTAACACTGTATTTACACAAAACTATTGATTTTTTTATATATAAAGAATAGAATTAAAAGGTATATTAAAAAATTATACAGGAGGAAAGGAAATGTGGTTTATATTTGCATTGCTGTCAGCAGTATTTGCAGCACTTACATCTATTTTTGCAAAGATAGGGATAGAGGGAATAAATTCTAATCTGGCAACAGCTATAAGGACAGTTGTGGTATTGTTTATGGCATGGGGAATGGTATTTGTTACTGGGACTCAAAATCAGATAGGAAATATAGGGCAGAAAAGCTGGATATTTTTGGTATTGTCAGGAATGGCAACAGGATTTTCATGGCTGTTTTATTACAAGGCTCTACAGATAGGGGAAGCTTCAAAAGTTGTTCCAGTGGATAAATTCAGCGTGGTTATAACTATGATAATGGCTTTTGTGATATTGAAAGAGGCAGTTACATTAAAAACTGTTTTAGGTGGAGTGTTTATAACAATAGGAACATTTATTATGATATTGTAATAGAAAAAGAGGGTGACTAAGTAAAAAGTTAAAATTATACTTTTTTTAATGAGTCAACCTCTTTATTATTTTATAATATATCGTTTAATTTATAATCTGTAACTATACTTTCAGATTCATTAATAAATTCATCTAGGAATTTTATATGTGCATTGATGCTTTCTTTTCCAGGCCCTCCAAGAGTACAACGTTTTTCCACACAGTTTTTGATAGAAATCATTTCATAGATATCTTTGTCAAATAAAGGAGAAAATTCTTTGTAAGTTTCTATTGAAATTTCTTCGAAAGTAGTATTGTTGTCAATACAGTAAGCAACCATACCTCCAACTATTTTATAGGCATCTCTGAAGCTCATTCCCTTTTCAGTCAGATAATCAGCTACATCTGTTGCATTGATAAATCCTTGAGCAGCAGCTGCCAGAAGTCTCTCTTTTTTTACAGTCATAGTATGAATCATTCCATTGAATACAGCCAGACATCCTTTTACTGTATCAAGGCTGTCAAAGAAGTTTTCCTTATCTTCCTGCATATCTTTGTTATATGCAAGAGGGATTCCTTTCATAGTTGTAAGTAGAGCCATTAAATCTCCAAAAACTCTTCCGCTTTTTCCTCTTATAAGTTCAGCAGCATCAGGATTTTTCTTTTGAGGCATTATACTGCTTCCAGTAGAGAAAGAATCACTTAATTCTATATATCCAAAGTCATTGGAACTATAGATTATTATTTCTTCACAGAAACGAGAAAGATGCACCATAATAAGTGCAAAAGCATTCATTATTTCAATAAGATAATCTCTGTCGCTTACACTGTCCATACTGTTCCAAGTAGGAGAAGAGAACCCAAGTATAGAACTTGTGAAATTTCTGTCCAAAGGATAAGTAGTTCCAGCCAGAGCAGCAGATCCAAGTGGTGATGTATCAGCTAAAGCAGCAGCATTTTTAAGTCTGATAAAATCTCTTCTGAACATTTCAGCATAAGCTAAAATATAGTGAGAAAAAGAAACTGGCTGAGCTTTTTGCAGATGAGTGAATCCGGGCATATATGTAGATATATTTTCTTTAGCAATTTCATTTATTATTTCAAGCAGATCAAGAAGCTGTGCCTGTACTTTTACTATTTCATCTTTTGTAAATAATTTCATATCTAAAGCAACTTGGTCGTTTCTGCTTCTTCCAGTATGAAGCTTTTTTCCTATATCTCCAATTCTATCTATAAGGATTTTTTCAATATTCATATGAATATCTTCATATTCTATTGAGAAAATAATTTTTCCCTCTTCAATGTCATTTAATATTTCTCTAAGTGTTTTTTCTATAAGTTCACAGTCTGAAACAGGTATTATTCCTTGTTTACCAAGCCCTCTCACATGAGCAATGCTTCCCATAATATCATATTTGTAAAGTCTCTTATCAAAGTTTATTGATGAATGAAAGTCAAGAATAAGATGACTTGCCTTTTCTTTAAATCTTCCTGAAAAAAATTGCATTATAACATCTCCTTAAAAATTATTTATTTCAAAATTATTTATTTCCCTGTTTTATTTTTATAACTGTTAAAATTGTAAGCTGTAAAACAATAGCAGCTGCAAGAACAAGATAACTCTGGAAGAATCCACCTATAAGGAAAGTTCCCATAGAGATTACTCCATTGATAGATGCATAGTAGAATTGAGTTTTTACGTGTTCAATATGACTGCATCCAGAACCAGCAGAAGCCAGTATAGTAGTATCTGATATTGGTGAAACGTGATCTCCGAATAATCCTCCAGAAAGTATAGAACCAATAGTAACATACAAAGGAGCGTTAAGAGCTACTGCCATAGGAATAACTATTGGAATCATTATACTGTATGTTCCCCAAGAACTTCCAGTAGAAAATGATATTATACATCCAAGTAAGAAAGCGATCATTGGGATAAATCCAGAATTAAGATTTATACTTTTTATAAAGTGGACTATGTAGTCAGCAGAACCAAGATTTTTATTAATAGTTCCTAAAGACCATGCAAGTATAAGGATTATAGATATTTGAGTCATTTTATTTATACCATTTAGGTATATTGAAAATATCTCATTAAAAGTTTTGCTCTTATTTATCAACATCATGACAGAAAGAACAATAGCTGCATATAAATATCCACTGCTCAATGCTGCTCTGAATTCACTTCCAGAAAATCTTCTGAACATGAAATCAAATCCAAGCATAGAGAATAATGTGATTAAAAGAACCAAAATTGGAAGCCATACATAGATAGGCTTGGCATTTTCTACAATATACTCTTTTTTCTCTAAAACTTCAAGTTCTGTATCGTTGAATATATCATCTTCAACTTTTTTCATAGGTCCAAAATCCAGCTTCATAATTGCTAAAGTAGGAACAATAGTAAGGGCAAGAAGTGGATACGTATTAAATGGTATTGCTTTTACAAAACTTTCATAGTCAGAAAGATTTAGATTTAAATTTTCAAATTCTTTTTGAAGAAGTCCAATGATGAAAACTCCCCATCCAATAAATGGAACTAATACTGCTACTGGTGATGAAGTAGTATCAAGAATAAAAGCAAGCTTTTCTTTAGATATTTTTAATTTTTTGAAAAATGGAGCAAAGATTGGTCCAACAATCAATGGAGTACCTAAGTCAGAGAAAAAAATAACTATTCCTGCAAGGTAGGCTGAAAGCTGGGCCTTAGTTTTAGAGTTGATATATTTACCAACACTTTGAGCAAAGGCATAAGCTCCTCCTGATCTCATCATCAGTTCTATAAATCCACCTATGAATACCATCAAGACAATAACACCAGCATTATAGCTGTCAGTAAGCTGTTTTACAAAATAATCTGTCATCAATGTTTTTGTAGTAAGAAGAGGATTATAATTCAGCAGTATAAGAGCCCCTAGAAATACACTTGTGAAAAGTGACAAAATTACATTTTTAGTTTTTATTGCCATAGCAACTGCTATTATGATAGGCAATATAGACAAAAACCCATAGTTTTCCATAAAAAATTCCCCCTTAAAATTAATTTTTAATATAAAAAGCCAGCCATATAAATGACCAGCTTGATTTTAAATAAAAAAGCCAATAGACGTACTATTGGCTAAACAAAAACTTTTTTATGCTTATAAAGATATAAATGCCATCTTTAATCTTTTCCAAAAGAAATATAATCAATCAGCCATTGAAAGTGGAATATTAGTTTTATAATTTAGATATACCTTGCCTTTCACGCCTCAATAACATTTTATTTCCCCCAGTTTTATTTTTTATCTAAGTTATACTACTAAAAAAAAACTCATATGTCAATAAAAAATTTATTTTAGAATGTTGTATATTGCATCTATATCTAAATTATTTCTAAGTAAATCAGCTAATTTATTATATTCATTTTCTTTGAATTCAGAAAAATTAAAAAGTTCTTCAACTGGTTTCAACCCTTTTTTCTTTCTGATGTTATTTAAAAATATTCTGGTGAATTTGCTGTTGTCAAAGATTCCATGGATGTATGTTCCAAAGGCATTATCTTTTGCAAGGACAGTGTAGTCGTTTTCCAAAGTAAGATTTTTTTCACTTCCATGTGTAATTCCCTGATGAATTTCATAACCTTTTATATGAAGCCCTTCACAATCAGCTAGTAGGTCACACTTAGAATCAGAAAGAGTTTTTTCTACCTGTTTTGTATATTTCATTTTTTCCATTGTAGTAACAGTATCCATTATTCCAAAACCTTCAGTTTTCTCGATGTCGCTTTCAATATGGTGAGGATCAAATATCTCTTTTCCCATCATTTGAAATCCACCGCATATACCTATTACAGTAGTTCCAGCAGAATATAGTTTTTTTATTTTATCAAAAATACCATTAGCTTTCAGCAGTTCAAGATCAGAAAGAGTATTTTTACTTCCTGGAAGAATAATTATATCCTCGTCTCCCAGCTGTTCAGGACTATATACATAATTCAGAGCTACATCAGGATATTGACTTAAAGCATCAAAGTCAGTGTAGTTAGACATTTTATTAGTTCTTATTACACTGATGTTTATATCTCTTTTTTCATTTGTGTTAGTAGTTAATTTTTTAGCCAGAACATCCTCTTCTTCAATATCCAGCTTTTCATATGGAACTACACCTAATACTTTTATATCTAACCCTTCATCTTTTAATTTCTTCTCAAACATCTCTATACCAGGTTTTAAAAGTTCCAGATCACCTCTAAATTTATTTATTATAACCCCTTTTATTCTCTTTCTGTCATTTTCATCAAGAAGAGCTATGTTTCCATAAAGAGAAGCAAAAACTCCTCCAGTCTCAATATTTCCTACTAGAACAACAGGAGCATCTACAAGTTCAGCCATTCCCATATTTACCAGATCCCATTCTCTAAGATTGATTTCAGCAGGACTTCCTCCTCCTTCTAACACTCCAATATCAAAATTATTTTCTATTATGTCATAATTTCTTTTTGCTATAACTTTCAATTCTTTAGAATTTGAAAAATAGTCTATAGCATTCATATTTGTATTTGGGATTCCTTCAATAATAATTTGAGAATTATTATCTGAGTTTGGTTTTAAGAGTATTGGATTCATAAAAACTCTAGGAAGTTCCATAGCAGCTTCAGCTTGTACTACCTGAGCTCTTCCCATTTCTAATCCGTCTATATCTACAAATGAGTTGAGAGCCATATTTTGAGATTTAAAAGGAGAAACTCTGTATCCGTCTTGGGCAAATATTCTGCATAATCCAGCAGTTATAATGCTCTTTCCAACAGAAGAACCAGTTCCTTGTATCATAATTTTTTTATGCATAATACACCTCTATTATTATTTTCTTTCAATTAGATGGTATCATAGTTTTGTGTATAATTTCAACAGCTAAAAAATATATAGATTCGAAATAAAACTTTTATTATTTGAATGTATATCTAAAATTATTGACAAAAATGTCTAAAAATTATATCATAAAGTTGATAAACAAACAGAAAAGTGAAAGTAAGGTGCTTGTTTAAGCTTAATAGAGGAAGATGGGTGCGAACCCCACACAGCGAAAGCTACTGTATAGAGGACGAAATCATGTATGCCACTGGGAAACTGGGAAGGTGTGAAAGTAGAAAGATTCTGAGTCAGGAGACTTACCAATAGATAAAAGTATATTTTAATATATTTATCCAGTAAGGTAGGCAGACTATTTTATTGGATTTTTTATTTGGAGGTTTTTGATGAGGAAAATTCTTAATATAACAGATTTTTATACTAATGAAGAAAATGAAAAAATGATGAAATATTATTGTGATAAGTATAATTTTAATGGCTTTGAGCTTATAAAATTCGACCTAGAAAAGGACAATGCTCCATTGAAAAAATTGATAAGAGGTTATCATATGAGATTTTTTCCAATGTGGCTGGATCTATATCAGGGAAAATATGAGATGCTCAAAGAAAAATTTAAAGAGAATCAGGAAATATTTTACTGGTGTGGTGGAACTACCAGAGAGGAATTAATTGAATACTATAAAAAAGAACTAGAAACAGCAGAAAAACTTGAAGCAGAATATGTTGTATTTCATGCTTGCTATGTAGATGATGAAGGAAGTTTAATATATGAATTTCAATATTCAGATAAAGAGGTTCTTCAAAATGTTGTTGAGTTAGTGAATGAAGTTTTTGGAGAGAAAAAATATAAGTTTAAACTTCTATTAGAAAATTTATGGTGGCCAGGACTTAGATTGACTTCAAAAGAAGAGATAGAATTTCTGGTTGAAAATATAAACTATAAAAATATTGGCTTCATGCTTGATACAGGGCATATGCTGAATAATGAACCTAAGCTTAGAACAGTTGATGAAGGAATAGAGTATATTGAGAAAAATATTGCTGAAATGGGAGAATTGAAAAAGTATATAAAGGGAGTTCATCTGAACTTTTCTCTTTCAGGAAAATATCTTACAGAAGCAGTAGAAAAGCATAAAAATTCAGAAGCTGAGAGAGAGAAAACTTTGAAAAATATATACAGTCATGTAAGCCAGATAGATCAACATCTTCCTTTTGAAGATGAAAGAATAATAGGAATATTAGAAAGCTTACCATTGGATTGGGTGGTATATGAATTTATATATTATGGCACTGATGATTTGGAAAAAAAGGTAAAACGTCAGGATAGGATATTAAAGAAATTAAATTTTAAATAAACTTTGGGAGGAGAAATGAAAAAAGCTTTAATGGTAGCAGCAATACTAACAGTGAGCACAACAATAATGGCAGAGGAAAATATCGCCAGTCGAAGATTAACTGAATCAGTTATTTCTACAGAGAATTTTGAAACAAGTGTGTTGGATACTGCTAAAAATGTAACTATTGTAACTCAGGAGGATATTCAAAATAAGGGAGCCAGCACAGTGGAAGAAGCTCTTAGAGGAGTTCCGGGGTTAGATATAAGATTAATGGATGGTTCTGATCCAGTATTTGATATGAGAGGTTCAGGAGCTACAGCAGGAAGCAATACTCTTGTACTTTTAGATGGAGTTCCTTTGAATAATATAGAAGGAAGATATTTTACAAGTCAGATTCCTGTTGACCAAATAGACAAAATAGAGATAATTCCTTCAGGGGGAGCTGTAATGTATGGAGATGGAGCTACTGGAGGAGTGATAAATATTATTACAAAACTTCCTCAAGATAAGAAAAATTATGGTAGTGTGAATATGGAAGCAGGGTCGTGGAATACAAGAAAAGGAACTGTAAATTATGGAACTAAAATAGGGAATAAATTTCTATTGGATACTTCATATACATATACTGAAGGGGATGGATATAGAACTCCACATCCTGACTATAAAGATGGAGATACCAAAAAATCACTTTGGTTAAGAGGTAGATATCTGCTTGATGATGGTTATTTGGAAATGAGATATAATTATAACAAAGTAGAGGATAGCTACAGTGATTATTTAACAAAAGAAAAATTTGATGACAGTATAAAACAACATGGAGCATCAGGAGGAAAATATAAAAATATATCAAATGAATATACTTTGACATATAATAAAAAATTATCTGATAAATTATCTTTTCTGATTTATGGAGGATATACAGAGAATGATTATAGATATAAAGCAACATATTATCCAAGTGCATACAATGAAAATAAAAGAAATATAATAACTCAATATTATATAAAACCACAATTAAAATATACTTATGGAGAAGATAGTTATGTGATTTTTGGTGGAGATTACAAAAATGGAAAAGTAGAAGATAAAACTTCTGGAAATCCTGATAAAGAAAAAGAATCATATGGAGGATATATTTTAAATAAAACAACAGTTGGGCAATTCCAATTTACTCAGGGATACAGAAAAGAGAGAAGTGAATTTGATTATTTTGTTACAAAATATGGACCAGGACCTTCATTTACTCCAAGCATAAATAACTTTAAAAAGAAATTTTCAAGTGATGCATATGAGTTAGCAGTAAATTATTTGTATTCAGATACAGGAAGTATATATTTAAGTTTTACACAAGGATTTAGAACTCCAAGTACAGATGATTTAGGAGCATGGTATGGAGACATTGATGTGCAAGAAACAAGATCATATGAATTTGGAATAAAGGATATGTACAAAAATACATATATTTCCTCTTCTATATTCTTGATTGATACAGATAATGAAATTTACTATAACAAATATGAAAATTTTGGAGATGGGGCTAATAGAAATTTTGATGGAAAAGTAAGAAGAATAGGAGGACAAATTTCTCTACAGCATTATTTTGATAAATTAACTTTGAGAGAAAATATTTCATATATTCAGCCTAAAGTTACAAGTGGGGAATATGATGGAAAAGAATTTGCAGGAGTGCCAAGATGGCAGGGAAATATAGGAATGTCATATAATATTTTATCAAATATGATTTTTAATATAGATGGATACTATTTTGGAAAAGCATATAATAGTGATGATTTTTCTAATAAATTAGGAAAGAATGATGACTATATTACTGTTGATACAAATATTAGATATAATTTTAATAACGGATTTGAAATATATGGTGGAATAAGAAATTTATTTGATAAAGAATATGCAAATGCAATTTTATCAAGTAGGACTGGGGATAAAGTATATTATCCAGCAGATGGAAGAAGTTATTATGCAGGATTCAAATATAGTTTTTAGAATGATATAATAGATAGACAGAGATTTCTCTGTCTATTTTAAAATAAGAGGATAAGTGATAGTAATGATAAAAAAAATTTCAATAATAATTTTCTTCCTTTTTTCTGTTGTATCTTTTTCTAAAGAATATAATAGAATAGCTTCTGGAAGTCCAGCAATAACTGAAATACTTTATGAGTTAGGGCTGAAAGATAAAATAATAGCTATGGATAAAAATTCTGATGTTAAAGAATTGGATGAAATGAAAATACCTAAAATCAGTTTTTATCAAATGAATACTGAAAGTATTTTTTCTTTGAAAGCAGACTTAATAATTTTATCAACTTTTAATAAAGCAGATAGAGAAGATTTTATTCAGTTTATGAAGGAGAAAGGAACTGATGTAATTTATATTTCAGATATAAAAACTGTAGAAGATATCTACAAATGTATCATGGAAATAGGAGAAAAAACAGAGAGAAAACTTGAAGCAGAAAAAGTAATTTCTAAAATGGAAAAGGAGATAAATGAAGTAAGAGAAATAAGCAAAAATATAAAAAATAAGAAAAAAGTATATTTTGAAATTTCACCATTTCCCTCTATGTATACATTTGGTAAAAATGTATTTATGAATGAGATGTTGGAGATTGCAGGGGTAGAAAATATATTTAATGATAAAAGCGGATGGTTTATACCAAGTCTGGAAGTTATAGCAGCAAGGAATCCAGATATAATATTTACCAGCACTTATCAAGTGGATGATCCAGTAAAAGAAATTATAGACAGAGGAAATTGGAATATAATAAAAGCTGTAAGAGAAGGAAAAATTTATCCAATAAGTAAAGAAGCAGTGAGGCCATCAATTAAAATAATTGAAGTAATAAAAAAAATAGCTGAAATCAGTTACCCAGAATATTATAAAGAAATAGAAAAAATAGCTGTAGATTAAAAATAGGAGCAAAGAAATTGTTGGTTTATGATATAATAAAAAAATAATGTTTATGGAAGGAAGATTCTATGAAAAAAATTGCAGTGATTTTTATTTTAATTATGTTTTCTTTAAATATTTATGCTTCTACTAAAGGAATAACATTAAATGGATATCTTTTTGCAAGAACCAAAGAACAAATGGTTAAGCTTGTGGAATATGTAAAAAATAACAATAAAAAAGAATTTATTACATATATTAAAGAATTGCAGACAACAGGTGAAGGTGGAGCATTAGACGATGGCTTAGAAGTTGAAATTGTAGACAGCAGCCAAGGACTAGTTCAAATAAGGTTAGTTGGAAGAACAGAAACAGTTTGGACTGTAACAGAAGCAATAAGAAGAGAATAATTAAAAAATTATTTTATATAAAATATCTGTAAATTAGAAATAGGATCTAAGACATTGGGAGTCTCAGATCCTATTTCTAAATTTGGTTAAATTTAAAATACAGTAACACTTCAAGGAAAGGGTCATCTTTATAGTATCATTACTTTAATATTTTGTCAACAAATATTTTGGTAATCAAAAATAATTTTTTGTGAAGCTTTTTCTGTTGTGTTTAAAATATCCTTTAAAATAAAATTTTAATATTTTCTTTAATAGAATTGGAATATGAAATAATTGTTATAAAACCTATGGATTATTTGAATGTGATTTTATTTTTAAAAATTGATATATAAAAGAGGTTATAATGGTATTTGTAGTACCAATGACAAGTGTTAATAATATATTTCTGGATAGATCAGAAATACTAAAAAATTCTAAAAATGTTCTTGTAAATACCACAGAAAAAGGTGTTGTAAGAGAAAAATTGAAATAAAAACTAATAAGAGTATATATCAAAAAATATTTAAACTTAAAGTTTTTATCTTTTAACCAATAAATAAAAATTATAAAATAAAAAGCAAAGTAAATATATTTTTTTAAATTATATAAATGTATATTAATAAAAATTTGTAGTATTGCAGTAAGAAAAGTAAATATAATGCCAAGAATAAAAAGAAATTTATCAATTTTTTTATCCATAATAGACCTCCTGATTAATGATAAATTTTATCATAATTTTAAGTTGGATACAAGGAAAAATGATGTGCTTTAAAGAGAAATAGAGAATATAAGCAATGAAAAACAAAATGAAAATATTGTTTGGAACGAATTTTATTTCTAATTTTATAAAGTATTTTATATGTTTTTAGGTAGACAATATAATTCTATTTCTGTTAAACTATAGATACAATCGAGAATTACTAGGAAGAAAGAAGAGGTGTTATTTTTGGAAGGAAGATGTAAGAGATGCAATAAAAAACTTTATTGGTTTAAAGAAGTAAATATGTACAGAGGGGAAGAGTATTGCAATAAATGTTATGATATATTGTCAAAAGATAGTAAAAGAGGAATAGAAATAAATGGAAAAGAAGTAGTTAAAGAAGAAAAAAAAATAAAATCTGTTCCAGATAAAAAAATAGGTGAAGATGTAAATCTGAATGACAAAGGTGGTATTGGGTGGTTGATAATTGGGCTTTTAAGTTCAGGAATAGGGATTATACTATTCATTATTTTTTATAAAAAATATCCCAAAAGAGCGAAATCTTTACTTTTAGGAGTGGGATTAAGTATAGCAATCCCTATTATATTATTTGGTATAATGGTGATTATGGAATTGATTTCAGGAGAATTGACTTAATATAATATTAATAAAGAAATGTTTCTAAAATGTCTAGTTAAAAATATGATATTTTGAGAAGCATTTTTTATTTTTGTAGTGATTATAAAATGTCTTATGGTTTGGCTTAAGTCTGGCTCAAACTTCTCTTTTTTAATTTAGCAATTTTCTCTATAATACAACAAAAGCTCCCTTGAGAGTGAGAGCTTTTGTTCGTAGAAATTAAAATGTAATTTAAGGAAATGTCCTATGACAATATTATTATAACACATATAATTATTCTGTCAACAAATATTTTGTAAAACAAATTAAAAAATAAATTTATAGTTGTCATAAAATAAATAAAAAGGTATAATTTAATATAGTGTTTTGGGAAAGAGGTGCATAAATTATGAATAAAGAGTCATCTATAGGGATTTTTGATTCAGGAATAGGTGGATTGACTATTTTAAAAAAGATAAGAGAATTACTTCCAAGAGAAAATATAATTTATTATGGAGACTGGAAAAATAATCCATATAGCGAGAAGAGCAAAGAAGATATACAAAATCTTAGTGCGAAAATAATGGATTTTCTTATCAGAAATAACTGCAAGGCTGTAGTTATTGGGTGCAGCATATTTTCAGCAGCTTCTTTAGATTTTTTGAAAGCTCAATACAAGATCCCAATAATAGGAATGATAGAGGGTGGAGTGAAGTCTGCTATTCTTGAAAGCAAACAGAAAAAGATAGCTGTTATGGGTTCAGCTTTTACAATAAAATCTAATGTATATGAAAAGAGCATAAAAGAAATAAATCCAGAGATAACAGTATATCAAATTTCATGTAAAGCATTATGTACAATGTTGGAAAAGGGCTGGGAAAATTATTCTGATAGAATAGAAGTACTTGAAAGTTATTTATGCCAGATACCAGATACAGCAGATACATTGATTTTAGGAGGAACACATTATCCTTTTATTTTAAATGATATAAAAAAATTCTTCAATAAAAAGATAGTTGATTCATCTGTTGAGAGTGCAATAGAATTATTTAGAATTTTAGGTCAGGAAGATTTGCTAAGAGAGGGATATAAAAAAGGAAGGATAGAATTTTACATTAATGGAGATAAAGAAATTTTCAAAGATGTAGCTGAAAAATTATTTGAAAAAGAAGAGATAACAAATATGTTTTCATTATATTGATAAAAAATAAAGAATAAAGATAGAGAAATAAAGAATAATATATTTTTCTATCTTTATTTTTTTATTGAAAAATATATATAAAATATATTGTACAAAATTTGGAGGATAGAGTATACTCAAACCTATAATATTGATTTAGATAGAGGTGCAGAAAACAAAAGTATAACTATTTAGTCTGGCAGACGATTTGAGATAGTTAGAAAGGGAATTTTGCCGAAACGAGAGAGAAGCCGAGCTCTTTTGTTGGGAGTATAGAGAATATCTATATTACTGTCATTGATTACCAATGGAGTGCTATCTGTGGGAAAGATAATTTTGATGGTATTATTTTATTTATGAATAATATTATTTTTATGATTGCATTTATCACAGTTTGGCATAACTGTGATTTTTTTTATTTAAAAAAAAGAATCATAAGTTAAATAAATGAATATATTTTATTTTGTTTATATAGATTTTTCACATGAATAACAATATCTTATTTGTATATATGCTATAAATTTATTTTGGAGTATATATAAGAATGATATTGAAGATATAGAAAACAAATATTTGTTTTTTATTTTAATATGGAGTATATAAAGAAGTATAAAATATTTTATTAAAAATACAAAAATATTTTAAAACGGGAGGAAGAAAGATTATGATTAATGGAATTTGGTGTGGACTTATTGTTATTGGAGTAATAGTTTCTATGTTTACTGGAAAGATTCAGGCAGTTACTGATTCGGCGATATCTTCAGCAGGAACAGCAGTAGAGATATCAATAGGGCTGGTAGGGGTAATGGCATTATGGCTAGGTCTTATGAAAATAGCTGAAGAAGCAGGAATGGTAAGAGCAATGGGAAGAGCGATGAAGCCTCTTATGATAAGATTGTTCCCAGAGGTACCAGCAGATCACCCAGCTATGGGAAGTATGGTAGCGAATATGGCAGCCAACTTCTTCGGATTAGGAAATGCAGCAACACCATTAGGAATAAAAGCTATGCAGGAACTACAGGATTTGAATACTAATAAAGATGAGGCATCAAATGCAATGGTAATGTTTTTGGCAATAAATACTTCATCTGTAACTCTTATTTCTTCAAGTGTAATAGCATACAGAACGGCAGCAGGTTCAGCAAATGCAGCAGAAGTTATAGCACCTACAATAGTGGCAACACTAGTATCAACAGCTGTAGGAATAATAGCTTGTAAAGTTCTGCAAAAGTTACCATCATTTAAAAGAGAAGAAATCTAAGAAATAAAACAGATGAGGGAGGAATAGAAAATGTTTGTAATGATAATGAATCAAATATCACTTTTTGCAATACCAATGATAATATTTATAATAGTAGGATATGCATTCTTTGTGAAGAAGGTAAAAGTATATGAGGTTTTCTGTGAAGGAGCGAAGGAAGGATTTACAACAGCAATAAGAATAATTCCATTTCTAGTGGCAATGCTTGTAGCAATAGGAATATTCAGAAGCTCAGGATGTATAGATATAATGATGAAAGTATTGGATCCAATATTCTCAATGATAGGAATGCCGGGAGAAGTACTGCCAATGGCAATAATGAGACCACTATCTGGGGGAGGAGCAACAGGAATAATGAATGATTTACTGTTGACATATGGACCAGATTCACTAATAGGAAGAATAGCTTCAACAATGATGGGATCAACAGAAACAACATTCTATGTACTTGCAGTATATTTTGGAGCAGTGAGTATAAGAAAAACAAGACATGCAGTAGCAGCTGGGCTTTTAGCAGATGTGGCTGGATTATTAACAGCAGTATGGATTTGTAATATAATGTTCAGATAAAATTTTGAGGTGGTAATGTGTTAGGTAAAAAACTTAAAAAAGGAGATACTTTAGGTATCATAGCACCAGCGAGTTTTACTTCTATGGAAAATGTAGAAAGTGCTAAAAATAATCTTGAAAAAATGGGATTTAAAGTTGTACTTGGAGAGAGTACAAAAAGCAGATGGTATTCATATGCTGGACCTGAAGAAGTGAGAGTAAAAGATATAAATGATTTTTTTGCTGATTCTAATATAGATGGAATAATCTGTATGAGAGGAGGATATGGATGCAACAGACTTGTTGAAATGGTAGATTATTCAGTTATTGAAAAAAATCCTAAAGTTTTTATTGGATATAGCGATATAACTACTCTGCATATGGCGATCTTCCAAAAGACAGGGCTTGTAACATTCCATGGACCTATGGCTGTAAGTAATTTCTCAGGAGAATATAATCAAGATACTTACAGAAGCTTTGAAGAAGTACTTATGAATGATAACGATGAAATAGTATTAAAAAATTTCACTAAGGAATTAGGAGTGCTTTCTGAAGGAAGAGCAGAAGGAGAAATAGTAGGAGGAAACCTAGCTACAATGATAGCCAGTCTTGGAACTGAATATGATGTAGATTATAATGGAAAAATTCTTTTCTTAGAAGAGATTGGTGAAAAAACATATAAAATTGATAGAATGCTGAACCAGTTGAAAAAATTTAAGGTTTTTGAAAAAATAAGTGGAATTATTCTGGGAGATTTCAGAAACTGTCCAGCAGATTCTGAGAATGATATGTCTTTAATGGATGTATTTAAAGATTATCTTTCAGATTTAAAAATGCCAGTAGTATATGATTTTGAATCTGGCCACAGTGAACCTATGATTACATTGCCTATGGGAGCAAAGGTAAGAATAGACACAGCAGTTAAAGAGATAAAAATCTTAGAAAAGGTTGTAAGATAATCTATGAATAAAAAAAATAGTATTTTAAAAGAAAAGATAGAAGAAAATAGTGTTCTTTTTGTAGCATGTTATATGGGGAGATTGATACTGCAAAATGGAGGAGAAACTTATAGAACAGAAGAAACTATAAGAAGAACTTGTGAGCACTATGGAATAAAAGCTAATAGCTTTGCTACTTTAAATACTATAATCACTTCAATAGATTCTTTTGATGGAAAGAGATATTCAAAGGTAGACAGAATAGATTCGAGAACTTTAAATTTGGATAAAGTAGATAGATTGAATCATATAGCAAGAAATCTTGATGAATATAAGATATCAGAAGTAAAAGAAAAAATAATGGAAATAGAAGCTGAAAATAAAATGGACTTTAAGAAGAAAGTATTGGGGAATGTTCTTGTTGGAAGTGCATTTGCCATACTTTTCAGAGGAGGGATAAGAGATAGTATTGTGGCTCTTATCTCTACCTTTGTTCTTGCATGTACAGATGAACTTATAAAAGATTTGAAATTAAATAACTTCTTTGTTAATTTTATTGGAGGAGTAATTGCAGCAATAATTTCATTGACATTTTTTAAGTTTAACTTTATAGAGGATATATCTATTTCTATAATATCTGCCTTGATGCTTCTTGTTCCTGGAATATCTTTTACAAATTCAATAAGAGATATTATAGCTGGAGATTTTGTTTCAGGGATATCAAGAGGAGTGGAAGCTGTAACTACAGGAATAGCACTAGCTTCAGGGTCAGGGATGATACTTTCTATTTTTCTATGATTTATGGGGGGAAGGATGATTATTCAAATAGCTGCCGCAATAACCGCAACTTTGGGATTTGGGATACTTTTTGGATTGAATAGAAGAAAACTGTTCTTTGCAGGAATAAGCGGAGGAATAGGATGGTTTTTCTATTTAATCTCATTAAAAGCAAATCTATCAGAAGCAATAGCATTTTTAGCAGCTTCTTTATCAATGACAATATATTCAGAAGTAATGGCTAGAAAATTAAAATCTCCTGCAATAACATTTCTTATAGGTGGTTTTATACCCTTAGTTCCAGGAAGTGGTGTTTATTATACCATGTATGGACTTATAAAAAATGATATGCAGATGACAGTGCAAAAAGGAATACAAACCTTTATAGTAGCAGGGGCAATAGCTGTAGGCATACTTTTAGGTTCAACAATATGTCAGATATACTTTTCAAAAAAGAAAAGAACGCAATAAATAATTTATGATACAACTAGGAAAAACTTAAATTCAGGAGGGAAAAATGAAATTGTTTGGTACTATGAAAGCAGAAAATGGGATACTGGCGATAGGGGGAGTAAAAGTTACTGAATTAGCAGCAAAATATGGAACGCCTCTATATATTATGGATCAAGCTCTTATAGAAGAGAATATAACAAAATATAAAAATAATTTTAAAAGCACTAAATTTGATACATCAATAGTTTATGCTTCCAAAGCATTTTTGTCAAAAGCTATATGTCAGCTGGTTGGAAAATATGATATAGATATAGATGCTGTATCTGGAGGAGAACTATATGCTATAAAAGCAAGTGGGCTTCCAATGAAAAAAGTACATATGCATGGAAATAATAAAACTAATGAAGAACTGGAAATGTGCCTGGATTACGAAATAGGAAGTATCATAATAGATAATGAAGAAGAGATAGGAAGATTATCAAAAATCTGTAAAGAAAAAGATAAACAAGTTAAAGTGATGATGAGAATAAATATTGGAATAGATGCTCATACACATGAATATATAAAAACTTCTAAACATTCATCAAAATTTGGAGAATCAATATTTGATGAAAGAATAACTGAAATAGTAGAAAAAATAGTGAAAGATGAAAATATGGAATTTTTAGGTTTTCATTGCCATATAGGTTCTCAAATATTTGATACAAAAGCATTTCATGAAGGTATTGAATCAATGGTAAAAGAAACTAAAAAAATATCTGAAGCCTTAGGTATATATATTCCAGAAATCAACCTTGGAGGTGGATTTGGAGTTTACTATACAGAAAAAGATACTGCAATAGATATAGAGCAATTTATGAGATCTATGATAGAACATTTAGAAAAAAGCATAGAAGCTGAAAAATTAGAAATTAAAAAAGTAACTATCGAACCTGGAAGAAGTATAGTAGCCAATGCTGGAAGTACTCTATATACAGTTGGAGGAACAAAGACTACATATGGTGGAGTAAAATATATATTTATAGATGGAGGAATGACTGATAATATAAGACCAGCATTATATCAGGCAGAATATGAATCTATTGTAGCAAATAAAGTAGATGCTCCAGCAGAAGAGATTGTAACAGTAGCTGGAAAATGCTGTGAATCAGGAGATTTAATAATAAAAGATGGTAAACTTGCAAAGGCTGAAACTGGTGATTTAGTACTAGTAGCTACTACAGGTGCCTATGGACATTCAATGTCTAATAATTATAATAAAGCTCCAAAACCAGCAGTGGTATTTGTAAAAGATGGAAAAAGTACTTTATCAATAAAGAGAGAAAGCTTTGAAGATCTTATTAGAAATGATATGTTGATAGATTTATAAAAAGAATTTATTTTTTTTATAAAATATCATATTCGAAAAATATGAATTATTTAGAAAGATAATTTATGAAAATAAAAAGATAAAATATAAAATAGTGAACAAAAAATTATTTATTTTGATTGATAGAACAAAAGTGAATAAATTGGTAAAATCATTAAGGAATAAAAAATTTCCTGAAATCTGGAGGAATAATGAATATCAATGCAATCAAAGAAAAAGTTGAAAAAGAAAAAGAATGGCTTATAAATGTTAGAAGAGATCTTCATAAGCACCCTGAATTAGGGCAGGAAGAGTTCAGAACAATGGAAAAAATATGTGAATATTTACAGGAAATGGGAATATCATATAAAGATAAAGTATTTAAAACTGGGGTAATAGCTGAAATAAAAGGAGAAGATCAAGGTTATACAATAGCTTTGAGAGCTGATATTGATGCATTGCCTATAATAGATAAAAAAAATACTTCTTATGCTTCAATTAATGAAGGAAAATGTCATGCTTGCGGGCATGATGCTCACACGACTATTGCATTAGGAGTTGCAAAATATTTTTCTGATAATAAAATAGTTCCACCATGTAATATAAGATTCCTGTTCCAACCTGCTGAAGAAACAGTAGGAGGAGCGAAACCAATGATACAGGAAGGGGCTCTTGAGAATGTTAACTGTGTGTTTGGACTTCATGTAGATGAATATCTTCCAACAGGACACATTGGAATAAAGTATGGAGCAATGAATGCTTCATCAGATACTCTTAAAATAAATATATATGGAAAATCTTGTCATGGAGCTTATCCAAGTGGAGGAGTAGATGCAATATTGGCTGCTTCTCATGTAATGGTGGCACTTCAATCTATAGTAAGCAGAAATATAGATGCCAGAGAAAGCGGAGTTGTTACTATTGGAACAATTCATGGAGGAACACAAGGAAATATAATAGCAGATAAGGTTCAATTAGTAGGAACTTTAAGAACATTAAATCCAGAAGTTAGAAAAACTATGTTAGAAAAGATAGAAGAAATAGTTACTAATGTACCAAAAGCTTTTGGAGGAAGTGGGGAGTTTATAAGAGAAGAAGGATATACTGCTCTTATAAATCATGATAAAGAAGTAGATATAGTAAAAGAAAATGCTGTGGAACTTTTAGGAGAAGATAATATTTTTGAAAAGAAAACTGCAAATATGGGAGTAGAGGATTTTGCATATTTTATAGAAAATACTCCAGGAGCATTTTTTACTCTAGGTGTAAAAAATAAAGAAAAAGGTATAGATGCTCCTGCACATAATGGACTATTTGATATTGATGAAGATGCACTTCTTGTAGGGGTAGAAATGCAGTTGTTAAATATTTATTCAGCTTTCAATAAAAAATAAAATTCTTGGGAGGAAATAAATGCCAGAAATGACAGGGATAAAAAGAAGAAAATATTTTGAAGGAATGAAAATACCACATACATATGTAATAATTTCATGCATAGTATTGCTAGCTTTTATAGCTACTTATCTAGTGCCAGCAGGGGTGTACCAAAGAGTTTTAGATCCAACATCAGGAAGAAACATTATAGACCCAACAACTTTTAAATATGTAGAAAACACTCCAGTAATGTTTTTTTCAATGACTCAGCCTAATCTTTTTACAGCGTTTGTTAAAGGGTTGAAAAACTCAGCAGGAATAGTATTTTTTACTTTCTTAGTGTGTGGTTCATTTAATATGATGCAGAAAACAGGTGCTATAGAAGGTGGAATAGCAAGAATAGCTCTTCTTCTAAAAAATAAAAGTATGCTTCTTATACCAATAGTAGTATTTGTATTTTCTATTGGAGGAGTTACAATAGGTATGAATACAGAAGCTATTGCTTTTGTTCCTTTGGGAATAGTAATGGCAAGAGCATTAGGTTTTGATGCTATGGTTGGAATGTCAATAGTAGCTCTTGGAGCAGGAGTTGGATTTGTTGGAGGATTTGTAAATCCTTTTACTGTAGGAGTAGCACAGCAGGTATCACAGCTTCCTATATATTCAGGAATGGGATATAGAGTTGTAGTATATGTAATCTTATATGTTGTGACTTGTGCATATATTATAAGATATGCTCATAAAGTAAAAGCTAATCCAGAGAAAAGTGTAGTAAGAGACTTAGAAAAAAGTGATAATTTCAGTATTGACTTTGACGCTCTTCCACAACTTACAAAAGCTCAAAGAATAGTTTTAGGAATATTTTTTCTAGGATTTGGAACTATTATTTATGGAGTATTGAAATATGAATGGGGAACAGATGAATTGATAAGTGTATTCTTATTGATGGGACTGTCTTCAAGTTTTGTATGTGGTATAGGACCAAGTAAGGCTGCTGAAAATTTCATAGAGGGAGCTAAAGGTGTTTTGTTTGGGGCTTTATCAATTGGAATAGCAAATGCAGTTTTAGTAGTTCTTCAGCAAGGTCAGGTAATAGATTCGATATTGCACTCATTATCACAAGCTATTTCTCACCTTCCAGGATATATATCAGTAGTATTGATGTATATAACTCAAATATTTACAAATGTATTTATTCCATCTGGTTCTGGACAAGCAGCAACAACAATGCCTATAATGGCTCCTTTAGGAGATTTATTAGGAATTTCAAGACAAACAACAGTACTGGCATTTCAATATGGAGATGGATTTACAAACTATATAAATCCAACAGCAAGTGGATTAATGAGTTACTTAGCTATAGCTAAAATACCATATGAAAAATGGGTAAAATGGATGGGGCCTTTAATGGGAATCTGGTTATCAATTGGTGCTATCGCAGTAATAATAGCTCATATAATAGGATATTAAAAATAAAAAATAAATAAATTTAAATTGGTAATATAAGATGAGACAACTTTGAGGGATAACAGAATAAAGATCATAAATTATATTACCAATTTTTGTATTTATAAAACTGTGGAAGCAGGGAGGAGGAGAGAATGAAATTTTCTAAAATGCAGGCAGCAGGAAACGACTTTATTCTTATGAATGGAATGATAGAAAAATCTTCAAACTGGAATGAAACAGCTAAGAAAGTTTGTGACAGACATTTTGGAATAGGTGCTGATGGGCTTATGTTCTGTGAAGAAAGTTTAAAAGCAGATATAAAAATGAATTACTATAATTCAGATGGCTCTAGAGGAGAAATGTGCGGCAACGGAATAAGATGCTTTGCTAAATTTGTATATGATAATGAAATTGTAAAAAAGAATGAGTTTTCAGTGGAAACAGACGCAGGTATAAAATATATAAAACTTGACATAGGAGCATTAGGAGCGATAGAATACCTTAAAGTAGATATGGAAAAAGTTGACTTTAAAGGGAAAAATGTTCCATGTACTATTGAAAAAGAAAATATTTTAGAAGAAGAAATAATGATAGGAAATAAGAAAGTAATATTTTCAAGTGTTCTTATGGGAGTTCCTCATACAACTATCTTTGTAGAAGATTTTGATGAGTATGATGTGAATGAAACAGGAAGCCTTATGGAAAAAGCAGATATTTTTCCTGAAAAAACAAATGTAAATTTTGCTAAAGTGACAGCAGATGATACAATAATGATAAAAACATGGGAGCGAGGAGCTGGAAGAACACTTGGATGTGGAACAGGATGCTGTGCTACAGCAGCTCTTGCACATAAATTGGGGAAAATAAAAAAAGATAAAATAAAACTTCTGGCAGAAGGAGGAGAACTTTTCATAGAGATAGGAGAAGATTATGAAATAACTATGTCTGGAAAAGCTGAAACTATATGTCATGGGGAGTTTTTAAAATAAAAGAGAACAGGGAGGAATAAAAATGTTAAAAATGCCAGCATCAATAAGTTTAGCTAATCTTCCTACAAGAATTGAAAAATTAGAAAGACTTTCCAAAAAACTTGGAAAAAATATCTACATCAAGAGAGATGATTTTACAGGATGTGAAATTTCAGGAAACAAAGTCAGAAAACTTGAGTTTTCTATAAAAGAAGGAATAGATCAAGGGTGTGACACTTTTATAACATGTGGAGGAATACAGTCTAACCATGCAAGAGCTACAGCAGCTGTTGCTGCAAGATTAGGACTGAGAGCTATATTGGTGCTTAGATCAGATGAGGAACCAGCTATGGAAGGAAATTATTTTGTAGATAAACTGTTGGGAGCAGATGTGAGAATAATCACTTCAGAAGAATACAGTGAAAAAAGACAAAAAATAATGGAAGAGATAAAAGCTGAATCTGATGCTGCTGAACATAAAGCATATATAATTCCAGAAGGAGCATCAAATGGAATAGGAACATTTGGATATTTGAAATGTATGAAAGAGATAGAGGAACAGGAAAAAGAACTTGGAATAACTTTTGACACAATTCTTTCAGCTGTAGGTTCAGGAGGAACTTATGGAGGGCTGTTCTTAGGAAATAAACTATTTGGATTGGAGAAAAAAGTTGTAGGAGTAAATGTCTGTGACGATGCAGAGTTTTTTAAGAATAAAGTAAAAAATATAGTAGATGAAAGTTTAGAATATCTTGGAGAGAAATTAGAATTTTCTAAAGATGAAATGTGTATAATAGATGGTTATGTTGGAAGGGGATATGCTCTCAGCAGACCAGAAGAATTAGAGTTTATAGCAAAATTGGGAAGAGAAGAAGGAATAATATTAGACCCTGTATATACTGGAAAAACAATGTATGGGTTCTATAATGAAGTTAAAAAAGGCAATCTAAAAGATTGTAAAAATATCTTATTTATACATACAGGTGGATTTTTTGGATTATTCCCTAAACAGGAAGAATTTAAATTCTAAATAAAAACAGTGAGGTGTTAAAATGGCAGAGTTGAACAAGAAAAAAAGTGTGTGGGAAGCCTATCGTTTTTCTATTATTTTAATAGGAGCGATAATTTTAGGAAGTATCATTGGAACTGTAATGGGAGAAAAAGCAAAAGTATTTAAACCTTTTGGAGATTTATTTATTAATGGAATGTTTACAATAGTTGTACCATTGGTAATGGTGACTATCAGTAGTTCAATTTCTAGTATGAGTGATATGACAAGATTGAAAAGTATTCTTAAGAACTTGATACTTGTGTTTGTTTCAACAGGATTTGTAGCTGCAATAATAATATTAATTATAGTAAATATTTTTCCTCCAGCTCAAGGAGTAAATCTTAATATTTCAGCAGCAGAAGCATTAAAACCTTTCCAAACTGGAGATCAGATAGTAAAAGCTATAACTGTTACAGACTTTCCAGAGCTTATTTCAAGAAAGAATATGCTTCCATTAATTCTTTTCTCAATAGTTTTTGGACTATGTGTAAATATGGTTGGAGAAAAGGGAAGAAAAATTGCTGATGGACTGGATGCTTTAGCAGAAGTATTTTTGAAAATGATAAACCTATTAATGTACTATGCACCAATTGGATTAGGAGCCTATTTTGCTTCACTTGTTGGAGAATATGGAAAAGAACTTATAGGATCATATACAAGAGCTATGGTAATTTATTATCCTCTATGCTTTGCATATTTTATCTTTATGTTCCCAGTTTATGGTTATATAGCAGGAGGAAAAGAGGGATTGAGATCACTAAAACATCTTCTTTCACCAGCTTTAACTTCTTTAGCTACTCAAAGCAGTATAGCTACTCTTCCAGTTAACTTGGAAGCAGCTGGAAAAATTGGAGTTCCTAAAGATATAAGAGAGATAGTTCTTCCTATAGGAGCAACTGCTCATATGGATGGAACTGTATTTAGTTCTATACTTAAAATTTCATTCCTTTTCGGTATATTTGGAGTTCCATTTACTGGTGCAGGAACATATATTAGTGCTATTCTTCTGTCAATAGTAGGGGGAGTAGTAATGTCTGGAGTTCCAGGTGGAGGACTTATTGGAGAGATGCTGATAGTTACTATGTATGGATTCCCAGCAGAAGCCTTTCCTATTATAGCAACAATTGGATATCTTGTTGATCCACCAGCTACAATGATAAATGCAACTGGAGATACAGTGGCAGCTATGCTTGTAACAAGAATGGTAGAAGGTAAGGACTGGATTAAGAAAAATTTAGGATAATTTAACTGACTGCTTTGACCTTTAGATAATAAACTTTATCTGAAGGTCTTTTTTATTTTTTGAAATATAAAAAAATAGATATATGTGAATTAAAGAAAGAATATGTAATAACATGAAAAAATAAAATACATACATTATTTGCTGTCTTTAAAAGCTTGATGTGAAAAGTTTTTAGAAACAAAGAAAACAAAAGATAATTTAAGTTGTAATATAACAGTTTTGTTTTAGTTTAGTTGATTAAGTTTGAATATTGTACTAAACTTATATCAAGAAAGGAATATTTATAAAAGAAATAGAATGTTGAGAACAATATATATAATCTTAATCTTAATGGCTTTGAAAATAAATTTAAATTTTTTTAAAGAAAAATATAAATATATGATTCAGGAGGTGCATTGATGTTAGAAGGTTTAATTGGCTCGATTAAAAATATGGTACTTTCATTAAACGGATTGTTATGGGGTAAACTTATAACTGTAAATGTTGGAGAAACAATAGTGGAGCTTAGTCTTTTGGTAGTTATTCTCATACCAGTGGGATTATACTTTACACTAAGAACAAGATTTCTTCCATTTAGAATGTTTCCAGAGATGATAAAATGTGTTTTGGAACCTAAAAGTTCTACAAATAAAGATTCGATATCTGGACTGCAAGCTTTGTTCATAGCTACAGCTTCAAGAGTAGGAATGGGAAACTTGGCAGGGGTAGTAGCAGCAATATCCTTCGGTGGACCAGGAGCAATATTCTGGATGTGGCTGGCAGCCTTGATAGGTGCTTCAAGCGCATTTATAGAATCAACTCTGGCTCAGATATATAAAGAAAAAGATCCATTGTATGGAGGGTTCAGAGGTGGACCTGCATATTTCATGGATAGAATGAGAATAATAACTTGGGTAAAAGAGGAAGATGAGTTTGTTGATAATATAAAAGGTACTTCAAAATATATATCAGCAGATGGAAAAAAATATTACACTAGAGGAACTAGATTCAGACTTTTAGGAGTATTATTCGCACTTTCTGGATTACTATGCTGGGCAGGAATAAGTCAGGTTATTGCTAACTCAGTAAGTCAATCATTTGCAAATGCTTTTAACTTTCCACCACTATACACAACAATAGGTTTGGTTATTATTTCTGGGATAGTATTATTTAAAAACGAAGGAATAGTAGATGTACTTAATAAAATAGTACCAGCAATGGCAATACTATATTTCTCAGTGACATTGTTTATAATCATAAAAAATATAGGGCTTTTACCCCAAATGTTTGAAAATATATTTGTACAGGCTTTTGGATTTAGACAGGCAGTAGCAGGAGGATTTGGAGCTATATTGATGCAGGGAGTAAAAAGAGGATTGTTCTCTAATGAGGCAGGGTCAGGATCAGCTCCATGTGCAGCAGCGGCAGCAGATGTTACTCATCCGGTTAAGCAGGGTTTAATTCAAGCTTTAGGAGTATTTATAGATACATTGTTAATCTGTAGCTGTTCAGCTTTTATAATGCTTCTTGCACCTGAAAGTGTAACAAAAGGATTAATGGGAATGGACCTTTTGCAAGCAGCAATGAATCACCACATAGGACAAACGGGAGTAATATTTATAGCAGTAATACTGTTCCTATTCAGCTTCAGTACTTTCCTTGGAATAATGTTCTATGCAAGAGGAAATGTAGCTTATGTCTTTGGAGATAACTGGAAATCACAAAATATATACAAAGTATTTGCACTGGGAATGCTGTTTGCAGGTGGACTTGCACAATATACATTTGTATGGGAACTGGGAGACTTGGGAGTAGGGTTGATGACAGTCTTCAACATGATGGCAATAATACCACTGTCAGGACAGGTAATAGAATCATTAAAAGATTATGAACTTAATTTTATGAATAAAAAAACTAAAAAATCAGAGATTATTGAGGAAATACAGGAAGTAATTTAGAAAGTTTATATACAGCAAAATATCTTACATTAAATGAGGAGGAAAATATTATGGAAAAAAGAAAATTTATGCCAGAACCTTTTAAAATTAAAATGGTAGAACACATGGGAACTTTAGGTAAAGAAGAAAGAAAAGCTGCAATAAAAGAGGCTGGATATAATACTTTCTTATTAAGATCGGAAGATTGTTATATTGACCTTTTAACTGACTCAGGAACTAATGCAATGAGTGACAGACAGTGGGCTGGACTTATGCTTGGAGACGAGGCATATGCTGGAAGTAAAAACTTTTATCACTTACAAGCAGTAGTAAGAGAATATTTTGGATTTAAGTATATAGTTCCTACTCACCAAGGTAGAGGAGCAGAGAATATTCTTTCATCTCTTACAATAAAACCGGGAGATTATATACCAGGAAACATGTATTTTACAACAACTAGATTCCACCAAGAGAGAAATGGGGCTACATTTAGAGACGTTATCATAGATGAAGCTCACGACCCAGCAGCTGATTTACCATTTAAAGGAAATATAGACCTTAAAAAATTCCAAGCATTGATAGATGAAGTTGGAGCAGATAAAATACCTTACATTTGCTTAGCAGTAACAGTTAACCTAGCTGGAGGACAGCCGGTATCAATGGGAAATATAAAAGCTGTATCTGAGTTAGCTCATAAAAATGGAATAATGGTTATGTTTGATGCAACTAGATGTGTTGAAAATGCTTATTTCATTAAAGATAGAGAAGAAGGATATCAAGATAAAACTATAAAAGAAATAGTTCATGAAATGTTCTCATATGGAGATGGATGTACAATGTCTGGTAAGAAAGACTGTATCACTAATATTGGTGGATTCCTATGTATGAATGATCATGATATGTATGTAAGGGCGACTGGAATGGTAGTTCAATTTGAAGGAATGCCTTCATATGGAGGATTAGCAGGAAGAGATATGGAAGCTATGGCTATCGGTATCACAGAATCAGTTCAATATGAATATATCAGTTATAGAGTAAATCAAATCAGATATCTTGGAGAGAAATTAGAAGCAGCAGGAGTACCAATGGTAAAACCATTTGGAGGACATGCAATATTCGTAGATGCAAGAGCATTCTTAGATCACTTAACTCAGGATGAATTCCCTGCTCAATCATTGGCAGCAGCACTATATGAAACTTCTGGAGTAAGAACAATGGAAAGAGGAATCATATCAGCAGGAAGAGATGTTGTAACTGGAAAAGATCATCATCCTAAACTAGAAACAATCAGATTGACTATACCTAGAAGAGTGTATACATATGCACACTTAGATTTCGTAGCTGATGCAGTAATTGAGCTGTATAATAAAAGAAAAGATATCAGTGGATTGAAATGGGATTATGAGCCAAAAGTATTGAGATTCTTTACTGGAACATTTAAAACTATCAACTCTGAATTAATAAAAGGATATTAAAACTATATTCAAATAAGTAATGTAAAATAAAAGATTAGTCCAAAGGAAAAACTGAAATATGTATTTCTGATGGACTTTTTTTTATTTTGTTAGAGTTTTTTCAAAAAATTTAAAAAGTTATTGTATTATGTTGGAAAAAGGGATAAAATAAAAAGGAAAATCAATATATTATGGAGGATTTCATCATGAATTCTGAACAAACTGCGGAAGACAATTTAAAATTGCTGCAAAAAGGAAGCGGAAAGCTATATATGCTTTGCTTGGGAGTAGGGATATTGACAGGTCTCATTGTTTCTATTTATAGATGGGGACTGGGATATGCTAATCACATAAGAGAGAGTATTTTCAGTCATGAAGATATGTCAAGTCCTATGTTTCTTGTTATGGTATGGATAGGATTTATCATAGTGGGATTGCTTGTGGATCTCATTGCGAAAAAATATCCAAAAACATCTGGAAGTGGTATACCACAAGTAAAAGGTATAATTTTGAGACAACTTGATTATGTAAAATGGTTTCAGGAATTAATTGCCAAATTTATTGGAGGACTATTTGGAATAGGATGCGGACTTTCTTTAGGAAGAGAAGGACCATCTGTACAACTAGGTTCTTATATAGGATATGGAGCTACTAAAATTTTCAAAAGAGATTCTGTTGAAAAAAAATATCTTGTAACAAGTGGAGCAAGTGCAGGATTGGCAGGAGCTTTTGGAGCACCTCTGGCAGGGGTTATGTTCAGCTTGGAAGAGCTGCATAAATTTATATCTTCAAAGCTTTTAATATGTACTTTCCTAGCAAGTATTGCTTCTGATTTTGTTGGAAGAAGAATGTTTGGTATGGAGACTGCTTTTAATTTGGTTGTAAATTATCCTAAAAATTTAAATCCATATTTTCAATTTGGATTATTCATTTTGTTTGGTATAATTATTGCATGTTTTGGAAAAATATTTACAATGACTTTGATAAAAATTCAAGATATATATAAGGGAGCAAAATTACCAAGATGGGCAAAAGTTTCTTTTGTTATGACAACTTCATTTATTTTGTGTTTCATTTTACCAGAAGTAACAGGTGGAGGACATGAATTGGTAGAAGAGATGGCAGGAGGAAATAGAACTATACAACTGCTTATAATTATATTTGTTGTAAAATTACTATTTACAGCTTTATCATATGCAACAGGATTTGCAGGAGGAATATTTTTACCAATGCTGGTATTAGGAGCTATCTTAGGGAAAATATATGGAATGGTACTAATGAATATATTAGGAGTTGGACCAGAGTATATCCCACATTATATGGTATTAGGAATGGCTGGATATTTTGTGGCAGTAGTAAGAGCACCTATTACTGGGGCAGTACTTATATTAGAAATGACAGGAAATTTTGATCATTTACTTGCACTTGTAACTGTTTCTGTGGTAGCATATTATATAACAGATTTAATGGGATTGGAACCAATCTATGAAATTCTTTATGAGAGAATGGCAAAAGATACTCCAGATGAAAAATTGGAAGACAGCAAAAAAACTATTATAGGCGTTCCAGTTACTGGTGAATCAGAGCTGGATGGAAAGAGAATATGTGAGATAAAATGGGCAGAAGATGTTCTTGTAGTAGCTATAATAAGAAATGAACGCGAAATAATTCCAAAAGGAAATACAAAGATAGAAGCAGGGGATAGATTAACAATACTTCTTCCAGAGAAAAAAGTTCATATTATGAAAGAGAGTTTATATAAATTAGGAACTTGCAGTTAATAATCTTTACATAAAATATCTTATAGGGGGAATAAATATGGAATTTAAAGTGGAGCATCCACATTTTGTGGAAAATGAAATAACTTGGGAAATCTCAGGATTAAAAAGTACACTTAAGTATAAGGGAAATCCAGTTAAATTAAAATGGGGAAAAACAAAACTGCTGGATGACTATGGAATAGAAAGAGAAGTTAAAATATCAGATAATTTTTTTAATTCTCCAATGATAGTTATTGATAAAACTGAAAAAATAAAAGTGATGGAAAATTATTCTAAAATAGCTTATTTCTTTATAATTCCTTCTTTTTTATTTTTAATAAAAGGGGGAGCTTTAGGAGCTGTATTTGCAGTAGCTAATATTTATTTTGTAAGAAATACTTTCCTTACAGATAAACCAATGGGAACAAAAATAGGATTGAGCCTTCTTTCTACTGTTGGAGGAATATTGCTTTTATTTGCAATAGCTATAATACTTACAATATTAATCAGAGGATTCTAATTAACATATTATAGATATAAAGTGATTCGAAAGAGAGAAGAAAGGAAGGGTAGAATGCTTGACTTTAGGATTTATACATTTTTAGAATTATGTAAAACATTGAGTTATACTAAAACTGCTGAAAATCTTCATATGACACAGCCAGCTGTGACTCAGCATATAAAATTTTTAGAGGAATTTTATAAAAATAAATTATTTCTATATTCAGGGAGAACTTTATCATTAACAGAATATGGAAAATTATTATACAGATATTTGGTTGCAATGAATTCTGATTCTGAAAAAATAAAAGAAAAAATATTGAACCTATCTTCAAATATTCATGCTCTGAATTTTGGAGCAACTCTTACAATCGGAGAATATTTAATTCCAAGAGTATTAAAAAAACTTTCTTCTGATTATCCTGAGATAAATGTTTCTATTTCAGTGAAAGATACAAAGCTGCTTCTTGAAAAATTAGAAAATGGAGATATTGACTTTCTTTTAGTGGAAGGGTTTTTTGAAAAAACTAAATATGATTCTTTCCTTTTTTCTAAAGAAGAATTTGTTGCTGTATGCTCAAATAAAAGTAGATTCGCTCAAGGAGAATTTACATTTGAGGAACTTCTGGGAGAAAGAATAATAGTCAGAGAAAAAGGGTCAGGAAGCAGAGATATTTTTGAAAAGATACTTTATGATAATAATTTATCTGTCAATGATTTCAATAAAAAATATGAAATAGAAAATATAAAAGTAATAAAAGAGATGGTAAAAGAAGAGAGAGGAATAACTTTTATATACAAAACAGCAGTTGAAAAGGAAGTTGATAATAAAGAACTTGCAATTATAAATTTAAAAAACTTCCATGCAGAAAGAGAATTTAATTTTGTATTTTTAAAAGACAGTATTCACAAAGAAGAATATAAAAACTGGTTTGAATTTATGAAAAAATGCTGAAAGTAATTACTTTCAGCATTTTCTTTATATTAGAAATTCATATATCCCTATTCCACAGATTCCAGATGCAAGCATAACACAAATTGGATTTACTTTAAATTTTCTAAGAGCTACAACAGCACAAAGAAAAATTGCTACTGAAATATAATTTAGGTGATTTTCTTTTAGATTTATTCTATCACCAAAGAAAGCAATAAGAGCAATTGTAGTTCCAGCAGAAGCTATAAGACCTACAACAGCTGGACGTAAACCTCTCAATATACCTTTAATGACTTTAAGATCTCCATATTTAAAATAAAGGAATGTGAATATCATAACTACAATAAAAGAAGGAGTAATACAACCAAGAGTAGCAACTAAGGCTCCTTTTATTCCTGCTATTTGTATTCCTACAAATGTAGCGCAATTTAAAGACACAGACCCTGGAGTCATTTCAGCAATAGTTATAATATCTGTAAATTCTTTTAGTGTAAGCCATTGATGAAGATCAACCACTTGTGATTTAATAAGAGGCATTGCTGCATATCCTCCACCTATGCTAAATAATCCTATTTTGAAAAAGCTTATAAATAAATTTAAATATATCATAAATTATCACCTCTTTTTAAATGTTTTGAGACTTGAATTTGTATCCGCTAGAGATTGCTCCAATGGCTCCACAAACAAGAACTATAAATATAATATTGATTTCAAAGAAATATACTGCAATAAATACAACGATTGTCATTAAACTAAAAATTAATTCTTTTCTTTTGACTACATCTTTAGCCAGAGAGAATGTAACATCAAAGATGATTGCTGCAATGGCAGCCTGCATACCTTTCATTAGAGCATTTACAGTTACATTATCTTTAAAAGAGATGTAGAAGAATGATACTATTGACAATGTAATAAGCGGTGGAAGTGCTGTAGCTGTTATAGAGATCAATGCACCTGGAATACCTGCCAATTTATATCCAACTAATATAGATATATTAATAGATAGCGAACCAGGAGATGATTGAGCAATTGCTATAAGATTTAGGATTTCCTTTTCTTCTATCCAATGATATTCTTTCACAAATTTCTTTCTCATGAGAGAAACAATAACAAATCCGCCCCCAAATGTAAATGCACTAAGGTAAAGCATGGTCGTAAAAAGTTTCCAGTAGCTTTTTTTCTGTAAAGTTAGGTTTTCCATAATTTACCTCCATCTTTTAATAAATTTTTTCTTTTTATTTTATATACTTATTATATAACTTGTTTAATTATAAAAAAAATAATATAATATTATAAAGTATATAATTTTTTTCATATGATAGGAGGGTTATGTATGACATTGAGACATATTAAGATATTTTTAGCAGTCTGCAAGTATAGTAATGTAACTATGGCTGCAAAAGAGCTGTTTATAGCTCAGCCAGCTGCAAGTCTTGCTATAAAGGAACTGGAGGAATATTATGGAATAAAACTTTTTGACAGAATATCTAAAAGGTTGTATATTACAGAGCCTGGGAAAAAACTTTTAAGTTATGCATCACATATAACCTCTCTTTTTGATGAAATGGAAAAGGAATTAAAGTGTTATGATTCATTCAGTAATTTAAAAATAGGAGCAACTATTGCAACAGGAACATACTTTATGCCAAAATATGTAGAGAAATTTGCTGAAATATGTCCTGGAGTTAAAATAAATGTATATATAGAAAATTCGAAAATAATAGAAAATAAACTTCTGACAAATGAACTGGATTTAGCTATAATAGATGGAATAATACATTCGGAAAATATAATAAGCGAGCCTATCTTAGATGATAAGCTTGTAATAATATGCAGTCCTAAAAATCCTTTGGCAGAAAAGGAAACTGTTTCTCTGGAAGAGATAAAAAACCAGAATTTCCTTTTAAGAGAGAGGGGAAGCGGTACAAGAGAATTGTTTGACAGTATACTTTTTTCAAGAGGAATAACTATAGAACCTCTGTGGGAAAGTATTAGTACAAGAGCTTTAGTAATTGCTGTACAGCAGAATATAGGAATAGCAGTACTGCCATATTATCTTGTAAAAGAGGAGCTTGAGAAAAAAATAGTATCAAGAGTAAGAATAAAAAATATAAAATTTGTGAGAAAATTTAATATTATTCACCATAAAAATAAATATTTAAGTTCATCAGCAATGTCTTTTATTGATATGTGTAAAAAACTTGAGAAATAAAAAAATGAGGATAATCAATATATTGATTTGTCCTCATTTTCTTAAATTATGCTTTTATAGTTTTATCATTAGATTCCATGAAAGCAAGATATTCTTCTTTTGTCATAACAGGTTTGAAGTTTTTAAGAATTTCTTTTCCTGTTTTAGCTTCATCAAATAAAAGATCTACAACTGTAAGAGCCATAGATTTAGCAGGAGCAAGATAAGCATATTCTTCATCTACAATAGAGTATCCTCTAGTATGAAGAGCACCTTTTACTCCACCAAACATAGGGTGAAGAGTAGGAATGATATGAGATACATCACCAAAATCGAATGATCCAGTGAAATCTCCTCCATCTATGATATCTTCATCTGTCAATCCTATATAATGAAGATTTTCTCTAAGAACATTTTCCATATCATCATGTTTTAAAATAGGAAGATATCCTGGAAGTTCAGTTATTTCTATTTCAGCTCCAACAGCCATAGCTCCAGCAATAAGAGCTCTGTTGACTTTTTTGTTAGCATCTATCATACTGTCAATAGTTCTAGCTCTTACATATGATTCCATTCTTACATCAGCAGGAACCACATTTACAATGTCTCCCCCTTTTGTAATAATAGGATGGAATCTTACTCTGTCAGCTTCTTTGAAAGTCTCTCTTTGAGCATTTACATTATTAATAGCAAGCATAGCTGCATTTAAAGCATTTATTCCTTCATATGGAGCAGAACCTGCGTGAGCCTCTTTTCCTATAAATTTAATTTCTTTACCTATAAATCCATTGCTTTCAGGTCCTACAAGTACTTTTTTATCTCCAGTATCAAGCACATGGAACATTATACTCATGTCTACATCATCGAAAGCACCTTTTCTGATTAGTTCTTGTTTTCCACCAAAATATTTGATATGTCCTTCAGCTTTTAGTTTGCTTCTGTATGCAAGTTCGATAAACTCTTCAGCAGGAGTTGCAATGAAATCTATTTTTCCATCAAGGTCTTTGAAAACACCAGATTTGATAAGTCCTACAGCAGCTCCAAGCATTCCAGCTATCTGCACATTGTGACCGCAAGTATGAGAAGCGCCAATGCTGTTGGCATCAGGATGCTCTGAACAAGATATTCCATCTAATTCTCCAAGTATAGCTACTTTAGGCCCATTTTTATCTTCGTTTATTCTAGCTCTGCATCCTGTATAAGCTATTTTATCTTCAACTTCTAATCCCAGTTCATTCTTAAAAAATTCACTAACAGTTTTTGTTGTTTCAAATTCTTTATATCCAAATTCAGGATTTGAATATATTTTTCTTCCTGCTGTTATGATAGTGGCTTTATTTTCTTCAATAGCTGCAAGTACTCTTTCTTTTAATTCATTTTTGTTCATTTGATCCTCCTTAGACCCTTTTTAGACATAGCTTTATAACTAAATTATACTTTTTATTTAACAGTATTTCAATGCTTTAAAATTTAAATATCTCCTCTTAGTTTTAAAACAGTTTCAGCAATAAGAGCACAAGCAAAGAATATAGTGATGAAAACAATTATTGAAATAAGGATAATTTTCCATGACATTTTTTTCAGATCATCTATTTTGTTTCCAACAGAAAGTCCAGCGAAAGCAAGTAAAGGAGTTGTAATTGCCATGAAATTAATCTTATCAGTATAGTGCATAAATGTTGAAGATAAAGGATTATAAGGCATACTGAAAATAAATCCTAAAATAGTAACCCATCCAAAAGCAGGAAATATAGATTTTGGAAACAAATCTCTTATAATCAAAGCTATCATAGCTACAGCAATAATAATTATCATTCCAGGAATAGCATCAATAATCGGCATATTCAATCCTATTTTCTGTGTTAAAAGAACAAGCATTCCTGCAATAAATAAAAGTCCTGTGTTTTTCTTTAGTCTTGGTAAATTTATTGTCATGTTTATTTTCCTCCTCTTCTTCCTAAAATTGGTTCTAAAACAGAATACATTTTATTAGTTAAAGGTAATGTTACAAAGATTAAAAAGTTTACTCCAGTAATTCCTGAAAGCATATTACTAGTAGCTGCATATGCGAGAACAGTATCTTTCATATCAGGTGGAACAACTTCTGTCAAAGCGGCAGCAGCAGCAGTCATCATACTTCCGCTTCCTACTCCACAAGCCATTCCTAAAGCATAAGGATGAATTCCAGAGTAAATAGAAACAGAACCAAGAATACCAAATATAATAGTACCAATAACTGTTCCAATTAAATAAGTTCCTAAAACTCCGCTTCCTTCAGGAGAGTTTATACCATATTTTTCACTGATAACTCCAAGTGATGGTTCTCTACTGATACTAGATGTTGCCCCAACAGCTTCTCTTTTCATTCCAAGTAATAAAGCTAAAGGAAGAGCAACTAATGGAGAAAGCAGATGTCCACATTCTTGAGCTAAAAATGCTGGTCCAGCAGTTAAGATTTTTTGTATATTAGGTCCTGCAAGAGTACCATATTTAACACCAAGGATTAATAATCCCATTCCTACCAGTTCTCCAGCAAGAACTATTTCTTCTTGGTCTACCAGCTTTCTCAAGGCTTTTATTTTTTTCCCAAGTAGATCAGGAGTAATAAATAATCCGATAACAACAGCATAAAGCATAGGAAATAAGATGATACTTACTTTCCATACAGGAATAGCAATTTTTCCAATCATCTCAGAAATAATAACAATGATTAAAGAAGTTATTATTACTTTTAATAAAGAATTTTTCATAGTTGTTCCTCCTTAAATAATTTTACATTTTAAGTCTTTGTCTTAAATAGGACTTTATTTAAAGCAAGTATATTCCAAAAAAATAATTTTGTCAATTAAATGTTTGGAAAAAAATGGTTTTTTTCGAAAAAAGTATTAATAGTACTTATAATTTGATGCAAATAAAAAAAACGTATGTAATTTTTTGAACTTACATACGAAGAGTTAAAAAGTTATTAAATTAAAAATTGATTTTTATTACACGTCTAGGTCTTCCAGCTCCAGTAGGATTTTCAAATTTACTTTCCTCTGCATAGCCATTTTCTATTATTTTTTTTAATATACGATTGACACTTCTTTCAGTTATATTAAGAAAATCGGCTAAGTCTTCACTGGTAAAAGTGTCTTTTTCAAGCTTTTTCATTATTGATTTAATTTTTTCTATATAAGAAGAACTGATGCCAATTTTTTTTGATAAGTCAGCAATATTTTTATCTATGGAATTTACATAATTTATTTCTTTTTCATTCATTAAAGGTCCTTTTATTTCAAGACCATCATAAAAATAAATATTGTTTTTTCCTTCACTGATACTTAATTTTAAAGCGTTTCTAGCATTTTTTTCAGATTGATGAATAGTGGCTCCTTCTCCAATTCCAATTCCAATTAGAAAAGCTTTTTTATATTTTTTAGAAACAATAGAATTGATAGTCTTAAGATTTTCCTTATTGTATACTAATCCTTTATTTGAAAGAATTAAGTATTCGTTGTCAGCAGTTATTTGAATATTTCCTTCCATTTCTTTTGAATAATCTAATAAGTCTTTTTCAAATTCTATTTTATTTTGTAAAAGATTTCCCTGTACTCTATTTTGATTAGAAGATTCAATTAATTTAATTATTTGAACACAGATTAAACTTTTTTCTATTTTTTTGTATTTTATAGTATTGATAAGATTTTTAAACTCCTCCTTGATTTCAAATTTAGTAGCTTGAATTCTATAAACAGGTATGTTTTTTTCTTTCAAATGATAATAGATATGTCCAAAAGATGTAAGAATACAATTTATTTCTTTATTTTCATATTTAGTTAAAAAGTTTTGAAGATATTCCTCTTCAGAGAGAGAAAAGTCATATTTTTGAAGATAAAAATCTTTTATGCTGATTTCAAATTCTTCAAAAAATTCTAAAATATCTTTTTCTTCAACTACATCAATACCTATTTTAAGATTTTCCAATTGGATACCATCATTTTTTAATTCCCAAAAAGATTTTAACATTCCAATCTGTCCCCTTTTGGTAAAAACAATCGGTTTAGTCAATTCTAGATTTTTACTTAAAAATGAATATACTGCAATCCCTGTAAGATAGATTCCATCAACTTCATTTTCTATGTTTTGAGTTATTTCTAAAAGTTCTCTAACTTTTATTTTAGAATATTTTATAAATTTAATATGAGTATATTCCTTTGAAAGGATAGAATATATTTTTTCAACAGAATCAGGAGATCCAATTATAGCTATTTTCATCAAATTACCTCTTCAAAAATTAAATTATTGTATACAGTGAATTATATCATATTTTTAATTAAAATATTTCAGATATTTTATTAATAGTTATAAAATCGTTTAAATAGCTCTAATTCAGGCAGTGAAAAAGTTAATTGTTTTAAAATTTTTTTATAAAAATTTTTATAGCTAACAAACAACTAACAATTATACAACCCCCATATTGTTATTTTATATAATTCTATCAACTGCTTTTTTAAGCTCTTCAATATCCTTATGAGTATAAATCTTTTCAGTCATATCATAATTACTGTGTCCAATAATTTTAGCTATAGCTGTAGTATTAGCATCAGCGTTACTCAGTAGACTGGCAAAAGTATGCCTACAATCATGTATTGTGTGTTCCATCTTGATTTTTTCCATTAAAGGAATAAATTTTGTTGCTCTCCAATTAGTATATTTTATTTTTTTATTTCTAATACTCTGGAACAAATATATTTTTTCAGTTGAAATATATCTTGTTATTACAGGTAAAATTCTATAATTGAATGGAATTAATCTGTCTTTTCCAGCCTCTGTTTTTGATCCTGCTATACAATATCTGTCTTCTAGATTAATGCTTGATATTTTTAACTCTAATAATTCGCCTATTCTTAAACCAGTATAAATCATTGTTAATATTATATCTACATCTTGTATTCCTGACAATTCCCACAATTTATCAATTTCATCAGAAGTAAATATTTTTCTTTGAATAACTTTTTCATTTTTCTTATTAATATCTATAAGTATACCATAATTTTTTTCTACCAACTCTCTTTTTAATGCAAAATCAAAAATTTGTATACATAAAGATTTTTTTAGGCTTAGAGTTCCATAAGAATATGATTTATTTGAATCAAATAATTGCTGTAGTATAGCTAATTTGATATCTTTTATTGGTGTGTTGTAGACAGGTTCAAAAAATTTAACAAGAGATTTTTTGAAGCTATAAGTTTTAGAGGTTACTTTTTCAATATCTTGTTTCATCATTTTCTCATATACTTCATAAAATGTTATTTTAGCAGCTGTTAGGTCATAAGGATCCCTGTTATACTCTGCTAAAGCTATTTTAGCTTCTTTACTACCCTCATAATACCCTAGGATAACTCTTTTTTGTATCCCTCCTTTTAAACTTACAGTTTTAACTGCAACATAAGGTCTTCTCCTTTTTCCAGACAGCTTATATACACTGCCATATCCATTAGCATTACGCATAAAAAAATCACGTCCTTTCTGTTATTTCTAGGTATAGCAAAATAACCAAAGTCGTGATATAATACAAATACCTATTATATATCGCATGACTTTAGTTGTGCATATGTTCAACAGTTCCTATTTGGCGTAGGAGCTGTTTTTTTATTTGAATATTTTTGAAACATTCCCAGTTATTACATCCATAACCTCTTCTCTAATAACAATATTAGTTTCTATATATTTTAAATCACTACGAGTTCCTAGAGCTGTAAAAAATTTAGTTGCATCTTCTTCTATTTCTTCATCAGTTGCTCCAGCAAAGGAAAGAGGTATCATCAAAGTCATATATTCTTTCATGTATAAGCTTAAATCAACAGCCTTTATACTGACTTCTATATCAGCAATATTACCATTTTCAGTTGTTTTTTCACTTGGTAAGCCATTTTTTTAAAAATAGCTACTGTAATTGCTGAATTTTTATCAGATGGATCTAAAATTTTTCCAGTTTTAACATCTTTTAAAGTATTTTCGAGGGATTTTTGAGCTTCAGAAGTCCCACATGTGATTAAGATGAAAGTTAAAGTAATGGCTAAAAGTATCTTTGAAATTTTTTTTCATAATTTTAAAATCTCCCTTTTATTTTTATAAAAATATTAAAATTACCACAAGAATAACACATGGAAATAAACAACCTGTTGTACTTGTTGAAAATCTCCTTTTTAATAAACGAAGTTTTTTAAATCTAGACTTTATTAAATTGTTTCTCCCTTTCCCAAAATCTTAAATTATTGAAATAATAGCTATTTTTTATTAATTAAATAAAAAAAGTTTTATTTTTTTTAATAAAGACATAATTTTAACTGATTTTATCTTTTGGTATATTGGGCTATATTCATTGCACAAAAAGTATAACTTCATAGGGATATAATAATTTTTAGAATTTTCAGGATAAATAAATCCAAATTTTTTATAAAATCTTTCACTGGTTCCAGCTGGAAAAAGATATAAATTAACTTGATATTTGTTAGCTATTTTTATGATTTCTTTTAAAGCTTTACTTCCATAACCTTGTTTTTCTTTTGTGGAATAAAAACTATAAATATGGACAAAATTATTTTTTAAACAATGGAGGCTGTCATCTACAATCTCAATAGTTATTTCAGAAATATTTATATTTTCTATTTCTTTTTTAAAAGTAGAATATTTAATGCCATTATAAATCACATTCATTTAGTACTTCCTTCTTATCTTTTAATCTTTCAATTCCAACTGTGTAATATTCCTTACTTTTTTCAATTCCTATATATTTTCTATTAAGACGTTTACAAACCATTCCTAGAGAAAAAGAACCAGCAAAAAGGTCTAATATAGTATCTGTTTCATTAGTGCTAACTTTTATAATCCTTTCTAATAAAGCTTCAGGTTTTTGGGAAGGATGTTCAACATATTCTTTCATTCTGTATCTTACTCGTGGAAAATACCACACATTTCCAGGTACTTTTTCTTCATTATAAGGAACAGGAGGATTTTTTCTATAATCAATTAATTTTCTTTGTGCTCCAGTTTTAGTTGCAACCATAATATCTTTAAAGTTAAAAGTGTAGTTTTTTTTATTCATTACAGCAAAGATGATAGGTTCATACAAAGAACCAAAATGTTTTTTTGCTTGAACCCCAGAACTATCATATTCCCATATAATTCTAGAGAGAATATGCATCTTTTCTCTTAAATAAATATCAAAATATGCTCCATATTGAGTTGAACTCATAAAATATAAACAACCATTGGGTTTTAATTTTTGAAGACTTACCTCTAACCAACTATAACACCATTCTAAATATTCTTCATCAGTTTTCCAATGATCAATAGTTCCCTTATATTTTTTCCCTAAGTTATAAGGGGGATCAATAAATAATAAATCTACTGATGCATTTTCTACTTTTTTTAATCCATCAATAACATCACAATTATATAAAATCATTTGTTCTCCTCAAATTGAAATATAGTATTTTATATTAAATATCTATCATTTTTTATATTACTTTCAACAAAAAGATAAAAATTATCCATTTCTTTTATAATGGCATTTTTCATATCTTCAATATCAGCAATATCTGTGTAAGTATTTTCATCAGCCTTTATGCCTGTATGAGCAATAGAGTTACGATTATGAACTAATTTTTCTAAAATAATATTAAATTTTCCTGTAAGATCTTCTAAAACATAATCAAGTATTTCACAAATATTTTTATAATTATTAAATTTTAGATTATCTTCAATTCCAAGAACATATTTTTGAAAGTGTTCTTTATCTATTTCTATTTTAAATTTTTTATTTTTATCAAGAGTTTTAGTTAAAATTTCTTTTTCTATTGAAATAGCTCTTGAAATTTGATAATTTTTTAAAATATCCTTAAAATATATTAAATAAAAATTATTGGTCAAATCTTTAACTTGACGTTTTTGAGAACAAATAAATGAAAAATATTTGATAGAGGTTTCTTTAATAAATCCTTCCCAATGAGCATATAGAAGAAGAATATATGATTTATTAATTGTTTCTTCAATAGTTTCAGATTGTTGCGTTTTTATAAATATAAAAAAATCTAATAATTCTTTTTTTCTATTTTGTAAAGAAATTTGAATTTGTGAAAGTAACATGTCTTTATTCATCTTTTAAAATGTCTCTCCCTATCTCTATTCCAGTAATAAATTGTTTAACAACATTTGCTCCTCTGTCAGCACTTTTTTTATAAAGTTCATTTTTCTGAATTAATTCAAGAATATCTGTAAGTTTTTTTGTTTTATCAGAATTATTACAAAGATAGGAAATTAAGCAAATATATATAAAAGGAGAAAACTTTCGTCCTTTAGAAAAAGGAGAATTACCTAATTCTATTTCAATCTTTTTAAATGTTTTTTTTAAATTTAGAATTTCTTCATCAACATTGATTCCATCATATAATACATCAGCAATACATTTATCAATGAATCTACTTCTAGATGAAGGATGTTTAGAAGCATATTCTTTATATAAATCAATTCCTTTTATGGTATCATGATTTTTTAGGTTTTTAAATTTATTATTAGTTTTTGAAATAATAATAAAATACACTAACAGCTCCATTCCATAATCTTCATCTTGTTGCTTTTTACTAATTCCTAAAAGTTTTGTAATATCTTCATTTTTACTAATTTTTAAAAGTTCATCATATAAGATTGGGTCTAATTTTACAATCAAGAAATTTCTAATTTCTTGTGAAGATAAATTTAAGCCACCAGTATTTAATCTGCTAAATAAATCATATTCTGATTCAACATCATTAGAAGTTAATAATGTAACATCTAGCCTTTTCATATCAAAATATTTAAAAATATCTTTTGAATATTTATCTTTGAGAAAACTATAAGTTTTACCATTTAATAGCTCTAATTTTTCTAAATCTATAAGTTCTAATTCTTCTCTTTTATCAGTAGTTTCATCTAAGATACCACAAAACCAAAGAATACTTGAAATTCTTTGAACTCCATCAACAACATCCCATTTTCCATTTCTAACAGAAACGAAAATTGGTGGTAAGGGAATAGATAGAAAAATAGATTCTATTAATTTACTAGCTTTTAAATTATCCCAACGAAATTTTCTTTGGTAAACAGGAGAAAGATTTATTAATCCTTCTTTATACATACTTCCTAATTCTCTTATACTCATAGAATAACTATCTTTATCTTTAGATCTAGATAAATTTTCTAAATAGTCTTCTAAATTAATATTTTTTTCTAACATCAGTTCATCCCCTTTAGTTTATTTTTATAGATTTTTTTCTATTTAGGCAAATGCTCTAAAGCATAGTCTGCTTCTTCTTTTGTAAAGTTCTCTCCATATTCAGATATTAGTTGATCATAAACAGCTTTTCTTGACATATTCATTTCTTTCTGATACATTTTAGCTTTACTTAAAGCATTTTCTTTCCAATTAGCTTTTACTTTTTCAACAGCATAATCAGCAGCTTCTTCTGTAAATTGCTCTCCAAACTCAGAAATCAATTGTTCATGTAGAGCCTTTTTAGACATATGCATTTGATTTGCATACAGAGTTGCTTTTCCTAAAGCAGCCACATATTCAGCAGGTGTTGCATCCTCTCCAAACATTGTGCTTGGTGCTCCTAAAACAATAATTACTGCTGCAATTCCGATTAAAATTTTCTTTTTCATATTTCTTTCCTCCAGTAGTTTATTTTTATATATGTTTTATACATATTATAGATTTCTTTCTGAAATAACTTTTACAACTCTGCCTTCTATTTTTACATTCTCAAATTCTTCTTTTTTAATTACTTTATCTCTGTATTTTTGATTTACACTTTTCAACAGAACAATTTCATCTTCTTCATGCTTTTCTATCATTTTAATGTAAGTTTCATTGTTGTAAGTAATTACATAAATCTTCCCTTCACAAATTTCAGTGCGTGTAGGATCTACTAATACAAATTCACCATCTAAAATAGTTGGTTCCATACTGTCTCCTGATACTTCAATCAAAAAGCTATCATGAGAATAGCCATTAATATGTATTAGTTTGTCATAAAGCACAGTATCCATATTGATATATCCATTTCCGGCAGAAGCTTTTCCATACACTGGGACATATATAAATTGAGATTTATCAAGAATAACAGCATTTGATTTTTCTATTTTTTCTTCCCACCCCATCAAATATGAAGGAGTAGTTTTAAGTGCTCTAGCGAATTCTATTATTTTTGATTGAGGTAAATCTGTAATCCCTTGTTCAGCTTTATGGATAGATGTTTTAGATTTATAACCCATAATTTCAGCAAGTTGTTCTTGAGATAATTTTAGTTCTTCTCTTTTTTTCTTTATTCTTTCACCAATGGTCATCTTTTTCCTCCAAGCTTTATTCTATATGTGGATTATATCACTTGAGTCACTAAAAAGCAACAAAAATATTTCTTTTTAAAAAAAATAGTTGACTTATAGTGTCGAAAGTGGTATAAATATTTTAGACACTTAAAAGGAACAAAATAAAAAAGGAGGTGTTTTTATGATAAAATCGGAATTATTAAGAAAAAAAATAGATGAAAGTGGTTATAAACAATCTTTTATAGCAAAAAGTATAGAACTTACTCCATGTGGATTAAGATTAAAAATCTCAAATAAAAATGAGTTTAAAGCTTCTGAAATTATGAAATTATCAGAATTATTATCTATATCTAAAGAAGAGAGGGATTTAATTTTTTTTGACTAATAATGTCACTTTAAGTGTCTGAAAAAAATTGAACAAAATTAAAAGTGAGGTGAATTAAGATGGAAAAAGAATTAAAAGGGGTAACTTTAAAAATAGATACCCATTCCTTACATGATACTATTGAAAAATTAAACGAACTGAATGAAGCATTAAAAAAAGCCAAATCACTTATAGATGAATTGGCTAAAAATAAAATATTCCTCGAACTAGAAGTTAACGACCTTTTATCGGCGGATTTGCAAGATAAATCTCTTTAACAATTGCATCTATTAAAAATTTTAAATAAGTTTTTACTTGTGATATTTCAAAGTCATATTTAGCAATATAATGAGTTTTATCATTTCCAAAAGCACGAACTACATCAGCTGATATAGAAATTTCTTTTTCTTCAAAAAGAGATATAACATCATATAGTTTCATCTTAGATATTTTGTTTTCATCTTCTTTTCTGACTCTAATTAAGAAATCTTTTAAAAGAAATTCTATAGAAGTTCTATATCCAATGCAAGCAAGTTCAAAATTCCCAAGATCTTCTGCTGCTTTAGACTGATTGAAAATTTTTATAAAGTTTGGCGACACTTCTTGTAAACCTTTATCAAAAACATGGGGTTTTACACTGGGATAAGTGAAGATGTGTTTGGTTCTACGATTGAGCTGATCAAAAATATAAAATGATGAAAAAAGTCTTTGGCAACAAGAGGATTTAAAAATCAAGGCGAAAATGATCAAACCATCTTTATCAGAAAAATTTTGTAAATCATTAATTTTTACAGGGTCATTGTAGACGCCACAATGTGGACAACAATTTTCAACTTCAAATTCAAAATCTAATAATGAATTTTTTAATTTTATTTTTTTATTAATCATATGTAATCACCTCATAGAGTTTTATTTTCATTATAACATAAAAGGAGGAAATCAAGTGACATTAAAAGAGAAAATGTTTGAATATTTAAGAGAAAATCCAAAGGCCTCATATAAAGAACTAGAAGAGAATGCTGGAATTCCTTATGATGTAGCCAAAACTTATATGTGTAGAGCTAAGCAAAAAGGAGAGATAAAAGAGCTGGAAGATGGTGGATACGAGGTTATAAAAGAACCACCAGTAGAAAAGAGCTCATATAAAAAAGAAGTCATAACAGAAATGATAGATATTTATATGGAGGATTTTAGAGCTGTCAGTCCTAGTGAAAGAGTAGATATAGGAAAAAGAATAACAATGTTATTAGAAAAGCTTTAGAAAGGGGTGTGTGATGATAACTATAAAAAGATTAATGGCTTCATATTTGATTAATATTGTGAAACAAATGGGGCTTCAAGATAGATGTTGTAACCCAGGAGAGACTTGGGATTATGTTAAAAGAGTTTTAAGAGTAGAACCTGATCCAAAAGTTTTTTGGGAATATATTGGAAATATAGTTTCTGAGATACAAAAATTTGTTAAATAAGGAGGTAACCATGGGTAGAGGCAAGAGCGAAGCAAAGAAAAGAGCAAAAAAGATAAGAGAAAAAAATCAAGCTAATTTAGAAAGAATGAAAGAACTAGGAACACAATTAAAAGAAAAAGAATCATTGAAAAAATTGTTATTGGAGAAAAAAACTCCAAGACAAAATATAGCATAGGAGGTGTGACAAATGGAAAATAAAAGTATGAGTGTAGATGAATTTGCATACGATATGGGATTAACTGTTCTGATGGCAAGAGAAGCAATAAAAGAAGGTAAGTTTGAATATTTTGCTTGGGCTATTGGGATGAAAGAGGGAAAAGCAAGAACTAAGATATACATCAACAGAGAGCGGTATGAATTATGGAAAAAGGGTAGTGACCTGGAATTAATTAAAAAAGCACTCGCTGAATGGTCAGATTCAACAAGTGCAAACGTATAGTATAAAAATCACATTACTTGAATTATAGCATAAAACTTTAAATAAAAAAAGCCCCAATGGGCGAGGTGTGATGCTATTTTCTATCTAACCACTTGCAGATAATACTAGCTAGTACACCGGCAACAACCTGCAAGGCTAGTTCTTTTAGAAAACTCATACCGCACCTCCATTAAATAAAGTATCTACTATATACCAAGAGTTCTGAGGACTTGATATACATGAAATAAGCACCCAACTAGTGAGTGCTTATATCATTCAGAACTTTTTATACTTTATTTAATAAACCCATTGGGTTGATGCTTATAATTCATTTTATCATGGCTTTAAAGTTTTGTAAAGTGTTTTAAGTCTTTTAAAGTGTTTTAAATCGTTTTTAAATTATAGCATAAGGAGACTATGATGACAATTAAAAAATTTATTAGAAGAAATTTACCAGAAATATATGTTTTATCTGTATTCATAACAGTGTTGACTGTACAGCTGGCATATGAGTGCAGAGGATACTTTGCACTAGGTGGAGAAATACTTGTCCCCTTGATACCTGTAATGCTACATATGTGGATAGCGATGGAGGAATAGATGGAAAAGCATATAGTATCTTTTTCTGGAGGAAAGGACAGCTCAGCTATGTTGTTATTGATGATAGAAAAAGGAATGCAAATAGATGAAATAATATTTCTTGATACTGGGGTTGAATTCCCTGAAATGTATGAACACATAGCAAGGGTAGAAAGATATATAAAAAGACCTATAACAAAATTGAAGGCAGAAAATACTTATGAATTTATGATGTTTGATTATGCGAAGAAAAAAGGGAAAAATAAAGGGCAAAAAGGATATAGCTGGGCTGATTTTAGAAATAGATGGTGTACCCAGTATTTAAAAAAGCAAGTAATGAATAGATATTTAAAAGAGAAATATAAAAATATTGAAATTATAGAATATCATGGCATAGCTGCTGATGAAACAAAGAGACTTGTAAAAAATAGAGAAAAAAATATAAAATACCCTCTGGCAGAATGGGGAATAATTGAAAAAGAAGCACTTGAATATTGTTATAACAAAGGCTTTGACTGGGATGGGCTATATAAAAAATTTGATAGAGTATCTTGTTGGTGCTGTCCACTTAAAAATCTTAAAGAACTAAAAGTTATTTATAAAGAATATCCAAAATACTGGGAAAAGTTAAAAGAATGGGATTCAAAAACATATAGAAAATTTAGGGCTGATTATTCTATTTTAGACCTAGAAAAGAAATTTGAAAAAGAGGTAGATAAATGGATAGAAAAATAGGAGAAATTATAGAGATTGAAGGTAAAAAATATAGATGTGTGGGAGGAAGTAGTTGTGAGGATTGTGCACTTGATTCTAGAGATGCAGATCACAAGTATCTTTGTGCAAAGCATGCAGAGATAATTGGTCGGTGTTCAAGTATTTTTAGAGAAGACAAAACCAGAATTAAATTTATAGAGGTGAAACTTTATGAAAAAGATTGACTTGATGGCAAAAGATGCAACAAAAATGTTTATGGTAAAAAAATTATTAGGTAAAGGTCTCAAAATTGAAGAGATAGAAAATGAATTGAGGATAAAAGATCTTTTTTCATATATGCAATATAATGCATCAGAATTTTCTAAATTTAAGTTTAAAAAATAGAGGTGATGGAATATGGAGGAACTATTAATTAAAGCTATAAAAAGTCTTGTATTTTTAAAAAAGCAAAATATTATAACAAAATATAATCTTATAGATGAAGAGGAGATAGAATTTAGTTTTAAAATAAATAGTTTTGAAGAGCAGGATAGTTGTGGAATTGAAGACTATAAAACTATAGCTGAAAGAATAAAAAAGGCAGAAAAAGAATATTGGCAGAGTGTGAAAGAAGAAAATGAATTTATAGATGAATTAAATGCAGCTTATACCTCTGTAAGCTGTGGGTGATTCTATGAAAGATACTGTAAAAGAAATGTTATCTTTAGCTGAACTTATAAAGGAATTGAAGAGTAGAGAATTTGATAAAAAATATCCTATGACATATAAAGAAGGATGGCTAAGATTTGAGGAAAGAGTAAAGCAGCTAGAAAGTGAAATAGAGACTTTCAAAAAGGAGTTGAAGGAATGAAAATATTATTTATAGATACAGAAACTGGGGGGCTAAATCCTAAAGAATCAGCACTCATTCAACTTTCTGGGATAGTAAGGATAGATAAAAAAGATGTTGAGGAATTTAACTTTTTTATTAAGCCTTTTGCTGAGAGTGAAGTTAATGCAAAAGCATTAGAAGTACAAGGAAGAACAGAGAAAGAACTGGAAACTGAGAAGTACAGACCTGAGAAAGAAGTCTATACAGACTTTAAAAAGATATTGGATAGATATATAGATAAGTATGATAAAACAGATAAATTCATAGTAGCAGGCTATAATGTAAAGTTTGATATAGATATGCTGCAAAGTTTTTTCAAGAGAAATGGAGATAATTTTTTATTTTCTTATATAAGTTCAAGTGTACTTGATCCATTACCTTGTATAGGAATGCTTCAGTTATGTGAAGTACTTCCAGAATTGAAAAATAATAAATTAGAAACTTGGTGTGAATACTTTGGGATTGGATTTAAAGCACATGACAGTTTGGAAGATATAAAAGCAACAAAGGAGCTTATATTTAAAATTGCCAAACTAATAAGGAAGTGATGAAATGGCGCATAAAGTTTTAATACTTGGAAGTAGTGGAACAGGAAAATCTACATCAATAAGAAACTTAAATCCTGATGAAACTTTTATTATAAAGGCAGTTGAAAAACAGCTACCTTTCAAGAAATCAGAAACATTATATAATTCTGAGAATAAAAATATATTTACTACTCAAAAAATAAGTAGTGTTTTGTCAATGTTAGATAGAATAGAGAAAAACTCAAAGGTAAAAACTTTAATCATAGATGACTTTAATTATCTGCTGACTTTTGGTTATAAAGAAAAAGCTGTAGAAAAGGGATATCAAAAATTTGAAACGTTAGCTTTTGGAATAATAGATATTTTTTCAAAGATAGATACTATGAGAAATGATCTCATTGTATATGTAATGGCTCATACTCAAAAGGATCAAGATGGAAAATTGTCAATGAAAACAATTGGTAAATTTCTTGATGACAAAGTAGTAATTGAAGGTTTATTTTCTATGGTAATTCTTGCATTAGGTAGTGAGGGAGATTACAAATTTAAGGTTAATGGAATAGATCCAGCTAAAACACCAATGGAAATGTTTGAAGCAGATGAAATAGAAAATGATTTAACTTTAATAAATAAAACTATAAAAGAATATTTTAATTAAAAGGAGATGGTATAAATGGCATTATGGAGAACTAATCAAGAGGATTTAACTAAAAAAACAGGAACTAAAGAAAAAATAACAGTTAGTGGAGTTTATGAAGTAGAAATAAACGAGGCATATTTAACAGATTCAACTAAATCAAATGCTAAAGGAGTTACATTAAATTTTTCAAATGATGAATCATATGGATGGTTTAGTTTGTGGTATTTAAAAGGGGATGGACAGCCTAATGAATCAGCAGAGAAATATTTAAATAGGCTTATATATCTAGCAAAATTGAAAGTAGATAAATTAAAACAAGAAACTAAAAAAGTAAAACTATTTAGTGGAGATGAAGTTGATAGAACTTTCCTACCAGAATTACATGGTAAAAAAGTAGGAATGATTTTAGAAGTAAAAAAAGAAGGGGATAATTACAATATAAATTTAAAAGATTTTTATGATATAGGAACTGGGAAAACAACAGATGAAATTATAAATAAAACAGAGGCAACAACAGTAGCTTTCTTTAAAGAAAGATTTGCTAAAGAGGAACCTAAACAAGGAAAGAAGGGGTACCCTTTACCATATGAAACAGATAAAAATATTATAACAGAAGATGATGAGGAAGAATTTCCATTTTAAAGTAAGGAAGGTGGACAATGAAAAACTATAGTTATAAACAATATGGAGATGAATTAAGGTTTGATTTTTGTCCAATTTGTAATAAAGAGAAAAAAGAAAATCCTTGCTTTTCTGTAAATATCAAGACTGGAAATTATATCTGTCATACTACTGGGAAAGGTGGAAACATAAAAGAACTTGATAATTTTGAGTTTAAGCTGCCAGAGATAAAAGAAAAGAAGCCAAGAAAAAAAGATATAGATTTTAGTGAATTATTTAAGAAAAGAGCTGATCATCACTTAGGTGGTGATTGGCTCTCTTATCTAAAAGGAAGAAGTATATCTGAGAAAGGTTTAAATAGGTTTTGTAGGCTTGGGAAAAATAATACAATGATGATTCCAATAACTGATGGAGAAAAGGTTGTAGCTATAAAATACAGGACCATAGACAAAAAATTAAGCTGCGAAACAGGAAGCAGTTCTGATTATTTTGTTAATTGGCAGAATGTAGAAAATAAAAGCTATCTTATTATAGTTGAGGGAGAAATAGATCTTTTAAGTGCTGTTGAATCTGGATATGATAATGTGGTTTCTATTCCATTTGGTTGCAAAAATTTAAAGTGCATAGATAACCAAAAGAAATGGATAGAAAGTTTTTCAAAGATTATTTTAGCAGTTGATAATGATGTTCCTGGAATAGAATGTAAAAATCAGATTATAGATAAACTAAGTTCTATAAAAAGTAAGCTCTACACAGTTGAAATGGGAAAATATAAAGATTTTAATGAAATTCTCATGGCTGAAGGAACAGATGGAATAATTAAAGTTATTCAAGCAGCAGATAGAGTAGGATTTGGCTTTACTCCTTTTTATCAAGAAGCAGATGGATATTATACATGGCAGAAAGATAACTATGTAAAGATAACAGATTTTACAGTAAAAATAACAGGATATTCAGATAATTATATAGTTGGAATAGTTACCAGTACAGGAAGAGAAAGAGAATTTAAAGCAAAGAAAACAGAGTTATTAACTAAGAGTGGCATCCTTGAACATCTAGGCTATTACTTAGGAAGTACACAATCAATTCCTAAGTTTTGGAGCTGGATAATTGAAGAAAATGGAGAGCAGTTTTTACTTGAGATACCACATTATGGAATTATAGATGGAATATATTATGATGAAAGTTCTAAGGTAATTTGCAGCAAGGAAGATTTAAAGATTCAGAAATTAGATGAAATTGAACCATTAACAGCTGAAGAAAAAGATTGGCTGAATAAGAATCTTATTTATCTGAGAAGTGATCCAAATCAAAGCTTATTAGGAATATGCTGGGCTTTAGGAAGATTTCATATACATGAAAGTTATCCTATTTTAGAAGTATCAGGAACTACCAGTATTGGAAAAACAGAATATGTAGAATTTATATCAAGGCTGCTCTTTGGAAATAAGGAAAATATAAAGAGTTTTACTACTTTAACTAATCATCAAATAAGGAGTTTATCAAGTTGCTCTAACATAACTCCTTGGGTAATAGATGAAGTTAAGATTACTGGAAAAGATTTAAGGGAAAAGGCAATAGAACTATACTCAACTATAAGGGCAGTTTATGATAATAAAACATTAAATCAAGGAAACCTAACAGCCAAGCTGACAGAATTCAAGCTTTGTACTCCTTTAATTATATCTGGAGAAACAGAACTAAGTGATGTATCTATAAAAAATAGAATGATAAGTACAGACTTGACCAAAGATAATAAGAGTAGTGATGAGGTATTTTTTAAATTAAAGAATACAAGGCTTTTAGAAAAAATAGGAAAAGCAGCACTTCAAAAAAGAATAAATACAGGAATTTTAGATATTTCAATATCTAAAATAAAAGAATTTTTACATGAAGTTAAAGATGAAAGACAATTATACAATGGAAGGTGTATTATCATAGGGTTTAAAGTTTTAAATGAAATAATTGAAATAGAAAATAATATATCAGTAGAATTTATAAAATTTTTAAATCAAAAGCTTTCACATGAATATGATGTAGTAAGCAATTTCTTAGAATTGCTAGAATTAGTTGCAGAATCTGGGAAAGAAACTAAGACTTTTTATCAGATAAGAGATAATAAGCATTATGTAAGATTTAATATCTTATATAAGGCAATAGCTGAGGAGCATTTCAGAACTAATAGCACCTTAGAGTTGTTAGATATGCGAACTCTAAAAAAACAATTAATAGAGAATAAGTTTATTCTGAATACAAGAATAAATATAAGGTTTCCTAAAGATGATTTTACAGATGAAACTATTCCAATAAAAGCAGAAGAATTTCAATTAAATGATATTTTTGTAATGTAGTCATAGTTTTGTAGTCAATAATATTTTTCTTAAACTTAGAAAAAATAATACTTTTAATAAAAAAAAATAAATTTGTAGTCAAAAGTGTAGTCAAATATATTTTTCTCTAATAATGATTTTATCAGTGTTAGAAAGATTTGTAGTCAAGTAGTCAAAAAAAAGTTGTATATGTCTATAAAAAAATATTTGAGTATAAAAAATAAAAATATATTACAAAAAAATTTCACTAAGAGATAAAATATTTTTTTGACTACAAAGTTAAAAAAATATAAATAAAAATATCTTTAATTCTATTTTTATAATAAATATGTAAATGACTACAAAGTGACTACACTTGACTACATAAAATATTTAAAGCCTTATAATATAAGGATTTATAAGAAATAGTATTTTTTAATAGTTTGACTACAAAGTGACTACAATAATTAAATAAGAGGTGACTATGAAAAATCTAAAATTAGATAGAGGGGCTTTTTTTATAGAATTTTATTATACTGGACTGTCAATTATGAATTCTAAAGATTTGGCAGCTTATGTGAAATTAAATAGATGGTATTTTGATAGAATGAATTTTGAAATACAAGAGCAATTTAGGCAGATGTATAGAAATTTAAAGAGAATGGAGGTGGAGAATGGGCAAAAAAATTAATCCAGAGGAATATGTAGGACAGGAATTTGTTAATAAAATTGGGGAAAGGTACAAGGTATTAAAATATTTGTTTAAAGAAAAGCTTAATTACTGTTTTGATATTGAATTTATGGGAACTGGGAATCTTCAAATGGCAACTCTTAACCAAATAAGAAATAATACTTGTTTTGATTTGCTTGAGAGAAAAAAACTAAAAAGAATAAAGACAGAGTTGCAGTTAAGAGAAAGAACTAGATTAGTAAATAAAGCTAAAAATACTTGTGTGATACCTAATAATTTGAGATATAAAAATGTGTTATCAATAGATCTTTCTACTACATCAACTGGAATAGCATATAGTAAAAATGGAACTATAGTTAGATGGAAGACTATCAAGTCTGATTATATTGATTTCAGAGAAAGAGGATTAGAAATAGTTAAGCAGCTAGTGGAAATACTGGAGAAAGGAATGATTGATGTTGTAATTCTTGAGGATGTATATCTGGGATTGAATTCTGATGTTTTAACTAAGTTGAGTGAAGTTAGAGGCATGCTGACATATCATATTAAAAAATTAAATTTAGATTTACTTCTTGTACCTGCTGTACTTTGGAAGCACAGAATTGAGGGAGTGCCTACTCATAGGCAGGAGCAAAAAGAATTTATGATGAAAAAGTTTTTTGAATATACTGAAGTTGAAGCTGACAGTGATGATAGTGCAGATGCCTATATGATGCTGAGAGCTTGTTTAGGAGGATAAATGATAAAAATAATGCATGGAAATTCTTTGGAAGTATTAAAAACTTTAGAAGATGAAAGTATAGATTGTGTTGTAACATCTCCTCCATATTGGCAAATTAGAGATTATGGTGTTTCCGGCCAGATAGGACTTGAAAGTGATGTAAATGAATTTCTTGAAAAACTTATGGATATATTTGATGAAGTCAATAGAGTATTAAAAAAAACAGGAACTTTATTTGTGAATATGGGAGATACTTACAGCAATGTAAATGCTAAATTAGCTGGAGGAACAAATAATAAAAGACATGGAAAGAATAATGGATATAAAACAGTTCCAAGAAAAACAAATATAAAGAGAAAATCTAAAATGATGATTCCTGAAAGATTAGCAATAAAAATGATTGAATCTGGGTGGATATTAAGAAATGAGATTATTTGGCAAAAGCCCAATATACTTCCTGAATCAGTAAATGATAGATTTACTAATGATTTTGAAAAAGTATTCTTTTTTTCCAAAGAACAAAAGTATTACTTTAAAAAACAGTATGAGCCTTATTCCAATAAAACATTAACTGGATTTGGAAATGGAATAATGCCCGATAATACAAAAAGATTAAATCCAGGAGAAAGTAAAGCAGGAATGAGAGAAGGAAGAGAATGGAAAGCTGTTTATAATGAGAATGGCCGGAACATGAGAACAGTATGGAACATAGCAACTAAAGGAATTAAAGAGGGGCATTTTGCTATCTTTCCAGAAGAATTAGTAAGAAGATGTTTAGATAGTGGCTGTCCAGAGAATGGAATGGTTTTAGATCCTTTTCTTGGTAGTGGAACTACTTTAAAAGTAGCAAAAAGTTTAAATATGCATGGAATAGGAATTGAGTTGAAAAGAGAATATATTGATATTGCAGTTGGCCGGATTGGTGAAGATTTATTTACTAAGATAAAAATTATATAGAGGTGGAAATATGGATAATAAAAAATGTGAAGAGTGTAGAAAATCTGGAAAAACAAAAATTTGTTATCTAAATGGAAAAGCAGCTTGTGAAAATGCAAAAGTTGAAAATAAACTGGAGGAAAATCAATGACAGTTAGTGAATTGATGAATAAATTAAAAGATTTTGATGGTGACAGATTAGTTTTTGTAAGATGTAAAGATGAGGATAATAAAATAACTGAGTTTGAATTATCTGAATATAATGAATGTGAAGTTTATGATGATAGTGATGGAGTGATAATTGATATAGTAGGGCAGGTGGAATAGATGGAAATATGCTATAAAATACCAAAAAATTCTAAGTTATTAAAAGAATACTTTGAAAGAGAAAACAGAGTTAAAAAAGCTTTTGAAGAAATGAAAAATATAATAATAAAAGAGTATAAAATAGATTTAAGTAAAGAAAAAGAAATGACCTTTAGTACTCATTTTGATTTTTGTATAGGTAGTTATCTTGCAAAAGAATTAGGTATAGAAAATATGATTAGCATTCTTGGGTCTGATGACTGGAAAGTAAAAGACAATGATGGGAATTACAGAGGACAATTTGGAACATTGAAAAGAAATACAAAATTATATAAACAATTCAAACAAATATTGGGAGATTTAGAATATGATTTTACAAAAGATAATATGAGTAGGATTTTAAGAGGTGCATATAGATACATAGAGATAGAGCAATATCTATATGTTGTAGGAGTGGAAGAAAAAATCTCAAAAGATATTATCGAGTGTGGGAAAAGAATGAAAATGAGTGAATTCTATAAAATGCTGGAAGAGGTGAAAAAATGAAAAATGAAAAGACTTTAGCCGTAAGAATATTGAGTGGAGATATTTTTTATGGGAAAATAAATAAAGATGGAACAGTAAGTGAAAGGGCTGATGATATACCTAAAGAAATGTTTGAGAATGCCATGTTGTTATATTTAAACGATGTGTCTAAAACAGATAGTTTTAAAAAACCTTATGTAATAGATTTACCACAATATAAATCAAAATTTAAAATAACTGTGGAATGTTTACCAAGAGGAGTGGAGTAATAATGACAAAGAAGGAATATCTTAGACAAGGATATAAAATAAGAATGTCAATCAAAAATGAAGAAGAAGTGCTAAAGGAATTAGGAGAGAATTTAGATGGACTTCAGGCCTTGCATAATTCAGAAAAACTACAAGGTGGCCCTGTTAAAGATGATAGTAAATTTATTGAAAAAGTAGATAAAATTATTAGAATAGAGCAAGAAATATATAGAAAAATAGGAGAATTGAAAGCTTTTCAGGCTAAATTGTATCAGGAAATAGAGATGTTGAAGGAACCAACAGAACAAATTCTTATGAGAAGCAGATATATTTTAAATCTTACTTGGGAAGAGATAGCAGAAAGAATAGGCTATTCAGTTATGCAGACACACAGGATACATAAAAAAGCTTTAGAAAATTTTAGATTTTTTTAAAAATGTTATGGAATGTTACTATGGGTCTGTGATAATATATAAAATATAGAATTAGGTCAAGAGGAATATTATCCTTTTGGCCTTTTTATATTTATAAAACTATCAGGTAGGAGTGACCTAGGAAAGCACAAGCTACCATTCGGCTGTTAGCAGTTCAGCTTTTTAATAAAAACTGCAAGATGAAATAGAGTGAGAGTCATTGATTTGATTCTCTTTTTTATTTATTGGAGGATTGATGTTATATAAAATATGTGGTAGCTGTGGAAATAAAATAAAACATGATGAGATTTGTTCTTGTAGAAAGAAGAGGGGGAGGGGGTATGATAGGGAGAATAGAAATAAAGTAAATGCTAAGTTTTATAATAGCAGAGAGTGGAAAAGGATGACTGCACTGTGTAAGCTTAGAGCAAATGGATTAGATCTATATGAGCTTGAGATAAATAAAAAAATAGTTAAAGGTAGTCTGACACATCACATAGAAGAGCTGGAGAATAATAGAGGAAGAGCTTTAGATATTAATAATCTCATATGGGTGGGGGATAGGACACATGCCCTTATACATGCAGAGTATGAAAAGAGTTCAGAAGCTAAAGAGAAGATGCAAGAAATATTATTTAAAATTATAAAAAAATATACCTATGGGGGAGATAAAAAAAGTTTTGGGTAAAGGTTCGTAATACCGCATCCCCCATATTTTCCCAAGAAAATGCCAGAAATGAAATTTCAATAAAATCAAAATAAAAAAGGAGGTGTTATCATGGCAGGAAGACCAAGAAAAGTAATTGATATTTCAACAGGAAAAATTGGAAAAGAAGCAATTAAAAATAGAAAAATCCAGGAAGAAAAATTAAAACTTGGAAGAGAACAATTGAAAGCTCCTGAATGGCTTAGAGATGAGGCTAAAGAAGAATTTGAAAGAGTTGTTGAAGAAGCAGGGAAAATAGATATCTTGGATAATTTGGATTTGGGGATACTTGCAATTTATTGCAACGCATATTCCTGCTATGTTGATGTTTCTAAATTAATTCAGGAAAACGGCTATCTTGGGATGAGAACAACTAAATATGATGACTATGAAACAGTGCATCCTCTTTTAATAGTTCAAGAAAAATATGTAAAACAAATAATGCAGTGTTCTACAAAGCTTGGACTAGCTACAACAGACAGACTAAAGTTGATTGTTCCAACAAAAGAAGATCCAAAAGAAAATAAGTTTATAGAATTGATAAGAAATCGAAAACAAGGATAGCTTATGAGACAAGATAGAACAACATCATATGCAAAGTTGGTAGTTAGTGGTAAAAAAATAGCTGGAAGAAAAGAATTTTTAGCATGTAAAAGACATCTTGATGATTTAAAAAGAAAGAAATTTGAATTCAAATTTGATGTTGAAGAGGCAGAATTTGCTATTGATTTTGCAAATACTCTCATTATGAAGAATGGAGAACCTTTAAAAACAAGAGGTTTTCAAGATTTTATTATTGGTTCTTTACATGGATGGAGAAGAAAAAGAACAAAAGAAAGACGTTTCAGGGAAGCATATATTCAAGTAGGTAGAAGAAATGGGAAATCTTTTTTATCTGGAGAACAGGCAACATTCTTTAGCAGCTATTTGGGAATGAAAGATAGGATATTTTGTGCAGCAACAAAGCAAGAACAGGCTAATATAGTGTGGGATGATATTCGTAATTTTATAGAATCAGATGTGGATTTGATTGAATTATATAAAGTAAAAGAACATGATAGAACCATAAAAAGTTTAATTACAGATACAGTTATTAAGTCTTTAGGTAGAGATACAAAATCAATGGATGGTTTTGGAAATATTCTAGCTATTTGTGATGAGCTGCATGCACATCCAAATAACCAAATGTATAAGCTTTTATTAGATGGACAAGCAGATGTTGATAATGCTTTAACTTTAGCAATTACAACAGCAGGTTTTAACTTAAATAGCTTTTGTTATGAACACTATCAATTTTGTGAGAAAATATTGGAGGGACTTGTGGATAAGGAGTCTCTTTTTATTTTTATTTGTGAAATGGATAAAGATGATGATATTTGGGAACCTAAAAATTGGCTAAAAGCAAATCCTTATTTCCTTTTCAATGAAGATGGGACAATAAATGAAAAGAAACTAGCCAGATATGCAGAGAAAGCAATTGATGCAAAAGAAAAAGGTGGAGAAGATCTCACCAATTTTTTAACAAAACAGTTGAATATGTGGGTTACTGCAAAAGGAGGTCAATACATTGATTTAGCAAAGTTTAAAAGTTGTGAAAGCGAACTTACATTGAAAGACATGAAGGGAAGAAAAGCTTATTTAGGTTTTGACCTTTCCAAAGGTGGGGATTTAACTAGCATAGCTCTTATTTTTCCTATGGAAGAAGAGAAGGTTTATATCTATAGTCACTCTTTCATGCCTGAACTTAGACTAGCGGAACATGAAAAAACAGATGATGTACCTTATAGAATTTGGGTAAGAGAAGGACTTTTAACACTTACAACTGGCGGTTTTGGGGTAAAGACAGACTATAAGTTTATTATTTCACATTTAAAAGAAATTATAGAAAAGTATGAAATTGAAATCCTAGAATGTGGTTATGATGCTCATAATGCAGGGTCTTTTTTAAGTGACTTAGAATTTTTAGATTGTGATTTAACAGAAGTGAAACAATCAGCAAAATCTTTAAATGATGCAACAATTGATTTTGCTCTATCTGTAAAAGCAATACAAGTACTTTATGACAAGAGAAATAGTTTATTGAAATGGTCAATTGCAAATGCAACAACAACAAGTAATAGCTTTGGAGAAATTAAGATTGATAAACAAGCACAAAAAAATAGAATTGACCCTGTAGATGCAATTATTGATGCCTGGAAAATTATGTTGCTAAATAAAAAAGAAGATGTTGACATCAACGAATCTGTAAAGGATTGGTTGGAGTTGATGGGATAAGAAATTATAAAGGGGGTGAAATATGGGAATTATAAAAAGATTTTTCAATAAAGCTGCAACAAAAACAGAAAGTACAAGAATAACAGGAATGAGTTTTGGAGATTTTTTTGGCTTGAAAACAGGAACAGATTTATCAGAAGTTACTTATTTCACCTGCTTAAAAGTACTCTCAGAGAGCCTAGGAAAGTTATCACTACATTTAAAAGACAGTGATAATAATAGGATTACTAACCATGATGCATTACAGCGATTAAAAAATGGAGTAAATCCTTTTATGACATCAAGCACATTTAAAACTTTATTAGAATATTGGAGAAATCATTATGGAAATGCTTATGCATATCTTAGTTATGACCTTAATGGAAAATTAATTGGAATATATCCATTGGATCCACAATGTGTGAGAATTTGGATAGATAATACAGGACTTTTTAATGGTACAGAAACACTTTGGTATGAATATAACAAAGATGGGAAGTCATATTTTTTTAGTAAAGATGAGATTTTACACTTGAAAGGAGGACTCAGTAAAGATGGAATAGTAGGTATGTCAGTGCGTGAAACACTTGCTACAACACTTCGAGGGGTAAAAGCCAGCCAACAGTACCTCAATAATCTCTATGACAGAGGATTGACTGCTAAAGCAATTTTAAGATATACAGGAGATTTGAATAAAGATTTGCAAAAGAAACTACTGGAAAAAATTGAAGATTTTATCAATTCAAAAACCAATCCTACTGGAGTTATGCCACTACCTCCTGGAATGGATGTTGTTCCTTTGGATCTTAAACTAACAGATAGCCAATTCTTTGAATTAAAAAAATTCACAGCATTACAAGTTGCAGCCGCCTATGGAGTAAAGCCTAACCATTTAAATAATTATGATAAGTCAAGTTATGCAAATTCAGAAATGCAAAACTTGACTTTTTATATTGATACACTTTTATATATTCTGACTTTGTATGAAGAAGAATTCAATTTGAAACTGCTGACAGAAAAAGAAAGAACACAAGGATTACATTTTGAATTTAATGTTGCAAGTATTTTAAGAGGAGACTTAAAGACACAGGCGGAATGTTTGAATAAATATGTTTCTGGAGGAATTTACACAATAAATGAGGCAAGAAAACGTGCAGGGATGCCTGAAGTCGAAGGAGGAGACGTGATTATATTAAACGGAAGTTATGTACCTTTAGAAAAATTAGGAGCAGCATACGAAAATGGAGGTGAAAAGAGTGAGTAAAAAATGGTTAGAAATTAGAAATCAAGCAGAAATTACAGAAATTTTTATCAACGGAGATATAGAAAATGATGCATACAATGATGGCATCATGGAATGGTTCGGCTTGAAAGATACCAATGTATATCCGTTAGAAGTTAAAAAAGCTTTGGCTGAGGCAAATAATAAAGAAGTTCATGTTCATATCAACAGCTATGGTGGAGAAGTTTTTGCAGGAGTAGCTATTTGCAATATGCTAAAAAATTATAAAGGGAAAACAGTTGCTTATGTAGATGGACTAGCTGCAAGTGCTGCATCAATAATTGCTTTTGGTTGTGATGAAGTTATTATTCCAAATAATGCATACCTTATGATACACAGAGTAAGTTGTGGTATTTGGGGAAATGCAGATGATTTAAGAACTCAAATTGAAGTTTTGGAAAAACTGGAAGATGGAATTGCAAATACTTATGAGGAAAAAGCAGTTGAGGGAGTAACAAGAGAAGATATTTTAAACCTTATGAAAGAAGAGACATGGTTTACAGGAGAGGAAGCTGCTAAGTTTTTCAATGTGATTGTAGGTCAAGGAACTAACTTTGTAAATTATGTGGGAACAAATCAGAAATTCAAAAATACTCCAAAAGAAATTCTAAATAAAGCAGTTCATAAAAATGACGAATTAAAAGCAAAAGAAGTGGCAAGATTGGAAAATTTAAGTAAAGAAATTGAAATTACATTAGCCTTAGGAGGGATTTAATTATGAAAAAATCGGTAGAATTAAGAAAAGACGCAGAAGCAATGAGAAACAAAATCAAAAATTTAAAACTAGAAAATAAAATTGAAGAAGCACATGGATTATTGCAAAGTTTAAAAGATATTGAAAATAAAATCAGAGAAGCAGAGTTAGAAGAAAGTTTAGATGCAGGAGGAAATAAGAAACCATTGGTAAATAAAAAAGAAATGAACATAAATAGAATTTATAACAGAGTATTACTCGGAAAGTCAGTTTCAGAAGAAGAAATGGCTTTTTTAAATGCCGCAGGAACACCAGGACAAGTAGAAGCTACAGATGGAAAGGGGGGATATTTAGTTCCTACTGAGCAATTTACACAAATCAAAGAATTAAGAAGAACTTTAGTTTCTTTAAAAACTTTGTGTAATATTGTTCCAGTAACATCTTTTAAAGGTACAATGCCTATTGAAAAAGATGGAACAGGAGAATTAATTGCATTTGAGGAATTAAATGAAATAGATCAATCAGATGTTGATTTTGCACAAGTTGCATACAATACAGCAGACTATGGAGATATTATTCCTATATCTAATACTTTGTTAGCAGATGAAAAGGCTAACCTAATATCATACATAGGAAAAAGATTTAATAAAAAAGCTGTTAATACTGAGAATAAAAAGATTATAGCTTTATTAAATACACTGACTGCTAAACCTGTTACTGATTACAAAGGTATTATTACAACTTTAAATAAAGATTTAGATCCTGCAATTTCTCAAAATGCAGTCATAATTACAAATCAAACATATTTTGATATATTAGATCAAATGGAAGATAAACAAGGAAGACCACTTTTAACAGTTAGTTTGCAAGATGAAACTAAAAAACTTTTTAAAGGTAGACCAATTATAGTACTTTTAGACACATTACTACCAATGAAAGCAACGAAAGCTCCTGTATTTGTTGGGGATATGGTAGAGTTTGCAACATTCTTTGACAGAGAAGGGTTAGAACTTGCAGTATCTAGTGAAGCTGGATTCACTAAGAATGCTACTTTAATTAGAGCCATAGAAAGATTTGATGTTAAAAAAGTAGATGGAAAAGCGATGGTATATTTAGAGGTAGGTACAACTGCTTAGGAGGATAGCTTATGCTTTTAAAAACAGAAGAAGTAAAGAACTATCTCAGGATTGATTATGATGAAGATGATAATTTGCTGCAATCTTTAATGGTTGCAGCAGAAAATTATTTAAATGATGCTATATGCAATTTGGAAGAACGTTTGAAGGAAGAAAAATTTAAAGAAAGAGCCAAAATTCTAATGTATGTAATTATTCAGGATTGGTATGATAATCGTGAATCAGGGGAAAGCAAGGACTTTAATTATACAATAAGAAGCATGATGACACAATTACAAGCGGGTGGCTAAATGGAAAATATAACAAAGCGATTAAGACATTCTGTAGAAGTATGGCATATGATAGATGGTAAAAATGAACTGGGAGAGAATGAAAAAATACCAGAAAAATTTAAAAATGCTTTTAGTGAAATTGTTCCTCAAAATTCTAGTGTGAAACAGGGACAGGCAGAAACAGAGAGCAACGAACATCAATTTAAATTCACATTTAGAAGAAAATCAGTTCAAGGAATTCAAAAAGACTGGTTTTTTATATTTGAGAAAGAAAAATATGAAGTTGTCTATTTCAACCGAGACTTTAAAGATAATCAATTCATTGAGGTATTTTGTAAAAGAATAGAGGAGTAAAAACTATGGATGGATTTAGCTCAAGGGATTTAGAAAATTTGGAGAGAGAAGTTTTAAGACTTGCAAAAAAATACCCAAAAGAAACAAAGAAATTTTTACAAAGTCAAGGAAATAAGTTGAAAGCGAGAGTAAAAAAGAAAGCAAAATCCAAATTAAAAGAAAAAAGTGGAAACTATCTAAAAGGATTTAAACGTGGGAAAGTTTATAAATACAATCAAGAAGAAGATACTGTAAGAGTTTATAATAATATGTCACATGCTCATCTAATTGAGCACGGCCATATAATTAAAGACAAGACAGAGAAAGAACATGGGTTTAAAAAAGGATATAGGATTTTAGAGGAAGCAAGAGCAGAATTTCAAGATGAATTTATAAAGAATGCTGATGGATTAATTGATGAAATTATCAAAAACGGAGGTTTTTAATGGTTAAATTAAGCGAGATTTTAAATGCTGTGAATAGTAAACTTGCAGAAACCTTCCCTAAAGTTGAAATAGATAGTAAAGATATAGCAGAAAAATTTAATCGGCCTAGCTTTCGTACAGAGCTAGAAGGGTTAAAAACAAGTGCTTTTATGACAACTTATAAAGAACGAAATTTAACAATCAGAATTTACTATTTCCCTAAAAATATTGGAAAATCAAGAATAGAAAGACTAAAAATGATAGATGATTTAGAAGAAGCTTTTCTGGGTACTCTTTGGATAAATGAAAGTTTTGCTATTCCTACGGAAGAAATTGAATTTGAGGAAACAGATGGGGTAGTAATAGCAAGTATTGACAGTTATATAATGGCAGAGATTCAAAATGATATTACAGAAAATATGATAGAAGAATTAGAATTTAATTTTAAAAATGAGGAGAAAACTAATGGGTAGACCAACTATTGATATTATTTTTAAACAGAAGGCAATTACTGCTGTAAAAAGAAGTCAATTAGGAATTGTGGGATTGATTATAAAAGATTCAACAAAAGATTGGACAAGAAAAGAATATAAAATCATAACAGATATTAAAGATGGAGATTATACAGAGAGTTTTTTACAATTAGTAAAAGACTGCTTTCAATTTACTCCAGCTAAAGTTGTTATATTTAATATAAAAGATGGAACTTTGGCAAATATATTAAAATTGGTAGCTCAAGAAAGAATTAACTGGTTAGGATTAGGATATGATGGAACAGAAGCTGATACAGCAACACTTGTTTCATGGATAAAATCAATGAGAAAAGCAGGAAAAACTTATAAAGCAGTAGTTCATAAAGCTACTAAACCAGATAATAAAGGGATAGTTAATTTAATGAATGAAAAAGTTACATTTGTTGACAGTCGTGGAGAAGTAGAAGGATGGCAATATATCCCATCTATTTTAGGAATGCTGGCAGGACTTCCAATGACAAGATCTGCAACAAGTTTTTTATGTAGTAATTTAAAAGAAGTATCTTTATTTGATGACATTGATGATGTCATTGATAAAGGAGGATTTTGTTTACATAAAGACGAAGGAGATATTAGAGTTGCAAGAGCTTGTACATCACTACAGGAAATCACACAGAATGAAACAGAAGACATGAAAGATATTATCATTATTGAGTCTATGGACCTAATGAGGGATGATATTTACTCTACGTTTAAAGGATGGACAGGAAAGTATAAAAATAAATATGATAATCAGGTTTTATTCTTTTCTGCGATTAATGCATATTTTAAAGAATTGGCTCGAGAAGATATCTTGGATAAAGAGTATAACAATTATTCAGAGGTTGATGTTGAAGCTCAAAGGTTAGCATGGTTAGCAGTTGGAAAAACAGAAGTTGAGGATATGGAAGATGAAGAAATTAAAAAACTGACATTTAAGAAAAAAGTATTTATGATGGCACAAATCAAAATATTGAATGCAGTAGAAGACTTTATATTTACCATTGATATGTTTTAGGAGGGTAGATAAATGGCAAAAAAAATGGATAAAAATAAAATATTGCGTGGTTCTTTTGGGGCTGTCTGGCTAAACAATGATGAACTAGGAGCAGCAAAATCTTTTGAAGCTAAGATAAACTTAGAATATGAAGATATTGATATTGTAGGAGATTTAGGAAAGCATAAAAGATATATGGGCTTTACAGGTGAAGGAACTATGACATTACATAAAATAGATTCTTCTATTGCTGAACTACTACATGAGGGAATTCAAACTGGAGATCTTCCTGATATAAAGTTAGTTGGAAAATTAGAAGATCCTACAGCATATGGGGCAGAACGTGTAGAATTCACTGGAGTAACAATAAATGAACTAATGGCTTTAAAATGGGCAAATAAGGAAATCAGAGAAGAAGAAGTTCCATTTTCTTTTTCAGGCTATAGATTCGTTGATATGATTAAATAATTTAGGAGGGAACATAAAATGACTAAAAATATAACTTTGGAAACATTGCTTACAAGAAAGCAGCAATCAGAAAATGATAAAATGAAAGTATTTCTTTTTAATTCAGAAGTTCTGGGAGGAAATATTGAAATTGTAAAACAAAAAGCAAGAGATATTATGAAAATCATGGACAGTACAGACGAAAGAGGTATGGAAGCTTCAAATGAAATGAATTGCAAGATAATTTTAAAACATTGTCCAATCTTTAAAGAAAAAGAATTACAAACAGCTTATGGAGTAGCAGAACCTCACGAATTAGTGATTAAAGTTTTTGATGAAAATTTGGGAGAAATTGGAAAACTAGCAGAGAAAATACTGGGGATTTATGGATTAGCGGATGAAAAGAAGAAATCAAATTTAATTGAAGAAGAGGTTGAAGAAATAAAAAACTAATATTGGGGGATGCTGAAATTGCATTCCTCTCTTTTTATACATTGAAAGGATTTAAAATAGATTACTTATTAAATTTAAATATAACCGAAAAAATGTTTATGCTTGCAACAATGGAATTAGAAATTGAAAGAATGAATAAGGAGGGGTAATTATGACTATAGCAGGATATTGGTTTTTAGGATTGATAATTGGTGTATGTGGAACTTATTTATATTTTAGAAGAAAAGAGAAAAAATATAACTCAGCAGTAAATAATAACAGACCAGCAACACAGCAACCAAAAGTTAAAAAGAGATAACTTTGTAAAATTGATTTTAAAGCCTTTCTATTTGCTCAATGAGTAAAATATCAAGAAAGGCTTCTAAATGAGTTATACAAGTAGATAGTAGAACACAGGAGGTGAAAAATGGCAAAGAATATAAATGTTTTATTGAGCTTGAAAGATCAATTTACAAAACCATTACAAAATGCAACTAAAAATACAAAAGCAATGGATAAACATTTGCAGAAAGCAAGTAATAAAGTAAAAGCTTTTGGAAACGCGACAAAAGAATCTATGAAGACAGCAGCAAAATATACAGCTATAGGATTTGGTGCATTAACCGCAGCGGCAGGGTTATTTGCAAAACAATCTATTGACGGAGCTAAAGTTCAATTGAAAGTTGAAAAAATGTTAGAAACAAATATGAAGCGAACTAGTAACGCTTCTGCCTCCCAAATACAAGCAATTAAAGATGAAGCAAGTGCTCTTCAAGGTTTGGGTATAGTCGGAGATGAAGTCGCTCTTGCAGGAGCTTCACAATTGGCAGTGTATGGGTTGAAATCCGATCAAATAAAAAAACTTATGCCCAATTTAAATGATATGCTAGCAAAAGAAAAGGGGTTTAATGGAACCCAAGAAGACAGTATAGGTATGGCAGATGTTATAGGAAAAGCTATGGCTGGCAAAACAAAAGGGTTGTTAAAATATGGAGTTCAACTGACAGCAGCAGAAGAAAAAGTTTTTAAAACAATGAAACAAGAGCAAAAACTTAATTTTATTAGTAAAAAATTGACAGCTTCTATTGGCGGAACAAATAAAGCTTTACGTGAGACAGATGAAGGAAAAATTGTTGCAGCTAATAATGCGTGGGGAGATATGAAAGAAGAAGTTGGGAAAAAGTTATTACCTTATTTAGGCAAATTCGCTTCTTGGTTTGAAACAAAGATTCCATCTATTCAAGAGCTATTATTAGGAACTGTGGATAAAATATCAGAAATGATTTCCAAAGCAGAACCTTATATTGAAAAAATCAAGCAGTTGTTTGGTAGCTTATGGGATAAAGGAAAACCTGCACTTGAAGAATTTAAAAATATATTATTGGAAGGAGCAGGACAGGCTATAGATATTGCACAAAGCATTATTGACAATTGGGATAGGATAAGTCCAATAGTTTATACGGTAGTTGGGGCACTGGCAGCATATAAGACAGTTATGTTTATCTCATCAACTTACACTTTAGCTATGGTTGGGGCAATGAAATTGAAAACTATATGGGATGGTATACAAGCAGCTAGAACCAAAGGGCTTACAATACAACAAATTGCTCTCAATATGGCTATGAATGCTAATCCAATTGGATTAGTAATTACAGCAGTAGCTGCACTGGTTGGGATTGGTTGGATGTTATATAAAAATTGGGATATAGTAAAAGCAAAAACTTTACAACTTTGGGAAATGCTAGACAATAATCCAATTGGACGTGTGATTAAATGGTTTATTAAGTTTGGGAATCCTATAGGGCAAGCCATTAATTTATTTTTGTGGTTAAAAGAAAATATTTATGATAACTGGGATGTAATAAAAAATAAGTTTATTCCTATTTTAGAAATGATAAAAAATCCAGTAGATACAGCTAAGAATGCTATTGGTGGGCTTATTGATAAACTTAAATTTTGGAATAATACAGAAATAAAAGATAAAACTATTAATATTACAGAGAATAAAACTTCAGATAAATCTAAAACTAGAACAATTGGAAGAAAAGCACTTGGAACAAGTTATTTTAAAGGTGGTGAAACACAAATAAATGAAGGTGGCAGAACAGAAACGGCTATCTTACCAGCAGGAACAAAAGTAATGAGCCATGAACAAAGTAAAACTATGATTGGAAAATCTAATCAAAAAGTAGAAGTACATGTTCATATTAGTGGAAATTTTATTGGAGAAAGAGAACACATGGAACGTTATGCAGAATATACAGGAAGAAAAGTTATAGCAGCAATAGGTAATATGTAAGGAGGTACAGGGTTTGGATATTATATTTATAGCAGAAAATGAAAATGACCAACAAGAAACAATCACAATTCCTGTAGTTCAGGGAATTGAGCCAATTGTTTGTGAAACTACAGATGAAGAATTCCAAACAATAAATGGATCTGTTTTAAATTTAATAGGAGGGAAAGGATTAAGAAATTTTTCCTTTTCCTCTTTTTTTCCTAGTAAAAAATATAATTTTATAAGTTGGTTGAAATATAGAGACCCACAAGAATATATTGATTATTTAGAAAAATATAGAGATTTAAAAATCCCAATCAGGATAATCATAGTAGATAGATATAAAGTAGTTTTAAATATGCTTTGTAGATATAACTTTACTTATACATTAAGAGATAAAGTTGGAGATATTCCATACACACTTGAAATAAAAGAATATATTTTACCAATCCAAAGAAGTGATAATAATGTATAAAATTATTGTAAAAGATAAGGATATAACAGCTTATACAGCTAATCTAAATTGGCGTGATAGTGTTGATACATTAGGAGCAGAGTTAAATTTTGATGTGGCAGTAAATAGATATGATAAAAACTTTTCCTTTCTTTGGGATATCACACTTGGGGATAGTGTACAACTTATAAATGATAAAGGTGAAAGTTTGCTTCAAGCTATTATTGTATCAGAAAACTTAAATGAAAAAACAACAAACTTTGTGGCATATGATATGGCTTGGTACTTGAATAAATCTACAGTTATCAGGCAATTTAAAAAAATGATAGGAAATGAATGTGTAAAATCTTTATGTGAAGAAATTGGAATTAAAGTTGAAGTTTCTGGGTTAGATACTAAGATAGATAAAATATATAAAGATAAAGCTGTTTCAGAAGTGATTTATGACATTATTAATCAATGTTCACAACACAATTCCAAGAAATTTTTTATTGAAATGGATAAAGGGATATTGAAAGTAGGGCCTTTTAAAAAAATAAAGGTAACAGGGCAGTATGAGCTACATAAAAATCACTTTGTTAATGTGGCTGATTTTGTAGGTAATGTTTCTTTAAATAAATCTATTATTGATATGAAAAACTCTGTCTTGGTAATAACAGCAGATAAAGAAGCTGTAAGAACAGTAGGAAAAGAACAGGATCAAGAAAGTATTAAAAAGTATGGAATGTTGCAAGAGGTTGTAATACTTGATGAAAAGGAATATAAAAAAGCAAAACTTGTGGCAAAGAATGAGTTAAAAAAATTAAATAGAATTACTGAAAATTTTTCTATCACTATCTTAGGGGATGATAAAGTCAAAAGTGGCAGAGTGATAGATTTGAACTTGCCATTTTTTAATTTAAAAGGAGAATATTTAATAAAAGAAAGTAATCATACAGTACAAAATGGGATTCATAAATCAGAATTAAAACTGGAGGTGTATCAGGAATGAGTGATAATCAAAAAGCTTGGGATATAGCCATGGCAGAAAAATTTAAAGAAAGAGATAATCCAAAGCCTATTGGAGCAGTCTTAGGAAAAATTTTAAGGCCACTTCCTGATATATCAATTGAATTATTGGGCGGTTATGGGATATTAGATGCAGATAAGATTTATCTTTCTAATGCTATCACAAATAGATTAGCTATAGAATGTACTATGAAAGATTATGAAAGTCAAGATAATACATTTATCTCAGGAAAAACTAATTCTGAAGTTAATATAGATAACCTTTCTACATCAGGAACTGGAAGTACGGAAAAAGGTGGAGCGGTTCTAGCTTTATCTCAAAGCGGCTCTATAGAGTCTATGCAAATACCAGCATTCCATAATGAAAAGGAAAATAAAACTAAAGGAAAATTTATACTACAGACTGTATTCAATTTAATTCCGGGAATGTATGTTTTAGTAATACCTAATTATGAGGAAGATAAATTTTTTGTAGTTGATGTATTTAATTATGCTCCGGAGGTGAGCCTTGAATGGGAATATTACCAGAAATAAATTTTATTGTTTATTCAAAACAAGTAGCAGAGATTCAAAAAGAGACAAATGGAAAAACCTTTCTAATTGATTTCAAAAAAGGGAAGATGCTAAGAAAAAATGGAAAACTAATTAAAACAGATGATGAAAGAGCTGTAAGGATGTGGCTAGAAAAAGTACTTTTGACAGAGAAATATAAATGGAATATTTATAAAAGTAATGGAATTAATCAATATGGAATGACTTATAAAGCCAATTTACAAGGGCAAAGATTTCCAACTCCTGTTTTATATAGTGAATTCATAAGAGAGCTGAAAGAAACAATATTAAAAAATAAACAAATTATTGAAATAAAAAACATAGATATACAACTAATAAAACATACATTGGAAACTAAATTTACAGTAGTGTTAAAGGACTTCCAAGAATTTGAGTGGGAGGGTTATTTATGATAATAAAAAAAGAACAAAAAGAGATATTAGATAGAATGCTCAAAAATGTAAATGAGGAATATGATAGAACAGAAGGGGGGCTGTTTTATGATAATTTAGCACCAGTAAGCATAGAATTAGAAGAACTCTATCAAAAATTAGATTATATCTTTCTCAATTCTTTTGCGGAAACTGCTGAAGGGGAATATTTGGATAATATAGCTAAAGAGGTAGGGGTTTTCAGAAGACAACCTACAAAGAGTAAAGGTTTTGTAACAATAAAAGGAACAATAGGAACTGTGATTACAATAGGAACAAAAGTTGCTTCAGATACATATATTTACTTAACTACAGAAGAAAAAGAAATTCCAGAGCAAGGAGAAATATTAGTACCTATTGAAAGTGAAAAAGCTGGATCAGAATACAATGTACCAATAGGTACTATAGTAAATTTTCCAGTTACAATTCCAGGGTTACAAAGAGTTACAAATAAGCTAGCAACTACAGATGGGTATGATGGAGAGAAAGACAATGAACTGCGAGAAAGGTATTATTTTAAAGTAAGGGAGCCAGTTACATCAGGAAATATTTATCATTATAAAAAATGGTGCCTAGAAGTAGAAGGGGTTGGGGGAGTTAGGGTTTTTCCACTTTGGGCAGGACCAGGAACAGTGAAAGTGGTTATAGTAAATATAGATATCCAAGCAGCAGATGAGGAATTACAGCAAAGAGTAAGAGACTATTTAGAAGAAGTACGACCAATTGGGGCAACTGTAACAGTTAAAAGTGCCATAAATAAAGGAATAGCAATTACAGGAATTGTGAAAATTTCTAAAAATGTTGATTTTGAAGAAGTAAAAAAAGAATTTGAGGAAGAGGTTAGAGAATACTTTAAAAAAATTGGGTTTAATCAAAATTATGTTAGTTATGCACAGGTAGGAAATACACTTTTAAATGTACAGGGAGTAGTAGATTATAGTGATTTGCAGTTAAATGATGGGGTATTAAATATCGATTTACAAGAAGAAGAGATACCAGAGCTTGCATCAATAACTTTACAGAAGGAAGTGATATAGATGGAGGCCAAAAGACTTATGCAGCATATGCCAAAATATTATAGAACTATAGCAGAAATAATAGTATTGCAAAAAACTATTCAAAGTGAACTAGAAGTTATTGATTTTACAAGTGAAGATGTACTAAAACAATTCTTTATTTATACTGCTACCTGGTCACTACCAATTTGGGAAAGAATTTTCGGACTACCTGTTGGGGATGAAACTACCAATATACAAGAACGAAGAGAAAATTTAATTTCTAAACTTAGAAGTTATGGAACTACAACAAAAGAAATGATTGTGAGGGTTGGGAATGCTTTTACAAATGGGGATGTGCAAGTTGTAGAACACAACGAAGAATATTTATTTGAAATAATTTTTACAGGCATAATAGGGATTCCACCTAATATGGACGATTTCAGACAAATAATAGAAATTATCAAGCCAGCACACCTGACTTATGAAATAAGAATTAGATATAGAACTTGGGGAGAATTATCACCTTACAAATGGGAAGAGTTAGAGCCATTTACTTGGGATGAAATTTACCAAAAAGCAGGAATAGAATAAAGGAGGGAACTAATGGGGATATTAACAAATTTTTTGAAATTGCTAAAACCAGAACCGAATGATTTTGTTGATGTAGCGAAACATATTTCTGAAAATTATGATAAATTAGACCAAAATGCTGAAACAACTAACAAGACATTAATTGATTTAGGCAACAATAAACTTGATAAAGGCACATATTCAGGAAAAGCAAGTGATTTAAAAACAGAAATAGATCTTAACTTGATTAAAATTTTAGGGTTAGAATACGGAGGAGAGCTAAATAATAATAATCTTAAGCAAGCTGGAAAAGCATACTGGGACAATGTAAGTAAATCTATTTATAAGTGTTTAGTAGACAATAACTTATATTATCCAGAAAATACGAAATATGTAGCAATATCAAATGATGATTTATTATTAAAGTTAAACACCTTATTTTATTACAACAAACAAACGTTTAGTTATTATGGTTTGGACGTGACAATCGAAAGAATTGGTAAAACATGTATCCTTTCGATTCTTTCCAACACTCCTAATACTAAGACTGGTCAATTTTCAAATTTCCCAGTTTGGTGCGTTCCTTTAACTACAGGTGGCGGAGCACTCTGCGGTGATGACCCTCTTGAAGCAACTGGGGAAATGTACATGTATCCAGACAATAGATTTGAGTGGTTTGTTAGTGACATATCACAAAAAGCGTTATACACTGGTCAAATTATTTATGTAGCTGCAAATTAAATTTTTGATGAAATTGAATAATTTATACATAGTAAAAAATAGAAAACAAAATAACAAAAAGGGGATGATAAAATGTCAACATTAGCATATATTTATAATAAAAATTTAGAAGTAATAGGTATTCCATATATATTAGGAGAAATGGAATTTAAAGAAAATCCAGCGAAATTCTATCCTTCTTGGAATGGAAGTGAGATGTACTATTCTTTCAAAAAAATAGAACATCCTATTTTAGATAATGGAGTTCTTAGAGAAAAGACTAGAGGAGAACTTATTTTATTAAATAATAGATTAGATCTTTTACGAAATGGAGAGTATGCAAAAGATGGGAAAATAATTTATGTAGAAGCTCCCAAAGATTTACTAAGACCCAACTGGAATAGAGAATTGAATATTTGGGAAGAGGGAATGAAAAAAGCAGAACTGATAGAAATAAGAAAAAATAAAATTTTAGAATACTATAAACTGGAAGATGAGAAAAGAATATTAGAAGGCTCTAAATTTCCCATTGATGAGGAAATAAAAGCAATAACAGAAAGAATGGCTATTTTAGAGGTTGATATAAATAACCTACAAGAGAAAATAAAGGCTTTATAATGGAAATTATTCAGTTTAAAAAATAATTTTTAAGGGGGTTATAATGAATATAAGACAGATAATGGAAAATATAAATTTAGAAAAAATTATGTATGTAATATCTTTAAACGAAATATCAGGAAATGAAAATGTGATCTGTAAATTTAGTTATGCAGGTGGGAAATCAGGGTATAGCTTCGGAAGAAGCCAGTTTGATGTGAAGCATAATATAAAGGCAAGAAATTTCTTAAAGAATATCTGTGGATTTTCGGATTATGATATAAATAAGTTGTTAAAGCTTGATAAAGATATAGGATATCTTAATGAAAGATTGAAGTTATTTAGAACACATATAGATAAACTGGATAAAGAACATATAAACCAGATGGTAAATTATGTGGCTTCATTGGAAGGAATGCCAGAATTTGAAAATGAAAAAACTTTTGTACATTTGGTAGATTATCATAATCAATATAATCTTAGTAAAAATGGGCTTATGCACAGATTTATAAAAGGTAAAAAAATATTAAAATCTGAAGATATTTTAAACTTCAAGTTAAAGGAAACAAAATGGGGAAGAGAACAGCCACAGGATGTTAAAAGAAGATATAACAATATAGAAAATAACTGGAAATAAGGAGAGTGCTAAATGAATAGAGAAACAATACTTTTAATAATAACAATTATTTTATCTATAGCTGGAATCTATTACTTGTATAGATATAAAAAAGAAAGTTTGTGGGTAATAGCCTGCTATGTGGTAACTAGAGCAGAAGAAGAGTTTATAGCAGGACAGGGAAAACAAAAGCTAGAATATGCAATAAAGGAATTTAAAAAGAAAATACCTTTTTATTTGTCATGGCTTATATCAGAAAAATTTATAATTTCTTTAATAGAAGAAGCTCTAAAAACACTTCAAAAGACTTTTAAAAGCACAAAGGATAAACAACTCACAATTGTGAATGAAATCCTTAAAACAGCAACCACAGGAGCTACAAAGGATATATTAAAAGTAGCAGGGCAAATGCAGAAAGATATTAATAGAAAAGGATTTGTAGAGGGATATCTGGAGGGAAGAACTGATTTTAAAGGAAACTCTAATTTAGTTGGTGGAGTAAAAGCAGGGATTAAGTTATAAAGGAGAGTTAAAATTGGAATGTAAAGAAATATGGAATATGTTTGTAGAAGTAATCAAAATACTTGTAGATAAAGGAGTTATAGTGGTAGGGATGCTGGTTTCTTGGTTTTTTTATGCAGTAGGTGGAAAGGACAAATTTATTTATTGTCTCTTTGGAGCAATGGTTATAGATTTTATAACAGGTATATTTAAATCTACAAAAAGTGGTTCTACTAACAGTAAGGTAGGATTTAAAGGAATTCCAAGAAAAGCTGCAATGTTTTGTGTTGTTGCTCTTGCAGCATTGGCGGATGAAATACTAGAAACAAAAGGCTTTAAATACAATTGTAGATACTTAGTTATATGTTTTTATTTTGCTAATGAAGGGCTAAGTATTTTGGAAAATGTAATAAATGCAGGTTTACCAGTACCAAAGCAATTAAAAAATATGTTAGAACAATGTAGAGATAAACAAGAAATAAAAAAAGATAAGCAGAGGGAATAATAAAAAATTAAGTGAAAAGGAAGCTAAAAGGCTTCCTTTTTTTGTATTATATCACGCCCAAAGTGTTATTTTATATGATTTAAAACATTGTTATAGCTAACAAACAACTAACAATATTTTTACAAAGCCTGTATGTAAAGCAGCTTTAAAAAAATAATCATATTTTTAATTAAAATATAATAAAAATGAATATTTATAAAAATACAAGAAAATATCTGCCTTCCATAGAAATATTGCATATATAGAGATAAATAATAGTTTGACATAAAACTAATTTTGTGTTAAATTAAAAGGCAGGTGATGAAAAAATGAAAAATGAAGCTTTTGGAAATTCATTGTACAGTTATCTGTCTAGAGCTCATCATAGAAGCAGAATTTTTATGGATGAAGAATTGAGAAAAAAGGGAATAACAGACTTAGGTTATTCTCATATAAGGATAATGATAGTGTTATATGTTTTTAAAACTCTTTCTATGAAGGAAATAACTGAGAAAATATCAAAAGATAAATCAACAGTAACTATTCTTGTAAATAAGCTGGAAAAGAAAGGGTATGTTAGAAAAAGAGTTTGTTCTAAAGACAGAAGAGTTATGCACTTAGAATTGGGAGAGAGAGCAGAAGAAGTAATAGGAGTTATTTTTGATGTATCAGAGATATTTCATAGAAAAGTAGAACAAATACTGGAAAAAGATGAGATAGATACTTTAAAAAGGATAATGTCCAAACTTTTGGAGAAATGGTGAAATTTAAAATGTAACAGAGAAGTTTTAGGAGGAGTAAATGAAAAATAAACATCAATTTATGGGAACGGAAAAAATAACAAAGCTTTTAGTACAATTTTCACTTCCAGCTATAATTGGAATGCTTGTAAATGCTTTGTATAGTATAGTTGATAGAATATATATTGGAAATATAAAAGATGTGGGGCACTTTGCAATAGCTGGGGTAGGACTTACTTTTCCAGTTACAATCTTTGTATTTGCCTTCGCTGTACTGATAGGACTTGGAGGAGCAACGAATATATCTTTGAGTCTTGGAAGAAAACAAAAAGATGAAGCTGAAAAATATTTAGGTAATGGAATCGGATATGGAATAATCATCTCTTTGGTTATAGCAGTATTTGTGCTGCTTTATATGGATAAGTTAGTTGAGATATTAGGTGGAAGTGAAAATACAAGCAGATATACAAGAGAATATTTATGGATAGTAGCATATGGTTTTCCAGCAACTATAGTTGGTTATGTAGCCAATGCAGCTATTCGTTCAGATGGTAATCCAAAAATGTCAATGGTAACTTTGCTGATTGGAGCTATAATAAATATAGTGCTTGACCCTATCTTTATATTTGGAATGAACATGGGAGTGGCAGGAGCAGCTTGGGCTACTATTATTTCTCAGTATATTTCAGCAGCCTGGACTATTTTCTATTTTAAATCAAGTTTCAGTGGTCTTAAATTACATTTTAAAAATATGAGACTGCAATGGGAAAAAATTAAAAATATAATGGCTTTAGGTTCATCTCCATTTGCATTACAAATGGGATCAAGTTTAGTAAATTATACTTTTAACAGTACATTAAAAATATATGGTGGAGATAATTCCATAGGAGCAATGGCAATTATTCAGGCAATAACTATATTCCTTGCTATGCCTATATTTGGTATTAATCAGGGAGTTCAGCCAATATTAGGGTATAACTATGGAGCGAAACTTTATTCGAGAGTAAGAGAAGCACTTCGTAAAGCTATACTTGGGGCTTCTATAATATGTATGATAGATTTTTTAACTATTCAATTCTTATCAAAATATTTTATCTTTATATTTACAAGAGAAAAAGCGTTATTGGACATAGCAGCCCATGGGCTTAGAATAAATACAATGATGTTTCCTATAATAGGATTCCAGATAATATCTTCAGTATATTTCCAGGCAGTAGGAAAACCTAAGTTAAGCTTGTTTATAAGTCTTTCAAGACAAATAATAGTTTTAATTCCTTGTATAATAATAATGTCTAGAATGTTTGGATTGACTGGAATATGGTTTGCCGCTCCAACAGCTGACCTTATTGCAACTATGTTGACATTTATTCTGATAAAAAGAGAAATGAAACAATTAAAACAGCTTCAGATAGCTAGAGAAGAAGAACTTATATTGGCAAGTGAAAAATAAAAAAGAAATAGAGATTGAAATAATTTCAAAAAAGTACTAAAATAAAGATACTAAAATTATATAAGGAGTTGTTATTAATGAATAATTTAGTTGAAAGATTTTTAAAGTATGTAAAAATTGATACAGATTCAGATCCTTCAAGCAAAGCATGTCCAAGCAGCAATATACAATGGGACTTAGCAAAAGTGATAATAGAAGATCTGAAAGAATTGGGGCTTGAAGAAATATCATTAGATGAAAACGGATATGTAATGGCAGCACTGCCAGCAAACTGTGACTTAGACATTCCTACAATTGGGTTTATAGCACATATGGATACAGCACCTACTTACAATGGAAGAGGAGTAAATCCAAAAATTATAGAAAATTATAATGGAGAAGATATCATTTTAAATAAAGAAATGGAAATAATCCTTTCTCCAAAAGATTTTGAACATTTAAAAAACTATATAGGGCAAGACCTTATAGTTACAGATGGAAAAACTTTATTAGGAGCAGATGATAAAGCTGGAATAGTAGAGATAATAGAAGCTATAAAATATTTAAAGGATCATCCTGAAATTAAGCATGGAAAGATAAAAATAGGATTTACACCAGATGAAGAAATCGGAAGAGGAGCAAATCTTTTTGATGTAAAGAAATTTGATTGTAAATTTGCCTATACAGTAGATGGAGGAGAGATAGGAGAGTTAGAATATGAAAACTTTAATGCTGCTTCTGCTGTAATTAAAATAAAAGGAAGAGATATTCATCCTGGAACAGCTAAAAACAGTATGATAAACTCAATCCTTATTGGAATGGAATTAAATTCAATGCTTCCAGTGGAACAAAGACCAGAATATACTGAAAATTATGAAGGGTTCTTCCTGTTAAATGATATGAAAGGAACAGTGGAAGACACTTCAATGAACTACATAATTAGAGATCATTCAATGAAAAAATTCAATGAGAAAAAAATCCTTATAAAAGATGCTGTACAATACTTAGCAAAAAAATATAAAGATGCAGAGATAGAAATAGAAGTAAAAGACAGTTATTATAATATGAAAGAAAAGATAGAGCCAGTAATGTATGTTATAGATCTTGCTCATAAATCAATGGAAGAGCTTAATATCAAACCTTGTATCAAACCTATAAGAGGTGGAACAGATGGTGCAAGACTTTCTTATAAAGGACTTCCTTGTCCAAATCTTTTCACTGGTGGACATAATTTCCATGGGAAATATGAATATGTGTGTATTCAATCAATGGAAAAAGCCAGAGATCTTATTGTAAAAATAGCTGAAAATTTAGCAAAAATGAATTTTGAAGAAAAATAAAAAAGAAAATGAGGACCTGAGTCTAATGTATAATTAGATGCAGGTTCTTTTAATTTTACATTATTTTGTAAAGTAGTTTTTTTTAAGATTGAAAGGGGGGATAAAATAATGTATAATTAATAAGATATGGAAAAATATTTTTTTGAGAAAAATAAATATAGAACGAAATTGTGAGGCATGGTTATGAATATCGATTATTTTAAAAAATTATCACCTTCAAGGAAGCTGATATTAGGATTTTTACTTGCAATACTGTTAGGAACATTTATTTTAATGATGCCTTTCTCGCTTAGAGAAGGGGAAAAATTAAACTTTTTATCTTCTTTGTTTACAATTGTATCAGCAGTGTGTGTAACGGGATTGACAGTGGTAGATGTAAGTAAGGTATTCAGTCCAGCAGGAGATTTGATAATAATATTTTTTATACAGTTAGGTGGACTTGGAGTAATGACATTTTCATCAATTCTCTTTCTGGTAATGGGAAAAAGAATGACTTTTTATGAGAGGGAACTTTTAAAAGAGGAAAGAAACGCAGACAGCAGTGGAGAGATATCAAGTTTTATAAAAAAACTTCTCCTCACAGTCTTTATTATAGAAAGTATAGGAGCAATAATTCTCACATGGGAATTTTCTAAAGAAATGCCATTGAATAAAGCAGTATTTTATGGAATATTTCATTCGATTTCAGCATTTTGTAATGCTGGGTTTGCCCTTTTCTCCAATAATCTGGAAGCATATAAAGCTAATCCTGTTATAAATCTTACTATCGGTTATCTAATAACTCTTGGAGGGATAGGATTTGCAGTAATTACTTCAGTTATTATGGTAATAAGAAGAGGAATAGACAGATTTAACTTAACATCAAAAGTTGCTATTATAATGTCAGTAATTTTAACTTTTGGAGGAATGATTTTATTCTTTGTACTTGAATATTCAAATCCAGCAACTTTAGGAGATTTGAATTTTGTCCAAAAGGTACTGGCTTCATATTTCCAAAGTGTTACATTGAGAACGGCAGGATTTAATACTATTCCTCTTGGAGAACTTAGAAATTCAACAATTTTTATGTGCTGTATTTTGATGTTTATAGGAGCTTCTCCAGGGTCAACAGGAGGAGGAATAAAAACTACAACTTTTGGGGTAATATTATTTTATGTCATAGGAATAGTGAAAAAGAAAGAAAATGTAGAGATATTCAACAGAAGGCTTGACTGGGAAATAATGAACAGAGCACTGGCTATATTGGTTCTTGCAATAACTTATGTAATTATTGTAATAATGCTTATGCTGATAGCCGAAAACTTTAGTCCAGAAGAGATAATGTTTGAAGTTATTTCAGCTTTTGGAACAGTAGGATTAACTTTAGGAATAACTCCAGACCTTACAACTTTCTCAAAACTTCTTTTAATAGTAACTATGTTTATAGGAAGATTGGGACCAATGACATTTGCTTTAGCCATTGGAGAAACAAAGAAAAAAGCTTTATCTAAATATCCAAAAGAAAATATTCTGGTTGGGTAGTTAATCATAAATAAATGGAGGATACAATGAAACAGTATTTAGTTATAGGTCTTGGAAGATTTGGAACAAGTGTAGCACAGACTTTATATGAATCTAACGAAGAAGTTTTAGCTTTAGACATAGATGAAGAACTTGTTCAGGAAGCAATAAACAGCAATATTGTAGATAATGCTGTTGTAATGGATGCAACTGATGTAAAAAGTTTAAAAGAGCTGGGAGTGAGCAACTATGATATAGCATTTGTATGTACTGGGGATATAGAACCAAGTATAATGATAACTCTAAACTTGAAAGAACTTGGAATAGAAAAAATAATAGCGAAGGCTGTAAGTAAAAGTCACGGAAAGGTTTTGGCTAAAATAGGTGCTACAAAAGTAATTTATCCAGAGGAATATATGGGAAGAAGGGTAGCTCAACTGGCTATGGAACCTAATATGATAGAACATTTGAGATTTTCTTCAGAATTTTTATTATTAGAAGTAAAAGCTCCATCTGTTTTCTGGGGAAAAACTATGGTAGAATTAGATATTAGAAAAAAATATAATGTAAACGTAGTTGGAATAAAAAAAGAAGATCAATCTTTTAGACCAAACCTATCAGCAGACACTCTAATAGAGAAAGGTGATGTATTGTTAGTTATTACTGATAATAAAACTGCTGATTATTTAGAGAATTTAAAATAATTTAATTTATATATTTAGGAGGAACAAATGCAAAATTTTGATGTCATTGTAGTAGGTGCAGGACATGCAGGATGTGAAGCTGGATTAGCTGCTGCCAGAATGGGAGCTCAAACAGCTATTTTTACTATAACTTTGGATAATATAGGAGTAATGTCATGCAATCCTTCCCTTGGAGGACCAGCAAAGTCACATCTCATAAGAGAAATAGATGCTCTAGGTGGAGAGATGGGAAGAAACATTGATAAAACATACATCCAAATAAGAATACTTAATACTAAAAAAGGGCCTGCTGTAAGATCTTTAAGAGCTCAGGCAGATAAAGTAAGATATAGTAAAGAAATGAAAAAAACTATTGAAAATTGTGATAATTTAACTACTATTCAGGGAATGGTAACTGATATTATAATTGAAGATGGAAAGGTAATTGGAGTAAAAACAAGAGAGGGAGTGGAATACAGAGCGAAATTTGTAATTATAGCCACTGGAACCTTCTTGAGAGGACTTATTCACATTGGAGACAAACACTTTAGTGGTGGAAGAATGGGAGAACTTTCTTCAGATGATTTACCTTTATCTTTGGAAAAAGCAGGATTGAAATTAGCCAGATTTAAAACTGGAACACCGTCGAGAATAGATGCCAGAACAGTAGATTTCTCCAAGATTGAAGAGCAGCCTGGAGAAACTGATGACATATTAAAATTTTCTACTAGAACACCAAATGAAGAACTGGAAGGAAGAAAGCAGATTTCATGTTATATAGCTCACACAAATGAAATTGTGCATGATATAATTAAAAATAATAGAGAAAGATCGCCATTATTCAATGGAACTATTCACGGAACTGGGCCTAGGTACTGCCCATCTATAGAAGATAAAGTATTCAGATATGGAGATAAAAACCAGCACCATCTTTTTCTTGAAAGAGAAGGGTATGATACAACAGAAATATACTTAGGAGGGCTTTCATCTTCCCTTCCAACAGATGTACAGGATGAGATGGTAAAAAATATAGTAGGATTGGAAAATGCCCATATTATGAGATATGGATATGCAATTGAATATGATTATGTTCCTCCACAAGAGATAAAATATACACTTGAAAGTAAAACAGTAGAAAATCTATTTCTAGCTGGACAGATAAATGGAACATCTGGATATGAAGAAGCAGGAGCACAAGGGCTTTTAGCAGGAATAAATGCAGTAAGAAAATTACAGGGGAAAGAGCCTATAATATTAGATAGAGCAGACTCATATATGGGAACGCTTGTAGATGATTTGGTATCTAAGGGAACTAACGAACCATATAGAATGTTTACTGCAAGAAGTGAATACAGACTGGCTTTGAGAGAGGATAACGCAGACTTGAGACTTTCAAAGATTGGATATGAAGTGGGACTTCTTCCAGAAGAGGAATATTTGAGAGTAGTACAAAAGGGTAAAGATGTAGAAATAATAAAAGAAAAATTAAAAGGAAACTATGTAGGACCTAGCAATCCAAGAGTAAATGAAGTATTGAGAAAATATGGAGAAGCTGAATTAAAAGATGGAACTACATATTTTGAACTTTTAAGAAGACCAGATGTAAAATATTCTGACATAAAATACATAGCTGAGCTTTCAGATTTAGAGTTGGGAGATTATTCTAAAGATACAGAATATCAAGTAGAAGTTCAGGTAAAATATTCAGGATACATAGAAAGGTCAATGAAAATGATAGAAAAGCATAAAAGTCTGGAAAATAAAAAACTTCCTGAAGACCTAGATTATGATTCTTTGGAAAATATACCAAAAGAGGCAAAGGATAAACTTAAAGCAGTGAGACCATATAATATAGGTCAGGCTTCAAGGATATCAGGAGTTTCCCCAGCAGATATTCAAGTATTATTAATATATTTAAAAACGAGAGGTAATTAATCATGAGAGAATTCCTATTAGAAGGAATAAAAAAATTAAATATTGAATATACAGATAAAAAAGTAGATAATCTTATAAAGTATCTGGAATTATTAACTGAATATAATTCACATACTAACCTTACTGCATTGAGAGATGAAAAAAGTATAATAGAAAAGCATTTTTTAGATTCTCTTTTACTTCAGAATCTTATTAAACGTGAAAGTAAAAAAGCAATAGATATTGGTACAGGAGCAGGATTTCCAGGAATGGTACTGGCAATATTCAATCCTGATATAGAATTTACATTAATGGATTCTATTGGAAAGAAGACTAAATTTCTTGAACTGGTAAAAGAAAATCTGAGACTGGATAATGTCAATGTAGTAACTTCCAGAGCAGAGGATTACATAACTGATGGAAATAGACAAACTTATGATTTAGGACTGTGCAGAGGGGTATCTAAGCTCAGTACTATTCTAGAGTACATAATTCCTTTTTTAAAGGTAAATGGTGAGTTCTTATCACAAAAAATGGAAGGGACTGGAGAAGAAACAGAAGCAGAAAATGCTTTAAATATACTGCAAAGTAAAATAGTTGAAATATATAATTTGCAGCTGCCTTTTTCTAAAGATCCAAGAGTGGTTATAAGAATTGAAAAAATTGATTTTAATGATAAAAAGTATCCAAGAAGAGCAGGGATACCTTTGAAAAGGCCTCTATAAAACCGCAGGAGGAGGAAATGAAAGAATTTTACAGAAATAATAAGAAAAAAATCATAACTGGACTTTCCCTCCTTTTCATTTTGGCAGGAGGATATTGGTCTGTAAGATATCATCTATCAAAAACAGTTGAAGTTATACTTCAGATAGCTTTAGGACCTAAAATTTCAAGCAGCTCTATTGAATTTAAAAAATATGGGTTAATAGAAATAAAAGATCTTAAACTAGTAAGTAATAAGAAAACTATTATTGATGCTCCTAAGGTTGAATTGCTTTATTCAAAAGAATCTCTTAAAAAATTAAGAATAGAAGAGATAATAATATATGATGGAACAGCAAATATAACTAGAGAAAAAAATGGAGATATAAATATAGTAGCTGCATTTACTGGAAGTAGCAAGGAAGAAAGTACTGATACAGAAGTAAAAAAAGAAAAAGAATATAAACCTGGGATAGGAGTACCTATAGACAGGATAACAGCTATAAATGCTACCACTAATTTTACAGATCTTTCCTATAGAAATCCTATACAGGAAACAGCTTATGGAACAAGTGGATTTCTTACTTTTAGTAAAGAAAAAGGAATTAATCTGATATTTAAAGGAAAAAATGAGGATCAGATATATACATATGCCCTTAATACTAATAAAGAGCCATATGATATGAATATAAAACTTGAAAATATAGCTGTGAAAACAGATTTGCTTCAGTATGCTTATGATGGAGACGAAGTATCATATAATGGAGGGACACTAAATTTAGACCTTTCAATCTCTCCTAAAGGGTTATTTGGAAATGCAGATTTTAAAGATGTTACTGTGAGATATAAAGAACTGGATACTGATATAAAAGTGTCTGGAGGAACAGTAGATTTTCAAGGAAAAAATGTAGTAGTAAAAGCAGATTATGAAGTATTTGATAAAAAAGATAAATTTCTTTTGACATATGCTGATGATGAATTAAATATAGATTTTGCAGCTAAAGATATAACATATGCTCAAATACAAAAATATTCTTTAGCAAAGGAACTTAATCTTCCTTTAGAAAGTTTAGTTGTGAATGATGTAAAATTTAATCTTAATCTAAATCCAGCAAGAGAATTTAAAGTAACAATAGATTTTTTTAGTAAAGATTTTAGTCTGAATGACTTAGAATTGAAAAATACTAAAGGAACATTCGTTTACGACATCAACGGAATACATATAAATGATTTTAACACAGACATTTCATTATGGAACAAGGAAATGAAAGAGGAACTTTTTAAAAAGAAAATAGCATTGTCACTTGATTATTTTGAAGAAGAAGGTGCTTTAAAATTTGATATAAAAGGAAATGAATCAATAAATAACTATATTCCTAATATTGATGGAGTATTTAATTTTGAAACAAAGAATAAAAATTTCAGTTTCAATTTTCTATCAAATATTATAAAGCTAAGAGGAAGATATTATTCAAATATAAATAAGATAAATTTATACAGAGCAGGTAAATTCTCATTGGATTATGATTTGAAAAACAAGAATCTGGAGAGAGGAAGCGGAGTAGTAGATTTTAATCTATACAACCTTAAATTCGCTTTAGACTTTATAGCAGAGAATAATAAAATAACAATAGAAAGCCTTACAGCACATGATAAAGATGAGGATAAGATAACTTTTAATCTTACTGGAGAAACTGATATCGGTAAAATGTCTTATGACTTGAACTTTGATGCAGAAGAATTGAATATAGAGAGAAATATTTTAAATGAGGATGCTCTTTTAAACGCTTCTCTCAATGGAAATGTATCAGGAGAAAAAGGAAATATAAAAGCTTCCATAGATGTGAAGTCTTTAACTTTTAAATATTTAGCTGAAGTTAATAATATAGCTGGAAAATTTGAATTTAGGAAAGATGAAAAAATTTATGGGGATTTTAAAGGGAGCATAGGGCAGATAAAATATAATGACTATGATCTTAATGGATTTATCTTTGCAATGAGAATAAAAGATGATAAATTTGAGATAAGAGATTTCAGAAACGGGATACTGGATATAGCTGGAAATATAAATTTGAAAAATTTAGCTTCAAATATTGATTTTTCAGTAAAAGATCTGAATTTTGAAAAATTCAACATAGACTTTCCTAAATTTTATATCAATGATGTAAATGGTAAAATAAGCGGGAAAATAAATGATCCTAAAATAGATGTAAAGGTAAATGATATAAGGCTGGATATAGGTGATGAAAAAAGAGATATTCTTGTTCATGGGAATATAAATTATTATAAATCACTTGTGAATGTAAATAAAGTTTATGTAAATAATAATATTTTTAATGGAAAATATAACTTGAAGGATAAAAAATATAGTGCAGTTTTAAATATAATAGAGGATGATCCATCTGAATATTACTCTGATACAAACTTAAAGTATAGAGTAATAGGAACTTTAAAAATAGATGGTGAAGATAAGAAAATAGATGCCAGATTAAATTCTACAATAGATAAAATTTACATGAGAGGGACAAAGCTTCCAAATATATACATTGAAGGAAGATACAAAACTGACAATATTCCAGATGGAACTATTGAATTTAATAAAATAGTTCTTTCAAATAGTGAAATGCAGGATATTCTTCAATTAACAGCTGGATATAATTTACAGACAAAGGAAATAACTGCTGGAATAAACAATCAGATAGTTAAATTAAGTACTTTGAAAGAATATACCAAGGAAGAGATTGTAAATGGAAATCTTATTTTTAATGGAAAGCTTTCTGGAAAAATAGAAGATTTGAAATATGATATGAAAATAAACAGTGATCTTATTTCAGTAGAAAAAATAAAATTTAAAAATTTTTTAATAAAAATAAATGGAAATCTTGATAAAGTATTTTTAGATGAGTTTTCATTTAAATACCTTGATAACTCCTTCTATTCTAAAGGGGATATAACACTTGATAATAAAAAATATAATTTTTTAGTAAATTCTTCTAAAATAAATTTAGATTTTTTAAACATTTTTTTAGAAAAATATGGTATAACTAATATAGAAGGAATTGCAGCCTTCAATTTAGATTTGAAAGATGATGGAAACAGCGGATATTTTAATTTGAAAAATTTTGGAATGAAATCTAAAGATTTTTTTATTGATATGAACAACTTTAATAGTACAATCAAACTTGATAAAAAACGTCTTTATATAGAAAATTTTCAAGGAAAATTAAATGATGGAGATACCACTTTAAAAGGATATCTGGAATTACCAAGTATAACAGAGATATTAGAAAATCCTTACTATATGGAAGATTTAGATTATGATGTTTCATTGGATACGAAGGGAGTAAACTACAAATATAGTGACTACTTCAGAGTAATGTTTGATACAAAATTTAATTTAAAAAATAATAAGCTGCTAGGAAGCATCAATATTATAGATGGAGAAGTGGAGAATATACCAAGTAATTCTAAGTCATTATTTCAAATAATTAAAAATTTCCTATTTAAATCTTCATCGTCAATAGTAAATAAAAGTGAAGACCTAGGAAAAGACTTTCAAATTAATACTATTTTTGAAAAATCTCTGGAATTAGATGTGACATTGAAAATAGATAAGGGAATAAAACTTGATATACAAGATGTTAATATTTTTGTTGGAGATGTAGAAGGAATAGTTGTAGGTGGAGGAAGACTTTCTGGGAAAAATGGAAAATTTGTCTTCTTAGGAGATGCTGAAATTAAAGATGGTTCATTAGCAATAAATGGAAATACATTTGAACTAGATAAAGCACTCATAATCTTCAATGACAGAAAAGATTATCTTCCTACTGTAAATCCTACATTAGTCATAGATTCTAGAGTAAAAGTACAGAATGATGAATTAGGAATGAGTATAAATGGTGAATTAGATGCCCTTAGATTTACAATTACATCTAAAAATGGAAGTGCCAGTGGTAATCTGTCATCTTTATTGATAGGAGATGAGGAATTTTCAGACAGTGCTTCAGCAACACTATTTAAAACTGTTATAGGAAGTCAGCTGTCGCAGACAATATTCAGACCAGTTTCAAATCTTATAAAAAATACTTTGAATATATCAAAGTTTAGAATAAAATCAAATATTTTAACAAGTGAAAATCAAAATCCTAATGCTGAGGATAATAGACTGCGTTTAGGAGCAGTAATAGAAGCAGAAGATAATATTTACAAAGATAAATTATATTGGGTAGCGAGAGGTACCTTACTGGGGGATGATAACGCAGAAAATAATAACGAGAGAAACAGTGGAGCATTTGAGGAATACGACTTTTCAGTAGAGTACAGATTTAAACCTGGACAATCTATTGGAATAGGAGCAGGAAAACTTCCTAGAAAGGCTAAAACTAAAGCCGACGAAAATTCAAAAAATTCTATAAATTATCATATTGACTTCAAATTTGAGAAAAAATATGATACTCTATTAGATATCTTCAGAAAGCAATAAAAAACGGAGGTAAGGATGAGAAAACAATTAATAGTACTAATGATTTTTCTATTAGGACTTTGCAGTTTTGGTGCTGAATCTAATTACAGCATTAAAAAAGTGGAGGTTATAAATAATAGAGAGATTCCTTTTGAAATCATTTTGGAGAATATGAGATCAAAAGAGGGAGAGAATTTTGTAACAGATAATATGATTGAAGATTACAAAAATATCAAAGGGTTAGAATATGTAGAGGATGTTTCTATTCAGCCAACAGTTTACGATGGTGGAATAAAATTAACTGTTGATATAACAGAAAAAAGAGATGCAAAATCTATGCTTGAGAAAAAAGGGATTATTCCTCTATCAGAAAGAGGAAAAGTTGATACTTCTCTACTGGTAAATTCAATTGAATTTATTGGAAACCATTATATAAGTACTAAAGAACTTATGGAAGAAGTTCCAGTTAAAGTTGGAAGTTATTTTTCTAAGAATAAAGTTATAGAAGGGCATAAAAATCTTATTGAAAGTGGATACTTTAGAGATGTTATACCTGATGCTGTAAAGAGTGGAAAAGGGGTAAAAGTAATATATGAAGTTATGGAAAACCCAATTCTTAATGGTGTAAATATCATAGGAAACACTGTTTATACAACTGAAGATTTAATGAAAGTTATTAAAACTGAACCTGGAAAAATATTCAATATTAATACTATCAGAGAAGATAGAGACAGAATTTTGAAGAAATATCAAGATGATGGTTATACACTTACTGATGTTACTGATATTGGAATCAATGGAAATCTTGAGCTTGAAATTTACTTAAGTGAAGGAACAGTAAGAGATATTCAATTCAAAAAAATGGTAACAAAGCAAAAAGGTGCTAGAAGAAAACCTACTGATGATGTTTTAAAAACAAAATCATATGTAATAGAGAGAGAACTTGAATTTTCTAAAGATGAAATATTTAATTCGAATAAATATGATGAAACTGTAAAAAATCTAATGAGATTAGGACATTTTAAAAATGTTAAATATGAATCAAGAGATATTCCTGGAGATCCAGATGGAAAAACTATAGTACTTCTTCTTGATGAAGAAAGAACAGCTATACTTCAAGGAGCAATATCTTATGGTTCTGAAATAGGTTTATTGGGAACTATTTCAATAAAAGATACTAACTGGAAAGGTAAAGGTCAGGAACTTGGATTTACATTTGAGAAATCAGATGAAGACTATACAAGCTTCTCTATTAACTTCTATGACCCTTGGATCAAAGATACAGATAGAATTTCATGGGGATGGAGCTTATACAAAAACAGTTATGAAGATGATGATAGTAAATTATTCCATGAAATAGATACTATTGGAGCTAAATTTAATATAGGTAAAGGACTTACTAAAAATGTAAGATTGAGCCTTGGAACTAAATTTGAATATGTAGAAGAGAAAGCTCGTAAAAGTAAATTTGGTAAAAATTCAGCAGGAGAATATATCTGGTATAATGGAGATGTAGTTAAAGGTATGGACGATGACTATTTTATCTGGAGTTTATTCCCATCTTTAACTTATGATACAAGAAACCATTTCTGGAATCCTACAGCAGGAGAATATGCTAAACTTCAATTAGAAGGTGGATATGCTGGTGGTTATGATGGAGATGTTTTTGGAAACATTACATTAGAACTTAGAAAATATCACAGAGGATTCTTTAAAAATAATACATTTGCTTATAAAGTTGTTGGAGGAATCATGACTGATTCTACTAAAGAAGCTCAAAGATTCTGGGTAGGTGGAGGAAGTACACTTAGAGGATACGATGGAGGATTCTTTAAAGGTACTCAAAAACTTGTTGGTACTGTTGAAAACAGAACTCAGCTTAATGAACTTCTTGGAGTTGTTGTATTCTTTGATGCAGGTAGAGCATGGAAACAAAATGGAAGAGACTTGGAATATAATCAAGATGCAGACTTCCCAGATAAAGTTGCTACAACAGCAGGGGTAGGATTGAGACTTAATACACCTATCGGACCATTAAGATTTGACTTTGGATGGCCAGTAGGAGACAAAATGGATAGTGGAATGGAGTTCTATTTCAATATGGGACAATCATTTTAACATAATATAAAGTAACGGAGGTATCGCACATGAAAAAAATATTAATACCAGCAATGGCATTAATGCTGTCAGTATCCGCATTTGCTATGAAGGTTGGATATGTTAACTCACAAGAGGCTTTTGCTAAATTTTCTCAAACTAAAACAGTTCAGGACAATTTAAACAAAGAAAAGACTAGACTTGAAAATGAAATCAAACAAAAAGAAGTAGCGCTTCAGAAGGCACAACTTGAACTTCAGGCAAAAGGAGCAAAAGTTACTGATAAAGAAAAAACAGCTTTTGAAGGACAAGTAAAAGCTTTCCAAAAATTTATACAAGATTCTCAAACTAAATTGAGCAAAGAGGAATTCACAAGATTCCAAGCTATTGAAACTACAATGAATAATGCAATTTCACAAGTAGCTAAAGCTGGAAAATATGATTATGTATTTGAAGCTGGAGCAGTAAAATTTGGTGGAGAGAATATAACTGACCAAGTATTAAGCACTATGGAAAAAAACAAAAAATAGAAATATTTTAAGGAGGTAACATGAACTACAAGTTAGTTGATTTGATTGCCCTCCTTGGTTGTGAAGTAAAGGGAGATTTAAGTCTAGAAAATATTTCTGGGCTTGCTCCCTTTTTTCAAGCACAAGAGGACAGTCTGACATTTGCATCAGATGAAAAATTTTTAAAAAAGCTGCATGAAACTAGAGCAAAAGTAATAATAGTACCAGATATTCCTTTACCAGAAAATATTGGAAAAATATATTTGAAAGTTAAAGAAAATCCAAGAACACTTATGCCAAAACTTTTGAATTTTTTCAAGAGGGAAACTAGACCTTTTGAAAAAATGATAGAAGATTCCAGCAAAATAGGTAAAAATGTCAGATTGGCACCAAATGTTTACATAGGACATGATACTGTAATAGGAGACAATGTAGTTATTCATCCTAATGTAACAATAGGAGAAGGAGTAACAATAGGAGAAGGAACAGTTATTTATTCCAATGCAACTATTAGAGAATTTTGCATAATTGGAAAAAAATGTGTAATTCAGCCAGGAGCAGTAATTGGATCAGATGGATTTGGATTTATAAAAATCAATGGAAATAACACTAAGATAGATCAAATAGGACATGTTGTATTAGAAGATGAAGTAGAAATTGGAGCTAATACTACTGTGGACAGAGGAACTATTGGAAATACCGTTATTAAGAAATTTACCAAAATAGATAATCTAGTGCAAATAGCTCACAATGATATAATTGGAGAAAATTGTCTTCTTATATCTCAAGTTGGTATAGCAGGAAGTGTAGAAGTTGGAGATAACACTACACTTGCTGGACAGGTAGGAGTGGCAGGACACTTAAAGATAGGAAGTAATGTAGTCATAGCTGCCAAATCAGGAGTAAGTGGAAATGTGGCAGATAATCAAATGCTTTCTGGATATCCTCTAATGGATCACAAAGAGGATTTGAAAGTAAGAGTTTCTTGGAAAAAACTTCCTGAGCTGTTAAAAAGAGTAAGAGCCATAGAAAAAAAATTAGAAGAAAAATAGAAAGAAATTAAAAACATGTTTGAACTATCTGGAATAAAGTGGTAAAATGACAGAATACAAAATAAATATTATCAGAGGTAAAAATGAAAAAAAGAGTGTATTTTGATAAGTTTGGAGAAATGAAATTCATCTCTCACCTAGACTTGCTCAGATTTTTTGACAGACTTTTAAAAAAATCTCAGATTCCTGTAAAATACAGTCAAGGATTCCACCCAAGACCTAAAATGTCTTTTGGAAGTCCTGTGTCCTTGGGAACAGAAGCGTATGATGAACTGATGGATTTTGAATTGGAAACTCCAATGTCAAATGAAGAGGTATTTAAAAGACTTAATAGCAGCAATGTTGTAGGATTCAGAGTAAATAAAGTTGAGGAAGTACCTAGAAAATCCTCCATAATGGAAGAATATACTGTCATGATATATGAGATTGAAGGCAGTGAAGAAGATATCTCAAAGTTAGAAGAACTTTTGAACAGAGATGAAATAGTAGAGGTAAAGGAGAAGAAGGGAAAAATTGCCACAAGAGATCTTAAAGTAAGAATAAAGTCTTTTAAAAGAGATAACAATAAGATCACAATGGAAATAATAAACACTTCACCTAATTCCTATCTTGAGCTTGTAGGTATTGAGCAGCAGGATGTAAAAATAAAAAGATGTGGATATAAAATAAATTCTTAAAAATAATAAATAATTTAGAGAGGGGATAAATATGTTAGAATTAAAATTTATTCGTGAGAACAGAGAACTTGTGAAAGAGATGCTTGCTAATAGAAACAGCAGTATTGACCTTGCAGAATTTGACAAACTTGATGAAGAGAGAAGAACTATACTAGGTGAAGTAGAACTTTTAAAACAAAAAAGAAATACTGAATCTGCTGAAATCGCAAGATTAAAAAAGGAAAAACAAGATGCTTCTCAAATAATAGAAGAGATGGGAAAAGTTTCTGCTCAAATAAAAGAGCTTGATGCAAAATTAGCAGAAGTAGATGAGAAACTTACTTATTTCCAAATGGTAATTCCTAATATGTATCAAGAAGGAACTCCAGTAGGAAAAGATGAAGAATCAAATGTTGAAGTAAGAAGATGGGGAACACCTAGAGAATTTACATTTGAACCAAAAGCTCACTGGGAAATAGGAGAAAATCTTGGAATACTTGATTTTGAAAGAGGATCAAAATTAGGAGGATCAAGATTTGTACTATATAGAGGAATGGGTGCAAGAGTAGAAAGAGCTCTTATTAACTTTATGCTTGATATGCATACTACAGAACATGGATATACAGAGCACATAACTCCATTCTTGGTAAAAAGAGAAATATGTGAAGGAACTGGACAGCTTCCTAAATTCGAAGATGATATGTATAGAACTACTGATGATATGTTCCTTATTTCAACTTCAGAAATCACAATGACTAATATCCATAGAAAAGAAATATTGGATGAAAAAGAATTACCAAAATATTATACAGCTTATTCTCCATGTTTCAGAAGAGAAGCAGGATCATATGGTAAAGATGTTAAAGGAATCATCAGAGTACACCAATTTAATAAAGTGGAAATGGTAAAAATAGCAACTCAGGAATCTTCTTATGAAGAATTAGAAAAAATGGTAGTTAATGCTGAAGAGGTTCTTCAAAGACTTGAGCTTCCATACAGAGTTATTCAACTATGTACTGGAGACTTAGGATTCTCAGCTGCTAAGACTTATGACTTAGAAGTATGGCTTCCATCTCAAAATAAATACAGAGAAATTTCTTCTTGCTCTAACTGTACAGATTTCCAAGCTAGAAGAATGGGACTTAAATACAGACCTAATGGAAGTTCAAAAAGTGAGTTCTGTCATACATTAAATGGATCAGGACTTGCAGTAGGAAGAACTTTTGTAGCTATTATGGAAAACTATCAACAGGAAGATGGATCATTCCTTATTCCAAAAGCTCTAGTTCCATATATGGGTGGAATAGATGTTATTAAAAAGTAGTTTATTTATACTGCTTCTAAGTAATATATTCATTGGAAATATAAAAATAATGTTTGGAATAACTGTCATTCTTTTTGTGATGAACCTTATTTTGAACAAAGATTTAAAAAAGAATATTGGAAAAATGAAATTTTTATTTTTTCTGTATTTTAGTACATGTCTTGTCCAGCTTTTTTATACACAGGAAGGAAGAGTTTTATTTAAAATAGGAAGTTTTTATGTAACTGAAGAGGGAGCGTTTAATTTCTTATTAAATTTTTTAAGAATATTTAACTTGCTGCTCATATCTTGGATAGTGAGTGCAAAGAAAATAATCAGTGGAAAATTCAACAGATATCAGCATGTCATAGAGAATGTCATAGATCTGGTACCTCAAGCACTTCTCCTTATAAAAAAGAGAATGAAGATAAAATGGTTTTTTAGGCATATTTTAAAACAAATAAGAGTAAAAATATGATCTATTATAGAATTGATTTTATTTTAAATATCTGGTAGAATTAAGTATATACAAAATTTCAAGGAGGCTATAAATGTACAATTATAAAGATTTAGGACTTTCTAATACTAAAGAAATGTTTGCTAAAGCTAATAAAGAAGGGTATGCAGTTCCTGCATTTAACTTCAATAATATGGAAATGGCTCTTGCTATAGTAGAAGCATGTGCTGAAATGGGTTCACCAGTAATCCTTCAATGTTCAAAAGGAGCTCTTAGCTACATGGGAGCTGATGTAGTGCCTTTATTAGGTAAAGCAGCTGTAGACAGAGCAAGAAATATGGGATCAGATATTCCAGTAGCTCTTCATTTAGATCATGGACCTGATATTGCAACTGTAAAAACTTGTATTGAATCTGGTTTCTCATCAGTAATGATTGATGGATCTCACTATGATTTTGCAAAAAATATAGAAGTATCAAAAGAAGTAGTGGAATATGCTCATAAATTTGATGTAACAGTAGAAGCTGAATTAGGAGTTCTAGCTGGTATCGAAGATGATGTTAAAGCTGAAAGCCATACTTATACAAATCCTGATGAAGTAGAAGAATTTGTAAATAAAACAGGGGTTGACTCTTTAGCAATAGCTATAGGAACTTCTCATGGAGCTCATAAATTTAAACCAGGTGAAGATCCTAAATTAAGACTTGATATATTAGAAGAAATCGAAAGAAGAATCCCAGGATTCCCTATCGTACTTCACGGATCATCAGCTGTACCTAAGCAATATACAGATATGATAAAAGAATTTGGTGGAGAAGTTAAAGATGCAATAGGAATTCCTAATGCTGAATTAAGAAAAGCTTCTAAATCAGCAGTTGCAAAAATTAACGTTGATACTGACGGAAGACTTGCATTCACAGCTGCTATCAGAAGAGTTCTTGGAACTAATCCAAAAGAATTTGACCCAAGAAAATATCTTGGAGCTGCAAAAGATGAAATGAAAGCTTATTACAAAACTAAAATAGTAGATGTGTTTGGTTCTGAAGGGGCTTATAAAAAAGGAACAAAATAAGAAAAGAGCCTAAAAATAGGCTGAATGAAAGGACGGCAGAGATGCTGTCCTTTTTGTATAATAAAAAAATGGCATTTTTTTTATTATTTTTTAAGATTTATACTACTTATGCTTTACAAAGAAAGACCAATGTATTATAATTATAGGAAAGAAAGTATTAAAAAACGAAAATAGGAGGAATCATGGTAAAGGAAAACAGATTGGTACAAACTTTTATTGACATGGCGAGCATTTCATCACCATCATTAAAAGAGAGAGAAGTTGGAGATTACTTACTAAAAGCATTAAAAGAACTTGGGATGGAAGCTTATGAAGACAATGCTGGAAAAGTTCATGGTGGAAACTGTGGAAATATTATTGGAGTATTGAAAGCCCCAGGAAAGAAAAAAGTTTTATTTAGTGCACATATGGATACTGTACTTCCTTGCGATAAAGTTACACCAATCATTGAGAATGGGATCATCAAAAGTGATGGAACATCTGTTCTTGGTGGAGATGATAAAGGTGGAATAGCTGCAATCCTTGAAATGATCAGTGTAATAAAAGAAAATAACCTTGATCATCCAGAAATCATAGTTGTATTCTCAATAGCAGAAGAAATAGGATTACGTGGAGCAAGAGCTTTTGATATAGAAAAATATTCACCAGATTACTCGTTCATTCTTGATTCAAGTGGAAAACCTGGAGAAGCAATTATACAGGCTCCATATTCAGCAAAGGGTGAAATGAAAATAATAGGAAAACCAGCTCATGCAGGAATTTCTCCTGAAAACGGAATAAATGCATTGACTGTTGCTTCACATGCTATAACTAAAATAAAGCTAGGAAGAATAGACAGTGAAACTACTTCTAACATTGGTATAGTAAGAGGAGGAGAAGCTGTTAACATAGTAATGCCTGAACTTTCTATAATGTATGAAGCAAGAAGTTTCAAAGGAGAAAAATTAGATAATCTTTTAAAAGAGACTAATGATATATTTGAAGCTACAGCCAAAGAATTTGGAGCAGAGTTTATAAATGATGTTAAAAAGGGTTATGATGGATTTACACTGGACTCTGAAGCAGAAATATTAAAATGCTTTGCTAGAGCTTGTGCAAATACAGGGTTAGAGTGCAAGCAAAAATCTTCTGGAGGAGGAAGCGATGCTAATGTCTATAACGCAAAAGGATTTACTTCTGTAAACCTTGCAGTAGGAATGAGCAAAGTTCACACTAAAGAAGAATTTATTGAGATAAAAGATATGGTAGATACAGCAAAATTGATTCTTGAAGTTTCAAAGGAATTATCTAAATGATAAGAAAAGATAAGTCCTCTAGCAAGAAGAATAAAATATTATTTTTGTTTATAGGGATTATACTGCTCCTCTTTTTCTTTAGAGGAGCTCTTAATCATATTATAGATGGTGTGGGATATCTTTTTTTTCCAGTTCAGAAATCAATCTATAATACTGGAAATTACTTTAAAGAAACTTCATATGCTGTTACAGAATATAAACATATTTTAGAAGAAAATAAGAGGCTGAAAACTGAAAATGTAAAATTGGATATGGTTACAGAATTTAATGTTACTCTTGTAGAGGAAAATGAAAGATTAAAAAATCTTTTAGAAATGAAAGAGGAAAGTCAAAAAGATCTGAGAGTAGCAAGAGTTAATTTTAGAACTCCAAGCAATCTTTATGAAAGATTCTATATAGATTTGGGTAAAAAAGATGGTATGGCAAAAGATATGATTGTACTTTCTGGTAAGAATCTAATAGGGAAAATAGGAAAGGTTTATGATGATTATTCAATGGTAGATATGGTAACTGGAGAGAATTTCAATATAAGTGCTTTGACTGAAAATAGTATGCTTGGAATAGCAAAAGGAAGTAATGAAGGAAATGGAGAACTCTACTTTGAACCAAATACTTTTGAAAATACTATAAAATCAGGAGAAAAAGTATATACTTCAGGAATCAGTGACATCTATCCAAAGGGATTGTACATTGGTTATATTTCAGAAATAGATCAAGATGAAAGCGAAATATTTAGAAGTATTAAAATAAAAACTGATATAGATGTACTGAATCTCAGTGAAGTTTTAGTCATTATACCAAAGGAGAAAGAATGA